>CAVXRI010000014.1:0-326772 GCA_963764155.1 uncultured Alphaproteobacteria bacterium
TAGTGTCTGTCGTTAAACGGTAAAGTCCCGATGTTTACCTGGTTTTTTTCGCATAATCGTCATCGAAGATTGCAGGCAGAAACGTCTATAGAAGGAGAGAATCTCGGAAAAACGCTGGAAGGGGGGCCGATCTTCATGGAGGAAACCACATGCGTTTGGCTTGTCCTGAGCAACTTTTGGATTGCTTGCCTATCAGCGAAGTGAAGTTGAATCTGGAGTGCCGGGATGAGATCATCCCGATCTTACGGGCCCTACAGCATGTTTATGGGGATGCCGAACTGCGGCGTGATCTGCTGGCTCTGGTGGGCAAGGATGTCAACGGCAGCACTGACCGCAAGCGTGGCCGACGCGGCATGAACTATTGGGAAATCGTGGTATTGGCGGCGGCTCGGCTCGGCTGCAACCTCGATTATGACAAGCTGCAGGACCTCGCGGAGAACCATCGCAGCTTGCGGCGCATCATGGGTATCGGTAATTGGCAGGACGACGAATCGATTTTGATTGGCGGCGGATCGAGGACAATCTCATCAAGCTGCGTCCCGAAACGTTGCAGAAGATCAACGCGTTGATCGTGAAGACCGGGCACGTGTTGGAACCCGAAGCGATCGAATCGGTGCGTGGCGATACCTTCGTGGTCGAAACCAACATTCACTATCCAACGGAATCGAGCGTGATCGGCGACGGGCTGCGTAAGATCGTCAACCTGGCGGCGGAGTTGGCCGCGACGAACGCTCTGGATGGTTGGCGTCAGGCCAAGCACTTGCTCAAGAAGGTACGCGGGTTGGTGCGGCAGATTGGTCGAGCTTCACGCGCAAGGGCCAAGGCGCCGACCGCTTGCAGCCGGGCTACCAGAAGCTGGTGGGTCTGGCCGAAGATCTCTTGGAGTGGGCTCGGCAGTTACTGCGGAGCTTGCGTTTCAAGCCGGACCTGACGACGTTCGCGTTGGCGAACGTGAAGAACGGCACGGCGCCGTTGACGACGCCGGAAGCGGAGTTATTGGGCTTCATCGTCTTGACGGAGAAGGTGTGCGACAACGCGCGTCGTCGCGTGCTTCAGGGCGAGACGCTGGCCAACGAGGAAAAAATTCACAGCATCTTCGAGCCGCACACGGAATTGATCAAGCGGGGCAAGCAACCCAACCCGATTGAGTTTGGCCACAAGGTGCTGGTGATCGAAGACGCGGCGGGCTTCGTGATGATTATCGCGTGGTCGAGGACGGCGTGTTGGATCAGGACCTGGTCGTGCCGGTGATGAAAAAGCTGCAACAGCGTTTCGACGGCAAGATCAAGAGCGCCTCGTTCGACCGCGGGTTTTCACGCCGCAGAATCAGGAAGACTTGGCCGAGATCGTGACCACCCCGTGCATCGCCGTGAAGGGGCAGGAGCAAGGTCGTCAACAACAAAAGGAGGGGACCGTGGCATTTCGCAAGGCGCGTCGAATCATCCCGGCGTCGAATCGGTGATCGGCGCCTTGCAGAAAGGCAATGGCCTGAAGCGAAGCGGGATCGCCGCAAGCGGGGCTATGAACGCTATGTGGCCCTGGGAATCTTGGGATGCAATCTGCAAATTCTGGGCAACCTGCTGCTCGAAAAGGACAAAGCCAATTGTCAGGCAGCGAAGTCGAAACGCAAGCAGGCCGGCGAATAGCCGACCATGGACGGGAACGGCCAATCTGCGGAGATGGTCTCACCCGAGCCGAAGAAAACGGCACGCGGCCTCGCCAACGCAGGAAAAACGACGTGCCCAACTGACTCACGACCGCGCCACCAAGCCGCAAGCCTGGTGGCAAATTGGAAAATCAGCCTTTTTCCGACGGACACTAGCTAGGATCTCTCACGGGCCAGGTGAGCCGGCCGGGGGTCGTGAAGCGGTCGGTGGAAAGGGCTGTAGTTGCCAACCTTTCTCACCGGCCGGGCAAGCCGGCCGGGGTCGCGTAGTGGGGGTGGGGTGCTGCTTAGCTAGTGTCCGTCGGAAAAAGGCTGATTTTCCAATTTGCCACCAGGCTTGCGGCTTGGTGGCGAGGTCGTGAGTCAGTTGGGCACGTCGTTTTTCCTGCGTTGGCGAGGCCGCGTGCCGTTTTCTTCGGCTCGGGTGAGACCATCTCCGCAGATTGGCCGTTCCCGTCCATGGTCGGCTATTCGCCGGCCTGCTTGCGTTTCGACTTCGCTGCCTGACAATTGGCTTTGTCCTTTTCGAGCAGCAGCTTGCCCAGGTTTGCAGATTCCGTCCCAAGATTCCCAGGGCCACATAGCGTTCATAGCCGCGCTTGCGGCGATCCCGCGCTCGCTTCAGGCCATTGCCTTTCTGAAGGCGCCGATCACCGATTCGACGCCGGGATGATTCTGACTGCTTTGCGAAATGCCACGGTCCCCTCCTTTTGTTGTTGACGACCTTGCTCCTGCCCCTTCACGGCGATGCACGGGGTGGTCACGATCTCGGCCAAGTCTTCCTGATTCTGCGGCGTGTGAAACCCGCGGTCGAACGAGGCGTTCTTGATCTTGCCGTCGAAACGCTGTTGCAGCTTTTTCATCACCGGCACGACCAGGTCTGATCCAACACGCCGTCCTCGACCACGCGAAAATCCATCACAAAGCCCGCCGCGTCTTCGATCACCAGCACCTTGTGGCCAAACTCAATCGGGTTGGGTTGCTTGCCCCGCTTGATCAATTCCGTGTGCGGCTCGAAGATGCTGTGAATTTTTTCCTCGTTGGCCAGCGTCTCGCCCTGAAGCACGCGACGACGGGCGTTGTCGCACACCTTCTCCGTCAAGACGATGAAGCCCAATGACTCCACTTCCGGCGTCGCAACGACGCCGTGCCGTTCTTCACGTTCGCCAACGCGAACGTCGTCAGGTCCGGCTTGAACGCAAGCTCCGCAGTAACTGCCGAGCCCGCTCCAGAGATCTTCGGCCAGCCCCACCAGCTTCTGGTAGCCCGGCTGCAGGCGGTCGGCCCTTGGCCCTTCGGCGTGAAGCTCGACCAATCTGCCGCACCAACCCGCGTACTTCTTGAGCAAGTGCTTGGCCTGACGCCAACCATCCAGAGCGTTCGTCGCGGCCAGCTCCGCCGCCAGGTGGACGATCTTACGCAGCCCATCGCCGATCACGCTCGATTCCGTTGGATAGTGAATGTTGGTTTCGACCACAAAGGTATCGCCACGCACCGATTCGATCGCTTCGGTCCCAACACATGCCCGGCTTCACGATCAACGCATGATCTTCTGCAACGTTTCGGGACGCAGCTTGATTAGCTTGTCCTCGATCCGCCGCCAATCAAAATCGACTTCTTCGTCCTGCCAATTACCGATACCCATGATGCGCCGCAAGCGCGATGGTTCTCCGCGAGGTCCTGCAGCTTGTCATAATCGAGGTTGCAGCCGAGCCGAGCCGCCGCCAATACCACGATTTCCCAATAGTTCATGCCGCGTCGGCCACGCTTGCGGCGTGCTGCCGTTGACATCCTTGCCCACCAGAGCCAGCAGATCACGCCGCAGTTCGGCATCCCCATAAACATGCTGTAGGGCCCGCAAGATCGGGATGATCTCATCCCGGCACTCCAGATTCAACTTCACTTCGCTGATAGGCAAGCAATCCAAAAGTTGCTCAGGACAAGCCAAACGCATGTGGTTTCCTCCGTGAAGATCGGCCCCCTTCCAGCGTTTTTCCGAGATTCTCTCCTTCTATAGACGTTTCTGCCTGCAATCTTCGATGACGATTATGCGAAAAAAACCAGGTAAACATCGGGACTTTACCGTTTAACGACAGACACTAGCTAAGCAGCACCCCACCCCCACTTCACGACCCCGGCCGGCTCGCCCGGCCGGTGAGAAAGGTCTGTAGCTAACAAGCAGCCCCAACCCCGACTTCACGACCCCGGCCGGCTTGCCCGGCCGTGAGAAAGGTCTGTAGCTAGGGCTCTCCATTCCAGAAAAAAGCCGGCAACCCCTCCACTTGGTCGCTACAGTGCATCGGCAGATTGCGCGGACTGAATTGTCGCCGGTTGCTGTTGATGGAGGGTCGTGCTTGCATGGAAATGGCGTATCGAGAGCGGTGGAAGGCAGAGATCGCGGCGATGCGGCGGGTGCTCGCCGGCTTTGCGATGAAGGAGGAGTGTAAGTGGGGGAAGCCCACCTACACGGTGGATGGAAAGAACATCGTCATCATGCAGGGCTTCAAGGAGTACTTCGCGCTGGGCTTCTTTCAGGGCGCCCTGCTGAAGGATCCCAAGAAGGTGCTGGTGCAGCTCGGCCAGGTGCAGGCCGGGCGCGTGATGAAGTTCACCAGCGCGAAGGAGATCACGGCGAAGGCGGCGACCATCAAGGCCTACGTGCGCGAGGCCATCGCAGTCGAGAAGGCCGGGCTGCGGATGAAGCCGAAGAGGACCTCGGATTTTCCGGTTCCCGAGGAGCTGAGCGAGCGGTTCCGAACGGACCCGCGTTTCAAGCGCGCCTTCGAGGCGCTGACGCCGGGGCGGCAGAGGGGTTACCTGTACCACTTTGCGGCGGCCAAGCAGTCGGCGACGCGGACGGCGCGAATCGAAAAGGCGATGCCCGCGATATTCGAAGGCAGAGGGTTCCTGGAGAGACGGGGGGACGTGTCGTGAGTGCCTCGGCTGAGGGACTGGCTCCTGCTGATTTCCCAAACCTCCTGAAGGAGATCAAGAACCGTATTCAGCAGGCTCAAACGCGGGCCATGCTGGCGGTCAATGCCGAACTGGTGCAGCTTTACTGGGATATCGGTCGCATTATCGCTGTCCGGCAGCAACAAGAAGGTTGGGGTGCCGCGGTAATCCCCCGACTGTCCCGTGACTTGACCAACGAACTGCCCGAGGTGAAGGGCTTTTCCGAACGAAACATCGGCCTGATGATTTCCTTCGCACGGGCTTACCCGGACCCACAGGCATTTTTGCAACAACCTGTTGCAAAAAATAATCTCTACAAAAGTGCCGCAACCTGCGGCAAAAATGGCAACCATTCCAATTGTGCAACAAGATGTTGCAAAATTGCCGGATTCCCTGCTCTGGGCCATTCCGTGGGGCCATCATGCGATTTTGCTGGCCAAGGTCAAATCCCTGAACACCCGTCTCTGGTACATGCAACAAACGCTCGCTAACGGCTGGAGCCGCAATGTCCTCCTCGTGATGATCTGATCGGACGCCCATCGGCGTCAGGGCCAGGCCATCACGAACTTCGACCGTTTGGACACCCTCTATTTCCGCAGTGGCCAGCGGCATCGCTGGACCAACTACTCGAGCGATACGACCCGGCTGTTCTGGGTCAACACCCCGCCCACTTTCTGAGAGGAGCGCATACCCATGAACACCGTCGAGAAGTACGAACGCTATGTCACCACGAGCTCGCTCGCCGGCGTCGAGCCGATCACCATCGAGAGCGCGCGCGGGGCGACGGTAACCGCCACCGACGGTACCGAGTACACGGACCTCTACTCGGGCATCGGTGTGGTCAACGCGGGACATGTGCCTCCGAAGGTCGCCGAGGCCGCGAAGCGGCAGATGGACAAGATGGTGCACTCGTGCTCGTATGTCTATCACGTCCCGGTGGTCGCGGATCTCGCCGAACGCCTCGCGGAAATCACGCCGGGACGCCTGCAGAAAACGTTCTTCGGCAACAGCGGCACCGAGGCGGTTGAGGGCGCGCTGCGACTCGCGCGGGTGTTCACCGGGCGTCGCGAGATCATTGCGCTGCAGGGCTCGTTTCACGGACGTACAGCGGGCGCGCTCGCCGTCACGGGCAATGCATTGCGCAAGCATCACGGTGGCGCGCAGATCGCTGGAATCGCATTCGCTCCGACGCCCAATCCGTATCGCTGCCGGATGTGCTCGGGGAAATGCTCACTCGCGTGCGCCGACGCGGTCGACGACGTGATCCGCTACGACACGAGTGATGACGTCGCCGCGATGATCGTCGAGCCGATCATCGGAGAGGGCGGGATCATCCCATTGCCCGAGGGATATCTCACGCGGGTCAAGGAGATCCTCGACGCCAAGGGCATCCTGCTCATCGCCGACGAGGTGCAGAGCGGATTCGCGCGCAGCGGCCACATGTTTGCGATCGAGGCGTACGACGTCGAGCCGGACATGATGACCATGGCCAAAGGCATCGCAAGCGGCTTCCCGCTCGGCGCCTTCATCGCTCGAGAGGACATCGCTGACGCGTTCGAGCCGGGCGACCACATGTCGACCTTCGGTGGGAATCCGGTGTCGTGCGCAGCGGGTGTCGCCACCATCGACATGCTTGTCGAGGAGCATCTTCCCGAGCGTGCCGCACGTCTCGGCGCCATGGTGTTGAGCCGTCTCAACGCCTTTGCTGAAGAGAGCGACCTGATCGGCGACGTGCGCGGCACCGGTCTCATGATCGGCGTCGAGCTGGTACGCAATCGCGAGACCAAGGAACCAGCGTCCGCGGAGGCCGCCGCGGTCAAGCGTCACTGTCGTGAGCGCGGAGTGCTCATCGGCGTTGGCGGTTTATTCGGGAATGTGGTCCGTGTGCAGCCGCCGCTCGTGATCGGTGAGGAGGATCTGGACCGTGCGCTGCGCGTGATCGAGGAGGCCGTCACCAGCCTGGCCGCAACTCCCGTCGGGTAGGCCAGCCACTCAGCCCAGCCCCGACGCCCGCCGGTTAGCCGCGCCTCAGAACAACCGGCCCGCAGCCAGCGCGGCTGCCAGCGTCAGCGGCACGAGCACGATCCCGACAGCCGAGTAGCGCACGGCCGATGGCCGGGCGCCCACCGAGCGCGCTGCCGACCACCAGATCAGCGCGGAGAGCGAGCCGGTCACCGCAAGATTGGGCCCGATGTTCAGGCCGAGCAAGAGACTTCGCGGATCCGCCGGCATCCGCGAGCCGAGCAGCACCGCTGCCGGCAGGTTGTTGACGAGGATCGACCCGACTGCGCCGATGGCCGCGCTGCTCACATCGCCCGCACCAGCCATGAGCTGACCGGGATACGCCCAGACGCGAGCGAGGGTGCCGAGAGCCAAGCGCGATCAGGAACACGCCGGACAAACTCACGATGTCGATCTCGCGAAGGCGGTCGATGGAAACCCGACGTTGGCTCAAACGCACGAGCGCCAGCAGCATGCCGACGCCAAGCACGGGGAGCGCGGGGTCCGTCAGGACAAGGATGAGCACCGCGGCCACCAGTACCGCGCATAGGCTCAACACCGATGTGCGCTTGTGTTCCACGTCGGTCGTTAGTCTTCGCTCTCCCCTGCCGCGAAAAGCGAGTGCGACGACAACGGCAGTCACGAGCACCGCAGCTGCCCACGGGCCCGCCATCTGCGCCAGAAATGCCGACCCCGTCTGATGCTGATTCGAAAGGACGAGCAGGTTGGTGAGGTTGCTTCCCGGCAAGAGCAGTGACGCGGCGTTCGACATGAAGACACAGCCGTACAGGAAGCGCGGGACATTGGCGCCTCGACTGCGCGCAACCAGGACGAGCACCGGTGTCATGAAGGCAACACTCGTGTCGAGGTTGAGAAAGACCGTGACGACCGCCACGAGCGCCATCGATGCCACGTAGAGGCCCGCTTCACCACCCGGGAGCCGGCCGAGCGCCCGGGCGGCGGCGGCGAAGATGCCGTCCTGATTCGCCACTGCGCCGATGAGCAGGAGGCCGGCGACGAGGACGAACGGCGACCAGGTGTGCGCGGCTGCATAGCGAAACGCGAATGGCTCGCGAAGCGCGGCGACGACCGCGCCGACGGCTCCCAAAGCGACGACGACGACTTGCAACCGCGCGCGAGTGACGGTCACCGCCGACCGCCGGGCGTCACTCAGTACGTGACGATGACCGGGGTCCCGACCGGTGCCCACGCATACGCCCAGGCCATCACCGATGTCGGCGCGTGGACACACCCGTGGCTCGCGCTGGCGGTGTTCTGGCTGCCTGGACCGAACGCCGTGGTCGCCTCCCACGGCGCGTCGTGCAGGTAGATGCCGGCCCGGACGACAGTGAACTCGAGTGCGTAATTGGCGCGTTCCGGCGCGTACCAGTACGGCGAGCCTCGAGGCGCCCATGAGGTGAACAGGACCGGCGAGACCTTGCGGAAAACGTGAAAGGTGCCCGTCGGAGTCCGCTCGCCGTTCCGACCGCTCGAGACCGGAGCGGCATGCAGCGCGCAGCCGTCCTGGTAGAAGACGACCTCCTGCAGGGTCAGGTTGATCACGATCGCCCTGCCCGACGGGACGTTGTGCCCGCAGGCGTGAGTGGCAAGCGAGGCGCTCATCGTCGCGCTGAGCGACGCGATGGTTGCACCCAGGGTCGCGAGGTGCGCGGCATCGGGCTTGGCGGCGACGGCCTGCGCGAGCTGGTGATATGTGGCCAGGAAGCCCTGCGCCCCGTCAATGCCTTCCGCGCCGGCTTGATCGGCCATGAGCATGACGGCGCGGAGCGTCGCGGGCAGGTTCTTGACGACGGCCGACTCCTCCTGCGCCCCAGCCCGCAACTCGGCAAGCGTCGTCGCGTTGAGTTGGGCGGCGAGCGTTTGCATCACCGAAGGAGTCCTCGCGGCATCGAACTTCGACCGCCACTGGGCGAATGCTGCGATTGACGTGGACGGCAGGAAGGCCGCCTCATGCTCGGCCATGACCTCCCACCCGGCAATCGCGGAGACGGCCTGGGCGCTCGCGCCGGCCATGGCCTCGTTCCAGGCCGTCGTCGTCCCGGCCTCGAGGCTCGCGATGAGACTGGATCCGGGGTCGTTCCACCACGTCGGCGACCACGACGGCGCCTGGTATGCCGATGACTGGAGCGACGCCTCGAGCGGGTCGATGGCCGCTTTGGAAACGCCCTCGCTCAGCATCGTGTTCCAGCGCTGCTCGAGCTTTGCCGCGTCCGCCCTGAAGGTCGCCTCGCGGCCCGCGCCGACGGCGCTCAGCGTCGTCGCCGACACGGCCACGACCACGACGAGATTGGCGACGGCGAATGGAAGCGAACGCATGGCCGCGCGATCGTACCGCCCGTTCACTCGCTGATGCGGGTCCCCACACGCTGCGGGTCAACCACGAAACGCCTCGATGCCGCGCGCGCCGCGTAACCCGGAACGTCGCCTCGGTGCCGCCCACGTCGCGTCAACTCCTAAAACGCCTCGATGCCGGGCACGCCGCGGGCTAACCCCGGAACGTCGCCTCGATGCCGCGCACGTCACCGTCCTCGTCCACCAGCACCGCGACGTCCGCGAACCCGCGGCGCTCGAGTTCCTCCCTCAACAGGTCCGCCTGATCGCCCCCGAGCTCCAACAGCAACGCACCACCGCTCCGAAGCCAGCGCGGGCTCGCCTCGAGGACGCGGCGCAGGATCTCCGTTCCATCGGGGCCGCCGTCGTACGCGAGCGTTCCTTCGAAAGTGAACGTGTCGCGCTGCAGGAGCGGGAGTTCTGGTGTCGGCACGTACGGCACCACAGCGACGACGACGTCGACATCACCCTGGAGGTCCGCCGGCAGCGGCGCGAACAGGTCGCCCCGGTACGCCTCCACGCCGTTGGCGGTTGCGCATGCGATTGCGCGCTCGTCGAGGTCAGCACCCACGACGCGGGCTTTGGGATGCGCGGCGGCCATGGTCATCGCGATCGCGCCGCTCCCGGTGCAGAGGTCCACCGCGATGCCGTTATCCGGAAGGCGCTCGGCGGCTCGCCGAGCAAGCGGCTCGCTCAGCCAGCGGGGAACGTAGACATCAGGATCGACGCGGACTGTGAGATCGCAAAAGGCCGCGTGCCCGATGATCCAGGCGAGCGGCTCACCGGTGAGCCGCCGGTCAACGAGTTCCTCGAGCAGTCCGGTGTCCCCCGCGGCTCGCGCGATGAGTGCCTCCGCCTCTGCATCCGCGGCGAGAAACCCTTCGCGTCCAAGCAGATCGGTCAGGGCATCGACGGTGGTTGGGATGCGGCGCCTTGCGCGATCGGCTGGTCCCACAGCTGCATGGCGATTGCCGTCCTCGATCGTCACGGGATGTCGAGCGGGCCGCCTTGCGCCCATTGGCTCAGCGCGCCGCACGCATTCTTGCCCTGTATCTGCTGCCCGTCGTCCATCACCGTCCACGAAAGCGCGCCGTTCTTTCCCGTGCACACCGAGGTATCCGATGCGGGAGCGGCACCGGCCGACTGCCAGCTCGGATCGGTTGAGTGCCATCCGGCGCACATCGTCGCGGCGCCGTTCCCGTTGAAGGTGGCGCGCGAGTCGGACGATGCATAGCCGATCGTGCACGACCCTGCGGCCGACGGGCCGAGGCTGGATGGGCTGTCGAACGCGATCACCACAAGTCCCACGATCCCGCAGCTGACGGCCGCGATGACGACGAGCCAGATGGCCGTTCTCCGTCGGATCCGCGGCCGTGGTGACTGATCGCCCATTCGCGACGAATGTACAGCGAGGGGTTGGCAGGGAGGCTATGCTCGCGCGTATGGCCGCTCTCTCCGCCTTCGGCGGTGTGCTCGGTATCGCCGTTCTGGGGTATTGGGTCTTCACGCTCGTCGAAGTTGCACGAATCCCCGAGTGGCAGTTCGACGCCGTCGAATCGAACAAACTCTTCTGGATTGCCGTGATCGGTCTGTTGAACTTCATAGGGGCAGTGCTCTGGCGGATCACCACGCGCGAGTGGGTGATGGCCGCCGGCGATGGCCGAGTTGACATTGAGGAGATGTTCGGCGTGCCTGCAGGCTGGTATCAGCAACCAGGCGTGACGGCGCTCCGTTGGTGGGACGGCACCGGCTGGACGGACCGCTACGACACGTGGTCTGGCGCTCCCTCCTGATCCAACCCTCGGGGCCCTACCGCTGGTAGACCTTGAGGTCGATGAGCCAGAGGTGGAGCGTGAGCGACCCTGAGCGGATGACCCCGGCGTGGACCACCTCAGGCTGGAACTGGCTCAACTGACTGAGCGATTCGGGGAACTGATTTCCGTTGAAGCTCATGAGCAGCACCTGGGCCGGTTTTGTCTGCTCGATGTACTGACGCCCCGCTGGGATGAGGACGCCGAGGTCACTCGGGATGGAATTGAAGAACGCGTGGAACATGCCGATCGGTTCGCGCAGCAATCCGATCTCGTTATCCGACCACCACGTGACCAGTTGCTCACCCGCATAACTCGGAGGTCCGACGAAGGCCGGAAGTTGCGTCGTGATTGAGTAGAGATCGATGTATTCGGTGTCGTTGCCACCGAGCGTGCTCGCGTACGCGGGAAACGTGTCGACCACAGTGCCGCGGAGACGTGCGTGCTGTGTCGGCGTCACCGTCAGCCCGAGCAGAGCGCCCACGATGGCGGTCAGCGACACGCCGATCAGCGTCATGGTTCGCATGCTCGGTGTTCGCTGGCCGAGTCGCACCGCGTAGATGCCAAGAATGACCACAAGCGCCGCGAGCAGAGTGCCCCACGGTATCCATCCGAACTGCGGCACGCGTGGGTGGATCTCGAAGATCAGCGGGACGGCCAGCAGCACCCCGGGGAGCACCCACCGCAGAACACGGTGCACAGACAGCGGACGGCCGAGCTCGACGATGACGATCGCAAGCGTGATGCACACGGCACCCCAGAGCAGCGACGAGAAGTAATGGACCTCGAGGTCCTGGACGCCGCCGAACAGTTGCAGGATGGCGAAGATGAACAGCTGGGTCAGACAGCTCATCCCGACCAGCAACTGCGGCGTCGGCACCATGCGCAGCGGCTTCGCGAAGGCGACGAACCACAACACCACGACGGCCGGTGGGACGAGGAGATAGGTGATATACGGAGCCCACAGAGGGTTCGCCGAATGGTTGAGCCGGACCTGCGACGGCTGCGCGAGATAGATGAGCGAGGCGATCGTCGTCTGGATGTAATCGAGCGGTCCGATGAGCAGTCCGGATGCCACGACGAGGAGCCCGGTCACCGCGATAAATGCGCCACCCATGAGCAGCGCGTCACGAACAAGGGTCTTACGCTCACGCACCCAGTTGATCCGCGCGTAGACCACAAGAGTCACGACGATCAGAGGCGCTGAAGCCGCCAGGGCCCACAGGGCAAGCGTGAAGAGCACGGCAGATCCGATCACCCACGCGGAGCGATGCCGCACCGACGGCATCGCCAGACAGGCCAGGGCGCCGATGAGATACGACACGGTGGCCGAGTTGGGGAAGTCCGTGCCCCACGCCAGGATGATCACCGGACAGCTGAGCACCACGATCACCCCGATGGCACCGGCGATACGGCCGTACAGCCGCCGCAGGAGCAGATATACCGGCACCAGGGCGATCAGCGCAAGGACGTACCGGAAAACGATGAAGCCGGGGACCGCCCCGAAGAGCAGGTACGACAGCCGCGCAGGAACGAGGAATCCGACACGGGCGCCTTCGCGGAGGCGATCCGTCGGCGCGAGCACCGCCGAATAGCGCGTGAAGACGTCGCTCGGATTGATGACGAATGCGGTGTGCATGGCAGGGTCGTTGAGGTCCGGCGGCGACATCAGGGTGATGCGCAGTCCGAAGACGGCGGCAATCGGCGCAAGCAGGAGGCCAAGGCCCTCGAGCGACGCCCGGATCAGTCGAGTTGATCGAACGGCGGGTGCGGCCGCGCCTGCTTCAGCGGACGCCGGCATCGCGGCCGTGCCTGGTTCGGTGGACGCCGGCATCGCGGCCGCGCCTGCTTCAGCGGACGCCGGCATCGCGGCAGCGCCTGCTTCAGTGGACGCCGGCAGCGCGTCCGGCTCACCGCCCGGCAAGGCGCATCCGGGTCGTCGGTCGTAAGGTGCGTTCTGTGCTCGGCAAGGATGCGTAGTGTGCGCGAGGCGCTCCCGCTGTGCGTCCGTGCAGGCTTAGCGTCGTCCCCGAACCGGCAGGAACGTGCGACACCACGCAGGTTTGGACGGCACACGGCCCGAGACGTATCTCGGTCGACGGGTCAGACCCGGCGCAGCTCCAGCACGGGGATGGTGCGGACGCCCGCCGTCTTCTCCTCGTATTCGCCGAATGCGGGGAAGCGGCGCACCTGCTCAGCGTAGATGCGATCCCGATCGGCGCCCGTGATCTCGCGCACCGCTACGGGGAACGTCTCCGTGCCGACCTCGGCCTCCGCCGTGCCCGCTGCAACAAGGTTGTCGTACCACTCGGGATTGTCGGGTGCGCCCGACTTCGACGCGAAGACATACATCACCTTGCTGTCTTCATCGTCAGGGAGGTACATCATCGGGCTCACGAACTCCTTGCCAGTCTTGCGTCCGCGATGATGAACCAAGGTCAAGGGCGCGCCCTGGAACGGTGGCCCGACGCGTCCTTCGTTGGCGCGAAACTGCGCGATGACGTTCTTGTTCCAATCGCTGGCCATTGATCCTCTCCACCGATGCTGAATGCCGTCGTCACGACAATACCAAGTGACCCGTTTGATGACGGCTCAGCGACTTCGCCTCAGGGCCGGCGGTTGACCGATCGGACCGGCCGTGTCTCGTGGAGCGTCGCCATGATCTCCCGGAGACTCGCACGCACCACTGCTGCCGTTTCGGGCGAAAGCGTCGGACGGTAGGGCATGAGGGTCGACGGGGCGGCTGAACGCGGGGCGGACAATCCCATGGGTCAAGACTAGGCATGGTGCATGCCTTCCGCGGCCTGATGCGACGGCCTGTCGCAACCGCGTGAGCAAGTGCGCGCCCTTCGCTCAGTACGGAGACTGACCACTCCGCGGCCCCAGGCAACCGGTCACTGGTCGTTGGGCTTCGGCCGCCTCGACCCCGTCCGGATGACGTCGCCGACATACAGGCTACGACGGCAGTCGAGACACTTGAAGACCGGTCGCCCCGGGGGTCGCGGCCAGCCTCCTGGGTGCCTGTCGTCGCGCTGAACCTCGGTGTGGCTCAGCGGAATAAGTCGGCCTCCACCACAGTGGCCGCAAAGGATCAAAACGACCGAAAGTTTCGCACGCTGCGAGGGCCTTCTTGTGGACCTACCACGCGCCTAGGAGTTCGGCCAGTGCCTGAGGACGCGAAACTCGCCGTCGATTCGCTGCCAGAGCTCGAGCCCTGGCGCGTTCCGCCATCCCTTGACCAGCAGCCCGATGGCGTGAAGGTTCCGGGCGAGCGTCAGGGCAGGCGATGGGAGGTAACGCCCGTGGCTATCTCGATTCATGTCCCTGCTCTTAAACGTCATGTCCGCTGCACCAGATCATCCGCGTGGAGGTGGCTCACTCGACGCCCAACCGAACAAGCCCCGGCGGGCTCGACGGTCGACCTACACTCTGCCGACGCAGGTCGGCTCAGCAACGAGCGTACTCAGGGAGGTCGGACCCATGTCGCAGACCGTCGTGGTCGCCAATCAAGCCTACAAGAAGCGGAACATCGTTGCTGTCTGGCTGGGGTTGCCCTTCCTAACGCTCGGTATCTACTCGTATTTCTGGATCTACAACGTCAACGACGAGGCGCGACGTTTCCTCAGGGACGAGTCCATCAAGCCCGCCCTGTCCGTCCTTGCGTTCATCCCCGGCAGCCTCCTGATCGTGCCGCCGTTTATCGCCATCTATCGACTCGGCAATCGGATCGCGAGGATGGAGGAGGCTGCCGGTAGCCCGAGCCGGGCCTCGGGCGGGATCGGGGTGCTGCTGACTTTCGTCTTCGGGCTCTACTCGCTGTACTACCAAAGCCACCTGAACGATCTCTGGGATCGCTATATCTGGACCGGGGCAGCGGGGTCGCCCACCCCACCGTCGGTCCCTCAGGTCCCGGCGACGTGGCCTGCGAGTCCGCCGCCTACGCGCTGACTTGCACTCGGCTCACGTGCCGATGAGGTCCATGAGCGCCTGCGGAAGTGTCGCCTGCCAGTTCAGCCACTCATGGCCACCCGAGTACTCGGAATACCGGACGTCGTAGCCCTTCGCGCCGAGCACTGTCCGCAGGTGCCGGTTCGCGCCGAGCATGGTCACCTGCGCCTCGGTACTCGGCTCGCATTCGAGCACGCCCACGTTCGATCCACCAGCGAACCGGCCGGCGTTCCGCTGCGGCGATCTGCCTCGTGAGCCACTCATCCTCTGCGTCGCCGTCCGGCGCGTATCGGAACGCGCCGGACATTGATACCACCGCGCCGAACGCATCGGGGCGGCTCCATGCAGCGTGGGCGGCGGCTAGGCCCCCGGCGCTCACTCCGCCGATGATCCCCGATCCCGCATCCGGGGCGACCCCCTTGTAGCGGTCGCGCGCCCAAGGGAGCAGTTCGTCAGCGAGGAATGCTGCGAAGGACGCGTTGCACATGTACTCGGTGAATCGGGAGAGCGCCGTAGCGTTCTCTACCATGGCAACCACTGGCGGGCGGATACGTTGCGCCGCGATGAGGTTGTCGACAATGGTCGCGGCATCGACGACCCGGTGGAAGTCGAGACCGTCGAGCAGCACCACGAGCGGGTATGGGCCGCCGTCCGGCCGGTAGCCAGGTGGGGTGTATATCGAAACTTGTCGTTCGTTGCCAAGAATCCGAACTCGTGAGGGCCTCCCGATGGACCGACCCAGCTGGGCCTTCGGGTCGCGGCTCGTGCCACGGATCGGGCGGAGTTTGCGGCAGCGTGAGCACCGAGAACCAGTGCTCGGGCGGTGTTCCGAGCATGCCTGCGTGAGCCATGGTCCGCACCGGGTTCGCCGGATCGGCGGCCGTTCGCGGGAATCGTTCCTTGTCCATGGCCATGACGGACTCGGCGGGACGCTCGAAGAAGTTGCTCCCCGCCAGCGGGTCGTCGGCACAGAACTGGTAGCAGATGCGGACATCGTCGGCCGCGGTCCGCACCGCGCACCACAGGTCCGTGCCGGGCACGCGCTCCATCCATTCGTGGGGATAGGTTTCGTTGAGCTGGGTGAGGATGCTGACGCGTTCAGCTCCGGACGCTTCGTAGAGGAAGGTGACCCGGGAGCACGGCACGCCGCGCCGGTCGACGACCCCGGGCAGCGGCTCGATCAGCGGGCCACCATGCTCGTAGGTCTCGCGGAGTAAGGCGGCAGCTGCGGCCGGGGACGGGTTCGCGAGCAAGGCCTCGATCCTCGTGCTCGTGAGGGTCGTCTGCGCGGCCACCGGCCCACCCTAGCAAAGCCCCGAGTGGGGCCCTCGTTTGCCGGCGCGTTGCCGTATGAGGCCTCGTTTCTGGTGGGAAGGCCGCGCCCCTGAGTAGGAAGGCCTCGTTTCGCAACGTGCCGAGCTCGGGACTCGAACCCGAAACGGGGTTTCCCCCAGCGGTTTTTAAGACCGCCGCGTCTACCATTTCGCCAGCCCGGCCCGCCGATTCTATGACCTGGCTGCGCTCTGCACCGAAGGTTGCGAGGCCGAGATACCTCGAACCCCCCGGCGCGGCAACAGCGGAACCTGGCGCTCGTGCAGCGTCGCTCGATCGGATCGTGCGTGTGGCTGACGCGATAGATCTAGCCCGATCTGTAGCTGTCGACCCGACGACCGACCGTCGTGAAGCCCTACCCGACGACAGCCGCCGCTGGAGGTCGGATCCACGAGCGGTATGCGGGCGTCGGCGGAATTGCCAGATACCGGCGGATGATCCCCAGAGTCAGCCCTCACCAGCTGCCAGCCACCCTCGTGGACCCGCCAGTGATTGCTGTAGCAGAGCAAAACCAGATTGGCCAGAGCTGTGGGCGCGCCCTCCGACGCACCCATTTCGACGCCCGTCGACACTCGCCCGATGGCGAGCGCGGGTGAACTCGGTCAGGCCGACATGCTGATCAGGGCCGTAATCCTGCTTCCGCGCGCCGATTCCTAGGCGTTTTCGTTTTGTCGTCTCTGTCGTCTCATGAGACCTGGACCGCTTCGTGCGTGTTCTCGACCACGCTCGTCGCCCCCCAGATCGCGGGACCTTCGGCGTGCAAGAGGTGGCCTCTGGCCCTGTTCGCAGTTACGGAAAAGGCGAAAACTGCGATCAGGAGGTGCCTACCGTGACGACCTCGAAACCCTTGTGGTCAGGGCGGGGTTACACAGGCGAGATGCAATCCAGAAACCGGTACGACGGTCATGGCTTGATCGCCACACTGCCGCTGGCCTTACTTCTGGCCGCTTGTGGAGCCGGCGCATCGCGGAGTTCTTCCCCTTCCCGCTTCACCCCAACCCCCATGCCGGTCCCATCGCCCAGCGCGCCTGCGACGACTCCCATGCCGAGCCCCACACCTTCAGCACCCGTCGCGGCAGATTCGTTCGCGGTGGTCGGATCATCCCAGAACGCCGGCACCGGGCCTTATACGCTCGAATTGGTGAACGCCCAGGGGATCGTGGCGGCCGCCGTGACTGCCAACCCTCCATCCGATTACTACTGGGGTGGTGATCCGACCATCATCAGTACCTCGGACGGCCGCCTCTACTATGAGGACGGGAACTCCAACATCGACTACGTGACCTCGACTGGAAAGCACGGGATCGCTTTCACCGTCAATCGACCGGCCGGAGCGGAGGTGGCGTTTGCGGTGAGCCCCGACGATTCCAGAGTGGCGGTGTCGATACTCACCAACTTCAACGCAGACGCACCGCCCTACACCTCGCACATGTATCTGATGGCCATGGGCGGGGGAATCCAGCAGACCCTCTTCGACGGGACGAGTACCAGTAGTACAGCTCCCTTGACCTGGCCGGTGGGCTGGGATGGGGCGAATCTGGTGGTGGCCCAGTCTCTCGCCGCCTACTTTTCCGGCATTAGTCCCGGGACCGGCCCGTGCTCATCTGGCGCGGATTGTGCGTCACAGCTGCGGGTTTTCAACCCAGCCAACAGGACCCTTGCGCCCCCACTCTGTGCGGCGGGCACCGGAGCAATCACCGGAACTCCAACCGCAGCCGGGATAGCCTGCGGGGCTGGCTTTGAAGCCAGTGCCAATACGCCGCCATTGGCAGCAGTTTCGTGGTCTGGGGTGGTCACCTCCTTCGGGAGAAGCAGCCCGGGCTACACCAGCTCGCAAGACCCCTGGGGTGGATCTTGCATGTTGTCGCCCCACGGTGCCGTCATCGCTTGTGCTTCAGACACTCTCGATACCGGCACGGTTCCGGCCAAAGCCTTCCGCGCCGGCGGGGTGGTCCAGAAGATCCCCAATCCTCTCGACTTCCAACTCCTCGGTTGGTTGGATGGGAATGACGTCGTTGTCGCCACGGGTGGCAGCATCTCCGGGGACACCCTTTGGGGGCTGGCGGTGGAAAACATCGTGACAGGCAAGCGGATCCCCATTTCGCTGTCGAAAAATCCAAATCCCTTCGCCCCGTGGCAGTTCTTTGGGGTGATTCCCGGAGCGCTATGACGTTCTGAGCCCGACTGGTAGTGAATCGCAACGATGAGAACGGGGCGACCAAACCGCGCTGAAAGTGGGCAGGCCGAGGTTCACAGTGGTCACTGAACCGCCAGGCTAACCGGGCCTTCCGTCGCCGAGGGTCAGCTCGCGGACCCCTCGGGGGTTGCATTAACCATGGACGAGGTTTTCGAGGTCCGTCTCACCTCCATGCGCCCAGTGGACGAGGTGATGAGCGTTCGTGTACGCCATCGGTCGCTCACAACGGGGCCACGCGCAGACGCCTGACCGCGCTCGCAGCGCGTCACGACCGGATACTGAAGGGAGGCGCCGAGAGCGACCGACGTCGATCACGAGAGACCCGGGTCCGAGGAGCACCCGCCTGATGCTCGCGTCGCAGGCAATGCGCTGCACAGTGGCGGCGGTCACCGGCCCTGCGAACTCGAGGTCGCCGCCGGACGCTCCTTCTAGGCCCATCACCGTCTCGACTGATGCCGTGAGCTGGAGATGAGCCCGCTGGCCGCCCTTTCCGGGAACCACACCGAGATCCATTGCATGGTTTGCGACCTCGATGAGCGCGTCGGCCAGGCGGCGCGGGAGTTTGCGATCGTCATGCGCGCCGTTCGGCGCTGCCAACACCAGGACCGCAGTTTGGACGACCGCAGCACCGACCGGGTCGAGTAGTGCGCTCAACGCGACGGCACCGCCCTCGAGGCGAATGAACTCCAGGCTCCGGCGTTCGACCGAGACAACGTGCTCCTCGAGCACACCAGCAGCGTCTGCGGCGTGGCGGGCATGAGTGCAGTCGTAGCCGAAACGGCCGACAGAGTGTTCGAGAGCGAGCTCGAGAAGCGGACGCTCATCGAATCCGGGAGCCTGGGCCGTCGCCGAGCTGGCGTCGGCCTCGGACGCTTCCGTCGCCGACTCCGCGTCAGTAGCCTCGCCGAGCTCGCCGGCGCCAGGCTTCCTCGCGGCGAGAGCCCGCGCCGTGCTGGCCATCAGCATGAAGTGAGGAAACCCGATGCCGCCGCTCTGGAGCGCGGCGACAGTTTCCGGAAGCCGCCCGATCTGCTCGCCGGCGTTCAACGACCGGCTCGCTGCGGGACCGGACATGTGGCAGTGATGACGGATCCAGTCGATCGGGCTGACAGACCCCTGCGCGTCGTACTCGTCGGTCGTCGCGAAAATCGCGGCGTCGGCGGCGAATTGGAGCTCGAGCAAATCGATGCCGTGCCGGAACTTGATGAGGTGCTCTCCGAGCTGTTCGGGAGTCATCGGCTCCGATGGACGTTCGACGAAGTGCTGGATGTCTTCCAGCAGGCGATCCACTGGATAGCTCTCGCCGCCCGTACTACACATTCTTGTATTATAGAACATATGTTCGATCACACCGTTCAACCCAATCTGCCGCCGGGCGCCTCGCCCGAAGAAACAAACGCGCTGGAAGTGCTCCTAGCTCGCGGGGGCCTCACGCCGTACCGCCGTATACTTCCGGAGCAGATGTTCGGTCGCACGTCCAGACGCCACGTATCGGCGCAGCCAGAGCGCCACCGGCCTGCCGGTCCAACCCAGCGCCATCGCGCGCGGGCTCGCGCATGCGGCATCATCGACGCCTCGGAGGACGCACATCGAGCGACGCAAGCCTCGGGCAGCTTCTCCTGGACGAGCTCGACGCGCTCGCCGGCCTCCCCCACTGCGAGCTGGTCGTCGCCGATCGAGCGCAGGTCCACGCCGCACAACGGCCAGCGCCTGCAGAGCAAGACCTACGGCTACTACCGCTGCACGTTCGCCGACGGCCAGATCAAGACCGCGCGCATCCGCATCTACCACCGGACGGCGGTCCGTCAGCAGGTGATCACGCGCCAAGGTCTTCCTCAACACCCTGCTCCACGAGTGGGACGCACCATCACGACTTCGCCGGCCTCCGACTCCCCCGCTCACCACATACGGCGGGGTTCTACGCGCGACTGCGCGTACTCGCCGAGTGCCCTCGACGTCAGCTTCGTCATGCCGCCGGAGCCTGGCACGGCCGGCAGCGCCGCCACATCGGCGGCGTAGCGGAAGCACGGTCGCGCTAAGCGAGGTGCAGCGCGACACGGGCGTGAGGCTGCGACCGGCGCCGGCCGATGCACGCTCGCGAGCATTCGTCGACCTGCCGGTCGATCGCGTCGCCACGCGGCAGGCCAGCGAGCGACCGCATAACATGTGGGGCTCGGCGACGTAGCCAAGTGGTAAGGCAGAGGTCTGCAAAACCTTCATCGTCGGTTCGATTCCGACCGTCGCCTCCAATCCCCGCGTATCCTCGACCGGTGTCCGTGACCGACGCCGTGAGCACCCGCGGCCACACAGACCTGGCACGAGCGCGCCGAGCGCGTGCTCCCCGGCGGCGCGACACACCGATCCCGCAGCTACGAGCCGCGCATCTACGTGGCGCGTTCCAGCGGCTCGCACAAGTGGCTGATCGACGGCACCGAAATCATCGACTACACGATGGGCCACGGTGCGCTGCTCCTCGGCCACGCGCATCCGGCGGTCGTCGAAGCCGTTCGCGAGCAGGTCGCGCGCGGCACGCACTACGGCGCGGCGCAACCCGCTCGAGATCGAATGGGCCGAGCTGATCACGTCGCTCGGTCCCTCTGCGGAGAAGGTCCGCTTCACGGCGTCCGGGACCGAGGCGGCGATGCTCGCGATCCGGGTGGCGCGAGTCGCAACCGGCCGCGATCGCGTCGTCAAGCTCGCACGAGCACTTCCATGGCTGGTCAGACGTGGTCAGCCCGTACGTCGACGAAACCGGCGCGACACGGACGCCGCCCGGCGTGCCGGAGGCCGTCGGCGCACTCACCACGGTGCTGTCCGAGCACCGACGCCGCAGCGACTCGAGGCGGCGCTCGCCGGACGCGATGTCGCCGCCGTCATCCTCGGAGCCGTCGGGCGCGCACTACGGCGGGTTCCCGCTCGATCCGGCGTACATCGCGGCGGCGCGCGCCGCCTGCAGCGCGACCGGCACCGTTCTGATCTTCGATGAGGTGGTGACCGGATTCCGCGTAGCCCCCGGCGGCATGCAGTCGGTGCTCGGTATCACCCCGGATCTCAGCGTCCTCGGCAAGATCATGGCGGGCGGCCTCCCGGGCGGCGCGGTGGCGGGCCGGGCCGATCTCCTCGAGCTTTTCACGAGCAGCATCGCCCATGCCGGCACCTTCAACGCGAACCCACTCAGCGCCGCGGCCGGCATCACCACGCTCCAGGCTCGTCGCCGACGGCGTCGCCGCAGCAGACCGCCGAGGCTTACGCGATCAACCTCGAACGCGAATGGTCGGCGGCGCTCGTCACCGCCGGAGTGCCGGGCCGCATCTGGCGGATGAGCAGCATCGTCCATCTCAAGCTCGACGATCCGGCTGCTCAGGCGCGCATCGCCAACGCGATGCGAGCCGAGGGCGTCGACCCGCTCAACACGAGCGCCTTCTGCTCGTCGGTGCACACTGCAGCGCCGACCTGGAGCGTCCGCAGCCGCGTTCGCCCGCGCGATCGTCGCCGCGTCAAGCGTCGGCGCTAGAACCGCTCTAGACAATCCCGTGGCGCTGCGCCCAGAGCGCGGCCTGCACCCGGTCCTCGACACCGAGGCGATCGAAGACCGAGCCGAGGTGCGCCTTCACGGTCTTCTCGCTGATCCCGAGGCGCCAGGCGATCTGCTTGTTGCTCATCCCCCGCCCCACGAGCGTCAGGACATCCAACTCGCGCTGCGTCAGATCATCGAGCGGCCGCCGCTTCACGCGATCGCGGAGCAGCTCCTTCGCCGCCTTCGGTGAGAGCGGCGTGTCGCCCTTCGCCGCCGACCGGATGCCGTTGAGCAACTCCTGCGGCTCGGTGTCCTTGAGCAGGAAACCCACCGCGCCGTTGTCGATCGCCTCGACCACCATGTCGTGCTCGGAGTACGACGTGAGCATCACGACCTTCGTCCCGGCGACCGCCTTGAGCATTCTGCGCAACGCCTCGAAGCCGTTCATACCCGGCATCGAGATATCCATGAGCACGATGTCGGGGTGCTCCTCGACCGCGTAGGCGATCGCTTCCTCTCCGTCGGATGCCGCGCCGACCACTTTGATATCAGTGGTCCCGTTGAGCAGCGACGTCAGTCCGCGCCTCACCAACGGATGGTCATCGACGATGAGCACTCGTATCGGGTTGGGATACGCTGCTTCCACGTTCTGTCCCAGCCTAACCCAATCCGTGCTTCGGGAGAGAGAAAATCGGCGGTGGCACCGACCCAGCAGAACCGCGATACACCCGGTGCCGCGGGGAGGGGGAGCCCGCGAGGGTAAACCACTGAACTGGGTCGGCGCCCGCCCGCCTATCAGGGGGACTTGCGTTTCGAAAGTAATGAATTCCCGTCCTGCCGATAATCACGCCGCCTTCTGCCAGGGGTGCTTAGGCCAATAGTCTTAAGACGGTTCCTTCCTGCGCTGCAAGGTCTCGCGGACGCGAGATCAGCCGATCGCTGAGTTCACGCTCCGCGCCGTTGGTCGACGGCTCGAAGTAGCGATGCCCCGCGAGGGACGCCGGCAGGTGCTCCTGCTCCACCACACCGCCTTCGTGATCGTGCGCGTAGCGATATCCGGTTCCGAATCCCATCGCGCGCCCGAGTCCGGTCACCGCGTTGCGCAGGTGGAGCGGCACCGGCTGGTGCAACGTCTCCGCAACGTCAGATGATGCGGCGACATATGCGCGCAGCACGCTGTTGCTTTTTGGTGCCGACGCCAGGTACAGAGCAGCCTCCGCCAGCGGCAGGAAGCCTTCGGGCATCCCGATGAAGTGCGCCGCCTGCTGCGCGGCGACCGCCACACCAAGTGCCTGCGGATCCGCCAGACCGATGTCCTCGGCTGCCGAGATGACCATTCGGCGGGCGACGAACAGCGGATCCTCCCCCGCCTCGAGCATCCGCGCCAGCCAGTAGACGGTGGCATCGGGATCACTGCCCCGAATCGACTTGATGAACGCCGAGATGAGCCAGTAGTGCTGGTCGCCCGCCCGGTCGTAGAGCAGCGCCGGACTCTGCAATGCGCCCTCGATGTCGGCGACGGTCACCCGCGATCTCACCGTCCTCGTCCCTCGTCGCTGCCTGCGCAGCCAGCTCGAGGGAGTTGAGCGCGATGCGCGCGTCGCCGCCGCAGAGCGCCACCAGGCGATCGATGGCATCGGGATCAACCGTGATGCGCTGCCGGCCGAGACCGCGCTCGGGATCGTGCAGCGCACGGCCGATGAGCGCGCGCAGATCGTCGGGTTCGAGCGCTTCGAGCCTGATGACCCGGCTCCGAGAGAGGAGCGCCGCGTTCACCTCGAACGACGGGTTCTCAGTGGTGGCGCCGAGCAGGGTCACCGTGGCGTTCTCGACGTGCGGCAGCACCGCGTCCTGCTGGCTCTTGTTGAAGCGATGGATCTCGTCGATGAAGAGGACAGTCCGCCGCCCGGTGCGCAGGCGTTCGCGCGCCCGCTCGACCACCTTACGGAGATCGGCCACACCGGCACTTGTGGCGCTGACCGCCTCGAACGCGGCGCCACTCGCCCCCGCGATGAGCACGGCGAGCGTCGTCTTGCCTGTGCCGGGCGGGCCCCATAGGATGAGCGAGGGCACGTCCCCGGCATCGACCGCGCGGCGCAGGACCGTCCCGGCGCCAATCGCGCGATGCTGGCCGACGAACTCCTCGAACGTCCGCGGCCGCATGCGCGTCGCCAGGGGCGCGTGTCGCGACGAATCGGCGTCGTTGGCCGGATCCTCGGCCGGCCCGTCAGGGTCGGCGCCGAAGAGCGAGCTCTGCCCTACCACGAGGGGATCGGGCTCAGCTGGTTGACGGCGCGGTGATCACGGTTGGCGGCTCGAACCCGGGCGCATCACCAAGCACGCTGCGCAGCACCTGCGCCGCACCGAGCAAGCCCGACGTCTCCGCCGGCACAACCAGCTTGGCGTTGGGGCTTTCCGCGAACTTCGTCAGGGTGTCCAGCTGCAGGATCGCGACCAGCGTGGGATCCGGCTGCGCGGCCTTGATCGAGCCATACACGGTCGAGATCGCCTGGGCGCGGCCCTCGGCCTCGAGGATCGTCGCCTGCCGGTTGCCCTCTGCGCGCAGGATCGCGGCCTGCCGCTCGCCTTCTGCCTGCTTGATCGCGGCCTGCCGGTTGCCGTCTGCGATGTTGACCGCGGACTGCTGCTGGCCTTCGGACTGGAGGATGCGAGCGCGCTTCTCCTGGTCGGCCTGCTTCTGCAAAGCCATCGCCTGGAGGATCTGCACCGGGCGGCGAGATGTCCACGATCTCGATCCGGTTGATGCGGATGCCCCACTTGTCGGTGACCTGCTCCATCTGCATCTGCATCGCGGCGTTGATCTGCTCGCGCGAAGAGAGTGCCTCGTCGAGGCTGACGTTGCCGAACGCATTACGGAGTGTCGTCCGCGCCTGCTGATCGATGGCAACGAGATAGTCCGACACGTTGAACAGCGCCGATCGGGGCTCGATCACCTGGCTGAAGATGGTGGCGTTCACGGCGACGGCGACGTTGTCGCGCGTGATGACGTCCTGACGATCGCCGGTTCGCGGCGTCTCGCGCATGTCGACGCGGAGGAGCTTGTCGATGAACGGCGTGATGATCGTCAGTCCCGCAGGGGATTCTTTCCGAAATCGTCCAAAACGCGTGACCACGCCGGCAAAACCCTGCGGCACAACGCGCAACGCGCCCGCGACGACGATGGCGACCACCACGAGCAGGACGATGACGATGATCGCCGTGACCAGACCGGTGTTGTCCACTGTGTTCAGAACTCCTCTAGGAGGCGCGACGACCAGGGTGGTGCCGCGAACTTCGACTACGGTGACCTGCGTGTGTGCGGGCACGCCGCCCGGATTGGCCGTGACGGCAAGCCATTTCTCGTTGAACAGACGCGCGTGGCCGGGATGATTCTCGTCACCGACGGGCTCGAGGGTGAGCGCCGCTTGACCGACGAGATTGTCTGATGCGCCCGGCATCGCGAGCTTCGGCCCGAGATGTTTCGCCGACAGCCGCACCAGCGTTGGCCGCACGAGCATGGTTCCGAGCAGAGCGACACCCGCGGCGACAACGGCCTGCACCCAGACCTCGGTCGGAAACAGCGCGACGATCGTCGCGGCAAAGACTCCGAGCGCGAGGAACAGCGAATAGAACGCCTGGGTATGAATCTCGAGGCCCACCAGGACCAGACCGGCCAGGAGCCAGACCACCCACATCCAGGTAACCATGCCGCGAGTGTACCCGCCTGAAGATGGCCTTACACAATGGGGTTTACGCCGAGACTCATCCAATGTCGCGCGGCGTACCGTCCAGCGCGTCCGGTGGTCAGTGCGCAGTCGGTAGACTGAGATCCGGCCCCGGACCACTTTCGGTCCACGTCCACGGGCCCCGCGGTAATGCCGATCGGATGCCGACGGTAATAAGGAGTAGTGACTGTGCCTTCCACCCCACCCGAGGTTTTCAACGAGATCAACACCCGGATCGCGGCCGACCCGGCCAAGATCGCCGGCATGAACGCCATCTACGCGTTCGACCTCGGCGGCGGCGAGCCTGGTCAGTACCACATCACCCTCAAGGACGGCAGCGCGGATGTCGGTGCGGGCATGCCCGAGAACCCCAATATCACGATCACGATGAAATCCGAGGATTTCGTCGATCTCGCAACCGGAAAGCTCGACGGCACCATGGCCTTTATGAGCGGCAAGATCAAGATCAAGGGCGACATGGGGCTCGCGATGAAGCTCCAGTCGGTGCTGCGCTAGTCATTCGACGGAGCGCGCCGGTGGCCGACGACCTGCGACCGGTGCGCTTCGACTACGAGGAGCAGCAGCGTTCCTTGCTCGTCGAGTGGTCCGACGGCGTGACGCACCACATCCCCTTTTCGACGCTGCGGCGCGCGTGCCCGTGCGCTGCGTGCAAAGGCGAGCCCGGGTATCGCGGACGTTTCAGCACGGACCCATCGCTGCACCCTGGTGAGGACGAGCTCGCCGACATCTCGCTCGTCGGCGCGTACGGACTGAACGCGGTCTGGGCCGACGGTCACAACACGGGCATCTACACGTACCAGTGGCTCCGTGAGCTCGGTGGCCTGTCAGCGTAGAGTTCGCCGCCATGACAGCCGAGCTCCTGCAATCAGTCGCCGACGGCGTGCTCACGCTGACGTTGAACCGCCCCGATGTCCTCAACGCGATCACCCCGCCGCTGCTCGATGAGCTGACGGCGGCGCTGCACGAAGCGGCCGGCGGCAAGACGGTTCGCGCCGTGATCATCACCGGAGCCGGTCGCGGTTTCTGCAGTGGTCAGGATCTCCGGGCTGCATCAGGGGAAAGTGGTCTTGACGTCGGCGCCATCCTCCGCGACCACTATGCGCCGGCAATCCGCGTCATCCGATCCATGGATCAGCCGGTGATCGCAGCTGTCAACGGCGTCGCCGCAGGCGCCGGATTCTCGCTCGCGCTGGCGTGCGACCTGCGTATCGCTGCGGAATCGGCGACGTTCGTGCAGGCCTTCGTTCGCATCGGACTCATCCCGGATCTGGCGAGCACGTACTTCCTGCCGCGGCTCATCGGACCGGCGCGGGCCGCGGAGCTGACCATGCTCGGCGAGACCGTCGACTCGTCGCGCGCGTTGCAACTCGGTATCGTCAATCAGGTCGTCCCGGATGCCGAGCTCGCTTCAGTGAGCCAGGCAATGGCCGCCCGTCTTGCTCGGGGTCCGCGCTCGATCGCGCTCACCAAGCACGCGCTCGACGTCTCCGGGCAGAACGATCTGGAGACGCAACTCGCCGTCGAGGAGCGCTTGCAGACCGAGGCGACCACAACGTCCGATTTCGCTGAAGGCATCTCGGCGTTTCTCGAGAAGCGCCCGGCAACGTTCACGGGCGCCTGACGACCTTTGATGCACGGCGCGCTCGAGAAGCTCACGACGCTGCTCGGCAGAGCAAGGGTGCTGAGCGGCGCGGACGTCAGTGAGGATGACTGGCACGACGAGTTGCTCCGCGCGGACTGGCACGCACCCGACATCGTCGTGCTCCCCCACTCCGCAACCGAGGTCGCGGATATCATCCGGATCGCTCGTGAGGCGCGCATGCCGGTCACCGCGCGCGGTGCGGGAACCGGCCTGGCAGGAGCGTGCGTGCCGCGCGCCGGCGGCATCCTCATCGCGTTCCGCGAGATGGAATCGATCCTCGAGATCGACGTCGACAATCAGATCGCGATCGTGCAGCCGGGCGTGACGCTCCGTCAGCTCGACGAGGCAACGGCGGCGCACGGCCTCGTCTACCCGGTGTTTCCGGGTGAAGGCAGCGCGAGCCTCGGTGGCAGCGTCGCCACCAACGCCGGCGGCATGCGCGCGGTCAAGTACGGAGTGACTCGGCACCAAGTCCTCGGGCTCGAGGCGGTGCTCGGTACCGGCGAGATCATCCGCACCGGCGGCAAGTTCGTGAAGTCGACCTCCGGCTACGACCTGACCCAGCTCATCGTCGGTTCCGAGGGCACACTTGCGGTCGTCACCGAGGCCGTCCTTCGGCTGTATCCACGCCTCACGCACGCGGCGACTGTGCTCGCTCCCTTCCGCACCGTCGCCGACATCGCCACTGCGGTCCCGAAGATCGTGCAGAGCGGACTGGCGCCGCTCATCCTCGAGTACATCGACATGATGACGATGACCGCGATCACGGCCGCGCGGGGCCTCGAGCTCGGCATCGGTCAGGAGGTCAAGGAAGCGGCGCTCGCATACCTTGTCGTGGTTCTCGAATCACGCGACGAGGACCGTCTCGACGAGGATATCGAGCGTCTCGGCGACCTCATCGCGACACTCGGCGCACTTGATGTCTACGTCCTTCCAGCGGGCGCCGCGACATCCCTCATCGAGGCGCGCGAGCGCGCGTTCTTCGCCGCAAAGGCAGCCGGCGCTAATGAGATTGTCGACACGGTCGTGCCGCGCGCCCAAATCCCGGAGTTTCTGGCACAGGTGTCAACAATTGCGCAGGCGACGGGGTCGATGATTCTCGGATGCGGTCACGCGGGCGACGGCAACGTGCATCTCTCGGTGTTCCAACCGGACGCCGAGCGTCTCGAGGACGTGCTGCGGAGCGTCTTCACCGCCAGTGCCGGGTTGGGCGGCGCGGTCTCCGGCGAGCACGGGATCGGGACCGACAAGCGCAGTCATTTTCTTGCGCTCGAGGACCCCGCAAAATTGGCGCTCATGGTGCGCATCAAAGCTGCGTTCGATCCGGACGGCATCCTCAATCCCGGTGTCATTTTCGACACGGCGCCGGCCGAGACCCCGGTGAGCTCGCGGTGATCGGCGGCGAGGCGGTCCTGCGCAGCCTCCTTGCCTCGGGCGTGGACGTTGTGTTCGGCAACCCCGGGACATCGGAGATGCACTTCGTCGCGACGCTCGACGCCGTGCCGGAGATGCGCGGCGTTCTCGCGCTCTTCGAGGGTGTCGCGACCGGCGCTGCCGACGGCTACGCGCGCATGCGCGATGCTCCGGCCGCAGTACTGCTCCACCTCGGTCCCGGGCTCGGCAACGGCATTGCCAATCTGCACAACGCACGGCGCAGCCATGCTCCTGTCGTCGTCATCGTCGGCGACCACGCGACGTATCACGCGAAATTCGACGCACCGCTGCAGTCGGACATCGAGACCGTCGCCCGCAACGTGTCCTCCTGGATCCGGCACAGCGCACGCAGCGAGGAGGCGGGTGCAGACGCGGCTGCGGCAGTCGCCGCGGCATACGGTCCGCCGGGACAGGTCGCGACGCTGGTCCTGCCGGCGGATGTGTCGTGGTCCGAGGGTGGTGTGGTCGCAGCGCCGGCGGCGCGCAAACCACCGTCACAGGTGGCGGTGAGCACCATCGAGGCGGCGGCGCGGGCGCTCCGGTCGGGCGACAACGCTGCGTTGCTCCTCGGTGGCACAGCGATGCGCGAGCGCGGCGTCGCGACGGCGGCACGCATCGCCGCAGCCACGGGCGCCGAGCTCCTCGCCGAGACCTTCGTCGCGCGTTCCGAGCGAGGGGCGGGCATTCCGAACGTCCAGCGCCTCGCCTACCTCGGCGAGATGGCCGCAGGCCAACTCGAGGGTCTGCGCCACCTCATCCTCGCCGGCGCTCATTCGCCGGTCTCGTTCTTCGCGTATCCGGGCAAGCCGAGCGACCTCGTCCCCGAGGGCTGCGACGTGATCACCCTGGCCGGTGACGGCGACGACGTGATCGCAGCGCTCGACGCACTCGCCCTGGCGGTGGACGCCCGCAACGACCTTGCGGTCACCGACGCCCCTCGGCCTGATCGCCCGAGCGGCGCTCTGGGCGCCGACACGGTCGCGCTCGCGATCGGCGCGCTGCTGCCCGAGGGAGCGATCGTCTCCGACGAGGCCGCCACGAGCGGAACCTTCCTGCCGGCGTCCACGGCGGGAGCGCCACGGCATGACTGGCTCTCGCTCATGGGCGGGGCGATCGGGCAGGGGCTTCCCGTCGCGGTCGGAGCCGCCATCGCCTGCCCGGACCGGCCGGTCCTCGCGCTCGAGGCGGACGGATCGGCGCTGTACACCGTGCAATCGCTCTGGACGATGGCCCGCGAGCAGCTCGATGTCACCACCGTCATCTTCAGCAACCGCCGCTACGCCATCCTGCGGATGGAGCTCGCGCGCGTCGGTGCCACGGCGTCCGGCGAGCGTGCCCTGCAGATGCTCGACATCGCACCGCCGGAGATCGACTTCGTGTCGCTCGCGCAGGGCTTTGGCGTGCCGGCGTCGCGTCCCGACACTGCCGAGGCATTCAGCGACGCGCTCGAGCGGGCCTTCGCCGAGCCGGGGCCGCATCTCATCGAGGCGGTCGTCCCCTCGCTCTTCTGAGCGAATCCCTCAGGCGGTCGCCGACAGCGGATCGCCGCCCGCGCCGTCGCTGGCCTTTGGCGGCATACAGCACGGCATCGGCGCGTTGCAGCACCAGGTACGGGTCGGCACCGGCTTCGGCTGCTGCCCAACCGACGCTGATGCTTGCCGGTCCGGTGACGAGATTCAACCCGGCGACCGCTGCTTTCATCCGGCGCGCCACCGCGATCGGCGTCTCTCCTGCCGCCTCCGGCATGAGGAGCACGAACTCGTCACCGCCGATCCGGGCAAGCGCGTCGCCCTTCCGCGCGACGCTCGCCAGCCTCCCGGCAATCGCGACGAGCAGCGCGTCTCCCGCCGCATGGCCGTATCCGTCATTGATCACCTTGAGGTTGTCGACATCCATGGCGAGCACGGCGAAGGGCTTCCGTCTGGTCATGTTGTCCACCGCGTGCTCGAAGCCGCGCCGGTTCATGAGCCCGGTGAGCGCGTCGGTGATGGCGTCCGCCTCCGCCTCCTGATGGCGGAGCGCGTTGGTCAGTGCGAGGGCCGTGAGCGCACCAAGGCCGCCAAGGCGCTCGACGAGTTCTGGAGGAATCTCCTTGTCGCGAGAGGAGACCACCAGGACACCATTGACCTCACCCTTGAGACGCACGGGAACGTACGCGCCGAATTTCAGCCCGAAGCGGGCGATGATCTGGCGGGCTCGGGGACCGGAATGCTCGGGGTCGATCCGGCCACCGATCGCGCGGCCGGCCGCCAGTGCCCTCGGGATGAGCGGCGTGCTCGGTGATCGGCATCCAGGATCCGACTGCGCTCGCGCCGCGTGTCATCGCTGTCCGCGATGATGCGCATCGTGTCGCCGGAGATCTCGTAGTACACACCGCGGCGGGGCGCGGATGCCGGGTGGCGATGCCAGTGTGGCTGCCAGCCCGGTCGCCGTCTGCACGACCTGCGCCGGGTCGAGGCTGTACGTGAGCGCCTGCGTCGCGAACTCGAGGACGGTCATCTGCCGCTGCTGCTCGGCCATCGTCTCGTGGCACGCGGCCAGCTCCTCGCGAAGCCGCCGGATCTCGATTGTGGGATCGACCTTCCCTACGTCCGTCACAACCAGCGAAGGCTCGCAGACATCCCGCTCGCGTGGGCGGGTCGGCAACGAGAAGGATGACAACTGTCGTCGCCTCGTCACAGCGAGCGTCGAGATCAGCCTCGGTACCGCTCCCCACCGCGAATCGGGAGCGTGAGCCAGTTCTCCCGAGGCGGGAGCGGGCAGCTCCACTGCGGGTCGTAGCTGCACGACGGCTGATACGCGAAGTTGAAGTCGAGGATCACCCGGCCGCCGTCCGTCGCCGAGATCGGCGCCTTTGGCGGTGTCGAGGACGTAGCGGCCGGCGCCGTACGTCTCCGTCCCGCACGTGGCATCCCGGAAGGAGACGAAGAATCCGCCCGCATAGTCGAGCAGCCAGAAGACCGAGAGGCTGAGATGCTCGCCCTGAAGGAGGAAGCGGGCGGTGCCGGCCCGCTCGGCCACCACGTGACCGGCGGCCGAGTCAGGGAGCTCGAACGTCGCCCCGTCGGCCGCTTCGATGTCGGCCGTGGTGCGCAACGCCGGGTCGTACGCGTAGTACTCGGGCGCGGTCGCGTCGCCGCGCTCCGCCGCGGGGATCGGGCTCTGCGAATGGGAGCGATACAGGCGGTCGCGCGTCTGTTTCCAGAGTGCCCACGCCGCCACCGGATCCTCGCCGGCACGGATGGTGGCGTACAACTCGCTGATCTGACGCCGCCAGTCGGCGAGCTCGAGGCGTTCTTCGATCATGGCTACGGCCCGTCGCCGTGCACGACGCCGCCGCGCAAGTCGTCGAGCCGCCGCATTCGCGCGTGCGCGGCCTCGCCCAGGCGCGCGAGCACGCCGGCGATCAACGCCTCCGTCAGCGCAACCGCCGAGACCATCGAGTCGAACGGGGCGACCATCGTCTGCACGTCGGTCACGAGCACGTATTTTGCCGACGCCGCAGCGGGCGACAACCAGGGATCGGTGACGAGCACCACGGTGCTTCCCTGCTCGGCGGCGACTCGCGCGCTGTTGATCGTGTCGCCCTGGTAGCGGCGGTAGTCGAACACGACGAGCGCGTCGCGCCGGCCGAGGTCGACGAGGTGATCGGCGGGATTGCTGCGCTCCGGGTCGATGAGCTCGACCCCACCGCGCAGGAGGTGCAGCTGACTTGCGAGATATCGCGCCAGAAAGGTGCTCAGCCGTCCGCCGAGCGCGAGGACGCGTCCGCGTGAGTTGGCGAGCAGGTCGACGACGGCATCGAAGTCATGCTCCGACACCATGTCGAGACTCGCACCGATGCTGTGCTCGAACGTCGCGTACGAATCGCGCAGGAGCGACCGGTTGACGTCCCCAGGTGCCGCCAGTGCGAATCGCGTCAATGGCGAGCTGAGCCGCGCCTGCAGCTCCTCGCGCAGCGAGTCCTGAAATTCCGGATAGCCGCGCAACCCGAGCTTCGTGATGAATCGCGTCACCGTTGCGGGGCTCACGCCGGCTCGCTCCGCAAAGCGCGTCAGGCTCTCGAGGCCTGCCACCGGGTAGAACGCGAGGAGCACCTGCGCGAGCCGTCGCTCTGAGGCGGACAGCGCTCCCATGCGTTGGCGGACCAGTTCGCCGACGAGGAATTCCGGCACGAAACGATTGTTGCAGTTTGTACGCTGGAAGACCAATCCGATAAATCTGTTGACGCTCGCCCAACGCCGCTGCTACTGTGCGCGCACCAATCCGGATTCGTGGGGAGATGAGGCGATGGCTATTCAGGTCGTTGACAGCGATACCGAAACGCTCCACAAGCTGGGGTACGCACAGGAATTGCTCCGCCGGATGGGCGGCTTCTCCAACTTCGCCGTCTCCTTCACGATCATCTCGATCCTGTCCGGATGTCTCACCGCATACGGCGTCGCCATGTTCAACGGCGGGCCGATCGACATGAACATCGGCTGGCCACTCGTCGGGGTCATGGTCATCATCGTCGGCCTCGCGATGGCCGAGGTCTGCTCGAGCTACCCCACTGCCGGCGGTCTCTACTACTGGTCCGCGAAGCTCGGTGGCAAGAACGGACCGGCATGGAGCTGGTTCACCGGCTGGTTCAACCTCGTCGGCCAGGTTGCGGTCACCGCGGGCATCGATGGCGGCCTCGGACTCTTCGCATCTGCGTTTCTCAACAACTGGTTCGGTTATCCGCTCGATCCACCTCACATCCTGTTGGTGTTTGCGATCGCGCTCATCATTCACGGGCTGCTGAACACATTCGGCATCCGGCTCGTGGCGCTGCTCAACGACATCTCGGTCTGGTGGCACCTCGTCGGTGTCGTCGTCATCGTGGCCTTCCTGCTGATCGCGCCGAAGCACCATCAGTCCGCCGGGTTCATCTTCTTCCACTTCAACAACGGGACCGGGGCGTCGTTCCCCGGCAACGTCATCTATGTGTTCCTCATCGGATTGCTGCTCGCGCAGTACACGTTCACGGGGTATGACGCGTCGGCGCACATGACCGAGGAGACCAAGAACGCGGCCACGGCCGGCCCACGAGGCATCGTGCTGTCGATCGTGGTGTCGCTCGTCGCGGGGTGGATTCTGCTCATCGGCCTGACATCCGCGATTCAGAACTACGGCGCAGAATCGACGGCTGTTGTTCCTGCAGCGCAGATCTTCATCGACGCCGCCGGAGGTGCGGCCGGTCAGTTCCTGCTGTTCATCGCAATCGGGGCGCAGTTCTACTGTGGCATGTCGTCGGTCACGGCGAACTCGCGAATGATCTATGCCTTCTCCCGCGACGGCGCGGTGCCCGGCCATCGGTTCTGGAGCAAGATCAACAAGCGCACGCGCACGCCAACCAACTCGATCTGGCTGGCAGTCGTCGGGGCGTTCATCCTCTTCGTGCCGTACCTGTTCAACGCCTATGCGTACGCCGCAGTCATCTCCATCGCGGTCATCGGTCTCTACATCGCGTACGGCATCCCGATCTTCCTTCGCCTGCGCGCGGGTTCGGCGTTCCAGCCAGGGCCGTGGAACCTCGGCAAGTGGAGCCGTCCGATCGGCATGATCGCGGTGACCTGGATCGTGATCATCAGCATCCTGTTCATCCTGCCGACGGCATTCCCGGTGACCGGGACGAACTTCAACTACACGATCGTTGCGTTCGTCGTCGTGCTCGGTGCAACGAGCATCTGGTGGTTCGCGTCAGCCAAGAACTGGTTCAAGGGCCCGAGGATTCAAGGGACCGCCGACGAGCTGGCATCGATCGAGGCGGGCTTCGCCCCGTCCGCGACCGGCGCCTCTGTCGTCACGGCCGGCTGAGCGCGGCTGATTCAGTAGCCAACACGCGTGCTCGCGGCGATGATGCCGCGAGCACGTGAAGGGTCCAGAGATGTCCAAGCCACGGATCGGCGTCACGTGCAGCCCGCTGCGCGGCGCCGCCTATTACGCGCCGTATCTGAATGCGGTCTCGGCCGCCGGCGGGGAGCCGGTCACGCTCGACCCGGCGCCGGACGGGCTGGGGCCGGAGACTGCGACGGCGCTCATCCACTCGATCGACGGCCTGCTCGTCCCCGGTGGCTGGGACGTCGACCCGCCCGCATACGGCGAGGCGCGCGAGGAGCAGACTCCTGAGGTTGACCAGCCCCTTGATCGCACGGAGATCGCGCTCGTTCGGGCAGCGGTGGACGGCGGCGTTCCGGTCTTCGGCATCTGTCGCGGCCAGCAGGTGATCAACGTTGCACTCGGCGGATCGCTTCGTCAGCACATCGACGGCCACGACATGCACGGGCATCCGCGCGACCTGCTCGCGCATACGATCGACGTCGTTCCCGGATCGCAGCTCGCGGCGGTCGTCACGAGTGACACGGTGATGGTCAACAGCCTGCATCATCAGTCGGTGAAGGATGTGGCACCAGGTTTACACGTCACCGCGCACAGTCCTGATGGCGTCGTCGAGGGCATCGAGTCCGCAGACGGCATGATCGTCGCGGTGCAGTGTCATCCCGAGGAATTGCTCGGTCAGGAGGGCTGGGCGATGGATCTGTTCCGACGGTTCGTCGAGCGAGTTGCCGACCATGAGCGCGGCAATGTAGGGGCATCCGACGCAATCCGGGATGCGAGTTGATGCTCACCATTGAGCAGCTGACCAACGAGGTCGACGCGGGCGAGATCGACACCGTGGTCGTCGCCTTCACGGACATGCAGGGACGCCTCATGGGCAAACGCCTCGAGGCCCACTTCTTCCTCGAGGAGATGGCGGCGAACAATCCGATCGAGGGCTGCAATTACCTGCTCGCGCTCGATATGGAGATGGACCCCGGCCCCGGCTACGAGATGGCCAGCTGGGAGCGCGGCTACGGGGATTTCTCGATGATCCCCGACTTCGCGACGATGCGCAGGATTCCGTGGCTCGAGGGCACCGCGCTCGTTCTCTGCGACGTGGCGTGGGGCGATCACTCACCGGTTCGTCCCTCGCCACGCCAGGTCCTCAAAGCCCAGGTCGAACGAGCGCGGGCGCTCGGGTTCGACGCGATGTTCGGCTCCGAGCTCGAGTTCTATCTCATCAAGCAGACATATGCGGAAGCCCACGACCAGCACTACCGCGGCCTCACGCCGTCAGTGCCGTACATCCTCGATTACCACATCCTCGCGACGAGCTACGACGAACCGTTCATCCGCGCGGTGCGCAACGGGATGCAGGCGGCGGACATCAAGGTGGAGAACTCCAAAGGCGAGGCGTGGCCCGGCCAGCAGGAGATCAACTTCCGCTACAGCGACGCCGTCACGATGGCCGACAACCACACCATCTACAAGAACGGCATCAAGGAGATCGCGCAGCAGCACGGGTGCTCCGTGACCTTCATGGCCAAGCCGGATCACAGCTGGATCGGCAGCTCCTGCCACATTCACTCGAGCCTGTGGCGCGGCAAGGACAGTGCGTTCGCCGGCGAGTCTCCCCTCTTCAAGCAGTACCTCGCGGGCCTCGTCGCGGGCGCCAGCGAGATGGCCGTGTTCCTGGCGCCGAACATCAACTCCTACAAGCGGTATGCGGCGGGAAGCTGGGCGCCGACGACACTCGCCTGGGGCTACGACAACCGGACGTGCGGCTTCCGTGTCGTCGGTCACGGCAGCGCGCTCCGTGTCGAGTGCCGCATCCCCGGAGCGGACGCAAATCCGTACCTCGCCTTCGCGGCACTGCTCGCCGCCGGGCTGCACGGCATCGAGCAGCAACTCGAGACACCGCCTGCCTTCACCGGAAACGCATACGAGTCCGACGTGCAGCGCTTCCCGCACACGCTCAACGAGGCGATCAGCGCGCTCGAACACGGGACGATCGCTCGTGCCGCGTTCGGCGATGACGTCGTCGATCACTATCTCAACTACGCACGCACCGAGCAGCAGCTGTTCGACCGCGCGGTCACCTGCTACGAGCGCGAGCGCTTCTATGAACGCGGATGACCCTGCGCCTGCTCAATCCGGCCACGGAAGCACCCGTGGCCGAACTCGAGTCAGCCGGGGTCGCTGAGACCGACCGCGCCGTGGCGGCGGCAAAGGCTGCGTACCCGGCGTGGCGTGCGGTCGCCCCGTCGGATCGCGCGCGCCTGCTCCGCCGCCTCGCCTCCCTAGTAGAGGATCACCGCGAGGAGCTCGCGTTGCTCGAGACCCGCAACGTCGGCAAGCCGATCGCCGACTTCACGCGGCGAGGTGGGCATGGTCGCCGAGGTCTTCAACTTCTACGCCGGCGCTGTCGACAAGCACTACGGCCAGACCATCCCGGTCGCGGGCGGTGTCGACGTCACCTTCCGCGAGCCGCTCGGCGTCGTCGGGCTGATCGTTCCCTGGAACTTCCCGCTCAACATCGCGAGCTGGAAGGTAGGTCCGGCGCTCGCGTGCGGCAACACCGTCGTCCTGAAGCCCGCGGAGCTCACGCCGATGACGGCGATCCGGCTCGCAGAGCTCGCGCTCGAGGCCGGCATCCCCGAGGGCGTCTTCAACGTTGTGGTCGGTCCTGGCCGTATCGTCGGTGAGCGGCTCATCCATCATCCCGATGTCGCCAAGATCGGCTTCACCGGCTCCACGGAGGTCGGCGTCGGCGTGATGCGGGGCGCTGCCGAGTCCATCAAGCGCGTGACGCTCGAGCTCGGCGGAAAGTCCGCGAACCTCATCTTCGCGGACGCCGACCTCGAGCGCGCCGCCGCCGCGGCTCCGTATGCAGTGTTCGGAAATGCGGGACAGGATTGCTGCGCGCGCTCGCGCGTCCTCGTCCAGCGCGAGGTGTACGACCGATTCGTCTCGCTCCTCATCGCCGCGACCGGCGCGCTCCGTGTCGGCGATCCCGAGGATGACGCGACGGAGATGGGGCCGCTCGTATCCGCAAGTCACCGCGCGACGGTGGCGTCGTTCGTCGAGACTGAGCCCCTGTTTCGCGGTGCCGTACCCGAGGGTCCGGGATTCTGGTACCCGTGCACGCTCATCGAGGCGACCAACAACGACCGCGTCGCTCGCGAGGAGGTGTTCGGTCCGGTGGCGGCGATCATCCCGTTCACGGACGAAGCGGATGCGGTGCGCATCGCCAACGACACGCCGTATGGACTCTCGGGATCCATCTGGTCGACGAACGGGGCGCGTGCGCTTCGCGTTGCGCGCGCGCTCGACACGGGAGTCCTCTCCATCAACAGCAACTCGTCGGTTCGTGTCTCCACCCCGTTCGGCGGGTTCAAGCAGTCCGGGTTCGGCCGCGAGCTCGGCATGTACGGCCTCGACGGCTACTCCGAGGTCAAGAACGTGTTCATCTCCACGGAGGGCTGACAGACATGGGACGCCTGGACGGCAAGGTTGCGGTGATCACCGGCGCTGCGGGCGGCATCGGGCGCGAGGCGGCCGTGCTGTTCTCGGACGAGGGTGCTTCGGTTGTCGTCGCGGATGTCGGCTCTTCGCCTGGTGCTGAGGCGGCGGCCGCGTGCAGGAGCGCGACCTTCATCGAGGTCGACGTCAGCAGTCCTGCGAGTGTCGAGGCCCTGTACGCGAAAACGGTCGAGATCTATGGCGGCGTCGACATCCTCTACAACAACGCGGGGATCATGCCGCCCGACGACGACTCGATTCTCACCACCGAGGCCGACGCCTACGATCGCGTTCAGTCGGTGAACGCCAAGGGCGTCTTCCTCTGCTGCAAGTACGGCATCCCCCGCCTCCTCGAGCGCGGTGGCGGATCGGTGATCAACGTCGCGTCGTTCGTCGCTCTGGTCGGTGCGGCGACCTCACAGATCGGCTACACCGCGTCGAAGGGCGCCGTGCTGTCGATGAGTCGCGAGCTTGCGGTGCAGTTCGCTCGTCAGGGCGTGCGCGTCAACGCGCTGTGCCCGGGGCCGGTGGAGACGCCGCTGCTCATGCGCCTGTTCTCTGACAATCCCGCAGCGTACGAGCGGCGTCGCATCCATCTGCCGATGGGCCGGCTCGCGACTGCACGAGAGATCGCCAATGCAGCACTGTTTCTCGCGAGCAGCGAGTTGTCGTACGTCAACGGTTCGACGTTCCTCGTGGATGGCGGGCTGACCGCCGCGTACGTGACTCCCGAGTAGCATCGTCAATCGCAGCGCACGCATCGCCATTCGAGGGAGCTCCATGAACCTGCGGGAAGTCCAGAAGCCGCTGAAGGACAGCTATCGCGCCAACCCGGAGTTCCTCGAAGATCACGCTCGTCGCCCGCGGTGGGCAGGGCGATGCGCCGATCGCATGCTCCGTCGACCTCGGCCGGGCGATCTACGAGGCACAGGCGCACGCGGGCGTCGGCGGTGCGGGCACCGGCGCATGCTCGGGAGACCTGCTCCTTGGCGCCCTGGCTGCGTGCGCACAGGTCACGTGCCAGATGGTCGCGGCCTCCATGGAGCTTCGGACCGAGCAGATTCACGTGACCGTCGAAGGCGACCTCGACCTCGCCGGGACCCTCGGCATCAACAAGGCTCGCGTTGGGTTCGACACGATCCGCCTGGGGTTCGACATCGTCGCGCCCGAGGCGACGCAGGAGCAGGTCGATTCGCTGATCGAGAAGACCAAACGCTACTGTGTCGTCCTGCAGACGCTGCAGAGTTCCCCCTCCATCGAGACCAACGTCGTCGCAGCCGTCCGCGCTGCGTCCTGACGCTCACACTGCGCGGACCATCGACACCGGGAGGTTGAGCACGTGCCGAGATATCTGATCGAGCGACAGTTCGAGGTCGACGAAGCGGCAATGGGTGACGTGGGCAAGAAGTCACACAAGCTCGTGGAAGAGCAATTCCCCGAGATCACCTGGGAGCTCAGCCACGTGTGCGTCGGTGACGACGGCCTCGTGAAGACGTTCTGCGTCTATGGGGCGCCGAACGAGGCGATGGTCCGGGAGCACGCGAGGCAATTGGGCTTCCACGAGATCATCAGCCTGCGCGAGATCGCCGGCGACGTCACGCCCGGGGATTTCCCGCTCTAGGTCAACTCTCGGCGCGGGGCTGCAGGTTCTGCGCGTCGACGATGTGGCTCGCCGCAACGAGCGCGAGCGTTCGGCGTCGCGATATGTCGCGGCGCCGCTCGACGTCGTCCGGCGGCAGCAGCTCGAGGGCCTCCTTGTAGAGTGCTGCGGCTTCGCCCTTGGCCCAGCCACGGCCGGCCTGGTCCGCTGCGACGAGCACGTATTGCAGCGCCCGCTCGGGCTCGCCGGCCTCGCGCCAGTGCATGGCGAGCGCAGTCGCGGTCGCGCCGGCCCCGCCAGTGGATGTCTCGAGGAACCGCGCGACCGCCGCGTGCCGCTCCCTGCGGGTCGTCCGCGGCAAGGTTGCGTACGCCACCTCGCGGATGAGCACGTGCTTGAACATGAACTGCTCGTCGCCCTCGATCCACGACGACGATTCGCGCCGGATGAGGTCATGCGCCTCGAGGAAATCGAGCGCTTCGGACAGGCCGGTCTCACCGGGATCGATGCTCTCGAGCGCGCCGCGCCAGAAGATCTTGCCCACTGCCGCAGCCGCGAGCAGCACGCGGCGCTCGGCCGCCGGCAGGGCGTCGATGCGGGCCGACACGAGCTCGCGAATCGTCGTCGGAAGATGCTGCGTGGCCGCGGCTGACACCTCGGCGACCGATGCAGCCATCTCCTCGATGAAGAGCGGGTTGCCCTCGGCGGTCTCCGCAACGCGCCGCGAGGTCGCCGACGCCGGGTCGCTGCGCAGGAGAGATCCGGCGAGCACCTGTGAGTCCTCGGGGCTGAGCGCCTCGAGCGACAGCGCTGAATAAGCGGGCAGCCCGCCGCCCCACCCTGGGTGCGAGAGAAGCACGTCGGGACGGGCGAGCGCCAGGAGCATCACCGGGCACTGCCGGATGCGCGAGGCGAGCACCTCGAGCAGGTCGAACGTCCCCGCGTCGGCCCAGTGCAGGTCCTCGAACAGCAGCACCGTCGGGCTCTTCCGGGCAACGGCCTCGACGAAACGACGGGCGGCGAAGAACAGCACCTGGCGATCCGCGACCTCGTCGTTTCGCCCGAGTCCGATGAGCAACGCGAGGTGCGTCAACAACTGAGCGGCACCGTCGCCGAATCCCAGCGGCTCGATCGCGATGTTGAGCTTCTCGCGAGCTGAAACAACGTCGTCGCTCGCGAAGATGCCGGCGAACTGCTTCACCTGCTGCGTGAAGGGACCGTGAAGCGTCTTCTCGCCGTATGGCAGCGAGCGCCCGCGGAGCACGCGTGTGCCACCTTGTTCCAGCTCACCGATGAACTCGGCTGAGAGACGCGTCTTGCCGACCCCCGCCTCGCCGAACACGGTCATGAGGTGCGGGCGCTGTTCGGCGACGACGCCTTCGAAGACGCGTTGCATCGCGGCCGTCTCCCGGCGGCGTCCGACGAGCGGCACCGCCGCGACGCCGCGCTCGCCGGGACCGACGCCCATACCGAGCGCAAGCCAGCCGCGAACCGGCGTGTCCTTCCCCTTCACCATCATCGGTTCGACCTCGGCATAGTCCGTGCAGCCGCGTGTCGCTCGGTAGGTCGCCTCGCCGACGAGGATGCCATTCGTGGGGGCCGACGATTGCAATCGCGACGCGGTGTTGATGACATCGCCAGCGACCATCCCTTCTCCCAGGTCCGGCCGTGCGCCGAGCGAGACGATCGCCTCACCGGTGTTGACGGCGAGCCGGATCTGCAAGTCCAGCTCTTGATCACTCGCATTCATCGACGCGATAGCCTCGCGCACGCTGAGCGCCGCGCGCACCGCGCGTTCCGGGTCGTCGCCATGCGCGATCGGAGCGCCGAAGACCCCGACGACGGCGTCACCGATGAACTTCTCGACGGTGCCACCAAAGGCTTCGATCTCCGAGCGTAGCCGCGCGTAGTAGGGGGTCAGGATCGCGCGCACGTCCTCGGGATCGAGATGATCGGCACGGGCCGTGAACCCCACCAGGTCCACGAACAGCACGGTGACGATCTTCCGTTCCTCGCGGGCGTCGACGAGCCCCAGTTGATTGCCGCAGGTGTCGCAGAAGCGCGCCTCAGGGGCGTTCTCCCGGCCGCAGCGGGAACAGCGTTGCACCGGCGAAGCGTACGCCCTGGGTGTCCGTAACCTTGGCGCATATCCTTCGCATCGTTCAATTCCACCGGCATACGGCCGCCGTTCAGATCCTCGGTGTCATGATCAGTGCGCATGGTTGTTGAGGCGGTGAGCCGCTCGGCGGCGCGCCCCGACCGCTGGTCAGCCCTGTCCGGCGCGATGGTGCCCGCGGTCACGATCGGCGGTCTGGCGACCGCGCTGCCACCGTACCGAGTTGGCGGCGACGACGTGCTTCGCCTCATCACGCAGCTCTGGCCGCGACTTGAACGCCGCGTCAGCCTCTTTGCGGACGAGCTGGCGGAAACACAGCGGTATCTCGTCCGCCCGATCGACGAGGCGCTCCTGCCGCTGTCGCCAAGCGAACAAGCCGGACGCTATGCCGCCGAGGCAACCCCGCTGGCGATCACCGCGGCGGAGCGCGCGATTGTCGATGCGGGAGCCGGCACCGACGACATCGGGTTGCTCGTTGTCGCGTCATGCACGGGTTTCGTGCTGCCGGGCATCGATGTGCAGCTGGTCAATCACCTCGGCCTGCGCAGGGACATCCGGAGAATGCCCTTCATGCATTTCGGGTGCGCGGGTGGAGCGGCATCGCTTGCCTGGGCGAGTGACTGGGTGCGATCGCACTCGGGCCAGACAGCGCTAGTGGTTGCAGTCGAGGTACCGTCGCTCACCTTCCGGCCCGCCGACACGTCGGCCGACAACCTGTTGAGCGTGCTCGTGTTCGGCGACGGCGCCGGCGCGGCGGTGCTGCACGGCGACGGCGAGCCCGGGCGTCTCGCCATCGGCAGTACCGCATCGCGGCTCGTGGCGTCGAGCACCGATGCGCTCGGCTTCGAGCGCGCTGACGACGGCTTTCGCGTTGTCGTGTCCCGGCAATTGCCGCGCATGATCGAGGCAAACCTCCCCGACCTCGTTCGAGACTTCGCGGGCCCGACTGCAGCGCTCGACGTGGTAGCTGCGCACCCGGGCGGTCAGGCGATCGTCGATTCGGTCGTTCGCTGCCTCACCCTCGAGGAGCGCCAGATTGCCGCCACACGCAGCGTGCTGCGGCGCATCGGCAACACGTCGTCGGCGGCGATTCTGTTCGTGCTCGAGAGGAACTTCACCCCGCCTACAAGCAGGAGGAGGGCGTCTCGCTACCACGCCCGCGACATGGCGGTGGTGCGGGCGCGGCGGAGACCAAAATCCCGATCGTGCTCGCCTCGGCGACGCCTTCGGTCGAGACCGTGGTGAACGCCCGGCGCGGCCGCTATGCTCCACCTGACGCTGCCGGAGCGGTTCGGCGGCCAGCATTTGCCGTCGGTCGAAGCCATCGATCTGCGGCGCGAGGGGGCCGCCGCGCGGGCGATTGATCTCGCCGCGGGTTGGCGGAAGCGGTGAAGATCGCGCTCGAGCGCAGCGAGCAGGCGCTGCTGTTCCTCAACCGCCGCGGCTACGCGCCGCTGACCCTGTGCCGCGCCTGCGGTTTCCGCCTGGCCTGCCCGAACTGCGACGGCTGGCTGGTCGATCATCGCTTCAAGCGGCGCGCTCGTGTGCCACCACTGCGGCTTTCCGATGCCGCGCCCGAGCAGTGCCCCGAAATGCGAGGCGAAGGAAGCTCCGTCGCCTGTCGGGCCGGGCGTCGAGCGGCTGGAGGAGGAGGCGGCCGCCTGTTTCCCGATGCCGCATCCTCGTGCTCTCTATCAGCGACCTGGTCGCACCGTCGAGCGGCTGCGGCAGGACTCGACGACGTCGGTGCAGGGCAGTCGACATCGTCATCGGCACCCAGCTCGTCGCCAAGGGCCACCATTTCCCCCAAGCTCAATCTGGTCGGCATCGTCGACGCCGACCTCGGCCTCGCCAACGGCGATCCGCGCGCCGCCGAGCGCAACGTTCCAACTGCTGCATCAAGTTGCCGGGCGCGCCGGCCGCGAGGAAGGCCGCGGCTATGGTTTCCTGCAGACGCACCAGCCCGAACATCCGGTGATGCGCGCGCTGATCGCGCAGGATCGCGAGGCGTTCTATTGCGCGGAGATCGCGGCGCGCGAAGCGCCTATCCGCCGTTCGGGCGGCTCGCGAGCCTGCTGATCTCGGGCGCCGACAGCCCGCCGGCCGAAGCCTTTGCCCGCCGGCTCGCCGCGGTCGCGCCGCATCCACGAGAGGTGCGCGTGCTCGGCCCGGCCGAAGCGCCGCTCGCGGTGGTGCGCGGCCGCCACCGGTTTCGCCTGCTGGTGAAATCGCCGCGCGCCTTCGACCTGTCGGCATACTTGCGCGAATGGCTCGCCGCCGGCCCAAGGCAAAGGGCAAGCTCAAGCTCGAGGTCGATGTCGATCCGCAGAGTTTTTTCTACACGGGTGAAAGTACCCTGCGCGAATTGTCAAGGTGGCGGCGTTTTTCGGAGGATGAGCCGCGGCGATGGTGTTCAGCAGTCTGACATTCGTCTGCCTGTTCCTCCCGATCACCCTGGCGCTCTATTTCAGCTCGCCGAAAGTGGCTGCACAACGCCGTCCTGGTCTTTGCCAGCATCGTTTTCTATATCTCGGGTGGGCGGGTCGCGATTTTCCTGGTTTTGATTTCGATCGCCGTCAATTTTCATCTCGGCCAGCTCTGATAGGCGGCGGAGCAGCGCCGCGAACGGCTGATCCGCTGGTCGGTGGCGGGAAACCTGTTCGTCCTGATCGTCTTCAAGTATCTCGATTTCTGTCGTCGATAACGTCAACGTCGTGCTCGATACCTATCTGCACTGGAAGATTCCCGTGCTCGCACATCCCGCTGCCGCTCGGCATCTCGTTCTTCACCTTCCACATCGATCTCGCTACATGGTCGACGTCTATCGCGGCGCGCGCCGCCGAGCGCTCGCCCGTCCGTTCGCGCTGTACATCCTCGATGTTCCCGCAGCTCATCGCCGGGCCGATCGTCCGCTACCGCGACATCTCGCGACGCAGCTGACGCAGCGCGACCACGACGGTCGCCGATTTCGCCGACGGGCGTCGCGCGCTTCATCGTCGGCCTGGCGAAGAAGGTGCTGATCGCCAACGTGGCGCCGGTCGCCGACCACGTGTTCGCGCTGCCGCCGGCCGACCTGCCGCTCGGCTCGCCTGGCTCGGCATCGTCTGCTACACCCTGCAGATCTACTTCGACTTCTCCGGCTATTCCGACATGGCGATCGGCACTGGCGCGCATGTTCGGCTTCCGCTTCCCGGAGAACTTCAACTACCCGTACGTCGCGCCAGTCGATCACGGAGTTCTGGCGGCGCTGGCACATGATCGCTGTCGACCTGGTTCCGCGACTACGTCTACATCCCGCTCGGCGGCAGCCGCGGCGGCTCTGGCCGACGCGCGCAATCTCTGGATCGTGTTCCTGCTGTGCGGCCTGTGGCACGGCGCGAGCTGGAAGTTCATCGTCTGGGGCATGTGGCACGGCCTGTTCCTGTCGCTCGAGCGGCTTCGGCGCGTCGGGCGCACGTCGCCGCGCGCGCCGGCCGGTGCTGCGCAACATCTACGTGCTGGTGGTCGATGGTCGGCTGGGTGTTCTTCCGCTCGCTGACGCTTGATCAGGCGCTCGACATGCTGACGCGGATGTTCGGCCTGCAGCGGGCTCGGCGACGATGCTGCGCTGTCGTCGAATGTCGCCGCGCCGACCATGGTGCTGATCGTCGCCGCCGCCTGCTTCAGCTATCCCATCTGGCCGCTGGATGCGGGACGCGTTGCAGCGACGGCGGGCGGGACGGAGCAGCAGATCGCTTACGGGCTGCTGCGTGCCGGCTTCATTGGCGCGATCACGCTGCTCTGCATCGCGACCATGACGGTCGACCAGAACAACCCGTTCATCTATTTCAGGTTCTGATCCGTGACGCACCCGACATCCCGATGTTCGCGCGGCGGCTGACGGTCATCGTCTATTTTGCCGTCGTGCTGATCCCGGTGCTTCTGCTCGGCCGACGGGCCGTGGCTCGGCGGCGGCAACATCGACATCCGCGACAAGGCGCCGTTCCCCAAGAAATTCACACCCGGGACGCTTTCGCGATTCGACGAATGGTTTGCCGACCGCGTGGGCTTCCGTTACCCGCTGATCTATGCCGGCACTGAGCTCCATATCGGCCTGCTGCGTCGGCCGCTCGACCGCCACATCTTTTTCGGCCGCGGTGGCTGGATGTTCTGGACCGATGACGCCGAGACCATTCCCGCGACGATGGCGGACTCGCGGAGCCGCTTGCGATTTTCGCCGGCGGAGTTCGGCCCGGGTGGATGCGAACATCCGCGCGGTCCGCGACCGCTTCGCGCAATGCGCGATGCCGTTGCTCCTCGTCGTCATTCCGAACAAGCAGACCTCTACGGGAAATATCTGTTCAGCGACAATGTCGCTCCGCCGGTGACGCGCTTCGACACGCTGCTGCGGGGCCTGAGCGACCAGGCGCGCTCGATCGTGATCGACCCGCGCCTGGTGATGCGGGAGGCGGCCGCCGCGCACGACCCGGTGATGCTCTACCCAAGACCAGACGCACTGGAACGAGCTTGGCGCTTTCTACGGTTACCGCACAATCATGACGGCGCTGGCGCGCTCGATCCCCATCGAGCATCCGGAAACGTTGTCGCTCGCCGCTACAACGTGAAATCGTTTCGCTATGGCGGCGGCGACATGGCGGTCCGCGTGCTGTTCTCGCCATGGCGGTTCGACGACAGCTATGTCATGGTGGAGCCGAAGATGCCACCGCCGGGATCGAGCAGAGCGAAGTCGCCCACGACCACACGCTGTTCCGCAATCCGAATGGCAAAGGCCGTCTCGTCGTGTTCGGCAATTTTTTCATCCACAAAATGATGCCATATCTCACGCAGAACTTCGAGGAGGTGCATCGCTATTCCGCCGAGCAGGTCGACGGCGCGGTGGCGGCGCAGCTTCGCCCGAACGCGGTGATGTTTCAAATGGTCGAGCGCCATGCCGAGCGGCTGCTGCGGCCGCCGCTCAATCTGCCGCAGCTCTGCGGCAAGTAGGGGCGTCGCTATTGCGGCGTCAGGCCCGAGAGCCGAACGATCTCCTGCCACATCTTGGTTTCTTTCGCGGCGAAGGCCTTGGCCTCCGCCGGCGTGCTGTGCAGCAGCCGGCCGCCGGCCGCGAGGAAACGCTTCTGCAACGCCTCGTCGGCGGCGATCTCTTTGTGACGGCGGACAGCTTGCTCTCTCGCCGGACGGCCAGTGGGTCCTCGATTGCCCCCAGGGCCGCTGCGGTGAGCCGGTGCTCTTGCCCACCGGCGCCGGCGAGCCGAGGCCGCTCCCGAAGACCTTGCTCGGCCTCGGCGACGCCCGCCATCTCCCCGACGGCAAGCGGATCCTCGTCGCGCCCGTGACGTTGCCGCCCGGCCGATTTATGTTTGAAACGAGATCGAGATGTTCTTCCCTCTTCGTAGCCGTTTTCCTTGAGGCCCTCGTGGAACGCAGCGAGATGGAAGCATACCCCTCGCGCGTCGCGATATTGAGAAAGCCGATCACCGGCATGGCCCCGTGCGCGAGCCACAAACGGTAGCAACACGGCGCCTCCAAGGCCAGCAATGAAATTACGCCGCTTCGATAACATCGAGCATTTTGAAACTTAGACTAAGACATCGAATAGCGGCTGATCGACAATTAAGGACACCAAGCCGTTTCGGATCAAGTTCAGAAGTCATTGAGTGCCCCGAAAAACCGACGAAGCTGGAAGGAGATGCGACCTACGTGGAATCCAGACTACGCGGCCTGCGCTAGACGCTGATCAATCTCGTGACGCAACGAGCCGAAGTCGATTGGCTTGGTCAGCAACCCGACGGCCCCGAGTGCGATCGCCTTGGCCCTGGTCGCATCGTCGCCGTAAGCCGTGATCATGATGACAGGTACATCAGGCCGCGCCGCCTTCACCTTGGGCAGCATTTCAAGCCCGCTCATGCCGGGCATGTTAATGTCCGACAGGATCAGGATCAACGAAGGGTCGGGAATTTCCTTGGCGCGCGCCAGCGCGTCCGCCGCCGAGTTCGCAAACTTCATAATAAATCGATCGGAGCGGATGTCGCGCCGGAACTGCTGCCGGAACAGGCTCTCCACGTCGGGTTCGTCATCGACAACAAGGATATATGTGCTCACTTACTCCGCCCTCCTGCAGCCCGATGAGCGAGTGCACTTCGCGGTAGCACGATCCTAAATTCAGTGAAGCGTCCGGTCTCAGTCTCAACCTCGATTGTGCCGCCATGTTGTTTCACAATGATGTCGTGGCTCATCGACAGGCCTAGCCCGGTACCTTCGCCCGCCGGTTTGGTGGTAAAGAACGGATTGAAGATCTTCTCTATCATGTCCGCCGGGATGCCAGTCCCATTGTCCCGGATCCGAATTTCCACGCGGTCCGCCAAATTTTTGGTCACAGCCTTCAGAACCGGCTCAAATCCGTTGTCCGCGTCGGCTGCACGCTTGGTAGCGGCGTAAAAGCCGTTGGAAATCAGGTTGAGCAGCGCCCGTGTAATTTCCTGCGGGTACAACTCAACTTCGCCGGCCGTCGGATCAAGATCGCGCTGTAGCGTAATGTCAAAGCCGGGTCGTTCGGCCCTTGCCCCGTGATAGGCGAGATTGAGGCTGTCCTCGATGATGTCGTTGACGTCGGTGAACCGGCGCTCACCGGAGCCCTCACGTGAATGCAGCAGCATGTTCTTCACGATGGAATCCGCCCGCTTACCGTGCTGCACGATCTTTTCCAGATTGCCCTTTAATAGGCGGGTCAATTCATCCACCTCGTGTCGGATATCGTCGGCGAGCGCGGCGGACTGGAGCATGTCATTTAGCTCATCGGTCAACTCCGCCGAGAGCGCGGAGAAGTTATTGACGAAATTGAGCGGGTTCTTTATTTCGTGCGCTATGCCAGCGGTCAGCTGGCCGAGCGAGGCCAGCTTCTCGGTTTGCACCAGACGATCCTGTGCCGTGCGCAATTCTTCCAGTGTGGCAGTTTGTTTGTCTAAAGCTTCAGCCAAATCCTCGGTGCGCCGCTTCAGTTCTTCAAATAACCGCACATTCTCGATCGCAATCACAGCCTGGTCGGCGAAGGTAGTGACGACTTCGACTTGGTTTGCGGTAAACGCCTCAACCCGCTGTCGCGCGAGCACGATAACCCCAATGGGCTCGTTCTCGCGTAACAGGGGAACTCCTAAGGCAGTACGCTGGCCCGCGAGTTGGGTCGATTCTGTCATCGTGTATTCAGGATCGGCAGCCACGTCGGCTACTTGAACTGCACTGCGGGCAAGCACCGTGCGTCCAGTAATCGTCCCGCGATTGACCGCAATTGGATTGCTCTGCAAGAATTGAATGTACTCCCGCGAGAACCCAACAGCTGCTCCCGCACGATATCTGTTTTCTTCACGCCGGAGGATGAAGGCCATATCGGCTTCGCAAAGATCGGCGGCGGTTTGCACCAGAGTGTCGAGCACGGGTTGAAGATCGAAAGTGGAACGGCTGATGATCTTTAGAACGTCGCCAACTGCGGTCTGTTGTTTTAATGAATCTTGGACCTCGCGAGTACGGGCCTGTACCTCGTCGAACATTCTGACGTTCTCGATGGCGATCACCGCCTGATCGGCAAAGGTCTGCAAGAGCTGGACGTGGTGATCGGCGAATGGGCCAGGGTCAACTCGGGTCACCGAGATTAGACCGATAGTCATTCTGTCGCGCACCAGAGGCACGAGCAGCATGCTGCGGAAGCCGCGGAGTTGCGCGAGTTCGCGCAAATTGTCGAGTTCGCTTTCGGTGTCAACCACGCGGTAGATCTCCCCCTTTCGGACCGCTTCGCCCCAGCTGAACGAAAATAGAACTGCCGGGAACATAGCTTGGAGCGCGGCATCAGCCTCGGGGTTGGTAGGCGTGAACGCCTCTAGGTGCATCATGTCGCCACCCAGCGTGAACACCGTCGTTGATAGGGCATCGACCAGTCGCTTCGACCTTTCCGCGATGGCCTGAAAGACCGGCTGCACGTTATTGGGTGAACTGGCGATGACCTTGAGGATCTCGGCGGTGGCGGTCTGACGCTCGAGCGCCTCCTTGGTTTCGTTGAACAACCGCGCGTTTTCGATCGCGATCACCGCTTGCGACGCAAAATTCTGGAGCAGCTCGACCTGCTTGTCCGAGAATGGTCTCACCTCCTGGCGGTAAACCGTGATGACGCCGACCACGACCTCGTCTCGGACAAGCGGCACTTGCAGTGCGGTTCGTGCGCCACCGAGATCAACGAGCGCCCGCCGTTGCGGGTCCCCCGTCAGATACGGCTCCTCGGCGGCAAGGTCGACGTTTTGAATGGCCGACCGTTCGCCTTCGCGGAAACGATATGGCGCGGTGTGCGGCCCTGGGACGACAGTCGTGCGGCTCAGATAATTTGCATAATCCGGCGGAACACCACGCAGCGCGGTGGCAATGTAACAGTCGCCTTCGAAGACCCACAGCCCTCCGAATGCTGCTCGGCACAATCGCATGGCTCTCTCAAGCATTGCATCAAATACCGGCGTGAGCTCACCGGGAGACGAATTTATGACCTGCAGTACCTCGGCCGTGGCAATCTGCTGTTGCAGCGATTCTTCGAGGTCGCGCGTTTTCGCCTGCACCTCCTCGAAAAGGCGCACGTTGCCGATAGCAATGACGGCCTGATCCGCAAAGGTTTGCAGGAGCGTAATCTGCTTATCGCTGAATGGATGCACCTCGGTGCGTCGAAGTGTGATCGCCCCAATGGGCTCGCCTTCCCGCAGCAGCGGAACACTAAGAATGGTCCGCAATCCGCGTGTCGAGCCGGGCTTTCGTCCCTCAGGAAATCCATCCCCTTCGGGCGAGAGCATGTCGGAAACGTGTATCGGTTTCCGATCCAACACGGAGCGGCCCGCCGTCCAGTTCGGATTGATGGGCCATCGCTGTCGGGAGGTCGGTATCGGACCGTGATGCGCACTGACGCAGAGGTTCTCACCGTCTCTCAGTCGCAGGACGGCATCATGAGCGTTGCACAGTTCGCAGGCGCTTTCGGCAATGGCTTTGAGAACCGGCTCAACGTCGGTTGGCGAGGAGGCGATTACGCCCAAAATGTTGCTGCTGCCAGTTTGGTATGTCAACGCTTCGGACAGATCGCGCGTCTTCGCCTGCACCTCCGCGAACAGACGCGCGTTCTCGATCGCAATCACGGCCTGGTCGGCGAAGCTCTGCAGAAGATTGATCTGATGTTGCGGAAACGCCCCGGTTTGAGACCGCGCGATGACCATTACACCAATGACAGCCTCGTCACGCATCATCGGGACCGCTAGCGTGGAACGAAGTACGCCGAGGCCAGACCCCGAATTGCCGGCATCGCGGATGATCTCCTTGGCCTTGGGATCAAAATCGGGATCGGCAAAAAAATCTGTGATGCTCTGCACCTTGCTGGTCATGATCACGCGTTCCGCGGCGGTGGCGCGGCCGGCGCGGATAGGGCGTCCTTTGAAATAGAGGCTTGCCTCCTCAACGCCAGGGCCCGCGATGGCCTTGCACTCAAAGACCTCTTCACCTTTCAGGTAGAGCAGGCAGAGGTTTGCGCCGCATACTTGGTGTGCCGACTCGACCAAGGTATCCAGCACGGCCTGCAAATCAAATGCGGAGCGGCTAATTACTTTGAGCACGTTGGCGGTCGCGGCCTGCTGCTGCCGCAAATCAGCCGAACTCCATGGCGTGTCGCTGAAGTTGCCGCTTCAGCTCGGGAACAGACGGACGGTTGCGATTTGAGCGCTTGTTCTTCGCGGCTTTGCTGGCCTTCAGCACACGCCTTTTGCGAGCCTTTGCCTTGCTCGTCTTGCTAACCGTCGTGGCACGCCGCGCCATATCCCGCCCCATGGGTCCAGAGCCGGTATCTTATCTGGCTGAACCATCCTTCTGAAAGGGCCGGATTAGCTGAATCACATGTGCCGACCGACTGACGTTGGCTGGTCTATTGGGGATTCGCGAACAGTCCCGCTCGTACTGTTTTGCTCCCGAAAACAGACATTCCTCGCCACCGCTTCAATTACGCTGGCAGCGGGGGTGATCGAAGAGGCTCTTCGTTAGGGTGCGGGGGTTCCGCACTTGGCACAAAGCGGACGCGCCGAGCAGCGCCCGGTGTCCGTTCGCGCGGGCAAACGCGACCTAGCGCTCACCCGCCCTCACCGCCAATTAATTTGATTGCCGCCGCAGGAAAGAAGCTCATGCCGCCGCAAGCGGCCCCGCTTGTCAGCGCCGATTGTCGAACCAATCGTCGAGCCAGTTGCGGCCGGCAAGAGGGGGGCAGACGGTCCGTGGCTAAGGACCCTAAATCTCGCGCCACCCTGTCAAGGCTGAAGTCGGCCGCGCGGCAATTCGGCGAGATCACGCCGAGCCGCATCCAGTAAAGCACGGCACGTGCTCGTCTGCCGAAAGTAAACCGGCGACCAATGTCATAAGAGCCTGGAAACCAATCGGCCTGACTGTTCAGCCCGCTAACCAATTAGAAAATCGTTCTGCCGATCATGCACGAGAGCAAGAGCGGGAGTAGAAGTCATGCCTGTGAGTGGGAAAGCCGTGATGGAAAATGTGCGCAAATATCGCGCCATAGCGTCGTTGTATCGGCAAACTGCAAGTTTCCGACCTGTTCAAAGCTGGTCGCTGCTACGGCAAGCGGAGCGTTGGGAACAGCTGGCGTTGGCAGAGCTTGAAACCTACTATGAGCTCCCTGACCAGGAGCACGCACCGCAAGTCACTGCGGGGATAGACGCAGGATGGGAGATGCTAGCGGCAGCGTGAGCGGCGACGCGACCAGCCTATGATGTTGATCGCGCTGCACACCGCCAGTGCGTACAGCTGTGATCGGGGGACACCCTGACGATGGCGGCGGGCCACCTTTTCAGGCTTCGCCGACACGAAGCTGGCGAGGCACTAGCCGCTGCACCTGGGGATTACTCGTCCTCGTCCGCCCACGCGGTGCGCGGGTTCTCAACGGGATGAGGAAGCGGGCCACGATGCTCGGCCACCGACATCGAGTTAGTTTGGTCCACCCAGTGCCAGCACGTGGCGCACCTGACGAAGTAGCCGGCGTCGTACACTTGCTCTTGGGCTTCGGCTATTCGGTTCCGACGGTCGGGCATGTCAGGCTCCGGCGGTAGCGACGTCCCGCAGCAGCGTCGGTCTCTCCAGCCCGATACGGCGCAAGGTAGACCTGTCGCCTTCCAGCCAAGCCTCAGCCCTCGCCAAGTCTCTGTAACCACGTGCAAGGACACGCGTATTGTTTCGTTCCGACCCGATCGGAATTGCGCGAGCCCTCTGAAACGCCATGACCGCTGCGTGGCGGTACTCGCACGAACGACGCAGGAATAAGAGATTGCTCATAGTGCAGCTCTCTCAATTGAGGGATGAGCCACCATAGTCGAGAGCGCATGAACCTCGGATGAAAGCTGGGATTAACTCGAGTTAATTCGGGTCCGTTGTGGGCCAATGCTGGCTATGGGTCGCGGGAGCCACTTGTAGGAAGGCTTTACCCCTCCGGCACTCCGGCCATGCGCATGCCCTTATAGATGCGTTGGCCGGCGGCAGCACCAGCCGGATCGTTGCTGGATGGGAACAGGCGCAAGCGGCGAAGTGTAAAATCCGGATCGAGCGCAAGTCCGGCCTGCGTGGCAGCCCAAGCTTCATTCAGATGGCCGAGAAGCGCCAAGGCAGCGGCGTATTGGAAATGAGAGAGCGGGTGATTTCGGTTGGCCTCGAGTGCCCGCCGAGACCAGGCGAGCGCTTCCGCATCTTCACCGACGCGAAGCTTGGCTGCTCCGACAATCATCATCCACAGGTGGGCTCGGGTATCGTGAGGAGAAAGACGAAGCGCCTCGTGAACATGACCTTCGGTTTCCACGCTGCGACCCAAAAAAACTTTGCCAAGACCGATAAACGCGTGCGCCTGAGCCAAATTCCGATCCAGCACCAAAGCCTGCTCGCATTCAGCAATGCCTTGCGCCGCCCGGTTGGTAACGATTTGGATAAGGCCGAGGACCGCGTGGGCGACGGCGTGCCGCGGGGACATGGACAGCACCTCGGTCAAAGCCTTTTCGGACCTTGTAAAATCCGTGAGCCGATCGTCAGTCATTAAGGAAGCGCCGGCTGACGCGTCAGCGCGTGCCATGCCGACTATCGCTTCAATATTACCAGGGTCGAGTGCCAAGGCGCGCTCGAAAAAAGAACGGGCTTGCTTCATCTTTTCGGGGGTCAGCCCCCCATTGAACCAAGCCATGCCTTGGAAAATCAAGTCCAGCGCATCGGGACGCGGCGATCGTTGCGCGCGGCGGGCCTCAACCGCGATTAACTGGGCATTGAGAGTGTTGGCAAGCCGTGAAACGATTTCGTCCTGCATCTCGAAGAGGTCGGCGACTGGTTTGTCGAACCGCTCCGCCCATAAGTGGTTCGCGGTTTCGGCGTCGATCAGCTGCACGTTTACCCGAAGCCGATTGCGAGCACGCTGGACCGAGCCCTCAAGGGCATACCTGACGTTCAACTCGCGGCCGATCTGTTTGAGGTCGACCGATTTCCCTTTGTAGGTAAATGCTGTGTGCCTTCCAATCACGAACGAGCCGCTGATGCGCGACAGGTCCGTCGTCAGGCTCTCGGTTACGCCATCGGCGAAATAGTCCTGCTCGGGGTCGCCGCCGATGTTCGCGAACGGCAGCACCACAATGGACAGGCGCGGCGCCGAGAGCAGGTCCGGTCCCGCGCGATCAGATCGTGTGGCCGGAACAAATTCCTGTCCGGTCACCGCATAGACCCGGACAGGACGAGCGATGTTTTTGAGGTCCTGCTCGCCCAAATCGGCGAACTCGACCGCGATCTTGCCGCGGACGCGCTCGTAAGCGGAAGACGAGAGCAAGATGCCGCCGGGTTCGGCAATGCCTTCCAGCCGCGCGGCTATGTTGACGTCGTCACCAAAAATATCGTGAGGTTCGACGATCACATCACCAATATTGATGCCCACGCGGAAGAGGATGCGTCGATCTTCCGCGTCACCGGTTGCGAGTTCATGGATACGCGCTTGAAACTGCACGCCCGCTCGCAATGCTTCGACCGCGCTCGGGAACTCCGCCAAGAAGCCGTCACCAGTGTTCTTGACGATGCGGCCTCCATGCTCGGTGATCGCCGGCTCGACGGCTCCCGCTAGCAGCGCGCTCAAGCGGGTGTGCGTAAGCTCTTCGTCATCGTGCATCAGCCGAGAATAGCCAGCCACATCGGCGGCCAATATCGCTGACAACCTGCGTCCGATCCTGTTTGGCTGGTCCGGCACCCTGGCACGCAAACCCTTTGTGCGACATCCTGTACGATAATTACGGTTACGCCAACAGCACTCAAGCACAGCCCCGGCCTAGGAAGGTGAAAAGATTGAACGCTGTTAGAGCGAGTACCCGCCGCCGATCAACTTAGAGCAATCTGCGCTTAGGTTTTTGATGAGCCGGTGCTTGCGTTGCCTCACGACACCGCGCCCTGCCGGCACCACTGGCTTAAGACCACGTGGCCAGCCAAGGCCGCACCCACACAAATGCTGAGAGATTATTTTCTCGGCTTCCTTGCAACTGATCAAACGCGCGACGGGGTGTTTTTGGCCAGTCGCGGCCTATGTTGCCCACCATGCCCCGCCAGCAGCTTTACCAGCCCTGTATCCCGAGCCGCGCGACCAAAGTCCCTGATGGCCCCGACTGGCTGCACGAGATCAAGCATGACGGGTATCGGCTGATCAACCGGCGCATGTCGGCTCCAAGGGTGCGACGACCATCAACTCCTGATAATCTGCACTCATCTCCTCAGCCTGCGATGAGGATCGAATGAAGCGGCGGGAGTTCATAGCGGCTACTGCGGCGCTGCTCGTTTCGCAGCCTTTGCGGGCAGAAGCGCCGCCTCGCCGGATCGGCTATCTTGCTCCCGCGTTGCAAAACTTGCCACTCTTTCAAGTGTGGCAGGACAGCGTGCGCGATCACGGCTGGATCGAAGGGAAGAACCTGATCGTCGACTACCGGTCAGCCGAGGGGCATGCCGAGCGCATACCGGCTCTGGCGGCCGAGCTTGTCGACCTCAAGCCCGATCTGCTCGTTGGCCCCAGCCCGCAGGTAGCCGCAGCCCTGAAATCGGAAACGGCTACCATTCCAATTGTATTCGTGGCTGTGTTCGATCCCGTGATGATCGGCCTCGTCCATAGCCTGCCGCGTCCGGGCGGCAACGTAACGGGTCTTGCGACCTACGCTCCCGGAGATTGGATCGCAAAAAGAATAGAAATTTTGCGGGAGCTGATCCCTAACATCTCGACAATCGCGCTCTTAGTTAACCCCGGCAACGCGGTACACAGGATGATACTAGCAGAGGAAGTGCCCCGGACAGCCCGAAGCTCGGCGTGGCTCTGCCGATAGTCGAGGCGACCACGGCCGAGGAACTCGACACTGCCTTTGCCTCGGCCGCCGATCAGCGCGCCGATGCAATGATTGTTTTTGCCGATAATCTGACCAATCAAGAGGCCCCGCGCGTTAGTGCGCTCGTGGCAAAGCATCGCCTGCCCGCGATCTATCTCTTTCGACAATTCGCGGATGGCGGATTGATCGTCTACGGCCCCGATATCGCCGATCTGTTCCGCCGTGCGGGCAGCTATGTCGATAAAATTCTCAAAGGCACCAAGCCTGCCGATCTGCCGGTTGAGCAGCCGACCAAATTCGAACTGGTGATCAACATGAAAACCGCTGAAGCGCTCGGCCTCACCGTGCCGCCGTCGTTACTCGTCCGTGCTACCGAGGTGATCGAGTAAGGACCTGCGCTGCGATGCGCTGCACTCGCGGCAGCGTGACGGCGAGGTCCGGCTGATCGCCTTCGACCTGCTCGCGGTCGGCGCTGACGACATCCGCCCCGAGCCGTTGCACGCCCGTAAGGTTCGGCTTGAAAAGCTGCTCGCCCCGAGAAGCGGAATATTCCACGTGCTCCTCGTTTATGAGTACGCGCCCTAGCACTACTTTGGCAGATTTAACCACGCCACTGTTTTTCACGGCTTCGTCTTCGGCAGTGTGGGCATTGCTGAGATAGTGGTCGAAGAATGAGATCGACGATGGCGTGGCGTACGGCCGGCAGGCTAGGCTGAGGCGGCGGTCCGTTGATTCTTTTTTCGCCCCACTTGTGTGAGGTGACGATATTGCAGGAAGGCGTAGGCGATCATGGTCATCAATGCGTGACGATGAAGACCTTGCCAGGATCGTCCCTCGAAGTGATCAAGTCCCAGTTTTTCTTTCAACTGCTGATGCGCCTGTTCGCAAATCCACTGTGCCTTGATGGTGGCGGCTAGTCCGGCGCGCTTCATCCGACGAAAGCTTGCCAACGCCGAAACTGTAGCGCTGCGCGTCGTCGCGGCAATAAAGCCACGCCAAGGTTACGCACGTTGGTGTCCTTGACGACGTAGCACTCCGAATTTTCCCGGACCAACGTGCAGGGAGGTCGAAAACGGCGGCTTGATTCTGTAAGAACATGACCCGGCGACGGTCAATCTGGAATAGCGCATGTCCCCGGTCTCTCAGACGAACGAATGGGACGATGAAAAATGTCAAGTGCGGGTTCAAGAATGTCTCGACTTGTCTACTGAGCCTACCCTAGGTAATCCCTTAGTCCGCGGAGATGCGATCAGCCAAACATGGCCGGCGGGCGCCCTTTTGTGTGCAAACAGGAGCGTACAGTGGCGGTACGAAAGCTCGATCCGGAGGGTCCCAGGCGCTTCGCACACTTCAGTCAAGCGGTCTTGGTTGAGGTTCCCGGTCCCACACTCTACGTCGCTGGTCAGGGCGACGTGACCGGAGACTTCGAAACCCAGGCGCGGAAGGCCTGGACGCAAATCGAGGTCCTGCTCAATGAGGCCGGAATGACGTTGACCGACGTGGTTAAGGTCACCGGTTATGTTGTCGATCGAAATTACGTTTCCGCGTATCGCGCCGTTTTCCTGGAAGTGATGGGCGAGGTACGCCCAGCGTCCACGCTCGTCATTTGCGATTTGGTGCACCCGGCGATGCTGGTAGAGGTCGAAATTGTAGCTACGAAGAACTAGACTAGGCGAAGACCACTCGGGTTGCGTTCTCAGGGCGCGCGGCGCGCCCGATCAAGATTGACGGCTTGATCCACGTTGAGGGCCCTGGCCAGCGAGGCTTCGTCCGGGAGAAGAGCCGAATTCAAATCCGCACCCGTCAAGTCGGCGTTCGTCAAAATCGCACCGGTCAGCTTTGCGCCCGCTAATTGGGCGCGCATCAGGTTGCAGTCGGTCAGATTGGCGTTGGTCAGGTTGGCGAACTCCAGATTGGTGCGCGATAAATTCGCGCCACTGAGATCGGCACCGTTGAGATTTGCCGATGTCAGGACGCCGCGCATCAGCCCCATCGACTGGTTGCGCATGTCGGCGCTGGCGTCCGAGCCCGCCAGCTTAGCCGAGACCAGGGTGGCGCCCGAGAGGTCACCGGTGATGCGGGCACCCCTGAGGTCCGCGCCATCGAATTTGGCGCGCTGCGCCTGGGTGGATAGCAGCGACGCCTTGGTCAAGTTCGCGTCAGACAGATCGGCATCGATCATCCAGGCCTGGTTGAGGTTCGCGCCGCTGAGCTTCGCGCCATTCAGCTTGGTGTGATTCAGCCTGGCCAGACGCAAATTCGCGCCCGAGAGATCAAAGCCGGTGAGATCGAGGCCCGAGAGTCGCTTTCCGGTCAGATCAGGCGGTTGGCCCGCCGCCGCTTTGAGGAGCGCCGACAGTTCGTCGCTCGTCATCTCCGCCGTCTTCATATCGGGACTATTGAGATCGACGTAACCCAGCAGGCTCTGCTGTGATAACGCATCGCAAGACGCGACAAGCAGCGCGATGGTGGTCAGCGAGGCCAAGGCGAAGTGGCTTCTCACGGGCGATTCTCCCGCTTGAGCATGACTGTCCGCACAGCACTGTCGCGTAGATGCGCCCGATGCGCGGTTTGGAGGGTAACCCCAATCGGGGCGTTCAGAAAGCTGATCTTTTCGCCGTGCGGCATTCACAGCTCAGCGAGCACATGCGCGGCGAGATCGGCCCGGCGATGTTCGAGCACGTCTGCAAGCTTGGCATCGATGCCATCTCTCGAAGCACCGGGATCGGCCGTATCGCGCCGCGGCGGTCGCTGCATCGGTCGAAACCCGGCGTCGCCTGCATTGCGCGGGTCGAGATGGGGCGTGGTGAGCGGCTGGCACAATCAAAATCATTCAGGTGAACAGGGACACGACCGTCGCTACTTGATCGCCCGCCGCCGCTAGGAGCGCGTCGTAAGTTGTCAGCCCTTGAGCCGCCGCCTTCAAAATGCACTCGGCGAGATAGGCTTTTGCCGCTGGGGTCGAATGCTCCAAGGGTACTCTCGTCATGATGTCTTCGAGAGCGCTTCTCATAATCTGGATCAGCTGGGGGTCGAATTGGGGCATGGCCTTCTCCCTCCGCTCTCTGTTGTGGCACATGCCGGAGCAACTGCGCCGTCAACAAACCTCACGCTCGCGTTACCAGAGCGGGCGCCGGAAGATCATCAACGAAACCAGCGCGACCTATTCCCACGCGCGCGACCAAAAGTCCCCATTGGCCCCGGTGGCTCGCGAAATCACGCACGACGGAATAAGACGGCCGCTCGCGTGTTTCGGCTATGTGTGTGCCAGTTCAAAACGCCGAGCGGTGCACTCGATTACTTTCATCGAACTGCAAACCGGAGGTCACTCCGATGCCGCTTTCAATCCATACCCACTGCGACGGCCTCTCCAACGTCGCGAGGCTTTCTTCGCGCGGATGTACGCCGTTGAGATCGCGTTGCCCCGGCGTTAGTCGGGGTTTTTCGTTGGAGCTGCTCTGTTCGGCACTGACGGATTGGTCTCGTATCGTTCTAACTTACGTCCCTTTATCAGTCGGCCTCTGCCGAGACAGTGCGCGCACTTCGGCGGATAGATTTTGCGACCCGCTTGCGTCGGTTGTTCGACCTTCTGAAATCCCGTGCCGTCGCAGGCGGGACAAGCAACCTCGATCACCACTTCACGCCGTCGTTGCATCGCGACCAATCGTTAAAATCAAAAAGACATTTTAATCAATTGCGCGAAGATAGCGGCTAGTCGCGACTGCGCAACGTAACTCGCCTGTTAACCTGACCGGTCAAGGTTACCTCAGCGTTCGCGCCAATAGACCGTTAACCGAACTTGATAACGGCGGCTCATCGAATGTCGTCCACGATTCCAAAAGAGAGGCAGCGCGCATGGATGAGAAACGCAGAGCTTCACGACATCGGGTGCTCAAAACCGGGACGACCCAAGTCGACCGGAAGTTCTATGGTTGCGTGGTCCGAAACCTGTCAGATACGGGTGCCGCTCTCGACCTCTTTTATACGCTGAGCATCCCGGACAAGTTCAAGCTGGTCCTCGCCGATGAGGACGTGGGCCGGGATTGCTGTGTTGTGTGGCTCATGAAAACCGGCTCGGTGTCGCGTTCACAAAGTAGGCTACAACTCGCGCCTTGCTCCATTACGAAAGTCGCGGCGCGATCCCGTTTTTAGATCCGCTCCACGTACCTCATCCATTTCTGCGCTTCGGTCATGCCTCTCGCGCTCTCTTCGCGCGCTTTCCCGTCTCGCCTGTAGGACGACAGATCGCGGCGAGCGCGGACTGCATGCGGGGATTGTGGAGCTGTGTCTTAACATTGCCGGTGAGCTCGAGATTATCAGCGACCGTGCGCGATGGTCGCTAGACGGCCTCGGTTCGGATCAGTACCGGAGCGTTCCTAAAGGAAACTTATATCCGGCTGTTGATCGCAACGACCTTATTCGATCACCTCGTCGGCTCGGCTGAGCAGCGAGATTGGGACCTGCATAACGACCTAAAAACGCTGTTCGTTGCAAGCGCGCATCACCGCCTCGTCGCCCCGCCCGCGCGATTGTCTCGAACTACTCGATGCCCGTGCACTTGTTTTACGTACAACCACCCACCTACTGGTTAACAATGATGGGCGCCTCATCCAGCTTGACCACCCACGCATCCCGATTGCTCGATCCTGTGAAACGGTAGCCGGTGAGGTAAATGAGCGGGTACGTCGGTAGTGGGATGCGCGGCTTAGGCTTGAAGACCGCTGCGCCGTTGATTTGCGCCCCGAGTAGAACGGTATAGATCGGTCTGTTCCCGCTCGGATCGAGCTTCATCACGAAGCCGGCATACGGGTTCGGGGTCAGAGGCGGCGCCCCCGGGAAGCTGTGGGAGGTCGTGGCGCCGACGATCCATGCATTCCCTGACGCGTCGGCGACAATTCCCTGTCCCCAGGAACTGCCCTCGTTGCCATTAAAGAACCGGAAATATCCCAGCTTCCCCGTGGGCAAGATTTTCGCCACAAAGACTTCCTGAACAGCGAATTCGGAGCCTGTCGTAACGGTGCCTGCAACGTAAGCATTTCCGGCGCCATCGATCGCCAACCCAGCACTGCTGCTGATGTTATTCACGAGATACGTGGAGTAAATCAAGGAATTGCCAGCCGGCGATAGTTTGGTGACAAAACCACTGCAGGTTCCGGGGTAAGGAAGCGAGTAGTAGCCGGCGTAGGGAAAATCCGTAGCGCACGTATAACCCGTCACGTAGGCTGACAGCGAACTGTCAACCGCGATAGATGAGACATAGTCATAAGGCGTGCCCAGAGTACCACCGAGGTAAGTGGAATAAACCAGAGTGGCCCCATTGGGTGAAACTTTCGCCACAAACCCTTTGATGGGAACGAATTGATCTCCGGGAAAATACTCGAAGCCCGCAACGACCGGGAAATCTTTGGAATGAGTGATGCCGCCTATATACGCGGATTGAGTCGAGTCCACTGCGATCGCGTACGCCCACTCGGTGGATGAGCCTCCGACGAAACTCGAATAGATCAAGGCATTACCCAACAACGAAAGTTTGGTGACAAAGGCGTCGCCATTATTGAAAAACTGAGGTGACTGCTTGCTAGGAAAGTCATCGGACACAGTTCCGCCGGTGACGTAGACCCCGCTGGCATCCACCGCAATTCCTGCGCCCCAGTCCGCGTCCCCGCCGCCAAGATACGTCGAGAAGAGAATGCTGCCGGTTTGCGACAGCTTGGTTACGAAGGCGTCCTCATTATCCGAATCCCCTTGAACTCCCCCGCTCGTCGGGAAGTTGTTGGAGTACGTATAGCCCGTTACGTAAGAGTTGCCCAAAGGATCAAAGGCAATTGCAGCCCCTTCCTCGTCGGCAGAGCCCGCCAGGAAAGTAGTAAAGCTCACCTGGGGGTCAATTACGAGCGGATGCTTCTTGTCGTAGTCGTCCAGTTTGAAGATAGCCTTGCCATCGCCGAGAATTTCGTACCCACCCTTCACGCTCACTTTCTCGCCGCCGATTTCCTGGTAGATTTTGGGGTGCTTATGACGCAGTACTTTTCCGGTGGGGGTGACGAGTACAAGATCGGCGGTGTTAGGGTCCAGGTGGCCGGTGGCTCCTTCGAACGCCAGCTGGATTTGCTGGGGGTCGGCGCCAGCCGCGACCACGAAGTCGTATTCCAGGGAGCCCTGCTCGTCTCCATAAAAAATCAGATCCACCCCGTTGTATACTCCCTCAGCTTTGACCTGCGTATACTGAGGGATGTCGGTGTGCCACTTGGACGGATCATTGCCAATAAAATAGTTGCTGATGCCGCCGGTGGCCTTGAGTCCAGTGGCCTTCAACGCGTTGCTCCCGGCCAGCCGGAGTTTGACCATGTCGGGCTTTGCACCTTTCGGCGGTGAGGATATTGGCGGCCGTCGGAAGATTTGAGGCACATCCGTGCCCTCTTTTCTTTGTGGTAGCGGTGCCGGAGCCATTGCTGCCGGACGATCGTGAAGCACAACAGTGGCGCCATCGGAGGTGATCCCAAGCTGGAAGCCCGGACCTCGCGCCAGCCATTGCACGTCGGCCGACGCCTGTCCGCGATTGGGCTCGAACACGATTGGTGTGTAGGTGCGTTGCGGCTCAGCTGCCGCTGCCGCAAGAGTGCCTGTCAGAATGACTAAGAACAGCAAGATTCGGCGCATGGTATGCCTCCATTGATCAGTGGCGCTCGGCACTGTCGATGCGAAATTCGATGCGCCTGGCCTGCGGCACGTCGATAATTGTTCGGTCAGGCCGCGCTGAATTTCGATAGCGCGGCGTACGCCATCTACAACGCTGCCGAACACCACGAGAGCGCGCCGTGAGGATGCGTCGGCGCTGATCATTGATTTTGCGTCTTCCTAAGAGCTTTTTCAGTTGCGCCAGCGCGCCTTCTTCGTCGATGCTTATGAAGCGGCAAGAACCCGCGACATCCGCCGCCAGAATAGCCACCAGTTGCCGCTCGACGTGCTCGCTGCTCAAGATGCACCCCCCGCTCGGGGAAATTGAAATGTTCATATAGCACAATTGTAGGCCGATGTCTCGGCGATGCCCTCGTCAGAAATGGGTCAAAAGCGGAAGAACTCAACGAGCAACTGTTTTCCGCTTTCCTTTGTAGCGGACATTCACAAGGCGACGACGGCCGAAGCCGCTCACCTGCTGGCCTTGGCGGGTTATTTTCTTCACACGATGTGAACGGGTTCACAATGCGTGCCCCGCATTGGTGCTACAAGAAAAACGTCATGTGTTATCGATTACCGGTCGCAGCCGCCGCGGCCCGGCGGAGTCGGCGCCACCGATCTAGAATTGCAAAGTTATTATGTCACGGGCTTTTCGATCGCGCCGCCGCTCCACTACGCGCGAATTTGAGGCCGTAAATCGAACGCTCTGCAGATCATAGCCACTAGTCGCTCCGCCGGTGCACGCACCTTAAACACCAAGGAGAACTTCGTATGGCCACCTTTGGGGTCGAAGGTATCCGCTACTTTTCCCACCTCCGCGCGACGGGTCTCGTGACCGGCGCGGAGGACTTGACCTACGTTTTCAACATCTGCAACGGCTTCGACAACGAGCTTCGCAACGCTGGGCATACGCGCACGTTCTATTGGGCAAACCGAGACGTCTGGGAGAACGACCTCCACAGCACCGATATGGGCGGCGATGACGACGCCTGGTCCGACAACGTCGACGCGTTCTTCATCCTGACCCACGGGCACCACGAGGCCGGCCATGCGCTCCTCGCCTACGATGTCGACATCAACGAATGGATCGGCAATTCGGTCAACTGGCGCCTCGGCAACATCCAGTGCGAATGGCTCTTCGTTTTCGGTTGCCACACCGTCGATCTCGGCAACCCGTTGAGCTTCTGGGACCTCTTCCAGCGTCTGCACCAGTTCTGCGGGGCCTACGGCGACATGTGGAATTCATTCACCACGGACGAGTGCGGCGAGGACATCGCCGACGATATGACCGACGGCGACACAGTGGTGAGCTCGTGGATTGACGGCTGCTCCGACTGGTGGGTCGACAACCATCCTATCGTCCTGTCAGTTGAGCGCAAGTCGACCTGGAACGGCGGCAATTTCGACTGGCCGAACACTACCCACAATCGCGATCACTTCTGGGGCCACGGAACGACGGTGTCCGACATCTTTCCTGCCGATAAGTACTGGCTCAGCTGGCAATGGTCGGAGGGTTGAACATGAATGCGCTCGAGCGGAAACTGATCGACAAGCTGTCCAACTATCACGAAGTGGCGCCGGTGTATCGGATCGAGCCACATTCGCTCGACGAGCTGGAGAGATCCGCGGCACGGCTTGCAAATCGCGTCGCGGGTCACAAGGAAGACAGTAAGTCACGCCTCCGTCGCAGCAAGGGGCGCAGCGACCTCCTTCTTGGCGATGGCTTTCGCGCGCGTGCCTATCACCCCTCCGGCGCGATCGCCGTCAAGGCCGGGCTGTCGCCGATGGAACACTTGATCGGCGAGAAAACGGACAAGATAGCTCTGACCGAAGCCTCCGTCGCGACGGCCAAGCGATTGGGCCTCGATACTACCGGATTCCCCGGCGAAAACCTCGCGTTCGAACGGCTGTGGCAGATCAAGGCCGCTGGCATTAATCGCGATCGCGTGCGCGGACGCGAGGTCGTGTGCCGTGTGATCGGTGCATTCCGGCGCTATCTGGGCGACCTGCCTGTTTGGGGTCGCGCGTCCGTGGTCGTCGAGCTTGCCGGCGGAAACAAGATCGGCGGTGTGGGCGTAGATTGGCGGCGTGTCGACACGAAACCCATCGATCGCGCGAAGGTCATCGATCCCGAGCGCGCGGCTCATGCCATTGTGGCCGACCTGAACGGCCGCCTTCCGGGCGGTGAGTTTGGCGATAAGGACTTCGAAGTCACCATGTTCAGCCTGGGCTACATCTCGTTGCCCAAACGACGTGCGCAGGGCACTTTCGCGCCGGTATATGTCGCCATGCTGGAGCGCCACGGCTGGTCCACGATGAACCACGTCGTAATGGTCAACGGAAGCGAGAGGGTCTACGAGGATGTGTGTCGGTTGAATGCGGAGCCACCAAGGGAGGCCGTGAGGGCGAAGGACTAATTGAACTCTTAGCGGTTGCGACGGCTTGAGCGCGGCAAGGCCAGACATGGTCGGCGGAGTGGCGAGTGCAGCAGTGTATTTGGTTGCGCCGCGCGATGGCGCCAATCACAAAGGTGCGGAGGGCCTGCCATAAGACAATTTCAATTCCGCGGCAGAAGAGGTCGCCGCGCTCTGATGAACAGACATCAACTTGAAGGATCACTTGTCTGGGGGTGCCGAATCCAGACGCCACGCCTTTTGCTATTAGCGGTTTTGTTCTAATGAGGCTCCTAAGCTCGCTGCTCCAGGCCGCTGTCGACCCGACGTATATGTCACGGGAATAATTCATGTGGCCCCGAAATACGTTCACTGACAGGTTAAATCTCAAGTGGCCGATCCTTCAGGCGCCGATGGGCTGGCTCAGTACGCCTGCGCTCGCCGCCGCCGTCAGCAACGCTGGCGGTCTAGGTGGCCTGGGCATGTGGGGTTTTTCAGCCGAGGACGCTGAGCGGCGGATAGCTGGCTTCCAACAGTTGAGTGGCGGAAGCCTCAACGTCAATTATCCGCTCTGGCCCGAGCCCAACATTACCCCTGACGTCAGCGAGCCGATGCGGGCACGTTTGCAGGCGCACTTCGATGCGAAGGGGCTGGGAACAGTGCCCGAGCCAACGGGCGCCGTGAGTGAGGTAAGCCCTGAACACCTATCAATGCTGATCCGGGCCAAGCCACAGATGGTCAGCTTCCATTTTGGGCTGCCTCCTCGGGTGGTCATCAACGCCATTAAGGCCGCAGGGATTTTCATCATCTCTAGCGCCACGAGCGTCGCCGAGGCGAGGATGCTTGAGCACGCCGGTGTCGACGCTATCATCGCGCAAGGTAGCGAGGCCGGCGGACATCGTGGCACCTTCACCGGGTTAGACATAAGCATGCAACCAGGCCTGTTCGCGCTGTTGCCGCAAGTGGTGGATGCTGTAAGGGTTCCCGTCATTGCGGCTGGCGGCGTGGCTGATGGCCGAACCGTCGCTGCAGCCTTTGTCCTTGGCGCAAGCGCCGTACAGCTGGGCACGGCATTCCTGCGCTGCGACGAGGCCAATGTGCTCGACGCTCACCGCGCCGCACTGCGGGAGCCCACTGATGCCTGCACGGTCGTCACAGACGTGATTTCCGGCCGACCAGCGCGCTATGTGAAGAACAAACTGGTTGAGGACCTCTTGGCGTCAGAGCTGACGCCGGTGGCTTTTCCCGCACAACTCAGTCTCACCGCTCCGCTGGGCAAAACGGGAGACAGGGAACTTACCGCATTGTTTGCCGGACAATCCGCAGCGCTCGCCAGAGACACGAACGCTGGAGCCTTGGTCGAAATCTCTCGCGCAAGCGACGTCAGAGTGCCTGACGCGCGTTCTCGCGTTCCTAAACCGCTAGTCACTTCAATTGCGATAACCACTCGGCGGCGCCGCTCCCGCTGATGGGTCAGCCAGGTCAATCGACGCAGTAGCTTACGCGAGTTACTCGAGAGCTTTGCTGACTTCAGGAAATCCCCGTGTAAGTCGGCATGTCTTACATGTGCCAGTGCAGACTTTCGTTGGCGGAGAGCTAACGAGGCTCCGGATTGTACCTCGACATTCAAGATGAAAAATAAATGCCGTTCGTTTGAACCTGGCACTCGGTTTGGAAGCGGATCAAATATTTTTTGATGTAAGCGTACGCCAGGTTCCGCCGCAGTCATTTGAGCAGCAAGCACCGCCCGAGCGCGGACGGTCCCTGTAAAATCGATTGGATGGGTTGCCGTAAATCAGCCGGCTTCTCGCCGCCTTTGAAACCTTTGACTGTTGAGATGAACTAAGATGAGATCAGTGTCCGTCGAAAACGCAGGTTCAAACCAGGAGTGACCCGATGTGCGCCGGTGACGACAAGAATTGTCCGGAATTCGATTTGCACCACCGCAAATTCAAGGAAACGCTCGACCGGGAGCGCCGGTCGTTCTTGAGGTCCAGCTTCGCCGCGGCCGGGGGCGCGGCGGCGATTACCGCGGGCGGCATTTCTCTGGTGACGCCGCAGATGGCGGCTGCCGCCGAACAGAACCAGCCCGCCAAGCGGTCGTATCATCATTTGCCCGCGAATGCCGACACAGTACATTGGGGCTATTTCAGCAAGAAGCTGAAGCCGCAAGTCGAGATCAATTCCGGCGACTTCATCACCATTGAGGCGTTAACCCACCATGCCAATGATGACGCCGAGCGCATGGTGAAGGGTGATCCTGGCGCCGAAAGCGTGTTCCTGTGGACCAAGGAAAAGAAGGGCGTAAACCGGCGCGGCGCCGGACCGATGGATGCGTCGCTATTCGGGCGTGGCGCCGGCGAGGGCCTTGGCGTGCACATCTGCACCGGCCCGGTCTACGTACGCGGCGCCCAGGAGGGTGACGTAATCGAATTGCGCATTATCGACGTCGCACCCCGGCCTTGTGCGAATCCGCAATATTCCGGAAAGGCTTTCGGTAGCAACGCGGCCGCATGGTGGGGTTTTCACTATAAGGATTTTCTCACCGATCCTAAGCCGCGCGAAGTAGTCACGATCTACGAGGTCGATGCCACTGGGGAACGCAACTGGGCGAGAGCCGTGTATAATTTCAGATGGACTCCGCAGACCGACCCTTCCGGAGTGGTGCACAAGACCATCGACTACCCTGGCGTTCCGGTCGATCACTCCACGATCCAGGAGAACCACGGCATCCTCAAGAATGTGCGCATTCCGATACGTCCCCATTTCGGCGTAATAGGCTTGGCACCCAAGGAAGCCGATATCGTCGAATTCAATTCCTCCCAGCTATACAGGTGGCAACATCGATAATTGGCGGATCGGCAAGGGCGCCACGATGTATTATCCGGTTGCCGTGGAAGGCGGCCTGTTGTCGGTTGGCAACTCCCACGCGTCGCAGGGAGATTCGGAGCTGTGCGGTACCGCAATCGAATGCTCGTTGAACGGCACCTTCCAGATCATCCTGCACAAGAAAGCCGACCTCGTCGGTACGGCACTCGAAGCCCTCGATTATCCGATGCTGGAAACCAAGGACGAGTGGCTTGTGCACGGTTTTAGCTTCGCCAATTATCTCAGCGAATTAGGGGACAAGGCGCAGTCGGACATTTACTCAAAGTCGTCAGTTGACCTTGCTTTGCGCGACGCCTTCCGAAAGATGCGCAAATTCCTAATGACGACCAAGAAGCTGACTGAAGACGAGGCAATCTCTTTGATCACAATCGGCGTCGATTTCGGTATCACCCAGGTTGTTGATGGAAATTGGGGCGTCCACGCGGTCATCAAAAAGGATATCTTCGCCGGCGGCGAGACCTGAACCATAACAGCCAGGCGGTCGGCTCGGGCAGGAGCCCCGGCCGGATCGCGCTACTGTTCGGGCAGTTGGAGGCGCTTCGGGTGTGATGTCCCCTGTGCCCGAAGGCAGAGGCATCTGAGCGGCCGCCCAACATTTTCTCAGCCGGACCCCAAGTGGCTTTTTGCATCTAATTCCAACTTCGCACGTACGAAGCAGGCCAACCGGTCGCCGATCCGATGTTGCTGAACTGTCGCCGCCTACCCGGCCCCTGCAGTAGCTGGTGTCCGTCGACGCAGCTCGCGTCCCGCTTTGGCCAGAACTTCCCGATTGCCCGACAGCTTGCGCTTCGCCGTACTCGCGTCGGGCAGCTTCCAATGCCGCTTCGATCAGCTCCAGCCCGCGTTCTGTCACTAGGTTGGGGTGGTCGGAAATTGGCTTATCGGGGAGTTCCTCGACGAAGCTGTCTTCGTTAATGAAAGCTCTGCATGGTGCGAATATGGGTACCGGATTTTATCAACGCCATATCCACAACGTTGCCCAGATCGGCCACGTAAGAGCTGACATAATCGTGCAAATGGACCGATCGGGATTTACGGGCTCGCTCATAGGGCAGCCTTGAAACGCCTGCGAGGCCAATCTCCGGAGGGTTCGCGCTCTTTTCTAATTTTAAGTCGGTGTCGGCCGGCCCGCCGTGCGGCGGATTGTACTTGTATCCGCCGTCTCCCGGCGGGTTGTGCGAAAGAGTGATGACGACGCCATCTGCGAGGCCGCTCGTCCTTCCCTTATTGTACGTCAAAATCGCGTGCGAGATGACAGGAGTGGGCGTATAGCCGCCGCACTCGTCAACCATGATATCGACGCCATTCGCGGCAAAAACCTCGGTTGCACTTACCAAGCTGGCTCGGCGAGGGCATGCGTATCTGTGCCGACAAAAAGTGGGCCCGTGAAACCCACCTGCCGGCGGTAATCGCAGATCGCCTGGGTCGTCGCGAGAATATGATCCTCATTGAAGGAATTTTTCAACGAGGAGCCGCGATGACCGGATGTCCCAAAAGACACGCGCTGAGCGGAATTGGCCGGATCCGGCCTGGACGCGAAATAAGCTGTGATCAGCTTTGGGATATTTGCCAGCGATTGCGGCGCAATCGGCTTGCCGGCGGCGGGATTGGAACTGCCACTTGAACTCCCACAAACTCGAAAAAGCGACACCTAGGGTTATAACACGTGCCCGTGACTTTAGGTGATCTACCCCCATCCCTCTTGATCTACTCGCCGCTTTGAAATTTTAGAAACGCAAAGCTTTTGTACATGACGAGGCGCACCAGCCAGCATGGTCGGTTCGGCGCGCGTGGACTTTGCGGACCGCCGCTAAAATTCAAAGTCGGCATCACCAACTTTCCCAAGCTGCGCAACCCCCCACCTCCCCTCTGACTACGACCTAATCTCCCGGCGCACCAAGGACGCTCTCGCGGCGCAAACGCTCAGGTTCACTGGCCGAAGGGCCGCGCACCTTCTCTTTCTACGACGTGGACCGAGCCCTGCTATGCCAGTGATCTACCGGTAGACAACTCAAGACCACCACTTTACGGCCACACGAACACCCCGATAGCATCTACCTCTAGATGTGAGGTGTACGGAGGGCGTCAGATGACTGATCAACGGTCTATCCTGTTACTCACCGCTATTAGCTGGCTCGCGCTATATGGAGCATACGAGCTATTGGCAAAGGTCCTCTGAAATTTCCTTTCAGGCGCCCTGAGTGGCGACGCGCGCCGAGGCTTCGGGCTTTTTCGCCCTTTCACGTAACTGGGCAACCTCATTGATTGCAGACATGACTGCACTGGTCGCAGTCTGATGGATCATGTGACCGTTTGCTGGGACCCTGTGAAACTTGCTTTGGGGGATGTCGCGGTGCAACCGTGCTGATTGCGTATCGATGTCAATCAATCGGTCTTCGTCACCAGCGATGATGACAACTGGCATCTGCAAAGTAGCATATTGAGATGCGTCTGGAATCATGAGTGCCGACTCGGCGCCTGCCGCGCCAACCTGAGAGGGGCGAAGCGCCATCTCTTTCGGATAGCCCTCCTCAAACTTCTTGGGCACGGATCGCGGGCCGAACATTTTGGCCATCAAGAGTGGCCACATCACTCGGCCTGCAATCGGTGAGACGGTGTGGCCCAAAATATCGCCCGCTAAAGCTGCCGGAGAGGCAGAGAAAGCAACTACGTCGGCACGCAAACCCGGATAGTAATATCCTGATGCAAGAACCAAGCCTTGGATCAAGTTCGGATATTTGTGCGCCAATGCGATTGCTATCGAAGCACCCGACGAGTGCCCCAGGAATATTGCCTGCGAGACGCCCAGCTGATGGAGAGCGTTCTTAATCAGGTGGGCCTGTGCCGTGGGCGTCCAGACAACATTTCGCGGCCGGCTACTATGACCGAAACCAGGGCGGTCGAAAACGATGACGCGGTAAGTCTTGGCGGCTAAATTGATCAAACCGCTAGATTCAAAATCTTCGATCATGCTGCCGGTGCCGTGGAGCAGGACTAGCGGTGCGCCTGAGCCACGTTCGATATAGTGAAGCCGGACCCCGTTTACGTCTAAGAACCGACCAGCCGGTGGATTGTCGTTTTCAGCCTTGTTGGCTAAGCGGCGGTTTACGAAGGCCGATAGCGCCAAAGCCCCGACGGTGGCGGCTGCAGCCACTGTATAGGGATGCGCTTGGGCGCGCGTAAGGCTTTTTCGGGCGAGGGATACGGGCGAACGTGTTTTTAGGCGAGTTGCGCTCATCGGTGCACTCCACGTGGCGTGCACGAAATCGGGATCATCCCAGAAGTGTTGCAGCGCAGAATTAACGAGCAACACCGAGGTTCGTTCGCCCCGCGAAATCTTTATTTGTGCGCGGCGATCGCAGGGCGAGCAAATCAGTTGATGGCCAGATGATGGCATCAACTAGCAAGCAGATCACCCTAACCCATCCGTTGCGCGCTCCCGCATTACTAACGGCAGACTTCCGAGTGGCGTTGACGGCCGCAGCGCCGTCGCTAGGCGCTACAGGCGACTAGCTAGCCCGAAGCGCAGACACGCCCTGCACTAACCAGTCTGGTTCACGATCGGTGATCTCACCATGATAGATGCTGTAGGCCGCGAACGATACGGCCTTCACCGATCACGCGGCTCAAGTTTTCAAGAGCGCGCCCGGCTCCTTTTCGCTCGCCGCTTTATTAGCCGCTTCTTCCTCGCGATCAGTCATGAGTTGGCGTTCAACCTTTGCCACGATCACGCCAATACGATTTCTCGCATCCTCCGTCAGCTCGTTACCTTTCAAATGCTTCCGAGCAGCATCCAAAACTGTCTGTAAGTCGTACAGCTCAGGATCGGGCCGCTCCGTCATTTCATAATGCCGCGGTTCCGATCCAATTGTATAGCTCACAAAGCTTTCGGTAACTCCGGCCATGAAGTCGGCACTCTCAGACATGCTCTTATTCAGCCAAGCTTTTGCTTCAAGGGCACCGCCAAGATACTTCCAGGCACGCGCTATGTCCCAAATGCGGGGGGCATTTCGTAGCGAGTTATCCGCCGCATCTTTTTTGATCTTCGATAGCAAGATCTTTCCAAGCTCATCCAACGCTTGCGGTGTGATCGTAGGCTGCTCACCGGAATTGCCTGGCATCTTCCGTAGTTCACGCGCGCGGTATACGAAGAGGCTGGCGCAAAGAGACGTTGCCTTCGCCGATCGGAAGGATTGCACTAGCTGTCGCCCGGCCTCGGGGGCGCCCCACGCCAACAGCAACTGGCTTATTAATCCAGCCCACGAGGAGTGCGGCGAACTCCGAAAAGTAGCAGGCGGCCAATCGATAGCCAAAACTTTTTCACCAACGTCGAATAGCGCGTCAAGCAACGACTGAGTTGGTGTGGGTGGATCTTGTCCCAGAAACCGAAACGACAGCTCTTGGAGCAGCCGTCCAACCATAGTCAGCTTGGAGCGATCCTTCTTCTCGATATAGGACTCTATCAGTTCTACAAGGAATGTCCTGTCGTCAAGTTTTCCCACGAAGAGGTCAAGAATATGTTTCGGCACCTCGTTCGGGGATGGATACAATGTGAAATATGCATCGTACCCCGCTTCGCACCCAATACCGCGCCGTCTAACGATGTCTGAATGACTTTCAGTGGTGAACGGCATGTCCTCGAATAACTTGCTTTGTGTTGGAAAGAGCGATGCCAACAGCTGCGAGACTTGTTCTTTATCTTGCTCCGGTATTTGATTGAAGAGGGGCTTAAGTACAGCTTTGCGGACCGCCTCATCCGCCATGAGGAAGCGCCCGTCGCTGAAGAACCAATCGCGGTTCCATCTTATCCAGTCAAACACGCGCTCATCGAACAGCCGCAAGCCCTCCATAACGAAGAGGTCTTGCGGATCGATCTCCCCTTCCAGGGAAGGCCACGAAAACTTCACTGCATTTGCTAGCCGCTGCACGTCACGAGGATGCCTCATCCACCGACGCACTCCATCTTGAACCATAACTTGCCAACGGGCGTTATTTGGCGTCGGACCCGTAATAAATGCCACTTCGGAGTCAAGTAGAGTTAGTAGATCATCTTTGAATGGGCGGGGCAGTTCAATCTCTTGTTGCACAATCTTCTCGCCGAAATTCGGACCGTTACGGTCTGCCGCCACGCCCTCATCCAATGCCCCCCAAACAATGTCTCGATCATACGAGAGCAGGTATAGAACATTTGGCAATCGACCTACCGTTTTGACCATTTGCATGATCGAACGGATTTCCTCTTTTTGAAGCCGGTCCAGGTCGTCGATGATGACAAGGAAGCGTTTACGCTTATTTTGCAGGAGCGCATGCAGCTTGTCGTACGCGGCTTGCAAGGATGGCTCTTCGAGGAAACGATCGATTGCGCCGTTTAGTGACGTGCCCGCGACCTTCGCAGCAGTTTTTGACGCGATGCCGCCGCTTGGATCAATAACAACTGCGACCGTGGCCATTGCATCGAGCACGGGGTCAGCGCCGCGGCGTATCCGGCGCAGATTTCGGTCGATCCAACCTGGCCGTTTGGCCCCGGGCAGCTTCTCCGACAGAACCTTAAAAAATGCTGTGATCAGATCTTGGTGTCCGGACACGATCCAGGGCTGGAAATCCAAAACTTGAATTCGGTTGTCCTCGTTCTCTGCTTCGACGTCTTGTTTGTCCAAAAATGCCTTGACGAAATTTATCGCCGTGGATTTGCCGCTGCCCCATTCACCGTGAAGCCCAACGACATAGCCATTCGGAACGTCAAGTGACAGGATGACCTTCGATAGCCGCTCTGCGAATGGCCGAAAACCGAGTCGATCGTCCTGCCACGGGTTTTGCTTTGGAGCGTCGTCGCTCAGCTTGAAGCTATTGCAGCCGCTCATTGGCAATTTCCTTGAATAAGCTTTGCAAGCGCCGCGCCTTAGCACATCCGGCGATTTGGTCAGAGGCCCCGAGCAGCACGTGACAGACTGCGGTAGCCACGACCTCGGCCCCTCCTGAAAGCAAGGCACCGCCGGGCGCATTCGCGTGCCGCGTGGTGTATGCGTACGGATTGAGACTTAGCGCACTTGTAGAAGCGGCCGCCCGACGGCTGATGGGCAATCTCCTCCGGCACAGCGCGCACGGCGCAGTACACAGCCTCAGAGAAGAACGACGTATTCGGAGAGTATGTGACGGTACCCTCCTCGGGTTCTGTCCGCTAAAACGGGCCTATAAAGCTCAGTCGACCGCGCTACCAGCGCGCTGCACCTCAAGCCTGCTTCCTTGCAAAACCCGTGAAATGCCGATATTTTTTTGCACGGTAAGTAGTGGCTAAGTACTGGCGCGCCCGAAGAGATTCGAACTCCTGACCCCCAGATTCGTAGTCTGGTGCTCTATCCAGCTGAGCTACGGGCGCGTTTTTCGCTGTTCATTTCGGGCGTCGGGGCCCGCAATGATTTCCGAGATACGTTCGGCAAGGTGGCGAAAGCGCACCCTAGCTACCGGCTCCCGCTCGCCTTGGCAAGCTCTGGAAGCCGGCATCTGCTCGCGATCTCCGCCGGTCGGATCAGGCCGAAATAGCCGCCAATCCAGCGATTGCACTGGATTTTACGCCCGGGCCCGCTCGCTGCGGACGCTCAGCAGTTCCACGGGGCGGTCCGGGATCGCGATCCTGAAGGTAGCGCCGATCGTCCCCTCCACCAGCTGGATGTCGCCGTCATGGGCGCGGACCAGCTCGGCGGCGATCGCAAGGCCGAGCCCGCTGCCGCCCAGCCGGCCCGAGGTCTGGAACGCTTCGAAGAGATGCTCGCGCGCGTTCACCGGCACGCCCGGCCCGGTATCGGAAACCTCGATGATCGCCACCGCGCCTTCGCGGCGGCCGGTAATGCGGATCTGCAGGTTGCCGCCCTCGTTCCTTGGCCGGTTCTCCAGCGCCTGCGCGGCGTTGCGGATCAAATTCAGCAACACGCGAAACAGTTGGTCCGGATCGGCGTCGATGGTGAGTCCGCGCTCGATGGCAGTGATCCACGCGATCGACGCATCCGAGGCGAGGCCAGCGGATTCGCGGACCTCGGCGACCGTCGGTTCGACAAGCATCATGCGCCGGTCCGGCGCGGCTTCCTGAGCGCGGCCATAGGACAACGTCGATTGGCAAAATGCGATGGCGCGCTCCAGCGAACGCATCAGCTTTGGCGCAAAGCGCTGCACGCGAGGGTCGGGCACGCTGGAAAGCTGATCGGATAACAACTGCGATGACGCGAGCAGGTTGCGCAGATCGTGGTTGATCTTGGACACCGCAAGCCCCAGCGCCGCCAGCCTGCTCTTCTGATGCAGCATCGATACCAGGTCGCGCTGCATGTCGGACAATTCCCGCTCGGCAACGCCGATCTCATCGCCGCGCTGGCTCGGCACGATGATCCGCGCCGAGCTTTCGGGGTTTTCGTGGAACGCAACCAGGCTAGCGGTCAAACGTCGCATCGGCTGCACGAAAAGGTAATGCAGGGCGAGATAGACCAGGCCCGCCGTAAGCACCGCAATTCCAAGCGACACCAGCAACAGATTGCGGGAAAACCGGTACATCGCCCGCCGCAGCGGCATTTCATCGATCACCACTTCGATGAATTGCGCACCGCCAGGTGCAGGCCCCACGACACGGATCGCCTGATTGCCGGTTTCCAGCATGGTCTCAAAGGAACCGACGATGGCGGACCATGCCGTCATCGTCCGCATGTCGACATCGTGGTCGATCGAGGCGGGCAGATCGGCGCTGGCGAGGAGCCGGCGCTGCTGCCCCATCTTGATGGCGACAGCCCGCGCACCGATGCTGGTCAGGATTTGCCGCGCCAGGGAATCCGGAACCATGCCGGATGGCGCGGCGTCCAGCACCAAGGCGGCGGTATTGGCCGCCGCCAGACGGTCGTTCAGCCGGTTGAGCCGGAAATTCGCAATAGCCGGCACGTAAATCAAGATGCCCGCGATCATCACCAGGGGAATGGTGAGCAGCAAAAGCTTGCCGGACAGGCCAAGCCGGCGCGGCGGCTTCACCGGGGCCCCCTGGTCGTTCGGCAATTCGTCGCTCATGACACCCATTCTGTTCTCGAGTAGCGCATGACTACCCAAACCCGACGCGGTTTGGAGACAAGCACAATCGTCATTGTTAACGCCATAGAATGCGACTGGACCCAAACGCCAGCCGCTTTTGCTGCCCGCGATCGATCCCTGAAGGATGCGTTTCGCTCCCCGGCCGGTCAAATTACGGATCGCTAACGTGGACCGGTTTCACAACCAGGCCGCAATTTCCGTACGACGCCAAACCCTTTGAAACCCCCGAATGTCTGCGATATTCGTTCGGATTAGGGCATTCCGACGGGTAGCGATTGCGGCCCGTCGCGACATTGACGAAAACGGGTCACTCCCTTATAAGCCGCGCAACTTGTCCGCGATGACCCGGTCCTACCGGTGGCGGCTCATTTGGGCCGGAAGCGGCCCGTTTTGGGCCAGCCAGCATCACCGGACGCGATCTCAATGCACTTACCTCAATTCAGCGGCAAATTGGCCGGTCAGCGGAGAACGAACCCGTGAAGCGGACTTATCAACCCAGCAAACTGGTGCGCAAGCGCCGTCACGGCTTCCGCGCTCGCCTCGCCACGACGGGCGGCCGCAAGGTCCTCGCCGCGCGCCGCGCCCGCGGCCGCAAGCGTCTGAGCGCCTGAACCCGACCCTCCGGGGATTCTATCATGGATCGGCTAAGGCAGCGGGCGGACTTCCTCGCTGTTGCCAATGGGCCACGGGTCAGCAGTTCAGCGTTTCTTGTGCAGAGCCGCCGCCGTGACGACGGGCCGATCCGAGTAGGCTTTACGGTGAGCCGAAAAAACGGCACCGCTACTGAGCGCAACCAAATCAGGCGCAGGCTTCGCGAATTGGTGAAGCGGCTGGATCACCTATCGATGCGACCGCATCATGATTATGTGCTAGTCGGCCGCCGTGCCGCCCTGACCCGCAATTTCGTCGCCATGCTCGAAGACCTACGCTCCGCGCTCCAGCGCCTTGACCGGCAAGCGCCGAAGGCAAGCCGCAAACCGGATTGAATGACGAGACCCCAGAGATGATCGACAATCGCAACACCATCCTCGCCGTCATTCTGTCCGGCCTCATACTGATCGCCTGGCAATATTTCTACAACGTGCCGCAGATGGAAAAGCAGCGCGCGCTGCAGCAGGCCCAAAGCGAACTGGTGAAGCCGACGCCGCAGGCCGGCGGCAACACGGCCTCCCCGTCTACCGCCCCCCAGACCGGCTCGTCCGCTCCATCGGCCAGCGCGCCCCCGACCAATACGCAGGCCGCCGTCGTCGTGAGCCGCGAAGCCGCCATCGCCGACACGAATCGGGTCAAGATCGACACGCCGCGCGTATCCGGAAGCATTTCGTTGAAGGGCGCTCGCATCGACGATTTGTCGCTGGTGCAATTCCGCGAGACGGTGGATCCGGCCTCGCCGCCGATCGTGTTGTACTCGCCCTCGGGAACGGCGCAGCCGTATTACGCGGAATTCGGTTGGGTCCCGGCGACCGGCTCGACCGTCCGGCTTCCCGACCAGAACACGATGTGGCAGCAGGAAGGTTCCGGCAGCCTCACGCCCACCAGCCCGATCACTCTGAAATACGACAACGGCGAGGGGCTTACCTTCCGCCGCAAGATCTCGATCGACGAGCATTATCTGTTCACGATCAAGGACGAGGTGACCAACGTCGGCACCGCGCCGGTCACGCTTTATCCGTTTGCGCTGATCTCCCGGCACGGCACGCCTCAGGTCTCCGGCTATTACATTCTGCACGAAGGCCTGATCGGCTATCTCGGCGATCAGGGCCTGCAGGAATACACCTACAAGAAGATCGACGAAGCCAAGACCGTGAACTTCAAGGTCACCGACGGCTGGCTCGGGATCACGGACAAGTATTGGGCCTCGGCGCTGTTGCCCGACACCAACGCGCAATTGCAGGCGCGCTACTCGTCCAATCTCGTCGGCACCGTCAGGACCTATCAGACGGACTACCTTGAGGACGCGCAGACCATCGCGATCGGCGGCACCGGCAGCGCCAACGCCCGGCTGTTCGCCGGCGCCAAAGAAGCGAGCCTGGTCGGCATCAACTTTCCGATCGGCGGCCTTGGCGGCTACAACAGGCAGCTTTCGCTCAACCATTTCGATCTTTTGATCGATTGGGGTTGGTTCTATTTCATCACCAAGCCGATGTTCCTGGCGTTGGACTTCTTCTATCGCCTGTTTGGCAATTTCGGCATCTCGATCCTGCTGGTGACGGTGCTGGTGAAGCTGCTGTTCTTCCCGCTCGCCAACAAATCCTACGCCTCGATGGCCAAGATGAAATCGGTGCAGCCGCAACTGGCCGCATTGAAAGAGCGCTATCCCGATGACAAGGTGAAGCAGCAACAGGAGATGATGGAGATCTACAAGAAGGAGAAGATCAACCCGATCGCCGGTTGCCTTCCCGTTGCCTTGCAGATCCCGGTGTTTTTCTCGCTCTACAAGGTGCTGTTCGTCACCATTGAAATGCGCCACGCGCCGTTCTTTGGCTGGATCAAGGACCTCTCGGCGCCCGATCCGACCAATCTGTTCAATATGTTCGGGCTGCTTCATTTCGATCCGACTCAGCTGCCGCTGTTCGGCCATTACCTTGCGCTCGGCGTCTGGCCGATCATCATGGGCATCACGATGTGGTTCCAGATGAAGCTCAACCCGACACCGCCGGATCCGACGCAGAAGATCATTTTCGACTGGATGCCGCTGATCTTCACCTTCATGCTCGCCGGCTTCCCGGCCGGACTCGTGATCTATTGGGCCTGGAACAACCTGCTTTCGGTGTTGCAGCAAAGCTTCATCATGCGCCGCAACGGCGTGAAGGTGGAATTGTTCGACAATATCCGCGGCACGTTCGCTTCAAAGAAGGCGACCTAGGTCAGCTTACGCATGACCGACGCCATCGATGCGGAGCTGATTGAGCGAGGGCGTAAACTTTTCGCCGGCGACTGGCAATTCTTCTGGGCTTCGCCTTCGATTGAAACGCTGCCGCCGATGGCCGGCATCGAGGTCGCGTTCGCCGGCCGTTCCAACGTGGGCAAATCCTCGCTCATCAACGCGCTGACCAACCGCAATGCGCTGGCGCGCACTTCCCACACGCCCGGCCGCACCCAGGAATTGATCTTCTTCGAAGGCCAAGACAAAGCCGGTCTTCGGCTGGTCGATATGCCAGGCTACGGCTACGCCTCCGCGCCAAAAGCGAAGGTGGCGTCCTGGACCGAACTGATCCACAAATTCCTGCTGGGCCGCCCCAGCCTGGCACGGGTCTATGTGCTGATAGACGCGCGTCACGGCTTCAAGGATGCAGATCTGGATGTACTGAAGACGCTCGACCAGTCGGCTGTCAGTTATCAGGTTGTGCTCACCAAGGCCGATCAGGTGAAGCCGGCCGAGCTGGAAACCCGAATTGCGGAGACCGCGGCGGCGCTGGCCAAACATCCGGCCGCGTTCCCCTATGTGTTGGCTACTTCCGCGCGTACCGGTGCAGGAATGCCGGAGCTGCGCAGCGCAATGGCGAAGCTGCTGGAGGAGCGCGGGCGATGAACCGCGCCTGTCGCGTTCTGATCGTGTTGGCCGGGATCATGGGGGCCGACGGAGTCGTTTTGGCGGCGCTGTCCGCCCATCAAGCCGACGCCTCGCGGCTGGGAGCGGCCTCCTCCATGCTGCTGTTTCACGCGAGCGCCGTTCTTGCAACGGTGGCGCTGGCTGAGCGCGGAATCATCCATCGCAGGCTGGGCGTTGCCGCGGGCTTCGGCTTCGTACTCGCGGCCGCCTTGTTCGCGACCGATATGACATTGCGACAATATGCCGGCCACGGCCTGTTCCCGATGGCCGCTCCATCCGGTGGCACGCTTCTGATCCTGAGTTGGCTGGCACTCGCTCTGGCTGCGGCATGGCCCAACCGAGATTGACGCGTCACGGCCTTAGGCCTGAGCGAAGTCGTTGAAAGGCAATCCGACACTTTGCGCCACGCCCGCCAATCAGATAGAACCCGCCCCACCCTTCGCTGACGAGACCCGCCTCATGACCGAAGCGTCCCACATCAGCCCGCTCGATCAGGCCCGCATCCTGTCCGAAGCGCTGCCGCATATGCAGGAGTATGACGAGGAAACCATCGTCATCAAATACGGCGGCCACGCCATGGGCGCGGAGGATATGGCGAAAGCATTCGCGCGCGATATCGTGTTGCTTGAGCAAACCGCCGTCAATCCTGTCGTCGTGCATGGCGGTGGACCACAGATCGCGACCATGCTGAAGCGGCTTGGCATCCAGTCCGAATTTGCGGCGGGGCTGCGCATTACCGATGCTGCGACCATCGAGATCGTCGAGATGGTGCTGGCGGGATCGATCAACAAGCAGATCGTCAGCTTCATCAACGAAGCGGGCGGCAAAGCCGTCGGCCTTTGCGGCAAGGACGGCAACATGGTGATGGCGTCGAAAGCGACGCGTACCATGGTTGATCCGGATTCGCAGATCGAAAGAGTGGTCGATCTCGGCTTCGTCGGCGAGCCTGAAAAGGTGGACCTTACGCTGCTGAACCAATTGATCGGCTACGAACTGATCCCGGTGCTGGCGCCGCTCGCGAGCTCGAAAAGCGGCCAAACGTTCAATGTAAACGCCGATACGTTTGCCGGCGCCGTAGCCGGCGCGCTGAAAGCAAAGCGGCTGTTGCTGCTGACCGACGTGCCGGGCGTGCTCGACAAGTCCAAAAAGCTCATTCCGGAATTGTCGCTCAAGGATGCCCGCAGACTGATTGCCGACGGTACTATCACCGGCGGCATGATCCCCAAGGTCGAGACGTGCATCTACGCGCTCGAGCAGGGCGTGCAAGGCGTTGTTATCATCGACGGCAAGACGCCGCATGCCGTGCTGCTCGAATTGTTCACCAATCAGGGCACGGGTACACTGATCCACAAGTGATGACGAAAGGGGCGATGCGAAAAAGCACCGATACGGCCGGCTTGGTTCCGGCCATGCCCGTCTTTTCCAAGCGCCGGAACGAGGTGGATGCGCGCGAGCGCGGACAAACTTTCGCACATCGCGAACACCAGCCTGACTTGTCCCGCCACGACCAATCGAAAATCAGCCGGACTGCTTTTTCATCTTCGAAATGCGTTTTGATGGCGCTTCCCGCGGCTATGATATCGTTTCTCGCCTCCTCTGCGCCCGCTTTCGCCGATCTGAAAATCTGCAATCGCATGAGCTACGTGGTCGAGGCTGCGATCGGTATCGATGACAAGACGGCGACTGCGACACGAGGATGGTTTCGCATCGATCCTGCTGGCTGCCGTGTGGTGGTGCAGGGTACGCTGAGCGCCGACCGCATTCTGCTGAACGCGCGGGCACTCGGCGTCTATGGCGCTTCGCCCATTCCGCAGAACGGCCGTGACGCGCTCTGCGTCGCTGCCGATAACTTCGTGATTGCGGCCGCGCGCCAGTGCCGCGCCGGCCAGACGCCGGCGCCATTCACGCAAATAAACCCTTCGCGGGCCGAAGACGGCAATCTGGTCGCCTACCTGGCCGAAGACAGCGAGTATGACGACGAGCAGGCGCGGCTCGCGGGCATTCAGCGACTGCTCGTCATCGCGGGCTACGATGCCGCGCCGATCGACGGCGTAGATGGGCCCAAGACCCAGGCAGCACTTACGGCATTCTTGAAAAACCGCGGACTGAACCAGGATATCGTGCAGTCGTCGAGCTTCTTCACCACCATGATCGATGCGGTGCAATCGCCGTCTTCCACCGGCCTCACCTGGTGCAACGATACGGCTCACAAGGTCATGGCTGCGGTGGCTACTGACGACGGCAAATCCGTGGTGAGCCGCGGCTGGTATCGAATAGATCCCGGCAAATGCCTGCATCCCGACGTCACCGGCCAGCCCCGGCAGCTCTACAGCTTTGCCGAGGCGGTCGATGCAGACAATCGCACTCTCAAACTGAGGGACAAGCCGTTGAATTGGGGCGGCGCAAAAGAGCTCTGCACGCGCGAGAACAAGTTCGAGACCAACGAACAAACTGACTGCAGCAGCCGCGGTTTTGCCGCAACCGGCTTCACCGCGGTCGATATGTCAGGCGGCGGCAAAACGCTGCGCTTCGCGGTGCCGTGATGGAAAGTTTTGCCCACATCGACACCTGGGTGTTCGATCTCGACAACACACTCTACCCGCATCACGTCAATCTCTGGCAACAAGTCGACCAGCGCATCGGCGAATTCGTCGCCGCCTGGCTCAAGGTCTCCGCGACGGAAGCCCGCCTGATCCAGAAAGACTACTATCGGCGCTACGGTACTACGATGCGCGGCATGATGACCGAGCACGGCGTGCACGCCGACGACTTTCTCGCCTATGTGCATCAGATCGACCATTCGCCGCTGCAGCCGAATCCAGCGATGGGCGCTGCGATTGCGAAGCTGCCCGGCCGCAAGCTAATCCTGACCAACGGCTCGACCGATCATGCCGGGGCGGTTCTGGAGCGGCTTGGGATCTCCGCACATTTCGAGGCGGTGTTCGACATTGTCGCCGCCGAACTCGAACCGAAGCCGGCGCCGCAGACCTACCAGAAATTCCTGGCGCTCTACGGCGTGAATTCCGCGAAGGCCGCGATGTTCGAGGATCTGGCGCGCAATCTCGTCGTGCCGCACCAACTCGGGATGACCACGGTGCTGGTGGTGCCCGACGGCTCCAAGGAAGTCGTGCGGGAAGATTGGGAGCTTGAGGGCCGTGAGGAGACCTATGTCGATCACGTCACGGATGATTTGACAGGTTTTCTGGAGCGGTTGAGCGGCACGGCGTGAACTGCCGGTTTAATGCACGCCGCCACTGAGAGCGCGGGAGCCTTGACTCTCAGTGTCCAAATCCGGACAAAGCCTCCCCGACTGCTCTGATGAACAGCCCGCGCCCCGAGGAACTTACGATGTCGCTGTCCACGCTCGAAACGACCATCAACACCGCCTTCGATGCGCGTGACGGCATCTCGACGGCGACCAGGGGCGAGGTCCGCGAAGCCGTGGATCATGCGCTGGAATTGCTGGACAAGGGCGAAACGCGGGTTGCCGAGCGCGAGGCCAGCGGCAAGTGGAAAGTCAATCAATGGCTGAAGAAGGCGGTGCTGCTCTCGTTCCGCCTCAATGACATGAGCGCGATTTCCGGCGCCCCCGGCAACGCGTCGTGGTGGGACAAGGTGCCTTCCAAATTTGAAGGCTGGGGCGAAAACCGCTTTCGCGATGCCGGTTTCCGCGCGGTGCCCGGCGCGATCGTGCGCCGCTCGGCGTTCATTGCGCGCAATGTCGTGCTGATGCCGTCCTTTGTGAATCTCGGCGCCTATGTCGACGAATCGACCATGATCGATACCTGGTCGACAGTGGGTTCCTGTGCCCAGATCGGCAAGCGCGTGCACATTTCCGGCGGCGTCGGGATTGGCGGCGTGCTGGAGCCGTTGCAGGCCGAACCGGTGATTGTCGAGGACGATTGCTTCATCGGTGCGCGCTCGGAGGTCGCCGAGGGCGTGATCGTTCGCAAGGGCGCGGTGCTGGCAATGGGCGTTTTTCTCGGTGCTTCCACCAAGATCGTCGATCGCGACACCGGCGAGACCTTTATCGGCGAAGTGCCGGAATATGCCGTGGTGGTCCCGGGCACGTTGCCAGCGAGACCGCTGAAGAACGGCCAGCCCGGTCCATCCACGGCCTGTGCGGTCATCGTCAAGCGGGTCGACGAGCGCACCCGCGCCAAGACCAGCATCAACGAGCTGCTGCGGGATTAGGGCATGAACGATGCCCTCTCCATTGCCCGCGACCTGATCCGCTGCCCATCGGTAACCCCGGCTGATGCCGGCGCGTTGGTTGTTCTCGAAAAGATTTTAAAATCCGCCGGGTTCGAGGTGCACCGTGTCACCTTCAGCGAGCCGGGCGTCGCCGATATCGATAATCTCTATGCGCGTATCGGCTCCGAAGCCCCGCACATCACATTCGCCGGTCATACCGACGTGGTGCCGCCGGGCGACGAAGCCGCATGGAGCCATGGCGCCTTTTCCGGCGAGGTGAAAGACGGATTCCTGTATGGCCGGGGCGCCGTCGACATGAAGGGCGGCATCGCCTGCAGCGTCGCGGCGGTGCTGAATTATCTCGCCGACAACGGCGGCAAGCCGAAAGGCTCGATCTCGTTCCTGATCACCGGGGATGAAGAAGATGTCGCCGTCAATGGCACCATCAAGCTGCTGCATTGGCTGGCGGCGCGTGGCGAGAAACTGGACCATTGCGTGCTCGGCGAGCCCAGCAACGTCGAGCAACTCGGCGACTGCATCAAGGTCGGCCGCCGCGGCTCGCAATCCGGCACGCTGTTCGTAGATGGCGTGCAGGGCCATGTCGCTTATCCGCATCGCGCGTCGAACCCGGTGCCGGATATCTCCAGGTTGATCGTGGCGCTCAGCGACGAGCCGCTGGACCACGGCAGCGCGCAATTCCAGGCCTCGAACCTGGAATTCACTTCTGTCGATGTCGGCAATACCGCTAGCAACGTCATTCCGGGTCAGGCCCGCGCCAGGTTCAACATTCGCTTCAATGACTGCCACACCCAGGAATTGCTGCGGAAGCTGGTGGATGAACGCCTCGCCAAGGCGGCCGGCAACCGCGTCCGGGCACGGATCGTGTGGGAGCCTTCCAACGCCAACGTGTTCGTCACCCGTCCTGGCGCATTCACCGATCTCGCTATCGCGGCGATCGAGGAGGTCACCGGGCGCAAGCCGGAACTGAGCACCTCGGGCGGCACATCGGACGCGCGTTTTATCTCGAGCTACTGTCCGGTAATCGAGTTCGGTTTGGTCGGCCAAACCATGCATCAGATCGACGAGCGCACGCCGGTATCCGACCTGGAGAATCTGACCAGAATCTATCGCGGAATATTGGATCGCTATTTTGGGTGATGTGACCGTCACTGGACAAGCCCAGCGTGATCTCAGTAATCCACCCGAACCAGATATAGTCCTTGCGGCGGCGCGACAGGACCGCAGGCGGCACGATTACGGGCGGCGAGTGCCGATGCGAGATCGTCGGCGCTCCAGCGACCCTCTCCGACCCAGACCAGCGAGCCCACCATCGAACGAACCTGGCTGTGCAGGAACGATCTCGCCGAGGTCACGATGCTGACGGCATCGCCATCTCTGATGACATCGAGTTGATCGAGTGTCTTCTCCGGCGATTTCGCCTGACATTCGGTGTCGCGAAACGTCGTAAAGTCGTGCTTGCCGATCAGGCGCTGCGCGGCTTGGTGCATTGCGTCCGTATCGAGCGGACGCGGCAGCCGCCACGTGCGATCGATGTCGAGGGCAAGATTGGCCCGGCGATTGGCTATGCGGTAGAGATAATGCCGTCGCACCGCCGAAAAGCGCGCCTCGAAAGTGTCAGGCACAATCTCGGCACTGAGCACGCCGATCGGATGTGGGCGCAGATGCGCGTTCAAGCCGTCACGAAGCCGATTCGGCTCGAAATGTTTGGCGATGTCGCAATGCGCGATCTGGGCCAGCGCATGCACCCCGGCGTCGGTGCGTCCGGCCCCGTGGACGCGAACCTGGTCCCCGCAGATCGCCCTCACCGCGATTTCCAGCGCGCCCTGCACAGAGGCGCCGTTCTCCTGGATCTGCCACCCGCAGAACGGCGTCCCGTCATATTCGATCGCCAGTTTATAGCGGGGCATCTTGGTCCATCAGCATCGTCGTGGTGCGCGCATAATCATTGAGGAGCGTCGGCATGTCTGGATTTGTCTCTGACAGCGATGACCGTTTCACGCCAGACGCGCGCTGGCGTTCAGTGGCGTCCCGCGCAGAAACTCTGTCGCCTTCATCGGCGCCTTTCCGGCGCGCTGCAGTTCGAGGATGCGGATCGCGCCATCGGCGCATGCGATTGTCATGCGATCGTCGAGAATGTCACCGGGCGCGCCCGCGCCGTTCGCCAGCTCGCAACGCAAAACCTTGAGCCGCGCCGCGTCGCCGTCTTTTCCGGTTTCGCACCAAGCCCCGGGAAATGGCGACAGCCCATGAACGTGGCGCAGTACCGTGCGCGCAGGCTTGTCCCAGTCGATCCGGGTCTCGGCCTTGTCGATTTTGGCGGCGTAGGTAACGCCCTGATCGGCTTGCTTCGCAAGTTGCAGGCTGCCGCGCTCCAGTGCTCCCATGGCGCGCGCCATCAGGTCGGCCCCGAGCGGCGCGAGCGCGTCGTGCAGATCGGCCGCCGTCATTGCATCGGTGATCGCCACTCGCTCCGCCATCGCAATATCGCCGGTATCGAGGCCGGCATCCATCTTCATCACCATGACGCCGCTTTCAGCATCGCCTGCCATGATTGCGCGGTTGATCGGCGCGGCCCCGCGCCAGCGCGGCAGCAATGAGGCGTGCAGATTGAAGCAGCCGAGCCGTGGCGCATCCAGAATGGGCTGCGGCAGGATCATGCCATAGGCAACAACCACGGCCGCGTCCGCCTTAAGCTCACGGAACTCTACCAATGCTTCCGGTGTCCTCAGCGTCGCCGGCGTTACAACGGGAATACCGAACCGCCGCGCATGCTGCTCCACCGGACTCGGTTGCAGCTGCATGCCACGGCCGGCCGGCCTTGCCGCACGGGTATAGACGGCCGCGATCTCGTGGCCATCAGCCACAAGCTGCCGCAGCGTCGGCACCGCGAATTCCGGCGTGCCCATGAAGATCAGGCGAAGAGACATGTTGCAGCGTTTTATGACGATCTGTGAATCGGCCGCGCCTACTCCCCGGCGCGCTTGGCGACTTTCTCGAATTTCTTCAGCACCCGGTCCCGCTTCAGCTTCGACAAGTAGTCCACGAACAGCACCCCGTTGAGGTGATCGATCTCGTGCTGGATGCAGGTGGCGAACAGGCCTTCGGCGTCCTCCTCATGCAGCTTGCCGTCGAGATCGGTAAAGCGCACGCGGACCTTGGCCGGGCGCTCGACCTCCTCGTAGTAATCGGGGATCGACAGACACCCCTCCTCGTACACTGATACTTCTTCCGACGACGACAATATCTCTGGATTGATGAAAACACGTGGCCGAGCCGTGGTCTCGCCGTTCTCTTCCCGCTTGGCCAGATCCATCGTAATCAGCCTCAGCGGCTGCGCGACCTGGATGGCCGCAAGGCCGATGCCGGGTGCCGCGTACATCGTCTCGAACATGTCATCGACCAACTGGCGAATCTCCGGCGTGACGCTTTCGACAGGCTGGGAAACGAGCCGCAACTGCTTGTCCGGCAGGATGATGATTTCTCTTAATGCCATGATGTTCCAGGTACCCTCGCGGGCGATTTAAGCCGCTGATTCGACGCGGTCAATGCGCGACGCCGGCCACGTTTACCATTCGCTAACCATGAATTTTAAGCTGTCATTTACCATAACCGTTCCCTTTTCGTTCGAATTTGAGGGCGAATCGGTTACAACGGCGTATGAACCAGATTTTATTTCTAATCGGCGACTGGCCGGTTCGCATCAACGATGCCCTGATCGCGTTCGGCGTTCTCACCCTCGCCCTGCTTCTAATCATTGCCATCGTCATCGCGCGGTCGGGACGGCGCGGTGCCGAGTTCGCGATGGCGCAAGCCGCGCACGCCACTGAACTGGAACAGCGCCTGAGCGAAATGCTCCGCGTGCAAAACGAAGCGACGGGCCGCGCCGATGCCAGGGCGCAGGAGCTCGCCGGCCGACAGGCGGAAATCGCCCGGACTGTGAACGACCGGCTGGAACTCCGTGACCCATCGGGTCGGCCAATCGATGGAACAGACCACGCGCAACACCATGGACAGTTTGCGCGCGCTGCATGAGCGGCTCGGGATTATCGACAACGCACACAAGAACCTGACCGATCTCACTTCGCAGGTGACGACGCTGCGCGATGTGCTCGCCAACAAGCAGTCGCGCGGCGCTTTTGGACAGGCGCGGATGGAGGCGATCGTACAAGACGGGATGCCGAAGGGGTCCTATGAGTTCCAGTTCACGCTTTCGAGCGGAAAGCGGCCGGATTGCGTTGTGTTCCTGCCGGATCAGCGTCCGCTCTGCATCGACGCGAAATTCCCTCTGGAAGCGGTAACAGCGCTGCACGATGCGCGCACGGACGAGGAGCGCAAGTTCGCGGGCCAACGGCTGCGCAACGACGTCCTCAAGCATGTCAGCGATATAGCGGAGAAATATCTCATCGCGGGTGAGACCCAGGACACCGCGCTGATGTTCGTGCCCTCCGAATCCGTTTACGCCGAAATCCACGATGGGTTCGACGACGTGATCCAGAAGGCTTATCGCGCGCGCGTGGTGCTGGTGTCTCCCTCGCTGTTGATGCTCGCGATCCAGGTGATGCAGCAGATTTTAAAGGACGCGCGGATGCGCGATGCCGCAGACCAGATCCGTACCGAAGTGCTCAATCTCGGCGACGATCTCGGACGCTTGCGCGAGCGCGTGCTGAAACTGCAGAAGCATTTCAGCGACGCCAATGAGGATGTCCGGCAAATCCTGATTTCCGCAGACAAGATCGAGAAGCGCGCCGGCCGTATCGGGGAACTGGATTTCAGCAGCAGCGAGGCCCCGATCGACGCCGCGCGGCTGGTCAAATCGGGTTCGCCCGAAGTGGTTCCGCTAGCGCGCAAGCTGCAGGCAGGCGAATAATGGCGCGGTGACGCCGCGTTTTCGCTGTTTTACGCAGGCTTGATCAAGGCGCCCGCGGCAATCACGTCTTCTTTGCCGGAATCTTCCCTGGCCGAATCTGCTAACACCCGCTGATGAACGCACCGGAAGCCAAAAGCATCGCGTCCGAAGCACCTGATCGCGCGCGTCCCTCATGGCGCGACAATTTCGCAGTTTATCTGCAGCGGCGGGTGCTCATCGTTCTGTTGCTCGGTTTTTCGTCCGGCTTGCCGCTGGCGCTTTCAGGCTCGACGCTGCTGGTGTGGATGCGCGAGTCCGGGGTCGACCTCGGGACGATCGGGCTGTTTGCACTGGTTGGAACACCTTACACCTTGAAGTTCCTGTGGGCGCCGCTGGTCGATGCGCTGCACGTTCCTTTTTTCACGCGCGCATTCGGCCGCCGGCGTGGTTGGCTGGTGTTTTCGCAATTGTTGCTGATCGGTGCGATCCTGCTGCTCGCGCTAGCCGATCCCGCCCGCTCTCCCTTGTGGGTGGCGCTCGGCGCGGTGCTCGTCGCAGCGACCTCCTCGACCCAGGATATCGTGGTCGATGCGTTCCGCGTCGAAAGCCTGCCGGAGAGCGAACAAGCCGCTGGCATGGCCTCCTATGTCGCCGCCTACCGGATCGGATTGCTGGTCTCGACCGCCGGCACGCTGTTCATCGTCAGCGGCTTCGAAGCCAGCGGCATCGTCCGGGCCTCGGCGTGGATGTGGGGTTACGCGGTGATGGCGGCGCTGGTGCTGATCGGCACCGCCACCGCGCTTGCCGCCACAGAACCCCGCCAATCAGCGCAAGTGGAAAGCATAAGCAAAGCCGAAACTGCCTTGACGCGCGTCACTCACGCAGCCTTCGGCGCCTTTTCTGAATTTCTGGCCCGCAAAGATGCTCTTGCCGCGCTCGCCTTTGTGGTGCTGTACAAATTCACCGATGCGTTTTCAGGCGCCATGACGGCGCCGTTCGTGATCGACCTCGGCTTTTCCCGCAACGATTATGCCGCGATCGTCAAAGGGGTTGGGCTTGCGGCAACGTTGATCGGCGGTTTCGCCGGCGGCTTCGTGGCGCGGCGCTATTCGCTGGCGGCGAGCCTGTGGATCGGCGGCGTGCTGCAAGCCATCGCCAATTTGTCATTCTCCTGGCTGGCACTGGTTGGCATCAACCAGTGGGCGCTCGCGTTTGCGATCACGGCGGAGAACTTCACCAGCGCCATCGGCACGGTGATCTTTGTCGCCTACCTCTCGGCGCTCTGCAAAAATCCATTGCACACCGCCACGCAATACGCGCTGCTTACAGCGCTCTCAGCCGTGGGGCGAACCTATCTTTCAGCAGGCGCAGGCTATGTTGCCAAGGCGACGGGATGGCCGCTGTTTTTTATAATTTGCGTCGTAGTGGCGGTGCCGAGCCTGTTGTTGCTGGCATGGCTGCAGCGGCGCAGGCATTTCGAAGAGTTGGGGACAGTGCAGGTTTAGACGCCGGTCCTTGAAATGATGGCAGTAAAACACCCGTCAACCGGTTTGCGCAAACCAGCGCTGCCTGCACCGCTATTCAATGCCTCGTTACAACGCTCCACTTGGTAACGACGGCCTCGCTCATCTGCCCGGCATCATTGGCGCAGACAACTTCATCGACCTTCACCGAGATTTCCTTGCCGACGAACACCTTCAACTTCGCTTCCTGGGCCTCGCTCGTCGTTATGAGCTGAAAGGTTTCCGGACCCGTCTCAAGATTGCAAAGCCCGTTCGGCGGTGGCAGCCGGCGCGGCTCGCTGGTCAATTGGTAGGTCGCCACGGGCTTGCCTTTGCTGGAGCCGGGCTCGCGCAAGCTGTTGAGTTCGCCCGACAGCACGTCGCCCGCATTGATCGGTTTGCCGGCCTTTGATGGAGCTTCGGCAGGCTGCGCCAGCACAGCGCGCGCGGCTAGCGCGACACCGAGAGCTGCCGCCAACGCCAAGCGTTTGCCGAATCCTTGCTTCGTCATGTTCGTCGCTTCCGTGTGTGTTGGCTAAAACAGAGTTCGCTGACGCATCGCTGCCGATAGCGTGCCTTCATCGAGATAATCAAGTTCACCGCCGACCGGCACGCCGTGGGCCAGCCGCGTCACCTTGACGTTCGCCTGTTGCAGGAGATCGGTTATGTAATGCGCGGTGGTTTGGCCATCAACCGTTGCGTTGAGCGCAAGAATGATTTCGCTGACGCGCGGATCATGAGCGCGTGCCACCAGCGCATCGATTGTCAAATCCTGCGGGCCGATGCCGTCGAGCGGCGAAAGCGTCGCGCCCAGGACATGATATCGGCCATTGATCGCGTTGGCGCGCTCCAGCGCCCAGAGATCGGCAACGTCGGCAACGACGACGATGATCGCAGGATCGCGCCGCGGATCGGTGCATACGGTGCACGGATTTTGCGTGTCGATATTGCCGCAAGTTTTGCAAACCTGGATCTTTTCGATCGCGACCTGCAGCGCGCCGGCCAGCGGCGTCATCAGCGCTTCTCGTTTCTTGATCAGATGCAGCGCCGCACGCCTCGCCGAACGCGGGCCAAGTCCGGGCAACCGCGCCAGGAGCTGGATCAGGCGTTCGATTTCAGGACCGGCAACCGCAGTGGCCATCTTTAGGTAAGGCCCAGTCCGGGCGGCAGACCGAGGCCGCCGGTAAGCGCCTGCATCTTTTCCTGCATCGCACTCTCCGCCTTGCGCCGCGCATCATTATGCGCGCTCACCAGCAGGTCTTCCAAGATCTCGCGTTCGTCGGCTTTCATCAGCGAAGCGTCGATCTTGACGGCCTTGACTTCCATCTTGGCGCTCATCCGCACGGTGACGAGCCCGCCGCCGGATATTCCCTCGACCTCGACGTTGCCGAGCTCTTCCTGCATCGCCTGCATTTTCGACTGCAGCTGGGCTGCCTGCTTCATCATGCCTAGAAAGTCGGGCATCCGTGTTTCCTTTTGAAACGTCTATGAATCGTTGTCATCGGCAATTTCGCCGGCATCCTGTTCGATAACATCGGATTCCGGCGGCTCGGCGGCAAGCTTGCGCACCTCGATCACCTTGGTCCCGGGAAATCGCGCCAGCACTTCCTGCACGCGCGGATCGGCCTCGGCCGCGCGCTCCCGCTGGCTTTTTGCGGCCTCGTTTTGCGAACGAAGAGTCGGCTGGCCCGGCTCATTCGAGACGATGACGGTCCACCGCCGGTTGGTCCATAGCTCGAGCTTCCGGGAGAGATCATTGACCAGCGTACGCGAGGCGTGGCGCTCCAGTGCAATTTCCAGGCGGCCTTCCTCCAGGCGGACCAGCCGCACCTCGGATTCGAGCGCGCCCTTGGTGATGAGATCGCGCTTTTCGGCAGCGACCGCGATCAATTGCGGAAAGCTCGTGATCTTGAGCATCGGTGCGGATTGCGTGTCCGCTGCCGGGGCGGAGATATGCGGTCGCAACGAAGCCTCGGCACTGCCGCGCGGCGTGGAGGGCGGACGCGACGCGGACGGCGGCATCGAAGATACAGTCGATGCCGGCGCAGTGCGCGACGAGGCACTGGCCGTCACGCTCGCAGATGCGCCGGCATTTTGTTCCACCATCCGGATAGCCTCGTCCGGAGTTGGCATATCGGCGACATAGGCGATCCGCACCAGCACCATTTCGGCGGCCGCTGCGGGCCGCGTCGCCGCTTGAGCCTCGGTAATGCCCTTGAGCAGCATCTGCCACATCCGCGACAGCACGCGCATCGAGAGTTTTGCGGCGAAATCACGCGCGCGCGACCGCTCGGTTTCTCCGTAGGCGACGTTGTCGGCCGTCGCCGGAACGATTTTGACCCGGGTGACGAAATTGACGAATTCCGCAAGATCTGAGAGCACCACGATCGGATCGGCGCCAGTATCGTACTGGTCGCGAAACTCCCGGAACGCACCGGCGATATCTCCGGTGACAAGCTGCTCAAACAGATCGATCACGCGGGTGCGGTCGGCAAGACCAAGCATCTGGCGCACCTGATCGGCGCGCACGTGACCGGCCGCATGAGCGATCGCTTGGTCGAACAACGATAGCGAGTCGCGCACCGAACCTTCCGCCGCACGCGCGATAATGCCCAGCGCTTCAGGCTCGACCTCGACGCCTTCCTTTGCAGCAATGCCGGCAAGATGGCTCATCAACACATCCGCCTCGACACGACGCATGTCAAAACGCTGGCAGCGCGATAGCACCGTGACCGGCACTTTCCTGATTTCGGTGGTGGCGAAGACGAACTTGGCGTGCTCGGGCGGCTCCTCCAAGGTCTTCAGGAACGCGTTGAACGCGGCCGTCGAAAGCATATGGACTTCGTCGATGATGTAAACTTTGTAGCGCGCGCTCGCCGGAGCATAACGCACGCTGTCATTGATCTGACGGACATCGTCGACGCCGGTGTGGGACGCGGCGTCCATTTCCAGCACATCCATGTGCCGGCTTTCCATGATCGCCTGGCAGTGCAGACCCAGCACCGGCATATGGATCGTCGGCCCCTTTACCGATCCGTCCGGCAATTCGTAATTGAGAGCGCGGGCGAGAATCCGCGCGGTGGTGGTCTTTCCGACGCCGCGCACTCCCGTCAGGATCCAGGCCTGCGGAATCCGCCCGGTCTCAAAGGCGTTCGAAACGGTGCGGACCACGGCGTCCTGGCCGATCAGATCCTCGAAGCTGGAAGGACGATATTTGCGTGCCAGCACGCGATACGGTTTGGGCGCGCCCGGTTGAGAACCCAGATCAAAGCCGCTTTGTTCGGCGCCATCGGGCTTAGATGGGGGAGCGCCAGCGTCGGTCATTGATCGATCCGCAATTGATTGTCTCTCGGCCGGCATGAGCGGGTAGTTGTGCGTAGTCCGATCGCAAAACCGGTGCCCATCTTTGCGGGTACGAGCTGGAGCAAAATCAGGCGCAAAGCGCGCTTAGGCGTTTTTTGCGCGATTCGCTCGGAAAACAGGTAGGAGACTGACGAGCGACCCGACCCGGAACTCGTTAGGGCTGCTTCCTTCCGGACCTGACCCGGTTGGCGAGTGGCTCGTCCACCGCCAATCTCCCGGTCCCTATTTGGGGCTAAAAGCGCGGGAAAGCAAGCGGGGCGAGGCCCCCCGCTACGGCTTCGCCGAATTCAACTCATTCGACCAAGTTTGGGCCCATCAACGCTGCAACGGCTACGGGCGGCGCGGTGCGGCCAAAGAACTGCCGCATCCCGCGTCCTGGGTTTTTTCCGAGTTGTAAAAAGGCGTGGATGCCCGGCATAAAGCGGGGCAAGAAAGCTGTTTCGCGGACAGGACTCTGCGACGGTGGAAGGAGCCATTCGAGAAATCATGCCCGATCCCGCCTGGTCGCTGCATTCGCAGCTCAAAAAAGACACCATCGATATCGGCGACTTGCCGTTGTGCCGCGTGCTTGTGATCAAGGACGCGCATTACCCCTGGCTGCTGCTGGTGCCGCGCAGGGAGAACGCGGTCGAAATCATCGACCTGGCCGAGGTCGAACAGGCGCAATTGATGACCGAGATTTCCCGAGTGGCGCGCGCGCTCAAGGAAGTCACCCGATGCGACAAGCTGAACATCGCGGCGCTCGGCAACCTCGTGCCGCAATTGCACATGCACGTCATTGCGCGCCGCTCTACCGACGTTGCATGGCCGCGCCCAGTATGGGGCGTAATGCCGCCCCTCGCGCACGACGGCGAAGAAGTGCAGAATTTCATCAGCGCGCTGCGGCGCAAGATTTGGCTGGGTTGATCAGAAAAATGTCAGCATCCGATTCGTTTCCGTTGGGGCAGCCGGCCTTTGTCACCAATCTCCTAGACCGCGCCGCGCACCTGCGGACCAAGGACGAGAAGCTTTTCGCAATGGAGGGGGAGCCCGGTTCTCGCGCCTATGTCGTGCACCGCGACTCGCTGGTTGTGAAACGAGAGGCGAACGGCTCGCGCGCACTGCTGAACATGGATGAAGCGTTAAAGGCCGGCGCAAATCCCGGCACGATTTTTTTGGGACTGCGCGACGGCGCCGCCGTATTCGGGATGGGGATATCGGCCGCCGCTGTAGAAAAGCTGCTGACCCGGGACGATGTCGCCGTGAGCGAACTGCGGGGCATGGCGATGCAGGGCGTCGTGCCGGCCGATCAGCTCTCGGCCATTGCCATGGCGAAATCGTTGGTGAATTGGCATCAGCGCCACGGGTTCTGCGCCAATTGCGGGACACGCAGCGCCATGAAGGAAGGTGGCTGGAAACGCGAATGCCCAAGTTGCAAGGCCGAGCATTTTCCCCGCACCGACCCTGTCGTGATCATGCTGGTGGCGTCGGGCGACAAGTGCCTGCTGGGCCGGCAGAAACAGTTCCCCCCCGGCATGTATTCCTGCCTTGCCGGCTTTGTCGAAGCCGCCGAGACGATCGAGGACGCCGTCCGCCGCGAGATCTTCGAGGAGGCGGGAATTCGCTGTAGCGACGTCACCTACTACATGACGCAGCCCTGGCCTTATCCATCCTCCTTGATGATCGGATGCACCGCACGGGCCATCAGCGACGAAATCGCCGTCGACCACACGGAACTTGAGGACGCCCGCTGGTTTGATCGGAGCGAGGCCAGACTGATGATCACGCGAACCCATCCCGAGGGGCTTGCAGGCCCGCATCCATTCGCAATCGCCCACCATCTGCTTGGCCGCTGGTTGCAAACAGAGCCGGGGCCCCGCCCATAGGACGGTCGCAATCCGCTCATAGCTCTCTATGAGGAGCCAATGTCTGGTTCCGTCATGACAAGGACGGAAGTGATGGTAGAGCCGACAGTTTCTTCCTCTAAGGCCCTCAAGAGGCCACCGCGAATTCTCTGCATCGGCATCCCTGTGCGCGACCTGACGTTTCGCGTCCCGGAGGTTCCGAGTTGCGGCTCCAAGGAGAACGCCAGCCATTTTGACGAAATATGCGGGGGCAACGCGCTCAACGCGGCGATCGGGATCGTGCGTCTCGGCGGCAGGGCCTCGATCTGCGGTCCGATGGGCGACAGCCGGGAAGGCTCAAGCCGGTATATCTTCGAAAAGCTCGCCGAAGAAGGCATAGAAACTCAACACATCCTGCACATGCCGGGCTTGGTCACACCGATATCTGCCATCATGATCGACCCGAGCGGCGAGCGCACCATCGTCACCTTTCGCGATCCGGAATTGTGGAAGGTTCGCCTGCCACCGACCGACACGCTGCTGAACGACTGTGACGCAATCCTGACCGAGAGCCGCTGCGCGGAATTCTGCACCGCTCTCTGTGCTGAGGCGCGCCGGCGCGGAATTCCCGTGATCGTCGATGCCGATCGCGCGATGTCCCTACGGGAGGGATTGCTTACGGCGTCTTCGCACCTGGTGTTCTCGAGTGAGCCGTTACAGGAGACCGCCGACATCGCCGACGACGGCGAAGCGCTGAAGATAATTTCCAAACTGACCTCGTCATTCCTGGCGGGCACGCGTGGCGCGCAGGGCACCATTTGGCTCGACGAACATCACAACCTGCAGCAGACACCGGCTTTCCCGGTGCACACCGTGGACACGCTGGGCGCCGGTGACGTGTTCCACGGCGCGTTCGCGCTCGCCATCACCGAAAAGCAGCCGCTGCGCGAGGCTCTGCGCTTTGCTTCAGCCGCGGCGGCACTGAAATGCACCCGCTTCGGCGGCGCCTTTGCGGCTCCGCAACGTGCTGAAGTTGAAGAACTTTTGCGCCAGGACGGCGCGGCAGCACGCGCTCGCATCAACCAAAAATAGGATTGCTTTAGAAGAATTTTCTCTATATGAGGATTATTGACCCTTCATATGGAACAAAGTTCTTTCATGAACGAACCAGTTGTCCACCTTCACGAGCCTCTTCGCCGCCTCGATGCGATCGACCGCAAAATCCTGGGGGTTCTCCAGGAGGACGCTTCGCTTTCCGTCGCCGAGATCGGCGACCGGGTCGGGCTATCGTCAACGCCCTGCTGGAAACGCATCCAGCGGCTGGAAGCCGATGGCGTGATCCTGCGCCGGGTCGCGTTGGTCGACCAGAACAAGATCGGGCTCGGCATTTCGGTTTTCGTGTCCGTCGAGAGCGCCGATCATTCCGAGGCCTGGCTGCGTAAATTCGCGGACGCGGTCAGCGCGATGCCGGAGGTGATGGAATTCTATCGAATGGCCGGCGACGTCGACTACATGCTGCGCGTCGTGGTCGCGGACATGCAAAGCTATGACGTTTTTTACAAGAAGCTGATCAGCTCCGTGCCGTTAAAAAACGTAACGTCGCGTTTTGCGATGGAAAAGATCAAGTCGGTCACGGCGTTGCCGGTGCCCGCCGCGTAAATGTCCAACGCCGCTCAAATCTTCTGATTGTATTCGCCGACCTCGGGGTGGGTGCGCAGCACCAAATCCATCGCCTCGAACATATCGCGCATCCGCTGTTCGGATGCCGGGCTTTCGACCACAACCACCAGTTCCGGCTTGTTGGAAGACGCCCGCACAAGGCCCCAGCTTCCATCCTCAACCGTGACGCGCACCCCGTTCACCGTGACGAGATCGCGGATTGATTGCCCCGCAACCTTTTCGCCCTTTTTCTGCAGCGCCTCAAAGTGCTTCACGACGGAATCGACGATGCCGTATTTGGCTTCGTCGGAGCAGTGCGGGGACATGGTCGGCGACGACCAGGTCTTCGGCAGCGCGTTTTTCAAATCCGCCATTGATTTGCCGGGGGCACGATCGAGCATCTCGCAAACCGCGATCGCCGATACCAGCCCGTCGTCATAGCCGCGGCCGACAGGCTTGTTGAAAAAGAAGTGCCCGGATTTTTCAAAGCCCGCCAGCGCGCCCAACTCGTTGGTGCGGCGCTTCATATAGGAGTGGCCGGTTTTCCAATAGGTGGCCTTGGCGCCTTGCGCCTGCAGTACGGGGTCCGTCAGAAAGAGCCCGGTCGATTTCACGTCGACGACGAATTGCGCGTTCTTGGTGATCGCAGACATGTCGCGCGCCAGCATCACGCCCACCTTGTCGGCGAAAATCTCTTCGCCGGTGTTGTCGACCACGCCGCAGCGATCACCGTCACCGTCGAATCCGAGGCCGACATCGGCCTTGTGCTTCAGCACCGCGTCCCGGATGGCGTGCAGCATTTCCATGTCTTCAGGATTCGGATTGTATTTAGGAAATGTGTAATCGAGCTCGGCGTCCAGCGGAACCACCTCACAGCCGATCGCTTCCATGACTTGCGGCGCAAAGGCGCCGGCGGTGCCATTGCCGCAGGCAACGACAACCTTCAGCTTGCGTTTAAGCTTTGGCCGGTCGGTGAGATCGGCAATGTAGCGCGCCGGGAAATTCTCGTGGAATTGGTAGGAGCCTCCGGCCTTGTTCTTGAACGACGCGTTCAGCACGATCTCCTTTAGACGCGTCATCTCGTCGGGCCCGAAGGTGAGCGGGCGATTGGCGCCCATCTTGACGCCGGTCCAGCCATTGTCGTTGTGCGAGGCGGTGACCATCGCGACGCAAGGAACGTCGAGGTCGAATTGCGCGAAATACGACATGGGCGTGACGGCGAGCCCGATGTCATGCACCTTGCAGCCTGACGCCATCAACCCGGAAATCAGCGCGTATTTGATGGAAGCCGAATAGCTCCGGAAGTCGTGGGCAGTGACGATTTCCTGCTTGGCGCCCAATTCCGCGATCAACGCGCCGAGCCCCATGCCCAGCGCCTGCACGCCCATCAGGTTGATTTCCTTGTTGAACAGCCAGCGCGCGTCGTACTCGCGAAAGCCGGTTGCCTTTACCATCGGCTCGGATTTCGAAGCCGTACGTATTCGGCACCAGCGCGGATTTCGGCTTCGGAAACATGCAATTGGGCCTTTCGGAAAATACGCTGAAGGCAATGTAGCGCAGCCATAGCGAATGCGCGACCGCAACGGAAGCGGGATCAGCACTTGGGGTGATTATAATTGCGATGAAACCCAGGAACCAAACGGGTCGGTCAATATTCCCAAAAACTGGCCGATTGCATTTGCCGGTCGGGCCGACAGATTCGGTAGAGCTAAGCTCTACTGCTCAAGCACCATCTGCCCGTTGGCATATTCGAACCGTTTCAGCTTCGACAGAAACGACAGGCCGAGGAGATTTTCCGACAGGGCCTCATCCGGCAGCACCATCGCCTCGACGTCTCGGACCACCAACCCGCCCAGATCAAGCATGGCGATACGCGTTCTTGCCCCCTTGATGGTGCCGTTAGCGGTGGTGACAGTGGCGTTGAATTGACCCCGCGATGGACGCAGGCCAAATCGCGCCGCCGAAGTCTCGTTCAAGGCCACGACGGAAGCGCCGGTGTCGACCATGAAGCCGATACGCTGCCCCTCGATCCGGCCCTCGGTCTGAAAATGACCGCGCGCGTCGCGCGGGATGCTGAGACTGCGGCTACTCGCTTGCCCGATCGTTTCGGCGATGGCCCCTTGAGGCGGCGCGCTCGTTGCGGAAGCAGGCGCCAGCGTGATCTTGTCCGCCATCTGCGCCATGAACGTGCCAAGGCCAACCATCACGGCGGCGAACATCAGTATGTTACGCATCAGGCTACACCTGTTTGACGAAATCTTATCTCACCACGCCGGACGCAATTGCGCGACCGGGCGAGCCGGTTGAGGGCTGCTTTTTCGCGAAAAGGATGAGCGAAGCGTTAACGGAGAATGCGATCTCCGGGCAGACGAGCCAAGCGCGCGGTTCGCTCCATCACACCGGCCGAGTTCCGCGAGGGATGTCTCAAGTCCCGCGCGGTTTGACGCGGCGCGTCGGCATCGCGCTTGCGGGGTCTTCCGGCCATGGATGGCGCGGGTATCGCCCGCGCAGATCAGAACGCACTGCGGCATAGCTGCCGCGCCAGAACCCCGGCAGATCGCGCGTCACCTGCACCGGACGATGCGCTGGCGACAAAAGCTCCAGCACCAGCGACACCGCGCCTCTTGCGATCGACGGATGGGTTTCGAGCCCGAACAGTTCCTGCAGCCTGACCGCCACGGTCGGCCCCTGCTCCGCTTCATAGTCGATAGGAAGCATCGTGCCGGTCGGCGCCTGGAAATGCGTGGGCGCCTCTCGTTCTAACCGCGCGCGCAACTCCCAGGGTAACAAGGTAAGCAACGCGCCGGCGAGATCTTCGGCGGAGAAATCCTTCAAGGAAACCTTGTCGTAGAGCTGAGGCACCAGCCAATCCTCGCTTCGCGCGGCAAGCGCCTCATCGGACAAATCGGGCCAGCTATCACCTTCGGCCTTGCGCAGGAACGTCACGCGATCGCGCCACTGCTTTGCCGATTTCGACCAGGGCAGTTTGTCCAGGCCGGCAGCAACCAGCCCGGCAGCGAGCACGCGAGCGTTTTCGGCCGAGCGGGAAACGGGCAGCGGCGCTTCGGAAAGCGTTATGGCGTGCAGAGTCTTCTTGCGCCGCGCCCGCAAGCTCATTGAGTTTCGATCAAAGGAAACCTCGTCCGTCGTCTCGATCTGGTCGGCAAAATGCAATTCGATCTCACCTTGCGAGATTGGCGCCGCCAATAGGATGCGCCCGCTCGCCGCCGTGCCGGTCAATTCGCCGACGGCGATGTAAGGGGAGCGCGCCAGCGCCGATGTCTGCTCCACCGCCGCGCCGCGGCCGTTGGCGAGCACGAAGCTGCCATTGCCGCGGTTGCGCGCCACACGGTCCGGGAAGGCCATCGCAAGCATCGCTCCGGTCGAAATATCTCCCGCCATTTGGGAAGTCCTGGATGCAACAGGAGAAGAGGCGGCCACTTGCGACGCCCATCGCCGCGCCAACTCGCGCGCACTGCTTGCGCGCTGCGAGCGGTCGCGGCGGAATTGATCGAGCCTGTGATCCAGATCGACGCTATCGCCGCCGAGACCGCGCTCGGTCAGCACTGCAGCAATTTCCGCGGCTTGCTCGGCTGCGCCCACGCGATGAGAATCCACGATCATGCGCGCCAGCCTAGCCGGCAGAGCCAGTTCACGCAGGCTCTTGCCTTCCGCCGTGATCCGGCCATCGGCGTCAATCGCGCCGAGCTCGCGCAACAAGCCTCTCGCTTCCTTTAACGCCGGCGCAGGCGGAGGATCGAGAAAGGCCAATGTGGCGGGATCGCTTACCCCCCACTGCGCCAGATCGAGCACCAGCGACGAAAGGTCTGCGCTGAGGATTTCCGGTTGGGTATAGGGCGCGAGCGAGGCCGTCTGCGGCTCATCCCATAGCCGATAGCAAATTCCGGGCTCAGTGCGGCCGGCCCGGCCACGGCGCTGATCCACCGCCGCGCGGGAGGCGCGAACGGTTTCGAGCCGGGTCAACCCCATATCGGGCTCGTAGCGCGGCACCCGCGCCATGCCGGAATCGACCACGATGCGCACGCCTTCGATGGTCAGCGAGGTCTCGGCGATGGATGTCGCGAGCACCACCTTGCGATGGCCGGGTGGCGCGGGCGCGATCGCGCTATCCTGCACGTTCGCATCCAGAGCGCCGAACAGCGGAACAATGTCGATGCTGGCGTCCTGAATTCGTTCACCGAGAAAATTCTGGGTGCGGCGAATTTCCGCCGCGCCGGGCAAGAAAGCCAGCACCGATCCAGGATCGGCGCGCAGCGCCGAGGCGATCGCATCCGCCATCTGCCGCTCCAGCGGCGCGTCCGGTTTACGGCCGAGATAGCGCGTATCGACAGGAAAGGCGCGGCCCTCGCTCGCAACGACCGGCGCGTCCCCGAGCAACTTTGCAATCCGTGCTCCGTCGAGCGTTGCCGACATCACGAGAATGCGCAGATCCTCGCGCAAGCCCGTCTGTGCGTCGCGCGCCAGCGCCAGCCCCAGGTCGGCATCGAGCGAACGTTCGTGAAACTCGTCGAACAGCACAGCGGCAACGCCCGACAATTCTGGATCGGCGAGGATCTGCCGCGCGAAAATGCCTTCCGTGACGACCTCTACCCGGGTCGAGCGGGACACCTTTGAACCGAACCGGACCCGGTAACCGACGGTGTCGCCGACGCGTTCTCCAAGTGTGCGGGCCATGCGCTCGGCACTCGCGCGCGCCGCGATCCGCCGCGGCTCCAGCACGATGATCTTTTTGTTTCCAACCCACGGGGCGTCCAACAGCGCGAGCGGGACACGGGTGGTCTTTCCCGCACCCGGCGGGGCCACCAGCACCGCGGTATTGTTCATCTCAAGCGTGCGCGCCAATTGGTCGAGGACGCTGTCGATGGGAAGCGGTGTGTCGAAGCTGCGGGGCAAAGTGTCACCGACCCCTCGTTTTCGGGCTTGTCCCGGCCATGACGGAAGTTGCCGCGCTTCGCGAACCGAAACCGCGCATCAGCTCCGTGGTCCCGACGCGCGGCCGACGCTCTCATAGATGAATCCATGAGCCGCCATTTCCTCGGGGCGATAGACATTGCGCAGGTCGACGACGACCGGATGCGCCATTTCCCGCTTCAGGCGCGCCAGGTCGAGCGCGCGGTATTGCACCCATTCGGTTACGATCACCATGGCGTCGGCACCGCGCACGCAATCGTAGGCGTCGTCGCAATACTCGATGTCGGGCAATTCGCGGCGGGCTTGTTCGATGCCGACCGGATCATGCGCGCGTACCTTCGCGCCCATATCGAGCAACCCCGTGACCAGCGGTATCGAGGGCGCCTCGCGCATGTCGTCGGTATCGGGCTTGAAGGTCAGCCCGAGCACAGCCACGGTCTTGCCGCGCAGATTGCCGCCTGCGGCGTTGGAAACCTTGCGCGCCATTGCGCGCTTGCGATTGTCGTTCACCGCCAGCACCGCCTCGATGATTCGAAGCTGCACGTCGTGGTCGAGCGCGATCTTTACCAACGCGCGGGTATCCTTCGGGAAGCACGACCCGCCGAACCCCGGGCCCGCGTGCAGGAATTTCGAGCCGATGCGGTTGTCCAGACCGATGCCGCGGGCAACTTCCTGCACGTCCGCACCGATCCTCTCGGAAAGATCAGCAATCTCGTTGATAAAGGTGATCTTGGTAGCGAGGAAGGCGTTGGCGGCGTATTTGATGAGTTCGGCGGTTCGCCGCGCGGTAAACATCAGCGGGCCCTGGTTGAGCGACAACGGCCGATACACATCGCCCAGCACTTTCCGTCCACGCTCATCCGCGGTGCCGATCACAATGCGATCGGGAAATTTGAAGTCCCGGATCGCCGCCCCCTCGCGCAGGAATTCAGGGTTAGAGGCGATCACGACATCGGCCGACGGATTGGCTTCCCGAATCAGGCGCTCAACTTCATCGCCGGTTCCGACCGGAACGGTCGATTTGGTAACCACCACGGTAAAGCCTGAAAGCGCCGCGGCAATCTCGCGCGCGGCAGCATAGACATAGGTCAGATCGGCGTGTCCGTCGCCGCGCCGCGAGGGTGTGCCTACCGCGATGAACACCGATCGGCTTTCGCGACCGGCTCGGCAAGTTTGGTCGTGAACTCGAGCCGGCCGGCCTTCACATTGGACGCCACGAGCGCAATCCAAACCGGGCTCGAAGATCGGGATTTCACCCCGGCGCAGCGCGGCGATTTTGTCGCCATCCTTATCCACGCAAATGACCTCGTGACCGAAATCCGCAAAGCAGGCACCGGAAACCAGTCCCACGTAACCCGTGCCGATCATGGCAATGCGCATCAAAATCCCTGTCAGCGATGGTTAAATTATTGCTATCTGGCGTTTTAGATCATTTCCGGCGCAGGGGGAACGGCAAGCTCTTATCAAAGGCGAGATTCATTTCAAAGGCGAGATGTCATTCGTATGAATAAAGGGGATCGAAACCCATTCGGCCCAAGATGCGGCGTCACCGGACCGAAGCAGGACGTCGATGACCTCACGTTTCCCATTTGCTCTGAAGCATTTGACGGCGGCACCGGTCGCGGGCGCACGCCTTGATTGGGTGGATTACGCCAAAGGCATTTGCATCGTCATGGTGGTCATGATGCATTCGGTTCTGGGGGTGGAAGCGGCCGCCGGCCAGACTGGCTTCATGCATGTCCTGGTTGCCTTTGCAAAACCGTTCCGAATGCCGGATTTTTTCCTGATCTCCGGGCTATTTCTGTCGCAGGTTATCACTCGGGACTGGCGCACCTACCTCGACCGCAAGGTCGTGCACTTTGCTTATTTTTACGTGCTCTGGGTCACGATACAGTTCGGTTTCAAAGCGCCCGCATTCGCGGCCGATACGAGCTGGAGCCACGTCGGGATCCTGTATCTGCAATCGTTCATCGAGCCGTTCGGCACCCTGTGGTTCATCTATCTGCTGCCGGTGTTTTTCGTCATCACGAAACTGACGCGGCGATTACCGCCAGTTTCGATACTGGCCGTCGCTGCGGCGCTGGAAATGGCGCACATTACGACCGGCTGGACCGCGATTGACGAATTCGGCGCCCGCTTGTTTTATTTCTATTGCGGTTATCTGTTTGCCGGCCGCGTGTTCGCGCTCGCCGATCGCGCGCGGACCTATCCGGCTCTCGCGGTCGCGGGGCTGGCGTCATGGGTCCTTGTCAACGGTAGCCTCGTCGCATGCGGGTTGAGCGAATGGCCGCTAATTTCGCTTGCGCTCGGGCTTGCAGGCGCCTGCGCCATCATCGTGACCGGGACGCTGCTGGCGCAAGCGCGTCGGCTCGACTTCCTGCGCTTTTGCGGCGAGCACTCCATCGTTATTTATCTCGCCTTTTTCCTGCCGATGGCCTCGATGCGAACACTCTTGCTGCACTCCGGCCTGCTTCACGACATCGGCACGGTTTCGCTTGTCGTGACCATCGCAGGCGTCCTCGGATCACTGGCGATCTGGCGGATGGCTCTCGCCATCGGCGCCGATTTCCTGTTCGAGCGGCCGAGCGCATTCTGGATCGCGCCTAAAAAGCCCGGCGCCAGCTTACAACCGGCAGAATAGCTCATATCGTTCAAAAATCGCCGCTCCAAGGCTGTCAATTGGCGCAAAAATTCTTAAATTGCGGCCATGCCGAAGCCCTCCCCGCAAGCCGCTGCAAAACCGCTCGCCGTCAAAGCCCCTGCCAAGGGCGACCATGTTTTTCTGGTCGACGGCTCTTCGTATATTTTTCGCGCTTACCATGCGCTGCCCCCGCTGAACCGCAAGTCCGACGGGCTGCAGGTCAATGCGGTGCTCGGCTTCTGCAACATGCTCTGGAAACTGTTGCGCGAGATGCCGGAGGACAACCGGCCGACCCACCTCGCCATCGTGTTTGACAAATCGGAAATCACCTTCCGCAACAAGATCTACTCCGAATATAAAGCGCACCGGCCGCCTGCCCCTGACGATCTCATTCCGCAATTTGCGCTGATCCGCGAGGCCGTGCGCGCTTTCGACCTGCCCTGCCTGGAACAGGTCGGTTACGAGGCCGACGACCTGATCGCGACGTATGTGCGCATTGCCTGCGAGCGCGGCGCTACCGCGACCATCGTTTCCTCCGACAAAGACCTGATGCAGCTCGTTACCGATTGCGTCACCATGTACGATACGATGAAGGACCGCCGTATCGGCATTGCCGAGGTGATCGAAAAATTCGGCGTGGGGCCGGAGAAGGTGGTCGAGGTGCAGGCGCTGGCCGGGGACTCGACCCACAACGTGCCGGGCGTACCCGGGATCGGCATCAAGACCGCGGCACAACTGATCGTCGAATATGGCGATCTGGAAACGCTGTTGAACCGCGCCGGGGAGATCAAGCAGCCGAAACGGCGCGAGGCGTTGATCGAGAATGCCGAGAAGGCGCGGATTTCAAGGCAACTGGTTCTGCTCGACAACAAGGTTGAGCTTGAAGTTCCACTTGATGACCTCGCGGTCCAGGAACCGGACGGGCGCAAGCTGATCGCGTTCCTGAAGGCGATGGAATTTTCCTCGCTGACTCGCCGCGTCGCTGAATATTCGCAGATTGATCCCGCAAATGTCGAGCCGGATCCCGGTTACAAGAGCGGAGCGAGCGTGTTTGCTCCGCCTCCGGAACGCGGCACGCCGGCCGCAACGGCCGGCGAAGCGACCTTGTTTCACAATCCCGCTTCCTCGCTTGCTCGCTCTCCCGATCGATCAACAGACGCGAACGGCAGCAAGAGCGATACCGGCCTCAAGGGCACGCCGATCTCCCTTGCGGCCGCGCATGCGGAGGCCGCGCGCAAGACACCGTTCGACCGCAATAAATATCAGACCATCGGCAGCCTCGATCAGCTCAGGGCGTGGATCGCGCGCGTGCACGACGTCGGCCACTTCGCGATCGAGGCAAAGGCGAGTTCGATCGACCCCATGCAGGCCGATATCTGTGGCATTGCTCTTGCGCTCGCACCGAACGATGCCTGTTATGTGCCGCTCAGCCACAAGCAATCGGGCGGCGGCGCGGGCCTGTTCGATGCCGGTCTTGCACCCGACCAGATCGCGGCGGGCGAGGCGCTCTGCAGCGCTGAAGCCGCTGCTGGAGTCGCGCGGCATCCTGAAGATCGGTTTCAACATCAAGTTCAACGCGGTAATGTTCGCGCAAGCCGGCATTACCGTCCGCAACTATGACGACGCGCAACTGATGTCCTATGCGCTCGATGCCGGCCGCAACTCGCATACGCTCGACTCGTTGGCGGAAGGTTGGCTCGGTCACGCCATCATCAGCCACGGCGAATTGACCGGCAGCGGCAAGAACAAGCTCGGTTTCGATCAGGTCGCGATCGACAAGGCGACCGCCTACTCGGCCGAAGATGCCGACGCGATCCTGCGGCTGTGGCGCGTTTTCAAGCCGCGCCTGGTCGCAGAGCGCATGACCACCGTCTACGAGACGCTGGAGCGACCGCTGGTAAGCGTGCTCGCGCGAATGGAACGGCGCGGCATTTCCATCGATCGCCAGGTACTGTCGCGGCTGTCGGGCGAGTTCGCCCAGACTGCCGCGCGCGTCGAGGCCGAGCTTCAGGAGATTGCCGGCGAGCCGATCAATGTTGGCAGTCCGAAGCAGATCGGCGACATCATCTTCGGCAAGATGGGGATTACGGGCGGCAGCAAGACCAAAACCGGCGCTTGGTCGACAACGGCGCAGGTGCTGGATGAACTCGCGGAGCAGGGCCACGCATTCCCAAAGAAGATCCTCGAATGGCGGCAGGTTTCCAAACTCAAATCGACTTATACCGACGCCCTGCCAACTTTCGTCAATCCGCAAACTCATCGCGTTCACACGACATACGCGCTGGCGGCGACCACAACCGGGCGATTGTCCTCGAACGAACCGAACCTGCAGAACATCCCGGTTCGTACTGAGGACGGCCGCAAGATCCGACGCGCCTTTATCGCTAGTCCCGGGCACAAGCTGGTGTCGGCGGACTATTCGCAAATCGAGCTGCGGCTACTCGCCGAAATCGCCGACATTCCCGTGTTGAAGCAGGCGTTCCGCGACGGGCTCGACATTCATGCCATGACGGCGTCGGAAATGTTCGGGGTGCCGATCAAAGACATGCCGGGCGAAGTGCGTCGACGGGCAAAGGCGATCAATTTCGGCATCATCTACGGGATCTCGGCGTTCGGCCTTGCCAATCAGCTCGGCATCGCACGCGAGGAAGCGGCCGCGTATATCAAACGATATTTCGAGCGCTTTCCTGGCATTCGCGCCTACATGGATGAGACCCGGGAATTCTGTCGCAACCACGGCTACGTCGCGACGCTGTTCGGCCGGAAATGCCATTACCCCGACATCAGGGCGAGTAACGCCTCGGTTCGTTCCTTCAACGAGCGCGCCGCAATCAATGCGCGCCTGCAGGGTACTGCCGCCGACATCATCCGCCGCGCCATGATCCGGATCGAAGATGCCCTTGCCGACAAGAAGCTCTCGGCACAGATGCTCCTCCAGGTGCACGATGAACTGATTTTCGAGGTGCCCGACGACGAGGTCGCGGCCACGTTGCCCGTCGTGCAGCACACCATGCAGGACGCGCCGTTCCCGGCCGTGCTGCTCTCACTGCCGCTGCAGGTGGACGCGAGAGCGGCGAATAATTGGGATGAGGCGCATTGAGAGCCGTCATCATCGGTAATAGCGGCGGCGGCAAATCCACTCCTGGCGCGGCGCCTGGGCGCTTCATGGACCGGTCCTCACGTCGAGATCGACGCCCTGCTATGGCGCGATGGATGGGAATTGACGCCGGTCGAGTCCTACAACAAGGAGCACGCCCGCCTGATTGCTGAAGAGAGCTGGATCATCGATGGGCTCGGACGGCAGGACTCGATTCCGTCGCGCCTCGCTCGGGCGACCGCTATCGTTCTGATCGACATGCCGCTTTGGATACATTTCCGGCTTGCCGCGGAACGACAAATCCTCTGGGCTACTGGGCGCGCTCGCACATCCTCCAGCGGGCCTAACGAAAATGCCGCCCACGGAGGCGCTGTTCCGAACGATTTGGAGGTCGATCGGGAATGGATGCCGGAAATTCGTCGCCTCGTTGCGCGCGAAGAGGAAATGGGAAAGCAGATTTTCAGGCTCGGATCTCTTTCCGATCTCGATGGGTTTGCAGGCCCGTCCTGACCCCACTAGTCCAGCTTCGCTTCCATGCCGCGCTTGACGGCGGGTCGCGCCATCATTGCGTCATACCAGCGGCGAACGTTGGGGAAGTCTGAAAGCTCCACTTTGTGGCGCGGATGCCGCCAGGCCCAGCCGAGGATTGCGAAGTCGGCAACTGACAGGGGGCCTGCGACAAACTCGTGGCTGGCGAGCCGGCGATCCAGAACGCCATAAAGCCTGCGCGTCTCGGCCATGAATTGCTTCAGTCCGTAAGCGCGCTCCTGTTCGTTTTCAAGCGCGATGAAATGATGAACCTGGCCGGGCATAGGACCGAAACCGCCCATCTGCCACATCAGCCATTCATAGACCGGAATGCGATCCATTAGCGGTTCAGGCAAAAACTTTCCGGTCTTTTCTCCGAGATAAAGCAGGATGGCGCCGGACTCGAACACGGTTACGCGTTTGCCGTCCGGCCCGTCGGGATCGATAATCGCCGGGATCTTATTGTTCGGACTGATCGCAAGGAACGAGGGCGCCATTTGCTCCCCCTTCGTAATGTTCACCGGAAATACCTTGTAAGAAAGTCCCATTTCCTCCAGCGCGACAGATATTTTGCGGCCGTTCGGCGTATTCCAGGTGTGCAGTTCGATCGTCATTTTTCTATCCAGCGGGGGTATCCAGTACCCCGAAACGTGCCCGCGATACAACGGTGCTCAGGGAACACTGCGCCCAGTTCGCTATGATGAGGACCGGCTGTTGACGGACCCATTCCGTTCTGGAATGTGCGGCGATCAACCGATAAATTGCCTTCTTCAACCCAGAGAATTAGTACCTTGTCAAAATCAGCTTCCCGGGCTCGTCTCGCCGATATCATACGCAGGCGTTCGTTCGGCCGCGGTGAAATTACCCTGGCCTCGGGCCGCAAGAGCGATTTTTACTTCAATCTCAAGCCGACCATGCTCGATCCTGAGGGTGCCGCGTTGCTGGCCGAACTCACCTTTGAGGCGCTCAGAGACGACCACCTCGACTTCATCGGCGGACTGGAGATGGGTGCGGTGCCGCTGGCCGGCGCAATAGCGCAACTCTCCTGGATCAAGGGCCATCCGATCGCAGCCTTTTTTGTACGCAAGAAGCCAAAGGAGCACGGCGCACGGCTTGCGGTCGAAGGTCTGGCAAAGGGCGAGAGCCTGCAAGACAAGCGCATCGTCATCGTCGAGGATGTGACCACAACGGGCGGCTCGGCGATGAAAGCCGTGGAAACGGTGCGTGAGGCCGGCGGCGACGTCGTGCTGGTGTTCACCATGGTGGATCGCGAAGAAGGCGCAGCCGACGCGTTTTCGCAAGCCGGCCTACCCTTTCGTTCGCTCTATAAGGCGTCCGAGTTTTTGAGGGACTGATCGTTCGCTTGAGTTATAGGCTGGCGGCTCTTCTCAAAGATCAAGAAGCCACAGTTCGCTGTCGCACTCTCGCGAGGCGCGGCCACGACGCGTGGACGGAGTGAATTAACGCCCGATGATGACGCCAATCACGTTCGGCGCGGCGAGATACTTCTCCTCGATAGCCGCGCGCGCGGCAGAGCGATTTTCAGGGGTCAACAGCCCGCGTTGCTCGGCAAGGATCATCCAGCAGTACCCCCACCAGTCCGTCAGCATGCCCTGATCGTCGACGAGATCATAGCCGCGCTCGGCGGCGAAGATGCGCGCCTGCGCCTCGTCAAGCGTATCGAGAAACGCGTGATCCTTTGTCGAGAACAGATCGTCGCTGAAATCATCTGGGGTGTAACCCCAGACGGACAGGCAGACCGCGTTGAATTCACGGTCGATCTGGTCGTCCTCGACGGGTCTGTGGCGGGATGCCCGATGCAGCCGCGACAGCGTTCGTGCGAAATCGGCGATCCGGGTAAGGGCGAATTGATCGAAGGCGATGGTGGACATGTAGTCCTCAAAACTTCTGAAAGGCCATAGATGTTGTGTGGCGACGTGTCGAATCACCATTGTATATCAATGACTTGCTAAAGTGTTCTTAATTTGTTCCGATCACCGACACGCCTGTTTCGTGAGGGGAAGCAAAGCATGCCCAACGGGGACGACTTCCCGCAGCCCGGCCTCACATCGCCGATAAGAGCTTGTCGCCGCAGTAATTGGCATAGAATTTACCGCCGCATTGGCGGCGGATGGCTTGGCAGCGGGCGGCGGGAGAAGCCTTCTGCGGAACGCTGAACGAGCAAGCCAAGCTATCGGCGCTGCGGCCAGCCTTGCCGGCGGCGAAAGCTGCGCTGGAAACGCTAACAAAGGTCACCAGAAGTGCGGCGGCAATAATCTCGATCGCGAGTTTCATGATGCGTTCTCCGAGATGGGTCCCGAGTGCGCCTAAATGTCTGCGACGCTTGGTAAGACAGAAACGGGGCGGTACGGCGGCGATACCCATTCCTGACCCTTGCATAAAATCATGGCGACTCCGGCCATAGTCATGCCTGTGCGGTTTCGATCCGCCGACAACACGCGTATCCTCTGTCCTTAGTCACAACAGCCAGGATATTCGGCTTGCCAGATCAATCGTTCCCGGGAACTTTCGCAACGCCCGGTCAGCCAATCGATGAACTTGCGCTGGCTGAGATCAAAAGCGCCATTCTCGCCAAGCTCAGGCTCGCCATCGGCAAGGATGCCGGTATGGCGACAAGGCACGACTGGTACAAGGCAGCGGCGCTCGCCCTGCGTGACCGGATTGTGCACCATTGGCTGACCGCGGAAAAGCAAAGCTACGACGCCGGCGCCAAGCGCGTTTATTATCTCAGCCTCGAATTCCTGATTGGCCGGCTGTTCACCGATGGGCTGAACAATATGGGGCTGTTTGCCGTGTTCGAGGCGGCGCTGGGCGATCTCGGCGTCGACCTCGCGGACTTGCGCAAATGCGAGCCCGATGCCGCGCTCGGCAATGGCGGTCTCGGACGGCTTGCGGCCTGCTTCATGGAAAGCATGGCCACGCTGGCCATTCCGGCAATCGGGTATGGCATCCGTTACGATTTCGGCCTGTTCCGCCAGATCATCGCGCAGGGCTGGCAGCAGGAATATCCAGATGAATGGCTGAGCTTCGGCAATCCCTGGGAATTCCAGCGGCCCGAAGTGGTTTACCAGGTTCATTTCGGCGGTGGCGTTGAACATGTCGATGATGACGGACGCGACCGCGCGATCTGGATCCCGCCGAGACGGTGCAGGCTGTGGCTTACGACACTGCGATCGTCGGCTGGCGCGGTCAGCACGTCAATGCGCTTCGGTTGTGGTCGGCGCGCTCGCCCGACCCGCTTCGGCTCGACGTCTTCAACACCGGCGACTATCTGGGGGCGGTTGCCGAGGAGGCCCGCGCTGAAGCGATATGCAAATTCCTGTATCCGAACGACGAGAGCCCGGCCGGCCGCGAGTTACGGCTTCGCCAGGAATATTTTTTCATCTCAGCCTCGCTGCAAGACCTGGTGAAACGCCATCTCGCCTCAGATGGCCATCTGCGCGGCCTCGCCTCAAAGGCAGCGGTGCAGCTTAACGATACCCATCCGAGCCTCGCTGTTACCGAGCTGATGCGCATTCTCGTCGACCTGCACAATTTCCGCTGGGACGAGGCGTGGAAGATCACGCTCGCGACGCTGTCCTACACCAATCACACGCTGCTGCCGGAAGCGCTGGAGACCTGGCCCGTCGAATTGTTCGAACGGCTGCTGCCCCGGCATCTCGAAATTATTTATCGTATCAATGTCGCGCATCTGGCGCTTGCGGAAGCGCGCTGCCCCGGCGACGTCGAGTTCCGTGCCTCGGTATCGCTGATCGACGAGAGATCCGGCCGAACCGTGCGAATGGGACAACTGGCGTTTGTCGGTTCACATCGCATCAACGGCGTTTCGGCCATGCATTCCGACCTGATGAAGGAGACTGTTTTCCACGATCTCAATCATCTCTATCCGGGCCGGATCACCAACAAGACCAACGGCATTACCTTTCGCCGCTGGCTGATGCTGGCCAATCCGAAGCTGACCGAGCTGTTGCGCGACGCTTGCGGTGACGCCGTGCTCGACGATCCCTCGCTACTTGGATTGCTCGAAGCGCGCGCAAGCGACAATGCGTTCCAACATCGGTTCCGCAGCGTCAAGCGCCACAACAAGACGATGCTGGCCCGGCTGATCAGCGAGCGACTGAACCTTCTGGTCGATCCGACCGCATTGTTCGACGTGCAGATCAAGCGGATTCACGAATACAAGCGGCAGCTCCTCAATGTTCTCGAGGCGATCGCGCTGTATCAGGCGATCAAGGACGAGCCGCAGCGCAGCTGGGTGCCGCGCGTCAAAATCTTCGCCGGCAAGGCGGCCGCGAGCTATCGCTACGCCAAGCTGATCATCAAGCTCATCAACGATGTCGCAGAAATCGTCAACAACGATCCAGTCGTGGCGGGACGCCTGACGATCGCGTTCCTCCCGGATTACAATGTCAGTCTTGCCGAAGTGATTATTCCCGCCGCCGACCTGTCCGAGCAAATTTCGACCGCAGGCATGGAGGCGTCCGGCACCGGCAACATGAAACTTGCGCTCAACGGCGCGTTGACCATCGGCACGCTCGACGGCGCGAATATCGAAATCCGCGACCATGTTGGGCCGGAGAACATCGCTATCTTCGGCATGGAGGCGATGGATGTGGTGGCGCGGCGCAATCAGGGCCTAGATGCCACCGACGCAATCCGCCGCTCGCCGCGGCTGGCCCGCGCCATCAACGCTATCGGAGGCGGCGAATTCTCACCCGACGATCCCGGCCGCTTTGAATCGATCGCGCACGCGCTGCGCTATCTCGATCACTACATGGTAAGCGCTGATTTCGACGCCTATTATGAAGCGCAACGCGGCATCGATGCGCGCTGGCAGGTGGTGCCGGCATGGACGCGGGCCAGCATTCTCAACGTCGCGCGAATGCCGTGGTTCTCCTCGGATCGCACGATCCGCGAATATGCGCAGGACATCTGGAACGTGCCTGTGCCTCCGCTGCCGGCCTTGCAAGCGGCAGGCGTGCAGCACGGCGTGACACGCTAAACCCTCTTAACTCCGACGCTCACTCCGCCGCGAGCTTCACCTCTGGCGCGGCAGCGCGCACCTCGGCGTCAACCTCGGCTTCGAACTTGGCGAAGTTCTTCTGGAACATGCCAACCAGCGCGCGGGCCGTCTTGTCGAACTCGGCCTTGTCAGCCCAGGTCTTCACTGGATCGAGGATATGCGGCTCGACTCCTGGCAGCGAGGTCGGCACCGCGAAACCGAAATATTTGTCGGTGCGGAAATCGGCATTGCGCAGCGAACCATCCAGCGCCGCGGTCAGCAGTGCCCGCGTTGCCTTGATCGGCATCCGCCGCCCGACGCCATACTTGCCGCCGGTCCAACCGGTGTTGACCAGCCAGCAATCGACCCCGTGCTTGGCGATGAGGTCGCGCAGCAGATTGCCGTACACGGAAGGATCGCGCGGCAGGAACGGCGAGCCGAAACAGGTGGAGAATTCCGGCTGCGGCTCGTTGCCAAGGCCACGCTCGGTGCCGGCGACCTTCGCGGTGTAGCCGGAGAGGAAGTGGTACATCGCCTGCGCCGGCGTCAATTTCGCGATCGGCGGCATCACGCCGAACGCATCCGCCGCCAGCATCACGAGATTTTTCGGATGAGGCGCCCGACCCGTGTGCGAGGCATTCGGGATGAAATCGAGCGGATAGGCCGAACGGGTGTTTTCGGTTTTGCAGCCGTCATCGAAGTCGGGCTCGCGGGTGGTTCCGTGGAGCACCACGTTTTCCAGCACCGCACCGAAGCGCTTGCTGGCCGAATAAATCTCCGGCTCGGCTTCTTTCGACAGTTTGATGCATTTGGCGTAGCAGCCGCCTTCGAAATTGAAGACGCCGTCCTCGCCCCAACCGTGCTCATCGTCGCCGATCAGCGTCCGCTTCGGATCGGCCGAAAGCGTGGTCTTGCCGGTGCCGGACAGGCCAAAGAAGATGGCGGTGTCGCCCTCGGGGCCGACGTTGGCCGAGCAGTGCATTGGCATCACGCCCTTTTCGGGCAAATAATAGTTGAGCGTGGTGAACACGCTCTTTTTCATCTCGCCGGCGTAATAAGACCCGCCGATCAGGACGATCTTGCGGGCGAAATCGATCGCGACGACGTTCTCCGAGCGCACACCGTGCCGTTTGGGATCGGCGCGGAAGCTCGGCAAGTCGATGACGGTGAGTTCGGGCACGAAGCTCGCGAGCTCCGATGTCTCGGGACGAATCAAAAGCGTGCGGATGAACAGCGAATGCCAGGCGAGTTCTGTAAAGACGCGGGTCTTTATTCGATGCACCGGATCTGCACCGCCATAGAGATCCTGTGCGAACAGCGTCATGCCTTCGGCGTGCTCGAGGAAATCCTGATAAAGCACCGCAAACTGTTCAGAGGTGATGGACTGATTGCCGGCCCACCACATGTTCTTGTCGGTCGTGGCGTCGCGAACCGTAAATTTGTCTTTGGGGCTGCGGCCGGTGAACACGCCGGTGTCAGCGCACAACGCGCCATCGGCGGAAAGCACGGCTTCTCCAGCGCGAAGAGAATGTTCGTAAAGTTGCGGCGCCTCGAAATTCCAATTCACGCCGTTGAGTTTTTTTAAGCCGAACTTGTCGGCGCCAAAAGCACCGTTATGCACGCCAGTCTCTTGCACGAAGAACCCTCCTCGAACCCGCGTATCTGCGACACGAATGCCGCCAACGCACCACAGCCGCGGTGACCGTCAAGTTCACTCAATATAGCCTTACGAGCTCGGTCCGGCGACCTAATACTGTTGAACGCTTCGCTTGCCAAGCCGATCCCGCAGCTTTTGGTTTATTCCGCCGCCGTGGTTGATCCCGGTCGAAACCAGCCGCAACGCAGGGTTATTTGGGGATAACGCTCGCGACAATTCGCCGCCATCGCGATCTGTCTGTCTCAGTGTGCGGCGCACAAAGCGTTGTGCGGCATGGTGCGAGGGTGTGGCGAGCGGAGGCTCACCAGGCCCGCATCGATATGCTAATGGCCGGCCTAAGCCTTGGAAGCGTTAACCTCTGCTCGCGCTTCTGCAGCCAGCCTGACCAGCATCTTGCGCAGTTCTCCTGGTCCGGTCACCCGCTCGGGGAATTCGAGCCGCACAACAGCGTGACCTGCCTGAATGTCGATTCCCTCCGGGTCGCAGCCGGTGCAGCGCCAGTCCGCTTAACTCCGCGCCCAGCAAGCGGGTCGCATACAGATCGAGCGTGTCGCGGTGATCGGCGTTCATATGTTCGATGGCCTCCTGTTCGGCCTGCTGTAAAGCTGCAGCATCCCCGATATCGGTCAGGAATTGCTTCGGCTTAAGGTCGACAATCCGGCCGAAACCCGCAACCAGGTGCGCGCCACCAGGACGGATTCGGAAGAACGAAAAATCCTTGAAGCCTGCAAATGCTTCAGCAGAGGGATGGGCGTTGAGATAGCGGCGACGCACAGCTTCCATATCTCCCGCGCCCTCCTCGGCTCGCCCAGCCAGCATGATGCGTGCGCCCTCCAGCGGATCGCCCGGAGCACGCTCGTCCAGCATCAGCGAGACCCTGTTATCGGCGAGGATGTTTCGGGTGTGCAGGGCAAGACGCGAGATCAGCAGGATGGGCGTGCCATCGACATCAGTAGCGACATTAACCAGTGAACAATAGGGATCGCCGCTCCCGGCCATCAGCGTCGCCAACGCTCCCTGCCGGCTCCGCCGCAATAGCGACTTTGAAAGCTTTCCAGCATCGAAATCAGTGGTCGGTTGCATCGATATTCACTCTCCATCCTATTGCAATGCAGGCCTTTTTTCGGCTAAACCATCCTCCATTGAGGCAAGACGCATCGCTCGGCGAGGCGTTTTCGGGGGACACGGTCACACTTCAGCCTAGCTTGCATTGCTCGCTGACCGCGTTCGAAGCCTAAATTGATCTGCGGCGCATCATGGATTGCTCGCCGTTTCAGCCAACACGACTCTGAAAGCAGGCTCATGCCCACAATCGCCCTTGTCGATGACGACCGCAACATCCTCACATCCGTCTCGATCGCGCTGGAAGCCGAAGGCTACCGCATCATGACTTACACGGATGGCGCGTCCGCACTGGACGGCTTCCGCACCAGCCAGCCCGATCTTGCAATTCTCGACATCAAGATGCCGCGCATGGACGGCATGGAGACGTTGAGAAGGCTTCGGCAGAAATCCGACCTGCCCGTGATCTTTCTCACCTCAAAGGATGAGGAGATCGACGAATTGTTCGGGCTCAAGATGGGCGCCGACGATTTCATCCGCAAGCCATTTTCGCAGCGCCTGCTGGTCGAGCGCGTGAAAGCGGTGCTGCGCCGCTCGGCGCCAAAGGACCCGACCGCCGCGCCCAAGGAAAACGACGCCAAGGCATTGGATCGCGGTCTGCTGCGAATGGACCCGGAACGTCACACCTGCACCTGGAAGAACGAGCCGGTGACGCTGACCGTGACCGAGTTTCTCATCCTGCAGGCGCTGGCCACGCGCCCGGGCGTGGTGAAGAGCCGCAATGCGCTGATGGATGCCGCCTATGACGATCAGGTCTATGTCGACGACCGCACGATCGACAGTCACATCAAGCGGCTGCGCAAGAAGTTCAAGGTTGTGGACGACGACTTCGAAATGATCGAAACCCTGTATGGCGTGGGCTACCGCTTCAAGGAAGCCTGATTTACCGGGCAGACCGCGGTTCGGAGAGCCACGTCGCGCTTGCATGAGGTCCGGAATCCTGCTTGGGCGGGGCGAGGTTTCCGGACGACGCCGGCGCCAGTCTGGGGTAGGATACGGCCGCTACACGCATCGCATCGCAAACAACGGCAGTGTTGACCATTGCTCGATCGAACGAAGCCTGAATCACGTTCAAGCCTGAATCTCGAGGGCCTCGAATCGTCCGTTGCCTTCGACACTGGCGGCGACGGCCAGCCGGCGCGAGGCTGGCAACGGCCGCTCGGCTGGGTACGGGGCGCCGGCCAGTTTTTATTCACCCTCAGCTTCTCCAGCCTGACCCGGCAAATCGTATCGCTGAACATCGCGGGTCTGCTCGCCCTGGTGGCGAGCGTGCTCTACCTCTCGCAATTCCGTGCAGGCCTGATTGATGCCCGAGCCCAAAGCCTGTTGGTGCAGGCCGAAATCATCGCCGGCGCGATCGCGGCCTCCGCGACGGTGCAGACCAACACCATCACCATTGATCCCGACCGGCTGCTGGACCTGAAGCCCGGCGAAAGCTACGGCGCCCCCGATGAATATTCCGAACTCGATTTTCCGATCAATCCGGAACGTGTCGCGCCCGTGCTGCGGCGGCTTGTGTCGCCGACCAAGACGCGTGCGCGTATTTACGATCCGGACGGCGGCCTCATCCTCGACAGCCGCAGTCTCTACGGTCGCGGCGACGTACTGCGCTTCGAACTTCCGGCGCCCGCTTCCGATAAGCCCGGGGTGGCCGAACGGGCGACGATCGCTATTCGAACCTGGCTCAATCGCGGCGATCTTCCGCTCTACCGCGAACTCGGACCGGAAAACGGCAACGGCTACGAAGAGGTTGCGGACGCTCTGAAGAGCGAAAAGCGCAAAATGGTGCGCGTCAATGAACGCGGCGAGGTGATCGTATCGGTGGCCGTTCCGGTGCAGCAGTCGCGCGCGATCCACGGCGCGCTGATGCTCTCCACGCAAGGCGATGACATCGACCACATGGTGACTGCCGAGCGGCTGGCGATTTTGAAAGTCGGCGGCGTCGCCTCCGCCGTGATGATCGTGCTCTCGCTACTGTTGGCAAGCACCATCGCAGGTCCGGTGCGCCGACTCGCCGATAGCGCCGACAGCGTCCGCCGCCGCATCAAGACCCGTGTCGAGATTCCTGATTTCACCCGCCGCCGCGATGAGATCGGGCATCTGTCGGGCGCGCTGCGAGACATGACGGATGCGCTTTATAGCCGGATCGAGGCGATCGAGACGTTTGCCGCCGACGTGGCGCACGAACTGAAGAATCCGCTGACGTCGCTGCGGTCGGCCGTCGAAACGCTGCCGCTTGCGCGGAATGAGAACAGCCGGTCGCGGCTGCTTGCGGTGATCGAGCATGACGTCAAGCGGCTCGACCGGCTAATCTCCGACATCTCCGACGCCAGCCGGCTCGATGCTGAACTACAACGGCAGGACATGTCGCCGGTCGACCTGCGCCGTCTTCTGACGACGCTGACATCGGTCGCCAACGAGACCCGGCTCGGCCATGATGTTGCTGTCGAAGCCCGCTTTGAGGGCAGAAGCCCGACCGACGCCTTTTCCGTTCCCGGTCACGACTCGCGGCTGGGACAGGTGATCTCGAACCTGTTGTCGAACGCGCAGTCGTTCTCAAAACCGGGCGGCAAGGTCCGGATCGTTTGCCGCCGTGCGCGGTCGAGCATCGAAATCATGGTCGATGATGACGGGCCGGGAATTCGCGAGGATGCGCTCGAACGGGTGTTCGAGCGCTTTTACACCGACCGTCCACACCAAGGTTTCGGGCAGAATTCCGGCTTGGGCCTGTCAATCTCGAAACAGATCATCGAGGCACATGGCGGGCGCATTTGGGCCGAGAACCGCCCGGCACCGGCCGGAGTCGATACCGATACGACGGTGGCAGGCGCGCGTTTCGTGGTCAGGCTGCCGGCCCCGGTATGACCAGCGGCGGCGGCGCGAGTGTCCATGCATCGGCGGTCAGGGTCGGAACTCGTGCGATACTGATCCGGGGCGCCTCCGGTACAGGGAAATCGCGCCTCGCCTTCGATCTCATCCTTGCCGGGCGTTGCGGGCAAATTGCTCCAGCCGTGCTGGTGGGCGACGATCGCGTTTTTCTCGAGACGCGTGGCCGCCAATTGGTGGTCCGTCCGGCGGGCGAACTGGCCGGGAAAATCGAAATTCGGGGGCTTGGGATTCGCGGCTGCGATTTCGCCGAAGAGGCGGTGGTGGGTCTCGTCGTGGACCTTTCGGCGCTGGATGCCGAGCAGCTGCCCGAACCACCGGCGCTGATAGCGAATGTCAGCGGTGTCTTTATACCGCGCATTCCCGTCGGAGCTGGTCACGCAGCTCTCCCTTTGGTGCTGGCCGCCTTAACGACGGAGAGTTCACCTTCCGGTAATACAGCAGCCGTTGTTTGAAGGGGTTTTGTAACCATATCAGCGCCAGTATCGCGACCGAATAGACCGCGGCGCCGACTTCCCCGCTAGCGTTGGATTCAGGGAGATCGCCACATCCCTCTTGCGCGGGGGCTCTGGATGGTCAAAGTGGCGCGTTCGTGCGGTGCACCAAAAAGCACCCGCGAGGAGTTTTCGATGATTGGCCTAGTACTGGTGACCCATGGGCGCCTTGCCGACGAGTTCAGGGCAGCGCTGGAACATGTTATGGGTCCCCAAAAACAAATTGAAGCGGTCACGATCGGCGCCGAGGATGATGCCGACTTATGTCGAAGCGACATCATCGAGGCGGTGAACCGCGTCGACAGCGGTGACGGCGTCGCCATCCTCACGGACATGTTCGGCGGCACGCCCTCGAACCTCGCCATCTCCTGCATGAGCCGCCCGAAAGTGGAAGTGCTTGCGGGCATCAATCTTCCCATGCTGGTCAAGCTTGCCAAGGTTCGCGAAGAACGGTCGCTTCCGGACGCGATCGCGATGGCGCAGGAAGCGGGCCGAAAATACGTCACCATCGCGAGCCGGGTGCTCGCAGGCAAATGAACGAGGACGCCCCGTCGCCGGAGAACAGTGCAAGTTCCCAGGTGCCGGACGGGGCGATCTCGCGCGAACTTCTCATCACCAACAAACGGGGGCTGCACGCGCGCGCTTCCGCAAAATTCGTCCAGACCGTCGAGCGCTTCAATGCCGACGTCTGGGTTACTCGCGGCGGCGAGACAGTCGGTGGCACCTCGATAATGGGGCTGATGATGTTGTCGGCCGGGCCGGGAACAAGCATCGTCGTCTCCGCCACCGGCGCGGAGGCCGAAGCGGCAATTGCCGCCATCAGCGAACTCGTCGAGAGCAAATTCAACGAAGAAAGCGCCTGAGCGGCCCAATCCGGCTTGCGCTGCAATAGCGGTGACAGGCCGATCGCTGTCTCATGCCTGGAATTCTACTTCGCGGGCGCAACGATGTAGATCTTCCAGTCCGTCGAAGGTCCCGGATGTCCGCGGAAAAATCGCTGGGTAGTCATCACCAGATGTTCCGCGTTTGCGGCATTCTGCGCCATCCAAGCTTCGCAGGTCGGAAGCCGTCCGTCGCTGGTGTCGCAGATACCGATGAAGCCGAGCCGCCTCGCTTCCTCGAGCGATGTCAGGCCTGAAGACCAGAGCTCGCCTGGCGTGAACGGAGCCGGATGATCCGGACTATAAAAGGTCATGGGTTCGCCGACCTCAGTGGTGCCGGCGACCACCGCCCAACGCGTGCCGAACCGAGTGTGCCAGGTCTGTGTCAGCTCGCGTGCCAATTGAGAGCGCGCGGCGTAGCTCGACGCGCCAGCGGGAGTCGCCGCCACTTCCTGAGCAGCAAGATAAGGCGAGGCGGCAAGGGCGGCGAGCGATAGCGCGAGCCAGATCGCGGCAATCCGAAACAGCGCCATCTGTTGCAGGCGCAGCTTGGGAATCGCGATCAATGCGAGCGGTGTCAGAAAAAATAGCGAAATGCCCCAATCGGTTTTCATGTAGATCGTGAAGATCAGCCCGCCGAGTGGCGGTCCGATCGCGAGGATGATCTGGACAATCCAGATATTCAACGCCTGCTTCAAATTCACACCGGGATTGGCGCCGCGCGAGCAAATGCGCGCGAACAGCGCCGATGGGTGCACCAGAGCTTTGCCCGCCATCGCCAGCAAGCCCAGCGTCACGGGTATCGCAAGCAGCGCGATGTTGTGAGCGATATAGCCGAGCACCAGGCGAGCGCTTTGCGCACGGCTGGATAAGCCATAAACCTCGCTGGCATAGGTCAACGGCACGAAGTCCACTTCCTTGAGCCAGATTAGATGTGGAATCATCGCGCCGATGAGGGTAGCGATCGCAACCCAAGGCGCCGGCGAGCGCAGGAACCTCAGCCGTGCGGGGTGCATGAGCGCGGCAAGTCCGATGGCGCCGAACATGGTCAGCACCCAGTATTTCGTCATCAGCGCCAGCGCGCCGGCGAGGCCGAGCCATACGCCGGACCGCCATGTGCGTTTCTCAAAGGCGTGCAGATAGGCCAGCACGACAAGCGGCAATGTAGCAACTTGCAGCAGATCCGGGTTGTACTTGAAGCCCTTGAAATTGAAGATCGGATAGAGCGCGAGCATTACCACGACAAAGAACGCGCGGCGGCGATCGACCACGCGTAGCGCGATCAGCCAGCACATCACCAGACCGAAGCCAACCGTCGCCATCGCGAGCGCGTAGGTCGCCCAGTCGGCCGCTGGAAAGAACATAAACCAGAGCCCCGCGATCCATCCGGCGAGCGGCGGATGCTTGCCGTAACCGAGCTGGAATTTCTGCCCCCAGGCAAAGGTCTCCGCCACGTCGGTGTGAACGTCCTGCGCGGCCTTGAGCTGTATCAGGATGACGGTCCAGAGCACCGCATGCACCAAAGCGAAGCTGACGACGAGCCACAGCCCGGTTTGCGGGTTGCAGGCGCGCGAAACAAGCCACGCCGCCAGTCGGCGCACGCCACGCATTCGGCTCGCACGCGGACCTGTGGCCAAGAATGATGCACTCGACATGCGCCGTGCGTAGCGCGTTTTAAGCCGCAGTGGAATCGGCTTGACCCAAGAAAGCCCGCTAAATCGCGGCAATGTGGTTGCCGCGCCAAATCGTGAATGCTATCCCGCGCTCCATGACAACCGCTCCTGTTTCCAACATCCGCAACTTCGCCATCGTAGCCCACATCGACCACGGCAAATCGACGCTGGCCGACCGCTTGATCCAGATGACCGGGGGCCTTTCGGATCGCGAAATGGCGGGCAAGGAGCAGGTGCTCGATTCCATGGACATCGAGCGTGAGCGCGGCATCACCATCAAGGCGCAAACCGTCCGGTTGAAATATCATGCAAAGGACGGCAGGGACTACATCTTCAACCTGATGGACACGCCGGGCCATGTAGACTTCGCCTACGAAGTCTCGCGTTCACTGGCGGCCTGCGAAGGGTCCCTGCTCGTGGTCGACGCCAGCCAGGGTGTAGAAGCGCAGACGCTCGCCAACGTCTATCAGGCGCTCGACAACAATCACGAAATCGTGCCGGTCCTCAACAAGGTCGATCTTCCCGCCGCCGAACCGGAAAAAGTGAAACAGCAAATCGAGGATGTGATCGGCATCGATGCGTCCGATGCTGTGATGATCTCGGCAAAGACCGGCCTCGGCGTTCCCGACGTGCTGGAGGCCATCGTGACGCGTCTGCCGCCGCCGAACGGCGACCGCAATGCGACACTCAAGGCGCTACTGGTCGACAGCTGGTACGATCCGTATCTCGGCGTTGTCGTCCTCATTCGCGTCGTTGACGGCGTGATGAAAAAGGGCCAGCGCATCCGAATGATGGGCACCAACGCCGCCTATGACGTCGAACGCGTCGGCTTCTTCACGCCGAAGATGCAGCAGGTTGATGAGCTCGGCCCCGGCGAGATCGGGTTCATCACCGCCGCCATCAAGGAAGTCGCCGACACCAGGGTCGGCGACACCATCACCGATGACCGCAAACCGGTGACGGAAATGCTGCCCGGCTTCAAGCCGGCGGTGCCGGTTGTGTTCTGCGGCCTGTTTCCGGTCGATGCGGCCGATTTCGAAGCGCTACGCGCCGCAATGGGCAAGCTCCGCCTCAACGATGCGAGCTTCTCGTTCGAGATGGAGACATCTGCCGCACTCGGCTTCGGCTTCCGTTGCGGATTTCTTGGGCTGCTGCACCTTGAGATCATCCAGGAGCGGTTGCAGCGCGAGTTCGATCTCAATCTGATCGCGACCGCACCGTCCGTGATTTACAAAATGCATCTGACTGACGGTCAGGAAATCGAGATCCACAATCCGGTGGACATGCCCGACGTAGTCAAGATCGCCGAAATCCAGGAACCGTGGATAGAAGCCACGATCCTGACGCCCGACGAGTATCTCGGAAGCGTCCTGAAGCTGTGCCAGGACCGGCGCGGCGCGCAGAAGGAGCTCACTTACGTCGGCTCGCGCGCGATGGTGAAATACGATCTGCCGTTGAACGAAGTGGTGTTCGATTTTTACGACCGGCTGAAATCGGTTTCCAAAGGCTACGCGTCGTTCGACTATCATTTGACCGATTACAAGCCCGCCGACCTCGTTAAAATGCAGATCCTCGTCAACGGGGAACCGGTGGACGCGTTGTCGATGCTCGTGCATCGCGCACGCGCGGAGGGAAGAGGCCGCGCGATGGTGGAAAAGATGAAGGAGCTGATCCCGCCGCATATGTTCCAGATTCCGATCCAGGCGGCGATTGGCGGCAAGGTAATCGCCCGCGAGACCGTGCGCGCGCTGCGCAAGGACGTCACCGCGAAGTGCTATGGCGGCGATATCACGCGCAAACGAAAGCTCCTGGAGAAACAGAAAGAAGGCAAGAAGAAGATGCGGCAATTCGGCAAGGTCGATATTCCGCAGGAAGCCTTCATCGCCGCGCTAAAGGTAGACAGCTGACGCGGTTTTCGGAGTAACGGACGAGGGAACGCGAGCCAGCAATTCATAGCAGCACCCGGTGTTTGGGCCCGTGTTAATCCCGAACCAGCTTGATCCGTCCCGGCGGATAGACCACCATTGCGCGTTCCGATCAGAACCCAGAACTGGGCAGAGGAAACGCAATGAACAGGCTTCCCGGATTAAGCCTCATCGAACGAGCGCAGGCGTTGCAACCGCTGATCACGCGCGAGGCAGATGAAATCGAGCAGACGCGCCGGCTCACCGAGCCCGTGGTATCCGCGTTGATCGAAAACGGTCTCTATCGGATGCTGTTGCCCCAAAGCTTTGGCGGCTTCGAGGCCGCGCCGAACATTTTCATGCAGGTGTTGGAGCAAGTTGCGAAGGCGGACGCCTCGACGGCCTGGTGCCTCGGCCAATGCAGTGTCTGCGCCATGACGGCGGCTTACCTCGAGGCGGATGCGGCGAACGAAATTTTCAACAAGCCGCCCGGCATCCTGGCTTGGGGCGCGATCGCCAACGAAGTGCAGGTGGTTCCCGGCGGTTACAAGGCCACTGCCCGCTGGGATTTTGCCAGCGGGTCACGGCAGGCGGGTTGGTTGGGCGCCCATGTTCGCATCGTCGAAGCCGATGGCGCGCCGCGGAAGAAGCCGGACGGCTCTCCCGAAGTGCGCACCATCTTGTTTCCGCTCGCCAGCGCCACAATGTACGACGTCTGGGACGTGATCGGGCTCAACGGCACCGGTACCGACTCTTACTCGGTCGACGATCTCTTTATTCCGGCAAAATATGCGGCCTTGCGTGACGATCCCACGGCCCTGCGCGAGACGGGCCCGGTTTACAAGCTCACCACCAATTCAGTCTTCGGGCTCGGTTTCGCGGCGGTCTCGCTCGGCGTCGCCCGCGCCACGCTGGACGCGGCCATCGAACTGGCCCGGGGCAAGGCTTCATTCGGCCTCAAGGCGATGCGGGAAAATAACGCCGTTCAAACCGCGATCGGCCGGACCGAAGGCAATTTGCGCGCAGCGCGCGCCTACCTCTACGCAGCCGTTGAAGCCATGTGGCACGATTTGAGCGCCACCGGCCTGCTGAGTGACGAGCACCGTACGGCCATACGCCTCGCTTCAACCTGGACCATCCATCAATCGGCCGCAGTGGTCGATGCCGCATACCACATGGCGGGCGCGACCGCGGTGTTCAGATCCAACCCTTTTGAGCGGCGCTTTCGCGACATGCATGCCATCGCGCAGCAAGTCCAGGCCCGCGACACGCATTATGAGGACGTCGGCAAGTCCATCCTGGCATCAGGACCAGCGGCGAAGGGGTTTTGAACCGGGCTGGCCTGACCTCCCGTCCGGCTAATAGTCTCCAATTGTTAATCAATCTTTGGGATGGTCCGAATCTGTTTACGAAAGCTTCGGTACCCCCAATGTTCAAGCTTCGATCCATTTCGGCCCGCCTGATTCTCGCCATTTCGCTCACGGTGGCGGTAGCCTGTATCATTCTCGGCACATTTTCGGTCGTTCAACAGCGCTCACTCACGCGGCTTGCGCTCGAACAACAGTTGAAGCTGCAATATGAGAGCGTGATCGCCGCCATCGACTATGAAGGGCGCGCGACGCTCGCAGTCAGCTCCGTCATCGCCGCGCTCCCTCCGGTTGCCGATGCCGTTGCGAAGGGAGATCGGGAGGCTCTGGCGGCCCTGCTCGGCGGCGCGACGGAGACGCTGAAGTCACAAGGTATCCCTCTCATCACCTTTCAGTCGCCGCCGGCGGTTGCGTTCTACCGGATGCACGCCCCAAAGGCTTTCGGCGACGACATTTCGGCACGTCGTAACACCGTTGTGGAAGCAAACAGGACCGGAAAGCAGATCGTTGGCGTCGAACTCGGGCGAGAGTTTCTCGGCATATTCGGCATCACCCCCATCACGCGGGAAGGTAAGAGCCTTGTGAGTGTCGACGTCGGAGCCACCTTCGGGAAGGAATTCGTCGATCGAGTCAAAAAGCGCTTTTCAATCGAACTCGCCGTGCATGCGCCCGAGGGCACGAGCTTCAAGAGGCTCTCTTCGACATTCGGCGATGCTGTCGTCACAACGTCGGACGAGTTGAAGCGCGTGTTCGACGGCGAGGCGCTGCACCGCGATGCTGTTTTTAACGGCCATCCCGCTGCGCTTTATGTCGGGCAGATCAGAAACTACGTGGGCCAGCCGGTCGCAATTCTTGAAATCATCAAGGACACGACAGAGTACGAGGCGGCCGCAGCGAGTTCGCAACGCAATCTGGTATTCGGCACCATTGCCATCCTCGCCGGCGCGGCGATGCTGGCGTTCCTGCTCGGCCGCGGTATGTCGCGTCCATTGAGCGCGATCACGGCGGTGATGAACCGTCTATCCAGCGGCGACACCGAGGTGACAATACCTGGCAGCGAACGCCGCGACGAACTCGGCACGATGGCGGTAGCTGTCGACGTGTTCCGCCGCAATATCATCGAAGCGCGCATGCTGCGGGAGTCCCAGGAAGCGGACAAGCAGAACATCGAGCGCGATAAGAAAGCCATGCAGCGCCAGATGGCGGACCGCTTCGAAGCCGACGTCAAGAGCGTGGTTGGCGCAGTCGCGAAGGCGACCCAGGAGATGCAACGCATGGCAGGAGAGATCGCTGAGAGCGTCAATGGCGCTTCGGCGCGGGCCGCCGCGGCGGCGGCCGCTACCGAGGAAGCCTCGGCCAGCGTCGGCACGGTTGCCGCCGCCACCGAAGAATTGGCATCCTCCGTGGCCGAGATCGCTCGTCAGGTCACCCGGTCGAGCGACATTGCCGATACCGCGGTGACCAAGGCCGGACGGACCACGGAAATGTCAGCAGCCTCGCCGTTACCGCCGAAAAGATCGGGGATGTGCTCCGTCTGATCGGCGCTATCGCCAGCCAGACGAACCTGCTTGCGCTGAACGCTACCATCGAGGCGGCGCGCGCCGGGGAGGCCGGCCGCGGTTTTGCGGTGGTCGCATCTGAGGTCAAGGGACTTGCAACCCAGACTGCAAAGGCCACCGAAGAGATCGCCGAACAGGTCACCGCCATCCAGTCCGCGACCGGTGACTGCGTGATTGCGATCAGCGGTATCAGCGACACCATCCGCGAGATCAGCGGCATGGCCACCACCATCGCCGCTGCCGTCGAGGAGCAAGGTTCGGCAACGCGGGAGATCGCGCGAAGCGTGCAACAGGTAGCAACGGGCACCAGCGAAGTTTCGCAAAATGTGGCCGGCGCAAGCCACGCCACCGACCAATCTCGCAAGCTTGCAGCAAACGTGACCGAGGCATCGGGCCAGCTCAGCCGACACGCCACCGCATTGTTCGAAAGCGTCGATAGCTTCCTCGCCGGCCTGCGGGACGCCGCCTGAAGCCATTCCGATGAAGCGCACGGCTACCAGAAATGCCGCAAGCCATTCCGGCGACAATCTCCGCGCCGGCTTTTCTAATCCCGCGGTAGCGGCTGTCTTCAAATCCTATCCAGCGGCGCTGAAGCCCAAGCTGCTGGCGCTACGGCGCCTGATCTTCGACACCGCCCGGAACACGCCGGAGGTCGGGCCGCTCGAGGAAACCCTGAAGTGGGGTCAGCCGAGCTATTTGACGTCGCAGACCAAGAGCGGAAGCACCATCCGGATCGATCGCGTTAAACCCGGCGACGATCGATATGCCATCTACTTTCATTGCCAGACCGATCTGGTCGAGACTTTCCGCGAGCTCTACCCCGAACTGAGCTACGGCGGGAACCGCAGCATCTTCCTCAGCAAGGATGATGAACTGCCCGAGGCCGCGCTGCGTCACTGCATCGGGCTGGCACTGACCTACCACTTGCGCAAGCGCAAGCCGAAGCCGGCTAGGGAAAAGGACTAGCCTGGAGCCCGCCTGGAGCCGCCGCGCGGCCGAGATCAAGCCATCGCGATAGGCCGCCCTGTCCTCTTCCAAGCGGCGCTATGGGGCGCTTAGAGTGGCACGATGAAGTCCCGGCTGATTCTCATCCCGCTTGTTCTGTTTGGCCTTGTCGCCACCGGGCCCGCCGTGCGGGCGCAGGACAAGGGCAGCGTCGACGCCAAACCGCTGCCGGCCCTCGACGACCCCCGCGATCCGAAGCTGGGCGCAAAGGAGCTGTTCGGCCGAAAGGTACTGCCTGCGGCAATGCCGACCCAGGTAATTGGCTTTTATGCCAAGGGCTGCATTGCGGGCGCGGAGCAACTGCCCATCACTGGACACACCTGGCAGGTGATGCGGCTGTCGCGCAACCGCAATTGGGCGCATCCCGACATGATAGCACTGTTGAAGCGTCTCTCCGTCAAGGCGCACAAGGACGCGGGCTGGCCGGGTATTCTGGTCGGCGACATGTCGCAACCGCGCGGTGGCCCGATGCTCACCGGACACGCCAGTCATCAGGTTGGCCTGGATGCGGATGTATGGTTGACGCCAATGCCGGACCATCTGTTGTCGCGTGAAGAGCGCGAGGAAATGTCGGCAATCATGACGGTTCGCGACGACCGGCTTGATGTAAACCGGAAGGTCTGGACACCGGGTCACGTGGCCGTCATTCGCGCGGCCGCGCTGGAGCCAAGCGTGCAACGAATCTTCGTTAACGCGGCCATCAAGAAGGCGCTGTGCCGCGATGCCAACGGGGATCGTAGCTGGCTTTCCAAGGTTCGGCCGATGTACGGCCACGACTACCATTTCCACATTCGCATTAAATGCCCGCCGGGGAGCAGCGAGTGCGAAAGCCAGCCCGAGCCGGACGGCGGCGAAGGCTGCAGCGAGAGCGACCTCGCCTATTGGTTCAAGGATTCGGTTCTGCATCCAAAGCCGCCACCGGAGCCGCCGAAACCGCGGCCGCCGATCACGGTCGCCCAGCTGCCGCATGCTTGCAAACAGGTGCTCGCCGCGCCGGATTCGAAGCAATAAGCATCCGATAGAAGCAGAGCTTTGCTCGACCTCAACTATGTTGTAGGCTTCGACAACGCGATGTCCGGACGGATCGTAAATCCGCTGGATTGCCGGAACGGCGCTTCCGCCTATCGCATCATCAGCACGAGAGCCTGCCTGCCGCGCGTATGCGCCGCAAACCCGCGTGGAGCGCCATTATGCACTGCCTTGCCCGCCATTCTGCCACGCTGTTTTTTTGACCCAGCCGACTTCCTGACGTGTTGGAGATTTCGCCAACGGAGTGGACCGCGATCCTGCTGTCGTTGCGGGTGGCGCTCGCTGCGACCCTGGTCGCAACGCCGTTCGGCATCGCCTTCGCATGGTTACTGGCGCGGCGCGATTTCTGGGGCAAATCGTTTCTCGATGCGTTGGTGCACCTGCCGCTGGTTCTGCCGCCGGTCGTCACCGGCTATCTGCTGCTCCTGACCTTTGGGCGGCGGGGCCTCGTCGGGGCGTGGCTTTCGGACCACCTCGGCATCGTGTTCGCCTTCCGCTGGACCGGGGCGGCATTGGCCTGCGGGGTGATGTCATTTCCGCTGCTGGTGCGCCCGATCCGACTCTCGATCGAAGCAATCGACCGGCGGCTGGAACAGGCGGCCGAAACGCTCGGCGCGGCACCTTGGCAAGTATTTGCGACGGTGACGCTGCCGTTGGCATTGCCGGGCGTGCTTGCCGGGATGGTGCTCGGTTTCGCCAAGGCGATCGGCGAATTCGGCGCGACGATCACCTTCGTGTCGAACATTCCCGGCGAAACCCAGACCATCTCATCGGCGATTTATTCGCTGATATCTACCCCTGACGGCGACAGCGCCGCGCTGCGGCTGGTGGTGGTCTCGATCGCTATCGCAATTTGTGCGCTGATTGCGTCCGAGTGGTTCGCACGGCGCGCCATGCAGCGGCTGCACGGGAACTGATCATGCTGCAGGTCGATGTCACAAAACAACTCGGCGAGTTCTCGATTGCAGCGGCATTCACCAGCGAGGGCCGGGTCACCGGGCTGTTCGGCGCGTCCGGTGCTGGCAAGACATCGCTGATCAACATGATTGCCGGGCTTTTAAAGCCCGATCGCGGCACCATCGCTTTTGACGGCGACGTACTCGACGACAGTTCGAGCGGCATTCATGTTCCTCCGCATCGCCGTCGCGTCGGCTATGTGTTTCAGGACGCCCGGCTGTTTCCACACCTCGATGTCAGGCAGAACCTCGATTACGGGCCGCGAATGAACGGCCTTGCCGATGATCCCACGGCCCGCACGCGCGTGACCGACTTGCTCGATATCGGCGGGCTGCTCAATCGTCGTCCTGGAAAACTTTCCGGTGGCGAGCGCCAGCGCGTCGCGCTTGGCCGCGCGCTGCTATCGAAACCAAGATTGCTGCTGCTGGACGAACCGCTGGGATCGCTGGATGAAGGCCGCAAGCTTGAGATCCTGCCCTATCTCGTGCGCCTGCGCGACGAAGCCAATATACCCATGGTCTATGTCAGCCATGACGCGGCGGAACTGCGCGAGCTCGCGACGCAAATTGTCATTCTCCGGCACGGACGCATTACGGCCTATGGCGGGGTCAAGATACTGTCCGGATAGCCCTAGTTCGCAAATGACGGTCAGATCCCCGCTACCGACGACCACAGCTCCGACAGCTTGCGTTTGAGCGAGGCCATGCGCGTCGGCGGCGCGCGGTCTTCCTCGTCCTCGGGGAGCCGAAGCCCGACCACGTTGACCCGCCCGCCGCTTATATTGCGCGCCACCAGCGCGATCGTATCAAGCTGCAGTGTCGCGCCTTCGTTCGGCGCACGATCCAGGTGAACGTCAAAATAATCGGCAAGGGTGAGGCTAACTTCCTCTTCATCCACCTTGACCCCATAGATCTCGGCAAGTTCGCCAACCGTGTGCTCGCCGGACACGACGAAATCCCCCAGCAAATGCGGATCGGGCGCCGAACTCGGCTGCATGTCGACAAAGAAGCGGTCGAGCGCCTCGGCCTTTTCAGGCGGCGCGAGCAAGTAGATGTAGTCCCCGGGCGAGATCGGATCGGCTTCCGCGGGCGAGAGAATGTGCTGGTTGCGGATCACCAGTGTCGGCTTCGACCAGGAAGGAATGAGGCCCCGGCGGAAATAAAGGCTTCTGGGGCGGACGGGATAGCCGACGAGCTGCTGCTCGAGCTGACCTGGCAGATCGAGTTCGACCCGCCGCGGACCGCGATCGACGCGCGGCAACGCAACATGAAGCCGCCGCGCGGCCGGGCCAAGCGTCCAGCCCTGCAGGAGCAACGAGATGATGACCACGACAAAAGCAACATCGAAGTAGAGATAGGCCTTTGACAACCCGACCAGCATCGGAATCGACGCGAGAAAGATCGCAACCGCGCCGCGCAGCCCGGTCCACGCGATAAAGACCTTTTCCCGCCAATTGAACCGAAACGGGGCGAGACAAAGAAAAACCGCAAGCGGCCGCGCAACAAGCATCAGCACCAGCGCCACGATCACCGCCGGGCCGATACTGTTCGCCAGTCGTTGCGGCGAGACCAGGAGCCCGAGCAGCACGAACATGACGATCTGCGCCAGCCAGGTCGCGGCGTCAAGGAAGGTGACCACCGAATTATGCGCGCGCGTCGGACGGTTTCCGATGATGATGCCGGCGAGGTAAACTGCGAGGAACCCGGACGCATGCGCCATCTGCGCCCCTCCGAAGATCACCAGCGCCGCCGTCGTGACGAATGGCGCGTGCAGGCCCTGGGGCAACGCGACGCGGTTGAGCGCCACGACTACGAGCCGTCCTCCGATCACGCCAACGATTGCGCCAAGCACGGCCTCGCGTACAAATTCCAACATGACGTGCGCTGGCGAGCCTGCGCCGACTGAAATGAACTCGACCAGCATCAATGTAAGGAAAATCGCAAAGGGATCGTTGGTGCCGGATTCCGCTTCCAGGGTTGCGCCGACGCGCGGCCTGAGGCGCAGGCCCTGCGTATGCACCAGCAAGAACACCGCCGCGGCGTCCGTCGATGCCACCACGGCCCCAACCAGCAGCGCCTCGGTCCAGTTCAGATCCAGTGCGTATTTAGCAAACGGCGCCGTGATGATAGCAGTGAACAGCACTCCGACTGTCGCCAGCACCATGGATGGCGCCAGCACGGTGCGAATACTCTGAAACCGCGTTCGCAGGCCGCCATCGAACAGTATCAAGGCCAGCGACACCGATCCGACGAGATAGGTGGTGCGGAAGTCGTCGAACTGTAGTTGACCGGGTCCGGAATCGCCTGCCAGCATGCCGATCAGGAGAAAGACCAGCAGCAGCGGCGCTCCGAAACGCAGTGCCAGCAGGCTGGACAAAATGCCGGCCATCACGAGAGCTGCGCCGAGAAGAATGGCTATGCTGACTGAATCGAGAAAGGCCATGAACGTCGCAAATCCATCAGATGGCAGCGCCCGCGAGTACCTTGCATCCTTATCGTCGCCACAGTTCGACGCCAACCGATTTCCGCTCCCAGCGGCAATAAGCGCTGTTTTACGGCTTGAACCACCTCACCGGCATCTCGTCCCGATGGCGCGGGTCCGGCGCTTGTGGGATTCTCCGGAAGCTTCAAATCACGTTGCCTGATGCCGTTTCCGGCTTCAAAAGAGATCCTCACGATGGACATGGCTCTCAAAGAGATCATCGAATTTTTGCATTCCGCCGCGCGTTCGCTCGGCGCGGAGGTGACGTCGCCCTGGTTTTATCTGCAGCTCGGCCTCGTTCTGGCGGGCGCGGGTATGGCGCTTGCCGCGGGTGTCGGCGTTCGGTCGCGGGTCGATCTGGCCTCGCTCGGCACGACCCGGCCGGCGGCGCTTCGGCAATTCATGCGCGTACTGGTCGGCAGCGCATCGACCGCAATATTTGCGGCGCTGATGGTGCTCGCGCGCGTCATCATGGTCATGTCAACGTGGCCGAGCCGAAGCTATCTGATCTCCGTAGCCGCGAACCTGGCGCTAGCCTGGCTGGTAATCCGCCTGGTGACTTCGGTCATCCGCAGCCCGCTTATTGTCCGCTCGGTGTCATTGTCGGCTTGGGTGGTGGCGGCGCTGAGCATCGTCGGTCAACTTTCGCCGGTGATCGATGCCCTTGACTCCGTCTCCGTGGTGCTCGGTGGGCTGCGGCTAACGCCGCTGCTGCTGATCAAGCTTGGCGCACTCCTCGTGATTGCGCTGTGGTTGACTAACCTTTTCAGCAATTTCGTCGAAGCGCGGATCACGCAATCGGGCGAGCTGACGCCCTCGCTCCAGGTTCTGTTGATCAAGATGATCCGCATGTGCCTGATGATCTTTGCGGTCGCGGTCGCGATGAGTGCGGTCGGCATCAATCTTTCGGCGCTCGCCATCTTCTCCGGCGCAGCCGGTGTCGGCATCGGCTTCGGGTTGCAGAAGATTGTCGCCAACTTCATTAGCGGCATCATCTTGCTCGTGGATAAATCGGTGAAACCTGGCGACCTCGTCACGATTGGCGACAGTTCCGGGCGGATCAGCGCAATGAAGACGCGGTATATCTCGGTCGCTGCCGGTGACGGACGCGAGTTCCTGATCCCCAACGAGGACCTGGTGACGCAAAAAGTCACGAACTGGACCTACACCGACAAGAACACGCTCGTGAAAGTGATATTCGGCACCAATTACGATGCCGACCCGCGTTTAGTCTGCAAATTGGCGATCGAGATCGCCGCGGGCGCCAAGCGCGCGCTGAAGTCGAAACCGCCGGGCTGCATCCTCACCGAATTTGCCGAAGCCGGTATGAAATTTTCGTTGAATTTCTGGATCGCCGATCCCGACGGCATGGACAATGTCAAAAGCGAGGTGATGTTGGCCTTGTGGGACGCGTTCAAGCGAGAGGGTATCCGGGTTCCCTACCCCGTGCGGGAAATCCGAGTCCGAGGCGGTGCCTTGCCGGTGGAGTCTACGGTGGATGTTTCGAACTGAGACACACTCCCAATCCCCAGGTTGGCGGCGCTGCGTGACTTATTGACGGTTGCAAGCGCACCCCGAGTTGGCTTGCATGCCGTGCTCCAATCATTAAATTAGAGCGTCAAATCGCCACCTTCGGCGAATAGATAATCCGCCCCGCCGTATACAAAGAGTCCCGCTCGAATGAGCTATATCGAAGCCACCGATAATCCGCTGCGCAAGACCGGCCAGATCAAGCTGCATGGGCCGAGCGGGTCCGCCGGCATGCGCAAGGCAGGCGCGCTGGTGGCTAAATGTCTTGATGAACTCACTGACATCATAAAACCGGGCGTGCCGACCTCGCAAATCGACGACTTCGTTCGTGACTTCGCTTTCAGCCATGGTGCGTACCCGGCAACGCTGATGTATCGCGGGTACCGCTACTCGACCTGCACCTCGATCAATCACGTGGTCTGCCACGGCATGCCCGGGGACCGCGCGCTCAAGGAAGGAGACGTGGTCAATATCGATGTTACCTTTATCCTCGACGGCTGGTATGGCAATTCCAGCCGGATGTACGCGGTCGGCGCGATCGCGCGCAAGGCGGCTCGACTCATCGAGGTCACCTACGAGGCCATGATGCGCGGCATCGCCGCCGTCAAACCGGGCGCGACTACGGGTGATATCGGCCATGCCATCCAGAGTTTTGTCGAGCCGCAGGGCATGAGCGTAGTTCGCGATTTCTGCGGCCATGGTCTGGGCCGCCTGTTCCACGACGAGCCGAACATCATCCATATCGGTCGCCCCGGCGAAGGCGTGACGTTGAAACCCGGGATGTTCTTTACAATCGAACCGATGATCAATCTCGGCAAGCCGCACGTCAAGATTCTGTCCGACGGTTGGACCGCCGTAACGCGCGACCGCTCGCTCTCGGCGCAGTTCGAGCATTCAGTCGGCGTAACCGCAACGGGCTTCGAAATCTTTACGCTATCGCAGCGTAACCGTGAAAAGCCGCCTGTGGCGGCTTGAATGAGTGAGATGGCGGTTGCAAAAACCGCCCGGCGCGGCATGTTGAGCGCCGATGACCGCGAAAACCGACAATCCAGAAGACTCGCCTGCCGAAGCGCCGCATTATCACGGCCATCGAGAGCGGCTGCGCGAACGCTTTCACAGTGCCGGACCGGATGCGCTCAGCGACTATGAATTGATGGAGATGGTGCTGTTCGCGGCCCAGCCCCGGCGCGACATGAAGCCATTGGCGAAATCGCTGTTGAACAAATTTGGCTCCTTTGCCGAAGCCATCCACGCGCCGGAAGCCCGCTTGAGGGAGATTGATGGAATCGGCGATTCCTCTGTCAGTCAAATTAAGCTGATCGCCGCAGCAGCGACCCGCATTGCCAAGGGCCAGTTGCAGAAGCGCAAGGCGCTGTCGTCCTGGAATGACGTGATCGGTTACTGCCGCACCAGCATGGCATTTGCCGATAAAGAGCAGTTTCGCCTGCTGTTCCTCGACAAGCGAAACCAATTGATATCCGACGAGGTGCAACAAATCGGGACCGTTGATCACACTCCGGTCTATCCACGCGAGGTGATCAAACGGGCGCTGGAATTATCGGCAACCGCTTTGATATTAGTGCACAATCATCCCTCGGGCGATCCAACGCCGTCGCAGGCTGACGTGCAGATGACCCGCGCCATCGTCGAGATCGCAACCCCGCTCGGGATTTCCGTCCACGACCACATCATCGTCGGCAAGAACGGGCATGCGAGTTTGAAAGGAATGAAGCTGATTTAGGCAAAGTCGATTTAGGGCTCACGGGGTAGTCAGATGAGCGATTGGTTACACAATCTGCCGGTGCCATGGATGGCGCTGGTGATCTTCGGCTTCACCTATCTGCTTGCCGCGCTTCTATATGTCGCAATCGCTGCGCTGGCGGTCGGCAACCGGGCAAAATCGTTCAAGGCGATCTCTCCGGGCATGCTGCCGCCGCTCGGCATTATCTTCGGCCTGTTCGTCGCCTTTACCGCTGCGCAGGTCTGGAACGACAATGAACGTGGCGGCGCGGCGGTCAGCCGCGAAGCGAGCGCCTTGAGATCCGCCATGCTGCTGGCCGCCAGCTTCTCGGGAGAGCCCGAGACCCGGCTACGCAGCCTCATTCGAGACTACATCGAAGATACCGCGAAGATCGAATGGCCGCTGATGGCTCGTCGAGCGGCCTCGCTCAAGGAAACGCCACGTCCGCTTGCGGAGGCGCTGAAATTGGTTCTCTCGCTCCCGACCGCCGGTCCGGGTCAGCAGACCGCGCAACACGAGATCACAAGCGCCATCGAGACCGCCCTGGATGCACGTCGGCAGCGGATCATCGTCAGTCGCGCCCAAGTCAACTTCGTCAAATGGTGCTGTCTTTATCTTCAGGCGGTATGCGCGCTGCTGGCGATCGCTCTGGTGCATTGCGACAACCGGGTTGCAGCTCTCGTCGCGATGGGCCTGTTTGCCACCGGGATTTCCGCCTCGGCATTGTTGATCGCCGCCCATGACCGACCGTTTACGGGACAAATCTCCATCACACCGGAACCGTTGCTGCAAATCATGCCGGATGGCTCGCCCAAGACCTGAGTGTCGGGTCGGCCTCATCGGACAAGGCAGCGGCGTGAACCGACCGGCAGATTGCTGAGCCAAGCGAGACCGAAATGATTGCGTATGGGCTACTGGCCGCGAAGCATGATCAGCGGATCGGCGCTGTCAGGCACCCTGCGCCATTGCGCATTATCATCCGCCTCGAATTGCCAGGTCTCACCACTCTTTGAGGTCAGCAGCATCTCGCCATGTTCGAGCCGCCATTGAGTCGGCGCGAACACCACTATCCCTGGATCGCATTTCGGCTTCACGAATACCTGAAAATTATCCTGGCCGGCTTCGGTGTTCGTCAGCGTCAAGCCACACACGACCTGGCCGTTGCCGCGAACCATCGACCAGTCTCCGATCATCTGGTCCATGGATTTGGCGAGGGAGCGCGCAGCGGCCAGATTCTGCAGAATGTAAACCCCTTCGCCGGTTCGCAGGCCTTCCAGAATCCCGGCCTCGACTTCGGTAAAGTCGATCACTGACTCCCCGGCGGCATCCTGTAGCCGCACAATGTCCAAGCCCTTCACGCTCCAGGCCGTGATGCCTTTGGTGAAGGGCAGCGCAGCCGCGCAACCGGGCTCAAGTTCAAGCTTGAGGCCTTGCGGCGCGGTTTCGCCCTTCAGGGTGATAACGCAGGTTTTGCTCCGCTCCGTGGTGGCGAGCTCCCATTGCCCTATCATGTCCTTCTTGAGGGTTGCGGCATCCTGCGCGCGCACCACCGACACTGCAGCGAGCGCCAACACGGCGGTCATCAAAGCAATATCAGCGCGAACTGTCATCCGCGGACTCTCGCGGGGGTCTCGGCAACCGGGGTCAGCGGCGGCTTTCCGGCGAACCAGGTTTTCAGATTATCGACGACAAGCTGATCCATCGCGTTTCGTGTTACCACCGACGCCGAGCCAATGTGTGGCAACAAAACGACGTTCTGCAAGTTGCGCAACTCGTCCGGCACATTCGGCTCTTTTTCAAAAACGTCGAGACCTGCGGCAAGGATGGTCCCCGACGTGAGCGCCGCGATCAGGGCCTGCTCGTCCACCACGGTGCCGCGGGCAATATTGACGATTACCCCGCGGGGCCCAAGCGCCTTCATGACTTCGGCATTGACCATCTTAGCGGTGCCCGCACCGCCGGGTACGATGACGACGAGCGTATCGACTGCCTTCGCCATTTCGATCAGATCCGGGTAATGCTTGTAAGAGACCCCGTCAGCGCGGTTTCGCGAATGATAGACAACCGGAACGCGTGAGGCATCCAGTCTGCGCGCGATGGCCTGTCCGATCCGACCCATGCCGACCATGCCGACGGTACGGTCACGCAACGAGCCGACGCTCAAGGGCATGTTCTGTTTCAGCCAAAGGCCGGAACGCACGTAGCGGTCGGCCTTGATGAATTCGCGCAAGGTGGCGATCAACAGGCCCATCGCGATATCGGCAACCTCCTCGGTCAACACGTCGGGCGTGTTGGTGACCATGATATTGTGATCGCGCGCATAGGCGGCGTCGACATGATCGTAACCCACGCCAAAAGAAGACACGATTTCGAGCTTCGGAAAACGAGCCAGCGTCTTGCTATCGGCGCGCACGGAATTGTACGTCACCGCCATGCCGCGCACTTTTGCCGCGACCTCCGGGCTCAAACGTTCGAGATCATGGATCGTCTCGAAATGATGCAGCACGTATTGGTCGGAGAACCCGTTGTCGACGATTGGCTTGCTCGGCCCGTGCACCAACAGATCAATTTTTTCGGACGACATATTCCCGGCCACCATCAATTTTCCTTTCCGAGCGCGCTTTCATGCCAACGCCGCAATACCAGATGTGACGTTAACGCCAGCAGGGCATAGATGACAATCCCGGCCAGCGAGAGCAACAAAAGCGCCGCGAACATTCGGGAAATGTTGAGACGGTAGCCCGATTCCGCTATTCGGTAGGCAAGGCCGGAGCCCGCGCCCGCTGTGCCCGCCGCGATCTCGGCTACCACTGCACCGATCAGCGACAACCCGCCTGCGATCCGCACGCCGCCGAGAATATAAGGCAGCGCCGAAGGAAGTTTCAGTAACCATAACGTCTGCATTCGCGATGCGCCGTATAGCTGGAACAGACCGGCCAGATTGCGGTCAACCGAGTTCAGGCCGAGCGTGGTGTTCGACAACACCGGGAAAAATGCAACGATCCAGGCGCAGACGATGACGGCGGTTTGCTGAGGCAGGTAGATCAACAGCAGCGGAGCGATCGCGATGACGGGTGTGACTTGCAGGATCACCGCATAAGGGAACAGCGCGTATTCCAGCCATTTCGATTGATTGAAAAACAGCGCCAGCGCAATGCCGCCGACCGCCGCAGCCAAAAATCCTTCTACCGTGGTAAGCAGTGTAACGAGCAGCGATTGCGACAGCACGCTCCAGTCATCGAGGAGCGTCCGCACGACCGCGACCGGTCCGGGCAGCACATACGGCGGAATATGGTTGATGCGAACGACGAGCTCCCAGACTGCCGTGCCTGCCGCCAGCACGAACATTGGAAGCAGAATCCGGACCAGGCGGATCGCATTGTTATTTTTCGCAAATGCCATTCCCGCGCTCATGGCGTGAGCCGCGCGGAATGCGACGGCGAAAATGCGTTCGAGACGCTGCGGCAGAAATCGCGCGTATTCGGGGGAGGTCCTGAAATCCTCGCCGCGAGGCTCAGTGACATCGATATTGATCTCGGCGCTGATCCGACCGGGCCGCGCCGTCATCACGACGACGCGCTCGGAAAGATACACCGACTCGAACACCGAATGCGTGACGAAGATGATGGTCTTGCCCAAGCTGCGCCATAACGCCAGCAGGTCGTTGTTGAGGCGGAAACGCGTCATCTCGTCGAGCGCGGCGAACGGCTCGTCCATCAGCAGGATATCCGGATCGGTGACCAGCGCGCGTGCCAGCGAGACCCGCATTTTCATGCCGCCGGACAATTCGCGGGGATAGGCCTGCCCAAATTCGCTGAGCCCGACCCGCGCCAGCGCCTCTCGCACGCGCATATCGGCTTGTGCTGCCGGGGCACGCGCAAGCTTCAATGGCAAGCGCACGTTTTCCTGAACGCTGGTCCATGGCATCAGCGTGGGCTCCTGAAACACAAAGCCGATGCTGCCGGCGGGCCGAGCGACGGCGCCATGATACGACACCTCGACGGTCCCGCTTGTCGGCGCGCTCAGCCCGGCAATCAGGCGCAGCGCCGTCGACTTGCCGCAGCCCGAAGGGCCCAACAACGAGATGAACTCGCCCTTGCGCACTGAAAGCTCGAGCGGGCCGAGCGCGATAATTCCGTTCTCATATACCTTGGTGACGCCCCGCAGCCTGACCGCAACGCCAGCGGTTCCGGTCTCCAGGCCCGGCGAGTTTTTTGCGGGCAAAACTTTCCCCGGCTGGTCTTGAGACGCGGCCATCTAGTTGTTTGGCCGCAAATCGAGCCCGACGCCCTTGTTGATAAAGCGCAGCGTGTAGGATTTGCGAAAATCGATGCCAGGGCGCGCCACACCGGCCCTTACCATTTTGTCGAAGAAGCTAGCGACCCGCTCGTCACTCATGGCGCCGACGCCGTTCCGCAGGCTGTCACCAGAATCCACGATGCCGTACTCCTTCATTTTGCTGACGGAATAGGCCAGCATCTCGTCGGTCATTTCCGGATTAAGCTTTTTGATCATCGCGTTTCCGGCGGAATTGTCGCCGTAGATGTAATGATACCAGCCGATGACAGAGGCGTCGACGAAGCGCTGTACCAGATCCGGCTTCTTGTCGATCATGTCGCTGCGCGTCTCGATCAAGGTCGAGTAGGCGTTGAAGCCATTGTCGGCCAGCAGGATGACCCCCGGTTTGAATCCCGCGCTCTGTTCTATCGCGAACGGCTCGGAGGTCACGTAACCCTGCATCGCGCTCTCCGGGTTCGCAAGGAAGGGCTGCGGGTTGAAGGTATAAGGCCTCACGTTCTTTTCACTGAAGCCATATTCGGATTTCAGCCATTGGAAGTAGCTGGAGACGCCTTCCTTTGACACGAACAGGGTCAACGGTTTGAGATCCTCGAGCTTGGTGGCCTTCAATTCCGGGTGCGTCAGCAGCACCTGGGGATCCTTCTGGAAGATAGCCGCGACTGCCAGTACCGGCACGTTATTGGCCACGGCATCGAATGACATAAGGGTGTTCGCGGCCATGAAGAAATCGAGCTTGCCCGCAATCAGCAGGATGCGGTTATTGACGTTCGGTCCGCCCGGCACGATCGTGACATCCAGCCCGTAGCTCCGGTAAGTGCCGTCCGCCACCGCCTGGAAAAACCCGCCGTGCTCGCCTTGGGCAACCCAGTTGGTTCCGAACGAGACCTTGTCCAGCGTTGTCTGGGCGTGCCCGACCGAGGCCGCGAAAGCAGCGGCGAAAAGGGCTGTCATTAACGCTCGCAGCAAAAGAGCCGGGTTCATTGTTGGAACTCCGTCCGTCGATCTGCCCATGATAAGGGTAAGTCCGGGACGCTGATTGCCTCCCCGACATCGACAGACTAACCTCCGGATAGATTTAAAGAAACGCTCAATGACCTCGACAGCCCCTCCCCGAAACTGGACCGATATCCACTGGCCGGACATCGGCGCAGATGGGCCGGCGCGATGGATTGCGGTGCTGCCACTGGCCGCCACCGAGCAGCACGGTCCACATCTGCCCCTCGGCACCGATATCATGATTGCGGAGGCCTATCTGGCGCGAGTTCGCGAACTTTTGCCTGACATGTTGCCGGTGACGTTTCTCCCGCTTCAGCCGGTCGGCGTTTCGATCGAGCATATCGATTATCCCGGCACTTTGACGCTGCCGGCAGAAACGGCAATGAAGAGCTGGATGGCGATCGGCGAGAGCGTGGCACGAGCCGGAATAAAAAAGCTCATCATGATCACCAGCCACGGCGGCAACAGCGCCGCCATGACGCTGGTCGCGCAGGAATTACGCGCGCTTCATGGGCTTCTCGCCGTCACCACGGCATGGTCTCGCCTCGGTACGCCAGCCGAGTCGTTCTCCGAAGAAGAGTTGCGTCACGGCGTCCACGGCGGCGCCGTCGAAACATCCATCATGCTGGCCAGGTATAAGCGGCACGTGCGCATCGCTTCGATGGCGCATTTTCCGCCTTCCAGCATCGCGATCGAGAACGATTATCGCTGGCTTGCCACGCAGCGGCCCGCGGCGTTCGCCTGGCAAACGCAGGATCTTCACCCGAGCGGCGCAGCGGGGGACGCGACGCAGGCCTCCGCGGAAAAGGGCGAGCGCCTGCTCGACCACGGGGCCCGCGCCTTTATCGAGCTGCTCGCGGACGTCGACAAGTTCGACGTGGGGACGCTTTCAGGTCGTCCCAAAACGTGAAACGATCCAGGAAGTAAGTTATTACGGATTCTCGATAATCGGGGATGCCTTCATTTTGTTGGTGGCGGCCCGGCGGCAAATCTGATGATGAATGGGACCGCTGGAATGCCGACCCTGGATGCGAACGCTACATGAGCCGCCACTGCCGATCACGGAAGCGGACCTCCGCCGCCATGGGCTTTGGCATGCTCATGCTCGCGAATCCGGGCTTCGCGGCCGATCTGCCGCTGAAAGCCCCGGCGCTGCGGGCGATCTTCGACTGGACGGGGTTTTATGTCGGCGCTCACGCAGGCTTCAGTCGCGGCGCTTCAAACGCGCTGCTGAGCGATCCCACAGGAGGGGCTGCAAGGAACGTCTTCGACGGCATGATCGGCGGTGTGCAAACCGGGTATAATTACTGGCTGCCGTCCGGTCTGCTTTTCGGCGTCGAAGCCGACATCTCCTTCCCGAATTATCTGAACTCGAATTCCGTCGTATCGTCGATCGCGACGGCGCGCGCCGATGTGACCGAGCAATGGGATTACGTCGCGACGGTGCGTGGCCGCGTTGGCTACGCGGCAGGTGAATGGCTGTATTACGCAACCGCTGGATTAGCTCTGGCGAGCGAGCGCTTCCTGAACGCGTCCAACAGTGGCGCAAACGACAAAGTGCTGAATTCAAGGCTCGGTTGGGTTGCGGGAGCTGGCGTCGAGTACGCGTTCGCCCCGCACTGGAGCGTTCGGCTCGAATACCTGTACAGCCGGTTCGAAAACACCAGCGTCACCTTTCCGTCCGCCACGCAATACGCATCAAGCCTGGATTTCCAGTCGCTTCGAGTGGGCCTCAACCGCAAGCTCGACTGGCCGGATCAGCCGAACTACGTCCCGAAGATTTCGCCGACCGATCCTGAATCGGAGCGCTGGGAAATCCACGGGCAATCGACGTTCCTGCCGCAAGGTTATCCGGCTTTCCACGCACCCTATAGCGGCCCGAACAGTCTGCCGCCGACGCCCCAGCTTCAGGAAACCTGGAGCAACAGCCTATTTATCAACGCGCACCTCTGGGAAGGCGGTGAGATCTACTACAACCCCGAACTGCTACAGGGATTTGGTTTCAACAACACAACCGGCGCCGGCGGATACCCCAACGGCGAGGCGCAGAAGTCCGGATTCCCCTTCCCGCATTACAGCACCTCGCGGCTGTTCCTGCGCCAAACCTTCGGCTTCGGCGGCGAACAGGAAAACCTGCCGAGTGGGCAACTGCAACTCGCTGACAAGGTCGACGTTTCCCGTCTCACGGTCCAGGCGGGCCGATTAGCCGTGATCGACCTGTTCGACGGCAACGCGTATGCGCACGACCCCCGCAAGGACTTCATGAACTGGTCGATGTGGGCTTCGGGTGCTTTCGATTATGCGGCCGACAAGCTCGGTCTCGGCTATGGCGCGACGGCCGAACTGAACCAGAAGCAATGGGCCTTGCGTGGCGGCTATTTCCTGATGGACGCCGTATCGAATTCGAGCAGTTTCGACACCAGAGTATTCCAGCGCGGCGAATATGTGCTCGAACTGGAGACGCGGTATTCATTGTTTTCGCAGCCGGGCAAGTTGCGCAGCATCGTCTGGCTTAACAGCGCCTTTTCCGGAAGCTACCGCGAGACGCTCGATAACCCCGCGCTCAATCTCGATATCGCGCAAACCCGCACGGGACGGATCAAATATGGTTATGCCTTCAATCTCGAACAGGCTCTGACCGCCGATCTCGGATTGTTTGGCCGCTGGAGCTGGAACAACGGCAAGACCGAGATCATGGCGTTCACCGATATCGACGCCAGCCTTTCGCTCGGCCTTTCAATCAAGGGCGCCAAATGGGGCCGGCCGGATGATGTGATCGGTATTGGTGGCGCGGTGAACATGCTCTCGAGAGATCACCGAGACTTCATTGCGGCAGGCGGACTAGGACCCTTGATCGGAGACGGCCGGCTGAATTATCAGCCTGAACGTGTTTTTGAAACCTATTACGCTTTTGCGCTCAACAAGGCGTTCACCTTTACAGCCGATTACCAGTTGCTCACCAACCCGGCTTACAACGCCGACCGCGGGCCCGTCTCGGTTTTCTCGGGTCGCCTGCACGGCGAGTTCTGAGCCAAATCAACACGGCCAAGCTCATCCGCCGGGAGAGAAGGACTCCGCCCGCGCCATGGCCCACGCATCGCGGAAGCGCCGGTCGTCGGTGCCGTCGATCAATTCGCCGGGACGAAGCGTCGGATAAAGCTGCGCGAAGGTGCACACATCGGTGCTTGAAGTCCGTTTCGAGAAATGGATCGGCCGGAGCTCTTTCGGATGCTCCAGACCGGCTGCGGCAAGCAATTCGGCCAACGCGTGCAGCGAGGCGTCGTGATAATTGTGGACCCGTTCGCTCTTGTGCGGGACATACAACGCGCGGTTACGCGTCGGATCCTGCGTAGTGACCCCGGTCGGGCAACGATCGGTATGGCATGACAGCGATTGAATGCAGCCCAGCGCAAACATGAAACCACGGGCGGAATTGCACCAGTCCGCGCCGATCGCCATGGCCCGAGCCATGTCAAAGGCGGTTGCGATCTTTCCGGCCGCGCCGATTTTGATACGGTCGCGCGCGTTGATGCCGATCAACGCGTTGTGCACGAAATTGACCCCCTCGCGCATCGGCATGCCCAGATGGTCCATGAATTCCAGCGGCGCCGCGCCGGTGCCGCCCTCGTTGCCGTCGATCACGATGAAGTCGGGATAAATTCCGCTCTGAACCATCGCCTTGCAAATCGCGAGAAATTCCCAGGGGTGGCCGATGCACATCTTGAACCCGGCAGGCTTGCCGCCGGACAAGCGGCGCATCTCGCCGACAAAAGCCATCATCTGCAGCGGCGTCGAGAACGCCCGATGCGTTGCCGGCGAAATGCAATCCTCGCCCATCGCAACGCCCCGGATTTTCGAAATCTCCTCTGAAACCTTGGCCGCCGGCAGCACACCGCCATGTCCGGGCTTGGCGCCCTGACTGACCTTGAGCTCGACCATCTTGATCTGGTCGTCTGCCGCAACACGCGCGAACTCCTCCGGGTTGAATGTTCCGTCCCGGTTGCGACAGCCGAAATAGCCCGAGCCGATCTCCCAGATGATGTCGCCGCCGTGTTCGCGGTGATAGGGACTGACGCCGCCTTCCCCGGTATCGTGGGCGAAGCCGCCCTTCTTCGCACCGGCGTTCAGCGCGCGCACTGCATTGGGACTGAGTGCGCCGAAGCTCATCGCTGAAATGTTAAACACCGAAGCCGAATATGGCCTGGTGCAATCCGGGCCGCCGATGGTGATCCGGAAATCCTGGTCCGCGCGGAGCTTCGGCGCCACCGAATGGTTCATCCATTCGTATCCTTCGCGATAAACGTCCTCCTGCGTCCCGAACGGCCGCTTGTCGAGCACCATCTTGGCGCGCTGATAGACGACGGCGCGGGTATCGCGGCTGAACGGCATGCCGTCCTTTTCGCTCTCGAAAAAGTACTGCCGCATCTCGGGCCGGATCTCCTCCAGCAGAAACCGCATATGCGCCGAGATTGGATAATTCCGTAAAACCGCGTGACTCTTTTGCGTCAGGTCACGGATGCCAACCACCGTGAGGGCGCCGAAGATAATGATCGGAATCAGGATGATATCGAAGACCTTGTGATCGGCGATCCCGATCCCGACAAGTAACGCTGTGGCGACCGCGCAAATGGTGAGAATGATGAAGCGTGGCGAGAACGGAAGCAGCAGCGTTTCCATGAGGCACCTCGGCGAAGTTGCGTCGTCGTATGGTCTCGGCCACGTCAATGGAATGACAGGTGCGACGCCCGGAAGCTAACGAATTCCCCGGCGGGGAATCCAATCGGTGCAGCGAAAGTTGATGGTATCCGATGGAGCACCGATTTGCGGCGCAAGGTAGCTCTTCCGAAGCTCTCAGGGCAAGTATGGCTGGCAACCTTCCTCAATGGCTGTGCGGGCGCAACTCTTCCGGGATCCCCGCTTGTTTGAGGCCGCCTTGCGCGAGCCAGGCGTCGGTGCTCCGTATGGCGCGCTCAATATGACCGGCGGTTCGGGAAAAATCGTACGGCGACCCCACCAACGGGCACAGCGGCGGAACCACAAAATACTCGATCGCCGGATCGAGCTTTTCCAGTTCCTCGACCAATTGACGCGCGATCAACAGGGTCAAGGCATGCAGCGCGTTCGCCACGGCGCCAACCGGAGGGGCCTTGGTCGCGCAGGCGTGGCCCGTTGGCAGAATGATCAGGCGCTTGGCGCCCTTCTCCACCGCTACGCGGATCGGCGTGTTGGAGGAGATCGCTCCGTCAGCGAGGTAGTAATCCTTGTAACGGATCGGCGAAAACGCGCCTGGGATAGCGGTGGAGGCGACAATTGCTTCGGCGGTCGAGCCTTCCGACAACACCACGCTGTCGCCGGAAATGATGTCGGTCGTGACGATATGCACCGGTAGCTTGGCGTCCTCCAGCTTGCGGTACGGGATGTGATCGTTGGCCAGCTTACGAATACCATGATGCGGAATCAGGAAATCCCGCCGCCAAAGAAAGCCGAACAGCGTACGCCAGGTGATCGGGAATACGTCGTGACGCTGCAAACCGCGCCAGATCGTCTCAAGCTTCAGCACTCCCTTCAGCGTGGGGTCCCCCGCATAAAACGCCCCGTTGAGCGCACCCACGCTGGAGCCGACCACCATATCGGCCGTGATGCCGTGCGCGGCGAGCGAATGCATCATGCCCACCTGGATGGCGCCGAAGCTGCCGCCACCGGCAAACACGAACGCGGTTTTCACAGCGCCCTGATCGAATGTGGCCACCCCTGATCGCTCCCTCAGCCGCTGCGGCGAGGCGCAGCGGCTTCTGAGCTGTTATAGCAGCGGGCGACCGGTCGCTGCTACCGGCGCAAACGCCGACACGCTTGCCATATGCGCTTCCGCTCAGAACCGGCCCGACGCGGCTCAGCGCTCGACAAAGGCTTTTTCGATGACGAAATGACCGGGATCGCTGTGGTTGCCTTCGAGAAATCCGCGCTTTCCGAACATCTGCCGAAGTTCGTCGAGCATGGCCGGGCTGCCGCACATCATGATGCGGTCGGTTTCGAGATTGAGCGGCGGCTGGCCGATGTCGCTAAACAACTGCGCCGAGGTGATCAGGTCGGTGATGCGGCCGCGGTTGCGGAACGGCTCTCGTGTGACGGTCGGGTAATATACCAGCTTGTCTGTGAGAAGCGGCCCAAACAATTCGTCCTCGCGCAGCTTGGCAACTAACTCTTCGCCATAGGCCAGTTCCGATACTTGGCGGCAGCCGTGAACGAGAACAATCGTTTCGTACCGCTCGTAAACGTCGGGATCCTTGATAAGGCTCGCGAACGGTGCAAGGCCGGTGCCGGTCGATAGCAACAATAGCCGCTCGCCCGGAATCAGATTGTCGGCAATCAGTGTGCCCGTAGCCTTGCGGCCGACCAAAATGGTGTCGCCCTGCTGGATTGTCTGCAGCTTCGAGGTCAACGGCCCATCGGAGACCTTGATGCTGAAAAACTCCAGTTCTTCCTCGTGATTGGCGCTCGCCATACTGTAGGCACGCATCAGCGGACGGCCATCGACCTCAAGCCCGATCATGGCGAATTGGCCGTTCTGAAATCGAAAGCCGGAATCCCGGGTGGCGGTGAAGCTGAAAAGCGTATCGGTCCAGTGCCGGACGGAAAGAACTTTCTCTTTATAGAACGCGCTCATAAGTTTTGTTTTTCCGATTGCGATGATATTGGGAGGTTCGGGTTTTCAGCTTCAGAAGAAGCAAAAACCCTTGCGGGATCGGGCGATCTCGCGTTCGAGATACGCGGTTTCTGCAGATAATCAAGCCTGCGCTGGCGTGGGATTGAGAATAGCTGACGAGCGTCAATCCATGGTTCGACTGTTGCTCGCGAGAGTAGCGCCGCTCGCAATTAACTTGCCCAAGTTTACGAGCATCCGGCACTTTATTGCCGCCCAACGACGAGGATTTCCGTTAAGAATACGGACGGAAATTTGAATTGCGGATTGCCGGTTGCTGCATGCGAAGCCTTAACTCGTTTCGATCTGGAAAACCGGGGTTTTATCCGGACCAGGCGGTCTATGCCGAATTCGCCTGCGCTGTATTCAAACTGTCTTTCCAGGATCTCGGTGGCGGGACAGGACTGGCCTTCAGCGTCGCCTCGGAAAACAAGCGACTGTATTTCGGCGCTGGGCGATGTTCATACTATCCGCAAAACAGCGCCACCGCGTCCACATTGGCATCGGACAAACATTTCACGAACCAGATTCTCGCAGATGCCGGCGTTGCTGCGCTCGGCGGCGACTATTTTTTCCTGCACGCGCGGCACCGCGCAAACCGCCCCGTGGGCCATGAACGCAAGGATGCGTTGGCACTTTTGCAAAGGCTGGGCGGTGTTGGGTTCGTCAAACCGTTGACGGGATCGCGCGGCGACTTCGCGCAAATCGTTCAAGGCGAGGCCGCGCTCGCGCGATATCTCGACCAGGTCGCGCAGTATTACGATGCGATAGTGCTGCAACCGGTTTACTCCGGTGTCGAATGGCGGATCTTCCTGCTCGATCAGCAAGTCCTGTATTGCGCCCGGAAGTATCCGCCGTTTGTCCTCGGTGACGGCACCTCTTCAATCCGCGACCTGCTCGTCGGACACAATGAGGCGCTGAAGTCCCGGGGCCTCTCGCCAGTCGTGGGCGATGGCGAGGCTTCGCTCGATATGGTGCTGGCGGAAGGCGAGCGCCGGGCAATCCCGGGGCGAACCAATCTGAGCGCGGGCGGGACGATGGTGCTGGAAGCCCCGCCTGCCGAACTTCCGTACGATTTGGCAAAGCAGGCCGCGGGCGCGCTGGGGCTTCGTGTCGCCGCGGTCGATCTGTTCACCGATATCGGCGACAACTCCAATGCGGCGCGCGTTATTGAGGTAAACGCTAACCCGTCGATACGGCTGCTCGAGGAATCAAGCCGGAGCGATCTCATCCTGAAGATATGGCATCATACGTTTTCCTCGACGGGACTGATGAGTGTTTAAGCTGCCGAAATATGGCGACGGTGTTTGTCTTGCGCGCATGGCGGAACTGCTCGACGCGATCGGGGTAGATCGCGCAAACCTTTCGCGTGTTTCGGTCGTGGTAACGGGCTCGAATGGCAAGGGCAGCACCGCAGCGTTCTGTGCCGGCATTGGCCGCGCGCGCGGCTTGCGAACCGGGCTGTTCACCTCGCCGCATTTATATCGCTTCAACGAACGGATCCAGATCGACGGCCAGCCGATCGGCGACGAGGACCTTACGCGTCTGACCGCGCAGATCGAGTCGGCGATAGCGCAAGTCTCGCATCAGCGCGGTGAAAAGTTCGGAAGTTTTGAAGCTGTGTTCGCGCTGGCTTGCCTGTATTTCCAGGAGCAGCACTGCGAGTTCGCGGTGATCGAGGCCGGCATAGGCGGCCGCTACGATCCGGTTCGGCTCGTCGGGGCCCTAGTCAGCTGCGTGACCTCGGTCGACTACGAGCATGTGGAACTGCTCGGCAACTCGCTGGAATTGATCCTCTCCGACAAGAGCGACGCCTGCGCGAGCGGGGGCACGATCGTCTATGGCGAGAATTGCCGGCACTTCAGGCCGTATCTGATCGAATATCTCCGCTATCGCGCCATCGATACGCGCTTCATTCGCGACGAAATCGGAATTGCCGCCGAAGCCGTTTCGTCCTCGGGACAGCGGTTTGATTTCACCTTCGAAGAGCATCATTTCGGCGCGCTGGAAATGGGCTTGTCGGGCGCGTTCCAGTTCAACAATGCCGCCATTGCAATTGCGCTGTTCATGCTCTGGTTTCAGCGCGCTCGTCCGGCGGAAAGCCTCGCCGCGCTCGAGCCAGCTATTCGGTCCGGTCTTCGCGAGACCTGCTGGCCAGGCCGCCTTGAGGCGATCCGACAGGACCCGCTCACCGTGATCGACGTGGGCCATACACCAGATGCCGTCAGGCAATCGCTCGAAAGCCTCAAGGCCATTTACGGCTCAGGCGACTGGATTCTTGTGACAGGGGTTTCCCGTGACAAGCGGACGGGCGAAATCATCGGCGAGCTGGCGCCGTCCTTTGACACCATCATCTGCACGGCGGCGCATCACCGCGGCGCGTTGCCGGAAGGAATTGCGGTTTCGGTTAAAAAGGCTAATCCGCATGCGACCATTTTTCTGGCGGCAACGGTCGCCGAAGCGGTCGAACTCAGCGGCAATTTGGCGGCGTCGCTAAAGCGAAGAATCTACGTGGCCGGCGGATTATTTTTGGCGGTCGAATACGCCACCGTTGCGCGGGGCGGCCTCCCGCAGGATATGATTTGGACAATCGATACTGCGCACGACAACGGCTCTTGAACGAGCGCCGTCGAATACTGCTTCGGTATAGCCGTTCCTCACGCGCTTCGTGCCAGTGACGCCGGGCCCTTGTCGCGCTTGTCCGATACAACCCTGTCGTGGTGAGTCAGTTCACGAAACGTCTCTATTTCAGCAGGCCGTGCTACCAAGTAGCCCTGAATTGCGTCGCAAAGCTCTTCCTGCAGGAACCGCAGTTCGCGATCGGTCTCGACACCCTCCGCAAGAACCGGCAAGCCGAGCCCACGGCCTATCCCCAACACAGCCCGCACAATCGTCGCGGCCTGTTCATTGGTGTCTACGGATTTGATAAAAGAGCCATCGATCTTGATCTTGTCAAACGGGAACGCCCGCAAATTCGAAAGCGATGAATACCCGGTGCCGAAGTCGTCCATAGCGATGCGAACACCGAACGCTTTCACACGTCGCAAGGTCGCCAGCGCGCGATTGAAATCGCGAACAAGCGCAGTCTCGGTGATTTCAATTTCAAGCCGGCTCGGCGAAAGGCCAGTCACCAACAGGGCGTTGTGCAACTCCTGCACAAAATTGGTGTCGTGAATCTGCACGCCGGAAACATTGACGGCGATTGCCAGCGGCTGGGTCCATTTCGCTGCGTCCCGACAAGCTTTTTTCAACACCCAATCACCAATCGCAAGAATGGCGCCGGATTCTTCGGCGATCGGAATGAAGACCGCGGGCGATATTTCGCCCCGCGCCGGGTGCCTCCAGCGCAGTAACGCCTCAAAGCCGGTAACAACGCCGCTCCGAATATCCATTTGCGGTTGGTACACCAGTCGTAACTCGTTGCGCGCTATCGGCATGTCGCAAGTCGTGCTCGATCAGGCGTCGCTCGCGAACATCCGCACCCATCTTTGCCTCGAAAAATCGATGAGTAGCCCGTCCTTCGCTTTTGGCTCGATAAAGCGCCGTGTCGGCGTGAACGAGAAGTGTCTCGCGCTTCACTGCGTCGTCAGGGTAGATCGCGATGCCAATGCTGCTCGAAATGCTCTCGACTTGAGGAAAATGATCTTTGCGGCGCAGGGCGTCGAGAACCGTTTGGGCGAGATCGCTTGCGGCAGACGGGACTCGTGAGTTGCGGCAGAAGGATAGCGAATTCGTCGCCGCCGAGCCGGGCCATCAAATGCCGCTCGCCGAGCACTGCCGTAATGCGCGCGGCGACGGCTTGAAGTACCCTGTCGCCTGCGGCGTGACCGAACAGATCGTTGACTTCCTTGAACCGGTCGAGGTCGAGGCAAAGCACTGCCAGCTTCTCACTTTTCACGGAAGCCGCGTGAATTTCCTCATCCAATCGTTCGTTGAAGCGGCCGCGGTTTGGCAGGGACGTCAGCGCATCGTGGTGGGCAAGATAGCGAATGTGCCGTTCTGCCTCACGGCGAGCGCGCAAATCGCGGACGGCAATGACGTGATGAGGCCGTCCCGCAAAATCAAGCGATCTCAAGATCAGCTCGACGGGAAAGGTGGAGCCATCGGCGTGATGCAAATTCGTCTCGACCGGCATGTTTGGACTGGCGATGATTTCAGCCAGTGCGATGGCATCGGGGAAGCAGGTTGTCAGCCGCGCGCCAACGAGGCTTTCGGAGGGAGAGCCAGCAAGACGAACGAAGCTGTCATTGACCGTAACGACAACGTCTCCGTCACAAACCAGCAAACCCTCGACGGCTCCGTTGGCGAGACCGCGCATCCGATCGGCTTCAATGTCCATCCGGCGCCGCTCACGCAGATCGAGCGCGATGCCGGTTAGCGCGAGCACGACAATGACGAAACTGGCGACTCCCAAGGCTCCGGCAAGCCATTCAGCGGGCAAAGCTGACCGCGAAACCTCGATCGTGGGATAAGGGATGATGGCTACCGCGCCCATCGCCGTGAAGTGATGACTGCAGATCGCCAGCGTCAGAAGCAACGCGCCAATAATTTTCCACTTTTCGGATCGGCCGTGGAGACCGGCAGGCAGCGCAGCCGCCCCGATGACCGCTCCAATCACGATCGAAACGATAACCAGAGCGGAGTCCCAGACGATAATTCCGGCGATCTCAAAAGCGGCCATGCCGATGTAGTGCATGGCCGCGATGCCGCCCCCGACAATCGCGCCGCCCACCCAGGGCGCCAGACGTCCGTTTGGACGCATCGCTACTGCCAACCCACAGGCCGTCAACGCGACCGCCGCGACCAGAGAAAGGAATGTCAGTTTGATGTTGTAGCCGCTTGGAATTCCCGGCGAGAACGCGAGCATGGCGATGAAGTGCGTTGCCCAGATGCCAAAACCAGTGGATATCGCGGACACTGCGAGCCATATGCCACGCATGTGAGCAAGGGAGCCGCGCGCGTGACGCAACAAGTTGATTGCAGCGTAAGATGCCAGGACACACACGATAGCGGCAAGGCCCACAAGCCACAGGTCGTGGGCCGTGGCGATGCAATTGTAGACCTTAAGCATTTGTTGGATACCGCATTGTCTGGATCAGGCGGTAAACGCTAGGTGCAATTGCGTAAAGGCGGGTAAACTCCCTCAACGGGCCCGCGATCAGTTCGATCAAATGGTCAAAAGCACGACGCATTCCGCCCGGTTTTGCACAATACGGAGCAAAACAAGCGTAAAATGTATTGAGAAGGCCGACTTCGGGTAACTCCCGATAAACCACGCCGTCAGTTCGCAAACTGCGCGGCCGGCCGGCACACTGTTTCGCCGGCCTTCCCGACCGATCGGCTAGTTGTTCGCCCCGGGTGAATCGTCGAGCACGTGGAAAGCTTCTTCAAGCTGCGGCGAGATCGCCACATTGAGCCGTTCGCCCGTGGGCAGGCGCGACACGAACCATTTGTTGTACAGCGGGATCAGATCATGATTTGAACCGAGCTTGCGGAAGGCGCGCTCCACGACCGCCGCTAATTGCGGTTCGCCTTTGCGAAACATGATCCCGTAGGGATCGTAGGAGAGATATTCGCCCGCAACGCGGAACTTGTCCTGCGACTTGTGCCGCGCGATCAGGCCATACAGCAGAATGTCGTCGGTCGCGAACGCGTCGGCCTTACCCTCCACCAGCACCTGGTATGACTGCTCGTGGTCGCTGCCGGTGATGATGTTCAGGCCAAGTGAGTATTTCTTGTCGACATTATGTATCGCCTGCTCGTTCGTGGTGCCCTTGGTTACGACAACGGTTTTGCCTTTGAGGTCGGTTGCCGCCGAAACGGCCGAGGTCTTCGGCACCATCAGCTTGGTGCCGGCCACGAACATCAGTGGCGAGAACGCCACCTGCCTGGCGCGCTCGGCGTTTGCCGTGGTCGATCCGCACTCGAGATCGATCTTGTTTTGCACGACCGCCGCGATGCGGTCGTCGGAAGTGACCTTCACATATCCGATTTTGAGATTGGGATCGTCCACCTCGACGCCAATTTCGTCGACGATGGCCTCGCAGAGCTCAAGGCTGTAACCGATCGGGCGGTTGGCCTGGTCGAGAAACGAAAATGGCGGCGAGCTTTCGCGGTAGCCGAGCCGCACGACATGGGTGTTCTTGATGGCGGTCAGCGTGGGACTAAGGCCCTCGCCGACGCTCTGCGCTGCCGCGCCGGAGGCCAGCAGCACGAACCCGAGAAACAGGCCGCCTGCCGATAACAGCCATGAACGATGATGCATGCATCGCTCCCGTCAATGGCCGGCCAGCACGGCGCCGGGAACCGAATTGGCTGGCACTGCATCTTCAGGTCCGAGCTCGTGTTCCGGCTTTAGCTCGCCTTCCCATTTCGCTACCACGGCCGTGGCAAGCGAGTTGCCGATCACGTTGGTCGCGCTGCGACCCATGTCGAGGAATGTATCGATGCCCATGATCATCAAGAGACCCGCCTCGGGGATGCCGAACTGGCTCAGGGTCGAAGCGATGACAACGAGAGACGCGCGTGGCACGCCGGCGACGCCCTTCGAGGTGATCATCAAGGTGGCGAGCATCGCAAGCTGGGTCCCGAGCGGCATATCGATGTGATAGGTCTGCGCGATAAAGATGCTTGCAAACGTGCAGTACATCATCGTGCCGTCGAGGTTGAATGAATAGCCGAGCGGCAGCACGAACGCCGAGATCCGCGACGACGCGCCGAAGCGGTTCAAACCTTCCAGAGTCTTGGGATAGGCGGCCTCAGACGATGCCGTCGAGAACGCTATCATCAACGGCTCCCGGATCAGCCGCAGCAAATGGCTGTATCTCGGCCCGATCGTGATGAAGCCGACCACGACCAGGATGCCCCACAGGAGCATCAGCGAGAGATAGAACCCGCCCATGAAGACGATGAGCTTCCACAGCACCAAAAGGCCGTTCTTTGCAACCGTCGCTGTGATCGCGGCCCATACCGCAACCGGTGCGAACAGCATCACGTAGCCGGTGACCTTGAGCATGATATGGGCGAGGTCGTCGATCAGCGACATGATCGGCTTGGACCGCTCGGGCATGGCGCCGAGCGCCACCGCAAAGAACACTGCAAACACCACGATCTGCAGGATCTCATTCTGTGCCATGGCGTCGGCGATTGAGGTCGGGATCAGGTGAGTTAGAAACTTCTCGATCGAAAAGGCCGAAACTGGAAGGCCCGTCGACTGCGCCTTGTCGGGCAGCGTGCCGGGGAAGTTCGCACCGGGTTGCAACAGATTGACCATTACGAGGCCTAGCAGCAGCGACACGAACGAGGCGCTGACAAACCAGCCCATCGTCTTGGCGAAGATCCGACCGAGCTTGGCGCCGCTACCCATATGGGCAATGCCGCCGACCAGCGTCGCGAACACGAGCGGCGCGATGATCATCTTGATAAGTCGCAAGAACAACATCGCGATCAGGTTGATGTCCGCGGCTAGCTCGGCTCGGCTGTCGGGGAGGAAGTTGAAGATCAGCGTCCCCATCACGATCCCGAGCGCCATGGCGATCAGAATGAACTGCGTAAACCTGTTCGACATTGTTGCCCCCCGAGGTCCGATCTGATCCGAGTGTGGCAGATTTTGGGGGCGACGCAACACGCATCCCCGCAGGGGCCGGCTTTCGCGGAATGTTTCCATTGTGGAATGCACGGGCACCGACTAGCGTCGTGCGCAACGCACAATCGATGCGGCTGCACATTTCCCGCGCGCTCGGCTGCATCAGAAAATTGCAACGATAACCGGAGGAGAACGCGATGAACGCGAGTGCAGATCGCGAGGCCACAGACCGTCAGACCGATAATCGGCAAACCCTAAATCGGCAGGTCTTGCTGGTGGAGAAGCCGACCGGCAAACTTGGCCCGGAGCATTTCAGGATGTCCAGCGCGCCCATACCGGACCCAAAGGAGGGCGAGGCGTTGTTACGGGTGCGTTACATTTCCTTGGACGCGGCGAACCGCGCATGGATGCACGGCGCGACATACCGCGCAGCGGTGGAACCGAACACGGTGATGGCCGGTGGGGGTATTGCCGAGGTCGTCTCGTCGAAAGCGTCCGGTCTTGCGCCGGGCGATATCGTGTTCGGCGACACCGGATGGCAGGATTACGCCGTCGCCCCCGCAAGGCACTTGAGCAAAATGCCGAAGCTGGAGCCGATGACGCACCTTCTCAGCGTGTACGGCATCGCGGGGCTCACCGCGTATTTCGGGCTGCTGGAAGTCGGCAAGCCCAAAGCCGGCGAGACCGTCGTGGTCTCCGCCGCAGCCGGTTCGGTCGGCTCGATCGTCGGCCAGATCGCCAAGATCAAGGGCTGCCGTGTGGTCGGCATCGCCGGCGGTAAGGATAAGTGCCAGTGGCTCACCTCCGAACTCGGCTTCGATGCAGCGGTCGACTACAAGGACGGTGCGGTGTTCAAGGCATTGAGGGCGGCGGCGCCTGATGGCATCGACGTTTATTTCGATAATGTCGGCGGCGATGTCCTCGAAGCGTGCCTGCCGCAGATGAACAATGGCGGGCGTATCGCTTGCTGCGGCGCGATCTCGCAATATGACGGCGCACCATCCGCGACCGGTCCGCGCGGCGTTCCCGGGCTCATCGTGGTGAAACGCCTCACCATGCAGGGTTTCATCGTAATGGACTTCATGGATCGGCGCGAAACGGCATTGTCGGACCTGCAGTCCTGGGTCGCCGCGGGCAAATTGAAGGTGCAGGAAGACGTTATCGACGGCCTTGAGAACACACCGAAAGCCTTGATCGGATTGCTCGCCGGCGAGAACCGCGGCAAGCGCATGATCAAGGTGTGAAGCGCGGCGGGCTGCGCCACGCCGCAAGTTTTCCTTGCGGTGGCAACCAAAGCGGAAAAGGATGCCGCGCGCGGTATTTGAAACGGAACTATTGCAGAAATCATTTCGGTTGAAGCGGCGGCTTTCGTCGACAACAACAGGGGTATATCGACATGATCAACTGGTGGAGACGTGCGACGACGCTGTCCGCGCTGCTCGCAATGCTGAGCTTGGTAGCAGTTGCCCCAGCTTTTTCGCAGGCCCCTACACAGGCGCAGCGCGACGCCATCAAGTCGAAGTGCCGCTCCGACTACATCGCGCATTGCTCGAGCATCCCGCCGGGCGGCGAGGCGTCGCTGCAATGCCTGCAAAAAAACATGTCGAGTCTTGCGCCGGGCTGCCAAACTGCGGTTCGTGCGGTGGAAGCGCCCGCTGAGCCTAAAGCCGACGCAAAGCCCAATTCCGCACCGGCCGCGACCACTACGGCCAAACCGGCCGAGCCTGCGGCGACAGCTCCGAACACAGCGACCTCGAAGGCAACTACGCCCAAGTCAGCGGCTCCCAAGCCGGCGGCGGCCAACCCCGGCGAGCCCCGCACCTGCTGCGCTTGTGCTTCGGCCAATGCGGCCCCGCGAGGAACTCCTGGTGTTGAGGTCGGCATGCGGCGGCGACGTTCGCTCACTGTGCGGCGGGCTCGCGCCCGGCGGTGGTCGTATCGTGCGCTGTCTGGCAACACAGGCTGCTTCGCTCTCACCGGCATGCAAGGACGTCCTGGGCCAGTTCGCCGCGCAATGAAGCTATTTCATTCGAGGTCCTGGGCCGTTAGGACCGAAGCTCTCCGTCGAACACGGGTTCGACGTTGAGGGCGTGCGAGCCGGTTTGCGCCGAGTTTTTCATGGCGCCTCCACGTGGCCGGCATTAGTGTAGACCCAATAATCAGCATACTGTCGGTTGGGAGAGATATCTTGCGTGTTGCCGTGATCGGCGGAGGCCCCGGGGGGCTCTATTTCGCTTATCTTTGGAAAAGGCGGCATCCCGACGCCCGGGTCGATCTGTTTGAACAGAACGCCGCCGGGGCAACCTGGGGCTTTGGAGTGGTGTTCTCGGAACAGGCGCTCGAGTTCTTGCGCGCCGATGATCCGGACACTGTCGACGCGATCGCTCCGCGCATGGAGAGATGGAAAAACATTACGCTCAACTTGCGCGGCGCAAGCGTCGTCATCGATGGCGTCGGCTTTTCCTCGATCGGGCGGCTCGAACTGTTGAGTATCCTGCAGCAGCGCGCGCTCGGCGTCGGCATAACTCCGCGGTATGAGACGCCGCTTCAATCGCTGGACCCGCTTGCAGGCTACGACCTGATCGTCGCGGCGGACGGGCTGAACTCGCTAATTCGCCGCAGCTTCGAAGTTGAATTCGGCGCGTCGGTCTCACATTCGACCAACAAGTTTGCCTGGTATGGCACCAGCAAGCCGTTCGAAACGCTATCGCAGACCTTTGTCGAGACCGACCTGGGCACGTTCAATGCGCACCACTATCGCTATTCTCCCCGCATGAGCACTTTCCTGATCGAATGCGATGCCGCAACGTGGAATCGATACGGCTTCGCCGATAAAAGCGACGCGCAGTCGAAGGCTATATGCGAGCAGGTGTTCGCGACGACGCTGGAGGGCCACCCTTTGCTGTCGAACAAATCCGTGTGGCGCAACTTCCCTTGGATTTGGAACGAGCGCTGGTCGTTCGGGAATATGGTGCTGATCGGCGACGCGCTTCACTCGGCGCACTTCTCCATCGGCTCAGGCACGCGGTTGGCCTTCGAGGATGCTATCGCATTGACCAAGGCGCTGGAGGCGGAAAGCGATATCCCGGCAGCCCTCGCCCGGTATCAGGCCGAGCGCAAGCCGATCGTAAAAAAGCTCGTTATGGCGGCGCGCACCAGCGCCGATTGGTACGAGAAATTTCCGGAGCACATGAAGCTCGATCTGATGGACTTCGCCTACAGCTACATCACCCGTTCGGGCCGGATCGACAATGAGCGCCTGCGCGCGATGTCGCCGGCTTTCATGGCGCGCTACGAAGCCTCCCGGAGCCATGGCGGAGGCAGCTCATGACCGTCATCGCCGACCCGGTGCCGCCAGATAGCCCGGGCGCTCGCGAGATCGGCTTTGCGGTCCCGCAAATTTATAACGCCAGCCGGGTTCTGTTCGATAATCTGGCCAAAGGCCGCGGGGACCGCCCTGCGCTGATCGGCCCGGCGGGAACGCGCAGCTACAACCAGCTCTGCGCCGATGCCTCCCGATGGGGTCACGGCTTGCTATCGCTAGGGTTAGAGCGCGGCGACCGGGTCCTGTTGTTCCTGGACGATACGCCCGCCTATCCCGCGGCATTTTTCGGGGCGGTGCGCGCCGGCTTCGTGCCGCTGCTGATCAATACACTGACCCCGCCGGAGCTCCTGCAATTCTATCTCGCCGACAGCGGGGCTGGCGTAGCCGTGGCCGACGCCGAATTCACCTCCCGTTTCGATGCGCAGGCCTGCGCGGGTACCGCCCTGCGCACGTTGATTGTGGTCAATGGGGAAGCCGGCAGTCACGCAGTGACCCGAGCGATATCGGCCGAAGGTTGGTTACGGGATTTCCCGACCGCGCTTGCCGAGGCCGACACCGATCGCAACGAGATGGCGTTCTGGATGTATTCATCGGGGTCGACAGGGCGGCCCAAAGGCATCGTCCATCTGCAGCATGACATGGCCTACAGCGATGCCGCGTTCGCGCGCAACGTGCTGCGGCTTGAGCTCAATGACATCTGCTTTTCGGTACCGAAGATCTTTTTTGCCTATGGCTTCGGCAACTCCATCACTTTCCCGTTCTCGGCCGGCGCAGCGACCCTGCTGCTCCCGGGCCAGCCGAAGCCGGCGGCGATCTTCGCGGCCGTCGATCGTTTCCGTCCCACGATCTTCTTCGGTTTGCCGACGCTCTATACATCACTGACCAAGGTCGATGGCGCCGCGCCCGCCGACTTCTCATCGCTGCGGATGGCCGTATCAGCCGCCGAAGTGCTTTCGACCGAGGTCTTCCAGGAGTGGAAGGCGCTGACCGGGCTGGAAATCGTTGAGGGACTGGGCTCGACCGAGGTGCTGCACATTTATCTCTGCAATCGGCCTGACCGGAAGAAGGTCGGCGCGGCGGGTTTGCGTGTCCCCGGATATGAGGTCGCGCTGCGGGACAAGGATGGCCGCGAGGTCGGCGACGACCAGGAAGGCATCCTCTGGGTTCGCGGAAGATTCCGCGACGCCGCTTTACTGGAACCGGCCTGACAAATCAGCCGAGACGATCCGGGAGGGTGGATGGATCTATACCGGGGACCGCTTCGTGCGCGACTGCGACGGCTTTCACTTTTTCCGCGGCCGCGCCGATGATCTGATCAAGATCTCCGGGCAATGGGTTTATCCGCTTGAAGTCGAGCTTTGCCTGGCGGAGCATCCCGACGTGCGCGAATGCGCAGTCTATGCCGCAGAGCTAGCCGATCGGCGCATGACGCTGAAGGCAGTCGTGGTCATGAACAAAACCGGCTTCGATGCGAACGACACGACGAAGAAGCTTCAGGATTACATCAAGGCGAAGCTTTTGCCTTACAAATATCCGCGCGAGGTGCGCTACGCCGAGGAGTTGCCGAAAACCGGCACCGGCAAGATCGATCGTCAGGCGCTGATGCTGATATAGCGTGGCGCTGCCGCGACCCGCCGCCCCGCTGGCGAAGGTGTACTTAGGCCGCCAATCCCGTCCCGCCATAAAGCCAGGCAAGGTCGTCGTAGTAATTTTCCGACGTTTTTGAGCTCATGATGGCGTTGCGGATGCGGGCGTGTTCCCCTGAGGGGTGGTAGATGTGCTCCCCGATGGCTCGGGACATCAACTGCACTCGCGCTGTGCGTGGAAAACGCTGGGCACAATACCGTTCGAGCGCGCTGGCGCGATCGTCGGGATATTGCGAGAGCATGTGCGACAGGCACACAGCGTCTTCCATCGCCTGGCAGGCGCCTTGCGCGAAATACTGCAGCATCGGATGTGCGGCGTCCCCGAGCAGCACAACGCGGCCATCCACCCAACGCTCGACCGGATCGCGATCGCAGAGCACCCAAAGCCGCCAACTCCTGCCGTGGCGGATGATTTCGCGGGCGCGCTCATGCACGTGGGCGAAGCCCTGCATGACTTCGTCCTCCGGCACCGGCTTGCCCGCGACGGGCTCCGGCGCGTCATTGTGATAGGTGACAACGAGGTTGAACACTTTCCAGCCAGAGAGCGGATAGTGCACGATGTGGCACTTCGGGCCGGCCCACAGTGTAGCCGCGTTCCAGCGCAAGTCTTCCGGCATTTGCTCGGTCGGGATAACCGAGCGATATGTCGTGTGACCGGAGACGCGAGGCGGTCCATCCGCCGTCACCTGCTTGCGGACGTTCGACCACAGCCCGTCGGCGCCAACCAGAAGCGACCCTGTAACGTGATCGCCGGATGCGAGGCGCGCCGTGACCGAAGAGCCATCCTGATCGTATCCGGTGACCTCGCTGCTGACGCGCAACTCGATCAGTCGATGATCGCGGCAGGCCTTCAGGAATACGCCATGCAGATCACCGCGATGCACCACCGCATACGGATTGCCGAACCGCGCGCGGAAAGCTTTTCCGAGATCGACGTGAGTAATTTCTTCCGCGCTGAGCGCATCCATCAACCGGAGTTGGTCGATGTAAACAGCCATGGCCCGCGCGGCTTCGCCAACGCCGAGATAGTCGAAAGCGTGAAACGCGTTGGGGGCAAGCTGGATGCCGGCGCCGATCTCGCCCAGGGCGGAGGCCTTTTCCAGCAGGATCGAGCGGATGCCTTTTTGAGCAAGCCCCAGTGCCGTGGCTAGCCCTCCGATGCCGCCTCCTGCGATCAGAACTGGCCTCTCGCTGGCAACCGAGCCCATCAAGCCCTCCCGAGATGCTCGAGCGCGTCTTCGGCGCGCAGCGGAACCCGCGAAGCTTCATTGTTGAGATCGACCAGCCGCCTCATCAGCACGGTCAGGGTTTTGCGATCGACGGGCTTGAGCGGCTGCAACATACGCGCCTGGGCGCGATCCACCGCCGGCATGATGTCGCGCAGCAGGGCTGCGCCCGATTTCGTGATATAAAGAAGCTTTACGCGCTTGTCCTGCGACCCTGGCTTGCGCTCGACATAGTGCTTTGCTTGCAGCCGCTCAATCACGCTACCGAGCGTCGAGCGATCAAAGGCAATCACAGCCGAAAGCCTGGTGGCATCGATCCCGGGATGGGTTCGGATCGCAACCAGCGCTGCATATTGCACCGGCGTCAGATCATAGGCCCTGCATTCCTCGATGAAGATCGCCACAGCGATCTGCTGCATCCGCCTGAACAGATAGCCGGGCTTGTCATAAACGGCATCCATGGTGAGCGCGGCTTGCTTATTCGGCATCGGGCTGCCTGTCCGGGGCGGCATCCGCAAAGGCCTTCATCTGTTTTGCCGTGGATTCCGCCCTCGTCAATCGCGGGAACTCAGAGACATCGACGCCGAACCGCCGCGCATTGGCGAGCTGCGGCACCAGGCACAAATCGGCAATGGTCGGCACGGCTCCAAAACAGAACGGGCCGGTTTCGCCCGAGATCAGCTTCTCGCAGGCCAACAGGCCTTCTCGGTTGGCCCAGGCGGCCCATCCCGTTACCTGCTCTTCCGGCAGGCCGAGCTCGCGCAGCCGCGCCAGCACCTTGAGGTTTTGCACCGGATGCGTATCGCAGGCGAGCGCAAGCGCGAAGGCGCGCACCTTGGCGCGACGCAACGGATCTTTTGGTAGCAACGGCGGCTCGGGATGAGTCTCGTCAAGCCACTCGATGATGGCGAGCGATTGGGTGAGGATCGCGCCCGCATCGTTTTCCAGCGTCGGGACCAGACCTTGGGGATTGATAACAAGATAAGCAGGCGCGCATTGTTCGCCCCTGCGAAGGTGGTGCGGTAAGTGGTCCGCGCTCAAGCCCTTCAGATTGAGCGCAATCCTGACCCGGTAAGACGCGCTGCTACGGAAATACCCATGCAGTTTCATCGGAACCTCCCGTCGTGCTCGTTTGTTCCGGCTCTCGCATTGACGCTACCTAGTTTGTAAGTATGCTGTCAATCGACGAGCAAAACGTACGGGAGGCTGCCATGGAAGCTGTGGTAAAGACGCCGGAGCGCGAAGCGTTCTACAAAAAGATAGACGGCGAAAATCTCTCGGCTCTCTGGAACGTCATGGGCGATCTGATCACGCCGGAGCCTAAAAGCGCCTGCCGCCCCCACCTGTGGAAGTTCGACGCCATCAGGGACTACATGACCGAAGCGGGCAAGCTGATCACCGCCAAGGAGGCCGAGCGTCGGGTGCTTGTGCTGGAAAATCCCGGGCTGCGAGGACAGTCGAAAATCACCACATCCTTGTTCGCCGGCGTGCAGATGGTGGTCCCCGGTGACGTCGCGCCGGCGCATAGGCACAGCCAGTCGGCGCTGCGTTTCATTCTTGAAGGCAAGGGCGCCTATACCGCTGTCGACGGCGAGCGCACCACGATGGAGCCGGGCGACTTTGTGATTACGCCCTCGATGACCTGGCACGACCACTCCAATGAAACATCCGAGCCGATGTTCTGGCTGGACGGTCTCGATATCCCGATGGTGCAGTTCTTCGATGCCTCCTTTGCGGAAGGATCCAATGAGGATCAGCAGAAGATCACCAAGCCGGCGGGCGATAGTTTCGCGCGCTACGGCCATAATCTGTTGCCAATCGATGAGAGGCGGAAATCGAAGACTTCGCCGATCTTCAATTATCCGTATCACTACACGCGAGAGGCGCTGGAGAACGCAAAGGCGCGCCAGGAATGGGACGCCTGCCACGGGCTAAAGCTGAAATTCTCAAACCCCGAGAACGGCGATTTTGCCATGCCCACCATTGGCACCTTCATTCAGTTGTTGCCGAAGGGCTTCAAGACGGCGCGCTATCGTTCAACCGACGCCACCGTATTCGCCGCGATCGAAGGCAAGGGCAGAACACGGGTCGGCGAGCAAACCTTCGAGTGGGGCCCGCGCGACCTGTTCGTGGTGCCAAGCTGGCAGTGGGTAACCCACGAGGCCGAGGCGGATTCCGTACTGTTCAGCTTCTCCGACCGTCCCGTACAACAGAAGCTGGATTTATTTCGCGAGGACCGCGGCAACGCGTAATCGACCCGGCGCTTTTTTGCTCCTGCATGCGCTCCGGCATGCGGACTCCTCTGAAAGACTTTCACGATGAGCCCCTCATCGTGGCTGGGTTCCCAGAAACCTACGCGTTGGTACAAGCTCCAGCCGTAGCAGTTCGGGGCGTTGCTCCCGCAAGCTCGATCGTTTCGCATCTCCGTCGTTTTTCCATGCATGGCAGGAACCTCGCCTGACCGCTCACGTTGCTCCGGCAGACGCACACGCCCGATGCTCCAATCAGGGCCTGCACCGCTTCCGGTGTGCAGCGGCAATCCAGTGAGGAAAAAACACATGCAGTCAGAAGTGACAGACCGTGCCGAAAGAATGACAGAGCAGCAAAACCGGGGCGAGCAAATGGGCCAAGCGGCCGGGTCTCACCGCATGAGCGCGGACGAGCATTACCCTCGCAGCCCGATGTCGACTGGTTATACGCACGCCGCATCCAGGCCAGAGCAACGCAACCGAACGCCGCGCCAGCGCGGCATGGGCGAACGCATCAGCGCGTTCGTACGGAACGAGCCTATGGCGCTTTTCGTGGGAACCGTGCTCGCCGGGTTCGCACTGTATCGATTCTTCAAGGTTGCCTCCGATCAGTCCGGCCGAGACGTTGGTTCGGATGAAAACAGGCAGTGGACGGAAGCGGAACTTGTCCCTGCCGAAATATCGGAAGTCGTGATCGTCGAAACCACCACGGGAGACGAGGACGGCCGCTGGTCAGGCGCCGGAAGCGCGAACCCGACCGAAGATGGACGGTGGTAACGAAGTGACCTTCTCCCGATCCGCCACGCGCCCACCCCTCTGGGCCGTCACCATCGCTTTGCTCGCAGCCGGGTTTCGCCAGCGAGCACCTGCGAGCACATCAGGGCCGCCGCCAACAAGATACGGTTCACCTCGCACAGGCTCAACGCCGGATCACGGGCGCGGACACGCTCCGGACGAGGCGCGCGGACACCAAGCCAGCACGCCGTCCGAGATTCCCCCGCGCGGCTGGAAAGACATTCTGTTGCGGGTCTATCGAAATATCGGCGAACACCGCGTGATGGCGCTGGCGGCCGGCGTCACGTACTACACTTTGCTGGCGATCTTTCCGGCGATCGCGGCCTTGGTCGCGGTCTACGGATTGTTCGCCGACCCCTCGACCATCTCGGCTCATCTGGACCAGATCTCCGGGTTCCTGCCCGGAGGCGCGCTGGAGGTCGTCCGCGATCAACTCTCTCGCGTCGCTTCGCAGGGCGGCCGAACGCTCGGCCTGACCTTCCTCATCAGCCTCGCCGTATCGGTATGGAGCGCCAATGCGGCGATGAAATCGTTGTTCGATACTTTGAACATCGTCTATTCCGAGAACGAGAAACGCGGGCTGATTAAGCTGAACGCCGTCTCGCTGGCCTTCACAGCAGCGGGCATCCTGTTCATCCTGGTGGCAATTGCAGCCGTTGTGGTTCTGCCGGTCGCTTTGAAATATGTTGGGCTATCGAACGTAACCGACATGTTGGTGCGGATCGGCCGATGGCCTGTCCTGTTCGCTGTGGTGACCTTTGTCCTCGCGCTCATCTATCGCTACGGGCCGAGCCGCAGAACACCGCAATGGCGATGGATCACCTGGGGAAGCGCTTTCGCGGCGATCGGCTGGCTGGTGGCATCCCTGCTCTTCTCGTGGTACGCGGCGAACTTCGGCAACTTCAACAAGACCTATGGATCGCTGGGAGCGGTGATCGGGTTCATGATCTGGATCTGGATTTCCGTCATCGTCATATTGATCGGCGCCGAACTGGATGCAGAGATGGAACATCAGACCGCACACGATACCACCGCCGGCCCGCCAAAGCCGCTGGGTGATCGCGGCGCGAAAATGGCCGACACGGTGGCGGCGGGTAAGCAGCAGTAGCGCAGTGGGGCGAGATGTAAGTCTCGCATGCACTTACGCGGAATTCTGGTTCGCTTCAAACCATCACATCTGCCAGATGCGTCATGCTTGGAACCAGAATGTCCGGCTGATGCGGGGTTTCGCCGAATGGCCGGCTGCGGCGGTCAATAAACGCCGTCTTCATGCCGGCGGATTTCGCGCCGATGCAATCGAAGGCGTGATTGGCGACAAACAGGATCTGCTCGGGTTTCAAGCCGAGAAGTTCGGCGGCTTTGGTGTAAGTCGCCAAGTGCGGCTTGAACGAATTCGCCACGGCCACCGAGATGATGCGATCGAAGGCGATCCCGTGATATTGCTTTGCCGTCTCCAGCATGTCGGGATCGCCGTTCGAAAGGACGACCATTAGGTACCTGGAGCGTAACTTCTCCAGTGCGGGCGGCACTTCGGGAAACGGCTTAAGCTTTTCGATCTCGCCAACGAGATAGCGCACATCTTCCCCGGTGAATTCGATGCCTGCCCTGTCCATGACATGGGCCACGGCACGGTGTCCGATCTCGCGATAGGGCGTGTGCTCACGAAGCAGGAGGGCGTCGATCATCGAGTTCTCGAAATGCGTGCGCCGCCACCAAGTCACAAAAGAATTGGGGTCGCCGTTCCAGCCCTTCGTCTTCAGAAACGGGGCCGCGATCGCGGTCAGGCCGCCCTGCATGTCAACGATCGTGCCGTACTGATCGAACATGCAGGCTTTGACGCTGTTCTTGATGGCTTCGTAACACACAGCCAGTTCACTCCCAATCGCTCCCGCGGCCGGCAGCGAGCGGCTCAAGCTGTTCCAGCCTTAATCCCGCCGATCCAGGATGCAAGTGCATCGAGGATTTCGTCCATGACCTCGCGATCGTTCCGTCCCGAGCGCACCAGCACGTGAAAAGAATGATCCGCCTCCTCGGCCAAATGCAAGGTTGCGAGAGACCCCAGCCCGCTCGTCACAGAATTAAGCAGGTCGGCTTGCGCCAGTTCATCGCGCGTGCCCTGCAGGAACAGCATGGGAAGTCGAACGTCGGCGAGATGATTGGCGCGATCCGTGGAACGCTTGCCGGGCGGATGCAATGGAAACCCGAGGAACGCCAGACCGCTGAGGCCCGGCAGCGGCGACTTTGCGTGAGCCTGCGATGTCATGCGTCCGCCGAAGGACTTGCCGCCGGCGATCAGCGGTAAACCGGGACAGCATCGCGCCGCTTCGGCCACCGCCGCCCTCACGGTGGCGTGGGCAATCGCGGGCGGATCGGGTCGCTTGCCGCGTTTTTCCATGTAGGGAAACTGATAACGCAGCGTTGCTATTCCGCGCCTCGCAAGACCGGCAGCAACCATTACCATGAAGGGATGAGCCATGCCGGCGCCGGCGCCGTGGGCAAGCACGAAACACGCGCGAGCCTGCGGTGGACTGATCAGAAGCGCGGAAACGGAGCCGGAGTCCCCGACCTTGATAGCGAATTTTTGCGCGTCGTCGGTAAGTGAAATGGGCGATACCGGCATTACAGGCACTATAGGGGCAGCGACAGCTTATCGACATCAGGTTTCGGTTAGCAAAGAGCCGCCGAAGGTTTCAGTGGTCCTTCGATTTAGCGGCCTCTCTTGCCAACCGTTCGGCCTTCAGCCGTTCGAGGTTTGTGCGCAACGCCCTCTGCTCTTTCTCATAGTCGGAAAGAGGGCGCTGGGCGTCGACCAGGCGAAAAGCTTTTCGCGCTTCACTGCCCGATGATAAATCCCGTTTTTTGTAGCTCATGACTTCACCTTCATGATCAGCACTCGATCCCGGCGAAGGTGGCTTTGGTCTTGGCATCGGCTCGATAATCGCCGGTGAGATCAAGCTATCGACAATTCGAATCGATTCGCAACGAGAGACGCTTATTAGGCTTGATGCTCGCACTGCAGGTTAATTCGGGAACCCAAATCAGGTTGCTTTTGGCCGGTCTTGGAGCCCGGCTGGCCCGGCCCAAATGGGAGAAAGGCTTGATTTAATTGGCGATCCCGGCATGAACTCGAACATGCGACCTACGGTTTAGGAAACCGTCGCTCTATCCAGCTGAGCTACGGGACCAGAGGTATTTGGCCGGACCGCAAACAGCAGCCCGAAGCCTGTGAGGCCCGTGATGTCCATACCAGAGCCAATCTGACGCCGCTACCTCGACCTGCGGCCGCTCGACGACGCCCTCCACCCCGTCGAACTGCTCGGCACATCAAAACGCGTCGAGATTCTCGCCTACGCCCTTCGCGATCCGGGCTCGCCGCCGGCTATATCGCCGATGTTGCGCGGGAGTGGCCCCTCGCCTGACACCCGCTAGGCCGTGAGATCAACGGTAAAGCGATAGCTCGGGCCGCTCATCCGGAATGAATCCGTCACGATTCGGCATCACGATCTTCGGCAACGTCTCCGCATTTACCGTATCGTCCGGCTTGATAATTTTTGCTTCGGATAAGATGTAGGCGACCACGCTGTACACCTCATCGTCTTTCAATGACCCGGGCGCATTGAAGGGCATCGCGCGTTTGACGTAGTCGAACAGGGTTGTAGCGTACGGCCAATAACTTTCGACGGTTTTTATGGGCGCCTTTGTGGCGAGTGTACCCCTGCCACCTAGAAGGCGATCACCGCCGATACCCACTTGCGGATTGCCTTGAAGCTTATCGCCATGGCAAGCGGCGCAACTATCGGCGAAGACCTTCGCACCCAAAGCGGCGGTGCCGTTACCCGGAGGCAAACCGCGCCCATCTGGTGGGATGGAAAAAAACCTGGTGAGCTCCGCGGATCCGGTTTCGGTCCCAAACCCGAACTTGGTTGGCGATTGTGCAAAGGCCAGAGACGATATCAATCCCGAAACGAGAAACCCGGCGACAACCTTCTCACGCATGAACATTGGAAACGCCTCCCGCTTCATCGATCGCCCAGCTTTGAATCGCATTGAAATGATAAACCGATCCGAACGGACCGTTCGATCCGCGGATATCGATCAATTGTTGACGGGTCGGTTGTACATAGCCCGTTTCATCAGTGCACCGGCTTTGCAAGACACAGGCTTTGCCATCCCATATCCATGGAAAACTAAATCGCACCGTACACATCGGCTCCGGCACAGACTCGATGCGAGCAGGATGCCATGTGGTACCGCCGTCGACAGATACGTCGATTTGCTGAACGCGGCCGCGCCCCGTCCAGGCAAAGCCATGGATATTATAGAAGCCTGGACCTGGCAGCTTCATATCGCCGGACGGGAAGGTGATCACGGATTTCGCATCCATGTCGAGGCTGAAGATACGCGCCTTACCGTTGCCGAGCAGGTCAGTATATTTTGAGGTCTCCTCACGCGTCATGAACGGCTTGTCGCTGACCTCCATACGGCGGAGCCACTTTATGTGAGTGTTCCCTTCGTAACCGGGCAGAAGGAGCCGTATCGGATAACCCTGTTCAGGACGTAGCGCTTCTCCATTCTGTCCATAGACGATTAGTGCGTCCTTCAACATTTTCTCCAGCGGAATGCTGCGCGTCATGACGGCAGCATCGGCGCCTTCGGCCAACACCCATGCCCCAGTGTCCTTGAGACCCAGTTCACGGGCAATCGTCGAGAATTGAACGCCCGTCCATTCCGAGGTGCTGAGGAGGCCATGCGTTCCCTGCACCGTCTTTAAGGTTGGCTTATTCCATTCGGTCAGACCGTTGCCTGAACATTCGATGAAATGCTTCCGGGTGACGGATGGAAATCGTTTGAGGTCCGCCAGCGAAAACTTCTTCGCGCTGTTCACCAATCCATGAACGAAAAGCATGTGCTTCGCGGGATCGATCGTCGGAATGCCGGCATGATGCCGTTCGAAGTGCAATCCAGACGGGGTGAGATTGCCCAACATTTTGTCGAGCGGCGTCATGCTCCACGAGGTAATGTCATTTGGGGTCGGGTAGCGCCAGCGCACCTCGGTTTCAAACTGGGAGCGCGAGCCGTAACCGCCGTCCGCGGCTACGGCTCGGCCCGGCTCTTTTGTCGGATCTTCAGGAGCAGCAAACTGGATTGCTCCTGGCGGCGCTTTCTGATCGGCAGCCCGCGAAAGCGCAGAGGACGCCAATAGGCCCACGGCAGAGCCCGCAGCGGTCAGGAAGGCGCGTCTGTTGCCGTGCACTTTTCCAGGAAACATTCCTTCCTTGCAATCACACTGTTCTTCGGCCCGGCGCTGCGCGATATGCCGGGATTCTGCTTGAACCAGGCCGTCAGCCATGTGCTGCGCTCTGTCGTCAAACCGAACTGGATCAACCTTCATGATCATTCCCGTGTTGAAGTGTTTTTGCCTAGTGAGGAGAGTTCGCCAAAATCTTTTCTAGGCTCCCGGCTCGGATGGCCACCGAGCCCAGTCACATGGAACCCTATCAACTGGCGCGAAGCGACGCGAGGAATGTCTTGACTTCAGCTTCAATCGGCTGCTCTCGCTGCTTGAGCCGACAAAGGCACGGACGAAAAAGCGGAACGGATTCACATGGCCTACGCTGACGCCTCGGAGACTTGCATGATGGCAAGAGCAACGTTTGCAACCACCGAATCGTTCAAGCCGGCCGCAGGGATCCGGCTCTCTTCGATCACGGATGCTCGGCAAGGCATCGGCGGCGAGACCTTCCCGCCGTAACCCAATCCTCAAAACGAGCGGCGATCAGAAGTGATAGTTCACGCCGGCGCGGACGATGTTTTCCTGATTTTTCCAGGTGTATCGGACACTATTACCCGTGTGGGTAAGGTCAAAAATACTAAGTCCAACAGCGGATGTATTTCCGAGATCGACATGGAGATATTCTGCTTTGACGGACCAGTTGCGCGCGAACATCCACTCCGTTCCCGCACCGACGACCCAGCCGACCCTGGTTCCTGATAAAGCTGCTGGAAACCGGTTTTCGATGAACGGCGCCTCACTAATTAGAGAAGTGAAGTCGCCCGTTGACTTTACGCGACCATAAGCAGCGCCGCCTGTCCCATACAGCAACAACTCAGGGGTGAGCGCAATGCCGAGGCGAGCCCGAGCGGTGCCGAACCACGAAAGCTTCGTACTAGTGGACAGCGCATCTGTTGGATCGACCATAACTGGAGGAATGGGGATCGGCTTCGCCGTTCCCGATCCCGATATACCCGATCCCTGAATGTCGGTTTCGAAGCCAAATACAGCCGGCCCGATTTGCCAGTTATAGCCGAATTGAGCCCCGCCAAGGACGCCTTTCGAATGCGTCGCTACGCTCGCGTCGCGAACGCCGAATGGGACTCCGGCCAGAGATGGCAGGAAATTGAAATCGGTGTCGTTGTGGCCCCACCCATACCCGACGTTGCCGCCGATGTAGAAGCCCTGCCAAGTACTCACGGGGACGGGGGCGACCACCGCAGGTGCCTTCATATAGGTCCGCGCACCGAGATCGGCGGCGAACGCAGAAGCCGAACCTAGTGCAGCGAGAACGGTTGCGAGAACGATCTTTTTCATGGTGCTTTTAGTCCCGAATGATACTTGGCCCGAGCAATGCTGGCCCGAGATTGCCGCAGGAATATCTGAATCCCGCCTGCAAACACGTCCTCCGAACGAAGGAGTTTCCCGTGCTTTCGTGATTTTCGGGTGCATTCGGGCGTCGAGTGTGGCGTATCAGACACAGCCATTTACGCCGGCGGGGCGCGCGGATGAAACCGCTCTTTGAGACGAAGAGACGAACCCTGTGCTGCCAAAGCGACCGCTTGCGCGTGATTGCCCGTCGAGTAGGCGACGACCCCGCGCGATCTCTGTTCGGCTGAGAGTTTCGAGACCGCGGCAGTAGCCCCGCGTATCTTGAAAGAGCCCGTCAGCTGCAAGTTCTCAGCCTTGAGGTAGACCGTGAGCTTGGCTTTCAGCCGATATTGTCACGGCACGAACGGGCGTCTTCAACCCGGCGGCTTCCAGTTGCGCCTGGGGTTTTTTCAATAGAGTCGAGGACGAGCGCGTCGTTCATGTAAACCTCTCGACTGACCCCTTAGAGCACCAGATTCTAAGACGAGGTGCTGAGAAATCGGTGTCGATTACAAATCGAGGCGACCGGTTTTACAATCCCAGATAGGCTACAGCCCGACGCGATGCTGCTGGGGCCGCATGGTCATCACCTTAGTCGAAAGTCTCTAGCCGTTGGCGGTCGCAGCATCCGGTATTGCCCAAGTTCCTATATGTGATTGGTGAAACAGTGATATGATAAGTTATTAAATTATTTTCAAAGCAGTCGGGCGCCTGCGTTAGCGCCCACGATTACGGCCAGTAATTTCAAGTAGAATGTCGTTTTTCACGAGCAGCGTATGGCGTTCGTAACGAGATTTGCGGCGATTTTTATCGCCATCTTCGCGTTTGGCGATTCCAGCATCGCGCAAATCCGTCGGCTTAGCCCATCACCAGAGGCGCAGATTCGAGAGCGGCTCAACGCATGGACGATCGGTCTGGCCGGTGGTCTTCTTGAAGGCGCACCAATTCATTTCGCGACCGAAATTGCGCGCGTCGTGAGCGACGGCGGCGTCGTACAGGTTCTGCCTGTGGTGACTCGCGGACCCACCGAGAACGTCAATGACCTGCTTTATCTCAAGGGGATCGATGCGGCGGTGATCAACAGCGACTCGCTGGAAGAGTACAAGTCCCAGGTGCCGCAAATCACGCAGCGCATTTCCTACATTCTCAACTTGTTTCCGTCCGAGTTGCACATTTTTGTCCGGCCGGAGATTCAGTCCCTATCGGATCTGGCCGGCAAAAAAGTGAATTTCAACACGCAAGGCACGGCTGCCGCGTACTCCGGTCCTCTGATCTTCAGCCGGCTCGGTCTGGAAGTTGAGCAGACGTTCATCCCGCATCCGGTCGCATTGGAGCAGCTGAGGCGGGGCGAGATCGCGGCTGTGGTGTTCGTGACTTCGAAGCCGGTTGATGCGTTTGTGAAAGGAAAATGGGACGGAGGTTTCAAATTCCTGCCGGTCGAATACAACTCGAAATTCAGTGACTACTATCTTCCGGCGTATCTTGAGCCGGCGGACTATCCCAACCTGGTCAAGGGAGAGCGGGTCGCCACGATTGCAGTGCCCACGATTCTTGCCGCGTTCAATTGGCGGCCGAGTTCACCGAGGTATCGCCGGATAGCGCGCTTTGTCGACGAGTTGTTCAACCGGATGGACAAGCTTCGCTCGCCCGGCTTCGATCCGAAATGGAAGGAAGTAAAGCTCGCGACACCGGCTCCCGGGCTGGAGCGGTTTCAAGCGGCACAAGAGTGGCTCGACCGGTCGAGCGTTGCCCGGCAAAGCGGCCGTCCGTAATGCGCGCGACGCTCGCCCTCGCTGTTTTTTTAACTGTGGCCGGCACAGCGCGGGCCCAGCCTCTGAACGAAGCGGTCAACGGCCTGGAATCCTGTTTCCAACAAGCTCGCCTTGCCGAACTCGATCTGCTCCAAAGGGGTACTCAATTCAGCTCAGCGACAGGATTGCTTCCAGAAGGCCCGCGACGCCCAACTCGAATGTCTGGAGCACGTTCAGCAAGAAATGACCGGCGGATCGAAGCCGCCGCAACAACCGAGCGCGGCGGCATCACCGCAATCGCCGGCAACGATACCATCGAGGTCGCCGGCCGAAACCGGATCGGCCGCGATTGGCTCCACGCCCGGTTCGGCGCCACGAGCGCCGCTCGAACAGCCGGACAGCACGACGGGAGCCGTGTCACCGGACCGGCCCGCCAAGGACGTCAAGGTGCCCGCAACGCCACAGGATTCAAGCTGGGTCATTAGCGAGACAACGTCACCCATCGATTACAGTCCGCTCGCCACGGCCACGATCCACTCGACTTCCAGCACAAAAGATGCGCCGGAGAGCATGACGATCCGCTGTCGCCAGTCACGCACCGAACTGCTGCTTCGCACGGAGGGGACCTGGAACAGATCGCCGGCGGGCGATATTCCAGTCGAATACCGCATCGACACGCAGCCTCCCGTTGTCTCGAGGTGGGCAACCGTCGATGGCAAGACCGCGATCTACAAGGGCGACGCGGTCGGACTCCTGCAATCGCTTGGCGATAACACCCGGATCAGGATCACCTTGTCCGACCGGGCCGGGTCCGGCCAAAGCGCGATGTTTCAACTGACGGGGTTAGATGCCGTCAGGACCAAGATCGGCTCGGCATGCAAGTGGGCATCCGGCGCGAATAGATTGTCCTCGGGCAGACGCTAGAACCTGTTCCTTACGGCCGAAGATAGCTCCAGCCCGCCTCTTGCAACTCCATCAGCCGAACGACACCCGATGGAACAAGGACCGCCTCGGACATGACGTTGATCGGGTGTCCCTCTTTCTTCTCCATGTTTTCCTTGGTGTTGTTGCACGCGGAAAACTGGATCTTGCTGGGAAAAGCAAACTCCTTCAACGTCTTGATACGGTCCTGCACCGGCGAGGTGTCTGCGCGCAGCATGTGCAGACCGGGACCGTAGGTGACGACGTCGAGGTCCACGTCTTCGCCCTTGGCGCGGTAATATTCGATGACGTTGGTAGCGTTGTTGAGCGCGAAATTCATCACGGCAGGATCATTCTGATCGACCTGAATGACGAGGCGATGCGCCTTGGCCTTCTGCTGCACCGTCGCAGTCGTCGTTTGTTGCTTGCCAGTGACGTCTTTGGCGTGACTTGCTGGCACCAGAAAAATCGACACGAACGCCACAATCGGCAAGAAATTAAATAATCGACGCATTACAAATTCTCCTTCTCGCTGGAACCTCCATAGCAGAACAGACCTGTGATCGCCAGCCGAACCCGGCAGATGCCTGGCCGTTCGCCCCCCGTTTCGGGCCGAAATCGCTAAGCCAGGGCTCAATCAAGAAGGTCGGCAACCCCAACGGGAATTGTCCCCAGCCATGGTGACAGGCTTCACAAAATGGCGACAATCTGCGGGAATTGTGTTTGCCACAATTCGACCGGAGAAGACGTCCGTGATCGTGCCGCGCTCACTGTTTTTGCTGATTGCCGCGACTGCAGCCCTTGTGGCGGTGCAGGGCTCGCGCGCGCAAGCGCAGTGGTGGAGCCGCGCCCCGGCCGATTTCGAAGCATGCGCCGATGTCGCGGAGAAGGCGGCGAGCAAGGACGAGCGGATCGCAGCGCTCTCCGAATGCAACGCGAAATTTGCCGGTCGCCGCAAGCCGGGGGGCGGCTACACCTACTACGATTTTATGCAGGACCGGAACTTCGATATCGCAGGACCGAACCCAACCCCTGCGGAGCAGAAGAAAATCGACGAGCAATACGCCGCGTATCTCGAGAACCAGCGGCGCAATAACATCGCGGCGGCGTTCGCGGCAAAGCAGCAGGAACAGCAAATTCAGGAGCCGCGTCCGCAGCCGGTCTCGTTGCGCGTTGAAACGGAGAGAGTACCGCTGCCGCTGCAGCGACCGAGCAAGCTGCGCGCGATGGACGCGAATTGCGCCAGGAACTCCTTTTCCTGCGATTGGCCGCGACTTTCTGAAAGCATTAACGAGCTGAAGAAGTTGTTCAGTTCGTCCCCAAGCAAGGGCAAAAAGAGCTGAACGCTCTAATCCTTTCTGGACGACATCAACTGCGGCGAGCCGGCTGTCCAGTTTGACCGCCGGCAAGCCATGGGCACGGCGATATGAGCTGATCACGCTCGCATAATCGGCGGCGGATGCGCGACTTTTCTCATCACGTCTTGCTGGCAACTTGTTCGGAAGGAGGACCGCATCAATGCGCTAGCGGTGATTTCTGCGGCTGGCGTACCCGCGAGAAGGCGGCGTGGCAACCGGCAAGACGGGTCGATGGTGCATCCCCCATGCTCGCCTCTGCTCTTGCAATCGCGCGTCATATCCCGGCGATGGCGTAACGGTCGGCGGCGCGGCGTTGGCCGGTACGGTCAGCGTTGAGCCGCCGAGAAGGGAGACGGCGAACAGGGCTAAGCTCGTACGCTTCATGTTGTCTTTCCCACCGTGGTCCACCGCGTGCTTCTCCACTCGCTTCCGCTTCTACAGGGTCGGGTGCGGCCATATTCGTGCCGGATCGGCGTTATTTGAAGGCAACAACCACCGCCGGCCTGTTACGGCCGAATCTGCTCCGGCTTCAATCCTGGCGAGCCGTTGCCGCTAGCCTCGGCGCTTCGGATCAATTCGACGATGCGGCGCGACAACGGTGCCTGTAAGCCGTGGCGCTCCGCTATCTCGATGATGACGCCTTGGAAATAATCGATCTCGGTCGTGCGGCGACGCTGCAGGTCTTCCCACATCGAGGAGCGCGCCTCGGGATCGATTTTCATGGTCCGTCCCAATAACGCTTCGAAAATCGGGTCGGGCAAGCGCAACAAGGGCGGCGTCCAGCGCGAGGGAATGGGTGTCGGCGATATCGGCCGGATGCCCTCCGCCTTCATCGCCGCAAGCCCTTCGGCCATTTGATCGGCGAACAGTCGTCGCCAGGCGCGTTGTGCAAGCTGACGCCGCAGAGGAATATTGGCAAGCGCATTGAGAGCGTTATTGAGATTGACCATCAGCTTGCCCCACTGCACGCCTCCGATATTGGCGCTTGAGCGCACCTTCAGGCCGGGGACCGACAGCGCATTCGCAGTGCCGGCGCCGTCCTGTTCGATGACAATGTCTCCGGAGGTAGCGCGATGGAATCGCCCTTTGCCGAGCGCGATCACATTGAACGGCACCATACCTCCCAGCACGCGCCGATCCGGTAAGCGCTCGCGCAGCACGCCGACATTGCCGACGCCGTTCTGCAGGCTGACGATGATCGCGTCGCGCGGCGCATGTTGAGCGATGAGTTCCGCTATCGGGGCGGTATCCGCGCTTTTCACCGTCACCAGCACCACGCCGGCATCGTTGAAAATGTTCGGATGGTCCGACACAGCGACCCGGCTCGCGGCGAGCGTTTGATCCGCGCCCTCGAAGCTCGTCATGCGCAGGCCATGGCTGCCGATCTCGGCGATCAGTCGCGACCGAGCCAACAGCGCAACGCGATGCCCGGCGGCAGCGAGCGTGCCGCCAACGAAGCAGCCGATGCTGCCCGCTCCCGCGATACCGATCGGGCGTAGTGGATCCATCCCGCCGTCCCCTGTGCCTGCTTTTGCAACATATGTTGGACCGATAGCAGAATTTTGCGTTCAATACCCGCGAACGGCGACGCAACCCGCGGGGATGATCGCTCCTTGCGCTTGTAACCGCGATGACCCGCCCCTATGTTTTCGCCGCTGGGGACTGCACTCACCGCAGGAGAAAACCATGGGTTTACTCGACGTACTCAACGGCATGCAGCAAGGCCCCCGCGGCCCCAGTAGTTCCGATGCGCAGTCCGGCGGTGGAATGTCGCCAATGACGATGGCGGTCCTCGGTCTGCTCGCCTGGAAGGCCATCAAGCACATGACCGCGGGCCAGGCAGGCTCCGCTCCGCAACCGGCGCCGCCGACCGGAGCCGAAACGGGAGGCGGGCTCGGCAATTTGATCAAGGGCTCTCTCGGCGGCCTGCTCGCGGGCGGCGCTGCGGGCAGCGTGCTCAGTGGCGGGCTCGGCGACCTCATCAAGCAGTTCCAACAGAACGGCCATGGCGAGACAGCCAATTCATGGGTCGGCACCGGCCCGAACAAGCCGATCGAGCCACGCGATCTCGCGAGCGCGCTGGGCGCCGACCAGATCGATTCACTCGCTTCGCAAAGCGGAATGTCGCGCGACGAATTGCTCAAGGGCCTGAGCCAGTATTTGCCCAAGGCAATCGATCACCTGACGCCGGATGGCCGGCTGCCGAACGAAAACGAAATATCCAACCGGCTTTAATTGCGAGCACCGCTGCCCTCTCGCGAGATGGCCAATTTCAAGGAAAGGACGACAAACCATGAGCGGCATTCTCTGGGTCATCATCGTCGGCTTTGTCGCTGGTATACTCGCGCGATTGCTGTCGCCGGGGCCGAATAACCCGAGCGGCTTTATCTTGACGACCGTGCTCGGCATCGTTGGCGCGTTCTTGGCCACTTTCATTGGGCAGGCCATCGGGCATTACGGGCCCAATCAGGGTGCTGGCTTTATCACGGCGACCATAGGTGCGCTGGTCGTGCTTTTTATCTGGAACCGGCTGGTGGCACGGGGCGTGATTTCCGACCCTGGAAGGGGGTGACGGCAGAGCCGTCCTCTCCGAGCCAAGCCAACCACAATCGACGAAGCTCGGATTGCTTCGTCGCGTTGGCCCTCACCTCGCAAATTGGTCTTGCCTTACAGGATGAGATGCATGCCGGCATCCATGCGAACGAGTTCGCCCGTCATATTGCTTGAAGCTGGCGATGCGAGGAAACATACGAGCTGCGCGATGTCCTCGGCCGACGAAGCCGTCTTGAGCGGCACCTTGGCCACAACGGAATCGCGCACCAGCTTGGCGCCGGCCTCGCCCCGGCCCTTGGTGAACCACGGGGTATCGATGTAGCCGGGGCACACGGTGTTGACGCGGATCAGCGGCGCCAGCGCACGGGCCAGCGACAACGTCATGGTGTTCAGTGCGCCCTTGCTCGCGGCATAAGCAACCGAAGACCCCCCGCCGCTAATTCCGGCGACCGAGGATACATTGACCACGGCAGAGCCCCGCCCCGAAACTTTGGCGCCCGCTTCCAGCAGTGATCGCGACGCGCGTGTCATCTGGTACGGCCCGATCGTGTTCACGCCAAAGATGCGCTGAAAATCTTCCGCCGAAAGGTCGTCAAGTTTGTCGTGCGGCACGTGCTTGGTCGTGCCGGCGTTGTTAATCAGCGCGTCGAGCCTTCCCCAAGGTGCGGCCGCGGCGGCGATTTTCCTGCAGTCCTCGTCACGGGAAACGTCGCCTTGCACCACAAGGACATCGGCGCCTGCCTTGCGGCAGAGATCGGCAGTCTCTTCCGCTTCCTTTTTGCTATTGGAATAATTGACGACGATGCGCGCACCGCCTTTGGCCAGGATGGCCGCTGTCGCAGCCCCAAGGCCGGACGCGGACCCCGTCACGATCGCGCACATACCATCCTTCGCCATCCGCATTCCCTCTATTGTTTTTAGCTGAGCCGATCAGGCGAGCGGCGTACCATAACCGCCGGCAAACTCCCTGCAAGCCCGCCGTTGCTCGGAATTTACTATTCGACCTTGTGATCCGATGTCCCTACTGCAGGCATGGAGCGCGGCCGCAACCGGATTCGAATGTCAGGATCGGGACACTGCCCTGCGGAGAGCACTTGTCATGCCTATGGCTTTTGCTCATCATAAAGCGCAAGAAAAGAGCGCACCCGAAGGCTGGCGATACCCGGCCAGACCCGTGCCAATTCAATTCAATCGGGGAACGCCGTGGCGGAGAGTGAGAACATTGTCGTTGCGACGGCGGAAAAGATTTTTGCCGATTTTGCCGACCCCCAAAGCATCAATCACGACAAAAAAGGCGAATGGAAAGCGCCGCTCTGGCGGGCGCTGACCGAAGCCGGCCTGCCGCTTTCATGGGTGAACGAAAACTGCGGCGGGTCGGGCGCGAGCCTGGCGGACGGATTTGGCGTGCTTGGCGCGGCCGGACGTTTCGCGATCGCGGTGCCGCTCGCCGAAACCATGTTGGCGGGATGGCTGTTGTCGCAAGCCAACATCGCCTCCCCCGACGGCGCGATGACCGTTGCGCCGGCCAGCCCCAAGGAGAACTCGAAGGACCGCATTACCCTGAACCCGGACCAAACCCTGTCCGGGCGGGCGCGAGGCGTTCCCTTTGCGAAAGCAGCGAGGCATATCGCCGTGCTTGCAACCGGCGGCAGTGGCGTCTTCATCGCGCTGGTTGATGCGGCCAAGACACGGATCGAGGCCGGCCTGAACCTCGCGAATGACAACAGCGACACAGTGACCTTCGACAAGGTGGAACCTGTCTCGATCAAGCCGGCGCCGAAAGGTTTCGACCAGAACACGCTGATGCTGATGGGCGGTGTGGTGCGCAGCCTGCAGATCGCAGGCGCTTTGGAATCCTTGCTCGATATCAGTGTGCGTTATTCCAACGAGCGCGTGGCTTTCGAAAAGAAGATCTCGAAATTTCAGGCAGTGCAGCACAATCTGGCACGACTCGCCGGCGAGTCGGCCGCCGCACTCGCGGCCGCGACTTCCGCTGCCGACGCCATCGCCAACTCCGCCTCATTTGATGACTCGGTATTCCTCGAAGCGGCATCGGCGAAGATTCGCTGCGCGGAGGCCGCCGAGAAGGCCGCCGCCATCGCGCATCAGGTACATGGCGCGATCGGATTCACCAACGAGCACGTGCTTGCATCGCTTTTCGCTGCGCGCGCTGTCATGGCGTGACGATTTCGGCTCCGAGAGCTACTGGGCCGTCGAACTCGGCAAATCGGTTGCGGCGCGTGGCGCCGATGAATTATGGCCATTGGTGGCTTCGCGCTGAAACTTCGCAAGTTTAGAGACACCCGAATGACCGCAGCTCTCCGTTTTGATCCGATCCGCCTGCCACCCGAATGCGTCGAGCTTCGCAAGCAAGTGCGCGCGTTTCTGGCCGACGAAATCGCGGCCGGCACCTTCAGCCCGTTCAAGCCCAATCGCGAGGACACCGACGCGCCGGAATTTTCCCGACGGGTCGGCGCGCGTGGCTGGCTGGGCATGACCTGGCCAAAGAAATATGGCGGCCACGAGCGATCCTTCCTCGAGCGCTATGTGGTGACGGAGGAAATGCGCGTCGCCAACGCGCCGACGCGGCGGTTCTTCGTTGCCGACCGGCAGAGCGGCCCTGTGCTTCTCAAATATGCCCCCGAGCACATCAAGATGGACATCCTGCCGCGCATTTGCCGCGGCGAGATCTGCTTCGCAATCGGCATGAGCGAACCGAACTCCGGCTCCGACCTGTTTGCGGCGAAAACCCGCGCGACCAAGACCGATGGCGGATGGCTGATCAACGGCACCAAGATATGGACCTCCTCGGCGCATATCGCCGACTATATGATCGCGATCTTTCGCACCTCGCCGCCGACAAAGGAGAACCGCCGCCACGGACTGACCCAGTTCCTGGTCGATATGAGAACGCCGGGGATCAAGGTGGATCCGATCGGTCAGATCACCGGGCAGTTCGAGTTCAACGAGGTGGTGTTCACCGACGCCTTCATGCCCGACGATCATGTGCTCGGGGAAATCGACGGGGCGTGGAAACAGGCGACCAGCGAGCTCGCCTACGAGCGCTCGGGCCCGGAGCGCTTCCTCGAAACCTATTACGTACTCACCGAGCTGGTTCGCGCAGTGGGCGCGAAACCGGACACCCGCAGCGCCGAGGGGATCGGACGCCTGGTCGCGCAACTTCACACCATGCGGCGAATGTCGGTATCGGTCGCGGGCATGCTGCAGGCCGGCAAGGAACCGGTGGTGGAAGCCTCAATCGTGAAGGACATCGGCACGGTCTGGGAACAGCAACTGCCGCACCGCGTGCGCGACCTCGCCGCCTTTGTCGATGCGGAAGCGACCAACCGCGAGACGCTGGAAGAGCAACTGTCGTTTGCCATCAAGACCGCGCCCAAGCTGACGATCCAGGGCGGCACGACGGAGGTGCTGCGAGGCATCATCGCGCGCGGGCTCGGGTTGCGCTAGCCGCGTGGGCTCGGGTTTGCGCTAATTCAACGAGGAAATCAGATGAGCAACTTCACCGATATCGGCGTCGAGAAAACCGGCCACGTCACGACGATTGAAATCCAGCGGCCCCCGCTCAATTTCTTCGACGTCTCCCTGATCAACCAGATCGCGGACGCGCTGACCGAAATCGACAACGATATCGAGGCGCGAGCCGTGGTGCTCGCCGCCCAAGGCAAGGCGTTCTGCGCCGGTGCAAACTTCAACGATCCGGCGCGGCAGGAGCAGGAGGCGCGCTCGCAATCCGATCCGGCTTCCAATCTGCCGATCAATCACCTCTACGTTCAGGCTGTGCGCATCTTCCGCAACAAGAAACCGATCGTTGCGGCGGTGCATGGCGCAGCTATCGGTGGTGGATTGGGATTGGCGGTGTCGGCGGATTTTCGCGTCACCTGTCCCGAGGCACGGTTTTCCGCCAATTTCACCAAGCTCGGCTTTCACCCGGGCTTTGGCCTGACGGCAACGCTCCCGGAACTGATCGGGAGAAACAATGCCGAGCTGATGTTCTACACCAGCCGTCGCGTCACCGGCGAAGAGGCGTACCGTTGGGGGCTTGCGAACCAATGCGTGCCGCAGGATCAGGTTCGCTCGGCGGCGACGGCTCTCGCTCAGGAGATCGCCGAGTGTTCTCCGCTCGGCCTGATATCGACCCGCGCCACCATGCGCGCCAATCTGGCAGAGCGCGTGCTGGCCGCCACCAACCACGAGCTTGTCGAACAGAACAAGCTGCGCGCCACTGAAGATTTCAAGGAAGGCGTCAAGGCGACCAGCGAACGCCGGGTCGCCAACTTCAAGGGCCGCTAACCCGTTCGACGCCCGTCCGCGCTTCTGCGCAAGAAATGGTCGGCGGAGAGATCAGGGCTTCTTTCGCACCACCAGGGCGTCGACGATCGTGACACCCTGCCCCTCCGGATGCACCAGTACCGGATTGAGCTCGATCTCGGAGATTTCGTGGCGCCAACGCACGGCCAGTAACGAAATCTTCTCGATCAAATGGCAGAGCAAGGGAACGTCGCCGCGGGGCGTGTCACGGAATCCGCCCAGCAGGGGCGCTGCCTTGAGGCCGGACAGCATGGTTCCGGCCTCCGGCGTCTGGATCGGCGCGGGCCAATAGATGACGTCCTTGAACAATTCTGTGGTGACGCCGCCAAAACCGGCCATCACCATTGGACCGAAGGTCGCGTCCTGCATGGTACCGATGATGATCTCGACCCCTTTCTTGGCCATTGGCCCGACCAACACACCCTGGATCACGGCATCGGGGCGATGCTGACGAGCTCTATCGAGCAGGGCCTGATACACAATAAACGCCTCGCCTTTGCTCGTGACATTGAGCCGAACACCGCCGACTTCGCTTTTGTGCGGGATATCAGGCGACTGTATCTTCATGACCATCGGGAAGCCGATCTTAGCGATCGCCGCATCGAGCCCATCACGATCCCCGACCAGCACCTCGTCGGGCACGAAAATCCCGGCGCCCCGCAACAGCGACTTGCTGTCGAATTCCGACAGAATCGGCGACTTCAAATAGGCTGAGAGATCGCGTTGCGGGAGTGTCGCAATATCGGCCGGCGGCGCCAACTTGTATCTCCCGTAGTCGGCGATCTTGCGCATCGCAACGGCGGCATGCGTCAATCCCGAAAGCACGACCACGCTGGAGCGTGCAAGCTCCTTGCGCGCGAAATCGGAAGGCAGCGTGTACGAATAGAACACGACCGGCTTGTTCTGGGCCGATATGACGGGCTCCAGTTCGGCTTGCTGGAATGGCATCCGGGTTTCGCTTGATAGCGATAGCACCACCAGCACGGCGTCGACTTCGCCGGAGACGTCGAGCAGATCGATGCTCTTCTGTAACCCGCCGCTGTGGACGCCTTGCGCGGTGACGTCGATTGGATTGCGCGCGGAGCCATAGGATGGCAGCAATTTTTTTATTTCAGCTTGAACTTCAGATGACAGCTCCGGCACCTGCAGGCCTTGCGTCGAAACAGCGTCCGCAGCCCAGATGCCGGCGCCGCCTGACACCGTAAGCACCGCGACACGCTTGCCGTTCGGCAACGGGTTCGTCGTCAGCACGGCGGCGATGGTGATCGCTTCGTCGAGATCATCGGAGACGATAAAGCCATATTTCGAAAACACCGCGTCATAGGCAGCCGACCAGCCGGCCATGCTTGCGGTATGAGAGGCGGCGGCGCGCTCTCCCGCGCCGGAACGGCCCACCTTGACGGCGATGACGGGCTTCTTGATTTCGGCGGCGCGGCGGGCGGCGGCAATGAACCTCTCGACGTCGCGGACGCCTTCAATGAACAGCAGGATTACATCGGTTGCTGAATCCCGCACCATGTAGTCGAGGAACTCACCGGCGCCGAGGTCGGATTCGTTGCCGGTGCTGACCGCGTAGCTGACTGCGATGCCGAGCGCCTTGGCGCGGTAATAGAAAGCAAAGCCGATGCCGCCGCTTTGCGCGACGATGCCGATTCTCCGTTTGGTCGCGACCAGCGGGGTAACGCCCGGCTTGACGTCCACCGCCGGACTGAAGGTCGCGGCAACGCGCTGGACCTGGCTATAAAACCCTTCGGCATTGGGGCCGGAAATCCGCATGCCGGTTTTTTTGGCGAGGGAGGCGATCGCGTCCTGCATCGCTGCGCTGTCGCCGCCCTCTTCCGCAAATCCGGACGAGATGACGACTGCGTTCCTGACACCCGCCGCGGCGCATTGTTCGAGCGCGCCCAGCACCGCGCGCGCCGGAATGATGACCACGGCGAGATCGATCGGCTGACCGATGTCCGAGATCGACTGGTAGCATGTCAGCCCATCGATATCGCCGTAATTGGGATTGACCGGATAAATTTTGCCGGGATACCCGTTCTTGTGCAGCATCGTAAGCAACCGGCCAGGGATTTTCTCTTGATCGCGCGAGGCGCCGATCAGTGCGATGCTGTCGGGCGCGAAAAAGCTGTCGAGCGGATGCGGCATCGGGATAGGCCTTTTTCGTTCTCCTGAAGAACGAAACTCACGCGCTGAGATGAAAGCTGACGCCACCGAGCAGAAATGAATTGTCCGAGACCGGATATCCTTTGGCTCGCGCCGCGTCGCGCACGGCTCGGACATGGCCGACCCGGAACCTAAGTCCGCTCATGATTTCGTTTGGGCCGTCGACAAAGTGGAAATTGCAGTTAGGCAGGACAAGCTGCGGACCACCATTGTCGCTTTCGCACACGGCAACACCTAAGATCCTGCCCCAGTGTTCGGCGAGCGATCGCGGCGTCGGGCTTTGCATCTCAACGCCTGTCAAGGCTTGCGTTACGTCTCTGCGGATCGCTTTCTGCCAGTCAGGCCCCGCCGGCGGATAGGTACCGAGGATGTCATCGCTGCCCTCGGTGTGGTTGAACTCAATGAAGGCGGCGCGGCAATCGCGCGGATGCAGTTGCACGCCATGATAAGGCGCATGATCGATCACATTGGCAACACGCACCCCAATCGCTTCGGCGTGCCGGGCGCGTTCGTCGGGATCGTCACAGCAGAAGATCGCCATATATCCGCCGCGGCCTTCGGTCTTTTCGATGAAGCGGCCCGCCGCGGTGCCTGCTTGAACGGGCGCGACCACTTCGAGGAGAATGGTTTCTACCGGCAGCAGTGCGTTTTCGAGGCCGTACTTGCCGACGTTACCGTCGCGGTAGCAAATGTTGAGGCCCATGATGTCGGCGATATCGGAGACCACGGGCTCAAGATGCGGCGCCACCAGGCATATCTGCCGCAGCCGGACATAGCCAGGCATCGCAACGCCCTCGGCCACTTCAATGGCCCGAGAATACGGGCTTGCGCTTCTCCACGAACGCTTTTGCGGCCTCCTTGTGATCGGCGGTTTCGCCAGCGCGCGAATGATGAATTGCCTCCGCGTCGAAGCAGGCTTCCAGCGACATGGTTTCGGCGTTGTTCATGTTGCGCTTGATATAGCCGAGCGTCACCGAAGGGCCCTGCGCCAACGACGTCGCAAGGTCGAGCGCGGCGGCTTCGACTTCTGCGTCGGGCACCACCTTCGTCACCATGCCGAGATTATATGCCTCCTGCGCCGAAAGCACCGGCGAGGTGAGATACAGCTCGCGTGCTTTCGCGCCGCCAATTAGATGCGTAAGGAAATAGGTGCCGCCGTAATCGCCTGATAACCCGACCTTGGCGAAGGCAGTCGTAATCTTGCACGATGCGCTGGCAACGCGGAGATCGCAGGCGAGCGCAATTGAAAGCCCGGCACCGGCGGCTGCGCCGTCGACCTGCGCCACCACCGGCTTCGGCATCTGGTGCAGGATCCGCGAGACCTCCATACCGCGCCGCAGGTTCGCCATCTTGGCTTCGAACGGCAGCGGCGCGCGCCCCTCCGCCATCGACTTGACGTCGCCTCCGACGCAGAAGGTCCCGCCGGCGCCTTTAAGCAGGACGGCGCGGACTTCGTGATCCTCCGCCGCCCGGCGCGCCGCTTCCACGAGCCCCAGTGTCATCTCCGCATTGAGCGCGTTGCGCCGGTCGGGACGGTTCATAACGATCGTGAGGAGGCCGCTATCGAGAGTCTGGAGGACGATGTCGTTTGCACTCATGTGCTTATTGCTTTCGTTGTTGTTGCTGCATCTCGTCTTGATCGTCGTCATCGCGAGTAGCCCTTGCGACGAACCGACAGCTCTTGTCTCGTGGCCCGCCAAATTGCTTCGCTTGCGATGATGATTAGGCGTGCATCACTTCTTCACGAGCGGACAGCGAGAGGCTTCCAGCGACTGAAAGGCCTCATTGCCGGGGATGGTCGCAAGCAGCTTGTAATCGTCCCAGCGGGCCTTGGATTCCGACGGCTTTTTGACCTCGAACAAGTACATGTCATGCACCATCCGGCCGTCTTCACGAATCCGGCCGTTCTTGGCGAACATGTCGTTGATCGGGGTTTCTTTCATGACCTTCATGACCGCGGCCGAATCGGTGGTACCGGCGGCCTTCACCGCCTTCAGGTAATGAGTAACCGAGGAATAAACGCCGGCCTGCGCCGATGTCGGAACGCGCTTCACGCGCGCCATGAACCGCTTTGAAAAAGCGCGGGTCTCGTCATTGAGATCCCAATAGAACGCTTCAGCCAGCAGCAGGCCCTGCGCTGTTTCAAGCCCGATGCTGTCGATATCAGTGACAAAGGCCAGCAGCGGCGACAATTTCTGGCCGCCTTTCATCAGCCCGAACTCAGCGGATTGCTTGATGGCGTTGATGGTATCACCGCCGGCATTGGCGAGCCCGATCACCTTGGCTTTCGACGCCTGTGCCTGCAACAGATAGGACGAGAAATCCGAGGTATTGAGCGGGTGCCGGACGCTGCCGAGCACCTTGCCACCGGACTTCAACACCACATTGGTAGTGTCCTTTTCCAGATCTTGACCGAATGCGTAATCCGCTGTGAGAAAGAACCAGGTATCGAGACCTTGCTTGACAGCGGCAAGCCCGGTGACGTTCGCCTGCGCGAACGTGTCGAAAACGTAGTGCACGGTATAGGGGCCACAGGCTTCGTTCGAGAGCCGGATCGAACCGGGGCCGTTGAAGATCACAATCTTGTTGCGCGCCTTCGCGATCTCCCCGGCGGCAAGTGCGGTGGCGGAGGCTGCGACGTCGTAGATCATCTCGACGCCTTGATTATCGAGCATGTCGCGCGCGATGCTGGCTGAGAGATCGGCCTTGTTGAGATGGTCTGCCGCGATGATTTCGATCTTCCGGCCCAGCACCTCGCCGCCGAAATCCTCCGCCGCCATCTTCGCGGCCTCTTCGCTGCCGACACCGGTGATGTCGGCGTAAAGACCTGACATGTCGAGGATGCCCCCGAGCTTGAGCGGCGGTTTGCCCTGCGCCAGCGCCGCACTAGCTGACAATGCCAGCGCGCAGGCGAAAACGCCTGTAACAATACGTCTCATCAGTAGCCTCCCTATTCACGCCTGCCGCATTGGTTGCGGCATCAACTTGTCTTGGTTATCCGGGCGCGATCATGCCGCATGCGTCGGGCACCGGCAAGCTTGCGACAGAGTGTTATGGCACCTGCCGTCCCGCGCGGCAGTGCTTGGCGGGGCGATCAGCCATTGAGCGCGCCGCCTCCATCCAATAATATGATGCCTTACGGAGGCCGTCGTTGAGGCGGATGCATCATGCAACTGGCGAGGAGGGAGGCGGTCGATCATCGCGGATTGGCTGTCTCGGCGTGGTTCGGCCTGATGCTCGCGACGATGACGATCGGTCCATCCTCCGCGGGGGGATGTTTTTTCGAGCCGCAGGGGGAAGGCCGTGTCGCTGCGATCCTCGATGCCCGAAGCTTCCGGCTTGAGGACGGCCGCGAGATCCGCCTTGCCGGCGTCGAGCCCGCCGTGCCCGGTCAGGCGAAGCCGAGCCAGATAGCGCTCTCCGCCATCCTCGCCGGCCGGGAAGTGACGCTGCGCAGCGAAGACGACGCGCCGGACCGCTACGGCCGGCAGACCGCTTTCGTGTTTCTCGCCGACTCGGAAACATTCGTACAAAGCGAGTTGTTGAGGCAGGGCCAGGCCGTGGTCTCATCCGATGTTACGAACAAGGATTGCGCCTCGCTGCTAATGGCGGCCGAGGCGGAGGCCCGCCAAGCGAAACGCGGGGCCTGGGCCGGCACCGCAGCCATAAAAAACGCGGAAAGTTCCGACGATATTTTGGCCGGGATCGGGCGATTTGCGCTGGTGGAAGGCAGGGTTTTGTCGGTAAGACAGACCGGGGCCACGACTTATCTGAATTTCGGGCGAAATTGGACACGGGATTTCGCCGTGACGATTTCGAGGCGCGCAATGCCGGGGGTCGAATCCGCCGGGCTAGCCGTCAAGTCTCTGGAGAAGCGGCGGATTCGGGTGCGTGGCTGGGTCGACGCGCGTGGCGGGCCACGAATAGAAGTGCTCCGGGCGGGGCAGATTGAACTGCTGGACGGCAACTAGCCAAGGGCCTTTTCGCTCGGGGCGTGCAGATGAGTAGCCGAGGTGGATGTGTTGGCGGGACGGGACAACACGGGAATAAGTCGCTTTGGCTGGGGCGCGGCCGCTTTGTTGTGCCTGGGTCTGACCCTTGCCGGCTGTGGCGATATGGCCCGCTTCCAGACCGCGGCGCCGGTACCCACCCCCGCCAAACCGAACCGCGCGTTGGTACAGACGCCCGCAACCGAACGCGAGCATGAACGCATTCTGTCGTCCTATGGCGGCTCCTATGACGATCCGAAACTTGAAGCGCTGATCGGCAAGACGGTTGACCGGCTGGTTGCTGCATCAGACCGTCCCGAGCAGGCCTACAAGGTGACGATTCTCAATTCGGGCGCGGTGAACGCGTTCGCGTTGCCAACTGGCCAGCTCTACGTGACGCGCGGTCTGGTCGCGCTCGCCAGCGATACGTCGGAATTGTCCTCGGTGCTGAGCCATGAGATGGCGCATGTGCTAGCCAAGCACGCCTCGATCCGCGAGGACCAGGCACGGCAAGCCGCCATCGTCGCGCGCGTGGTAGCCGACATGAGCACCGACCCGGATCTGACCGCCTTTGCACTGGCCAAAAACAAGCTGACGATGGCAAGCTTTTCCCGCACCCAGGAGTTCGAAGCGGACGATATCGGCGTCGGCATTTCCGCGCGCGCGCACTTCGACCCGTACGGCGCGGCGCGCTTCCTGAGCGCGATGGAACGCAATGCCGAAATGAAGGCAGGCAAAGTTTCACTCGATCCGCGCGCGCAGGATTTCCTGTCCTCACATCCGGCGACTCCCGAGCGGGTGCAGAAAGCACAAGCAACGGCGCGCCAGTACACTTCACCTGACAGTACCGAACGCGATCGCGAGACCTATCTCTCGGCGATCGATAACATGGTGTACGGCGAAGACCCGAGCGAGGGTTTCGTTCGGGGACACCGGTTCCTCCATCCGAAACTCGCGTTCAGCTTTGCGGCGCCCGACACGTTCACGCTGGACAATACCGCGCAGGCGGTGATCGGAGTGCGGGAAGGCGGCGCGCAGGCAATGCGCTTTGACGTGGTGCGCGTACCCGCGGAACAATCGCTCGGCGACTACCTGAATTCGGGTTGGATGGAAAATGTCGAAAAGTCCTCGACCGAGGATTTGATGATCAACGGCTTCCCGGCAGCCTCGGCAAACGCGCACGGCGACCAATGGCAATTCAGGGTTTATGCGCTGCGCGTCGGCAATGACGTCTATCGTTTCATCTTCGCGAGCCGGCAGAAGACGACCGAAAGCGAGCGCAACGCCCGCGAAACCGTGAACTCCTTTCGACGCCTGACGCTGGAGGAAATCCAGGCCGCCCGGCCGCTTCGCATCAAGGTCATCACCGTGCAGCCCGGCGACACGGTGGAGTCGCTCTCGCACCGCATGGCCGGCGTCGACCGCCCGACAGAACGCTTCCGCGTTATCAATGGGCTGGACAATCACGCGCAGGTCAAAGTACGCGACCGCGTCAAGATTGTGGTGGACTGATGTGCGCCGTGTCACTCGCGAACGCCGGGACCACACTCGGCGGCGACGCGGCGCAAGGTCAACACGTTTGAGGACAAAAATCGTATTGCAAAGTTGCCGGCCCGTGCTTCTAATTGGAATAATAACGAAAACATCGGGAGGTATCACGCGTGTCTACAGTCAAATTGACGGTAAACGGCAAGGCGGTCGCGGTTGACGTGGAGGATCGCACGCTGCTCGTCCATCTCCTGCGCGAAAACCTGAACCTGACCGGCACTCACATCGGCTGCGACACCAGCCAATGCGGCGCCTGCATCGTGCATATCGATGGTAGAGCGGTCAAATCGTGCACGGTGCTGGCCGGACAGAGCTCGGGCAGCAATGTCATCACTATCGAAGGCATTTCGAAGGGTGACGAGCTTCATCCCATGCAGGCGGCCTTTCGCGACAATCACGGTTTGCAGTGCGGGTACTGTACGCCGGGCATGATCATGTCGGCGATCGACATTGTGAACCGCCACGGCGGCAAGCTTGATGAGCAAACCGTACGGCACGAGCTGGAAGGCAACATCTGTCGCTGCACCGGCTATCACAATATCGTCAAATCGGTGCTCGACGCCGCCGGCCGCATGAACCTCGCGCAAGCGGCGGAATGATGCCTCTGGCAGGGTGAAGCTTAGAATTTTCAAAAACCGGCCGTTCGACGGCGCCTTGTTTCGATCTGCGCCGAACATGCGGCCCGACAGGGAGAAATGCGATGGGCATCGAAGGTATTGGCGCCAGCGTCGTGCGCAAGGAAGACCGCCGTTTTATCACCGGCAAGGGCCGTTACGTCGACGACATAAAGCTTCCGGGCATGACTTACGCCCATTTCATTCGCAGCCCGCATGCGCATGCCAAGGTAAAGAGCATCGATTCATCGGCGGCGATGAAAATGCCGGGCGTGGTCAGCGTGCTAACGGGTCAGCAGATCGTCGACGACAAGGTCGGCAATCTGATTTGCGGCTGGGCTATCACCTCCAAGGACGGCACGCCGATGAAGATGGGCGCGTGGCCGGCCATGGCGCCGGAGACGGTGCGTTTTGTCGGGCAGGCCGTCGCAGTGGTGATTGCTGATAGCAAGAATCTCGCAAAGGATGCTGCCGAAGCCGTCGTCGTCGAGTATGAGGAGCTCCCGGCGGCTGCCGACATTCGCGCAGCGATCAAGCCGGGTGCGCCGCAACTGCATCCTGAAGCGCCGGGCAACGTGGTCTACGACTGGGCGCTTGGCGACGAAGCGGCCGTCAAGGACGCCTTTAGCAAGGCGGCCAACATCGTGACGCTGGAGCTCACCAATAACCGGCTGGTGCCGAACGCGATGGAGCCGCGCTCGGCTGTCGCGGAATATAACGAGGCCGAAGAGCATTTCACGCTTTACACCACGTCGCAGAATCCGCACGTGGCACGCCTTGTGCTATCGGCCTTCTACAACATCGCGCCCGAGCACAAGCTGCGCGTGGTCGCGCCGGATGTCGGCGGCGGCTTCGGATCAAAAATCTATGTCTATCCGGAAGAGATGGTGGCGCTGTGGGCCTCCAAGAAAATAGGACGTCCGGTGAAATGGACGGGCGACCGGTCCGAGGCGTTTTTGACGGACGCGCACGGCCGCGATCATATTTCAAAGGCGGAGATGGCGTTCGACAAGAATAACAAGATTCTGGGTCTTCGGGTGAAGACCCACGCCAATTTCGGCGCGTATATGTCGCTGTTTTCCTCCGCGGTGCCGACCTATCTCTACGTCACGCTGCTGTCGGGTCAGTACCTGATCCCGGCGATCTATGCCGAGGTGATAGGCGTTTACACCAACACCACTCCGGTCGATGCTTACAGAGGCGCTGGTCGTCCGGAAGCGAGTTACTTGGTGGAACGGATGATGGAGACCGCGGCGCGGCAGTTGAAGGTCGACCCGGCAGAGTTGCGGCGAAAGAACTTCATCACCCAATTCCCGTATCAGACGCCGGTCATCATGGCCTACGACATCGGCGACTTCAACGCTTCGCTCGACGCCGCGATGAAGGCGATCGACTACGCTGGCTTCCCGGCGCGCAAAGAGAAGGCCAAGAAAGAAGGCAAGCTCCGCGGCATTGGCTTCTCCTGCTACATCGAGGCTTGCGGCATCGCGCCCTCCAAGGCGGTCGGCAGCCTGGGCGCCGGCGTCGGTCTCTGGGAATCCGCCGAAGTGCGAGTGAACCCGGTCGGCACGATCGAAATCCTCACGGGATCGCACAGTCACGGCCAGGGCCACGAGACGACCTTCTGCCAGCTCGTTGCCGAGCGTCTGGGCGTTCCCATCAGCCAGGTGCAGATCGTTCACGGAGATACCGACAAGGTGCAGTTCGGCATGGGCACCTATGGTTCGCGCTCCGCCGCGGTCGGCCTTACCGCCATTTTGAAGGCGATGGAGAAAATGGAATCCAAGGCCAAGAAGATCGCCGCGCATGCGCTGGAGGCTTCTGAAGGCGACATCGTCATCGAGAACGGCGAGTTCAAGGTTACCGGCACCGACAAGTCGATCGCGTTGCCGATGGTCGCGCTGGCCGCCTATACCGCGCACAATCTACCCGACGGAATGGAGCCCGGACTGAAGGAAAGCGCGTTTTACGATCCGACCAACTTCACTTTCCCGGCCGGCGCTTATATCTGCGAGCTCGAGGTAGATGCCGGCACCGGCAAGACCTCCTTCATCAACTTCGTCGCGGCCGACGACTTCGGCAGGCTGATCAACCCGATGATCGTCGAAGGCCAGGTACATGGCGGGCTTGCCCAAGGCATCGGCCAGGCGTTGCTCGAATCCGCGGTTTACGACGAGAACGGCCAGCTCGTGACCGCATCGTTCATGGACTACACCATGCCTCGCGCCGACGATCTGCCATCGTTCAAACTGAGCCACACCACGACGCTCTGTCCGGGCAATCCGCTCGGCATCAAGGGTTGCGGCGAGGCCGGCGCGATCGGTGCATCCGCAGCGGTGATCAACGCGATCACGGATGCGATCGGCAATAACAAGCTGGAGATGCCTGCCACGCCCGACCGCGTCTGGCACGCCATCCACGGCAACGCGTAACAGGGGAGAGAGCACATGTATTCGACCAATTATCACCGCCCCTCCTCTATCGACGAAGCGGCCGCGCTTTTTTCCAGCGGGAAGGAGGCGAAATATCTCGCCGGCGGCCACACCCTGATCCCGGTCATGAAGCAGCGGCTTGCCGCGCCTTCCGACGTGATCGATTTATCGCGGATCAAGGAGCTGATCGGCATTGAGGCGTCCGGCGATGCGCTGGTCATCAAGGCGGCGACACCGCACTACGACGTGGCGACCAGCGGCGCCGTGCAAAAAGCCATCCCTGCGCTTGCGCAACTCGCCTCGATGATCGGCGATCCCCAGGTCCGTTATCGCGGCACGGTGGGCGGCTCGTTGGCCAACAACGATCCCGCTGCCGACTATCCGGCAGCGGTGCTCGCGCTCGGCGCCGCGATCAAGACCAACAAGCGCGACATCTCAGCCGATGATTTTTTCAAGGGCCTGTTCTCTACGGCGCTGGCGGATGGCGAGATCATCACGGCTGTGTCGTTCCCGGTTCCGGCAAAAGCGGGGTATTCCAAATTCCCGCATCCCGCCTCGCGTTTCGCCCTGACCGGCGTGTTCGTGGCCAAAACCAGATCGGGCGATTTGCGAGTAGCCGCCACCGGGGCCTCGCAGGACGGTGTGATGCGGGTACCCGCGATCGAACAAGCGCTGAAGAGCAATTGGTCGGCAGGCGCGCTCGACGGCGTCAGGATTGCCGCGGACGGGTTGCTGAATGATATCCACGGCTCCGCGGACTACCGCGCCAACCTCATCAAGGTAATGGCGCAACGCGCGGTGGCCGAGGCTGGCTGATCGTCTGGGTCCTCAACCCTGCAAGCGACGCGCACGCTGCGCATCGCTTCCGCCTTTTGTCCGGCATTCGAACCGAAAGGCCTTGCCAGGTCGGCCGGGGGCCATGACAACTTCAGCGCAAGCCCACAAGCCTCTCAGGCTAGATTGACGACAGTTAAAGGAAGAGACGTGCTCGACAAATTAGCCCCTAAATCTCAGCCTCGCAGCTCCGGCCCGCTGACCGGTTTCCGCATTGTCGAATTTGCCGGTATCGGCCCCGGGCCGTTCGCGTGCATGCTGCTTGCGGACATGGGTGCGGAACTGGTCACGCTCGATCGGGTCGGCGCCAAGAAAAGCCTAAAGTCAGTCGCGGGCCGCGGCCGTAAAGTCATCGAGCTCGATTTGAAGGACAAGGCGGCGGTCGAGCAAGCGCTCGAGCTGCTCACCAATGCCGATGCGCTGATCGAAGGATTTCGGCCCGGGGTGATGGAGCGGCTGGGTCTTGGCCCCGAAGTGGTGATGGCTCGCAACCCAAGGCTCGTCTACGGCCGGATGACCGGATGGGGTCAGGATGGCCCGCTTGCGTCGGCCGCCGGACACGACATCAACTACATCTCCGTCACCGGCGCGCTCGCCGCGATCGGCACCGCGGAAAAGCCGGTGCCACCGCTCAATCTGGTTGGCGATTTCGGCGGCGGCGCTCTCTACCTCGTCGTGGGCGTCCTGGCCGCACTGCTGGAAGCCTCAAAATCCGGCAAGGGACAGATAGTGGACGCCGCAATGTGCGACGGCGCGGCATCGCTGATGTCGATGTTCTTCGATATGGCGGCGATGGGTCGCTGGGTTGAAGGACGAGAGACAAATTTCCTGGATGGTGGCGCGCATTTCTACGGCGTGTATGAATGCGCGTGCGGAAACTTCGTCTCTATCGGCTCGATCGAGCCGCAGTTTTACGAATTGTTGCGACGGCACGCCGGCCTTTCCGACGCAGCTTTCGAGGCGCAGATGGATCGCAAGGCCTGGCCCGAGCTGAAACAGAAGCTGGTGGAAGTGTTCAAGACCAGGACCCGCGAGGACTGGTGCAAGATCATGGAAGGCACCGACGTCTGCTTTGCGCCTGTGCTGACCATGGCGGAAGCCCCGAAGCATCCACATATGGCCGCGCGCGAGATTTTCGTCACCCGCCACGGTGTGACGCAGCCTGCCCCGGCGCCACGCTTCTCGCGGACCCCGTCAGCTATCCGCGAAGCCGTCGCGGCCGACATCACCGAGGTGACGAGCGCCTGGAAGGCGGCGAGATAGACTGGAGTTGGCGGCTTCGATTGCCTGAATCGCGACCTACTCTGGCAATGACTGGTGAGATCGAATGGCGCTGCAATTGCGACCGAACTGCGAGCATTGCGACAAGGACCTGCCGCCTCGATCTCTGGAAGCGCGGATCTGTTCCTATGAATGCACGTTTTGCGCCGAGTGCGTCGAAGACAAGCTGCACAACGTATGTCCGAACTGCGGCGGCGGCTTTGTACCGAGGCCCATTCGGCCGACAAAAGAGTGGCGGCCCGGGGTATCCGTCGAGAAGGATCCGCCATCGGAGAAGCGCGTGCATCTGAAATACACACCGGAGGACATAGCCGCTCTCTCGGCGAAAATCCGGCGTATTCCGCCGGATGAGCGCTGACTCAACTCGTATGAGAAAACTTATTCAGCCGGCGTGATCGTTCCCTGGACTTCGCCGAAGCCCACGCGATAGCCTTCACCTTCGCACCAGCCATGCATCGACAGCCGATCGCCGTCTTCGAGGAAAGTCCGCTTCAGGCCGCTGGCTAATTCCAGCGGCTCGCTGCCGTTCCAGCTGATTTCCAACAGGCTGCCGCGCTGATCTTTCTCCGGCCCGGAAATCGTGCCGGACCCCAGAAGGTCGCCCACATTCATCGCGCAGCCGGACGAAGCGTGGTGCACGAGTTGCTGGACCGAGGACCAATACATGTGCTTGAAATTGGTGCGACAGATGCGCACCGCCTCATTCATCTGAGGCGGCTTCAACGCGACGTCCAGTTGCAGGTCGTAATTGTTGGGCTGCTCCTGGCGCAGATACGGCAACGGCGCCGGATTTTGCTCGGGGCCGTGCAGCCGAAATGGCTCCAGCGCCTCCCGCGTCACGATCCACGGGCTGATCGAGGTGGCAAATGCCTTGGCCTGGAAAGGCCCGAGCGGCACATATTCCCACTGCTGGATATCGCGCGCGCTCCAGTCGTTCAAGAGCACGAAGCCGAAGATCATTTCTTCGGCTTGTTGTTCATTCAGCATCTCGCCCATCGGTGACGATTGTCCGATCACCACTCCGATTTCGAGTTCGAAATCGAGCCGCCTGCACGGACCGAAGCTCGGCAGGTCGACGTTTGGTGGTTTCAATTGTCCGCGAGGCCGGCGCACGCTGGTGCCGCTGACCACCACCGTGGAGGCCCGCCCGTTATACCCGATCGGCATGTGCAGCCAGTTCGGCTGCAGCGCATTGTCCTTGCCGCGGAACATCACGCCGACATTGGTCGCGTGCTCTTTCGATGAATAGAAATCGGTGTAGCCGGCCACCGCGACCGGCAGATGCTGCTTTGTGTCCGCCATCGGCACCAGCGCGCGCCGGCGCAGATCGTGGTTATCCCTCAGCTCCGGATTATTATGTCTGAGCAAATCGCTGATCCGTGCGCGGGTACGCGACCAGGCTTTTGGGCCGAGCGCCATGAACGGATTGAGCTGAGACGCTGAGAATACCCCGGGCGCGCCGACATCAAGCAAGCTCCGCTGTTCCAATTCCGCGAGGTCGAGCACGTAATCGCCGATCGCCACGCCGACCCGCGCCGATCTGTCCGTGGCCGTAAACACGCCATAAGGCAAATTCTGGATCGGGAAATCGGATGATGGATCGACGTGGATAAACGAACGGAGTTTGGGATCGTTGGGGTGCGACAAAGTCTTGGTCCTGCTTGCGGCCATAGCCGGATCACTACGGCCTGTTCGGATCGAAGCGCTTTTCGAGCCCCTTCCAGCAATCCGCATAGTCGTCTTGCAGCGTCGCGGAGGTCGCGGCATGTCTGGTGACGCGTTGCGGATACCTCGTCTCGAACATGAACGCCATGGTGCCGGTCAGCTTGACCGGCTTCAGTTCGCTATTGCTGGCATGATCGAAGGCTTGGCGGTCCGGGCCGTGCGGCAGCATGCAGTTGTGCAGGCTGATGCCGCCCGGCGTGAACCCTTCCGGCTTGGCGTCGTAGACGCCGTATATCAGTCCCATGAACTCGGACATGATGTTCATGTGGTACCATGGCGGACGGAAGGTGTTTTCCGCAACGGCCCAGCGCTCGGGGAAAATGACGAAGTCGATATTAGCGGTGCCCGCGGTCTCCGAGGGCGATGTCAGCACCGTGAAGATTGACGGATCGGGATGATCGAATCCGATCGCCCCGACCGGCGAGAAGGTCCGCAGATCGTATTTATAAGGCGCGTAGTTGCCGTGCCATGCCACCACATCGATCGGCGAGTGCGGCAGTTGCGTCGCGAACAGCGAGCCGCCCCATTTCACGAACAACTCGGTCGGGGTGTCCCTGTCCTCATACGCCGCCACGGGGGTGAGGAAATCGCGCGCATTGGCAAGACAATTGGCGCCGATCGGGCCGCGCTCCGGCAGCGTAAAGGCGCCGCCATAGTTTTCGCACAAGTAGCCGCGCGCCGGACCGGACGGGATCTCGACGCGGAATTTGACGCCGCGCGGAATCACCACGATCTCGCCCGGCTCGGCCTCGATGCGTCCGAACTCGGTGACGAAGCGCAGGTTTCCCTGCTGCAGCACGAACATCATCTCGCCGTCGGCATTGTAGAAGTGCTGATCGACCATCGATTTGGTGATTACATAAACATGGGCGGCCATACCGGCCTGGGTGTTGACGTCGCCCGCCGTGGTCATGGTCCGCAGGCCGGTCACAAACGTCATCTCCTCCTTTGGGATCGGCGCGGGATTCCAGCGCAACTGCGCGATTGGCAATTCATATTCGTGGCATGGCGCGGTGCGCCACAGCCCGGCGTCTACCTTCGTGAAACGACCGGAATGCTTCACCGACGGCCGGATGCGATACAGCCATGAACGCTCGTTCGCTCCGCGCGGCGCGGTAAAGGGCGAGCCGGACAGCTGTTCGGCGTACAACCCGTAAGCGCAGCGCTGCGGCGAATTGCGCCCAATCGGCAGCGCGCCCGGCAGCGATTCAGTTTCGAAGCTGTTTCCGAATCCGGACATATAGCCCGGCGTGATATTGACGGAGCTGCGGCTAACGACATCAGGTGAGGCGTTGATGTTCATGTCATCCTCCTTGCAGACTGGCCCACATTTCGCGGTCGCGTTTGTCGGTCCAGATCACGGGATCGTCGATCCCGGAAGCTTCATCGAATGCGCGCGAGACGTTGAACGGCAGGCAGTGTTCGTAGATTGCGAAGCTTGAAAATTTCGGATCCATCACCTCGCGGGTTGCCGCCATCGTCTGCTTCAGATCGCGATTTTTCGCAATCGAGAACTCGGCCGCGCCGTAAAGCGTACTGACGAAATCGCGCGTCATCGCGATCGCTTCGCGTGTGGTGCCGAGGCCTTTGAGGGCGTCGCCGCGCCCCGGCGCGATCGCTTTGGGATTGAAGGCACGAATTTCGTTCAGCGTGGCCGGCCATTCACGGAGGTAGGCATCACCGCAATAGCAGGCGGAATGGTATTCAATCAGATCGCCGGAAAACATCACCTGCGCATCCGGCACCCACGCCACGATATCTCCCGAGGTGTGCCCGGCCCCGAGTTGCATTAAGCGCACCTCTCGCTTGCCGAGATAAATCGACATTTCGCCTTCGAACGTCAGCGTAGGCCAGGTCAGACCGGGAATACTTTGCGCGTCCTGAAACAATCGAGGAAAGCGGCCGTATTCGGAATCCCAATCCTGCTTGCCGCGTTCTTCGACCAGCCGATAAGTCTCCTGAGACGCAACAATGGCCTGCGCGTTGTAGGCAGAGGCGCCCAACACGCGTACCGCATGATAATGCGACAGCACGACATATTTCATCGGCTTGTCGGTGACGGTCCGCACCCGCTCGATCACCTTGTTGGCCATCGCTGGCGTAGCCTGCGCGTCGAACACCATGCAGCCGTCTTCGCCTACAATGACAGCCGAATTCGGATCGCCCTCGGCAGTGAACGCGTACAGGTCAGTGCCGATTTCGGAAAAGGTGATTTTCTTCTCGGCGAGATCCGTCGTGGACGCGAAACCTTTAGCCATCGATCATTCCCTCGTTCGTTCGAGCCCGATAGCTCGCTATTGTTGTTGCTGCTGCTGTTGCTGGCCCGCGTCAATCATGCGCCGTCTGGCAAGCTCGATCGCTTCGCGCAACACGTCGATATCGCCAATATGGTTGGCGAGAATGAGAACCAGCGCCGTGTCCAAATCGGCACTTTGCTCGTCAGTCAACCCTCGATGCGCGTCGACGAGAGCGCGGAGCGCGTCATCGGCTTTAGGGAAATTCGAGGATGTGGACAGCACCATCGTCATAGACCTCAGTTAAGTCCGGTGGCACGAGCCAACGTCTCGTCAAGAACGGCCGGCGTCGGATGACGGAACCGCGCGGCAACATAACCGTCGGGCCGCAGCAGATAAGCCGTGCCGGGCTGTGCGTCGTATCGCGCGCTCGCCAGCCCCTCCGGGTCGCCGAAGCCGTCGTCGCCGCCGATCCGGATCATGCCCAGGCCCTCCGGTGCATCGATCGCAGCTTCATTATCAAATGCCAGCAGGGTGAACCGTGTTCCCTCTTTGATGAAGGCCTCCGTCAAAAAGCAGGGGCCTCCGGATCGCCCGACGATCGGCGCGTCCGGCATGGAAGCGCCGGGCGGCGGACCGCCGCGCCATTCATCGCTATCCGCGGTCGACAACGGCGTCTGGTAAGTGGAAGGCACGGAAAGCCGTCCGCCATTGACCATGCGCTTGCCGAATTCGGTTTCCCTCGCAAGCGAAAGCACGGCTTTGCGAAGCCGCGCCTCCTGTTGGGAGCCAGGCGCCATGAAATCGGTAGAGCGAGTCGATTCGCGAATGTTTTCGTCGGCCGCGCCGCTGCGCTCCACGTGATAGCTCTCAAGCAGGGCTTCCGGTGAGGTTTTCCGCAGCACACGGTCGAGTTTCCATGAGAGATTCTCTGCGTCCTCCAGGCCCGAATTGGCCCCCCGCGCGCCAAATGGCGAGACCTGATGTGCTGCATCGCCGGCAAAAATTACCCGGCCATGGAGGAACCTGTCCATGCGACGGCACTGAAATCGGTAGAGGGATATCCATTCAAATTCGAATTTGTCGTGCCCGAGCATGCGAGCGATGCGCGGTCGCACGTTCTCCGGTTGTTTTTCAGTCGCGGGATCTGCGTCACGACTGAGTTGCAGGTCGATACGCCAGATGTCGTCAGGCTGCTTGTGCAGCAGCGCCGAACGTCCGGCATGAAACGGCGGATCAAACCAGAACCAGCGTTCCGTCGGAAACGCCGCCGTCATCTTGACGTCGGCGATCAGGAACTGATCTTCGAATGTTTGGCCCGCAAATTCAGCGCCCACCATCTGCCGCAAAGAGGAGCGAGCGCCATCGCAGGCGACGACGTAACTGGCATGCAGTCGGTAAGGGCCATCGGGTGTCGCGATGGTCAGCGCGACATGATCATTGCGCGGCTCCAGTCCGATCACCCTGTTTTGCCACCGCAGGTCGATGGCTGGAAGCTCTGTCACACGATCGACGAGGTAGGCCTCGGCATAGAATTGCTGCAGATTGATAAAAGCTGGCCGCTTGTGACCCTGCTCGGGCAGCAAGTCGAATTGATAGAGCTGGGAATCGCCGTGAAAAATCTTGCCTCGGCTCCAAACCACGCCCTTTTCGACCATGCGGCTGCCGACGCCAAGCCGATCCCAATATTCCAGCGAGCGCTTGGAAAAACAGATCGCGCGCGAGCCCTCGCCGATCCGGTCAGCGTCATCCAGCAGCACGATTGATTGGCCGCGCTGCGCCAGATCGATCGCGAGCGACAGACCCACCGGCCCCGCACCGACCACGACGATGGCGTGTTCACTGGCCTCCGCCCGATCCTGATCGGAATGCCGGCGATAGCCGAACTGTGATTTGGCCTGCACCATACTGCAACCTGGCTTTGGTCAGGAGCTGAAAGGCTTGCTAATTAGTTTCATCCGCAACTATCATAGACCTCTCGGGGGCGTCGGCGTCTAAAATTATCTCGATTGCTTTGCGGTGCTCGCATCACGGTTAGGGCACCCCTCCGCGCAAGAGCTACTTCACAAAGGAACGCGACGGAGCCTTGTGCACGGCATAGGCATCGACCTTGTCGCTCGCGCGCGGATAGATCTCGCAGACGATAGGGTCGTGTCCGGGAATGAAGCGGTCCGGATGACCGGCAAGACGCTCGACGATTTCCCAGCCCTGCGCCATGTCGCCGACATTATAGACGATCGGAAACGGGCTGCGCCGTTGCAGGTTCGCATAATAATGCGCGGCATCGGAGGCCAGCACCACCGGACCTCGATCGGTCTCGACCCGCACCACTTGCAAGCCATCGGAATGACCGCCGACCCGATGCAAGGTCACGCCCGGCGCGACCTCGCCCTCGCCTGAGTGGAAGGTGACGCGCTCGCCGTAGACATGTCGCACCATTTGCGTCACGTGCTCAACCGAGAACGGATGCCGGAGCATGCCGTTGCACATGCAGCGTCCGGTGGCGTAACTCATCTCGCGGTCCTGAATATGAAAACGGGCATTCGGAAAACGATCGAGATTGCCGGCGTGGTCATAGTGCAGATGGGTGACGATCACGTCCTTGATGTCGGCCGCCGCGACGCCGAAGCCTGCCAGCGCATCGATGGGATCGAGCGTCAACTTGCGGGCGCGCGCTTTCGCTTCTTCCGCGTTAAACCCGGTATCGACCAGAATGTCGCGACCGCCGCCGCGGATCAGCCACACGAAATAGTCCAGGTCCTGGGCCGCCGTCTCGTGGGGATCCGGTACCAGAAAATTCAGGTGAGGCGTCCGCGGCGACATCGTCGCATAACGGAGAGCGTAGATTTCGTAGGCGTTTCCCATGAAGCTTCTCTTTTTTGGTTGATTGATCTGGTTACCGGTTGGCCGGAAGTTGCGCATAACAAGCCATCGTCACCCGCAAAGAGTCAAACGTGCCGGAGCGTATCAGGCGAACGACTTTGAGGAATTCGTGCATGGCCGGGGCGCCCAACTTGGGTTCGACACGCGGGACCTGTAGCGATCAATTGTCGCGATAGTTACAACTCCACGGGCGGTTGACGGCTCCCGACCCCGGTTTGATAATGAAGTTTGCTCAGAGTAAGGTCGCCGAGGCGGGAGCCGGGATCGGCGCCCTTTTGTCGGGACCGCCGCAGCATGAAAATCTCGCTTGCATTGCTTCTGGCCTTGATTCCCCTGCTCGTGTCGACCGCCCCGTCGCTGGCGGCGGCCGAGCGGTATGCGCTCGTTATCGGCAACGCGAAATATCCCGATGCCGAAGCGCCGCTCAAGGAACCGCTCAACGACGCGCGCGAAATGGCTGAGGAGCTTAAGCGCGACGGCTTCAATGTCGAGATGGCGGAAAACCTGACCGGAGACGGCATGCGCCACGCCTTCGACCGCCTGTACGGGCGCATCAAACCTGGGTCGATCGTGCTGATTTTCTTTAGCGGGTTCGGCGTTCAGTCGAGCCGGCAAACTTACATGATTCCCGTCGACGCCCAGATCTGGACCGAAGCGGACGTTCGCCGCGACGGTTTCAGCCTGGAAACGGTTCTCGGCGAAATCAACAACCGCGGCGGCGGCGTCAAGATCGCGCTGATCGACGCCTCCAGGCGCAATCCATTCGAACGCCGGTTCCGGAGCTTTTCGGCCGGTCTTGCGCCGGTGATCGCGCCCAACGGCACGCTGGTGATGTATTCGGCCGCGCTTTCTTCCGTGGTCTCGGACAGCGGCGGCGATCGCAGCCTGTTCGTACAACAGTTGCTCAAGGAAATGCGCGCGCCCGACGTAACCGCGGAAGAGACTCTGAACCGAACCCGCGTCGGCGTCACCCGCGCCTCGCGGAGCGAGCAGGTGCCATGGATTTCGTCCTCGCTCGCGGAGGACTTTTCGTTCGTTCCGAACGCGGGGGGTTCCAGCCCGGCCGCTGCGACAATTGCGGCACCGCCACCCTCGCCGACCTCGCCGGTAGCCGATGCCGCGCCGGTCGCGCAGGCGGCTGCTTCCCCGAAGCCGAACGACCCGCCGCCCAAGCCCGCGGAAGTCGCCGCATCCTCGCCCGACAAGCCAGCCGACACGAACGTGAGTGAACCTGCAGCGCCAATTCAAGTTGCAGCACTGGCGAACGATCCGACCATCAAAACCCTGAGCGCCAGAATTGCTGAGAATCCCGACGACGCCGGCGCGCTGTACCGGCGCGGGCAGGTCTATGCCAGCAAAGGGGCATACAGCCTCGCTATCAAGGATTTCGACGACACCATCAAGCTGACCCCGCGCGACGTCGAAGCCCTCAACAATCGCTGCTGGGCCCGCACCGTCATCGGCGAGCTGCAAGCGGCGCTGAAAGATTGCAACGAGGCGCTTCGGCTGCGTCCGAATTTTGTCGATGCGCTCGATACCCGCGGCCTGGTCAATCTGAAAAGCGGCGCGACCAAAAACGCCATCATTGATTTCGACGCCGCACTGAAGATCAACCCGAGACACACATCCTCGTTGTACGGTCGCGGGCTCGCCAAGCAGCGGGGCGGCTCGATTGCGGAGGGCGATGTTGATATAGCCAATGCCAAAGCGATGGACCCGAATATCGCGCAGCAATTCGCAAGCTACGGGGTACGCTGATCGCAAATTGAACTCGTTTGATGCTGGCCTCGCTTGATCATCGGCTGGCAACGATACACTCAAGATATTTCCCCGACGCTTCCTGTTGTTCTGGATAATCCCGATGAACTTTACCGACTATGTCAGGCCGGCGCTGGGAGTGGCTTGTTTGGCCATTTTTGCCGGCGGCTGGTACTGGTTCGAGCATCGTTCGCATTCGGAGGGAAAGGACAAGCCCGGTCGAGCGCTGGTGGTGGTGGCGAAATCCACCAATGCCTGCTTTTCCGATGTGGTTCGCGCCACCGGCTTTCTCGTACCGCGCCGCGAAGCCGTGGTCGGCGTCGACCAGGAAGGCTCCAGGGTCACCGATCTCCTGGTGCGCGAAGGCGACATCGTCACCGACAACCAGGAATTGGCCCAGCTGAGCGCGCCGCCGCTGCAGCCCGGCGGCAGACCGGGCCAACAGGCCGCGTTCTCGCTGCGCGCGCCGGCCGCGGGCCTGATTACCGAGGTGAAAACGATAGCCGGCGCCCCGGCCTCGCCGCAGGCGGGACCGATGTTCCGCATCGCCATCAACAACGAGATCGAGATGGACGCCCAGGTTCCGAGTTTCCATCTGCCGAAGATCAATCCGGGCGCCCCGGTGCGCATCAGCCGGGACAACGCGCCCGATCTGGTCGGAAAAGTCCGGCTGGTGTCGCCGGAGATCGACCGGACGACGCAGCTCGGCCACGTCCGCATCTCGCTCGCCACCAATCCATCGCTGAAACTCGGCATGTTCGCCGGCGCCAATATCGACGCCAAGCGCAGTTGCGGCGTCGCGGTTCCACGCACCGCCATCGACCATCTCACGGTCCAGGTGATCAAAGGGGATACGGTGGAGACGCGAAGGGTGCGGGTCGGGCTGGTATCAGACACCTCGATGGAAATCCTTGAAGGCCTCGCGGTAGGCGAAACCGTCGTGGCCGACGCCGGGTCTTCGCTGCATGACGGCGACAAGATCAAGATCATGTTCGCCGAGGACCTCGACCGCGCGCGAGTACGCTGATGGCATTGAACATCTCGGCGTGGTCGATCCGCCATCCACTGCCTTCGGTATTGTTCTCGATCATTCTTCTGGTGCTGGGCTGGATCAGCTTCACCAGGCTCGCGGTGACGCGGTTGCCGAACGCGGACATTCCGGTGATTTCGGTCGCAATTTCGCAGTTCGGCGCGGCGCCGGCCGAGCTGGAATCCCAGGTCACCAAGACGATCGAGGACGGCGTCTCCGGCGTCGAAGGCGTGCGGCACATTTCCTCCTCGATCACCGACGGCTTGTCGCTGACGACGATCCAGTTCGCGCTGGAGACCAACACCGATCGCGCGCTGAACGACGTCAAGGACGCCGTCACGCGAGTGCGCGCCAACCTGCCGCAGAACGTCACCGAACCGCTGATCCAGCGCGTCGACGTGATCGGATTGCCCATCGTCACCTATGCCGCGATCTCGCCAGGCAAGACGCCGGAACAGCTGTCCTATTTCGTCGACGACGTCGTCAAACGCGCGCTGCAGGGCGTGCGCAACGTCGCCCAGGTGGAGCGTATCGGCGGTGTCGAGCGCGAAATTCTGGTCTCGCTCGATCCGGACCGGCTGCAGGCAGCCGGGCTCACCGCGGTCAATGTCAGCCAAAGCCTGCGCGGCACCAACGTCGACCTTGCCGGCGGGCGAGCCGAAATCGGCAAGAACGACCAGGCCATCCGCACCCTGGCGGGCGCCAAGACGCTCAACGACCTGGCGGGCACGATGATCCCGCTGTTCGGCGGCGGCGAAGTCCGGCTCGACGATCTCGGCACCGTCACCGACACCATCGCCGACCGCCGCACCTTTGCCCGTTTCAACGGCGAGCCGGTGGTCGCGCTCGGCATCAAGCGGTCCAAGGGCGCCAGCGACGTGGTTGTCGCCGCCGCCGTGCAGAAACGGATCGACGCGCTCAAGGTCGCCTACCCCGATGTCGATCTCAAGCTGATCGATACTTCGGTCGGCTACACCAAGGGCAATTACGAGGCGGCGATCTCGACCTTGTTCGAAGGCGCCATTCTCGCCGTCATCATCGTGCTGTTGTTCCTGCGCGATATCCGCGCCACCATCATCGCCGCGATTTCGCTGCCGTTGTCGATCTTCCCGGCATTCTGGGCGATGGAATCTGCTCGGCTTCTCGCTGAACCTCGTCAGCTTTCTTGCGATCACGCTTTCCACCGGCATTCTGGTCGACGACGCCATTGTCGAGATCGAGAACATCGTGCGCCACATGCGAATGGGCAAGACGCCGTACCGCGCCGCGCTGGAAGCCGCCGACGAAATCGGCCTCGCGGTCATTGCCATCAGCCTGACTATCATCGCGATCTTTGCGCCGGCGAGTTTCATGTCGGGCATTGCCGGGCAATTCTTCAAGCAGTTCGGCATCACGGTTTCCGTGCAGGTGTTCTTTTCGCTGTTGGCCGCGCGCTTCGTGACGCCGGTGCTGGCGGCGTATTTCATGAAGAACCATCGGCATGAAGATCCGCCGCCGGGCCGCGTGATACAGGCCTATTCCCGGCTCGTCACCTGGTCGGTGAAGCATCACCTCATCACCGTGCTGATCGGATTTGGCATCTTTGCCGCGTCGATCTGGAGCATCAAGCTGTTGCCGCAAGGCTTCCTGCCGGCCCAGGACACCGCGCGCTCGCTGCTCGCGATCGAGTTGCCGCCGGGCTCGCAGCTCTCATTCACCGAGGATGTGACCGAGAAGATCGTGGCGCTGCTGCGCCAACGGCCGGAGGTAAGAAACGTATTCGTCGATGGCGGGCGGGTGCCGCCGGGAACGCACGAAGTGCGACGCGCCGCGCTGATCATCAACTACACCCCGAAGACCGCGCGCGATATCACCCAGCGCGAGCTTGAACTTGCGATCGGCAACGAGCTGGAGAACGTCCCCGATATCCGCTTCTGGTTCCTCGACGAGAACGGCCTGCGCGCGGTCTCGCTGGTCGTCACCGGCGCCGACAGCAACATCGTGAATAACGTTGCGAGCGAACTGGCGACGCAGATGAAACGGATTCCGATCATTTCCGACGTGATCTCCGAAATCTCGCTCGACAGGCCCGAGCTTCGTATCCGGCCCCGCGCCGATCTCGCGACCCGGCTCGGCGTCTCCACCGAAAGCCTGTCGCAGACCATTCGCGTCGCCACCATCGGCGATGTCGGCCCCGCGCTTGCAAAATTCGACGCCGGGGACCGGCTGGTGCCGATCCGCGTGCAGCTCGAAGATGCGGCGCGCGGCGACCTGAAGTCGCTGGAGCAGTTGCGCGTGCCGCTCGGGCTGCGCGGCGAAAAGGGCGGCGTGCCGCTCTCTGTGGTCGCAGACATCAAGCTCGACCAGGGCCCGACCAGCATCAACCGGTACGACCGCGAGCGGCAGGCGACGGTGGCGGCGGATCTTGTCGGCTCCGCCGCGCTCGGCGACGCCACGGCGAAGATCAATGAGCTGCCTGTGATGAAGAGCCTGCCAAAGGGCGTGAGGGTGAGCCCGTCCGGCGACGCCGAGAGCCTGAACGAATTGTCCCAGGGCTTCGCCACCGCGATCACCGCCGGACTGATGATGGTGTATGCCGTGCTGGTGCTGCTGTTCGGCACTTTCCTGCAGCCGATCACCATCCTGTTCTCGCTGCCGCTCTCGATCGGCGGCGCGATCATGGCGCTGCTCATCACCGGCAAGCAGCTCACCACGCCGGTGTGGATCGGCATTCTGATGCTGATGGGCATCGTCACCAAGAACGCCATCATGCTGGTGGAGTTCGCCGTGGAATTGATGCGCAGCGGCAGGCCGCGCGAGGAAGCGATCATCGACGCCGGCATGAAGCGCGCGCGCCCGATCGTGATGACCACGATCGCGATGGCGGCCGGCATGACGCCATCGGCGCTGGCGTTCGGCGCCGGCGGCGAATTCCGCTCGCCGATGGCGCTGGCTGTCATAGGCGGGCTGCTGTTCTCCACCGTGCTTTCGCTGGTGTTCGTGCCGGCGATGTTCATGCTGATGGACGATATCGGCGCCGTGTGCTGGAGACTAGGCAGCCGGCTCGTCGCCTCCGACGCGGAGATAACAGCCAAGCCGGAGCGCAAGGGTGATCGCAAGGAGCCGCCGAAGATCGTGCATCCGCCCGCCGCGGAGTAGTATATCGGCCGGATGCGCTCCGATGTTTTCGTTTCAAACAGCCCGATTGCGCGTAACGCAGCTTCGCGATCCCGCGGCGCGGATCGCGCCCGAGTTGTGCAGGAAGCGTCTGCCCCGGAGTAAAATGAGGGCGCAGGAAACGCCGGGTGCCCACTGCACCCGCAGTCCCGCGTGCAAAAATAAAAAAGCACACGAGCGTAGTCACCACAGGCTCACCGGATACACCCGGCATTTCCTGCGCAATGGTTTTAACGGCTTATTTCGCGCTCTTCCCGGCGACGAATTCGTCTTGTCACCGTCATCGGCGGATTAAAGCTGATCGACCCGGTCGGGCCGATTTCGCCTCCGCCAACTTGACACCAGCAACGGGTGTCAGAACCACACGACTTCACCGTCCGCAGCAATCGCCGTTCGTCAGCACGCCCGCTCATCGCTCACGGACCCAAAAGCCCGCCCTGCGATTTCCGTTCGCGCGCCTGACGCTGCCGCGTCCACCGCATCCCACCCCGCGTTCGTGACGACTCGCGATCCGCCCCTTTGTGGGGGTGAGACAGCGGTGGAGATACCTGTGATTTGGGGTTGAGGGAAAGCGGAATGTTTTTTGCGCGAGGACTGGACGACCCAAATCAGCTTGAAATGACTGGGGAAATTAGTCTCAGCGTTCAATGCCATGCGGGGCTCGGTTGACCGTCGGCTCAGATACGGAATAGACGACTCGAGTTGCTTGAGCAGGTGGGAATAACGCAATGGCCGAAATCGTTTACGTTCTGATCAATGGGTCCATGCCGGGTTTGATAAAGGTCGGCCGCACGAATGGTGATTTAGCAGTTCGCATTAAGGGGCTTTACTCGACCGGAGTCCCGTTGCCGTTTGAATTGTTTTATGCGTGTGAGGTCAAAAGCGGAGCATCTGTTGAAAGCAGATTGCATGAGGCTTTCGGTGATCACCGTTTGAGCAAAGGTCGCGAGTTCTTTCGATTAGCGCCTGAGCGCGCGAAGGCTGCTCTCTCCCTCGCGGAAATCCGCGAAGTGAAGCTCGGCGACGAACTGTTCGAGACGAGTGAAATCAAGGCGGAAGTGGAAGCGGCCAAGCGTCGGGGGCGTTTTCGTCTCTCGATGATCGGAATCGTACCAGGCACCGAACTTCAGCTCGCTAAAGACCCTTTGATCATTTGTACGACCGTCGATGACACCAACAAGGTGAACTTTCTTGGCGACATCACCTCTCTGTCGGATGCCGCTCTCCAAGCTTACAGTTCGTTCGGCGAAGACTGGTCTTCGATTTCCGGCCCTTGGGCCTGGACCCACAATGGCAAACGCTTGGACGATATCAGGCGCGAGATAGAAGATCAGTCGGATTAGAAGTTTTTGGCTTGTCCAAGCCTATGTTTGTACGGGCGCGCGCATCACGCCAGATAGAGTGGGCTGTCGTAAGAAAGCTGGAAGGGGAGCGCAGCGACCACGTACGGCGTACACGCTCGAATCCCGGTGATCTCGGCCCAGCCACCCGCTGTGTCCCCGCAGCCACAACCCGCCAGATTCACTCCCGGCGACGCTTCTCGGCCTTTATTGGGCGCCTCTGGTCGAACAGACTTTGCTCCTTTGCACAGCGGGGGAGTTTGTCATGCCATCGGCAAGGGCTATCGCAACGGTTGCTTCCGTCGCGGCGGTGGTTTGCTCGATCGTTGCGGTGAGTTGGATCGGCCTTGCGCTGCTCGGTTTTTGAGTGGTGCGTTAATTTTTGTGGCATAAGACATGCTGCAGTTTCAACGTATCGCGTTCACGTTTCTGCCACGCCACGTCCTTTTTCCTCGTTTGAAACGGCCGACATGATTCGCAAATGCATTCTCTTCCTTGCTGCCGCGCTGCTGCTCGCGAATTGCAGTGCGTTAGGGACCGCTCACGGCCCGGTGGCTGCGACCGGAAGCCCGGTCGCCTGGGACGGGCTCGGCTCCACGCCGGATGACGAGGACGCGCAGGCGGTTGAGCCTGCACCGAGGAAATCCGCGCGGGCGAAACGACAACTCAGCGCCGCCCAAAAGGATATTCGACCCGGAGACACCTGGCAGGAGCAGCAGGCCGCGGACCTCGAGGACGAGAAGAGGCTGAGGCGAAAGCTGATGATCTGCACGAATTGTGCGGTGGAATCCGCCCGCGAGGACACTGGCGCCGTGAGGCGCTGATCTCAGGTGATCGGGTTCGGGCGAACGCATAAACAGCGCGCCAGCGGCAACAAACCAGATACCCATCAGCACGTCGTCCCGGCCTTGAGCCGGGACCCATACCGCGTGATGTGGCAATGAAGAATCCGGTGGCGGACACTTGCGCCAACTACAGACACCGGGGGTTTGGGTCCCTGCGTTCGCAGGGACGACGGGTTGGAAGTACGATCGCCTGACGTGATGGGCTGACGCTCGGTGCAACACTCGCAAATACCCGGCTGACGGGCTCTCTAAATACTTGTCAGGGCGGACCTGTTGAATTTTCGTCCTCAATCCCCGCTGTTGCCCGGGAGCCGCGCATGGCGAGAAAATGTCGGATGCGCTGGCGTATCTATTGCGGATGCGAAGGTGGCGATTGTACCTTGCCGGCCTGCGAGGGAACCATGAATCCGATAAGATGCAAGTGGGCCGTTCTGGACGGGTTTTCCCTCGTTCGGCCGTCAAGGGGCTTGATGAGAGCGGGCTTGCTCGCGCTGCTGCTTGCTTTCCCGCTCGGCTTGCGGGCGGCGCATGCGGCGCCGCCGACGCCGACTGCTCACGTCTATCTCGTGCGCGGCGTGCTCAACATCTTCTCGCTCGGCATGGACCAGATCGCCTATCGACTCGAGCAGCAGGGCATCACCGCCACCGTCCACAATCATCTGACATGGGCGGGGATCGCTGATGACGCCGCGGCGGAATACCGAAGCGGGCGCGCCAAAACCATCATCCTGGTCGGGCACTCCTCCGGCGCGACGGCGCTGCCGGATATCGTGGCCCGGCTGGATCAACTGGGCGTACCGGTGAAACTGGCGATCGGGCTGGATTCGGTATTCCACACCAGCCTCGCCGGCCGCGTCGGGCGGTATGTCAATTTCTACGTCGCCAATGGCGCGGGCAAGCCGGTCGACAAGACCACGGCATTCCGGGGATCGCTGGAGAATGTCGATGTCGAGATGGTGCCGGGCGTTTCGCACCTCACGATCGACAAGAACGAGATCATGCAGCAGAAGGTGATCGCCGCCATCGACGCGGCGGTGTTCAGCGCGCCGGGTCAGGAACCGGCAGGCCGGAAAAAGCAGCCGCTGGCGGCGGCTCCGGCGGTTTCCGTCGTCGTGCGCGGCGCTACCGCGGCCAACTGATCGGGCCGCGGGACGGCTTGGCGGCGCCTGAAAAGCCTCAAAATGAGCTCATTCCCCGGCGAATGGTGCTGCTGGCGTGTACCTCACGCGTCCGGCAGTTCCGCAGCTCAACTTCGGCGAATGTGCGTGCAGTGAACATCACAGAGATCAAGCGGCTCGCGGCTTTACTCGCCGGCACGGCAGTCGTCGCGGGATTATTGAGCGCAAGCTCCCGCCCTGCGAGCGCCGGCGAAGTCATGACCATCGGCCAGATGCTGGCCCCGATCTGGAATTGGGATGAGGACGGCAAGCCCAAGCCGCAGCCACAAGCCGTGCCGGGATCAGTGGTTTCGCCGCCGGAGCGCGCGGCCGTCGAGCCGCACGGCCGGGTCTATCTTTTTCGCGGCGCGCTCGGGCCGATTTTCTCGCGCGGCATGGACCGGCTAGCAAGGAAATCGAGCAAGCCGGCGTCAGGGCCAATGTTTACGAATTCACGATTTGCGGCCTGGTATCGCCCAGGCCGTCGAAGACTACCGGCGAGACCCGGCGCCGATCATCCTGATCGGCCATTCGATGGGCGGACGATGCGCGCTGGAGTTTTCGGAAAAGCTTCAGTCCGAGGGAATCCCGGTCAGTCTCGTCGTCACCATCGATCCGGCTCATTTGAGCCCGGACGTGCCTGGGAACGTCGAGCGCTTCATCAATATATATTTGTCCAAGGACATTCTCGGCGGCGGCAACATCGTGCCGACGGCGGGCTATCAGGGCCAATACGTCAGCTATGATTTGTCGCAGCGCGACGAGATTTCGCACGTTTCGATCGACAAGCAGGACGCGATCCACGAGCAACTCATTGCCAAGATCCTTCAGATCGCCGGGCAATCGTCAAAGGCGCAAGGCGATGCCGTCGCGCTGCGCTATGTCGTTCCGCGCGGCACGCCGATCGAGCTGTGGGACAGCGGCACGGCGGTCACCGCCCGATCCGGCGACACCCTGCAAACGCTCGCCTCACAACTTCATCTGCCGCTGTGGTCGCTGACCCAGGTCAACAAATGGCCTGAGAAAGCCTCGCTGCTTGCCGGCCAGCGTGTCGTGGTGCCCCGACATGTGGCGGAGCGGGTGCCCGATCTCCCGCCGGCCCCGTCAAGACGTTGAGTAAGTTGATTAGAGTTCTTACGCCCTGAACGAGCGTGGCAGGAACGGCACGATCATCGGCACGCGACGGCAGTAGGAGCCGTAGTTCTCGACGCCGAGCTTCGCGCTGAGGAAACCTTCCTCCATTCGCGCCTTCTGCCATTCGCCAAACGAGATCAGGAGCGCGCCGAGAAGCGACGTCCACATCGCGACCGCCGCGCCGGTGGCGAGTATCGCGATGATCAGGCCGGTATAGATGGGATGCCGCACCAGGCCATAAGGCCCGGTGTCGATGATACGGTGATCTTCCTTGTGCGTGATCGCATTGGACCAGAAGCGTCCGAGATGGATGCGCGCCCACCAGGTGAAGCACATGCCGAACAGCGCCACCAATATCAGCAGATAGGTGCCGGACTCGCCAAGATGATACAGCGGCGCGCCGCCGAAACTGCGCGCGGCCCAGGGCGAGAGAAAAATCGCGCCGAGCAGAATGGGCAGGCGATACGTCACGGAGTTCGCGGGTGGGGACGTGCGTCTTGGTTCGGCCCGACCAGAATGACGCGACCACCCAGCTGATGACCCAACCGAGCCAGATCAGCGCAAGCAGTTTTGTCGGCCAGGTCGCAATCCAGCCGCCCAACACCGCGTCATAGAGTCCGCTAAAACCATCAGGCATGCTGCAGTACCGTGCTGAATTGTGTTTCCATCATGCGTTCGATGGTCTCCCGCAATACCGGCCCGACCGGGCGGGGCGCATAACCGAGTTCGCGGCGCGCCTTGTCGATCGACAGAGCGGTAGCGCGGCGAGCGATCCGCACGCCTTCCACGGTCGCCGTCGGCGTGCGGCGTGTCAGGTAGTCCGCCTTCCACTCGATCAGCAGGGCGGCGTATTCGGCGAGACGGGCCGGCACCGGAATGAACAGCTTGCGGCGGCGACTTGCGGCCGTCATTTGCGCAAGCACGCGGCTGAGCGGCAAGCTGTCGCCGCCGAGAATATAGCGCTGTCCCACCCGACCCTTTTCCATCGCAAGGATCAGGCCGACCGCGACATCGCGCACGTCAACCAGGTTCACGATGAAATCCAGATACATCTGCAAAGGACCATCGCAAAGGAAATGCCTGAGCATGGCGGTCGGCGGGGTCAGGTTGTGATCGTGCGGGCCGATCGGCATGGTCGGGCAGCCGACGATGACCGGAAAACCGTCCTTGGCGGCCCGCAACGCCAGCGCGTCGGCCAGCATTTTCGAACGCGTGTACGGCCCCGGCATGCTCTCGACCGAAAGCGAGGCGTCTTCCGAGGCGCCGTCTTCGGGCCGCGAGGGGCGGAACAGGATCGATTCGGTCGAGCAGTGCAGAAACCGCTTCACCCCGCTTTGGCGCGCGGCATTCAAGACGTTCTCGGTGCCGGTGAAGTTGACCGAGTGGAAATCCGATTTGTCGGCCTTCCACATGCCGGGCAGCCCGGCCAGATGGTAGACCTCCTCGACGCCGGCCATCGCCACCCGCACCACATCGGTATCCAGCACCGAGCCCTGGACATAGTCCACCGAGGGCAACGCAGAGGTCGGAAGCAGGACATCGAGCACGCGTATCCGATGCCCGCGAGCCGAAAGCTCCGAGACCAGATACTGTCCGATAAAGCCGCTGCCCCCGGTTACGAGTATGCTTGTCATGGACGACTATTCGACTCGCTCAGGTGCCCATCCGGGCGGAATGAGATGTCGGGCGCTGAGGACGGATTGATGATGGTCGCAAGATCGTCCCGAAATCCGAGCGCGATGAACAACTTTGCCATCACGAACATCGGCCCGAGCAGCAGATGCGTTGGATTGTCCGCGATCGCCGGCTGGCGGCGCTCAAAGATCCGATGGCCAATGATTTGCGAGGCCACGCCGAGAGCGATCAGCACCGCGGTCGACAGCCACACCACCAACGCGCTTGAGCTGTCCACGATAAGGGCCGCAAAGCCCAGCAGCGCCGCCGCCGCAACGGTGATCGCGAGCCCGAGCTGGAGATCGAGCAACAGCCAGTACATCAGCACCGGCAGCACCATCACGGTCGCCATGGTGACGTGACTACCTAACGCCGGAATCGGCCACATCGTGAGCGGAAGGATCGCCGCGAGGAAAAGAGCGAGGATCCCGAAGACATGCGCCGCGCAGTTGCGCGGGTCGCGATGATATTCGACATAATCTGCCAACTGGCGGCGGAAGAAGCCGGTCATGCGAGGACCCTCACCGTTGGCGTCTCGGAACCATCAAGCGTTCTATGCATGAAACCTCGTGAAACCAAAATCATAATTTCGGGTTTCTTCACCGCGATGCGGCTGCGCAGGCCAAAAAATCGGGGAAGCGCCTGCGGAAAAATTCCCTTCGTGATCGCAAAGCCCGCTCATGACCGATCCGGACGGCGATTGTTGGGCATTTTGCCGCGAGTGATGGCTTTGGCAACCCGCGAATACGATTACCAGCTCTTCCAATCATCGGGGGTTCCGGCGCGAAATTGCGTTCCTGCCGCCAGCAGGTCCTCGGTCGTCGGCTTGCTCTTAAGTTTTTGATACGTCTCGCTGTTTGGCGTCCCTCTGTTGACCGATGTTGCCCGTCCGGCCCCCTTTGGCCCAAGCTCGCTCCGGAACCAGCGATCTGATATCAGAGCAGCGGAGCAACCGGACGGAAATGCCGATGCGCTATATCGCCGCTGTCCGCCTTTCGACCGGGCTTTTGCCCGTGATCGTCGCGGGGCTGTGTCTTGCATCACAGCCATGCTTCGCAGCCGAGGAAGCGGGGACGCCAAAAGGCGCGGCGGTGACCGTGCTGCAGGCAACGAAGGCGTGCTTCTCCAACATTGTCGAAGTGTCCGGTACCGTGATTCCGCGCGAGGAGAATTTCGTTCGCCCGGAGCGGCCAGGCTCGAAGGTCGCGGAAGTCCTTGCCGATCCCGGAGATACGGTGACCGCCGGTCAAACACTCGCGCGGCTGAACCTTCCCGAAGGCGGCTCGACGATGGTCCAGGCCCCGGTCGCCGGACTGGTCACCACTTCCTCCGCTGTCGTCGGTGCGGTGGCTTCGGGTCGGGGCGAGGCGCTGTTCACGATCAGCGCGCGCAGCGAATTCGATCTGGTCGGCCTTGTCCCGACCCAGGACGTGACCAAGCTTGCAGTCAATCAACCCGCGACCATGCGGATCATCGGCGCGGGCGATGTCGAGGGCCGGGTGCGCCGGGTGGCTCCCACGGTGGAGCCCAACAGCCAGTTGGGGCAGGTTTTCATCGCGGTGACGACGAACCGGCGGCTACTGGTGAATTCGTTCGGACGGGCGCTGATTAAAACCGGCGAAAGCTGCGGGGTTTCTGTGCCGCTGACCGCGGTGCTCTATGGCAGCGCCGGCACCGTGGTTCAGGTGGTGCGGCGGCAGCGGATCGAAACCAAACGCGTTGAAGTCGGATTGATGTCCGGCGGCCAGGTCGAGATCCGCGACGGAGTATCGGAAGGCGACATCGTGGTGGCGCGCGCCGGCGCGCTGCTGCGCGAGGGCGACCCGGTACGACCGATCACCTCAAGCGCCGAGGCGAAATAAGCGACTATCGCGAAATGCGCTCAACCGCCGGCGGCGTGAACGTCAGCACCCAAATGAACTTCTTCCAGCAACGACGATGACACCGAGGGAACCTGCTCGCCCTCGGACGCGCGCGAAACTGCAACGCGCGTCTGGTTGAAAAGGGTTTCGGCGCCGGCTGCTTGCGAATTCAGGTTGTTGAGCAACTCCGACATCAGCAGGCTGTGCTGATCGTTGGAATCGTCGGCAACCTTGCCCGGGGCCGCGGAAGACAAGATCAGCGCGTTATCGGGTGCGTTGATCGGGGCGAGACCGTGGGAGAAAGACCGGTATCGGCGCTCATAGGGATTGCGGCGCGAGGCATCGACGACGACGAGCTTGGCGCGAGCGCCTTGCTCCTTCATCATATCCAGCACCGATTCGACGCTGACGCCCTGACGGCGCACATCGGCTTCTTTCCAGATCATGGCATCGACCGGCATCATGAAGCTTTCACCGCCGGCCTGCACGCCGTAGCCGCCAAAGAACAACATCACGACGGAGTCCGGCTTGATCTTCGACCTCAGCCGGCCGATCGCACGAGACATGTCATCTTTGGTGGCGTCTTCCACGACATCGACATCGAAGCCGTCGCGGCGGAGCGTCCCGGTCAGGGCGCGCGCGTCGTTGATCGGCTGGCTCAGCGGGGCATTGGCATCGGGATAATGACCGTTGCCGATCACCAGCGCGATCCGGGACGCAGATTTTGCCGCCTCGGCGCTCTGCTCGGTCGCGGTCGTCTTGGCGTCCTCCAGCGGCCGCAGGTTCAGCGCTGCATGAGCGCCGATCGCCAATGACACCGTTCCAGTCATCACGGCTGCGATCGCCAGTGACCGGCGGGAATAACGAGGCTGTCTTGCCATCATCACGGTTCATCCTCATCGCTGACAACGGCGCGCAGGTAATCGCGCCAACGTCATCGGGTGTTTGAAGGGGTTGCGCGGCCTGTGCGCCGAGCTGCGCTTGATTTGCGGCACCGCAACAAGCAGACACTTAGCCTGCTTGAACTTCTGTCGCAACCGCGGAAAGCTGCATACCTCCTAAGCCGTTGATCAGAAGGAGGTTCCGCTCGGACAAGTGTGTGAAGCAAATCGATACGGGCCCTGCCCCGGTAATGAATAACCGTCGATCGTATTTGTCTTTCCAGAACATTCGGATAATTTTCCTGGCACTTGCAGCGGGGAGCAGACGGCCGCGTGGGGGGTCGGGGCGAGCCGAGGCCTGCCGGAAAGCGCGCGGAAAAAATCCAATGAGTTTTCAATATTTCGCCGGCGCCGCCTACCGCGCACTGACGGTCCGGAAGGACGGCCCGTCGCTTTATGAGGTCTGCGATCCGCTGCTCCTCAACCATCCCGGCGGCGACGCGCATCTTGCGAGGTTCTACAAGACGGCGCTGCGCAATCCCGCTCTGCGCGCCCTGCTGCGCCGGGCCGGTCTTCCCGAATTGCGCGAAGCGGGCCGATTGCGGCCTTTGCGAGAAGCCCTGATCGCCTCGCGCGACGATGCCGAGCCGGACTGGCAGGCGATCGGCCGGCCGGTGGCGGCGCTGCTCGATACGATCGACCTCTCCCACCCCAAGCCATGCGCCGCCCCGACAGCCGGTTCCGTGCCGGAGATCGAGAAGATCGAAAGCGTCATTCGTGTCTGCGGCGAGCATCTGCTGCGCTCGTTTGCCCGCAACGGCTTCATCCCGACCTATGCCGCCTTCAATTTGATCGGCGATGCCGACATGCGCGGGCGCGAACTTTGCAGCGCGCTGACCGGGCTCAATTCGCGCGGCTACAAGAACTCGACGCTGTTGTTCAATCTCGCGCGCGTCTTCATCGCGCGCTCGCCGGCGCGGGCTCTGATCAATTCCCCCTGGACCGGCATCGCAGAACCGATGTGGGAGCCGATGCAGATTTGCCATCGCTCGGCTTACTACGACGCGTTCTTTACCGAGGCCTTGCTCGGATTTGTCGAAACCGGACTGGCCTCGCCGGGGGAAATCACTGCATCACGCCGCGCGATATCCGACATGATGGATTTTTGCCTGACCACCAGCCGCGAACAAGTGCGGGGCCATGACGGCTCCGCCGTGAACGTCATCACCGCCTTGGCGCCGTTGCCGCATCCGCGCTTCAGCCGCTTCTTCGCACAGATCAAGCAGGACCTCGGCTTCGACGTCTACGTTCCGGACTGCGACACCACGGCCTGCGCCTTTTCGGCAGCGACGCAGGCCGGCTCCAGCGACCCCATTCTCGATCAGCCGCTGCTCGATTTCTACGCCGGTTATCAGGTGCGTGGCGGAGAAAACCAGTCGCGCATCACCGTGCCGCTCAACGACAACATCGATTACGACGGCGGCGTCGCGACCTGGATCGACAACCTTGCCGGCGAACGTCCGTTTGGCAACGACCTCGATCCGACGCTGAACCTCGACATCCTCGAAGTCGGTTTCCGGAATCTGGGCCGCTGGAAAGTTCTCGGGACGCCGCAACGGCTGCAGACGATTCAACGCATCATCGGATTTCAGAAGCGGCTGGCATCAACCGGCGCATTCGCCAATCCGCGCTCCCATATCTATTATCTGCCCGAGCTTTACTGCGCCTATTTCGGCCGCTGCTACGCCGCGTTCATCGCCTTGCCGGCAACCGCGCGCCACGCGATCGACCCCGAACTCTCTCTCGAATTTATCCGCGGCAAGGTGCTGGCCTACGTGCAGGGCACATTGATCACGACTGAGATGAATGTGTTCGATGCGGCGCTCGCACTGATCGCACTTGCTCATCTCGGCGCCGACGTAACGAGCTTTGCGAGCCCCTTGCGTTGCATCATCGGTCATCTCGGCGAGGGCGGCCGGCGCGGGCCGTTCCGGGCCTACGAGTGGAACAAGATGAAGACCCCGACGCGCATTCTGGTCGGTGGTCCCGAGGTGACCTCCGCTTTCGTGCTGATGGGCCTTGCACTGGCGCGCCGGGCGATGATGAGCAAGGCGTGAAGCTAGGGATCGTTACAAAACGCGAAGCTCGACCTGTTTCGGAAACATCGACGCTGTTGCGACGAGCGGCTCTATGCAACGAGATTGATCGCAACCAGGGCCGTAGCACCGGCAGCTTGCGCGCCGGTTGCGACAACCGCACCGGCTGCATCGATCTGCTGACTGCCGATGGCGGAGCGCCGAAGATCGATGAAATGGCCGCCATGATAGCTCCGCACTGCTGGATCAATCGCAACGCTAGGACAGCGTCTCTTAACGAGGAACTAATTATCAATTAAACCCTGATCCGAAGTCACAACGCGAGCGGGGCCGCATACGCAGCTGTTCGTCACCCTCGCATTAAGTTGAAGCAGACGGCGCCGCGACGTCTGGTACGGGCAGCAAATCCGCTCCACACTATCCCGCCGCTTTTGCACGAGATTGAACACAGGCTTTGACCATGTTCGCGAGATTTCTGTTTGCGGTTGTGATGGTGGGCATGCCCGCGCTCGCTGAAGCCGCCGACATCACCGGCGTTCCCAGGATTTGCGACGGCGATCAGATACAAATCGGCAACAGCCGCATCCGGCTCGGCGGCATCGACGCGCCATCGGTAGATCAGCTTTGTCTCAACACCAAAGGTGAGCGCTGGACGTGCGGCGTTGCGGCGCGCGACGAGCTTATCAAGCACACCGACAACAAGAGCTGGACCTGCCATGTCGAAAGGACTGACCGGCGCGGCCGATCGGTCGCGCGTTGCGAGGTCGAGGGCGAAGACATCCAGAAATGGATGGTAAAGAACGGGTGGGCGCTCTCCTATGTGCGTTATTCCCGCGACTACGACGCCGACGAAAAGGCCGCGCGAGAGGCCAAAGCCGGCATGTGGCAAGGCGCTTTCATTGCTCCTTGGGACTGGCGCGTCCGCAACAAGAAGACGGTCATTCTCGGCACGTTCAAGCCGCCTGAAAACGCCCACGCAATCTTGCTCGCTTCGGCCTCAGGGCCGGTGGCGCCCTCGCCCGATTGCACCATCAAGGGCAACGTCAACAGTGCGGGCGAGTGCATCTATCACCGGCCTACCAGCCGCTGGTACGCGCAAATCAAAATGCAGATCAGCAAGGGCACGCGCTGGTTCTGTTCGGTTGAAGACGCCGAAGCCGCCGGTTGCCGTGAAACCCGGCGCTAGAGTTATCGGTTCTGATTGAGTTAGAACCGAACTCCTGCCTTTTTGCTTTGACGCGTTTTTCCTCACGCGAACCGGGCTCCACCCCGGATCAAGTCCGGGGCAGGCTTTCGCTCGAAAACGCTTTGGCTTTTCTGATATAAGCAGTTCGCACCCGACGGGGGCGCGCGGGCAAAGTGACCGACAAGCATGGGCGAGAAATCAGAGGCGTGGCGGCATGCCCGGCTCCAGCGCGTGCTGCTGTTGGCACTGTTCGTCTTGGCCGGTTATGCAAGCCTTGCTTATGTCGTGTTGCCCGCCTTCTGGACGCATTATGAGCACCAGAAGGATCTCGCTGCCCTGCCTATGGTGACGCGGACGGCCCAGGGCATTCCCGGTGATCCCATCAATGTCGGGCTGATCGGCGATGAAAAGGACGTGCTGTGCGCGATGAATGCGGCCGGATGGTTTCCCGCCGATCCCGTGACGTTCCGATCATCCGTCGAGATCGCCGGAAGCGTGCTGCTGGACCGCGCCTATCGCGATGCGCCCGTGAGTAATCTTTATTATCTCGGCCGACACGAAGACCTGGCTTTTGAAAAGCCGGCCGGCAAGAGCGCCGATACCCGCCATCATGTCCGTTTCTGGAAGGTGCTGGACCACGGCGCGGAAAACCGTCCGGTGTGGCTCGGCGATGCGACGTTCGATCGAGGCATCGGTGTCAGCCGCTATACCGGCGCAGTCACCCATCACATCGGTGCGGATATCGACGCCGAGCGAGAAAGGCTCGCGACCGACCTGGAAACTGCGGGAATGGCGAGAGCAAAATATCAGGTAACCGGGATTGGACCGACGATCGCCGGACGCAATGGCGGCGGCGATCTCTACTACACCGATGGCGAAGTCTGGATTCTGCGCCTGGTCGAGGCGTGCCACAAACAAACGGGCCCGGTGGCCATCATTCCCAGTCCGCTCGCGACCGAGATCAAGGACGAGATCTGGCGAGCAGTGGCCCAGACAATCGTGAAATAGAGCGGCCCCACCTTGAATTCGCGCCCGATAAATAGCATCCATGCGCCTCCCAGACCCCAAAGGAAACCAACAATGACTGTTCGCGCAGGCCGGGAATTTTTAGCGATCCCTGGGCCGTCCACCATGCCAGACGAGGTGCTGCAGGCGATGCACCGCCCTGCGCTGGACATCTACTCCGATCAGATGATCAACCTGACCGACAGCGTGTTGCGCGATCTTTCCAAGCTGTTTGCCACCAAAGGCCGATCCTACATCTATATTTCCAATGGTCACGGCGCCTGGGAAGCCGTGCTCAGCAACGTACTGTCCCGCGGCGACAAGGTTCTGGTGCTGGAGAGCGGCCGCTTCGCCATAGGCTGGGGCAATGCCGCGGCCGCGATGGGAGCCGAAGTCGAAGTGTTGAAGGGCGACTGGCGCCGCGCCATTCGGCCCGAAGAGGTCGAAGCCCGCTTGCGACGGGACACCGGCCACGAGATCAAGGCTATCCTGGCCGCGCAGGTCGACACGGCCTCGGGGGCGTTCAACGATATCCAGGCGATTGGCAAGGCGATCAAGGCGAGCGGTCACCCCGCGCTGTTCATGGTGGACGCCGTGGCCTCACTCGGTTGCATGCCGTTTCAGATGGACGAATGGGGCGTCGATGTCGCGATGTCCGGCTCACAAAAGGGGCTGATGACGCCGCCCGGCCTCGGCTTCGTCGCCGCCAACGACCGCGCGCAAAAAGTGCACAAGTCGGCCGGACTGCGCACGCCGTACTGGGACTGGACCGAACGAGACGGCCCCGAGCACTATCGCAAATACGCCGGGACCGCGCCGGTGCATCTGTTATTCGCGCTGCGCCAGGCCATCGACATGATCTTCGAGGAAGGACTCGAGAACGTATTTCAGCGTCATCGCCTGCTGGCCGGCGCGGTGCGGCGCGCGGTCGCGATGTGGGCCGAGGGCCAGGTACTCGGTTTCAATATCGCGGAAGCGAGCGAGCGATCCGATACGGTCACGACTGTCGTCATGTCCAACGGACACGACCCGGCAGCGCTGCACCGCTACTGCAAGGAAAAATGCGGCGTGGTGCTCGGCGTCGGCATCGGAGACCTGCAGGGCCAGGCGTTCCGGATAGCTCACATGGGCCACCTCAACGCGCCGATGGTCCTGGGCATGCTCGGCGTGATCGAGGTCGGTCTCAACGCGCTTGCTATTCCTCACGGCAAGGGCGGAACGGAAGCCGCGATCGCCTGGCTCGGCGAAAGTGTCAGTCCTTAAAGGCGTTCCGCGACTAAAGGGCTGCTCGTTTGCCTGCCAACTTGACGTAAGCCTACGCCCTCGGCGTTTACGCTTTGGCGGTAGCAATGGGCAGGCCCGCCCCATATATGCGGGAGCCGTCTCAACATCATTCTTGGCTCATCCATGAGGACTGAGTGACCATAACGCCTGACAAACAAGTCCTCGCCCCGGTTGCGCCGAGCCGCCCGCATACCTTCACGGTCCACGGCATCACACTGACGGACGAGTATGCCTGGCTAAAGGACCCGAATTGGCAGGAAGTGCTGCGCGACCCGGCTGTGCTCGACGCTGATATTCGCAAATATCTCGAGGCAGAAAACGACTACGCCAACAGCCTGCTCGACCAGACCGCGTCTTTGCGAAAAAAGCTGGTCGGCGAAATGCGCGGACGCATCAAGGAAGACGACTCCAGCGTTCCTTCGCCGGATGGCCCGTATGCGTATTTCCGCAAATTCCGCGAGGGCGGGCAACACGAAATGTTCGGCCGCATGCCGCGCGACGGAGGCGAGGCGACAATCGTGCTCGATGGCGATGCGCTTGCGAAAAGCCACGAATACTTCAAATTCGGCGGCAGCCGGCATTCGCACGACCACAAGCTCCAGGCATGGAGTGCCGACACCAAGGGTTCGGAATATTTTTCAATTCGGGTGCGCGACTGGGCTGACGGCTGCGACCGGGACGATCTGGTCGAGGAAACCGACGGCGGCGTGGTGTGGAGCGCGGATTGCAAAAGTTTTTTCTACATCAAGCTCGACGAAAATCATCGTCCCATGCAAGTCTGGCGGCATCGGCTGGGCACGCCGCAGAGCCAGGACGTTCTGATCTACGAGGAGCAGGATTCCGGCTGGTTCACCCATCTACATGAAAGCACCAGCGGACGGTTTTGCGTCATCGCCGGCGGCGACCATGAGACTTCGGAGCAACGGCTGATCGATCTCGCCGACCCCGAGAGTCCACCACGGCTGGTCGCGGCCCGAGAGGACGGCGTGCAATACTCGATCGCCGACCGCGGTGATGAACTCTTTATCCTCACCAACGCCGACGGCGCGATCGATTTCAAAATGGTTACAGCGCCGCTGCATTCGCCGGCGCGCGCCAACTGGCGCGACCTGATCCCGTATCGCGAAGGCGTCTACATCATCGATCACGACCTCTATTCCGGCCATCTGGTGCGGCTGGAACGCGCCAACGCGTTACCCGCCATCGTGATCCGCGACCTCGCCAATGGCGAGGAGCACGCCATTGCGTTCGACGAGGCGGCGTACTCGCTCGACACGCTCGGCTCCTACGAATTCGACACCACGAATTTGCGTTTCTCCTATTCGTCGATGACGACGCCGTCGGAAATCTACGACTACGACATGGCGAGCCGAACCCGGACCTTGCGCAAGCGCCAGGAGATTCCGTCAGGTCATAATCCCGCCGATTACGTCACCACCCGCATCATGGCGTCCGCGCTCGACGGCGCGCAGGTGCCGGTATCACTGCTGCACCGCCGGGATGTCAAACAGGACGGCCGCGCGCCGCTGTTGCTGTATGGTTATGGCTCCTACGGCATGGCGATGCCCGCTTCGTTTTCATCCAACCGTCTCTCGCTGGTGGACCGCGGTTTTGTTTACGCGATCGCGCACATCCGCGGCGGTTCAGACAAGGGCTGGGGCTGGTATCTCGACGGCAAGCGCGAAAAGAAAACCAACAGCTTCGACGATTTCGCTGCCTGCGCCCGCGCGCTGATCGACGCCAAATACACCAGCGCCAGGAACATCGTGGGGCATGGCGGCAGCGCCGGCGGCATGTTGATGGGCGCGGTCGCCAACCGCGCTGGAGAGCTGTTCGCCGGGATCGTCGCCGAAGTGCCGTTCGTGGATGTGCTCAACACCATGCTCGACGACTCGCTGCCGCTGACGCCGCCGGAATGGCCGGAATGGGGCAACCCGATCGAAAGCGAAAAGGACCTTCGCACCATCCTGTCCTATTCGCCTTACGACAGGGTGGCAGCCAAGGAGTATCCGGCGATCCTGGCCCTGGCCGGCCTCACCGACCCGCGCGTCACCTATTGGGAGCCGGCGAAATGGATCGCGCGGCTGCGTGCGACCATGACCGGCGGCGGCCCGGTGCTGTTGCGCACCAACATGGGTGCCGGCCATGGCGGGGCTTCCGGGCGTTTCGACCGGCTCGACGAGGTCGCCGACGTCTATGCCTTTGCGTTATGGGCGGTGGGATTGGCGCAGCGCGACGCGGCCTGACATCGCATCCAGAAGTCTTATCGGTTCTGATCAAATCAGAACCGGACACTGGCCTTTTGTTGTGACGCGCTTTCTTCACGCGAACCGGGATCCACCCCGGATCAAGTCCGGGGCAGGCTTTCGCTCGAAAACGCTCCAAGCTCGCGCGTTCGCGCTTTCAGGACGGCCGCTGTGCGGTCATCACGATGCGCACGAGATCGGCCGCGTTCCTGGCGCCGAGCTTTTTCATGATGTTGGCCCGATGATCCTCGATGGTACGCGGACTGATCCCGAGTTGGCGGCCGGCTTCCTTGTTGGACGAGCCGGACGTGAATTGCTCCAGCACCTCGCGTTCGCGCCGGGTCAACGGCTCAGTTCCGGGGATGTGAAATATCGCCGTGCCGGCCGGAGGCTCCGCCCGGCGGCGAGCATGTGCGCCGATCGCCTCGTTAAGTCGGACCACGATTTCTTCGCCACGGAATGGCTTTTCAATGAAGTCCAGCGCACCGTTTTTGATAGCGCTCACCGCCATCGCGATATCGCCCTGCCCCGAGATCATGAAGATCGGTGCGGGATAGTCCTCGCCACGAAGCTCCTTCAGGACATCGAGGCCGGATTTGCCGGGAATATGCACGTCCAACAGAATACAGGCGGGCGTCCGGTTTCGCGCCAGCGCCAGCAAATCGTCGCCTTCCGCGAAGCCTCTCACGTCGTAGCCGCCCGCAGATAAGACCACCGAGAGCGTCTCGCGCACCGCAGGATCGTCGTCGAGCACGAAAATCTCACCGCGGGAAACGGGCTTTTCAGCCATGTGCCTGGTCCATGAGCAGTGGAATGCGACGCTCACGCGCCGAACGATACGCAACTCATACAAATAGAGTGGTCGCAGATAGAACTTCGAAGATAGAACGCTCGGTATTAGTACGGGACGACGCGATAACGCACAAGTAGCAGCCGCCTAGGATGAAAGCGGGGCGAGAGCGCTCCCGATAGCGCGGTAAAGCGAGCGACCATCTGTCTGGAGTCACGGATCGAGGCTGTCACGCCTCCACGAGAGCTTCTTTATTCCGATCGCCGCCGCGCGCCTTCTTCCGGCCGTTACGGCCCTTCAAGAACTGCACGTCCATTTCCATGCCATTGACGCGGACGAGTTCGCATCGGCGATAGGCAAGTCCTGTGGACGACAGCAGCAGGAAAAATTCCTTCAGGTTTATGCCCTGGATCGATCCTTCGACGGTGAGCATGGCGTCGTTGTCGGAGACGGCGTTGAGCTGGCAATCCCGGCGCCAGGTCCCGTCGATAGCCATGATACAAACATCATAGCCTCGGCTGAACGTCACGCGTTCAACGAGCTTGCTACTGGTTTCCGCCATTGCTCATCGCCCCGCCATGGCAACAAGCTGCCGCACCGGGGCGACGGCGACCCGCGCCTTCGCCTGCGCGGCCGTCGCAAGCTGGGGACGATAGAAACCACGCCGTTCCGGAAGCGGCTTGAACAGGTCGGCCAGCCCGATCACGGTTTCGGCCGCGCCAAGCGCGAGATAGCCGTCGGGTTCGAGCATCCTCGCCAGCCGCGTGAAGATGCCGGCTTTCATGTCCTGATCGAAATAGATCAGCACATTGCGGCAGAAGATCACGTCGAACGTTCCAAGCTGGGAAAAGTCGTGCAGCAGATTGAGCTGGCGGTGCTGCACCATCGCGCGAATATCGGCATTGATTTGCCAGAGCTCTCCGACCTGCTGGAAATGCTTGACGAGCATTTGAATCGGAAGTCCGCGCTGGACCTCGAATTGGCTGTAGATTCCAGCCCTGGATTTTTCAAGCACCTCCTGAGAGAGGTCGGTGGCGAGAATTTCGATCCGCCAACCGGCTATGTCAGCGCCCATCTCCTTGAGGCAAATCGCCAGGGAATAGGGCTCCTGGCCGGTCGAACCGGCGGCGCACCAGATCCGCAGCTTTTTCCGGCCGGCCCGGGCCTGCAGAAGCTCCGGGATGATTGAGTTGCGGAATTGATCGAATGGAAGCTTGTCGCGGAAAAAGAACGTCTCGTTCGTGGTCATCGCCTCGACCGCCTGGGCGATCAGGGCAGCCGATCCGTTCTTTATTCTCGCCACGAACTCGCCGACGTCGGGAAAGCCCGACTTTCGTGCAAGCGGAAGCAAACGGCTTTCGATGAGATATTGCTTGTCCGCGGAGAGGTGGAGACCGGACTTGTCCTTTAGAAGCTTGCGCAGGTAGTCGTATTCGGGTGGAGACACGGAGGGCCTCTCGGGCAGATGAAACGTCAGAAAGTCAGTTGTCTAGATCTCGGCTTGCCCGGATGCGGACGAAGCCAGACTGGCGAGCAGCCAGGTGGTCAGACGGTCGACAGTTCTCCTTGCCCGCGAATAATCTTTAGAAATCTTGCCTTCATCTCAGGTCGAAGGCGGCGGGGTTTCCCCCGCCGCCGTGATAGTTGGTGTCGAAGCCCGGCTCAGCGCAGGAGCGCAAGCACCCCCTGCTGGGCCTGGTTGGCCAGCGACAATGCGGATGTCGCAATCGACTGGCGGGTCGACAGCGCCTGGCTGTTGGCCGCTTCCTCGTTGGTGTCGGCCAGCGTCAGGTTCGACGAGCCGGTCTGCAGCACCTGGATCAGGTTCTTGTTGAAGTCCTGACGGTTCTGCACAACCGACAGGTTCGCACCCAACGCCGAAGCTTCCGTCCGCAGCGTGGTGCTGGCGGAGTTCAGGACCGCAAGCGCGGAGTTAGCCGAGCTGCTGTCCAGGAAGTCCGTGCCTGAAACCAGCTTGCCAAGGCCAAGACCGGCGGCGTCGTAGGTGACGCCGGTGAGGCTGAGCGTGGACTTGCCGGTTTCGTCGAAGGTCAGCTTGAGGTTGTCGCCATTGAGCAGATTGATACCGTTGAAGGACGAGTCCTGCGAAGTGGTGGTGATCTGCGTGATGATGTTGTTGTACTGGGCAACCAGGTTGGCACGCGTCGTCTGCGAAGCCGCATCGGGAGTCGGAGTGCCACCGCCGACAAGTGTGGCGGTATCAGTACCACTGATCGCAATGGTATTTGCTGCCGCGGTAGCGCCCGTTGTGAGAATCTGGCTCGCATGATCGTTGTCGGAGGTCAGCGTGATCGAACCATCGTTCGCGAATGAAGCCGTCAATCCAATGCCCTTGCTGGTCAGCAAGGCATTGAAAGAGTTGATCGAGTTGACGCTAAGAGCAGCAGCCGTGCTGCTGATCGTGATGGTTGTCGCTGCACCGGTGGCAGGCGTAAAGATGAAGGTTTTGCCCTCGAGCGAGTTAGCGCCGCCCTTGGTCAGGTCGGCGGCCGTTCCGATGGTAGCTGCCGTCGGCGCCAGACTGGTCGCCGAAGCCTTGACCGAATAGCCGGTGGGCGCCTGAAGCACCTGGTTGGCGATCGACTTCGCGGTATCAACCAGCTTCTGCAGCGAGGTCAAACCGGTGTTCGCGGCCTGCAAGACCTGCACGCCGTTACCGATGCTGTCGAGGAGGTTGTTGATGTCGCTGGCGCGGTTGTCGAGGCCCTGCGCCGTGAAGAAGTTGGTGGGACTATCGAGAGCCGAGTTGACCTTTTTGCCGGTGGCGAGACGGCCCTGGGTGGTGGCGAGAAGTTCCGCAGTACCCTGGAGCGAGAGCAGGTTCTGGCGAACCGCAGCCGTAAGAACAATACCTGACATTTTGATACCCTTCTGGATGACACAACTGAGACACCGCCGCCTGTTCGAGGTCAGCGTGGGGCCACCCTATGCCCTACCATCCTACCCATCCGTTAAATGGTACCTGAGTATTTGTACGAAGAATCGCGGGTAATGTGGACGCGAAGGCGGGGATTCCGCGTGCGCGACCCGGATTCCATCGTCATGCCCGGCCTTGTGCCGGGCATCCACGTCTTTGGCTCTCGGATGAAGGAAGACGTAGATGGCCGGGACGCCGGCGCGAAGCGAAGCTTCGTCGCCTCCCCGGCCGCCATGACGACGGGCGCGGCATGGCGGGCTCTGTCACGCTCGGCAAATTTGCGAATCCGTCATTGCGAGCGAGGCGAGGTAACCAGAATCGCACCGCGAAAAGGTCTGGATTGCTTCGTCGCTACGCTCCTCGCAATGACGTGGCGCGACAGCTCAACGGTGCTAAAAAAAAGCGGCGGGGTTTCCCCCGCCGCCCTCATTAGTAGTGTCGATTTCGGTTTCAGCGAAGAAGCTGAAGCACGCTCTGCTGGGACTGGTTGGCCAGCGACAACGCGGACACCGCGATCGACTGGCGGGTCGACAGCGCCTGGCTGTTGGCCGCTTCCTCGTTGGTGTCGGCCAGCGTCAGGTTGGACGAGCCGGTCTGCAGCACGTCGATCAGGTTCTTGTTGAAGTCCTGGCGGATCTGCACGACGGACAGGTTCGAACCCAGCGCCGAAGCTTCGGTCCGCAGCGTAGTGCTGGCAGAGCTCAATTTCGCGATCTGGGCGTTGGCCGAGCTGTTGTCCAGGAAGTCCGTGCCCGAAACCAGGGACGTAAGCCCAAGACCGGTGGCGTTGTAGGTAACGCCGGTGATGCTGAGCGTGGACTTTCCGGTTTCGTCGAAGGTGAGCTTGAGGTTGTCACCATTGAGCAGGTTGATTCCGTTGTAGGAAGAATCCTGCGAAGTGGTGGTGATCTGCGTAATGATGCTGTTGTACTGGCTCACCAGGTTGGCGCGGATCGCTTGCGAGCCCGCATCGGCAACCGGCGTGGTGCCAGCGCCGAGCGTTAGCGTACCGTTGGTGCCGCCAATGGTGATCGTGCCGATGGTGGACGCGGCTGCGTCATTTGAAGTGGTGATGACGAGCTTGCCGGTGTTGTCGATGCTGGCCGACAGGTTGTTGGCAGCCAAAGCGGTGTTCAACTGATCCAGCGTCGTGCTGGCGCCGAAGGTGAAGCTGGTCGCCGTGCCGTTACCCGTGGCTGCGATGGCCAGAGTTTCGCCGCTCTTGATCAGCGTACCATCAACAATGCTGCCGTTAGCCGCGACGACCACTGCCGCCGACGACGTACTCGTCGACTTTGACGAATAGCCGGTGGGCGCCTGCAGCACCTGGTTGGCAATCGACTTCGCGGTATCAACCAGCTTCTGAAGCGAGGTCAAGCCGGTGTTGGCGGCCTGCAAGGCCTGAACGCCGTTGCCGATGCTGTCGAGAAGGTTGTTGATGTCGCTGGCGCGGTTGTCGAGGCCCTGCGCCGTGAAGAAGTTGGTGGGATTGTCGAGAGCCGAGTTGACCTTCTTGCCAGTGGCGAGACGGCCCTGGGTGGTGGCGAGAAGATCAGCAGTCGATTGAAGGGAGAGAAGATTTTGGCGAACTGATGCCGAAAGAACAATGCCTGACATTTGGAAAATATCCTTCTGGATGATTTACGCTGAAATTTGCTGTCCTTTTCAGGGGGCCAGCGAAGCGCCACCCTACTCCGCGAGACCTACCTGCTCGTTAAACGCCATCGCTAGGGCGCAATAATCCGCATCGAGACGTCACGGCTTGTCGTTACGCTGAACAAAGCCTTAACGAGGGATCATGAACTTCGCGTCGGCCTCGGCGCGGCGCCTTCGTGGGTGCCGTGTGAAATACGACGCGCTCAACCCCGAGTTAACGGCCTGTTCAATGGCCGCTGGTATTTGTGGCTGACGAGCGCGCGTCCTGAAGGCATCGAAGTTTCGAGGCTGTCGGATGTTTCGCCACGGTCGATCGATTGCGAATTGGACGGAGTTAGAGACATGGCGTTTGATTTGTCGATGCAGATCCTGGTGGTCGATGACTACAACACCATGATCCGAATCATCCGCAATCTGCTCAAGCAGATTGGCTTTGAGAACGTGGATGACGCCAGCGACGGTTCCGCCGCGCTCGCGAAAATGCAGAGCAAGAAGTACGGGCTGGTGATTTCCGACTGGAACATGGAGCCGATGACCGGTTACGACCTGCTTAGGGAAGTCCGCGCCAGTCCCGAACTTTCGAAAACGCCGTTCATCATGATAACAGCGGAATCGAAGACGGAAAACGTCATTGCGGCGAAGAAGGCCGGCGTCAGCAACTATATCGTCAAGCCGTTCAACGCGGCGACGCTGAAGGTCAAGATGGAAGCGGTGTTCGGCCCGGCCGAATAGCATTCGCGCGCCGCAATCACCCTCGTTCGAAGACTGCGCAAAACCTTTAGCCCGCTCCGAAATCCGGAACCGTACTTCTACGGTTGCGGATTTTCACACATGGCTAACCCTCAGCGACAATACTCGGCGAAGCACAGGAGCGCTTCATGTTTACGTTTGAGACCACGGACGAGAAGGAAGTGCGACGCTTCCGCATCGCGCAGTTCAACGGGAAACCGGCCACTGTGAACTCGGGCGGCTTGAGCGTCACCGGACAGGTTCGATCGGTCCGGCAAACGGAAGCGGGCGTTTCGACGCGATGGTCGATCACTCTGTTTCCAACCTCACCCAACGCGAAGGGCGGTTCGTCCCGCCCGAACGCCGCCTCGTTCGCCGAGGATTGCCACTGATCCGTTGCTCGCGTGCGATGCGACCGACGCGCCGATTTCAGCAGAGGTTTTCTAAACAGCCGGAAGCAGAAGCGCCGCGCGGACCAGGTCCGCCGTGTTACGCGCGCCGAGCTTTCGCATCGCCTCGGCGCGATGGCTCTCGAACGTCCGCGGACTAATCCGCATCCGCAAAGCGCCTTGCTTGTTCGAACAACCCTCGCTGATCAAATTCAGAACCTCGCGCTCGCGCCTGGTCAAAGGTTTGTGGGCGGCCGCCGATGCGAGCGGGGCAATCCGAATGGCTGCGCCGCCTGTCTGCTGGTCCAGCTCGATCTTGCGGCTTATAGCGACAGCCAAAGGCGCATGAGGAGTAGCGAGTTGACCGAGAAGCGCGCACACTCGCTCGGTCTGCTGCCAAGCGTTCTCGACCACCTGCTGCAGGTAAGTCCGGTTTTCAGGCGCTTGCGAAAGCTGATCGCTGTGGCGCTTGATCTCGCCCATGTAGAGCAGCAGCGCCGTCAACGACCCGTTGAGCTGGCTTGATATCGTGACGCCGTCGGCATCGTCCGAAGCATCGGGGCGCGCAAGCAATGAGCGCGCCGATGCAGGTTCGTTGCGGAGCGTCCCGCTATCTCCCGCCAAACGCGACAGATGCGAATCACTGATCCGGCCTTCGTCTTGCGACATATCGTTTGTGTAACGGAGCGCGCGCTGTTGCGCAGTCAATTTCGTACCCAGTAAAATTACGGGGTGTGGGCAACTCGCTGCGTGCAGGAGATTCCCGCCACGCGACAGCGATCCGTCGAACATGCAACTGCATCTGGTCGGCGCTGGATTGATCTAATTGTTTACGACTAAATTAACGACGGTTTGCTTTCTTTGATCCGAGTTGCGAGCGCGCAAATGCCCCACGCGACGGGCCGGTCGCCGGCCGGAGAAGCTGCGGAATTGCGACATGGTGGAAGTCGACCGGATTTGGGAATTTTTGCAGCGACTGAGCCCGATGACGCGCAGCTGTCTGCTTGCCGAACTGGAGCGCCTCGAGTTGTGCGGCGTCGACATGCCGGGCTCCGCGGACATTCAGGCAAAGCTGCGCGTGGAATTCCGCAAGGACGGTTCGACCCACGGCCGCGCCGGTGATCCCGCGCGGTTGTTTTTTGCGCCGATGGAGCCGCTGCTCGTCGACGCCGAGCCCGACCATGAAAATTTCGGCCGGATTTCTCGCGGTTCGCTTTCTCCGATCTGGGAATGGATCAGCCGCGACCTATTACCCACGATGTCCCGCGACTACATCGAGGCCATCAACAAGCTCATCACGGCGGATAAGCACAAAGAGGCCCAGAGGACCGCAACAGCGTTCCAGGTCAAGGTCCTTAAGTATCTCGATAACACTCTCGGGGTCCCTGACGCTGCCAAGCAGACTCGCGCCAAGCTCGCGGCCTACACATCGTCGCGCTCAGCCTACGGTGACTTGACGAAGATGATGGCCGTGCTGCGAGCACGAGAGGCGCTGGGGAAATTCAACGAGTTGTTGCCGGCAAAAATAGACAAATTCGACGACGGCCGGGTCGCCAAGATGACGCCGTTGCTTGATGCGTTCAGAAAAGATCACGCCGCGGCGCTTCCGTTTGCACTGGCGCTCGTCTCCAAGCGTCTCAAGATACAATGGCAGTTGATCCGCCTCGCCACCAAGGGTGCAGCGAGCAAAAACGCTGCAGACATCGCCGCTATGCCCTACGCCATCGCCGTCTCGATGGTGCTGGACCGGCTTGACGACCAGCGGCTGGCGTTGCGCGTGGCGCTAAAGAAGAATCGAGTGCTTGTGGCCCGGGAGATTCTCGCGGCGATCTACGACACGGAATTCGCCCTGCAGGTCCAAATCGACAAGCTCGACGAATCCGGATGGGGAAAGCGTCTTCACCATATGATGCACCTGATCGCAGTTCTGGTGGAAGAGGAGGTGAGCCGGTTTCCGGAGGAAGTAGGCCATGTGCTGGGCTCGCGCACCCTGCACGGCAACCGATCACTTGCCGCTCGCCTGACTTTCCTGGCCTGGAAAGGCCGCGACGCCGTGACCAGCGGCGCCGCCTTTTGCGTAAAGCTCGTTAGCCCGGCCCAGAAGTCTCGCGCGTAAGCGCCGCCTCCCCGACTTTATCGTCGCGATCAGCTCGCCGTAGATTTATGAACTTCGCAATAAATCGCCCCGAAATGACGAACCTGAACCACCAATAAATCATTCGCCGCGTTTTCATCGGTTTCGCCCCTCGCTTTGCGAACTGACCCAGCCGCGAGCATGGATAGCGCCTAACTCGGCGAGCGCCTGTGACGTGCATCACATCGGGCCCGGTAAAGGCGCGCGGGCAAAAGCGGCGGGAGAGCTTGGTCGGCCACACGCGTTCCGCCATTTGCTGCGGAGCACCCTGCGAAAGTTTATGCGTTGGTCGGGCCAGAAGGCGGGAACCCTGATCTGCTCTGCCGGTTTGCTTGCGGTCCAAATAAATGGCCTTCTGGGGGGCGGCCGCGTCGAAAGGCATTCCCGATGGCAATTTCCCATGTCGGCAGCATCGACCTCACCTCCTCCGAACATCAGCGCCAGCTTCGCCGCGCTGTGATCGCCTCCACCGTTGGGACCGCGATCGAGTGGTACGATTTCTTTCTCTACAGCACGGTGACCGGGCTGGTTTTCGCCAAGCTGTTCTTTCCGCAATCCGATCCTTGGGTCGGGACCCTCGAAGCTTTTGCGATTTATGCCGTCGGCTTCATCGCGCGCCCGGTCGGCGCTGCGATCTTCGGCCACTACGGCGACCGCATCGGCCGGAAGTCGACCCTGATCGCGACGCTGTTGCTGATGGGCCTTGCTACAGCGGCCGTCGCCCTGGTGCCTACCTATCAGAGCATCGGCGTTTGGGGCGCGGTGATCCTCACGGTGCTGCGTTTCATTCAAGGTGTCGGCGTCGGCGGTGAATGGGGCGGCTCCGTGCTGATGTCGATGGAGTGGGCGCGCAACGACCGTTCGCGCGGGTTGATCGCGTCATGGCCGCAATTCGGGGTGCCCTGCGGTTTGTTCCTGGCCAATCTCGCGGTGCTCGGCTTCAGCCAGATGTCAGGCGAGAACTTCCTGGCATGGGGCTGGCGCATCCCGTTTGCCCTAAGCCTCGTCCTGGTCGGCGTCGGCCTGTATATCCGCCTCGGCATTCTGGAGACGCCGGTTTTCGCGAAGTTGCTGGCCGAACAGAAAATCGAGCGCACCCCGATGCTGGCGGTCATTCGGGAGCATCCAACCGAAATCGTGCTTTCCGCGCTCGCGCGCATGGCCGAGCAGGCGCCGTTCTACATTTTCACGGCCTTCATCTTTGCCTACGGCATAGGCACGCTGCACGTCTCCCGCAACTTCCTGCTGACCGCGGTGCTTGCGGCGTCCGTCCTGTCGTTCGTGTCGATCCCGGCGTTCGGCCATCTGTCGGACCAGATCGGGCGAAAGAACATGTACATGATCGGTGCGGCCGTCACGGGCGTATTCGGATTCGTGTATTTCCAAATGCTGAATGCCGGATCAGAAGCGATCATCTTCTTCGCGGTGATCCTTTCGCTGATACCGCACGACATGATGTACGGCCCGCAGGCCGCGCTCATCGCCGAGAGTTTCACCGGGCGGCTGCGCTATAGCGGCGCGTCCCTCGGCTATCAGCTCGCATCGGTTATCGCCGGCGGCCCGGCGCCGCTGATTGCGACATGGCTGTTCGGCAAATTCCACTCTTCGTTCGCGATCGCTATTTATATCGCCGTTTGCGCCGTGATCACGCTGATCGCAACCGCGCTGATGACGGACTACACCGGCAGGGACATTTCAGGAGAATACCGCGCGAGGTGATTGCCCGTTTACAGATGCCTTCCGCCCGCCGATGATCGCCATCCAATACCCGGCACGGACGACCGGGCGTTCAAAAGGGAGATCGCGATGGGACGAGCAAGGCATCTGGCGACCGCACTCGCGCTGCTCGCCGGCGCGGCAGTCTTCAATCCAGCCGCCGTGGCACAGACGGCCGCGACGGCACCGGAAAATGCTGCGCCGACGGCGGACAACGCCGTGATGATTACCGTCTTTTTAAAGCACGACCAGTCGCGTCCGCTTGGCGAGCTCAACGCGCAGCTCGACAAGCAGGGCTACTACAAGGCCTTTCCGCCGGCCGGGGTGGAAGTCGTGAGCTGGTACGTCATGATGGGAATAGGCCAGGTCGTCACCTTGCGGCTCCCGGCTTCCCGCTTGCGCGAGGTCAACCGCATTATCGAGAACAACGCCTGGGGGGCCTACCATACCGAGTTCTACCCGACCTACGATTACAAGGCGATCGGCATCGGCCAGCACGAGAAGGCGCAATAGCGCCGAAGTGGGCCAGCGGTCTCCAAAGAAAAGGGCGGGCTATTCTTTCGCTGATCCCGGCTCGGCCATTTTGCGATGTTGTTTTGCGAGCGCGGCGGCGGGGGTCACGTTGGCAACCGCCGACTGCAGCTTGTTCTTGAGCCCGGTCACGACATCGCCCTCTCCGCGCATCATCGCCATGAAGCCTTTCGCGGCGACATCCGCGGCATCATCTTTCTTGCTCGTGCCGATCGAGGTGTCCATCATGCCGGCGCGTTCGAAAAAGTCGGTTTCGGTGGCCCCGGGCATCAGGCAAGTGACGGTTAGTTCGGTGTCACGCAATTCTTCACGCAGCGCGAAAGAGAACGAGTTCAGGAATGCCTTGGTGCCGTTGTAAACCGCCTGGAATGCGCCTGGGCTGAATCCGGCGATCGAGCCGGTGATCAAGATGCGGCCTGAATTGCGCTGGCGCATATCGTTGGCGACCTTGTGAATGAGATAAAGCGTCCCCGTGATGTTGGTATCGATCACCAGCCGCGCCTCTCTGAAATCCTGATCGAGGAACGCGTTACCAAGCCCGCGCCCTGCATTCGCCAGTAGCGCGTCTACCGGTCGGCCCATTCGGCTCGCGGCCGCATAAAGCTTGTCCACGCCTTCGATGGTCGATAGATCGGCCTGAACGGTTTTAACCGATGCACCGAGCGCGCTGATTTCCGCGGCTGCGGTCTCAATTTCCGGTTCATCCGCGGCGATCAGCAAATCGAATCCATTTTGCGCACAGCACTTGGCCAGTTCCAGCCCGATGCCGGTGGAAGCTCCGGTGACAATGGCGAGCTGTCTGATGTCGGGCATAGAAACTCCTTCGGATGCGGTTCGGGATTGCGACCACAACCGCGTCCGCTGTCTCCCGTTCCTCGGCTTTTGCGGTCAGCCAACTGGAGTTCTCGCTTCCAAAGCCGCCGGCAACGGAACACATCAGAGAGCGTCAGCGGATCTGATCCGCCCGTCAGCGAAACCGAACCAGGCAAACGGGAGTGCGACGCCGCAGAGAGCTGCCATTGGAAAAAACGACGCTCCGCCATACCGCGCGTACATGGCGCCTGAGAACAAGGTCACAGCGGCGGTCGCGAGGCCCGAGCCAAACGCGTAAAAACTTTGAGCCGTTGCGGACAAGGGGGTTGGGACAACCCTTCCCATGACACGCATGCATGCGAGATGCAGCAGAGCAAAGGTCAATCCGTGTAACGGCTGCACAATCGACAGCAGCCAGAACGAGGTGGTCATGCCCGCAATCGACCACCGGACAATTCCGGCCACCGCTGCAAGAGCCGCCGCACCACGCGCGCCGAATTGCTTGAGCATCGCCGGTCCAATCAGGAAAAATACGACTACTTCCGCACCGACAGCTTCCGACCACAGCACGCTGATGACCGCGGGGTCCATTCCGGCATCGCTCCACCGGATTACGGCAAAGGCGTCGTGCATTGCGTGACTTGCACTGACCAACGCCGACACCAGAATGATGGTGCGAAACTGCGGGATTTTGAGAAGTCCATGCGCGTTCATCCCGGCAGACATTGCGCCGGCGCGCGGCCCGGATTGAACGCTGACACCGGGCACCAATGCCGTGGCGCAGGCCGCGGCCAAAAGCAGCGCCACGTTCATCCAGATGATCGGCGTGAGATCAGTGGGGCTTATCAGCTGTCCGATGACCAGCGTGCCCAACACGAAAGCCGTCGATCCCGCCCCGCGGATCCAGCCGTATTCGAAAGGTTTGCCCGCTAACTGAGGCTTCGCTGCGTTCACCGACAACGCGTCGGCGATCGATGTTGTCGGGGCAAGCGCCGCAGCCTGCGCCAAGGCCACGACAAGCAACAGCCAGAAGGTATTCGCCAATAGAAGCACAGCGGCCATTGCGGCCGCCAGCACACATGATGTCGCGAGCACAAGGCGCAGCGACCCCGAACGATCGGCGAGCCTTCCGACAAATGGGCCGGCGGCAAGCCGCACGATCATTGCAGCCGCAACGACCGTGCCGATCTGCTGCGAATCAAGCGCCCTCGTTTCGAAAAATTTCGGCCAGAATGGCGAGGCGACACCGAAGGCGGCGTACTTCGCGGCATAAAGAAAGATGTAACCGATCGGCCCATTGTTGCGCACAGCCTGGAGACCCCAACAGGATTCGCTCGCGCGAGGCGCGCGCAACGATTGCAAACCAACGATGTCAACGCTGTCTAGGACTGGCGAAAGATCACAGCGCCGGATGCTTTTACCTGCTTGAGGTAATTGCGCGCGGTTTGGCTCAGGGAGCGCATGGTTCGCCAGGCATCGGTAGCCTCGAGCCATGCTTTGGTGTGCCGGAATTTGGCATAGCCCCAGGCGAACGCGGGAATCTTCATCAGCTTGTCGCGAGTCAAGCTGAACAGCCGCTCCACCAGTACCAGCTTCAGCAATTCACCCGTGATCAGCGTCACAATGCTGATTAGAACCTGGCCCGTTGCGGCCAGATAGGCGGCGACCGGCTTGATTGGTTCCAGGATGATGACCGGAACCGAAAACAGCGCGAGCGACGGGTATGGGCGCAGCGATCTGATCCAGGCGCGCAATTTCCTGAGCACCAGATGCCTGGAAATCCAGTCCGAAACCCTCCGGGCGACGGGAATGAAGACCGCGTCGACCAGAAAGTACACGGCGGCCAGCACAAATGTGAGCGGCTTGAGGACTCGGTTCACGGGCGTTTTCTCCGCGACACCAAGCCCCGACTTTGTAAATAGTTTCACCCCCTCGGGCGATCGGGACAGCGATTCGAGGCATTCTTTGGGTTCCACCCTCGGGTGAACAAGCCCCCAAACAGCTCCGTGCCGACGGAGCGCGCGTTGCCCCAAGTGCCGTTGGATCGACAGCGGCTGCTTGAAATCACTGAGTGCCGATTTCTCCGCTCAGCGCAGATCCGAACAGTTCGCCGTGCTCACCATTGAACCGCGACATCTGCATCTGCTCGAGAGGGAAATAGTCGGTCGGGCTCGTATTCATCTTGACGCCCGGAAGCAACAACCCAAGTTCGACGTTTTTCAGATTGGCTGCTTGTCGCATGACATTCTCGCGGGTGAGATCGTCGCCGCACTGCTTGAGCACCTGAACCAAGGTCTGCGCGGTCAGGTAGCCGTAAACGCTGAACGTGCTGGTTTTATCGCCTTCGGGAAACCACTTGTCCATGAAGGCGGCCCACTCCTTGATCGCGGGATCATCCTTCCAGGCGGGATCGGTCGGGTCCTTTAGATAGTTGGTCGACAGAATTCCTTTTGAAATTTCGAGGCCCGCCGGCTTGAGCACCGAGCCGACCGAGTTGGATATACTGGCGAGAAACTGGACGGGCTTCCAGCCGATCTCAGCCGAACGCCTGATGGCCTGCGCGGCAAATTTTGGTGACGCTTCGTTGAAGAATACATCCGCGCCGAGCGTCTTCAGGGTGATGATCTGACGATCGACAGTCGGGTCGCTGGGCTCATAAGGAAGCTCGCCGACGATCATCCGCTTTGTCGCCTCCGCGCCGAGACCATCCTTCAAGCCTTTGAGATAGTCGCGGCCCGAATCGTCGTTCTGATAAAGAATTCCGATCTTGCCCTGCGGCAAATTCTCCAAGATGTATTTTGCGTAGATCCGTCCCTCGGTCTGGTACGTAGGCTGCCAGCCCATCGTCCAAGGGAAGTTCTTCGGATCACCGAACTTGGTGGCGCCGGTAGCCACGAAGAGCTGCGGCACCTTCTTGTCGTTCAGGTATTTCTGGATGGCATTATTCGTGGGCGTGCCGAGGCTCTGAAACAAGAGCAGCACTTCGTCGCTCTCCACGAGCTTGCGGGCCTGCTCCACCGTCTTGGGCGGGCTGAAGCCATCGTCGTAGGAGATGAAATTGATCTTGCGACCGTTGATGCCGCCTTCGGCGTTGAGTCTCTTGAAGAAAGCATCCTCCGTCCGGCCAATCAGAGCGTAGGCCGACAGCGGCCCGCTGTAGGGCATGATGTTGCCGATCTTGATCTCGGTATCGGTAACACCGGGGTCGTACTTTTTCTGCGCTGCCGCCGGCGAATTGCCCAGCAGCAGACCCGCTAGTGCAACCGTCAGAAATGAACATACTGTGCCGCGGCTCTGTGCCATGTCAGCCCTCCCCTGTATCGTCGGCTGATGCCGATCTCATGAGAGCGTACGGTTGCTGCACTGACCTTGTCCAGCTAATCCATCATCTCGTTCCGTTGAGGTAAGGGTGCTCAAGCCGATGGGCATACACCGGCGCCCGCCATTCTTCGGAAAGTGTCTCGAGAGCTCCGACGTGTTCGAAATTCCCATGCGTCAGAATGATCGCTGCGGGGCGTGGCGGATGTTGGAGCCCGCCTCCTTTGGAACAATTTCACCTGACTTGAGATTAAGCCAACGGCGTCCCCGCACGAACGGCTCGCCCACGCGGGAATTTTCGGTTTGTCGATCCAAATGCTGCTAGGAATACGGAAATGAATCCGTCGGACGAAGAGATTCGAACTCGCGCCCACCAATTATGGGAATTGGCGGGAAAGCCCCACGGCAAGGAAGAACACTTCTGGATGGAAGCCGAAAGGGAGCTGAAGGAAGAGCGGATACGTCACGAACTGAAGACTCCCGACAATCTCTGAGTCAGCGATCCTCGTTCGCGTGGCCGCCGCTCGTGTGCGGCGATCACAACTGATGTCAGCAGAGCCGCTGTATCGCAGCTTTACTTGTGTTGAGAAACGGGTGGTCCGCCCGCGGCGGGGCTTCGATGATCGTGAACGATCACAGCATTCCCGCTGGTGCCGACATAGTTCGGAAAGCGGCTTCGGCGCGGTCCCGCGATGATCTCGATCCGTCGGGGTCCTGACCGGGCGTGCAAAGGCAGAGCCAAAGTCCAGTGCGATCAACGCCGCTGCCAAAGCGGCAGCTGAGCAGAGCTTTAAGGTACGCTTGGTTTTCTCGGCCATTCGAATCTCCGGATGTTGCTATCACGATGCAGCGGTCGCAAAGCATAAGCAGGCCGCAGCCAGATGGCTTGGACAGGAGCGACGAACGATGGTCCAGAAGCGCGCCGAGGGATCGTCAAGCAGGCGCCGTCGGGGAATGACGTTGCAAGGGTGCGTTCAGCTTACATTCATTGAACCATGTCCCGATCGAACAACTCGGTTTTGGTATGGCCGTCCGCCTGCTTTCGAATGATGCGAAGTTGCGCGCCGTCGGCCACGATTTCAAAGAAAACCTTATCGTCCTTTGGACTGTCCCGCCAACGACCGGGCTCGCTCGCCCATACGATCCGGTTGCCTTCCACCCGGCATCGGTAAGTCCAGACGAAATTATCGAATGGACGTGTATAGGTCAGGAACAGGGTGCCGTCGGTGCTTAACGAGGTATGGATGCTCTTGGGATCGCGACCTGCGATCGATCCGATCGCGGTCCGGCAAATCGCCGGCACTCCGAACGGGGGCTCGGCCAGCGCGGGCGACGCGCCAGCAAGCGTAATCGCGATGCTCAGCAATTTAAAATCCATCGACATATCCGCCCCAAGTCCGCGAGGGTCGCTTGACGATCCAGATGCCAGTGTGAGCATCCAGGTAACCTTAGATCAACCACGATTAGCATCTGGTGCGACGCGGGACGTCGCGCGTTGTGGCTGCTCCAACCGGTCGTGCTAAGCTAATCCCGCGGTAGTTGCGTTTCCGCGGCGGGTTGGCGATTTGCCGACCACGCAAGGTGGAGACTTGTTCGAGTCGCCTGGGTTTGGCACCAGACCCGATCAAGCGCTCAAACCCGCGTCGGCAGTATCAAAGACCAGGCGATCCCAGAAGGGACCATTTCAGGTTGCACTGAAGGATTGCCCGAATGAAATCCCACATGCGCGAACGACCGTCATGGCCGCTTCTGGCACTGTGGTACGTCACGTCGATCCCCTTGCTGTTGCTGGCTTGGCAATTTGGCTACGCCGCCTGGCAGCTGCCTGTGCCCCGACTACTTCCCTTCGGCTGTCTCGCAATCGCGCTCATTTTGAGTTCGGCCAGCGCCGCGCTGCTCCGGCCCATGCTGCGGCGGCTGGGCCTTGGTGGGCGCTGTCGTGTTGACGACGGCTATTTTCGGCGCGCTTTTCCTTGGATTCATTCTCACCAAAACCGATTATCCCCGCGCTATCACCCTTGCCATTTTCGTCTCCGCCCTGGTGCTGATTCCAGCGCCGTACCTCGTTCGGACCTCGCGGCTGCGCCGAGCTCTTGCTGCTTGGCGGGCTGCTTGCTGCGGCAGTCGCGGCTCCATTCGCGCTGCGCTTTATACGCCAGGTCTCCGGTGCAAACCTCGACCTTGATAAGAACCGAGTATTACAATCTGGACGTTCAAAACTATTCAAAAGCTTTCCCGCAATCTGCGGTACACGGCGGCGCGCTGGCGCGGATCGGAGATCGCTATCTTCTGTTGACCGGAGACGGTCATCTCCATGTGTTTTACTGGGAAGCAGACACGGGCCGTCTAACGACCAGGATGCTGCCGTACCAAATCCCGATCAATGGCAATGCGTTTTCCGCGGCGGCCGGACGTCCCTGGGCTGTTCGGTCCGACACAGGTGTGCCGCAGGAAGGACAAAGGGTGGAGGCCGGACACGAAGTTCTCAATGCCGAGTGGTTCAGGACTTATGGCTTGCTGGTTCAGGAGGTCGGCCCCAACACGCGGATCTTCGTCTCGCATGACTATTGGAATGCCGCCCAGGAATGTTGGACAGAGCGGGTCTCAATGCTGGAGGCGGACAGCGCGGCGATTCTTGAGGGCAAAACAGGGCCCGGGTGGAAGACGCTTTATGAAACGACACCCTGTCTGCCCGTGCACGGCGAGCACCGGCGTCACGGCATACCCTTTGTCGGCTACTTCGGCGGCGGCCGGATGGCACTGCTCGATCCGAAAACGATACTGTTGACCGTCGGCGATTTCGGCTTCGACGGCCTTGCTTCAATTGACGCCCATCCGCAGGACCCGGCGGCCTCGTATGGCAAGACCATCGCCATCAACATCGCGGACGGGCGCGCCACGATGTTCACGCTCGGTCACAGGAATCCGCAAGGCCTCTACATCGATCAAGCCGGAACGATCTGGTCCACCGAGCATGGCCCGCAGGGCGGTGACGAACTCAATCGACTGGTGCGTGGCGCAAATTACGGCTGGCCATATGCGACCGACGGAACGGACTACGGTACTTTCTCTTGGCCGCTGAACAAGCCTGAAGCGGAGCAGAAGGGCTATGAGGCTCCAGTGTTCGCCTGGGTCCCCTCGATCGCGGTCTCGAATCTCCTGTCCCTCGAGCGCGGGCTATTTCCGCAATGGCGCGGCGACCTGCTGATCGCCACGCTGAAGGCCCAAACGCTGTTTCGTGCGCGCATACGAGACGGCCGCGTCAGGTACCTCGAGCCGATCTTTATCGGGAGCGAAATTCGCGACCTTATCGAGGGTCATGACGGCCGGCTCATCCTGTGGACGCACGACGAAACGCTGATGTCGGTGGTTCCAAGCGGAGGCACTACCGGTGAGGCCCTGTTTGCGCAGAAGTGCGATGGCTGCCACCAATCCAGGGATATCAGCGGCAACCGGATCGGCCCGAGTTTGGTCGGAGTCGTCGGGCGTCGGGTCGCTTCACTCGAGAGCTATCCGAATTATTCGCCAAGCCTGCGCCGTCTTGGGCGGCATATGGACGGAAGAGCGTCTGGATGAATTTTTGAAGGCGCCGGCTGCATTATGCCCCGGCACCAGCATGGATTTCACGGGCGATGCCAGCGCGAGCGAACGCGGAGCCCTGCTCAGCTATCTACGCATCCTGAGATAAGCGTGCACGGGAGAGACATTTTACCATGAGCCGACTGCCACGGCGCGCGACGCCGCACGATCAGCGTGCTTGCGAGCCAGCGGCGGAACAACAGCCCCTGACTAACGGTCGGCGTCCTCTTTCCCGTTTGGACTGCCATCTCCGCCGCCGTTTCCGTACCCGTTGTTTCCATGTCGCCCTTCATGTCCGCCCGACTGAGCGATCGCCGTCGAGTTCAGCGATGTAGACAACAGAAGAGTGATGGCGGGTGGGGTTACCACCGCAAACCTACCGCAGCGGGCAAGGAATGTTCGGCGGTCGTCGTCAGGTTGGGTTCCGGTACCGGTGATCGGTTCGCTTTGAGTTGAGTGCATTTTCTTTAACCCACCTCGCTATTTTCATTGCATTAAATGTATTTAACTCCCGCAAAGGTGTCAATTTCGATATCATGCAATTGAGAGAGGCCTTGATCACGTTTTAATGAGTTGCAAAGCGGCTTTAAACCACATTTTATATTTTACCGGGAAAATTAAAAAGAATGTCGCGCATAAGCAGTGAAACTCCGCGATTACTGGATGATTTCCAGAATATTCGTCCCGTCCCAGGGGTTTCATTTTCGCTGCTGGACGATCGACCTGTCCTTTTCAGCGAGTCCGCTCAAAAGATTTACGAACTCAATCAGACCGCCGCGTACATCTGGTGCTGCCTGTTGGACAACGATCCCGCCGATGCAATCTGCGAAAAACTGGCAGAGCAAGGGTTGAACCGCGTTGAGGCGCGAAAGCATGTTCACCAGGCCTTGAGCAACTGGCGAAGCCTGAGACTTCTGGAGACTGAGTGGAGTTTTGACGAGAGACACTCGTTTGCGGCGAAGGTCGGAAAGCTTTCAGTTCAAATCCAGACCTCGAGCGAACGGCTGACTGACCTTTTAACCCCGCTGTTCAATCAGCCCAGCAGCGTCAGCGAAAAGATCGAAGATACTTTCGGCGTTGTTGAGATCGACGGTCAGGCTAGCATTTTCCACAACGGAGCCTGTATCGCGCGATGCACTCTCAATGAACTGGTGCCAAGCCTGAAAGCCCACATTACCGAACTCGTCGTCTGCAAAAGTGCACCCGACATCGTGCTCCATGCGGCTTGCCTCGTCTCGGGCGACAAAGCCCTGCTCATCAGCGGCCGGCCCGGCGCGGGCAAGACGACGCTTGCGATACATTTGATGGCTGCGGGCCTTGGGTACGCCGCGGACGACATCGTGTTGATCGCGCCCGACGGACGAGCGACCGGCGTTCCGTTTGCGCCGGCGCTCAAGCCCGGTTCATGGACAATGGCGGAGAAGTACTATCCCGCTGTCGGCAGATACGCTGTCCACAGGAGGCCGGACGGCAAGCGCGTCCGATATCTCGAGACCATGCCCGCTGCGGTCAAAGGCAGCGTGCCTGTGGGCTGGATCATCTTCATCAAACGAGCGCCGGATATTCCCGCAAGGCTTGTTCCGCTCGGGCAAGTCGAGACAATCAGCAGGCTGATCGATGGCTCATATTCGCCGGACGGCAAGTTGAGCGATGAAGGATTTCACGCGATCAAGCAAACCCTGCATACCGCCGAGGCGTTCGAATTGCAGTATTCCGATGCCGGACAGGCACGGGACGTCGTTGTGGAGCTGTGCAATGGCTAGTCACAGCCGTTCCCTTGCGCAACTGTGCGAGTGTCTTCGGGGTTGCATGCCGAAAAATCCCGACTGGATGTCCATCATCGGTCTGGCCAACGAAACGCTGACTACTCCCGCGTTGATGGAGTTTGTGGCTCGTTTCGAAAAGCAAATTCCCGACGATGTTTGTACCTACGTTCGCGAAATAAGCGAACGTAACCTCGCGCGTAACGGCCGCCTTGCCGCCCAGCTCGCGGAAGCAGTTGCAGCCCTGAACGATCGAGGCGTAACGCCTGTGCTGTTTAAGGGCGCCGCAATGTTTGCGACGGCAGACCGTTCGCGCTGGGGCGCAAGACTGATGTCCGACCTCGACTTCATGGTCTTGCCGGACCAGACCCAGGTTACCCTGGATGCTCTCGTTGCGCTTGGTTATCGTGAGCACTGCATAACCCCGCCCGATGCCGGAAAGTGGTACATTGAGCTGCAACGACCCACCGACGTCGGAATGATCGACTTGCATCGAGAACTCCCCGGCCCCCCTTTCTTTTATCGCGCCCTCGGTGACGTGAGGCAGTATTGTAAAATCAGGCATGTTGGACGTGGCGCGGCCTATGTTCCATCGCCGACCTATCACGCGCTGATCCTGACAGTTCACGATCAATTCCAGGATTCCGATTATTGGACCGGGAATATCGATCTGCGGCATTTAATCGAACTGCGAGACCTGGCTCTTTCACCCGAGGGAATAAACTGGGACATGTTAGCTGCTCTGAGCCCGGGCAAACTGGCGAGGAATGCGCTCGAAACACAACTCGTTGCATTATCGTCCCTGCTGGGAGTGGATGTCCCAATCCGGATGCGCAACCGACTTGTTCCGCGCCTGCAGCATCGCCGGCGCTTAGCGCAAGCGCGCGTCCCGCTGTTGCGTCAGGCGCTGCTACCGGCCGCTATGCTGGATTTTCGGAATTATCGCGACGAGTTGGGCAGGTCGAATAAGCGAGGAGAAATCACCGGCAAACAAAAATGGAGCCTCCCGAAGACCAGTACGCTCCGGTTTTTCCTGGCGCTGTCGCGCGAGCAACGCGCGGGCAAGATCTAGCCGTTCCCGCTTTCACCATTTCTGCTTCGCTCGGCGTGGCGGCCGAGGAAGCACCGGAACACCGGGAAGAAGGGCGCCGCCGCCGCGGCGAGGCGTGAACGGAGGAACCGGGAGGCATCTAACCTGTTGAGAGCACAGTCAAGGGAGGCTCCCATGGCCGGGCGATCAGCAAACGCTAGCGTTGCAGTCCTTGTTGCGCTCATGTTGCCGGTTTGCCCCGCTCTCGTCCAAGCAGCCGGAGGCGGTGGAGCTGGCGCTGGCGGCGCAGGTGCCGCTTCGGGTGGCAGAGGCGGAGGGGTTGTCTCGGGAGCCAGTGGAATTGCCGGCGCCGGCCGAGGGGGAGCGGCGGCGGTCAGAGGCGGTGTCCCCGCTGGAGCAGTTATCGGCCACGCCGGCCCTAACGTGAAAGCAACGGGCGGAGCGCCCGGGCCCGCCAGCGTAGTTCAGGGCGGAAATACTGGCACCGGCATTCCAGCAGCCAATTCTGCCCCCGGAGCAGCCGCTGCGAGGAACACTCCCAACGTAACCGCTGCGCCTCCGGCCAGCGGCGGAGTTCAGGCCGGCAACGTCGCCGCCGACCCGCCAGCAGTGAACAATTCTGCAGCCGCGGCAGCAATCGCTGCAAGGAACACCCCAAGCCCGAAAGCAAACGGCGCAACGCCTCCGGCCACCGGCGGAGGTGACCCGCCAGCAGCGAACAATTCTGCCGCCCCCGCAACACCCGCTGCCAAAGGCAACCCTAACCCAAACGCAAATGCCGGAAATCCTGCAAGCAACGGCAAAGGTAAGGGGGACAAGACCATCGACGTTCCGTCCGGCATCAATTCTGCTGCGGCCGGGGCCGCCGCCGGGAACGGCAAGGCAAATGTGGACACCAGCGTTCTCCAGGGTGCCGGGGCCGTATCCGGCAACCTCGTCACCGTCCAGCCCTTTGTCCTCACGACCGTCCCGGGGGGAGCAGTCGTCCGAAATAGTGCCCTGAACGCGAACGCGAGCAGCGGAGTTGTTCCCGGCTCCGGCGGTGTGCCGGGGAATTCAGGCGGCGGGCCGGGGAATAGTCTCACCATTAATCCATCCCTCCTAAATGCTGCCGCAAAAGATGAGGCCGTTCGCAACGGTACCGCTAATGCGAACCCAGCCAACGCAGCTGTAACCGAAAGCAGCGGAGCCGCCGCCGCCAGCGGCAGCCAAGCCGCCAATGCAGCCGCGGCCGAGTCTGCCGCACGGCAAGCGGCCAGCGGCTCCAGTCTTGGTGCTAACGGAAACGGAAGCGGCGGATCGACGGGAAGTCTCAGCAACAAGGCAAGCGCCGGCGTCGAACTGCCCCGGGGCACAGCGGCGGGCGGCATGGCTCCTGGTGTTGGTGTTGGTGCTGGTGCGGGTGGCGGGGATTCGAGCAAAGCCGGCGCACTGCCGGCCAATCCTGCCCACGCTCTCGGCTCAGCCTCTTCACCGCCCCTTATTGGGCAATCGTCTCCGCCACCAGCACCGGTAGTTCATGGCGGCGCTCCCGTGCAGCAGGGGCAGGTCACGCCGCAAACAGGGCTGGCTCAAGTCGCGGAGGACGGTGTTTCAACAAAGTTCGTTCCGGCAAAGCGGTGCAGCGCGGCCGCCCAGGAAACGGATGGGACGACAACCTGCGTCGGTTTACCGAGTGGGCGTGGACGCTAACCTGAGGCGCTTAGTAGCACCGCACGATGTTTATCGTTTGCTCTTTGCCGTCAATCCCAGGGACCGTTATAGTTTGCGCGGGGCAACCCGGCACATACGGCTTCGCGCCCTGTTCCGGAGCGATAAGAGATGGCGGATATCGGTGCGCCCAATCCCACGGCACATCGTTTGTGTAGGTGTAGTGAACGTCGCGTGACGACGGCTGCGTGAGATCCACACCAGGTTCGCCGTTCGACAGGCCATTGGTTGGCTCGTAGTAATCTCCGGTTGTCGGCCAGAAAGTTACGGCGTTGTTTCCGCGGTGATGATGTAGCCATCGCGGGGCGAACGAATGGGAGCGCGCCGGTCCCGAATGCCTCGCGCCTGTCACCCCTGCTGCGGGGGCTCCGAACGTCTGGTCCGCGGCGATCATTAGCGTCACTGCGCTGAGCGTCGTGATGAACGCCTTGTATGTTTTAAACGTCATGGGGCGCACCAATTCGGGTTAATCATCAGAATTTGGGCCTGACGCTAAGCTGGGCCTTTCGCCGCCGCAAACGCATACTTAATTGTTAGTTAAAGCGTAATCTTAATGGGGAGCTGGTTAATGTGGTTGGTTGGCCAGGCCAGAAGAAAACGACCGCTTCGGCCACAAGCCGACGCCGGGTGATGGTCGCCCCTTTGTTTGCTTATCTGCGGCGAGGGCTCCTGGAGCGGAGTTGCGAGGCCATTTCCGGCAGAGGCCGTCGACCGTAAACTAGCCTTAACACAGTGTCGCTAGACTTGGATTGGGCATTCGGGGAGTGTGCGTTGGCTTAGCGGCCAGTGCGTAGGTGTGGGTGTGTACAATGGCCTTAGACCCGGAAGAACTCGTTACGCTGACTAATCACGGCACGATGAAACTGCACTCCGCGGTAGCCAGGACGATGACCTTGCTGCCGAAAGAACGTAAGCGGGCGACCATCGTGCGAGAAGGCAAGCCAGCAATCCTCAAGTTCGAGCAGATCAAGGATCTTGCCGCCCAATGGGAGCTGGCTCCCTCGTAGCGCTTGCGGCGTTCCGGGTTTCGCGGATTGCGACGCAAGGCCGAACAGCAGTGCCGCGCCGCTGTGCGGAGCCCAAGGCCATCCCGCTTCTTAAGCGGGGCGAGGCGGCGATCCGGAATGCCGGAATTAAACGGGACGAATTGACGGACCGCTAACAGTCAAGATCATCCGCACTCCCAGGCCCTTTTTCGAGAACATCGCGCAGTAGCCCGTCCCGATATGGTTTCGGGAATCGTCCTGATAGCGGAATATTTCGGCGCGTTCCATGAAGTGGCCTGGAGCGCCCCGGCCCGACAAATCTTCCTGCCCGGCAAGGCTCACCAACCCAGACTTCCTCCTGCAACATTGCCACTGAGTTGGCGGCGGCGCGCCTTCGGACCGCTCGACCGATCATCGTTTTATTTTCCACCATAATTAAGGATTGAATAACCACTCGGCTTTAACTCCCCGGTAAGTCCTGTGGCGATCGCGTGAACTCACGTCGTCCCAGAGACAAGCGTAATGTAGCATACAGGGGTTTTAAGATGGCCAGGAAATGCAGCACATGTCAGCATGTGAAACGCGCTGAAATCGATCGACGCTTGGCAAAGGGTGAGCCGGGCAATCAAATCGCGGCAGATTATGATCTAAGCGCCTCGAGCCTGCACCGTCACCGGTGCAACTGCCTAGGGCTCGGATCCTCCGGCAAAATCATGAAGGAGGTCGCTCGCGGCACCGCCGCGGTCGCCTGCCTGCCGAGCAAAGAAGATCTCAATACCGGTTATTCTGACCTGCAAAAGAAGATTGACGAGATCGTACTCGAGGCGCGCGATCAGGGTTCACTACAGATTGCGCTGTCCGGGTTGAACGCGATCCGACATACGCTGGATAGCATGGCCCGCCTGTCGGGGTTCGAGCGCGCCGGCGCGCAGGTCAATGTCGCCGTGCAATCCAACATTCACATCGAACTGGCTGCAGTTGCCGAACGCGTCATCCAGAAGTTCGACCATGAGCCCGAACTGAAGGCGCGAATCGCGCAAGCACTGTTGGAGGTCGACAATGACCGAGCTGCGTGAACTTGCTTATCGAATCGATCCGGCCCTGTGGGTGCGCGAGGTGCTCGGCATTGAACCAAAACCTTGGCAGATCGACTTTCTGCGCGCGCCGAGAGGGGCGTCCATTCTGGCGTTGACAGCGCGACAGGCGGGCAAGAGCACGACCGCCGCGTGGGCGATCGCCCATGCGATGGTGTTTATGCCCGGCAGTCTGTCGGCGATTGTTTGCCCGGCGCAGCGCCAGAGTGGCGAGGCGGTCCGCCGCGTCAGAGAATGCTTGGTCAAGGCGGGCGTTAAACTCAAGAGCGACAACGTCTACGGCCTCGAACTCGAGAACGGCTCGCGGGTGCTGGCGCTGCCCGGCAGCGACGAATCGATCCGAGGTCTGACGGTTGACAGCTTGATCGTCGCCGACGAAGCGGCCCGCCTGAGCAGCGATCTGATCGATGCGGTGCGGCCGATGCGGGCGCGGCAGCCGAACGCCCGGCTGGCGATGTTGTCGACGGCCTGGAGCCGCACCGACCAGTTCTGGATGGCGTGGACGGCCGATGACCCCTCATGGATCCGGCTAAGGGCAACCGTAGACGTCGATGCGACGCCGTATGCCCCAGGCTTCCTGGAACAAGAGCGCCGCACAAGGGGGGAGGACTACTACAAGCGTGAATATTTGGGCATTCCGGCCGGTGGTCATGCCAGTCCGTTCACCTGGGAGCTGTACGAACGCAGCACCAACATCCACGTCCCCCTGGTGCGACCCGGCCAAGCGTTCACCGGCGGGTTGAACTACCATCCGGATGATCCCTACACCTGGCCCGGGTTCAAGCCACTCATTGTCGCCCATGACGTCGGGCGGAGCCGGGACCGTTCGACCGCCGTGGTCGGCGGCAACAGTCCCTATGGCCGCCAAGTGCTTGGCATTCGCGAAGCTGAAGAACTTCCGCAACACCTTTTTGGCAGCGCGCGGGCCAACGCCCTCGCGGCAGTCGATGCTCGCTACGACCGCAACGCGCTCATCGTCGCAGACCTCAGCTTTGACCCGACCTACGCCGAAGTTTTGTTCGAGATGTTTGGCGCGCGCGTGATCGGCGTTCAGATCAGCCGTCATGGCGACGGCACGTCGTTTGAGCGCAGGCCTGTCAAAGGTGGCTCGATCCCTGTCTACGGCATCGGCCGAACCTATCTGCTCGAACTCTTGCACCGCGACATGCAATCCGATCTGGTCCGATATGCCGACGGGCCGCAAATCCGCCGGGCCTATGAGCAACTCGTAAACCTGGAGACCGAGTTTCGCGAAACCGGCGTGGTCTATACCTGCGCGACGGGCCAGCACGATGACCTCGGAATTTCCTGCGCGCTGCTGGGGTGGGCGAGCGCAACATCCACATCTGGACTACTGGGTGAGGAATTTCGTGATGGCGAGGCGGCCGCGCCGACCCCGGCAAGCGCCCAGCAGCGCTGCCTGGACCTGATGCTGCGGTCGGCGTCCCCCGATTGTCTGTCGAGCAACCTGTAACGGCTCGATCGACCTCCGTCCCATGATCGCGCTGACGCCCCGACGCGCCGAAGCTGAGGCACGGTGCCTCGAGAACGGAGGCTCAGGTGTCAGGGGTTGATAGGCGTGCATTTATCGGCGGCTCAGACGCCCGGGTGATCATGGGCGAGGACGAGGCCCAACTCATTCGGCTGTGGCGGGAGAAGCGCGGCGAGATCGAGCCGGAGAATTTCTCGGAAAACCTGATCGTCCAGCTCGGCACCGTGACCGAGGACCTCAACCGGCGCTGGTTCGAGCGCAACACCGGCCACACCATCAAGGACGTGCAGAGGCGGATCCAGCATCCGGTCCACAAGTGGATGGCGGCCACGCTGGACGGCCTGATCGATCCTGGCGGCATGGTGTTCGAAGCCAAGTTCATGCTGCCCTGGACGTTCTCGGAGGAGGCGGCGGGCGTAAAGCACATGGCCCAGCTGCAGCACAACATGTGGGTCGCCAATAGCCCGGTCGGCGGTGCTGTCGATCATCACCGGCGGCGGCAAATGGGTCGAACTCACCATTCATGCCGATCCGCTGTACCAGCACCTGCTGCTGACGGCGGAGAAAAAGTTCTGGCGCTGTGTGCAAAGTGGCGAACCCCCTCGCCTGTTCGGAATAGAACCGCCCCGGCCGAGAATTGAGGCCGTACGCGTGGTCGATATGAGTGCATCGAATTCGTGGGCGGATTTCGCCGCCAGCTTCCGCCGCACCCGATCGGCGTATCAGGAACACGAAGCGGCGAAAGCCGATCTGAAGAGACTTGTCCCAGAGGACGCCAAGGAGGCATTCGGACATGGCGTCCGCGCCAAGCGCTCGAAATCCGGCGCGATCAGCTTTGAGCTCGTGGAGGCCGCTGATGCACCGGTCCAGTGAAACGATTGGTGCCATTGCCGCCGCCCTCGCCAAAGCGCAGGGCGAACTCACGAACCCCGAAAAATCGCTGATTGCCACCATCCGCTCGCCGTTTCAGCGCGAGGGCGATCGGACCTTCCGCTATGCCTCGCTCGCCAGCGGACTTGAGATTGTCCGCAAGTCCCTCGGCCAGCATGAGATCGCGACCGTTCAGACCACGGCCATTGATCAGGCCATCGGCCAGATCCGGCTGACCACGCTGCTCGCCCATGCCTCGGGGGAATGGATCTCGTCCGACTGGCCGGTCTGCGCGATCAGCGAAACCGCGGCCCCGCATCGAATGGGCGCCGCGCTCACATATGCCCGGCGTTATGCGCTGTTCGCTCTTGTCGGTATCGCCGGGGAGGACGATCTCGACGCCCCGGAGCTTCTGGTGGACCGGTCTGAGCCTCCGGTCGGACCAAGTCCCCCCGCGCCCAACACCGAAAGGCTTCGGAACGGTTCGGTTTACAAATCTCAGCAGCCGAAGCCGCTGCTCGCCGAGCAACCTTCAGCGAGGCTTCGCGATCTGCTGGTCACGGAGATCAATCAGCTCAAAGACGGTGACGACTTGGCTCTCTGGGCCCATCGGCGGCTCGCCGCCAAGAACACGCTCACAGCGAATGATGCGCGCACAGTGGAGGCCGCCTATCAGGCGATCCTGAACGCAGTCAGTTGCGAGGTTCAAGGGACCCGGACGAGATCCCCAGCCGCAACGCCGGAATCGAGCAACTCAGCCACGGCAGACGCGACCGTCGATGGTTCGGCCATTGTCGAGCAACAGGCCGCGAACCCTGCGACCGTTATCGCCGTTCAAATCAGTGCGGCGGCGAAACAAGGCCCATCTCGCGTTCGTCGGGGCGCAGCCGTGTCTTGTTTGCCAACGCTCACCGTGTGATGCGCATCATCTCAAGTTTGCGCAACCCCGATCACTCGGGCGCAAGGTCAGCGACGAATTCACCGTCCCATTGTGCCGTGAGCATCATCACGACCTCCATCGCTACGGCAACGAAAGCGCTTGGTGGGCCAACGTTCAGATCGCGCCGATCGAAGCGGCAAAGCAGCTTTGGCAAGCAACCCTTGCTCCGTAACCGGAGGAGCTCTGGGAGAGGAACAATCAAGCCTTCGGCACTCTACCAACCGAACTCAAGTATACGCCACAGACTATGGTGATGACGAACCATAAAGCTTGGCTCGCAAAGTCCTCAGGTGACAGGTTTTAGGATCCGAATTGCTTGGCGGCCCAAAATGATTCGGTCTTTGCGAAAAGCTCCCGGTGATTTTTTGCGTCAACGTACAGACAATTCTCAAAGTCAATGTTCGTAATCAAAACCGCGCGGGCCGCACCAAAAATCCCCTCCCCGTGTCTGGCGGCGGCCTACGGTGGTGGAAGATCCCCGCCGCCCCGTTTTTCGATTTCGACGGTGTCGCCTGGAGAAGGAACGTGGGTTGGAGACGGTAACGGTCCAAAAACCCATCGGGCCAGCTGCGGCGCCGCTGCGCTGGTTCCGATCAGTCGAAAGACGCTTCCGCTCCTCGTGCCCCCGGCGCGTATGCCCTGAAGGGCATCAGGACTCATCGCAGGGAAGCAAAAAGTCGGGTCCAAGGCGACGTGGCGGAGAGCCGCGGCGCGCGGGGCCGGCCGACGAATAGCTCGACTTGTGCCCGTCCAGGATGATGTAGCCTCCCGCGACGTGCACGCGCTGGTCCTTGGCGGTGGCGATTCCGTTGAGGGTGCCCAGCCGGGATACCGATGATCCGGCCTTGTCGAACTCTCCGTCGATGCGGGTGCAACTTGCCGATGCCGCCTGGGTTTGCTCCCAATTGGGGTCTACGAAACAGGAGCCTTTGGCGCCGGTGCGCGTGTTCATGTTCGGATCAGTGCGCGCCGCATAGGCGTGAACGGACGCATGATGCTCAATCCCCGTAACAATGATTGTGTAGTCCCCATTCTCCGCGATAATCGGAGGCAGAGTAAGGGTGGAAGTCGTGAAGGTCGGATTCACTTGGAGCCGCCATACCGTATCAACGCTGCTCCCTGGCGTAGGTCCGCCGACTCCAGCAGGGGAATTGGGAGGCGGGGGGACGTTTGACGAATAGAGGACGCCGCTGGGCGTTTTCAGACAAACGGTAACGGGGCCGGCATGGGCTGTCTTCATCCACACTTCAGCGAAGCAGAGTACGGGGTTATCGGGAGGAAGGCGCCAGGTCCATTCGACATGATCGTGGTGATGATGGTGATGGCGCCGGCGATAGACGACATGACCCTCAGTGAGATAGGAATTGCCTGCGGCCAGAGCGATTTCAAGTTTCGGCTTTCCGCCAGTGCCATCATACTCTGCGACGAGATCGGTCAACGCCGATTCCAGCAGCGCGAGGCCGTTGTGAGGCCCGGTCGTCGGTCCGTAGCTGAGATTGATGATCACTTTGCTGGTGACGTATGGCTCGGCGAATGAAAGGATGTATTGGATGCCTTGGAGTGCGTAGAACGGCAGCCATACGCCGGTGGCGTCACGGATGTTATTATCCGCGAATTGCACAAACACCACTTCGGCGCTCGAAGCGGCGTCGGCGCCCGGATCCCAGCTCGGCGGGTCGCCAGCATTGGACCCGATACGCGAAGAAACGGGAATTGATCCCGCGAGCACGTCCATGACATGCGCGCCGTGCGCCTGCTGGTATTTGAGGCTCGCGAATCCGGCGTCCGCGTAGCAGTTATCTTCGTCGACGACGTTTGCTGGCGACGAATGCAAGCTGATCCAGTTGTCGAGACCGATATACTGGCCGCTAAGCGGGCCTGTGAAATCGCGCCAATACTCAAGCCCGTACGTAAAATCCACCAATGGCTTCCCAAAATTGCGTCCACCGACTGTGACAGCGTGCCCGTCTTGGTTCTGGTCCCAGATCGCCCGCACCCGCGTGTTGTGGGCGCCGGTCAGGAACTGCGCCGCGGCGAACGGGCAGCCGTCGTCGAGTATGCCGATCAAGACTGAACCAAGTTGACTCGCGCCCTTAGCATGGCGGTTATCGAGACGAGCTTTCTTCATCAACTTTTTCGTCGACGGCTCCACCGGAAGTGACAACTCAACTCTCGACACATGTTTATTCCAAATGGGGAATGCCCGTTCCCCATCGGTCACGGCCGCTTTGAAACAGCGCATCGTGGCGTATCGGGTTTGGCCGACGTCCGGGCCGAATTCCGCGCCGAAGGCATCGTTCTGGCTCATTTCGGTCTCGAACGGAGAAATGGCGTCTACCCCGTTCAACTCCACAATCAAGGGCAACCTGAACTGCTCGTCGTCGAGAAACGAATACCTTTTTCCGAAATTCTCCAGGTCTGTCCTGAAATTATCGAAGTCCGAATCAATCGCGTATCGGAGGTATGGGCCAAAACAGACTGGGTATTGATAACGATCGGCCATCGATGCTCTCCATGCGGCTAGAGGCCGAATCTGCCCGTCCACTCCGCCTGCGCCTTACCCCACAAATAATACATCAAATCGGACTGGGTAACATTTACCCCAGGCGACGAGGAAGAGGAGTAGAACGGGCCGGAGTTCGAGGTCCTGTGTCGGGGCGATCGTCCTAAAGGGATTGAAGTCCATGGTCGGATACACATCGATGCCCGTGGAAGCAACGAAGGTTCGGTTCTCGAATGGTTGTGTGTCAGAGGCGCCAGTGCAGCGCCCGACGAAGTATTCGCCCAACGCCACGCCCAACATGCGTCCTGCCATGCTGTCGACGGGGAAATGAAGCCCGGCGATGACGCGGTTGGTGGCGATCCGGGCCGAAAGACGGTTCAACTGGTCGATCACGGTTTGAAATGATTGGAGCTTCAGCAGCTTCTGGAGGACATAGCTGACGGCATAGGCTTGAGTTGCATGTCCCATCGGGAATGTACCGTGACCTGGCGTCGTGATCATCGGCTGTATTTCGGCGTTGTATTCGACCGGGCGGTAGCAGGCGAGCGCGTGCTTGAGTCGCATTTCCACATAGACGCAGAACTGCAGCACCATGTTGATGAGTTCAAGTGTCCGCCTCGTCCGGTCTGGATGCATGTAGATGATCGACGACCAGAAGGCGTATTGAGGATCGATCTGCGCGATGATTTCGGTGGCGCGTTCGTTGCGCAGCTCCGCCCAGCTCAGGACCATCGGAATCTGTTGTTCGAATGTCCCTTCCGCCGGGCGCTGAATTTCCGCGATCAGGTGCGGGGTGCCAGCGACGGATGACCAGACCTGAAAGCCGTCGGGGGCGCTCGTCTTCATAAATTTGATGCCTTGCATCATTTCGCCAACGGCGATGTAAGCGCGGACCCACGGCTCCCAGCGTTCCATCTGATCGTAGGTTTCGACGGCCGGGAAAGGCGTCGGTTCATAGTGAGTCGCATCGGGGACGACGATGGTCCCTTCGCGGGAATGGATCAGCGCATCCACCATGATCGGATTTGCGTAGACATCGGCCAGCGTGCCGAAGAGCGAGCCTCCCGCTCCGCCTACGCCACCGGCTCCGCCTGCCCCGCCGGCTCCGCCTGCTCCACCAGCACCACCTGCGCCACCCGCTCCACCTGCGCCGCCAGCTCCGCCCAGTTGGCTCATTGCTGCCTCCCTGTGAGTTATGTCAGCTTTTCGACGGTAAACCTGCAATCGCTAGGCAGCGCGCCCACTGCCGGCCTGTTTCAAGCTGCGCATTTGGCAGGCGTGCGAGGTATCTCTCCATGGTCAATGCCGGCTCGAGTTGCAGCAATTTGCCGAGGACCTCGCGCGCCTCGTCTATTCGTCCCTGAGAGACGAGGGCGATCGTCAGTACTCGCCACGTGGAGGGGTGCATGCAATTGAGTCTGAGCGAGGAGCGCGCAAGCCTTTCGGCATTCTCGTATTGATGCGCCGAAAGCTCCGCCGTTGCGCCAAGGGATTCGAAATAGTAGCGCTGCGGATCGAGCGGCGAGAGCTCCATCGCGCGCCGCGTCGCGTTCACAGCCGCTTCCCCCTCGCCCTTGAATGCATGCACTGCGCCCCGGTATAGCCAACCGAGGGCATGGCTAGGGTTGGCATTCAAGGCCTCGTCGCAACGCTGGCGAGCTGTGTCCAAGTCCTTCAACAGGTGACAATAGACGAACCCTTCAGTCGCGAGCGCAAGTCCATCCGACGGATCCCGATCGAGAGCGGCGTGAGTGGCGCTCAAAGCCTCGGCAGCATCGCGCTTGCGGTCTTCGGACCAGCCGCGGGTCGCCCGCAGGATGTACCAGTTTCCGAGCCAGGCGCGCGGAGCAGCAATTCGGCCATGTCGGTTGATAAGTTCGTCCAGGATCCTGCGGGTCTGAAAAAATTCGTTCTTGCTAGACCGGTGCATTAACTTGATGCTGCCCAGCAGCAGGGAATAACTCTCGAGTGTCGGCAGAGGCTGGGTCAGGATATGCTTGACCTCCACGTCCAACACGGCCGAATGCACCGCTCGGGCAATGCGATCCGCTAGTTCGCTTTCGGGGTTGAGGAAATCACCAACTTCCCCGCTCAACCGGTCGGTCCAGACCACTTGGTTGTTGCGCGCGGCGGAGAGTTCCGCAGTGATCAGAATGCGGCCAGCATTCGCGACGTAGGCGCCGCTCAAAATATAATTCGCGCCCAAGTAGGCCGATACTTCCCCTACATCACTCGCGCGGCCGCGGAACACCGTGGTCGAGAGGCGTGAAATGATCTTCAAGTTTGAGGCCTTCGACAGCCGCCAGATCACGCTATCCGCGATTAAGTTGCCGATGTCGAAATGCTCGGGGACATCATTCCTCGCATCGAAGGGAATGACAGCGATAGTAGGTTCCATGGCTGTCCCGTAATCGCGACGTCCGGGTAGCGTAGGGTGCGGGCTTGCCGGGCCGATCCGGTATGCCCGAACTGGTTCGTCGAAATGTTTGAGATAACATTCACCGATGTCTTCGCAGGATGCATCCACCCCGTGCGTAAGCGCGTCGCGGGCGGCTGCGCTCCCAATCGTTTCGCCGGGATTGGCCAGACGGGCCAGGTTGGCCGCCAGTTGTTCATGTGCTGACGCGCTGGCGATCGTTTCGCCCGGGCCAGCCAGCGTTACCAACCGCGCCGCTAGGTTGATGCCCGTCCCGTAAATATCAATCCCGTCGCTCCAGGCCATCGCGGCGTTAACACCCGCGCGCAGCTGAAAATGCTGATCTTCCGGGATGCCGACATTCCGCCTGGCAAGAAGACGATGCATCTCCGCAGCGGCATTGACCGCGTCGGGCACGGCCTCGAAGCGCGCCATCAGACCGTCGCCCAGGCTCTTCACCATGGTGCCGTCATACCGCGGAAGTAACTCGTCGGTGACAGTGTGAATGAATTCGGCCCAGCGGCGAACCGTGAACGCCTCGTGCTGCCGCATGAGCCGCACTGATTCAACGAGATCGACCAACAGCACGACGGTCTGTTGCCGGACCAGTACAACGCCTGCATCCTGAGCGCTCGAATGCTCTGTCCCGGCGGCGGCTCGCTTTTTTTCGTCCACCGCATCACCGTTGATGTTAAACCGGGTTCGCGCTTCCGACTGCAGTATCTTAGACTGTATAAATCCGTGAGCCAAGAGCCGCGCCGAGAAGGGCTCGGATTCTCGGCTGGCCAAGCCGGCCGTCGGACGACCATCGTTTCGAAAATCACCAATCAACTGCGCTGCTAAAGGATGAGTGCAATGATGCTGCAGACAAATCATGCCTTCCTCCAGTCCCTCGCCGCTGCCACGGGTGAAGCAATTAAAGAACACCAGGCACCGCAGAGAGCGCATCAAGGTTGCTGTCCTGAAGCCGAAAAGGTGTCACAACGGCCTCCTGGATCCTGCGATCAACAACATAGCGTTTGTTCGGAATGGATGGTGTGAAGCAGATCACGATACTCGCGCGATAATTGCTGTAGTGTGGTGACCCAAAAAGGACCGCGGGCAGACGCGCCTCTGCTGCTTGAAAATAAGCTTTATACCTGACACGAGGCCCGATGCCCCTTCACCTGCTGCGACCATTAGCGAGATCGAGAACTGTTCGATCCTGCGACAATGCGCTGCGTGTTTGGGTCCAAAGCTGTCTAGTAGAAGCGCAGCGCGCCGCCACCGGGCAAGGCGCTACACATTCGTTTGCTTTAAGGCTTTCGCAACCATAAGCTGATTTTTTTCAGGCGATGCAACCACTTCGGTTTTGAACGCGCCGGGAGTCGAACCGGCCCAAGCGGTCTCCTCCGGGCGCTCTTGGACGGGCCGAGCGCTATCTCGCCACGCTGAGAACCCTGATGTTTCCCTTTTACAGAAAGCCATGGGGATGAGTGCTTTTGAAATCGCTGGACTGGTCGGCCTTGTGCTGGCGACGACGGCGCTTCTGTTTTTTCTTCTTCGAAGAAAACCGGCGCACGCCGAGCCTGATCTCGTCGAGCTCTGGAAGGTGGCCTTCAACTCAAGCCCGATTGCGGTGATCATTCGACAGAATGGTGATTATGTTCATTGCAACGATGCCTGCGTTCGCATTCTGGGCGCAAGGGACAAAGCCCATGTGCTTGAAGTCGGGCCTCGCGCGGGCGCGCCAGAACGACAGGCGGATGGTCGGTTGACGGCAGATATTTTCCAGGAATCCGCGGAAGTAGTCAAACAAGGCAAGACATTTCAATACCAGGTGGCTGGCCGCACTCTGGGCAAAAGCGAACCCTTCTACGTGGATATATATTTTGTGCCTACAACCTATCGAGGCGCAGGCGCGGTCCTCAGCCTTGTGGATGCGAGCGAGCGAATCCGCATCACCAATGAAGCCCGGCATCAAACCCAGCAGATCGCGCAAAAATTCGAGGTGACGATTGGCGGGCTTGTAGAGTCACTGGCCTCGACGGCCGGCGAAATGCGAACGGCGTCCCAAGGAATGTCGAAAACCGCCGAACATGCCAGCACACAGGCAAGCAGTGTCCTCGCAAACGTGGAGCAGGCGTCAGGCAATGTTCAGATCGTGGCCGCTGCGACCGAGGAGCTGTCCTCGTCGGTTTCCGAGATAGGGCGTCAGGCGACGCAATCGACTGAAATCGCGAGCGAGGCCGTTGCAGCAGCGAACCGGACCAATACGACCGTGCAAGGTCTCTCCACTGCCGCGCAGAAGATCGGAGACGTGGTCAAGTTAATCAGCGATATCGCAAGCCAGACCAATCTTCTGGCGTTGAATGCAACGATCGAAGCGGCGCGCGCCGGCGAAGCCGGCAGGGGCTTTGCGGTGGTGGCAAGCGAAGTCAAGTCGCTCCCCAGCCAGGTTCGGCCACGCAGGAGATTGCCCGCAACGTTCAGGCGACCGCATCGGGCACGGATCAGATGACGAGTTCGATCAGCGGGGCCACCCGGGCGGCCGGCGAAGTCGGCACCGCGGCGGGCCAGGTTGCGGGGCTGGCCGATGAACTGGGCGCCCAGACGGAAACCTTGCGCGCGAACGTCGACCATTTCCTGGCCAGCATCCGCGCGGCTCGATTGCGGCGCGCGCTAGTACACGGATCGCGGCGGCGCAACTGAGCGGCGCTAGCGAGCCCCGGAACTGTTCGAGCCCGTGACGACATTCGGCTCGTTTGCCTTCGAAGCCGTGTCCGCTCCGCGACCGTTGTAGAACAGCAGCGTGCCCAGCACCGCCAAGACAAAAATGGCGCCAACAATCCAATCGGCCGGGCTGTTGATGCGTCTCGTGTCGTTCACAGGTTGTTGTCACGCGGGGAGGTCATGGGGTGATCTTTCATCTCGAATAGAGTTCGTTAGACAACCGCGCGGGCCGCCCAGGTTTCCTGTTCATTTTTGCCGTACAATGATCCCCGCCGGCGGTGTGACAGCGAGGCTTCTAGCCCGAGACAGAGCCACACGCGGTCGGACGACGCTTCCACGATGGGCTAAGCAACGGCCGGAACGATCGCCACAACACGGCGGCTATGCTGATCAACAATGACCAACTTGTCCTGTACCAAGACGTACTGGTCACCCCAAAACCCGTTCATTAGCTGCGTAACTTCCGGCGGAAGATCCTGCAACGGGACTTGGTCCGGAACCGAGGCCCCGATCATCATCTCGAATTTGGCTTCGGGCACGCGTGGCGCCGACTGCTGCGCCAGAATTTTTTTCAGGTTCTCACGCTGCTGAGCATCTAGCTGGAGCGCGTGCGAGCTTTGCTTGATCGCCCGGGCGCGACCGCCGGTACTGTCCTCCTGCCCCGCCGGATCGCTCTTGCCCACGGTGCTTTCGGCTGCCCGTTGCGCGGGCGCTCCCCTGCCGGCGGTCGTATCTGATTGCGTGGCGGGGTTTGCGCCGCCAGGCGGAGTGCCGAGCGGGTTCTTCGTCAGCAATGGCCAAGCCACGAAAGCGATAAGAAGGACCGCGGCAACAACGGCTCCTCCCACGACGAGCCGTCGCCTTCCCGCCACGTCACTTGATTCATCCCGCGAGCCGCTCATTCAGCTATTCCGAAAAGTCCGTTTTGTCGTCCTTCGCCTTTTCGCGAGCGCGATCGACCGCGCCTCCCTGCGACTGACCGCTGACGCTTACTCCGGGAACATGATCCACGTTGTTTGCGGACCTCTCCTGCCGCTTCAACTCGCGGTCAACGACGTCGCGGGACCCCTCGGCAGGTTCCTTGTCGAACGGGCTATCGGCGGAACCAGGCATGGCAAACGCTCCAATTGCGTCGTCACAACTGTTGACGGTCGCGGCCGTTCCTGCCGTGTGTGTTGCCGTTGCGACAAATCCCGACAACCCGTTCGGCACGAGGTTGTCACCCATGTCTTAGGTACGTTCTGTCACCGATGTGTCCGGGCTGGACAATTTTGTAATGGCGGAGAGGGAGGGAGAAGGACCCCGAAATCCTGTCTGGAGCGATATCAGAGTGTTGGCTAGCTGCTGCATCTCGGAACATCTGACTTTTCGCCGAGACTGTACCAGGTGACTGTACCAGCGCCAGCGGGAAGTAGAGCGAGGGCCTTTTCAGTCCCGATGCCGACAATGCCCACAGTGAACTGGCCTACGTGCTCCACCATCATCTCGGTGTGGTCGTACATCTAATGTGCCTCCCGACCTGTTCCGCATCCCCGTCTGGGCGGAAACGCGCGGAATGCTGTTGCAGGATTGGCATCACCGTTCTTCAACTTCAATCGCAAACAGTTGGTTGATCTTTGCTCCCAATATCGGTTGCCCTCGATTTGGGAAGCCACAGCTTACATCCGAGATGGCGGCCTTCTATCCTATGGCCCCAGTTTCTTTGATATGTATCGCCGATCTGCCGCTTATGTTGCGAAAATCATCAAAGGTGCTCAGCCAAGTGAACTGCCGGTGCAGCAGCCGACCCGCTTTGAGATGATTATAAACCTCAGGACCGCGAAAGCCCTCGGGGTTATAATGCCGGTGTCGCTGATCGGGCAGGCCGACGAGGTCGTTGAATAAGGTCCTGACGGTCGCTTGTTCGGCACTTAGCGGTTTCGTGCATTCAGGTCTGACAATGACGGACCTGGGCTGCCGCCTCTGCGACTTCCGCTTTTGACCCGCAGCGGACGTGGCCAACCAACCCGTTAGCTAACGCGAGCCGTGGTAATGGCTAATTCGTTCTCACCAGCGCCGGGCGGCCCACCAGCCTGCCAGAGGCGCCCCAAATGCTAGGCACCATGTGAATTGCGCAACGGACGGCGCGACGATGGCCATCACCGTTGCGAGCACCAATGCAAAGATCGGAAAGATCGCCGTTGCCAGCAACTCGGGATTGCGGTGACCTCGCAGCGCCAAAATCCATAGCAGCGCATTCAGGCCGGCAATGACAGTCAGATGGAAGCCGTAGCTTACTGCGACGACGCTATCGAGCCGATAGGCGCCGTAAAGTCCGTTCGTCACCGGAAGCATGACGATTGACAGCAGGAAGATCAGATTGAGGAAGACTTCGCCGCGGCTGCCTTCCGGCGCGAAGGTGAGCCGCCGATGATGGCTGAGCCAAAACACGCCGGCGACGATAAAGCTGATCATCAGCGCGATGACAGGTTGGGCGTAGGCATTTACAAGGTCTATCCAGGCCGGCGCGTTCGCGAACCTGCTGGCCTTCGGCAGATCATAGGCGAGCAGCGTCATCGCAACGCCGAAGATGGTGTTGCTCAACGCCTCCAATCGGCGCATTTCGAAAAGGCCGCTCTGCTTCAACCTCGTTCCCCCTCAAAGCCGCCGGACATGCGCGGAGCGGGGCCGCGTAAGACCCCGCCCTTACCGGAATCACCGGTGGAAGGGCTGCGCGCTCAACGTTTCGGGTTGCGCCCGCGGATTTGGTCGAAGCCTTGCTTGATTTCGGCGAAGCGCGCTTCGATCATCGGCTCAAATTCGAGGTCGGTGAAGATATATGGCCAATCCTTTTCGACGCCTTCGCGGACGAGTTCACCGGCATAGATGGGATCTATGCCATGAGACACGCGTTCCCGGACCATATTGATGTGCTCGGCAAATGGGCCCGAAGTCGGCAAGGCACGGACCGCCCCCTCGAAGCGCAAGGGGAGATTGCGTCTTGAGTTCATAATTTGAGTGCGGATGAACCCCGGACACAGCACCGAAACGCCAATCCCGCGGGGCGCGAGTTCACGCCGCAGGCCCTCGGACAGCGCGACAACGCCATACTTGGAAACGTTGTATGCATTGCTCTGCCCTGAAATAAGGCCAGCGATCGACGCTGTGGAGACGATGTGTCCACCCTCGCCATGCTGCTCGATCAACGGCCCGAAAATCTCGATCCCCCAAATGGTCGCCATCAGGTTGACGCCCATGGTCCAATTCCACGCCGCCTCGGTCCAGGTGCCATAAGGACCACCGCCGCCGACACCGGCGTTGTTGACGAGGATATGCACCTTGCCGTAGCGGGCAGTCGTGGCTTCGGCGGCCGCCACGAGTTCGGCTTTGAGCGAAACGTCCGCTTTCATGCCTTCGACATCGACGTTGGTGAGCCGCAGTTGCTTGAGCGTTGCGGACAGAGCCGCTTCTTCGATGTCGCAAAGCATGACTTTCGCCCCCGCCTGAGCGAAAGCGGTCGCGATCCCCAGTCCAATGCCTGACGCTGCACCGGTTACGAATGCGGTCTTCCCAACGAGTTCCTTCACGCGCATTCTCCCACGTGCAAGCGGACTCCCTCGCCCCAAAACGGCAGGTGTCCCTGGACGGCATATGACCGCACTTTCGAGTGATTGGGAAGCGTTCCGGACGTGTGGTGCAGCACTTGGGATGACGGCTGATACAGCAGCTCGCTTCCTGCGGCCACGAACTGCGGCAAAGGGCTCAGGAAGGTCAGGCCAGGGGCGGATTGGAGCCTGTTCAGTGAGTTCGCTTTAGAAGCGACATGCGGCGTGTGGATACTCTTTCGTGAGTTGCGGCTGATCATTTTCAGCGCAAGAGTTGCCGGAACAATGCCTGTCACGTTGGGTCAAGGGCTAGTGCATCGGCACAAACGGAGGTCTGGCTTATGAGCGAGACTCAGGCGATTTCTTCCGATCCGGCATTGCAAAAACTTGATGACCTGCTTCCTGACCTGGAAGCTCTCTATAAAGACGTACACTCACATCCAGAACTCTCGATGCAGGAAACACGGACGGCAGGTCTGGCCGCCGACCGGCTCCGTGCCGCGGGCTATGAAGTCACGACGGGTGTGGGCAGGACCGGCGTCGTGGGATTGCTCCGCAACGGCGATGGACCGACAGTCATGCTGCGCGCCGATATGGACGCGCTCCCTGTGGAAGAAGCGACCGGTTTGCCCTATTCCAGCAAAACGATAGTCACCGATCGAGAGGGCAGGACCGTGTCGGTGTCTCATATGTGTGGCCATGACATGCATGTAACCTGGCTGGCCGGCGCCACCAGATTGCTGGCCGAGGCACGAACGACATGGCGCGGCACGCTGATGGCGGTCTTCCAGCCCGGAGAAGAAACGGCCGAAGGTGCGCAGGCAATGATCGATGATGGGCTTTTTAAGCGCTTCCCAAAGCCTGATGTGGTGCTTGGTCAGCACGTGATGGTTGGGCCATCTGGCACAGTTGCGGGGAGGGCAGGCGCCATTACCTCGGCTGCTGATAGCTTGCAGATCCGTCTGTTCGGCCGCGGGGCCCATGGATCGATGCCGCAGGCCAGTATCGATCCAGTGGTCATGGCTGCGGCAACCGTGATGCGACTTCAGACCATCGTCTCGCGTGAGGTGGCCGCCGCTGAGGCTGCCGTTGTCACCGTCGGCGCGCTACAGGCGGGTACCAAAGAAAACGTGATTCCCGACGAAGCCATTATTAAACTCAACGTTCGCACCTTCGATGCCGCTGTGCGCACGCGCGTGCTGAACTCTATCGAGCGGATCGTCAACGCCGAGGCTGCGGCTTCGGGTGCTCCGCGCAAACCCGAGATCACGACATTGGACCACTACCCGCTGAATGTGAATGATCGGGATGCAAGCGAGCGGGTACTGAAAGCTTTCCGAAAGCATTTCGGCGCAGAGCGCGTTCGCGAAACGGGACCCGCACCAGCGAGCGAGGATTTTGGATCATTTGGGTCCGAGTGGCACTCGCCCTCGGTATTTTGGTTTGTGGGTGGTACGGATCCCGCGGTCTACGCGAAAGCCAAGGCTGCTAATCGGCTGAACGAACTTCCTGTCAATCATAGTCCGAAGTTTGCGCCAGTCATCCATCCCAGTTTGCGTACCGGCGTTGAGACACTGGTGGTCGCTACGCGGGCGTGGCTGTCGGCCTAGAATGCGTTTGCTGATTAGTTCAAGACGGCGCTGCGCTCGCCGCCATAGCTGTGCCCAGACGTGGTCTGAGGAAACGTCGCGATGGATTTCCCTCCCATATGTACTTGATCTAGCCGGCACCTTTGTCTTTGCGCTCAGCGGCGCGATGGCGGCGGTCAGGCGCAAGCTGGATGTGTTCGGTGTGCTGGTCCTGTCATTCGCAGCGGCAAACACCGGAGGAATCACTCGGGACGTTCTGATTGGAGCGGTTCCGCCTGGGGCAATCCACGACTGGCATTATTTGGGAGTATCGTTAGTTGCCGGGATCATCACCTTTTGTTTTCCGACGGCGATCACGCAGCGATGGAATCCGGTGCGGCTGTTCGATGCCGCGGGACTGGCCCTGTTTGCGGTGTCGGGAGCACAGAAGGCACTCGCCTACGGGCTCAATCCGATCATGGCCACCTTACTTGGCACGGTGACCGCAGTCGGTGGCGGCATGGCGCGCGATATTCTATTGGCCGAAATCCCGATGGTGTTGCGTACGGATCTGTATGCTGTCGCGGCTTTAGGCGGCGCTGCGATTGTGGTCGTCGCAAACATGCTGCAGCTGCCGTCCGAAGTCGGAGCGCTTATGGGCGCGGCGCTCTGCTTCGGCCTCCGCGTTCTTGCGATCAGATACGGTTGGCAGCTTCCGGTCGCCCGCGCCGGCGCGCGGCATTCCGGAGACCGTGACAAGCCGTAACCGGGGGAAGGCAGTTCCGCATCTGTGCGCGGCGTTACCCGATGGCGTCTTCAAGAATTGGCGCGGATCGAGCCTTCGTTCGAACTCCTGATTGCTTGAAATGAGCAACAACATTGCTCTCATTCGCTCGACTTCGCCGGCACCGGAAGCATGTGTGGCATCAGCAAAGGAGCTGAGCCCATGAATGTTCCAGGCTGCTGAATTAACCATCAAGGCTTATTTGACCGAAGTCCGCGCCCGCCTTGAAAAAGCCGCGGCCATCGCACGCGCGGCTGATGCGTGTGCCGGCTGCGACAAGGCGGTCGAGATCACGCTGGACATCGAGCAACCGCTGTGACGCAACGACGCTGTTGAACGCCGCAAGCTTGATCAATCGGATTTCCGGGCAGTCCTGAGTATCGGGCTTTCTTTCTCTACCTTCATTCCCTGCCCGCGCTGAGCGCGTCTGCGGGGTTGAGGTTGTGGCGGCGATGATGCCGACGCACACTCAGGAAGGATGCCATTATGCTCTCAGATACTCAGCTGATCATTTTGTCACACAGAGATGACCACCTCGTTGTGCTTCCGCCGAAGCTGAATGCTCCTGCAGAAGTCCTTCCTGCAAAAGCTTGTTCACGACCTTCATGGCCACCGCGCCAACAGCCAAAGGCGAGATGCCAGTCTGGCTGCGCGATCAGGAACATAGAAGTTACTCGCTGCGGATTACGAAAGCAGGTCTGCAGGCGATAAAGGCGGAAGCCTCCGATGCGCCTGCGAGCAATCGCGACCCGAAGAAGTCCGCTGGTACGGAGCTTGTTGTGCGAGCAGCCCGCTCGACTGTACCGAGTAAACGTCAGAACCGCGCGCCCAAATCCGGAACGCGAAAACGCTCCAGCACTGCAAAGGCGAGCGGCAAGCCCACCACCGGTTACGGCCCTCGTCAAAGCGACGGGCTGGCAACAGCATTTGGTTCGCGGGTTTCTGGCGGGCACCGTGCGCACGAAGCTGAAACTGCCGCTCACGTCCGAAAAGCTCGAGGGCGTCAGCACGTACCGGATTACGGCAGGCGGCAAGCCGATCCGGTTGTCTTGCGGGCCATGGCGCGGGCGCACCTTTGGTTTTACGAGCTCTCGATGGGTAAGGCGAAGTCCATGGCCGAAATTGCGCTTCGCGAAAACATCACTGACAACTACGTGAGCAATCTGATTTATCTAGCCTGGCTGGCACCCCTAATTGTGGATCAAATTTTTGACGGCGACCCGCAGGCGACCTTGATTGGAAGGAATGCAATCCACACACGCAGGCGGTTGAAACCGAATGGAGGTAAAGCTCCAAAAACATAGATCCGCGTGGCGGGTTCGGAGCGAGCTCGCATCGGCAATGACTCGGCTGCAGCAGCGCGCACGGCCGGACGATTTCTTCGGTATTCATCTCCTGCCTCGTCGTGGTCCTGGCGGGTTCGAGCGCCCTGATGATCACTTCCGAGGCGAGCATGCCGATTTAGAAAGTGGACGCTCGTTAGGTCGGCGCGCCATCGTGATGCCAGACCTCAGAGCTCCGTGGCGTTGCGAATGGAGGAGCCTTGCGGCTATGCAGTTCCGGATGTTGCGGAACTCGCGCCACCGACCTGCGTTGCGTCCGGATCGGCGGGCCTGAAAGCTCTGTCGGCCGTCGGAGCCTTTTGACCTGAGTTGGATCGATGGTAGCCCCACGGCAAATCCGGGAAGCAGTAGCCGGTTATCGTGAAGCGAGCAATTCGCTCCACGCCGCGTCCTCACGGCAAAGCCGCCGCGGGCTAGACTGGATGAATTTCTTCATCGCCGACGTTCAAACCGGGTTCGGCACTTACGTTGCGTTTTACCTGGCGCAGAGCGGCTGGTCTGAAGCCAACACAGGCGTGGCGCTGACAGTCGGCGGCCTTGCCGGGGTGTTGAGCCAGATCCCCGGTGGCGCACTCTGCGACGCGCTGGTCTGGAAGCGGGGACTGGTTGCTGTCGGTATCATAGCGATCGGCGCAGCCGCGCTGATCTTGGCTTTCTCGCACTCGTTCGTCCCGGTTCTCTGCGCCGAGCTCCTGCACGGCATAACTGCCGGCATCATTACGCCCGCCATTGGAGCTATCAGCCTGGGTCTGGTCGGCCGCGGGGCAATGTCGCTGCGCACCGGCAGAAATTATCGATATGCCGCAGGAGGCCATGCAGTTACTGCCGCAATGATGGGGTTGGCGGGCGCCTATTATGCGCCAGGCGCGATGTTCGTCGCAGCAGGAATGTTATGCATCCCAGCGCTTATCGCGCTCAGTTTCATTCGGCCCGACGAGATAGACTACGCTCGCGCCCGCAACGCCACAAACACTCAGCGCACTCAAAAAATCGGTCGCGCCCTCGACCTGGCCAAAAACCGCCCGTTGGTTCTGTTCGCTGCTGCGATGACGCTGTTCCAACTCGCCGACGCATCAACGCTGCCGCTGATCGGCGAACATGTCGCGACCGCGCCCGGACAAGGGTCGCTCTCGATCTCGATCCTGATCATCGTTCCACAGATCGTGGTGGCGATTGTCTCTCCATGGGTAGGGTATCACTCCGAAAAGAAGGGACGCCGGCCGCTGCTGCTGATCGGATTTGCGATCGAGCCAATTCGCGCTGCGCTTGCTTGCGCTCACCGCTGACTTCCCGATTCTTGCTTATTGCCCAGCTACTCAGCGGGATCACGGGCGCGATCATCGGCGTTCTCATGGTCCTGGTGATAACCGATCTGACGGCGGGAAGCGGACGATTCAACCTGGCTCAAGGCGTCATCGGAGCCATGAGCGGAATGGCGGCGTCTGCGAGTACTCTGCTCACGGGATATTTTTTCCAGGGATTTGGCTCCTGGACCGGGTTTCATCGCGATCGCCGCGAATCGCGGCGGCGGCGACAGCTCTCATCTGGGCTTTCCTTTCCGAGACGAAGCCCGCCAATTACTCGGATGACGATCGCCACGAAACGAGCCACGCTTGTACCGGAGCTGAAAAATTTGGCCTCTGAGATCACGGTAGGTCCGCCCCAGATCGCCATCAATCAGGGGCACAGCGTTCTGGTCACAGATCGCGACGGACAGATTCCATTCCCATCGAAAATGGGGCTGTATTTCTTCGACACGCGGCTGATCAGCAACTGGACGATCTACGCCAATGGCGCGCCGTTGGCAGTTGCTCAACAGCGGCAATCTCTTCCACTACGCGTCCCGCATATGTCTTGACCAATCCAGCCATCGCCACGGAGCAAGGCGAAATCCCAGGCCACACGCTCCAATTGGCCATCAGCCGTTCGATCGACGGCGGAGTGCATGAGGATATTGACGTCGTGAACCACGGAATGGAGCCGGTTCGCTTCAATCTGGAAATCATGCTCCGCAGCGACTTCGCGGATTTGTTCGAGGTGAAGTCGGGAAAGATCGTCCGTCGTGGCCGAATAACGACCCGAATGGTCGGAGAGCGCGGCATCGCTGAGAAGCATCTATCGCAACAAGGATTTCTGTCGAGAGCTTCGTAGTGGCGCCAGGCCGAAGTGATGTCGGCACCGGTCTACGCCAATGGGCGGATCAGCTTCGAGGTCGATCTGCAGCCTCGCCCAAGCCTGGCATACCTGCCTTCTCTACGAATTGGGCGACGGAAAGGTTCGCGCCAAAGCACCTGACGAATGCATCGCCGATATCAAGCAATCGAAGGTTGGCCGGCGCCTCGAGAAGTGGCAAAACACCGTTCTCAAGATTTAAACCAGCAACCAGGAATTCTCGTCGGCTTTTCAGCCAAGCTCTCGAAGACATGGCGTCGCTGCGTTTGCCGATCGAGAGATCGAAGCAACTCGAATTTGTTCCGGCCGCCGGCGTGCCCTGGTTCGTCGCCTTGTTCGGGCGCGACAGCCTTATCGCCTCCTTGCAGAACGCTTTGGTTTATCCGGATTTTGCGCGAGGCACGCTCGACGTTTTGGGCGCGCGCCAAGCCAGCAAGCGCGACGATTTCCGGGACGCCGAGCCGGGCAAGATCTTGCACGAATTGCGCTTCGGCGAACTGGCGCATTTCAATGTCGTGCCGCATGCCCCCTACTATGGCAGCGCGGACGCGACGGTGCTTTACCTGATCGTGTTGCACACCGCATGGCGCTCCACCGGAGATCGCAGCTCTGCTCGAACGTCATCTTCCGACCGCGCGGCGATGTCTCGATTGGATCGACAAGTACGGGGATCGCGATGGCGACGGGTTTCAGGAATATCAGACGCGCTCACCGGCAGGATATGAAAACCAGGGTTGGAAGGACGCTGGCGACGCAGTGGTGAACGTGGATGGTTCGAAGGTGAAGGGCCCGAAGGCCTTATGCGAACTTCAGGGCTATGTTTACGACGCCTGGCAGCGAATGGCGGAAATATTCGACGAACTCGGCGACAAGGATGCAGCCCAAGCACTATGCATGAAGGCACAGGCACTGTTCGAGCATTTTAACGAGGCGTTTTGGGATGAAGAATCCGGCTTTTATGCCTATGCGCTCGACGGCGATAAACGAAAGGTTCTCACCGTCGCGTCAAACCCTGGACAGTGCCTGTGGTCGGGCATTGTACCGCCCGATCGCGCCGGCAAGGTCGTCCGGCGGCTCATGGCGCCGGACATGTGGAGTGGATGGGGAATCCGAACCCTGTCGGCGGATCATCCGGCCTACAATCCCTTTTCATACCAAAATGGATCGGTTTGGCCGCATGACAACAGCCTGATCGCACTCGGTTTCCGGCGCTATGGGTTTGCGGCGGAGGCTGCCTGCGTCGCCCGCGATGTGAGCAGCGCGGGCAGTCATTTCATGCAGCATCAAATGCCGGAGCTCTACGCCGGGCTTCAACGCGAGGCGATGAGTTTCCCCGTCCAATATCTGGGCGCAAATGTGCCCCAGGCTTGGGCGGCCGGTTCGGCGTTTTTCTTCGTCCAGGCGATCCTCGGACTTCAGCCAAACGCGCCCGAAAACCGGCTTTATGTCGATCCTGTGCTGCCGGACTGGCTTCCAGATCTCACGATCACCAACCTACGAGTTGGGAACCGAAATTTTGACATCCGATTCTGGCGGGACGGAAGCAATACTCGCTGGGACGTCATGAGAGGAGACCCCGCAGACGTCAGAAGCCGCAGCTTCTCGACGGCCACAGATCTGCAGCCTGGCCGGTAGGATCATATCATCGCGGCTGCTTAGTACCCGGTAAGGCCGGAATCCCTAGGAGTAGATCTTTAGCGCGGCCATGGCGCGCCACTGCTTGCGGTCTCAACTAAGCATCGACGGTCGAAGTCAACTTCCGCAGTCGCGACAAGGTGCTCCACCCGCTCGGCATGCCGAAGAAATCCTGCCACTTTTGTTCATGTGGACCCCCATCTCACACGGCGAGTATCTGTGTGGCCCGGTGAGCTGTCCCGCATTCACTTCTGTTGAAGAAGCCGCCTCGTCGCCATCCCGTTCGCCAATCTACGACACCGTCAGAAGAGCCCCGAACTCAAATCGATCCCGTAGGTCATGAAGATCAAACTGATTAGAAGCCCGATGCTGCAAAACAAAAGGATCGTCTTAAAAAATTGTCCCCGCGTGCAACCGAAGCTGCCCGTAGCCATGCCCTTGCAATCGCGACCACTTGCCATCTCCGAAGCTCCGCCGACCTATTGGTCGTCTTTTAAGCTTGTACCTCTGGTTGCGCGCAAGAGTTGTGATCCAGTTCACACGATCACGATGCCTTTTCAGTACGCGGCGCGTCCGCAACGGCTTGCAATGTCGTTACTCTGCTGGCCAGCAAAGTGAATTGGGTCAGGGAAAGCGCAAACGTTGCGGGAAAATGAATTTCTAAACGACGATCTCGTGATGGAGTTCTACGGTCTTGATGCCATTACTCTTGCTGTCGACTGTGTGTCGATTAGGAAAAGCGGCACCATGCATCGCTGGACAGCCTTAGATGGATATATCCGCGCTCAAATGTCTGGACCGAGCATGCAAGCTGAAGTGTCGCGGCAGTTGGTTTAGTCCACTTGGTGGCGGTGGAACCCGACGCATCTTTCGAACTCAGAAAGCAGATCATGCGAGGGCTGCAAAACACCGCACGGCTTCTGAAGGATGGATGAAAGCGGGGCGCGACTGGAAGCAGATCTCGGACGACACCGACGCGCCCAGCCAGAAATCGTGCCCACAAGTCTCCGGTGAGCCGCACCATAAGCAGACATTCCTTGCACATCGCTTTTTACCACGAGCGGCCATGATCCAACCCACTCGCCTTCCCAAACGCGCGGCTGCGTGCGCGCTCGGTCATCGAACGAAGTGTTTGAGCTCTGCTCCCTGTGATCCCTGTTGCCTGTTTCGTCGGAAGGGCCGAGATGTTCACATTTTTTTCGAGGTCTGTTTTGAGGGTGGCGAAGAGCGTGAGCGCGCAGTGGGCGGGTCTGACGCTGGGAAGACGGGAGTTCATCGTGCGGCCCGGCGGATGCGCCGCCAACTCCGCGTCCCAAGCGCAACAGGCGAAGCATCGCGCATTGCAGATGGCGATGCCCCACCCAAGAAAGTTTTGGCGGATTCGGGGATGTTGCGGCGCGAACAGGAGGCGATTTGGAATATAGTATTATGTATACAAACCGATAAATCGGGTACTTATGGCGTTGCTGGGGGGTTACGAACCAACAACATAGCAAGCCGGGGAAATGCATGGCAGTAGCAGCACCAGTGAATGCGGGACCGGTCTTAATCGGTAGGACACGTTGGACGATACTCGCGTTAGCGATCGTCTGCATGGTCATGATCGCCAACTTGCAATATGGCTGGACACTTTTCGTCAATCCCATCGCAGCGAAGCATGGCTGGTCCATCGCAGCAATCCAGGTCGCCTTCAGCATTTTCATCGCTTTAGAGACATGGCTAACCCCGATCGAGGGGTGGATTGTCGATCAGCTTGGCGCGCGTGGGCCGAAGATCGTGGTCGCATTCGGCGGCATCATGGTCGCACTAGGCTGGATCATAAACTCCTACGCTGAGACATTGACGGCGTTGTATTTCGGCGCGGTATGCGGCGGCATTGGGGGCGGCGCCGTCTATGCTACCTGCGTCGGGCTCGCGGTGAAATGGTTTCCGGATCGACGCGGTCTTGCCGTTGGGCTTACCGCCGCGGGCTACGGTGCCGGTGCCGCGCTTACTGTCATTCCCATTCGGCATGTAATAAGCACCAGCGGCTACGAAGCAGCGTTTTTTTGGTTTGGGTTCTTTCAGGGCGCGATCGTCTTCATCTTGGCGTGGTTTTTGCGAGCGCCTGAGCCCGGTGAACTGGCTTCCGCCCCCGCCTCGAAGATCGCCCAGTCTTCACGCAACTATGCTCCGAAAGAGGTACTTTCCTCACCGATCTTTTGGATTCTCTACGTGATGTTCGTGATGGTCTCCGCCAGCGGCTTAATGGCAACGGCCCAGATCGCACCGATCGCAAAGGATTTCAATGTCGCAAATACGGTCGTATTCTTCGGGGCGTCCACACTCACGACTGCACTGATCATCGACAGCGTTGCCAACGGCGCAGCGCGCCCGCTGTTCGGCTGGGTTTCGGACCAGATCGGCCGCGAGTACACGATGGCGATTGCGTTCGGCTTGGGAGCCGGTGCTTACTGGTTGCTTGGGACGCTCGGAACTGCTCCCTGGGCTTTCGTCCTTTTCGCAGCGCTGATCTTTTTAACTTGGGGTGAGATATTCAGCCTGTTTCCTTCAACCTGCACCGACACCTTCGGACCAAAATTCGCGACGGTCAATCTCAGCCTGCTTTACACGGCGAAAGGCACTTCTGCGTTCTTAGTCCCCGTCGCCAACATGATCAAAGCATCAACTGGGAGCTGGCATATTGTGTTCTTGCTGACCGCCATCATGAACATCGTGGTCGTGGCAATCGCACTATTCATTCTTAAGCCGATGCGCGCGCGATTGATGGGCAATGCGATGGGCAATGTGTCGGATCATGTAGATCGTCGGGTGCATATGGTCAGGTCCTGAGATCGATCCGATGGATTCCCCGGTTATACCGCTTTCGTCGTCCACGGAAAACATTCTTCAGGCCAGTCATTGAGCGCGCGACGATGCTGAACGCCGACCCGGATGCCAGCGGTGTCCCCTTGATTGGCTAGATGCAAGGGCATCTACCATGAGCGACGACCTGTTGAAAAAGATGACGATAACCGTGGTGGTTTTGATTGGGTTTGCGATTTGGACATTCGGCCACGCTAGTCGGCATGACGAAAGCCCAAATAATCATCCGACCGAACTGTTAGAGCCCCGACGGTAAGGAGCCAACAGCGACGATAATTGGTTGTGAGATCGTGCGGCGCCTCGGGCACGCAACGCAGTGCAAGGCCACAAGGTCATCCAAACCGGCGTTGCGAAGCCATCAGGCACCGAGCTGCAACGCCAGCGCCTGCCGCAGCTCGAAAGCTACTTTCTCAGCGATCGCCGAAGGGAGCGCAGGATCTTGCTCAACGCCGGGCTGAACGATCGCAGCTCCTCGATGTGAATCCGCGAGAGCGCCTGCAGCTTCTGCTTGCCTTTCTTGGTCAGCTGCACCAACACGCGCCTGCCGTCCTCAGCATCGACGACACGCGACAGCAAGCCAAGTTTTGCCATGCGATTTACCAGCTCGACCGCAGTGTGATGCCGGATCAGCAGGTAACCGGCGAGATCGCCTACGGAGGCAGGTGAGAGACCGGAGCAGCCCCTGATCGCAAGCAGTGCCTGGTGTTGGTGCGGGGTAAGGCCCGCTCTCTTTGCCGCCGTCCCGCTGAAGGCCAGGAACAGGCGAACCTCATACCGAAAGCGAGCAAGCGCCTGATAGTCGACCACAGCCGGCGAAGGCCGTCCGCCCGCCCGGCCTTTGATCTCTTCGATCTGGGTTCGCGATGGCCGCGTCGGTTGAGGCATGCGTATCCCACCCTGGCTGTGCAGTTCCGGGACGATGATACCAGTGTCGCACCCCCGAGCCATCCCGCGACGAGGTCTTCAACAGCTCATTGATGCCAAAACGTGTGCTATTCGTAGACCGAGCTCAGAATTTTCAAGAGAACGATTTGGAAGGCGACTGGTATGCGGGAGCTCTTGCGCCGGATTGATCTTTCCAACACCGCTGTGATTTCCGCCTTGGTCAGCTTCCGTGCGGCGGCCTCTGCCGCGAGATCGCGCCACGACGCCGACAATGCCCTGCGCGTGGGTGGCGGGAGTTCAATGCGGATGCCACGCGTGGCGGCCCATGCGATGATCTCGCGCGTCGTTCGCGGACCGCAATTCCGCGCGGACGCTAGTTGCTTCCACGTCAGTCCGCGGAGCAGTTCATCCGTCGGACACCACCGTCCCTTAGGCGGGCAAGTGCCGGTCAGCTCGGTCGAGAATTGCTTTAGCACGTTCAACGCTCGGCCGCTCAGAACGGCACAACTCGGCGTGTCTGCGATTCCCGCGAGCGACGATATCGGCGCATCTTCGTGCGGCCTCCTGACCTTCGATGACTGCAAAGTCATGAACTCGTCCCATTGTTGTCACTAGCGCGCAGCCCGTTTGCTCAAGGTGAGCGCCTCCCCTTACCTTGGTATATCGTACGACGATACAATGTTCGACCAAAGTGAAATTGACTCAAGATGAATAAAGGGAATGCTTGCGCAAAGAGGGCTGCAGACGACGGCCCGTGCCCGCCGAGGGCCGCGGAGGTGATTTGTCTGTCCAAGCAGCGTGTCCGCATGCACCGTTATTTTTGGGATATTTCGGGAGGATTTTACGATGAGAACCAGGCTATTCGAACGTGTCGCGAACATGACGGTGTCGCGGCGCGCGCTGCTGCAGGGCGGTGCCGGTCTTCTCGGCGGGTCGATGTTGACGGGCACGCCAAGCGCCCTCGCCGAAGATCATCCGGCGATCGGGACTTATCCCGCCGGCTCGTCCGGCACCTCTGTTTTCATCGGCATCACCGTTCCCCGCACCGGCACCTACGCTCTGCAGGGCGAGGACGAGCTAAAGGGTTATCAGCTCGCCGTTGAGCACATCAACAGCGGTCACGAGCTGATCAGGAAGATTTCGCCGAAAACCACCAAGGGTGTGCTCGGGAAAGAAGTGAAGTACGGCGTTGCCAACTCCGCCGCCAAGCCGAACGAGGCCGTGCAGGCCGGGCAGCGTTTCATCAGCGAGAACAAGGCGATTCTGATGACCGGATCGACGTCGAGCGCGGTTGCTGTTGCGCTAAACAAGCTCGCCGAGCGCGAGAAGGTGCTTTACGTTGCCGGCATCTCCGGCTCCAACGACACCACTGGTAAAGATTGCGTGCGTTACGGCTTTCGGCAGTGCTTCTACGGCCAGACCGCCGCGGCTGCCATTGGCCCCATCCTAGTCAAGACCTTCGGCAAGAATAAGAAGACAGCGTATCTGACGCCCGATTACACGTATGGGCACACTGTGACGAAGTCGATGCAAGACTTTCTTGCAACCGCGGGCTGGACCACTGCAACTAACCAGGTCGCCCCGCTTGGCGCACCCGACTACTCGTCCTATCTGCTCAACATCGCCAATTCCGGCGCCGAAATTCTGCTCAACGTGAACTGGGGCCATGACGCCGTGCTGTCCACCCAGCAGGCAAAGCAGTTCGGCATTTTCGACCGGATGAAGCTAGCCATCCCCTACCAGACGCCGTTCCTTGCGCGCGAAGTCGGAGGCAACCTCCTCGCCGGCGTCTACGCTGCAACCGATTTCTGGTGGACGCTGGAGGACAAGTATCCGCTCGCCAAAATGTTCGTCGAGGCTTTCGAGAAGAAGTACGGCTACAAACCGGAATGGGGCGCTAACAATGCCTACATGGAATTCGCGCTGTGGGCCGAAGCGGTCGAGAACGCCGGCAGCTTCTATCCGCCCGACGTCATCAAGTCCTACGAAGCGGGCCGCAAAATTCAGTCGACAGTCGGCGAAGTATATTTTCGTAAGGAGGATCATCAGCTGGTTCGTCCCGTCATTATCGTCAAGGGCAAGCAGCAGAAGGACATGAAGAACAAAGAGGACTATTACGAAGTCGTCGAGATCGTTCCCGGCGAAGGCCTGATGCAAAAGCCGGACGCATTCGGCTGCAATCTCGGCGACTATACCTGAAGAAAAATGTGAACTTTGGCGTCGCGGGTGACTGAACAACCCGCGGCGCACTTTTCTGGGTGCTGAGCGATCAGCCTCAAGTCCGAAATGCGAAATGAACGCTTAATGATCAATTGGCCCAACTTCGTTTCGCAACTGTTTAATGGGCTAGCGCTCGGCGCGCTCCTGGCTCTCATCAGCTCGGGACTGACAATAATCTACGGCACACTTGGGGTGCTAAACCTTGCGCATGGCGCGATGTTCATGCTCGGCGGCTATGCTGGGTTTGCTGCCTATAGCTACACGGGATCGTTTCTGCTCGCGGTGCTCGCGGGCTCGCTCTTCGTAATGGTGCTTGGCGTGTTGATCGAGCGCGTCATCATTCGTCACTTCTATCACCGGCCGCATGAGGATCAGCTCCTAGTCACCTTCGGGCTCGCCATTTGCCTGGTCGAGACCGTGCGCTTAGTCTTCGGCAGCCAATCGCAAGTGGTGCCGCCGCCGTCCTTTCTCCAAGGCATCACGTCGCTTGGCTTCATGTTCTATCCGACCTATCGCCTGGCGGCTGTTGGCATCGTCGCGGTCGCGCTCGGCGCTCTGTTCCTCGTGCTCTACCGTACGCGGCTCGGGATGATTGTGCGCGCGGGCATTGAGGATTCGGTGATGGTCAATTCGCTCGGCATCAACGTCGACCGCATCTTTATGATCGTGTTTGGAATCGGCGCCATGGCCGCGGGATTTGCTGGTATTATAAATGCGCCGGTGGTCTCGCTGACCCCGGGCGTCGGCGAGGACATCCTGGTCCAAACGTTCGTCGTCGTGGTGATCGGGGGTGTCGGCTCGTTTCCGGGCGCTGTCCTCGGCGGCCTGATTGCGGGTGAGATCATCAGCATCACCGCGATGCTCAACCCCGGTTATGCGTACGTCATGCTATTTGCGGCAATGACCATTGTGCTGGTGCTGCGGCCACACGGGCTGCTTGGCACCGAGAGCCGCGAGTGAGCATTTGGAAATGCTGAAACAACGCCCCTATCTGATCGAAGCCCTGACGGCGGCCGGTCTGATCCTAGCGCCGTTCGTGCTGCCCGGGCTCGGCTTTGCGCCGAACACCGTCAACCGCATCTTGGTATGGGGACTGTTTGGGCTCGGCTTCGACATCCTGTTCGGTTTCACCGGGCTTTTATCGTTCGGCCAATCCGCTTTCTACGGCACCGGCGGTTTCGTCACCGCCTATCTACTCACCCGCGCCGGCTTTCCCAACGTGCTGCTCGCACTCATGCTCGGCATGATCGCGGCTGCCGTGACCGGCTATCTAATCGGCCTGATCGCGCTGCGGCGGACCGGCATCTACTTTGCCATGATCACCGTCGCTATCGCCGAAGTGTTCTATTTCGTCGAGTTCAACCCGCTTGCCGACTGGACCGGTGGCGAGAACGGCCTGCCGGGCGTGCCTACCCCGAGTTTCAATCTCGGCTTCACGACACTGCACTTCACGACCGGTTGGTCGCTCTACCAGTTCCTTGCTGTCTGTTACTTCATCGGCGTTGTCGTCGCGCTGCGCATCGTACGCTCGCCGGTCGGAGCCGTCTTCAGTGCCATCCGCGACAATCCGCTGCGCGCCGCGGCAGTCGGTCACAATATTCACGGTTACAAGCTCGCCGCCTTCGTCATCGCCGCTGCGTACGCGGGTTTTGCGGGCGGCCTCCTAGGCGTACTGCAGGCCTTCATGCCCCCCGACGCCTTCACGTTCGATACCTCCGGCCAGCTCGTGATGCAAACTGCGATTGGCGGACGCGGCACGCTCTTCGGCCCGCTGGTCGGCGCAGCCATTTGGCTGTTCCTGCAAGATTTTTTACAGGCCGCGCTCGGGCTGGGTGCCGCCTGGAAGCTGGTGCTCGGCGTTGTATTCGTGCTGCTGGTCTGCTTTCTGCGCCGCGGCGTAATCGGCGGCATTGTCGACCTATTCGGCTTCTGGGCCGGCAAGCGTACTGTGAACGTCGCCGGGACCAGCGGACAGATTGTAGAGGGATTTCAGGCCGACCGCCGACACGCAGCAGCACCGATCCCTGCCCGTACACGGCGCCAAGAGGGCGGCCCTTCCGGACCAATCCTGCGCGCGACTGGACTGACGAAACGGTATGGCGGCCTAGTCGCCAACTCCGACATCGATTTCACCGTCAACCGCGGAGAGCTCCGAGGCATCATCGGTCCGAACGGCGCCGGCAAGTCGACCTTTTTCAAGATGCTTACCTGTGAGATCCACCCGACATCTGGCTCGATCATTTTCGAAGATCGCAACATCACCGGCATGAATGTCACAGATGTGTGTCAGCTCGGCTTGACCAAGAGCTATCAAATGAACCAGCTCTTCGTAGGACTGACGGTTCGCGAGAACCTGACCATCGCGGCCCTTTCGGAACGGCGCGGCAAATTTCGTCTCGATCTGTTCCGCAGCATCGAACAAATCCCGGGCCTGTTCGAACAGGTCGAGCACACGCTTGAGCTCGTCAATCTGCAGGCATGCCGGAACACGCTCGTATCCGAGCTCGCCTACGGCGAGAAGCGGCGGTTGGAAATCGGACTTGCGCTCGCGACCTCGCCGAGCCTGCTTCTGCTGGATGAACCGCTTGCCGGCATGAGCCCGGGCGAGCGGGTGGAGACGGTTAAGCTACTTAAGTCGATCAGCCGTGACCGGACCATGATCGTCATCGACCATGACATGGATGCGCTATTCGAGCTCGCAGAGCTCGTCACCGTGTTACAGGAGGGCCGGGTGCTAGTCGAGGGCACGCCCGGGGAAATCAAAAACAACGCCCTCGTCCAGGAAGCTTATCTCGGCGGCCTACATGGTGTGCTGGCGGCATGAGCCTTCTCGAAGTCAATGGACTGAACAGTTATTACGGGGATTCTCACATCCTGTTCGATGTTGCGTTTGGCGTCGAGCGCAACGAGGTCGTGGCCTTAATGGGGCGCAATGGCGCCGGCAAGAGCACGACGTTAAAGAGCCTGATGGGCGTGGTCACGCCGCGCGCGGGATCGATCATGCTCGACGGCGCCGACTTGGCGGGCCGCAAGAGCCACTGGATCGCGCAAGCCGGCATGCAGCTCGTGCACGAGGAGCGCCGGATTTTTGGCAGCCTTAGCGTCGAGGAGAACATCGTCATCGCCGGGCTCACGGCCCCAAAGCGTTGGCCGCTCGACCGCGTTTACGAGATGTTTCCACGCCTCCGCGAACGGCGCGGCAATCGCGGCACCGAATTGTCCGGTGGAGAACAGCAGATGCTTGCGATCGCGCGGGCGCTGGTGCGCGATCCCAAAATCATCCTGCTCGATGAACCCTTCGAGGGGCTTGCCCCCGTGATCGTGAGCGACCTGATGAAGGCGTGTCGCGATCTGGCCGCCGCCGGACAGACTATCGTTCTCGTTGAGCAGAACTTGGCCGCCACGCTGGCGCTGGCGCAACGCATCTACATTATCAACAACGGCCATATCGTTCACGAAGGGTCGGCGCAGGAGTTGCGGGCTCAGCCCGAACTCCTGCAACGGTATATAGGCGTCTAGCCGCGGAGGGCAACAATCATGCGCAGCGCATGATCCTCGAGGACCTCGAAATCCTCTTCCCGTGTTTGCGGCGGCAGCAACTGTCTGCCCTCCGTTACCGGCATCATATGCATGTGGAAATGGAAGATGATCTGGCCGCTCGCCAATTCGCTGAACTGTTAAATGATAATGCCTTCGGCAGCAAAAGCCTTCATGGCCGCTTTGGCCACTCGCTTGGTCGAGCGCGCAACTTCCGCCAGATCGTCTTCGGAAATATCGAGTATGCCGCGCGCCGGTGCCTTGGGGATGACCAGCGTGTGACCCGGCGAACGCGGCATGATGTCTAGAAAGGCCAGCGTGCGATCGGTTTCATGAACCTTGAAACAGGGAATCTCGTTGCGCACAATTTTTGCAAAGATGTTCTGGTGATCGTAGCCCGCCATGCCTCTCATCCTCGAACGATAGCGACAACGTCTCCGCCCATCCCGATATAAAAAGCAAGCGATCACCTGGCTCAAGACAACAAAGGCTAGAAGCCGATACCACCGCTATAAATTTCCAGTGCCTCGTGAGCGTTTCGAGAGCGAAGTGGCCGGGCGACACGATTAGCGGCGTTCAGATTATTCAAGAGAACAATGGCAGATTTCCCGCCCGGATCCCGTTGTATGGAAGAGCGCAGCGACGGCTTGCCGACCCCGCCATGAAGGCCGTTGAACTTGAGAATCGGCGGTAGATCCACCTGATTGATTGAAGCAGGACACCGAGGAACGACTGGGCCGCATCGTAGTTCGTGTCCCAGGTCCGATCACCGTGGCCATCATGCTGCGGTATAAGGCACTACCACGGCTTTGACGCGGGGTTTGCGTTTCGCGATGCCGCCGTCATGCGACGGCGCCATTTCGTTTACGGTGATGAGTTGATCATGATCAATCACGTCGCCCAGCTTGCTGACGTTCTCTGCCGCGCTCAGGAATATCTCGATCTCGCCTGTAGGACGACAGATGCCAGCGAGCGCCAACTCTATGAGAGCATAGTCGGGCTGTACCTCAAGATTGCCGGTGAGTTGGAGACCATCAGCGACCGGCAGAATACCGCGGCTCAGAGCATCGCGACCGCCTCGTGATGCCGCGAAAACAAGTTCCGCCAGTACTTGGCCTCGCCCGGATCTAATCGCTCGGATTACGACCACTCGGCAACGGATGATTGACGGCGCCTGAACCCCGCCCAGATCGCGCCCTGCCCTGCTGATAGCCGAAGCCCGAGGCCGCGCGTGCCGTCCAGTCACTCTCCAGAGGAAGGTAGTGCCCGCGCCTCAGCGCTGCGCCATCCACTTATTGCGGACTTGTGCTTGTGCTCTTGGCGATCGAACCGGTCGCGTCCCTGGCAGCCTCAATACGCTCGACCTGCTGGCGCAATTCGCCGGTGGTTGCGCGGAGCGAGACTTCCCACGCCAGCGCGCACCGAACCGATCTCGGTTGGGGTGTCGTCCTGCGCCATGCGCAGGTGGAGCGTGTCGTCCCTCCGGTTGCGCGACAGTCGACGCTATCTGGGCAGCCGTATCGCGCCGGTGCGCCTCGTTCTCGTCGGTGATGGTGCGCAGCGCCGCAAGGCGACCTCGCAGCGAAGCGAAGCGGCTTGTCCGTTTCGTGCCAGTACCGAACTCATGCGTCGCAGCAGTGGCAGCCCTAATTTTTCAGCATATGCCGGCTCCGCATTTTGCGCAGAAGGGTAATGGCTAGCAGCGCGGTCACGGCATCTAGTATCGCCACGATTATAAACACAGAGGTCCAGCTGCCGGTCGCCTGCTTGAGAAACGCCGCGGCTGGTCCGCCCAAAATCGACCCCACTCCCTGGGCGATGTATAGAAAGCCGTAGTTCGTCGCAGCATATTTCGGTCCGAAGGTATCGGTCAATGTCGACGGAAACAGCGAAAAAATTTCGCCCCAGCCAAAAAACACCAGGCCTGTCAAAACGACAAACAGCGCAGGCCGATCGATGAAGGCGAACAGAACGAGGATCGCGGCACATTCCAGCGAAAAGGCCAGCGCCATTGTCATCTCGCGGCCGATTTGATCGGAGACCCAGCCGAAAAACGGACGTGTCAGGCCATTGGTGAAACGCGACAGCGTTAGCGATAGCGGTAGCGCAGCCATGCCAAACACCAGCACCTGCGCCACCTTATATTCGTTGGCAAAGGGCCCGACATTGGACACCACCATCAACCCGCTGGTCGACATCATGCTCATCATGATGAACAGCAGCCAAAAGGTCGGGGTTCTCAACATTTCCGCCGGTGAGTAACTCCGCTTTGCTTGCATTGTACTCGCAGAGGCTGGCGAATAGCCGTCCGGCTGCCAACCCTCAGGAGGAACGCGGAGCCATTGCGCGGCAATGACGCCGATGATCCCCTGGATCATACCCCATACAACAAGCGTATGAGCATAACCGTCGCTCTTGATCATACTGTCGATGGGAAAGCTGGTGAAGATTGCGCCAAAACCGTAACCAGCGGCAGCTAGCCCCGTTGCGAGTCCGCGTCGGTCTGGAAACCAGCGCACCATCAAGCCTATGATTCCCACGTAGATAATGCCGGTTCCAAAGCCGCAGATGAAGCCGTAGGTGAAGTACAGCGCCCAAAGATCATTGACGTAGCTGGACAAGACCCAGCCGCCGCCCGACATCAATGCACCGACTGAAATCAGAAGGCGCGGACCGAATCGATCAACCAGATATGCTTGCAGCGGCGAGCACCACGTTTGCAAAATGATCAGAATCGAGAATGTCCACTGTAATTCAGCAAGCGTCGATCCGAGCTTTTGGTTGAGCGGCCCGGTGAACAAGGTCCATACATATTGGGGCGACGAAATTGCCATCATCGCGACCACACCGAGAGCGAGTTGGCACCAGCGGTTCCAGTACCACGCGATCGGAGTCGTCGAATTTAAAGCTGTCATGACACGTGTCCCCGCAATAATTCTCCGGTCGACCAGCCGACCTTAAGGTGGTCATTATTGGTCTGCTGTTCTCGAACCACAATGGCGAAGAAGATAATCAGCGGCCCGCCAAACTCGGACGCGTTCCTTTAGCCTCGGTTGTTACCAAAAGCAGAGGGCGATCCAGTGCGTGGCAATGTTGGGGATTCTTGCGCTTGGTCATCTCGCTGTCGAGAACTGGACGTTCGACTTTGAAAGGATCGTCGACCTGAGGTTGAAGTCAGTCGACTTGGCATCACTCGAGCTTGCGCATGCGGAGTTCTCTTTTGCCGCTCTGGAGCTTCCCCGCAGTTCGCTCATCGAAAATTATGGAACATCCGATGCCACTCGTCCCGGTATCCCACGCACCGCCTCGACTTAGTGCCGTGCAGGACTTATGCATAAACTAAGCACCAAAGCACTACGGGTGGAGGTGCTCTCAGAAATGCAAATTTTCGCGCATTGCGCTCGGCGCCGGAGTGCTTGGAGGAATTTTGTGAAAGTTTCGAATTGTGCATAATGTGCGTGGCATAGCCTCGCAGAGGGGCGGCGCAGTAGGATCCTCTCGGGTAGATCCGCTCGTTCGTGCGCCACTCGCAGAGCAAACCGCGTGCCCGTTGGGCTGCTGCTGCCGGCTATGTAATGGCGTTCATTGTGGCCGGCGCATCACCGATTGGCCTCGCGGGCCAATGCGGTTGCCGTGCGAGGTGGACGAGCTAGTGCTGCGTCTGACTGGGCACCAGCTCGTCTTCCACGACGAAATCGAGGGTGCCTTCCAATTCAACTGCGTATCTCGGTTCGCCGTCATCTGTAGTAAATATCCCAACCACGGCACGGCTTTCGCCCGAGGCCTTTTCGACTGTGTCGCCGACCGCAAATTTCGGCATGGATGTTTCTCGAGTTTTGCACGTTCGAGTCGCTGTACTAGCCCCATCAACCCGAGTGTCTTCCGAGACTGGGCGCAACTTTTGAAAGATTCCCTAACCTTTGCTAAGTAAGTTAGGGTTCGACTCGATTTAAGCCCCGAGCGTCGGCCGCGGCCTGCGTCGCCGTCTGGCAGCAGCTTTGATCGGCCATTGAAACCAGGGCGACACAATAGCTCTGCTCTGGTGCACCGGAGCTGACTAACCCCAACAATCGGGTCGACTTCTCCTTCCTTTTTTCGCTTAAGGCGAACTTAAGGCGATGGGGCATACAGTATACTCTTGTGCGCGATAGCTAATTTTTGTGTTTCCAAATCGCGAGGTTACATTCTCTAAAGCTTCTAAGTTGGCGGTTGAATGCTCGTTCATTTCGTCACCGACGAACTCACGAAAATACCCGCCATCCGAGCGATGCTGGAGCCGCGATATCATGTTATCCCCCAATTGCTGGGAGATGGCGGTACTGAAATCCGTTCGAACGGCGTGCTGATCGTTGATGCCGACCTGCGAAAGGTGGTTCGGATCGAACAGATCAAGCTCGTTTTGCGAGACCTGAGTAGCCTTTCTGAAAGGCTATTCGTTGTTGAGAAACACCGACACCACATGGTTGCTCAGGCGTATGCGCTCGGAGCGACCGCCGTGGTTTCTCGTCCAAGAGAAATCACATTCAAACTGGCGCAGATCGAGGTCGCGGAAAAGGCAGCACTAATCGACTTCGCCATTACCTCACGCGAGATCGCAGATGGCGCCGCGGCGTTCGCATCGATGTTCTCGGCCGCGCAGGACGGCAAGCTGATAAACCTTGCAGATGCCGAGCGCGCCACATCAGAAATCATCGACAGCATCGTACTAAACGGGCTCGGCGCGTGGCTCGACGACGTACGCCGCTATCACGAAGGAACGTACCAACATTGCCTGCTGGTAACGGGAGTGGCAGTCGGCTTCGCATTGGACATTGGCTTTTCCAGTCAGGACGTAAAACGGCTCGGAATGGCGGCTACCCTTCATGATATCGGAAAGGCCCGTATTCCCTTATCGATTCTCGACAAACCGGGTCGCCTCGACGCATCTGAGGAAGAGATCATGAGACGCCATCCGGCCATCGGATGTGAGTTATTGCAAAATACCTCAGGCATCAGCCCCGATATTCTTGACGGCGTGAGGCACCATCACGAATATCTGGACGGTTCTGGTTATCCCGACGCGCTGACGGCACCGGACATTTCCGATCTGGTCAGATTGCTGACGATCTCGGACATCTTCGCTGCGCTTATTGAGTTGAGGCCATACAGCCCGCCAATATCCCGCGAAGATGCCTATAAAATCCTGTGCGGTATGGACGGAAAGCTGGAACGGCCGCTTGTGAAAGCGTTCAGGAACGTAGCGCTTGTGGACTGAAGCGATGCGGGGCGAGACAACGCCGCGTTCACAACCGCAGCAAACGAAAGCGTCTTCTGCCGTTCAAACCGGACCTGCTGAACCCTCTTCTTCGAACGCGGTGGCCAATTCGCCAGTGAACGAGCAATGAAGTCTTAAGCTTTCGGACTGACGAACTCCCACTAGCTGCTTACGTTCGCTTAACCAAGTGCCGGGTCGGCGGACCGAGCTCCTGCTGCGTGAACGCAAAGAAAAGCTATTCCCTCTATTGCTTCGGATTGCTGGACCGCATGTGGGCACGCGGAAGCGGTGGGGACTTGCCATGGTTGCCGAACTAAAGAAGGTCCGAGACACCAATTTAGAGCCGACTGAATCCTCAATTCCTTCGGCTTCTGACGTGCCGGTCGGCGAAACGGTCGTGAATAGGCTGGCGGGTCTGGACCTGCGGGCGCAATCGGCGCTTCTGCAAGAAACGTTTGAGAAGCCGGATTTGCTCGATACGCCCGGCGCGCTTCTGTCACCGCCAACGGGCAGCTTTGTCGGACGGTTCGGGTGGCGCGGCTTCAAATCGGTCCTTGGCCTCGGCGTCATCGTCGTTGCTGGGGTGGGTCCGGTGCAGCGCATGCTCGAGTTTTCAAGCGTTGAAGCCGTCGTTAACGCCCGACTCGTCTCGCTGCGTGCGCCCATCGACGGCAGAATCGAGGACGCTGAGTTTGCCCCAACGATCGGAGCGGCGGCCTCCAAGGGCAGACTTATGTTGCGCATTTCCAATAGCAGGGCTGATCGGGCTCGGCTGGATGATCTGCAAAGACAGGTCGATCAGGGTGAGGGCGGGCGGCCAGCGATGGCTGAACGACTTTCACGATTGAAGGAAATTCACGAACAGATTTCACGTCAGGCGCGTGCATTTCAAGCTGGACGGATCAGGGAGCTTGAAGAGCGCGTGATGGACCTGAAAGCGCAGGCGTCCGCCACCGAGGCTTCCGACTTGGAGGCTGCATCGTCGCTTGCGCGTACAAAAACGTTGGCGGCCGCCGGACATCAGACGATCGTAGCGGTGGAAAGGGCAGAACGGGATGCGAAGGTTGCCCTCCAAACCCGAAAGTCTCTAAATCACCGGCTGCTCGCCAGTGAGGTCGAGCTCGAGGCCGCGCGCCGCGGCGAATACGTGGGCGACTCCTATAATGATCGTCCGAGCTCGTTGCAGCATGCTGACGAGCTATCCGTCCGCGTTGCCGAGACCGAGGCGGAGCTCAGTTCCAGCGACCGGCAGATTGCAAAGCTTCACGCCGCTCTAGACGCCGAAGCTTCAAGATATTCCGAATTCTCCAATGCGGTCCTGTCCTCTCCGACCGAGGCGCTGGTCTGGGAAGTTTTAGTCTCTCCCGGGGAAGAGGTGAGAAAAGGTCAAGACCTCCTGCGCCTTCTCGACTGTTCAGGCGCCGTCGTGACCGTGACGGTCCGGGAAACCGTGTTCAATCAATTGCGACTCGGCGGCAAAGCGCAGTTTCGCTTTTCCGGGCAATCGGGCAATCACAACGGGACTATCGTTCGCATGTCGGGAAGCTCGGCGCCTCCGGATAATCTCGCGATTCAACCAACGGGGCTTTCTTCCGGGGGATATCGAATCGCTGTGTCCGTTCCTGATCTTGCGACTGCGCAATGCGGTGTCGGCCGTACGGGAAGTGTGGTGTTTGAATCCTCCACCGCCACTGGTGGGATGTTGCAGTCTGTTCGAGACGCAGTCTCATTCTTTCTGCCTATCTCTTTATCACCATGACCGGCGGCTGGCCAGAACCGATCGCACCGGCGTTGATGGCGACTGGCTTTCTTTGCTTGTTTCTCCCTTGGGCCAACCGCGAAAACCCCTGGGTCCGAGGCACGCTTATAGCGCTCTCACTAATCATGACCTGGAATTACCTCGTTTGGCGGATCACCGAAACCCTGCCGCAATTCGGCATGTCCGCGGATTGGTTGTTTGGCGTAGGCTTCCTCGGCGCTGAAGTCCTGACGGGCGTCGGTGGAACGATCACGTGGATCCTGTTGTCGCGAACTTCCTCGCGATCGGCCACTGTCGCGGCCAACATGCCGTGGCTGTTGCAAACGCGGCCCCTGGTCGACGTCCTGATCTGCACCTACAACGAAGACCAAGCAATCCTGGAGCGCACCATTATCGGCGCCATGGGCATGAACTATCCAAATTTCAGGGTCTGGGTGCTCGACGACGGCCGACGTGATTGGCTGAGGAAACTCTGCGTCAAAAAAGGCTTCAACTATCTCGCCCGGGCGGACAATTCCCACGCCAAGGCCGGCAACATCAATCATGCAGTCCAACACCTCGCTGCGCTGCCCTCGCCGCCAGACTTCATCGCCGTGCTCGACGCGGACTTTGTGCCCTTTTCTAATTTTATTTCGCGCGCGCTGTGTTTGTTCAAGGATCCGACCGCCGGTATTGTGCAGACGCCGCAACATTTCTTCAATTCCGACCCGATCCAAAGCAACTTGGCAATCTCCGAAGTCTTTCCGGACGAGCAGCGATTCTTCTTCGACATAATCATGCCGTCGAAGGACGCCTGGGATTTAGCCTTCTGCTGCGGCACCTCGTCCATCATTCGGTTCTCCGCGCTCCTTGAGATCGGTGGCTTTCCGACAGATTCCGTGACCGAGGACTTCCTGCTCACCGTTCGTTTCCGGGAACGCGGCTACAAGACCCTGTACCTTAACGAAAAGCTGACGGTTGGCCTCGCACCCGAGGGGATCAACGAATACGCAACGCAACGCACCCGCTGGTGTTTGGGTCTCGTGCAAATCTGCCGTGGCCGCTCCGGTCCCTTTCGCCTCGGCAACGGCCTGCCGCTTTCGTTCCGGATCAGTCTGATCGAAACGTTCCTCTACTGGGGCGCGAGCTTTTTGTTTCGCATATTCTGCATGTTGGCTCCCGCACTGTTTTTCCTCTTCGATGTACGTATGGTGCAGGCCAACCTCTCTGACGCCGTCGCGCACTTCGCGCCCATGGTGATTACGCAAGTTGCTGTTACGACATGGCTGGGCGGTGGCCGCATGCTTCCGTTGATTGCCGACGTGTACCAAATGCTTATCGCGCCGGAGATCCTCAAGGTAGTGGCTTCTACACTGGTACGACCCAGAGGCCACGAGTTCAAAGTCACCGCCAAGGGAATTCACTATGCCGGCTTAAATGTTCACTGGCGGCTGCTCTTCCGATTCGTTGCTTTTGCCTTCATTACAATGCTGGGCCTTGCCAAGCTCTTTGCCTTTGACCACTCGGACCTGATCGAGAACGGTGGGGCTCTCAACCTGTTCTGGGCCTGGTATAATCTCGCCGTCTTGACGATTTGCTGCCTCGTTTGCGTAGAGCAGCCGCGACGTCGCTTCGATGAACGATTCGCCACCACGGAAACAGTGCTTTTAAAAGTCGGAGATCAGGCGCGCGTCTACGAGGTCACGGACATTTCCGCCAGCGGAATGCGGTTGATGGGAGAGATATCAGATCCAGTTGGCTCGTCAGCCACCCTCATCATGGGACAGCTCGAGAGCGCCGCCGTCATTGCTCGCAAGGGCACGAACGAGTTCGCGGTCAGCTTGATTGGCGATGAAGCGCGGGAGGCGATGACCCGGCGTGTTTATTCGGCGCAATATGGTAAGCCGCTCGACAAGGTTCATCCAAGCCGCGTTCTCGCGGGCATCCTTCAGCGGCTCGCTCGATAAACAAACGATGACCGCCCGACAGTGCTAACGCTTCAGCCGGTGTTGACGCGCTGCCCGGTGAAAACAATCAGATTCGTTTGACGAAGCTGCGTTTGTCCGAATCGGACTTAAACGACCAGCCGTCGCGGTAGTACCCCTGCTCATCACCTTGCAGCGGCGTCGACGCCGCAACCAGGAGTTCAAGCCACCAATAAAGCGCCACCTCGTCCCTCTCGTCGTCCTCCGAGGATTCAATTTCGTCTTTTTCGTGCTCGTCGAAATTCGACTCGGTCTTGCCGTCTGCGATCCACTTGCGCAGCGCAGTGGCGCGCAGCTTGGCGCGATCCTCCACCATCACCGTTATCGCGATGGTTACTCGGTCTGTTGCTTCGGACAATTTGGTTCCTCTCGCGGCTAGGCACGACCCCAGTAAATCAGTCCGTGTCGACTCGTCTGCTCGATAACGGGAAATCGGCCAGTTTTCTCGATCTCGTACACTGCGGGCAAGGGCTGTTTCTTCGGCACCACTCGTAAATCTGCCAACGACATTATACGGAAAACCCTTACGTTTTCGCCGGGTCGCGAATGCCCGGTTTGCTGGGCTTTCTACAATCGTGTTTGCTTATACGTTATATTTTGATTTCCGTATGGGTCCGCGTATGATCTAGCTCCAACGAATGGAGCGTGACATGAAGCGGGTCGGCATCTATCTGCGGGTCAGTACGGATAGCCAGACCACCGACAACCAGCGGCGTGAACTCGAGGCCGTTGCCACGCGCTCCGGCTGGGAAGTGGTCGGCTTCTACGAGGACGCGGGCATCTCAGGGGCCCAAGGTCGCGATAAGCGTCCCGGCCTCGATCGGCTGTTGAAGGATGCCACGGGGAGCAAAGTCAACATGATCGCCGCCTGGTCGGTCGATCGGCTCGGCCGCAGCCTGCAGGATCTCGTCGGGCTGTTGAACGAATTGCAGGCGCTTCATTGCGGACTTTACCTGCATCAACAGGCACTCGACACGAACACCCCGTCGGGCCGCGCGCTATTTCAGATGCGCTGAGTTCGAGCGATGCATGATCCGCGAGCGCGTCAATGCCGGCCTAGCGCGTGCTCGTAGCATGGGCGTCAGACTCGGGCGCCGTCCGGTCAAGCCATCCGTGGAAGCTCGCATACGTGCGCTCAGGGCCGACGGCATGGGCATCCTAAAGATAGGCCGGACACTCGGCGTCGGTACGTCGGTCGTGCAGCGCGTCGTCGCCGGATAGCCTTCTGCGCGCCCTGCTCAGTTGCGCGCGCTCGGCCTTAAAAGCTGCACCGGGAGTAGCGAGATCTTAGAGCCTCCTGTATTGTTGTTTTTCTTTCATTTGTTTTGCCGCGAAAACAAAAACGCCTATCCTCGGCCGGGCCCATCTAACTTATTCGTCCGCCACGGCTAAAAACTTGGCTCTTAACAAGTTCCGCGCACATTGACTTTGAATCACGGACAGATTTGATGATGGGCCGAGTCAATATGAAGCGTGGAATTACCGTTTTGGCTTCTGTCGGTGCCCTGGTCACCGTCGGCTATTTTACTGCGGCGAAATGGGCGATCCGTCACGAGACCCTGACTTTCCATGACGCGAGCCGGGACAACCGCCCGGTCGCGGTCGACATCGCGGTGCGGCGCGACAAGGAGATGCAGGCTAACGCCGGCTTGATCAGGTTGCCGGTCGCAGTCCTCAACCACGGCAATACCGTCAAGTTTACTGAATACTCCTTCCTTGCCAACCTGTTCGCTCTCCGCGGCTACTTGTCCATGAGCATCCAGCATGATCTGAAGACCGATCCACCAATGGTCACCAAATCCGGCGAACTCTACGTCGGGCGCCAGCCGCAATACCTGCGCGGCATTGCCAACATCCGCTTTGCGATCGAGCAAATGACGGCGGTCCAGCCAAATGCGGATTATGACCACCTCACGCTCGTGGGACATTCCGCCGGCGCCGATATCTCGATGTATTTCGCCAAGCTGCATCCCGAACTAGTTAAGAAGGTCGTGGCACTCGATAATCTGCGCGTGCCTTTCGTCACCTCGGGAAAATTCAAGATTTTCTCGTTCCGGTCGAATGATCCGCAGTTCAAGACCGATCCCGGCGTCATTCCGAACGAAGAACAGCGCGAGAAGGCCGGCATTACCGTTGTGCAAACCCCCTTCCGCCATAACGACATGCGTGACACCGGAGCGGAGGCAGCCAAGTCCTCAATCGAAACCATGCTCGACAAGTTCCTTATCGAAGCCGAGAGCGAGGTTGCGCCAGTCGAGCCCAGCACTCTCACGATGGTTGAACCCGGCCCGGTGCCGCCTTACGTCCCCATCACACCCGTCCAGCAGTGACCCGGGCGACACACGCCTCGGTCGAAGCACCGAGCGACGGCTATGATCATCGAATGTCGGGACGGCCCGTTCTCAAATTAGCGGGCGTTCGGACGAGCACTTGAAGAATTGAGTACTGACCGCTCGTTCAGTGACTTCGATAATCATCGGGTCGATTACTTTAAGGTGAAACCACTGTTTTTTTAACCAGGGCAACCAACTTCCGTGCTTGCCAGGCGATTCCTCTACCCGAAAACCACCGCCCATTTCACTCTTAACGGATCTGATTGCGCGCTCTGCCGGACGACCTCCTCGCACCACAACTCGCTGGACGTCTGAAAAAATCATGACCGTCGGAAAAGACCGGTCAAAGAGCGCATCAACACCAAGCCTTTTAAGTGTCAAACACACTCCTTGTTTGGACTCGGGAAATGATAATCCATCGCGACCCAGACCCCGCTGACGGGATAAGTTTGCGCGGAAGCCGCAATGGAAATTAGCGAACCCACAATCAGAATTGAGGTCCGCATTCCGGCTCGAAGGTGAGGTCGGCTGCCGCGTAGCAAATCGAATGCGTTAATCATAAGGCTGTCCGCAGCTTCTGGCGAAGAACCGGGGCAGCGCCGCCCGCAATACTGAGCTATCGCCGAATGGGTTTAAAAATTCAGCCCTCCGCGATTATATTCTGAGCCGAAAGAGCGCGGGTGATCGTGAACTAGTTCACATTGCTGGTGGATAGTTCTGGATGAACGACGTACGTCCAGCTTATTGGGCTTGGGGCTTGGACATGGGGTGGTCGATCTACCAGGGCCTGATCGTTTTCGCGGCTGTCGCGGCCGATGATTGCCGCGATCGCGTGCGCCCGCACATTCGGTTTCCCAATCGTCGATGACAGATCAGGGTTTGGGAGTTGGCGCCTTAATGTCGCCATACCCCGCGCAGTCGCTCCGCATCGCAGCGCCGCGCCACGCTTTGAAGGAAGAAACCGAAAAGTGGCAAAGCGCCTCCTGATAGGCCGAGCCGGACTCCACTTCAAGGAGCGTACCGATGCATGACGTCATGAAAAAGCAACGCGAAGCCCGCCGGAAGATCATTCGCCAATGGACAAGGCTTCCCAAGGATAGGCGGCAGTCTATCGAAGGAATTTCTGAATTCGCTAGGACCGCCGCGCGGCAGAACGAGGACGCATTCGTCCGCAGTCGTCGCGATCCGTATGAGAAGATCATGGGATGGCTATTGCCGCGTGCTCATCAGCTCTGAACGAACCGAGCTCTCGGCCGTATCAATTGCCCTGGCGAAGTTATGGCGAGCTTGCGTTCGTAAGGCCCAAGCGCCAGCGGCGGGCCCTAAAGGCGGCGCCGGGTTCTTCAGCTTGACCCCATGCGGCGAACGGCCCGCGCGACGGAGAGCGCGGCGCATTAGATCGATGATTGAAGAGATCGCGACCAGCCAAAGCACGTCAAGTAAAATGTCCGGCCAAGCGTGATGATTGTCGTTAGCGGCTTTCAGAGGCGGATCGTAAATTGCAAGACCGGTCGCAAGCCAGTTTCCGGAGGGCACGCCGTTTAGTGACGGTAACCAACCTCCGCAAACTCTAAGGCATTCGTTGAAGCTGAACGGCGTGACGCTGTAATGAAGGGAGCAGCCGTCGGCATCACGCCACCCGTGATTGTGCTCCTGCTAGGGAGCCAGGTCGGCTCCTAGGGAGCCCAGGTCGATCGCGCGCAAGACAAAAAGCGGCGAGCGTCTGCGCAATATGCCGGGGTGGAAGTGCCTTTTTCCGGGTGCTGATTTTGTGCGCTAGTTCACACCCTTAATCCATGAACTCGAGTATCCTCCAGGAGGGAGGCGTCTGACACAAGGAGCGGTGGGGGATGAGCGCACACGTCATCCGTTACATCACCACCATGGTGATAGTCGGACTTGCAGTACTCACGGCGACGACTTTCTACAATACATGGAAAGAGATCGGCCAGGTCATGCCCGCCGATGCAATCGCTTCAGCCTACTTCGAACAGTATTCCGGACCTGACTGTAGGTTTGAGGGCACCTGGCATGACTGGGAGCGCGACGAATGGATGACGCTCGGCTGCCTCAAAGTCAAAGACGATCATCGCGAGGGCAGCTACAGATCTGCGACAGGACCTCGAGCGATCTCGCAAGTCTCGATGCAAGGCACCTACTGGATCGACGGAGAAGGCTTTATCCACATCGCTGGCCAAGACAGCGAGGGGAAAAACCACGATATCAGCGCACCGATCTCGGTCGAAAATGACGAATACCCTACGCAGGTCTGCTTCGCAGAGACAACCGAAGGGATTGCATGTACTGCGTTCTTCATTTGGAAGACGGATGAATACGGACGGTTACGAATAGGATCCAGCACCGGACGTCCGCCGCCGATCCGTTCGCGCAGCGAATCCTCTGAAACTGGCGAGTAGCCGTCGTAGCGCGATTGCCTCGGCGGTGTACCAGCCATGTTTCAGGGCGTTCTTATTTCCCTTTGGGGCGCCCGGCGACGGTCCACCGTGCATCCTGCAACGACCGTTTCTCATCGCTGGCGACTGGCACAAGCTCCCGCGTCTGGTCCGCGCTTGGCATCGTTGATGCCCGGTGTATAGGCAAGTGCATGGCGTTGATCCTCTGATTGCGGCTCAGTCCCCACCCCCTGGTGGTGATCGACATTGCCAACTCCTTCGAGAACTTTCTGATATTTTTGCAGCATTGGTCGGGTGCGGTCACGTGTCCCTGTGGCGCATGAGACATCAATATCCGAACCGAAACACGGCTATCGAGTTGTTAGGTGGGCAAATGGTAAGAAGAGGAATTGACATGCGAGAAATTGTTTCCGCTACGCTTTTGACGATCGTGGGAGCGGGAAATGGGAACGCCCAAGACGCCGCAGGCAGCGTTCGAGGCTATTAGTATTCGGACGCCAACAAGAACTCCGGAATCACCTGAGACGAAACGACCTTCCGCGAATATATCAAGGATCCCAAGGCGAAGGTGCCTGGGACCAAGATGATCTATGCAGGTCTGAAGGACGAGCAGAAGACCAATGACCTGGTCGCCTTTCTCAAGCAGTACGATGCGGACGGGAAGAAGAAGTAGCCGCTCAAAGTAGCCGCGCGGCCAGGCTACGCTTGGTCCGCACGGGCCGGTCGGCAGCGTCCGATTCTGATCTAATGCGGACATGACCGCGACACGGCGTTGCTTCGGAGAATTGACCACTAGCGAATGCAGAGGAGACAGCATGACGATTTACATTTCTCAAGGTCGTTACACGCTCGCGGCCATCAGGGGGATGTCTGCGAAGCCCGAGGACCGTTCCGAGGCGGTCGCGGAGTTGTTCGCGGCCGCGGGTGGTCGACTGATCAGTTGGTATCTAACTCTGGGACCGTACGATTGGCTGATCATAGCCGAAGCACCGGATGAGCCCACGATGATTTCAGCGGTGCTTGCCGCCGCGGCTGGCGGAAGCCTTTCGGACATCACCACTACCGTGGCGCTCACGGCCAGTGATACGACGAAGGCCTTCCAGCGGGCAGGCGAGCTTACTTTGAAATTCAGATCGGCGGGCCGAGCCGATTACTACGGAGTAGGGATCGATTCGGGTCGTGAGATCGGCGAGGCTTGAATACCAAAATTCTGGGATGTGTGCTGCCGGTGAGATAACGAAGTCAACAAGAGGTCGTCGGATCTGGCATGCGCATCGCCTCCACCGCCAATCAGTGGCCGCCGATTTTGGTTCGCTTCGCCGGGGCCCTCGCGACCGCTTTGGGCGCATTCTCGCTGCGCACGTTGCCCCACGGGTCCGAAGCGGCCTGGTCGGGAATGTTACTAAGCGATCTCTCGTAATCCTTTTGGGCTTGCTTGTCGGCCTCGATCTCCTGCCTTGTCTTGTCAGGCGCCTTTTCCCCGGCCTGCTGCATGTGGCCGCCTTGCGCGAAAGCTGGCGCGGATAGCGATGCGACGATCGCGATGGCACGGAAAACTCTCATGCTTGTGCACTCCACATTTAGGCTGAAAAACTGACGTGCGCGACCGGATTGTTACGGCCAAGGCGCGATGACGGGCGGGCCGCGGTCGAGCGGGTGATCGCGCAGGCCGCGAACTTCCGCTAGTTCCCTAGCGTTGCAGAATAGTTTCGAGCCCATTTCTTGTGGACAACGCATCAATCAAACTCACGCGCCATAACTTTGCTGTAGAGCACTTGGGCAGAGGAGATCCAGCATGGCTGATATAGCGAAAGGCGTGCTTTTCATCTTGGCTTGTGCAGGCTTGTACGGCTTGGCGGCGTTTCTGTTTCGTGATGAAATCAAGGAACTGGCTAAGTCCTTTGCAATATCCCGCCGACCTGCACCGCGGTCCACTGGCCGCCTCGAGCAGTGGCAACCCCGCGAGGTTGAGCGTGGCCAAAGGGAGGCCCACAGCGCAGAGGGTACTCAGACCGTGATGGTTTGAGCGGCGGCAGTCCAATCCCGTTGTAACGGTTCTAGTGGACCCACGCGCTTAAACTGGGCACCGTCGATCCGAAACAGACCATGAGGGCACAGCCGAAGCCTACCACTAATATGCCTGAAGTTATTACCGCGACCAGATCAATTGACCTTGGGCTCTTGCCTTTGCTGACCAATTCGAAGTGTCTGGAGCGGCTTTCGTCCCGATAAGTACGAAAATGCATTACGGCACTCCCTGTGCGGGTTTGCTCAATCAATTCAAGTTGTCAAAAAAGTTCCTCGCAATTCGCCCGACGCGCCGGCGCACGACGAACATCATCGTAGGACGCGCAAAACATTGCGCTGCCGGGCGATCTCATCCCGCACCGACTGAGCAACGCTGCGGGGTCTTCGACGGTGGCTTCGCGCTGGTCTTCATCTCTTGCTCATTTGCCCCAGATGTTGCGAATGCGCTTGTCGGCTACCGCGGTATAGACAACGGTGTTCGCGATCGAACGATGGCCCATGAAGGCTTGCAGTGTTCTTGTGTCGATTTCACGACCAGCCAGGGCGTAACCCGCAGCATGCCGCAGCATGTGCGCGTGGATCGGCGACGAAGAACTCCCGCCGCCTCATTCGATCACCTCATCGGCGCGGGCGAGCAGCGCGGCAATACAGTGATGCCGAGCGCCTTGGCGATCTTAAGACTGATGACCAGTTCGTATTTGGTCGGCGCCTGCACCGGTAGGTGGTTCAAGGCGCGCTCATAGGAGCAACGGACGTTTTCTGTTGAAGGCATCGGTCCGCTGCCCGATCAATCGTTGACACCCGAAGTCCGTTCTGGGTCATGCGCGGAAATCGCCCTCCCGGCCGACCGACTTCCGCTTTAAGCTGAGAGCGGCCATTGATTGCACCGTATGACATGTCCGCTTCGTGCCAGAAGCAGACATACGCGGCGCGCGACGGCACTGCGCGGTTCGTCTGTCAGCCCCCGGGGCCGTCCTTCATGATGTAGCCCATCAGGTCGCCCACGTTGTGCTCCAAATCCCGGATGACGTTCTTGACGACGTCTCCGATCGAGATCACGCCCACGACCTTGCCCGCGTCCAGCACTGGCAGATGGCGAAAACCGCGCCCGGCCATCATTGCCATGCAGCCGTCCAGCCGATCGTCCGGCTTGACCGTCACCGGGTTGCCCGTCATCACTTGGCCTACTGGCGTCTGCTTTGCATCGAGCCCGGGCAGCAGCACTTTGATGGCGCAGTCACCTTGGGTGACGATACCGACCAGCACGTCGTCGTCGATGACCAGCACCGACCGGACCCGGTTGTCGCGCATCTGGCGCAAGGCTACGACGACCATGTCGCCGGAACGAACATGGATCAGCGCGCCACTCTTCTGGGCCAGAGCGTTTTTTACTGTGCCCATCGAATCTCCTCTCGTGGGCCCTGTCCTGCCCCGCCTTGATGGTCCGCATTGAAGGATAGTCGAAATAACTTGCCTCGTCAGCACACCGGTCGCGGAGACCTTGAATTGCGATTGAGAGTAGACCTAGGGCTTACGGTACTGTCCACCTTGCTTGCCACGGTCGACAGAGTGGTGGAGTAGGGTACCCAGGTTCAAGCGGTCTAAGCACTGGCCAAGGGCCGCTATGGGTCATCAGCGGACATCGGGTGCCGCAAAAGCCGGGTGGGCTGCTTCTTGATTGGCCGATCAGTTCTTTTCGCTGACAGGTGTTGCGCTCGGCGGAGGAACGAGAACCCGGGTTTCCCAAAGCACCGCTGCAGCCAGATGCTCGCGGCACAATGGAATGCCATCCATTCGACCGGCCGGCGAGTCTCTTTCTTTCGCACCAGCACAGACAACAATGCTTTGGCTTATCGATCACGCGCATGCAGCGGGGCGTCTAGTTTCCGAACACCTTTGGTGGGCCATCACCGTCGAACGCCAGTATGCCCGGTTGTGGCTGTCCTTCTTGCTGCTGTTCTTGCTGTTGCTTGGCGCGGGCTGCGTCGCGCCTCGACCTCCTCTCCGCAGATCTCTTGCGCCGCTCGCGGTCAGCGGCCTCCACTTTCCGCTGTTCGGCGCGCGCAGCCTGTTTGTCCTTTTCCTGCGTCTGAATCCGGTTCGGGATGACTTGAGGAGGTGCTTGTTGCTCTTTTGTGGTCTCGGGCGCTGGCGCCTCAACCGGAGCTGCTGCAGTAATCAGTGCCAGCTGTGCCGAAGGAGGTTGGATTACTCTGACCCCAGGCGGCGGCTCGGAAAGGGTGCGTTTCTGAGCAACTTCGTCGTGCAAGGTCGAATTCGCCATCAAAATTCCGCCGCCAAAGCCGATTGCCAGGATGCCGAATGTGGTCCCCACTCCGGCGAAGAAGATGCGTACGGTAGAGACCATGGTAGCTCTCCTAAATGTCGGGAGCGAACGCTCGAATTGCTGCATATGTTCCCGCTCCGTTTGGAACTACTTTGCTTATCCCCACCTTTCGTGCTGTTCGCGCAAGTGCTCTTCAAGCGTGAAGGATTCTCGCCGCAGAATTGAACGGCCCAAAAATAATCAGCACACAGCTCGCCACATCGAGCTTTTGAAATATCGATTTAAGGATTGTTGAAGATAAGGGTTGAAGGGGACCGTGATGTTCAGAGAACTCCCGTGGCGAAGTGCATTGAAGGACCTCGTGCTGCGCTGCCAACAGGCGACGTCGGCAAGTGACTCATCGGTTCCAAGGGGATTGCGGGGACGGCCCCCCGAAAGGCCGGCCCGTTGCTGACATGACTTTGGGCGCGAACAAGCTTATGCAGCGGTCTTTATGAGTCCAAGTTGCGTCAAAGCGGCCACGCCGTCGTCAAGGCCGATCTCCTCGACGATCATGCTGTCATTGAGCTTAAGAACAGTCGTTCCGGTGAACCTCATAATGCGTCCGCTGTTGGCTGGAAGTGGTCCCGCCAAAAAGTCGCGGAAGGCAGCGCCGGTGTGGGTACCGCCACCCTCCCAGCGCCCGACGACGTAATCACCTTCGGCAATCAGGTCCGCCCTACCCCAAAAGTTGAGGTCGGGAAAAGCCTTGCGAAAGTCGGTCATGAAGGCCTTGATGTCGTCGCGGCCACGACGTGGCTCGTGAAGCGAGTACTGCAACAGCATGTCCGGCGCTGCGAGTTCATCGACGATATTCAGATTGCAGGCCTCGCCCCAAAAATCTGTAAACCAGCGACCTACGATGGCCTTGTTCTCGCTTTCCTTCGACATGTAGCTAACTCCTGTCTTTCTGTATTCAGTTTGAGTGGACGCCTTGGAAACGGGGTTTGGTCCGGCTTGGACCATGGCCGTCATGGCGGAGCAGCCCAGAGTGCGGATCAATCGCCAGCCTCTCGAATAGCTCTCGCAGTTCTGGTCGGAGACCGTCTCCACAAAGAGCTGCCATCGAATGAAATTTGTGCATGTCGTGCTCCTATCTGCTCGTTGTCACGATAGGATTTCACGCAGGTCGATCCACCCGATTTCCGACCGGCTGCTACGCCAACACAGGTCGCCTTTGGATCAAAACGCGGAAGTCGCGGTCGATCAGAGTTATGCCCGCTAGTCCCCCAACACCGGACGTCGATCAGCGCGATCCGCACGTCGGCTCTGTGCCCCTTCCTGAGGCGAGCGCCTTGGCGGTTTCAGATGCCAAACTTGGTCGGCGTCTGCACCGACAATCAACCGGGTTCGCTCCGGCCCCTGGTGCAATCATGTGCCATGCAGGCGCGGCCCCAAAGTCAGCGTCCTCTTTGTCCAAAGCTCGGACGAAGTTGCCGGGCGGTCCTCGCCGGGGCCTCGGCCTTAGTCGAATCGGACGCCAAATGCCCGCGCTGCTTTAGGACGTTTCTGGGTCTGAAATGCGGGTCAACATCTTCACGTGCGGTCCCGCCCGTTTGAAGATCGGCTCCCAAAAAGAATAAGCTTTCTCGGCGAAATTCGCGCTTACGGTGAACTTCGTGAGCGCCCCCCGATATGCGGCCTGTGGCCGGCAGCCCTGCCCCTCGACAAGGTGCCAGATGAATAGAGCGACTTGGCGCGTGTACGTGCTCGGAGGACCTCGGTGGTTGGGTACGATCTCAAGCCGCATGGTCCCGGTGTCGCGCGTCTCCGGTTCGATAATATTGGCAAGCCAGATGAAGATTGATGGATCAATGCTCGCGGCATAGCCGTCGCGCTTGAGCTGCTGATTGATCATAGAGAACGCGCTGGCGGCTTCTCTGAAGCATTCGCTCAGGATGAAGTTCGCCTGATTATCCAGCTTGCCGCTCCGAAGATCGTCCAGCAATCTGACCGCCTCGTCAGTGAGCCGCCGCATGTATCGCGATTGCGGCTGCCCTGCGCTGTCGGCCGGTTGCTTCTGCACAATCGATTCGACCGCATCTGCGCGGAACTTTGTTCCGGCTTCTTTATTAACGGTGCTTTCAAAACTGCAACCGCCGATGTCTTTCGACGCCGCTTCGCCTCCCACCCGTGTCTCTACGAGGTCCTTTGCATGGTTCAACGCAGCATTCAGGTTGGCTTTGTTTTCAAAAGCTCTGCTTTGATAGTCCCTGGGAATCTCCACCATCATCTCGGTGTTAGTGTCGGAAATTAAAGGTTCGTCCTTGTGCGGCGCCGCCGCATACCAAGAATTAAGCACCGCAACGGGAGACGGAGCCGTCGCTTGCCTTGCAAGGATTGTTCGATCAGACGTCTTGCCGCCCGTGTGCTCGGATCGCGGATCGAAACCAGCAATTCCGCTGGACAACACAAACTGGCCATCGTCAACGGCTCGGATCGCCGTGGCGGTAAGCTCCACCAGCGAGCGTCGCACACAGCGCGTATTGCTAGCACGCCGCCTTGTTCGCGTTGTACTCATGATCAAGCGACCCCTCCACGAGTTTTCTCGATATTCAGTCCCACAGCTGACGAATTTCCTGCGACGCTCTTCCCTCTGGCGCAAACTCGGTCACGCCCAAGCCTGCCCCGAAAACGTCCTATGTCGTTGCGTTCCACGATATGGGGCAGCCTCAGCACGCCCATCGAATTGAGCGTTCAAAGATAACACAAGGTCCGCTCCAGGTTGAGGGACCATCGGATGTTCGCGGAAAAAGGCGAGCCCCCTCGTTTCCTTGTGCCACCTCCGGACCTGGTATATCTCGACCTGCGCGATGAAACGGGTGAGATTGTCGGCGTCATCAACTGTTTGCCGCAAGCTGCCCGGCGTCCAGCGCGGGCAAGTCGCGGCTTTGAGGTTCAGAACGAGATTGGCGTTGTCAGGCTGCTGAACGAGCAAATCAGGAACGATCGATCCCGAGACTTCATCTAAGGGAGTGGGTGGTGGCGTACATCGCACCGCCCCTGCCGGTCAGCTAGTTGTGACTCAATGATCACACCAAGATGGAAATTGCATGATTGGTCCCGCGTAGCTTCATCTGATCACCGTTCAGCCCTCATTGGGGTCCGCCCTAGCCCTGCCGGGCTTCGGTGATTCGGGGGTACACATGTTTTCCGTTAGCTTTGCCAGACCTTCCTGCATCGACCTTGAAGAGCCGAGGCAATCTTAACGCACCTTCCGTCGCTAGCGTTCGGAAAGTTGTTCAGCTGCTTCTCGTCGCGATGGGAGCGGCTTCGCTCGCTGCCTGCGCTCAGTCGTCCGTTGTCAGCCAGAGAACTCCGACGCTGGAACGCCATCGCGTGACATCAGTCGTGACGAATAGGCGTATTGCGGTCACCACCCCGGTCGAGTCGGATAAGACTGCAGCTGGGACTCAAGTTGCGTCGCATGGACTTGCCAGCTTCTACACCGAAGGAACCCAGACCGCGAACGGCGAAAGGTTTAATACGCACGACTTGACCGCCGCTCATCGTACGTTGCCGTTCGGCACTCGGTTGCGCGTGACAAACGTCGCTACTGGACGATCCGTGACAGTTCGGGTCAATGATCGCGGCCCGTTCATTCCTGGACGAGTTGTTGACGTTTCATATTCTGCAGCCGAAACGCTGGGAATGGTCGGAAGGGGTATTGCAAAGGTCAAACTTGACGTCGTCCGATAATTAGCGAAACCCGCCTGCATTCACTCTGCGTCTGTGTCACATCCCTTGCGAGTGGCATCCAGGTCACCCTCGACACGGCGGTTTCGGCCTCTCGCTTCCGCTCGATACCGCCCAAAGTCGCCGCATAATGGAGGGCGGCAGTGATGATCCTGCCGCTCGCACCTCGGTGCGCAGCCCTTGGGCTACGGCCTGTCAGAACTGAACGGCCCAAAAATATTCAGCACACAGCTCGCCACATCGAGCTTTTGAAATATCGATTTAAGGATTGTTGAAGATAGAGGTTGAAGGGGACCGTGATGTTCAGAGAACTTCCGTGGCGAAGTGCATTGAAGGACCTCGTGCTGCGAGGTGGATTAAGCATTATTGTTTGCGGCCTCGCTGCACTGTGTGTGCTCGGGTTTTTGTCGGCGATGGTGGCAAATCTCGGACCGAAGGCGCGAACGAATGACGCGGATCAGGCGTCGTGCAAGACAGCTAACTGCGTCAACAAGGGTAAGGGCCACGGGCCCCGGTTAGTCTCGGAGAGGCGGGCGGCCCAGTAGCCTCGCCTAGCGTGCAGGCGCCACCCGCACGCCGTTTTTTTTGATTGCTAACCTCGGGCAGGCCCTCTCGGGGTTCGAACCACTTCCAAGCTGACGTTCAACGGCGCTCGGCACCACAAGCACCCTCATCACGCAAGCTCTTCGAACAAGGCTTTGCCCGCCTCAAGTCCAGCGTTTCAAACCCCTCCGTGAACCAACCGTCGACCGGAGTGAGAAGCTCGCGGGCTTCGTGTCGCTTCCCTTGATCGCGCAATAGCCGCGCCATGCTCATCGCCGCGCGCAGCTCCTCTCCTGTTGCGTATCAGGTAAAGAGGCTTGTCCCGATGTCCGCTATTGATTGATCTACAAGCAGACATTGATCGAGCCAGCCGCCACGTCAGCTTTGGGCCATAACCAGACTCAAGCATTGCGGCACGAAACCAGCGCGGCTTCCGACTCGCTACTGAGAGCTAGTGGCGATCAGCATTGTGCTCTCAATAGATAACACCACCCGTTTTCGATCATTGATCATCTCGATGAGGTGCTTGACGATGCCTCGTCCCGGCTTGCTCGACAAGCGTTTCTCCAGAATTGTGATACGTTCGTGCAGCCTGTCACCTGAACGAACGGGCTCGACAAACTTGACGTGCCAGTCGAAGCCTCCCAAGAAGGCCCACACCCGATCCGGCTGGTTCACTATTTCATGGGACAGCCGGTACATTAGAGTGATTGTGTAGCCGCCACTGGCAATCAATCCGCCGAACGGCGATCTGGTGGCTGCGTCTGGATTGACGTGAATTGGCCACGGGTCGTTTGTGCGACTATAGGCCAGCATTTCCTCGTGATCGACGATGTACTCCGCCGACGTCCAACTATCTCCAACATTCAAGTCCTCGAAGTAGATCATACCCATGGACGAACTCCATGCGTCGCCTCGGCAGTGGCGATTAGTTGGTCCCTTTTAAATGGGTCACGTCGGCGAAACCCCAGCCATATGGGAGGCCCGACTTCCCGCCGAAGCTGAACAGCAACAGGTAGCCCGCGGGAACAAATAGCAGCGTCAGCAACGACGCCGTCGCAAGTCCCGACATCATCAGGACGGCCATCGGCTTCCAAAGCGCTCCGCCAGTGATTGCCATGGGCATCAGCCCGAGAACGGTGGTCGCCGAGGTCAGCAGGATCGGACGCAGCCGCTTTTTAGACGCTGCGACGACGGCCTCGCGCACATCCAGCGTCTCGCGCTCGATATCAATCTGGTCGATAAGCACGATTGCGTTGTTGATGATGATTTCAGCAAGGCTGATGATGCCAAGCGTTCCGAAAAACGACAGCGGCTGTCCGGTTGCCAGCAGCCCCCAAGGTATGCCGACAAATATCAACGGAATAGTCATGAACGTCAGCAACGTGCGACGGAACGAATTGAACTGCAGAATGATCGCAATCACCATGACCACAAGGGCCGCCGGAAGCCCTTTGCTCAGTCTTTCATTGGTCTCGACGCTCTTTTCGATCTCCCCGCCAATAACGACCTGGTATCCGCCACCGAGATCGAGCTTGTCCAGGCCGGGCTGGATATAAGCCAGCAGTTCACCGGCTGTCAGCGTCGCGCTGCGGCCGGTCGCAATGACAGTCCTCTCCTGGTTCTTTCGGCGTATTCGGGAGAAGTCAAAACCGGTTCGTAATGTTGCGACCTGGGCAAGTGAAATCAGACTCCCATTGTGAGCAAAGGTGGCACTGCTCAGCCCTTCAATGCTCCTGTGTGTTCCCGGGCTTGCGCGGAATACGATCGGGATCGAGTTATCACCCTCGCGATATACCGAAACCGAGGTTCCTGTAAAATAAGTCCTCAGCTGCTGAGTTACTTCTTCAGACGTTAACCCCAGCTGCCGGCTGCGGTCCTGATTGATGTCGACGATGACCTTGATGACCTTGTTTCCCCAGTCGTCCTCATTGTCCCTAATACCAGGCGCGTTACGGAATAGAGACCGAACTTGCGCGCTAAGCGCGAGAAGTCGATCTGCATCCGGGCCGGATATTTCTACATCGACGATGCCTGCTTCCACTGAACCCATCGCGAGCCGCTTGATCTTGAAGCGCGCCTCCGGATGATTTTGGAAAAAATACTTCCATGCACGATCCGCGGCGCGAACGGCCCCCTCATAATCTTTGGTGTTGACCAGAAAAAAGGCTGTGGCCGGGTCCGCCGGTACCGGGGTCAATGTGAGGTAGAACCGCGGCCCGCCATCGCCGATATAAAGGATGTGGCTCGCGATCTCCGGATTTTCGTTCGGGTCCGCAAGCCACCGCGAAATCCTCAGGGCATCCGTTTCGGTCTCCGAAATATCAGTGCCATCCGGCAGGTTCATGTAGATCAGGAACTGGTTTCGTTCGCTGAGCGGAAACATCTGTTTGGCGACCCGGCTGAACTGCATGACGGAAAGCACGACCAGGACGCCGCATATTCCCAACACGACCGGAGCGGCACGAAGTGCAAAACGGAGCACCGCGCCGTAGGCCTTCTGAAAGGATGACTTAGGCTCGCTACGTCTGTCCGAGCTGACTTTGTTGCCAATGAACCAAACCGTCAGGGCGGGAAGAATATAAAGCGCGGCAATCCACGAGCCGCCCAACGTGAGCGCCACGACAGCCCCAAGCGAAAAGCCGTACTCACCAACAGCTCCCGGAAGCAGGAATAACGGAAGAAACGCGGCAATCGTCGTGATGGAGGAGACCAGCAGGGGAAAAGCATATTGTTGTCCAGACGCCAATGCCGCGTCTTTCGCCGACATGCCTCGTCCTACCCGGCTGATGATGTCTTCGACGACGACGACGCCATTATCAACCAGAAGGCCAAGCGCAATGATGATCGCTGCGATCGAAACTTGTTCGAGCGCGATACCGAGCGCGCGCATCCCGACCACAGAAAACATCACGGCGAAAGGAACGATCATCGCCGCGATCAATCCGGCCCGCAGCCCGAGGAAAATGATCACGATGGCGCCGACAACGACGAAAGTTTGCGCGACATTTGAAAGTGCCGAGTTCACGGCGGCGCTGACCTGTTCCGCCTGATAGGCCGCGAAGTCGATGTCGTAACCGATCGGCAGCTGGTCCCGATAACCGCGTGCAAAGCTGCGAAGTTTTTTCCCGAGCTGCGTAACGTCTTGATCAGGCTGCATGACGATGCTGAGCACGACGGCGGGCCGGCTATTGAAATAGATTGGCTTCACTTTCGGCGAGACATAGTCCCGACGCACTGAGACGACGTCAGAGAGCCGCACCAGATTCTCGGTTGCACCAACGCGGGTCAACATGGTTTCGATGGCGCGCACGTTTGGAAAATCGCCGGAGGCCTCCAGCAGGATTCGAGTGCCGTCCGCCTCGACGTTTCCGGCCGGCAGAATGACGTTTTGGGTCTGCAAGTCCTTGATCAGGGTGGTCACCTGAGCGCCCACGGCTGCCAGCTTGCTGGTATCGATTTCCAGCCAGACCCGTTCTTCCTGGACCCCTAGAACTTCAATTTTGGCGACGCCGTGGATCAAGTAGAGTTTCTTGCGAAACTCGTCCGCCACGTCCTTCATCTCGCGATACGAGAAGCCATCGGCCGTGATCGCAATCGCGGCGATGGCGACGTCGCCGAAGTCGCTGTTGACGAAGGGACCGATCGTGTTGTCAGGAAGCTTGATTTTGACGTCGGTCATCTTGTCGCGCAGGCGTTGCCATGCCGCATTTACATCGCCGACTTCGTCCTTGAGGTCGACGTAAACGATCAACGATCCCTCGATCGCCAGCGCACGAATATCCTTCACTTCCGCAAGTTCTCTGATCTTCCGTTCGATCGGGATGGCGATGAGATTTTCCATCCGCTCGGGGGCCATTCCCGGAAACAGCGCGGACACCACAGCCGTTCTAATCACCACAACCGGATCTTCGCGTTTGGGAAAATTCGGATAGAGCGCAACACCAGCCAAGAGCAGGCCGATCATGATAGTGATGGTAAATCGCGAGCGCGCGAGGCCGAACCGGGTGAGAAAATCCAAAAGCGCTACTCCTGTAGCGGAAGAAGCTTCACCTTCTGACCGTCGACCAGATAGGAGACCCCGGCAGACGCAACGATGTCGCCAGTACCCAGACCCTCAGTTACGACAAGACGATTGTCGCGAATGCCGCCAGCGGTGATTTGGCGCTTCTTAACCGTCGAGTTCGTCCCGTCATAAAGGAATACGTGGGCGACGCCCTGCAAGTCCTTGCCTCCCTCGGGAACAAGCGCCGTGAGCGGGAGTAAGAAGCCGCTTGCGCTGCCACCGATCAGAGGCTCTTCTATCGCTACTTCGACCGACATGCCTGCATTCAGGCCCGGCACGCTGTTCTTCAATCTGACAACGACAGGGAATGCCGAGACTTGTTGAGCCTTCGAGCCGAGTTCCTTGATTTCCCCGTTAAGGGAAAGATCGGGTCTATCGGCGACCTTGACTGTGACCGGCTGTCTAAGCGCGAGGGTCTGAAACGTCCCTGAAGGTACCAGGAAGTCCATTTCGAAGCTGTCGTCGCTATACAGCGTGACGATTGATTGGCCTGCCGTTACCTGCGCGAACGATTTCACCTCGACGCCGGCTATCGTCCCACTGAAAGGTGCAAGCAACTTGCTTCGATCAAGATCGTGAGTTGCCAGATCCAGTCTACGTTGCGCCTGGTCTAACTGGGCTTTTGCGGTGAGAAGCTTGGCGTTTGCTTGATCGAAGATAGCTTGAGTCGTAACTCCCTTTTTTAAAAGTTGATCCTGGCGCTGAAAATCTGCGTCAGCATTGTCTAACTGCGCCTGAGCCTCCCTTACGCCGGCGCTCGCCTGCTCGACTTGGGTCTGCAATGAACGCGGGTCGATTTCTGCTAAAACGTCTCCCAATTGGACCTTTTGGCCGGCTTCCAGGGTTACGGCTTTGACCTGCCCGGCGATTTCAAAGGATAGGCGGCTCAAATCCGCAGGCTGCAGGATGCTTGGGAAGCGGCGCACTCGACTCTCTGCCGTCGCAGCAACCTTGTACGCGCGAAGGCCACGAACCTGCTCGACAGCTTCTTCCTTTTTTTCCGAGCAGCTGCAAAGGCAAAGAAGCAGGATCAGCCCTGTCGCTATGGCGGACGCTTTCTGGGCGCATTTCACATGCAAGCTCCGCGGCAGGACTTTCTGGATCATAGCTAGATTATTCCGGCCGTCCACTTTGCAACCAGCATGAAGGCTGCAACGAGAGCCGAAAGCGGCAAGCTGCGAGGACGCGAGCCGGAGCACGCTGTCGTTCTCGAACACAAGCGTCACGATGAACATGTTCATCGTGAAAGCGATGCCGTACGCGTCGGCATGCCCCTCGACGTGGCGCCCTTCAAACGTGGCCGCAAAACTCAGTTGATTGCACGAAGCGACGGACCAAAGACCCAGCAGACACGCGATGGTGAGAGCCGTTGCGATTGACGGACAACAGGCGAGATTGATGGACAGTTACAAACGGCGGACGAACTGCTAGTCTCGGACACTGCCGTTTGCGCCAACCAAGAATTGGAGCACCGCTATGGCCCCCATCACCGAGGAAGAGGTGAACGCCGCCCAACAAGCCTGGTGCGACGCACTGATACGCATTGGCGCCGTGCACGCGGAAAAAGGTGACTTCCGTGCCGTGGCGAACGCGCTGGTCGACGCACTGTACGATTATGCCGAGGGTACTGTCTTCTTCAAACCAACGCTGGCCTTCGGCAAGGACGCCTTTCGCAGCACAAAGAAGGGTGCGCTGTCTTACTTCGTCGCAGGTGACCGTGACTTTCCGGAGGATAAGGGATTTGCGCTGAATCACTGGGTGAAGGTCTGGTACGACAACAACGCGGCGGAGAACGGAATCCAAATTCATGGCAACCTGGCCATCACTATGGGCAATGTCTACGCACGTAGCGCAGCCGGGAATGAGATAATGGTGGAAAAGACCTTCGTGTTCCGCCGCTGCGCAGACGGTCGGCTGCGGCTCTGTGTGCACAAATCCGCGCTGCCTTACTCTCCGGAAAGCTGAGACGCGCATACAGCTTCGAAGTGGACCGACATAATGGCTGGCAAATTCATCCCAAGCCGGGGAGACCTGTTCGGGGGGCTTTCCGCAGGAGTCGTTGCTCTGCCGTTATGCCTAGCGCTCGGCGCTCTCTCGGGTCTTGGTCCGGAAGCCGGTCTCTATGGTGCCATTGCGCTCGGAATACTTGGGGCCATATTTGGTGGCACGCCTGTGCTTGTCTCTGGCCCGACCGCGCCGATGACGCTCGTCACAGCCGGCGTCGTCGCCGCGAGCGTGCTCCCCAACGGCCAGGTGAATCTCGCTTTCGTCGTTGCCGTCTTTCTGCTGACCGGCGCGCTACAGGTGCTGATGGGGCTGTTGCGCCTCGGCAGCTACATCCGCTATGTGCCGTACCCGGTGATCTCCGGTTTCATGAGCGGCATTGGCGTCCTGATCTTCATCCAGCAAATTTTTCCGATGGCCGGAATGGCGGTGCCTTCCTCGGATCCCGCCACGATCCTTGCCCGGCTGCACACGCTCCCCGCCGGGTTCACGTGGCCTGTCGCGCTGCTGGCCGCGGCCACGCTTGCGATCATTTATCTTCTGCCGCGCGTCACGCGCGCGGTGCCATCATCTGTTGTCGCCCTGGTTCTGGTGACCGCGGCCTCGCTCTTGTTTGGCGTGAACGCGCCGCGCATCGGCGCCATCCCCGCCGGGCTACCGGCCTTTGTGATGCCCGAACTAGACTTCACGCGAGTGAGCTTCATGGTGACAACAGCTCTGGAGCTCGCGTTGCTTGGAGCCATCGATTCGCTGCTCAGCGCCTTGCTGGCCGACAACATCACCAGGACCCATCACGCCAGCAACCGCGAACTGATCGGACAGGGCATCGGCAACATGGCCGCGGCGCTGTTCGGCGGGCTACCCGGCGCGGGTGCCAGCATACGCACCATCGTCAACATCGAGGCCGGCGGAAAAACACGCCTCTCGGGAGTCGTTCACGGCTTTTTCCTCTTGGCGGTGCTGCTCGGCCTTTCCGGCGTGGTGCAACACATCCCGAATGCGGTACTGGCCGGTATTCTCGTCGCGGCCGGCCTGAGCTGCATCGACAGGCGTGGCCTAAGCCACATAACAAAGGTGCCGCGCTCTGATGCGGCGCTGATGCTCCTCGTTATGGCGCTGACGGTTTTCTCCGGAGTGATCCTCGCCGTCGGCGTCGGCCTGATCGCTGCCTCCTTCGTCTTCATGAAGAACGTCGCCGATCTCTCTGAACAGCAGACCACCATCGGCCCGATGGTGGACGAGCCCTGGGCTGACGAGCTTGGCCTTTCCGCAGCGGATCGCGAGCGGCTCCTTTTCAAGCACATCGAGGGTCCGCTGTTCTTCGGCTTCGCCCGCGGCTTTGCCGACATCGCCCCGCTCGCGCGCGGGGGCAAGTTGCTGGTGCTGCGCATGGACCGGGTCCGCTTTATGGACCAGTCAGCCGCCTATGCACTTCAGGATGCATTGATCGACCTGAAGGCCGCCGGGCAGCGCACCCTCATCGTCGGGCTGCCGGTGGCGCAACTCGACATTTTGAAGACGCTCCACCTCGTCCCGGATGTCGTGCCGGAAGAGGACCTGTTTGACGATTTCTCTTTGCTGAAGGCTGCTATGCCACGTGTATTGTCGGAGATCGGGGCGACGCGAGCTCACGTGGAGCAACGCTCGTCCGTTCGACAAGGACTTGGTCACCATCACGCGGAGACTTGAATTTAAAACACGGGAGACTCTAATGATCAGGTTGATTGCTGTTGCTGGTTTTGCCTTAGCCGTAACAACGTCTGCGCACGCCATGTCGTTCGCGCCGATTCAGCCGGACGGCATGATCACGCAAGTCGCCTTCGGATGCGGGCCCGGTAGGACACTGGTTCGTGGTGTCTGCATCTCCAGAGTCGCCAGACGCCAAATCCGCAGATGCGCTGTGTGGGGTGTGGGGCACGTTTGCCGTCGGTGGTATTGAGACCGCACCGAACATTTCGTTCTTAGCGACGGCGTCGATAGGCCAGTTCATATCATTGACGGGCATCGCCCGCTCTCGACGTATCTTCTGCCAGTTCCTGACCCGCGGCAAGCGTTCGATCATTCCCATAACGGATGTAACGTCGTCGAACGCCCTTGAATGCGAGTCCCCCCTAAATGGGTCAAATCAAATACCAAAACCTTATCCCGCTGAAATTCGCTCTTGTACGGTTCCTCGTCGGCATTGATATCGCCAAGCCGAATTGCGCCTCCCGAAATCGACTTCGAGATTTTAAGCGCGTGGTCGTCCTGCGAAAGGAACAATGCAAAGCGAGGCCCGGCGTTGCCGATTTGTAGCATCTGCTGCCGAAAGACGTTGACATCGACGTCGGGAGCCACAAGCAGCACGTTTTTGATCTTGTTTCCGGTTTTCCCGGTGCGCTCCGACCTTGACCGCAACGCATCCAGCGTAACCAAGCAACCCATCGAATGGCACAGCAGCGTAATCTCCTTCACGCTCGGGCTGAGCGCGACCGTATCGATTAACTGGTTCAACGAGTCATGGGATTGGCTGGCACTCTCGCGGTCGTACGCATAGGCGCCTAGCCCCATGACCCCTCGCGATGGCCAGGAGAATAGAACGGGGAGTACGGGCGCTTTTGAGTCCTGAACGATTTGTGCAAATCGGTAAGCAGCGTCATCGAAGCGATTGTTGAATCCATGCACGAATATCAGCGCTTTACTGCGGCGGGTCGCTTTGGCGATGCCACCGAGAGCGACGCTGAAGGCTGGCTTATCCAAGTGATCGGCCGACAAGGTCACAAAATCGCGGCGCGGATCCCCCGGTGGGGAAACTGGCCATTGTATGTTGCCAATCTTCCGCGCGTCGTCGGGTGGAATCGAAACGGCGATCCGAGCATAGGCCATCGTGGCCCCGCGCTCGCTACTGAACATCTCGCCAGCATCGCTCGTCGAGCGCTCTCGCGTTGTAGCAATCAAAATCGGAACGCGCGACGCACCTTCCGCGGATTCGGCCGTCGGAATGATGACGCCTTGCAATGGTCGGCCCGCGCAAGAGCAGCAGGCAAGGCTCAGAGTCAAGATCACCAGAACCTGCAGAACGTTTGAGCCGTCTGCGGCGGTCACACGCCTCCGTCCGCGATCTGCACCGTTCATGTTAAAAGACCAACGAAGGTGATCCGGTCACGAACAAAGAATTTGGGACGATGACCCTTGGCGAGAACAGTTGACCTCGCATCCAGCTTGGGTGTCAAGCTCCGTGGCCGATGCAACGCGGTAGGGATAAACGATTTCGCGGCTGCGCTAATTACGGCCGGAATAGGGCTTAACCTTTGAGCCCTCGAGGACCCTAGATGATCTATAGTCTACTGTTTGCGATCCAGCTCTCCGGAGCAGTTTTCCTGATCAGGGACTTGCTGCCGTCGTTCCGCGAAGTGCTGCTAAATCCGGGACAACAGCCTTCAAGTTCTCCCTTCGATGACTATGCCATGTTGGCGGTATTGCTTTCGATGCAGGCCGCCTATTGGTATCGAGTTCTGCGTGTTCCAATTCCATACAGAGGACAAAGAGTTGTTTTGAGCCACATCTTCTTGTTTCTAGGTCGCCTGAGCTTCATCTTCGGCGCTTCACTTTTTTCGGTCGTGGCCTTCCGGCATTTACCAAAACTTGGTCCGGACTTCGATATTCCCGTTGGAGCGCATCGGGGGATATCCTTTGGCGCTTCATTATTCGCGCTCTTCTGTTTGACGCTCGAATTTGAAAGGCTCGGCAACGCCGTCGCCGACAAACGTCAGCTTTGAGGGCGCGTGAAGCTGGCTACCGCATCAGCGCGGTACGGAGCCCTGTTCCAAAGCCCCAAAGCCAAGACGCAGATGTTGGTGCTCGGCGCTTGATCTGCGTCAACACACCCACCCGAACAGCATGAATATTCGTCGAGTTCGGAGAGCCCTGATGGTGCAGGTCGTCAATGCGCGGAAAAACTCATTCTGATCACATCGGGAGTAACGATATGCGCAAGCAATTACTAATCGCCGTCGGTTGCGTTGTCTCGACCGTGGCGTGCGCACAGGAATGGCGACCGGCCGTTGATAAGTGGCGATCCTGTGCCGACGCAGCAGCGGCACGGTATTCAAAAAGTACAGAAAGTGCTCCGGTGGTGGCACAGTTGGCGGCGTTAGCTTGCACTGACGAGAAAAAAGCGGTTCGGGAAGCGATGACACAGCGCGAGGGCGCCAACTTTGCGATTGAGTACATTGAAGCTGCTGAACGCCACTACATAGGCGTTCTTTCTGTCAAGGTCATAGAGATGCGGCTACGTTGAGCGGATCATTCGGATTCTGACGAAACGGCCAGCCTCGGAGCGCTTCAGATGCAGAACCCTATGCCGTCAGTGGCCTGTTGATTTTGACGGATTTCTGTGCCGGTGGCGGAGAGGGAGGGAGAAGGACCTCAAAATCCTGTCCCTAGCGATATCAGAGAGTTACTAAGCAGCGCCCGATTGGGAATTTTCAAATATTGCCGAAACTGTACCAGCCGACTGTACCAGTGCCAGTGATTTTCTAAGCATGGCGATACAATAGCCGAAACTGCTCGCCAAAAATTCCACCAATTTCGTCCGCCGAACGGCTCCGCTGAGATCGCCAAGTCGGCACGGACCCAGAATTCATAGAAGACTGCGCACGCGTGGAATAGCTCCCGGTCAATTTGGTGGTGGTTCTAAATGACGATCCTGCGTAGGCGATTTCGCCCAGACTACCTTGGATCAAGGAGGTCTGATGGGTTGGATAGGGTTTCAGCTTGGGCAGCCTTGATCACGCACCAATGTTCAGGTGGGGCTGCATCCCGTTTGGTCACCAAGCGTCATGCGATCTGGCTCGCTTGTTCGGGCAATGCCGGGTTTTCGGTTGCGACCGTGCAACTTCGTGCCTCTAATGTCCGAGTGGGTTCGCACCAGAGGGATCAGCATGAAAAACGTTGTTTTGGCCGTTGTCGTCGCCATGGCTGTGACCCTCTCTGGTTGCGGAAAGGAGCCCGGCCAAAAGGGCGAGCCTGGGCCACAGGGACCGGCGGGGCCGCAGGGTGCGCAAGGTCTGCAAGGTGTTCCCGGTCCTCAGGGACAACCAGGCTCACAGGGGCCACAGGGACCGCAGGGCGCGCCCGGACCAAAAGGCGATAAGGGCGACAACGGCGAACCCGGGTCTCAGGGCCCGCCGGGCGCAGAGGGCCCGCAAGGAAAAGGAGAAAAAGGCGATAAGGGTGAGCCCGGGGCTCAGGGGCAGCAGGGCACAGCGGGACCGCCTGGACCAAAAGGTGACAAAGGGGAAAAGGGTGACCCCGGAGCGGCTGGCACTTCGTTCCGGTCTGTGCAGGCGGATGGCGCTGTCAGTTGTGATGCGAGCGAAACGTTGGTGTCAGTGTTCTGCCCGAGCGGTGGAGCACCAGATGGAGCAAAATGCGGCACGAACCCCAGCGTGGGTCTCTGCATGAAGAAGCCTTAGCGCAACAAAAACGAAAGGCGGAATTCGTCCCAAATTTCCCCCCAATTCCAGCCGCCTAACGGCTCCGTTGACTTCGCCAATTCGGCACGATCCCAGAATTCATGGTCTGCTCTGATAGGGCTGCGCCACAGGGGATAGCTCTCGGTCATTTTGATGGATGGTTCAAAATGACGCCTGTGCGTAGGCGAGTTCGTCCTGACTACCTTTTTTCGTGATGGGCTGATGGATTGGTTACTAGTTTGGGTAGCTGATGGACGGGCCGATGCAGCCGCTGACAACTTGGCCGTTGGGCTTCATGATCTCAGCTAGGCGACGCGCTGCCTTCATACATGAACGTCATCGGCTTTGGTCCGGCCATATAACCGGTTTCGATGTGGTCAATTCGAAAACCCGCCCCTTCGATCATCGAGCGAATTGGGCGGTTGAGATGGCAGCCGCCGCTGATGTACCGCCACGGAGGCGTCAGCCGGTCTTGCCATCGACGCACGCCCTTGTCGGGCGACAGGCCATGCTCAGCGAACAGGAGCTTACCCCCGGGCCGCAGCACCCGCCGCATCTCTGCAAGCGCCGTGACCCCCTGAGGAATTGAGCACAACGTCCAAGTCGTGACGATGCTATCGATGCTATGTTTGTCCAGCGGAATAGCTTCTGCGGAAGCTTCCAGGAAAGTGATAGGCATGCTGGTCACGTGAGAGCTGTTTCGCGCCATTTTCAGGAGTTCAGGTGTCGGTTCGAGTGCCAAGACCTCCCGCACCGCAGGGCGATAGAACGGCAAGTTTACGCCCGAGCCGACGCCGATCTCGAGCACCCGTCCCTCCGCAGCACCGACGACGCGGGCACGAAAGGGCACGAGCTGCTTGTTGCGCATCACAAGATCACAGAGCTTCGGCAGTATGATGTCAGTATAGAAGCCCATTGCGCTGGATCACTTTCATCGCGGGTATGCAGAATAACAATCATTAGGCGATATCGCCCAAATGGGTTGGATACTGCTTTATATGCACGATGAGCGGGACAGTGCCGACGTTGGCTGGCGTATCGGCGTGAGGGGTGTCGATTTCAATCCGCCTGACCGCACCTGCAAACTAATTAACAGCCACGCTTTTGTCGCGGTCACAGCTTCGCCGGGCTTTCGGTTTTTGCTAGTGCGACAAGCTATTCAGCGGCACTGATATCGTGACTTTCACACCTTCGTTCCGCCAACAATTGCTGATGGTGCCTCCGTAGGCGCTGATGGTGCTTGTCACGAGCATGGTGCCGAAGCCGGATACCTGAGGCGGCTCCTTGATCGGTGGACCTCCGGCCTCCGTCCAAATCACCTGGAGGTTATCGCCCTCGACTTCCCAGACTACTGTGACCGCTCCGGTTTCGCTGCTGAGGGCCCCATACTTAGCCGCATTCGTCGCCAATTCATGAAAAATCAGCGCGATGGTGTTGGTGGCCTGTTCGCCGACGTGCAGTCTCGGGCCCCCTAGCTTCACCGCTGCGTGAGTATACGGCTTCAGAACCGCAGCAATAACTTCCGCGAGATTGGACGCATTTTGTGATCGGCCCAGGCCATCGAAGACTGGACGGACAAGCGCGTTTGCGCCTGCCAATGCATGAAGGCGAGCGGAAAGCGCCTTAACCAGTTCTTCCTTACTATTCGCCGCTTTGGCGCTGATGCGAAGCATACCGTCGGTGATGGCGAATACGTTCTTGACCCGATGGCCCATCTCGCGCGTCAACATCTCTTGGTGCTCAAGCGCGGACTTTAATCGTTGTTCTGACCGGATCATCTGCAAGGCGATGCCCGTGAACCCGGCAAGCTCTTCTAAGGCTACTGCATGCCCGCTGTTGAAGTGTCCGACATCCTCGGACACGATCCACAGTGTACCGAGCGGCTCGTCTTCTCCGACGTACAAGGGCACCAGCAGGCACTCAGGCAGTGAAACATCCGCTTCGACGAGCCATGAATATACTCGTTCGGGTTTCTGCACGAGCACAGCGGACCTATGGTCGAGCGTTATTCCGCAGGGGCTGTAATCGCGTGGCGTGGTTGCGCCGTTGAACTGCTCGAGGGTCCCGCGCAAATGTTGCCAGCGAAACAGTTCGCCACTTTTTTCATACAGGCTGATCCCACCCCCGACGGCCCCACAGAGATCGAGGGCCAGGTCAACGAGCAGCGGAAGTACCTGCGACGGGTCCTTGACCATCTGCTTGGCAATGTCGCGTACAGCTAATTTCTCCTTCAAATGGTCTGCCGTGGCAGCAACCCGCTCGAAGAGCTGTTCGGTCACATAGACTTGGCAAACGGCGTCTGGAACACGCAACTGATTTCTCTCCGCCCGACCAGGTATTAAGGGTCCAACAGGGAACCCCGTCAATGAGAAACGGATCGAAGGATGGGCACCCTTAGATTGGAGGCCTCACGGGAGCCAAATATTACGGCACGATGAACAATTCTCGGGCTTGGACCGTTGGTCCCGATGGACCGCAAGCAACTCGTCAGCCGCGTTCTGGCCAAGGCGCAGAAGTATCAAAGTTACAAGAGCTGGATAGGCGACCGGGACACGGCGCAGGGGATAGACGCGCTGTCGGAAAAGCTGCAACGGCGTGCCAAGACCCTCGCGAAAGCGACAGAAAATCGGGTCCGACGACGTGCACGGGAACTCTGGGAGAAGAACGGCAGACCCTCCGGAAGGGATGAAGAGTTTTGGTTACAGGCCGAACGGGAGTGTCGCGAAGTTGAACACCTCACGGCCCGCGTTGATGATGCAAACTGATTGTTAGCATGGTCCGCAAAGGTTGGCGCTCCAATGCGGCCTCGATGGGTTGCGCGCGGGGGAAGTTGGTCGAGGCGGCACAGACGCTGTCGCCGGATCGGAATGATTGGTAGGATTGACCTGGGGGAACACTAGGCGCTTCTGATAGGAGCAGAAAATGGCTCTCCTCAAACGCGAACTATGCCGTCAAGTGAAAGGCCCCGAAGTTACTCACGCGGATCGTTGCACTCTTGTTTTCGACACCGATGCCAAAAACCTGTATGTCGAACGCGAGGTAGCGCATTTAGACGCCAGCGTTGCAGGTGATCTTGAGATGCAAATCTATACGATGGATATCGCGGATTACCTCAAGCAAGGCGGCCAGACTGCCGGGCATCGCGAGCTGTGGCGGTTGCTGAGGACGCTTTTCAAAGAAACCGGCCAGACTGATGAGCTGATCGATTGAAAATCACTCCCGGTGTGCTCGGTTCCACAGCAATAAAAATCAGCTGCGAAACGTGCCCGGCTTCGACGCGGCAACGTCAATCGCCGACGTTAAACCTAATCAGCAAGCTTAATCAGCGGATTTCCTTGCGGAAAACGTGGCCCTAGATACCGTCGGTCGTCACCGGAGGCTGAGGGCTGAGCCCTTAGCTAGAGAAGCGGCGACGTCCAAAGAGAACAAGCGGCCAGCATGACAAAGAACTCCAAACCGTCGACCAAAGTTGAGTTGCGTGAGATGCTGGCTGAGGCGGTCCGCAATACACAGCCTGCGCCGAAGCGCACGGCAAAAATCAAAAGCGTTCGGGCACCTGCTAAGCCGAAAGCGGCGCGGCTTCGATAAGGTGGGCCGCGTAGCGGCTATCCTCACATGCCGTGGCTGGCAAATACGTTTTGGCAGCTCTTGCTCAGTCTGGTCCTGTTCTGCTGCAAGCACCCTTGAACCGCTCCATCATCGCCCAATTGCTTTCGGCAGAAGCGCTGCGCATCGCGTCTGCAGGCCTGCTGCTCTTGCGGCGTGCCCATGTGACCCTGTGCAAAAGATGGTGAAGTCTCAGCTAGCAAAATGATTAGGACTAGGACAAACGAGCGCATAACGATCTCCCTGCGGTGCCAGAAACAAAACCTTACTCCCCGGCTACGGTTCCTGGAAAGAAAGCGGAGATCGTGATGGCTAACCGAAAAAGTCGCTTGAAGAACTCAAAGACGATGACGAGCGCACCGGATCGAGTTGGATGCTGGTTCGAATGGCTTATGGACGACGCCGTGCCGCCGTTGACAAGCTTATCGGGAAGTGACGTCTACCATCGGCCCTCTTACTCCAGCAGAAAAGGCTAGGCATTGAATGATCACTGGTGGATACGACGTAGTAGGCGACATTCATGGCCACGCCGATCCGCTGTATCGATTGCTAGACATGCTGGGGTACGTCGAGATTGAAGGCGCGTTCCGGCATGCTTCCAGAAAGATGATTTTCGTTGGCGATTTCATTGATCGCGGTCCGGAACAGCGCAACGTTCTAAGCATTGCCAAATCTATGTGCGACGCTGGATCAGCAAGAGCCGTATTGGGAAACCACGAATTCAATGCCATCGGTTGGGCGGCTCAGAAAGAGGACGGAAGCTTTCTTCGAAGCCACACTGAGAAAAATGCGCATCAACATGCTGAATTCCTGGGACAGCTCGGAGCGGGCTCATCCGATCATGAGGACGCCGTCCATTGGTTTAGAACCTTGCCAGTCTGGCTTGATCTTGATGGCCTTCGTGTCGTCCATGCTTGCTGGCATGAACCTTCCCGCCTGGCTTTGTTGCCGTTCCTAGATGAGCATTGTCGCTTCACCGAGCAAGGACTGCGCGAGAGCTATCGTCATGGCTCGAGTGCTCATACAGCTGCTGACATACTGTTGAAAGGTCCTGAGCAACGCCTGCCCGAAGGCATCCATTTTTTTGACAAGGACGGGCACAAGCGAGAGGAGGTTCGGCTGCGTTGGTGGGATCAGGACGCAACAACGTTCAGGAAAGCTGCACTCGGTCTAGAGGGACGGGAAGATGAGTTGCCCAATTCAACACTTCCCCGGGACTTCCGATACCTCGATAGCAAGCCCGTATTCTTCGGTCATTATTGGCTGAATGATTCTCCTTCACTCACCGCGCCGAACGCCGCATGCCTCGACTTTAGCGTCGCAAAAAAGGGGTATTTGACAGCTTACCGATGGTCGGGTGAAAACACACTAACGCAAGCTCGATTAGTATCTGTCCCGGCCTAAATTGTCATTGTTTGTCGGACCGGCGAGATGATCCCATTATTTCCCCACCCAACGTACCGTTGGGGTTGACGCGTCCTTTGGAAAATCTCGCTGCAGGCGCGGGAAGTACTTCGACAGCTCGACAGATGATGCCTTCTTCAGACGCTCAATATCGTCGGGCTTTTCGACCGGAATGTAAGTTACAAATTGGGGATCATCTCCATCTTCCCAATCGATCTCCTCATAAAATTCGTAGAAGTAGAGCTGACCGCATTCGCGACATCTGAGCAGCCTACGCATTAAATGGTTTTCGTCGACGTAAGTTTCGAGCCGCTCGAAGCGGTCCTGCTGTAGAGACTCCAAGAGATTTGGTGTTTCCCAAAGAATGCATTGTGTTGGCTTCTTCATTTCTGATCCTTCAAAGCTATCGTCCGTCATCAGATCGGCCTCTCTCCGGATCGCCTTCTAACGAAAACGGCGGGCGAGCTGTGCCCGTTCGCTCGGTCCATTGCGCCCGCTGGCTGGGTTTGCGGAGTTGAAACATCGGGTCGTTTCAGTCACCATCGTAATCCTGCTCATCATCGTCAGCGTTATCGTATCTGCGAGTAGGTCACCGAGGACGATCACACATTGTCGATATTGGGCTCTTCCGGATGAATGCCTGCGTGCCACGATGATGTCCCGTCGCATTACGAGCGGATTTTGGGCGGAAACGGTCAGCTGTTAAAGCTAGTTTGAACCGCTACTTTGCCCCATCTCGCAAAGTAAACTTAACCTTTTTGCTAAATCGTCGCAGTTTCCCGCCAATTCCACCCACCTAACGGCTCCGTTGACGTAAACAATTCGGCACAGACCCAGAATTCATGATCGATTTTTGAAGAGCTGCGCCACGGATGGATAGCTTTCGCTCAAACTATTAGAAGGTCCAAAATGACGATCCTGCGCAGGCGAAGTAGTCCTGGCTACCTTCGATCAAGATGGTCTGATGGATTGGATGCTGAGCCGAAATCGCGATTGGCGAGCCTGAATAGCCCTTAGATTGGCAACGCCATTGGAAGCGAGGTCACCTAATCTTGGTCCACTCGATTGCAATGGGACAAACGCTCACAAGTTTCACTTTATTACACATCCTCGGCCTGCTGCTCGGAACGCAAACATGAAAGCCATAGATCGTACCCTACCGCACATCTTGAATGGCGCATCCCAATTCGTGATCCCGGTTTTTCAAGAGACTATACTTGGCAAGCCGAAACGCAGTGTGCACAGCTCTGGCGAGACATTGTTCGGGCGTCTGTACAAAGGGCGAGCAAGGGCATTTTCTTGGATCAATTGTTTACATTCCCACCGGGGAGAATGCCGCCGGTTTCACTCAGTGGCTCCTCATCGATGGTCAACAACGACTCACTACAACACCCTGCTCATGGCTGCTCTGCGAGACCACATCGAGGAGACCGGGTGACCGGCGGCGAACAAGACCCGACCGCCAAGCGTATTGACGCCTATTTTCTGAGAAACGTGCACGAAGAGGGCAATCGGGCTATCAAGCTCATTTCAGACGGCACGACCAAGAAACACTCGCGGCCATACTGAACAAGCAGCCTCCTCCGGAACAGGCGTCAGAAAACATCAGCGAGAACTACGCCTTTTTCAGAGAACAATTAGAGCAAGCGGACCCATCCGAAGTTTATCGCGGCATTGCTCGTCTGCTGATCGTCGACGTGTCGCTCGACCGGTTGCTTGACGACCCTCAACTTATCTTTGAGAGCCTAAACTCGACTGGGCGTCGACCTGAAGTGAGCTTGATCTTATCCGCAACTTCATACTGATGCGATTACCGGAGAAGCAGCAAACGGTACTTTACAACACTTACTGGAGTAAGATCGAAGCACTCTTCCGAGGATCGGAGTGGACTTTTGACGCCTTCGCACGCGATTACGTCGCATTGATGAGCAGAGCGACGAAGCAGGAAAAGTCGAGTGAAATATACTATGCATTTCGACTTTTCTTCCCTGATTTGAAGGAGCGTTTGGGATCATTCGAGGCATGTTTAGAGCACATGCTTCGGTTTGCTCAGTATCACGCGGCATTCAGTTTGGGTCGCGGCGTGACAGGGGATCGTGCGCGTCGCCTACCGGCTTCCCCATACCGATCAGGTTTTAATTCCGAGGCCCGTGCGCACAGACCACATGTTGTCCCGCATGCGCCTCTTCTTGTTCCCGGTCATCCGGTGTTCCACTTTGTCGCTTCGCATCAGCTTCTCCACTAGTCGTAATGCAGCATCAATGAATCTGGGCAACCCTCCAAGCTCAATCGCCCACGTCTGCGGGGTGAAATGCGCGAGACCATTTCGCAAACCGTGTAGCCTCTCAATGTCCACAGCGTCTTCCGAAGGCAGCTCAACCGCTGCGCGCATCAGCAGTGTTTTGAAGTCCGCCATATACTCCCCGGGATATTTCTTCGAAGAATCCGATAACCACTCGAGCATCTTTTTCGCAGACTCCTCCTTCAGAACGTTAGTGCCAGTCGTGTCAGCGACTGCGCAGACGAGCGCTCCTTGCACTGCATCCTGTGCGCCCACAATCACCCACTTCCACAGGGCCTTGCCTCGCCGTCCAGCGACAAGAGGCCCGACCACGCCAAGCATGTCCAGCGAAGCCAGAACGTTCTCAATCTCGTCAAATCTCACGTGCGTCAAACACATTCCCCAATTCACGATCCTCCGCAGTCGCCTCTCACCGTAATCGGAGCCGTCGGGCCTTAAAACAGCGCCCCAGCAGCGTTCTCCTGAAACAACTCTCCGTCCCGGATATAACGTGAAAGCATGGCGTCACTCGCATGACCAGTCTGCTGCACGAATTTTCCACGATGATACGCCTGCCTGGGCGGCGCTGGTTGCTAAGTCCGGCCCGAGGCTGTGCCCCCAGTAATTCTCCGGATCGATCCCGATTGCGTGCACCCGCTTACGAACAACCAAGCAGACCGCTTCACCGGACAGTCGCTTGCGGCAATCCGTTGATGTCGGTCGATTGGCCTAAACATGGCTCCTCAGTGATACCGGAGATGCCAGCCATTCGTCCAGTGCAGCTACCGGACACCATTTGCCTCTACCATGCGGGATACCGATCTTACGGCCCGCTCCGATTTGATCTGTCTTTGAACGGCGAATGATGACTTCAAGACCCTGGCGGACCGTTATGGCATCGTCGCAGTTAAGGCCGATGAGCTCAGATCGGCGAAAGCCTCCAGCGAACCCCAGCAGCAGCAAGGCTCGATCCCGAACATCCTTGAGCCGCGACCCCATGGCCTCGAGCACTAAAAACAGGTCTTCCTTGATCAGCGGCGTTGCTTGGCGTTGAGCCGTACCTTTGATCCGTTTTAAGCCCCTTAGGGTCGCTTTGACGATTTCCACGGAGGTTGGGTTACTAAAGCCGCGTGAGCGATGGACTTTGGCTAGAGCGGCAAGACGTCGATTGAGGGTGGCGACGCTGAGCAGATCGGCGTGTGCGGCCAGATATTCAGCGATGGTCTCGGGAGTGGCTGGTATCTGACCGCCCCAGCTCTCGAAGTGGGCTAGATCGCTCAGGTAGGCGACCCGGGTATTCTCGGCCAGGCTCTCCCGAATGTAGTCTGCCACCGTGCTGGGTTCGGACCTCGTGAAATTAATTTCACAAACTTCGGTCGGCTGAATCAGTATTGTGAGTCTCGATAAGTGAAGGTTATGACGAGTTAGGCCGGTTAAATTATAGGGCACGTCATGGTCATTGGTGAGGTTATGGTCGTGAGACACGCTATGATCATCAGACATGTTCGCGGCCTCCAATCACTTGGGCGCGAACATCATTCAGTGCTGGCGATATCAGCCTGCATCAGTTGGAGGATTTCCGTCGCATCAGTACACTGGGGACCATGGCATTCGTATATCGACGAGCCTCCGTAACTCCTCCCCGCTTGGCCACTTAGATCGTCGCCGGACCAGGCCGCCTTCGACCGAAACACAATCGTCCCCAGGAAATTCAGCTGCTGAGGTCTTAGCGATGGATCCCGAACCCAGCGGGCGTTGTCGCAATCTCGCTTGCAGAAAGGCCTCCAGAGCTGCCCGACCTTCCCGGGTGTAGAGGTCAACGCCCAACCTGGGACGTCCCCGACCAAGATCGCAGGCGGCATCACGTCATCTTGTACGACTGTCGTCTCAGTACTGGCGAGGGGACACAGCAATGCGACAAACGGACAGAGCGGCTCCCCGATCTTCCGAAATCCCTCCCGGGCAATTTCAACTGCGGTATGCGGAAGACCAGCCTCGCACAGTCCATCGAACAAGGCGGCTGGCTCGCCAGCGCGGGGGCTCAGGTGCTTTGTTTGCCTGGGGTGAGTACCTACTGCAAACCATGTAGCAAGCGCCCGTACGGGCAGCGCTGCGCCACCTGTGGCTATGCTGAATAAGTTCACGGGTTGTCTTGGTTGCAAGGTCAGCACGGGCTCTTCGATAGAGCGGATGACTGTCCGCAGTGAGCAGCAGATCATCCGCTGCCCGACACTTGCGGGCCCTTGTCATTCGATCAACGATGAAGCTTGCGACCTTCCATTCCCCGCCGATTGTCGCCCTGTATCTTTTCCCCGCCAGAGCTGCCGTAACGAGTGAAACTGTTTGAAGATCAGCGACCCCGATCTCCTCGAAGGCGGCTGCACCGCATCGCCTCCACAGACGATCTGGGGCAATCAGCAACAGCGTCGCCGCTGCGTGTTGAGCTAGTTCGCTTTCACCTCGGCGAATGGCTTTTTGCAGCAGGCTCATTGCAAGCCACGGTGAGATTTTCAGTGGGGCTGGTTCGGTTCGCGGTAGGCGAAGATTTCGTCAGCCAGCTGCTCTCTGGCGTTGTTGAGAATAATGGGTCCGTTCATGTGCTCTCCTCTCGGGTTTCGAGGGGAGCTAGAGACGTCAAACCCACTAACGACGATGATCCTGTTGCTTACCAGGTAAAGAGGTTAGTTTAGAATTTCCGATGACCGCTCCTTCCCTAAAAGGGGAAGTCCCCGTACACGATCAGTACGTCGGCGTTGTGGAACAAGCAGACATACGCGGGGCGCGACGGCACTGCGCGGTTCGTCTGTCAGCCCCCGGGGGCGTCCTTCATGATGTAGCCGATCAGGCGGTCCTCGACGGGGCCTCGGCCTCAGTCAAATCGGACGCCAAATGCCCGCGCTGCTTAGCTTTACATTTCTGGATCTGAAATGCGGGTCAGCATCTTCACGTGCGGTCCCGCCCGTTTGAAGATCGGCTCCCAAAAGGCATAGGCCTTCTCGGCGAAACTCGCGCTTATGGTGAACTTCGTGAGCGCCCCCCGATATGCGGCCTGTCGCCGGCAGCCCTGCCCCTCGACAAGGTGCCAGATGAATTGAGCGACCTGGCGCGCGTACGTGCTCGGACGACCTCGGTGGTTGGGTACGATCTCAAGCCGCATGGTCCCGGTGTCGCGCGTCTCCGGTTCGGTGATATTGGCAAGCCAGATGAAGATTGATGGATCAATGCTCGCGGCATAGCCGTCGCGCTTGAGCTGCTGATTGATATAGAGAACGCGCTGGCGGCTTCTCTGAAGCATTCGCTCAGGATGAAGTTCGCCTGATTTTCCAGCTTGCCGCTCCGAAGATCGTCCAGCAATCTGACCGCCTCGTCAGTGAGCCGCCGCATGTATCGCGGTTGCGGCTGCCCTGCGCTGTCGGCTGGTTCCTTCTGCACAATCAATTCGACCGCATCCGCGCGGAACTCCGTTGCGGCTTCTTTGAGAACGGTCAAAAAATTGCTTTCAAGACTGGAACCGCCGATGTCTTTCGACGCCGCTTCGCCTCCCACCGTGTCTCTACGAGGTCCTTTGCATGGTCCAACGCAGCATTCAGGTTGGCTTTGATTTTTTTAAAATCTCTTCTTTGATAGTCCTTAGGGTATTCTTCACCATCATCTCGGTGTTAGTGTCGGAATAGTAGAAGTTCGTCCTTTCGCGGCGCCGCCGCATTCCGAGATTTAAGCACCGCAACGGGATTCGGAGCCGTCGCTTGCCTTGCAAGGATTGTTTGATCAGACGTCTTGTCGCCTGTGTGCTCGGATCGCGGATTGGAACCAGCAATTCCGCTGGACAACACAAACAGGCCATCGTCAACGGCTCGGCTCGCCGCCGCGGTAAGCTCCACCAGCGAGCGTCGCGCACAGCGCGTATGGCTAGCACGCCGCCTTTTTTGCGTTGTACTCATGATCAAGCGACCCCTCAACAAGCTTTCTCAAGACCCAGCCCCACAGCTCACGAATTTCCTGCGAGGCTCGTCCCTCTGGCGCAAACTCGGTCACGCCCAAGCCTGCCCCGAGCGCGTCCTGATGGTCGTTGCGCTGTCCGACATAGGGAAGCCCCAGCACCCCTAGCGAATTGAGCGAGGTTGCAGCCTCACTCAAGCGGCAGCCTCGCGGTGGTGTCTGATTGAGGACGAAAGCAAAGCGGCGCTTGAACCCCCGAATAGCAATCAGCGTCGGGACTGCAGCTTCGATGTCCGCCGGACTCTGGACGCGCCGGGATCAGGCAAAGATCGGCCTTGGCGATGGTGCGCATGGCCAGCGCATTGTTCGTGGCGGTGTTGCGGGGCCGGCTCGACGAAAGCAAGGGCACGACGGCTGCCGAGGACGATGCGGCGCGCCGCATCGCGGACCAGGCCAGTGGCCGGCATTGGCCGGCGCATGCACCAGGTCGACGTATTGCTCACCTTCTCGGCGCCGGGTGCTGCGCCGAAAGGATGGCCTCCGACCGGCGATCCGCGTTTCAACCGGCTCTGGACGCTGATGGGCGTTCCTTGCGTCAACGTTCCCGCAATTATCGCGGAGGGCGGGTTGCCGGTGGGCGTGCAGGTGATCGCGCGGTTTGCGATGACGCCCAGGCGT
>CAVXRI010000015.1:0-11795 GCA_963764155.1 uncultured Alphaproteobacteria bacterium
TTAACGCGGCGGCACCTATGCTCCGCAGCGGACGCAGTGCCGTCCAGAACCTGCACTATGGGCGCATGAGCCAGACATCGATCGAGCGGCTGAGGGAGTATCTCGGGCAGCTTCCGCCGAAGGCGCAGGCGCTGCTGATGCGGGAATTCGAACGCGCGATCGAACGCGGTGAAGACACGCACGTTGCCAGCTTCGTTCTGGAGCAACTGCGCAAAGTCGCGCGGGTGAGCGATGAAGAGATCCGGCCGCGCATCGAAGATCCGGCGCGGCTTCTGTTCCGCCCGATCGAACCATTTCTCGTCGACAATCCTGCAGCGGTAAGACCGGGCCAAATTCGCCGGGCTTCATTGGTGGCTGTGTGGCGATGGCTTGCTCGCGATGGCGCGCCCGGTCAGGTGCGCGAACTGGAGACGGTGCTCGCCGACAGCAGCACGTCGCATGAATTCAAATCGGCGGTTCGTAAATTGCAACGCGCGGCAGCCGAGGCGGTTCTCAAAGTCGCGACCCCGGTCGCCGGCGAGGACGTCCAACGCAACTTGATGCGCATCGGCTCTCCTGAAGTCGTCGAAGATTTGTTGTCTATCGGCTCTCTCTTGAATGCCCGCGAGGCCCTGGAGGCACTCGGCGGTCGGCTTCCCGCGCAGCTGCGCGCGTTCGGTGATGCCCAGATGGGGTCGGTCATCGAGGCGCTCAGCGTCCCCTCGCTGCAGACGCCATCATTGCTGCCATTCGCGCTCTCGCTGGTGATGCAGCGGCTGGCGGCGCCCTGGCAAATCATTCGCCTCGCGATCAAGATGGCCGGGTCCGATGACGAAATCCGTGTGGCGGCGACCCCCTATGCCTTGGCCGTATCCATAGCTCTGGACGACTTGTATTCCATGGCGGCCAGTCTACGGATGGACATCAAGCGCGGCCGTTTCGACAACGTGACCGAAAATCTCAAGACGCTCCATGACGGCGTGCGCGGACTGCGCACCGAACTGGATCTGCGCAAGGATTCGACGTGGGGCAAGCAACTTGCATCGATCCGGGCCGATATTTCCAACGCGTTGCAATCGGAAATCGAGAGCGTGCCCGGCCGGGTTCGCCGTATCCTGCGCCAACGTCCTGACAAGGACATTCCCCCCGGCGCAAGGGTGGATAGCACCGAGGTCGACGAAGCAGCGGCACTGATCGACTTCGTTGCGGTGTGTCGAACCTATGCGAGCGAACTGGCGATCAACGAAGTGACGCTGCGGACCTATTCCGACCTGCAGCAATATGTCGAGCAGGCGACGGAGTCGCTGGTCCAATCGCTGCGCAGCGGCGACATCAGGACGCGCGCCTATCGGCAGATGCAGACCTCGGCTTCTATCCGTTTCTGCGACATACTGTTCGGACATGATTACGCCTCGCTGATGAGCAGAGCGGCCGAGAACGCAACGACCGGCGAACGCAAGCCGTCTCGCGCCAGTTAAACTGACGCAGCTTCGATCGCGGTCTATGAGACTGGCAACGCTTCATGCCGAATCCCGCTACCGCACTATTCTGCTTCCTCGGGCGGACGGGTTAGATGCGGGGGAGCTCACTCGTTTGTGAGCCATGCGCCGTCCCGTCGGATGATTTTGACGCGTCGGGAGTGCTTGGGACCAACATTGTGAGTTTGCCGCCGTTGGCCTCAGTGGTGTAAAGCGGCGCATTAATGCCTCCGGCAGCCGGAACCTCTGGGATGAGTTTGTGGTTTGTGTTCGCGCTGATGACCGCTTCGGCGGTCTTTGCCGTGCTCTGGCCGTTAGGCAGTCGTGGCCGGCTTCAAACAGGCGGCACGGAGACCACCGTTTACAAGGATCAGCTAGCCGAGATCGACCGCGATATCGCAGCCGGCTTGATCGCCGCGCCGGAGGGGGACGCCGCCCGCGTCGAAATCAGCCGCCGTCTGCTCGCCGCTGCCGACGATGAGCGCGACATTACGGCACCACCTGATATGCGCTGGCGCCGCTTCGCCGCCGTTCTCGCCCTGGTCGGACTGCCGATTTTGGCTGTTGCAATCTATCTTCTGCTCGGCTCGCCCCGTCTCGGCGATTTCCCGCTCGCAGCGCGCACCCGAGCTCCCGACGTTACGCAGCCGCTGGACAATCTGGTCGCGCAGGTCGAGCAGCATTTGGAGAAAAATCCCACCGACGGTCGCGGCTGGGCTGTGCTCGCGCCCGTGCTGGAGCGCCTTGGCCGCTATGATGAGGCGGTGCGCGCCTATCGCAACTCGATCACCTACAACGGCGAGAGTGCCGACCGCCGGGCCGATCTCGGCGAGGCCATCGTGGGTGCGGCCGGCGGTGTTGTGACCGCTGACGCGAAAGTCGAGTTCGAACGTGCGGTGGCGCTCAAGCCAGATGAACCAAAGGCCGGTTATTTTCTTGGCGTTGCGGCAGAGCAGGATGGCCGCAATGCTGAGGCCGGCTCTATTTGGCGAGGGCTGCTTGCAAAGGCGCCTGCGGACGCGCCATGGCGTCCGCTGCTGCAGGCCGCATTGGCGCGCCTCGGCGGTTCCACCGCGCCGGCCCTGCCGGACGATGCGATGGCCGCGGCAAAGGACATGAGCGAGAGCGATCGCGGCGAGATGATCCGCGGCATGGTCGATCGGCTGGCCACCCGGCTGAAGCAAAACGGAGACGACGTCGAAGGATGGCTGCGGCTGGTGCGGGCCTATATCGTGATGGGCGATCGTGAAAAGGCAAAAACCGCGCTCACCGACGCGCGCCAGGCTTTCGCCAACGACGCCGAACGGCTACGCCAACTCAACGAAGGTTTGAAGAACCTGGGGCTCGACGGATGAGTATAGTACCTGGCCACAGAGCAGAGATATGACGCGCAAGCAAAGGCGTTTGACCATCCTTGGCGGTTCGCTTGCGGTGCTCGCGCTGGCGGCGGCGCTGGTGCTGAACGCGATGCGCAACTCGATCGTGTTCTTCTCGACGCCCAGCATGGTCGCCGACAAACATATCCAGCCAGGCAGGCGGTTCCGGCTCGGCGGCCTGGTCGAAGCGGGCTCGCTGATACGGGGCGACAATCTCGCGGTTAGCTTCGAGGTCGCCGACGGCAGCGCAAGATTGCCCGTGACTTATAAGGGAATTCTTCCCGACCTGTTCCGTGAAGGGCAGGGCGTAGTCGCGGAGGGTGCGCTCGATTCCTCCGGCGTGTTCAGAGCTGACACCGTGCTCGCGAAGCACGATGAGACTTACATGCCCAGGGATGTCGCGGACGCGCTCAAGAAGCAGGGTCATTGGAAGGACGATTACGGTCCGAAGAAAAGTCCTGCGACCAACAGCAGCGCAAGTCCGGCTGCTTCGATCGCAAAACAGGACGTACCTAGGACAGCCGAGGGAGGAACGAGGTGATCGCGGAGTGCGGCCATTACGCGCTGGTGCTCGCGTTGGGACTGGCATTGATCCAATCCACCGTGCCGCTGCTCGGCGCACGGTTGCGCGACCCGGCCTTGATGAACGTCGCGCGTTCGACTGCGCTCGCGCAACTTCTGTTCGTTGGGTTATCGTTTGCAGCACTGGTCACGCTGCACGTCACTTCTGATTTTTCCGTGGTCAACGTGTTTGAAAATTCGCATTCGCTCAAACCCTTGATTTACAAGATCACCGGCGTCTGGGGCAATCACGAGGGCTCGATGCTGCTGTGGGTTTCGATCCTTGCGCTGTTCGGCGGCCTGGTCGCGGCATTCGGCAACAATCTGCCGCTGTCGCTGCGAGCGCATGTGCTGGCGGTGCAGGCCTGGATCGCGAGCGCGTTCTATCTGTTCATCCTGATTACATCGAGTCCGTTTCTGCGCATCGCAAATCCGCCGTTCGAGGGCCGCGACCTTAACCCGGTGTTGCAGGACATCGGGCTCGCCGTGCATCCGCCGATGCTTTATCTCGGCTACGTCGGCTTCTCGATTTCATTTTCCTTCGCCGTCGCAGCTCTCATCGAGGGCCGGATCGATGCGGCATGGGCGCGTTGGGTGAGGCCCTGGACCTTGGTGGCGTGGATATTCCTTACGCTTGGCATCGCCATGGGTTCTTACTGGGCCTATTACGAACTCGGCTGGGGTGGCTGGTGGTTCTGGGATCCGGTCGAGAACGCGTCCCTGATGCCATGGCTCGCCGGTACCGCGCTGTTGCATTCAGCGCTGGTCATGGAAAAGCGTGATGCGCTGAAAGTCTGGACGGTACTGCTTTCGATCCTGACCTTCTCGCTGTCGTTGCTCGGCACGTTCCTGGTGCGCTCGGGCGTGCTCACGTCGGTGCACGCATTTGCGACCGACCCGACGCGCGGCGTATTCATTCTCCTGATCCTCAGCGTGTTTATCGGTGGCAGTCTCGCGCTGTACGCCGCGCGCGCCTCTGCGCTGAAGCAGGGAGGGCTGTTTGCGCCGATCTCGCGGGAAGGCGCGCTGGTGCTCAACAACCTGTTCCTCACAACCGCCTGCGCGACCGTGCTGATCGGGACACTTTATCCGCTTATTCTTGAGGTGCTCACCGGCGACAAGATTTCGGTGGGCGCGCCGTTCTTCAACCTGACTTTCGCGCCGCTGTTCGTTCCCTTGATGATGGCGATGCCGTTCGGGCCGATGCTGGCATGGAAGCGTGGCGATCTCCTGGGCGCGGCTCAAAGGCTGTTTGCGGCTGGGATCGTTGCGCTGATTGCAATTGCGTTGGTCTGGGCGTGGACGCGCGGCGGTGGTGCTCTTGCGCCCCTCGCGATCGGACTTGCGGCATTCGTGATTGCGGGGGCAATCAGCGATCTCGCCGAGCGGTCCGGGCTCTTACGCGTGCCGTTCTCGATCGCCCTAAGGCGAGCGCGGGGGTTGCCGCGCTCCACCTGGGGCACCGCATTTGCGCATGCAGGCATCGGCATCGCCCTCATCGGGATTGTTTGCGAAACCACCTGGAACAGCGAATACATCGCGGCCATGAAGCCCGATGATGTTGCCAAGGTCGCTGGCTACGAATTGAAGCTTGATGGCCTGACGCAGCGGCAGGGACCGAACTTTCGCGAAATGGTGGCGCAGTTCACGGTTAGCCTGGACGGACAACCATTGAGCGTGATGACCCCTTCGAAGCGTAATTTCACCACGCGCGGATCGTCAACGACCGAGGCGGCGCTGCTGACGCGAGGGGCAAGTCAGCTCTACATCTCGCTCGGCGATATCGCCTCCGACGGCGCGATCGCGGTTCGGATCTATCACAAGCCGCTCGTGCTGCTGATCTGGTTCGGCCCGGTGCTGATGGCGTTTGGCGGCATGCTGTCGCTTTCCGATCGAAGGCTGCGCGTCGGCGCGCCGAAGCCTGCCCGGAAGCAAGCCGAACCGGTGAGCGGTTTCCAGGCGGCGGAGTAAGCGATGCGACAGGTTCTCGCGGCGTTATTCTGCATAGCCGTTTTGGGATCATCGTCGGCTTTTGCCGTTCAACCTGACGAGATCATGCCCGATCCCGGAAAGGAAGCGCGCGCGCGGGAATTATCGCGCGAACTGCGATGTATGGTATGCCAAAATCAATCGATCGATGATTCCGAAGCGCCGCTGGCGCGCGACTTGCGGCTGCTCGTGCGCGAGCGGATCGGGGCGGGCGACACCGACAGCCAGGTGATCGATTTTCTGGTAGCGCGCTATGGTCAATTTGTGCTGCTGAAGCCTCGTTTGGAACCGGAGACCGTGTTGCTCTGGTTGTTGTCGCCGCTCGTCCTCACCGGCGGCGGCCTGGCGTTATGGATGCACCATCGGCGGCGCTCGAAGCGCGCTGCCGCGCATCATCCATCGCTGGTTGCATTGACCGCCGAAGAAGAAGCACAAATCCGGCGGTTGATGGACACGGAACCGGCGCCTAGCAACGAGTAACTCCAGGCCAACAAGTCGACCGCATGGCCGCGCCCTTTTTCATCCTGTGGTGAACTGCCGCAGGCGTGCCGCGTTCTATTACAAAACTTTAACTCCGCCTCCAGCGCACCGTAAGGCGGAAATCCCCATGTTCACTGGCACAGGCATTCAACTTCCACCATCAATTCAGGCTCTGGAGAACTTTCATGAACGACCGTCCCAACGATCTCACACCACTTCGATCACACAACCAGTCTCGCAGTCCGCTATTCGCCGCACGCAAGTTTGCGCTGATGGCTTCGGTGGCGGCCGGTCTCGGCGTCGCTGCGTACGGCTTTGGCCCGTCGAGCGGCCCGGTCAATGTTTTCACCAGCCCTGCGCATGCGCAGGTCAATAACGAAGTTCGGAAGGTAGAAAAGCCTGTCGGATTTGCCGATATTGTCGAGCGGGTGAAGCCGTCGGTGATTTCGGTGAAGGTCAACATCAACGAGAAGGTTTCAAAAGACGATACCGACGATGATGCTTCGCCGTTCCCGCCCGGCTCTCCGATGGAGCGCTTCTTCCGCCGCTTCGGCGGACCGGAAGGTACGCCGCCCGGCATGCGCGGTGGCCGCGGACGCGTGATCACGGGCCAAGGCTCGGGTTTCTTCATTTCGGCCGATGGCTATGCCGTCACCAACAATCACGTGGTTGACGGCGCCAGCAAAGTCGAGGTCACGACCGATGATGCCAAGACCTATACCGCGAAGGTGATAGGCACGGATCCCCGGACCGATGTTGCCTTGATCAAGGTCGAGGGCGGATCGAACTTCCCGTTCGCCAAGCTCTCAGATGGAAAGCCGCGAATCGGTGACTGGGTGCTTGCAGTTGGAAATCCGTTCGGGCTTGGCGGAACTGTCACTGCCGGTATCGTTTCGGCCAGCGGCCGCGACATCGGCAATGGTCCGTATGACGATTTCATCCAGATCGATGCTCCCGTGAACAAGGGCAACTCCGGTGGCCCGGCGTTCAACACGGAAGGCGAAGTGATGGGCGTCAATACCGCGATCTATTCGCCCTCGGGCGGCAGTGTCGGCATCGCGTTCTCGATTCCGGCAGCGACCGTGAAGAACATCGTTGCCCAGCTCAAGGACAAGGGCTCGGTCAGCCGCGGCTGGATCGGTGTCCAGATCCAACCCGTCACGCCTGACATTGCCGACAGCCTCGGCCTGAAGAAGGCGGAAGGTGCGCTCGTTGCCGAACCCCAGGCCAGCGGTCCGGCGGCCAAGGCCGGCATTGAATCCGGCGACGTGATCACGGCCGTCAACGGCGAGCCGGTCAAGGATGCCCGCGAGCTCGCGCGAACCATCGGCGGTTTCCCGCCCGGCACTGGCGTGAAGCTCGATGTTCTGCACAAGGGCCAAGACAAGGTCGTCAACCTCACCTTGGGCCAATTGCCGAACGCTCAGGAGGCAAAGGCGGATAACGATAACAACGGCAATGGCGGCAACGCCGGTCCTCGCGGCGCCGATGTTCCGAAGCTCGGTCTCACGGTTGCGCCCGCTAACACCGTTGGCGGCGCAGGCAAGGAAGGCGTCGTGGTCACCGAGGTCGATCCGAAGAGTGCCGCGGCCGATCGCGGCTTCAAGGAAGGCGACGTTATCCTCGAAGTTGGCGGCAAGACCGTAGCTAGTGCCGGCGATGTGCGCGACGCGATCAACAGCGCGCGAGCCGACAACAAGAACAGCGTTTTGATGCGCGTCAAGAGCGGCGGTGCGTCGCGTTTCGTGGCTGTGCCCCTTGCAAAGGGCTGACGTCCTTACGAAATGGAAGGTGTCGCCGGCATGCGCCCCCCGCCGACGGCCCTTTTCAGGGGGCGGGCATTTAAGCCCGCTCCCTCCCGCTACCTTCCGGTGGAATACGCCCCCCTCCGTCGGAAGGTCAAAAGGGCGGTGAGGTCCCCCAGCTTCACCGCCCACTTTTTTAGTTCAGCGACATTCGACGGGTCGCCTTGCATGAAGGTGCCGACCGCGCCATGGTGATGGAAGCCAACTCTTTGACCCCGACCGACCCGCAAATGCGCCTGTTGATTATTGAAGACGACCGCGAGTCCGCCGATTATCTGGTCAAGGCCTTTCGTGAAGTCGGCTACATCGCCGATCTGGCCGGCGACGGCGAAGAGGGCTTGGCGCAGGCCGAAAGCGGCGACTATGACGTCCTGGTGGTCGACCGGATGCTTCCGAAACGCGATGGTCTGTCCCTGATCGGCGCGCTACGCGATAAAGGCAACCGGACGCCGGTCCTGATCCTGTCGGCACTCGGACAGGTGGACGACCGCATCAAGGGACTTCGGGCCGGTGGCGACGATTACCTGCCGAAACCCTATTCATTTGCCGAACTGCTGGCGCGCGTCGAAGTGTTATCGCGCCGTCACGGTGGCCCGGCGGAAGAAACCACCTACCGCGTCGGCGATCTCGAGCTCGACCGTCTCTCGCATCGCGTCGCGCGCGGCAAGGACGAACTCACGTTGCAGCCACGCGAGTTCCGGCTGCTGGAATATCTCATGAAGCACGCGGGGCAGGTGGTCACGCGCACCATGCTTCTGGAAAACGTCTGGGATTATCACTTCGATCCGCAGACCAACGTGATCGACGTGCATATTTCGCGCTTGCGTTCCAAGATCGACAAGGGCTTCGAACGGCCACTGCTGCATACCATTCGCGGCGCTGGATACATGATCCGTGACGGCATTCGCTGAAGCCCCTTTAACAACGCGGGTTCTGGGGTCGCAGTCGAATTCATCCTACCATTTTCCTACCACTTGTCTCCGGGAGCGCCTGCAGCCACTCTCTCACATCTTCAGGCAGGATGATCGTGCGGGTCCCGAACTTGCGCGCCTTCGTCCGCCTTTCTTGATCGCCTCGCGAATTGATGTGAGGCCGATGCCGGTGAGGGCGCTGGCTTCTTCAGGCGACAGCGAGAAGCGCTGAGCTAGTGGGACGACGCCCTTCTGACCAAACTCATTCATCTGTCGATACCGTATTCTGTGGTGCTGGATGGCGATCCTGCGCCATCCGTTCACGGACGACTGTGACCATTTCGGCCGTCATGCTCGTAATGCGGAATTGCGCGTTCTGCTGCAGATATTCGACAACATCAGACGGCAGTCGCATGGTCGTCTTTGGACCTGGTGCCCGGTTCATTATTCAGAACTCCTTAGAGCAGTTCGCCGGATTTCTTCAATCTGCAGGCAAAGCATCGCTCGTGCTAATCACGGAGGTCTGACCGGCGATGAACACTACCCGGGTTGCATGTGCCAGCAAATCGAGCCAACGCCGCCAGCGCGATCGCCGCGGCGAGCAGGATTCCTCATACTGGCGGCGGCCGCTAAGATGCCGAAAGGGCCCGCCGAAGCGGGGCCGCTCTTCCTGGTCGAGGAATTCTCGGTTAGCTCAAGGCGCCAACTCGCTCGGCGTCGAGCGCAAAGATGGTCGCGAGAAGCCCGAGGTCATCCCATGACGCCAGTTCGCGCGCTCGACAATACGGCGCTTGCCGGCGAGGCCATTGGCGGTGAAGGCGCGTGTCGCGACTATCCTCCGTTCCAGATCGCCGCAAGCGGAGGACATTCGATCAATGCGCAAGTCGTCCTCGTCAATTTTGGCCAGGCGACCCCTTTCGGGCCCATAGGTCATCATGGGACCGGACCATCGCTACAAGCGTGGCGTCGGGATCTGTGCTAGGTTCCCTGTTAGCTTTGACCATGTGGGTCACTCCACGTTCGAAGTTAGCGTCGGCTCAGTGTTCATGCACCGGGCCGGCGCGCCCATCGGGCGATAGGCGGTGAATACTTCGCAGCGCCAAACGTTCCGTTATGCACCGGGAACCGGCGAAACCGGTGCATTCGCTAGTCAATGCAAAAGTTGGTTGTTAGGCTTGGTGATTTCGCCGGCTCGATGACAAACGACCTAAAGGAACTAGTTGAGCGGGCTCGTAAAATTGAGATGACCCCCGATCAACTCGGGGAGTGGCGGAGCTTTGCCTACGGCAATACTCACCCGTTAGAACGAGCGCATCACGCGCGATATGGTCGCCGAGCTGGACATCAAGCTCCATCAATCGTCGAAGCGATAGCCCGTTTTGACGGAGGATCGGCATAGTGTTGCTGACACAGCGCCGCTCCTCAGTGATCCCGACGAAATAGCGCGACGCGAAGCCGAAAATGGCATCCGCCGATTCGATCTCGCCCTCGAGATTATCCGCAGCTACGTGAAGGACCGTGATCGACCATTCAAATTGAGGGCGAACACGATCCTGCAGCTGCATTTTGCCGCTCTTGAGGGGCTACATCCGTTGGCTGAACCTGGCGCAATACATCGGTCAAGATTGGCGGCAGCTCCCACCAGCCGCCGGATGCTTTCAAGTTTCCGACGAAGTTCAAAGTCTGTGTGCGAGTACGTAAACGACAACTGGTCCACAGTGTCCGCGGTCCTCTCCCCTGATTTTCGATCATATAAGAAACATCGTTCCTGTAAAGTTCTAATGGTGCGTAAAACAAAGTGGTGGTTAGCCGATCTGGCCTGCTGACCAGCCGACACTTTGTCTGCATAGGTATGTCAGTGCAGCGACCCGGATGAAGGTCGGTTGCCTTCGATCTCGCGCTTGCGACCCATAACGGCGCCGCGGAATGCGTTCAGTATGATTGTCGCTCTGTCGCCGCCGATGGCCTCGACAGCCGGCTCGATACGACCGACGTAGTCGTCTAGGTTCGCCTTGGCCCTTGCATCGGGCGTATGAGCATAGAGCAGCGCAAAATGCCGCGCGGGCTCCGTGATGGATTCAATGAACTTGCTGGGGGCGTTGCTGATGGTCATCTGGGGCGCTCGCCCCCTTCAAGCGCCGGATCGACCAGCTCCCGTTTGACCTCGCGCGCGACGTCTTTGGCGATGTGAAGGATGGAGGAGTTCGTGCATTTCATGGCTTGCCAGTCCGCGCCCGGCCAGGAATCTCGATGGGGCCGGGCCGCTGGCGCTGATCTGCGCCCGTGCAGGCCAGGGGAGAGTGACGTCATCCCGAGATGTAGGCCCGCACAGTTCGTGAGGTGCAGGGCGCGGCGGCTGCCCTGGTCTGGCCGGACAGGATCGTGGAATCAAAAGAGATGCTTGGCGGTCCGGCCGAATCGTCCCGTGGCGCGGCCAAACGGCCGGCTCAGCTATGTCGCTGCGGATCCGTCCGCGCGCGAGGCGCACGGACGCGATCGGCGGCAAGCGCCGTTCAGGCCAGCTCGACGAGTTATTACGTAGCCGAATGAATTGACCATCTCGGCAGGCGATGGGCGACAGATTATCGCTTCACGGGACGATCTCTGTGAGTATTGCGGCGAGCGCGTCGCGCGGCGTTTATTTCGGCTTTGCGCTCCATCAGTTCGGCAAAGGTGGCCGGCAGTGCCGTTGCTGGCGCCTCTTGCGTCTCCTCGACCAAATCCGGCTCAAGGTCTTTGAATAGCCGAAACACCTCGTCAAGCTGCTTTTTGCCTAAGGGGTCCTGCACACGATCCGGGTGCAGCCAACCGAGAATTTTCCGGTATGTCATCCGGTCCATCATGCCTTTGCGGCGGTAGGTTTTCATGATGCGGGCCGCCTTGGCCTCGCGCTCTCGTAGGCTCGGCAACACCACCTCAAGTGCCTCGCGGTAGCGTTCCTGCATCCGCAGCTCGTGCTTGGCTTCTAGCTCGCGGAGCTTTCTGTTGACCGCCGCAGTAACGCGCTGCTCTGCACTGGCGGACAGCGGCTCAGTCAGCAGCAGCGCCTCTCGCAAGGCTTTCTTTACGGCTTTGCGGATAGCTGTCTCGCGTTCGATGATGTGTCGCGCCTGCCGGACGCCAACGCCTGCTTCCTTGGCGGCTTGCTCCATGGTGCGACCGGCGTCGTGGAGCGCGATCACCAGCTTTTCGTCTTTGTGCCTGCCTGGCGCGAAG
>CAVXRI010000016.1:0-424214 GCA_963764155.1 uncultured Alphaproteobacteria bacterium
GGCGCTGGCTCGTCCTCCTCGCCGTGCCGGTCGTGATCGTCGCTGCGGGAACGGCCCTCACGGCGGGAGCTGCGCCGGCCGTGAAGACGCAGGAGTGCAAGGGCCTGAAGGTGTGCGTCAAGGTGGCCGGTCCCTGGGTCGTCGTGCCGGGCGGGCTCGGCCCACTCCGGCAGCCGGTCCGGCACGACCTCACCTGCCCGAAGGGCTACACGGTCGGCGGCCTCGACGCGGAGCTCAGCGACCGCGCGATCGACGTCACCTTCGCGGCGCGGCTCGGCAGCCCCGCTGAACCCCGGGATCTCGACGAGCGCGACGCGGTGTTCACCGCGCTCTACGCCGGCTCCGGCAAGCGCAACCCCTCGTTCCGGCCGCACCTCGGCTGCGTCCCCGGCTCGGGCGGCGGCGGCCGCATCCAGACGGCGGTCACGTACAGGATCGGCAAGCCGGTCGTGCGCCACATCGTCAACGCCATCCTCCTCCCGGGGACGCGGCTCGTGACGGCGTCGTGCACGAGGAAGCAGCGCCTCGTCTCCGCCTTCAGCTCGATCGCCTTCGGCGGGTCGGCGCCGCCGCTCGCCCGGACGGTCGGTACCGCTCGCACGGTCCGTGTCGGTCTGCACGGCCGCCGCGCCGTGGCGACCGCCCGCGTGGCGGATGCCGCGCTGTCTTCGCTCCCGGTCGTCCAGACCGTCGCGGTCTGCGCGGTCGTGCCATGAGCTTCTCCAGCCCGTGGATGCTCCTGACCCTGCTCGTCGTGCCGCTGACGTTCGTCCTGTTCCAGCTCGCCGAGCGGCGCCGGATGAAGTACGCGGTTGCGTTCACGAACCTCTCGGTGCTGGCCGCCGTCGCCGGCAAGAGCCGGCAGTGGCGCCGCTACGTCCCGATGGCGATCTTCCTGCTCGCGCTCGCCTCGCTGTGCGTGGCCGTGGCCCGGCCGCGCCGCACGACGACGGTGACGAAGAGCAAGGCGACGGTGATCCTCGTCATCGACGTCTCCGGCTCGATGCAGGCCACGGACGTCGCGCCCACACGGCTCGGCGCGGCGCAGGCCGCCGTACGCCAGTTCGTGAAGCGCGTCCCGAAGAACGTGAAGCTCGGGCTCATCGCGTTCTCCGGCGAGGCCGACGTGGCGGCCGCGCCGTCGACGAACCGCGATGACCTGCTCAGCTCGGTCGACGCGCTCGGCAGCTTCTCGGGCTACGGCGGCACGGCGATCGGCGACGCCATCGCCGCGGCGGTCGACCTCGGCCGCGCCTCCGTGGAGAGCCCGCTCGCCGCGGTGCAGTCGCCGTCGCCGACGAAGGGCCTGGTCTCGATCCTGTTCCTCTCCGACGGCTCGCAGAACCGCGGTCTGCTCGCCCCGCTGGAGGGCGCCCAGCGCGCCAAGGACGCCGGGATCCCCGTCTACACCGTCGCGCTCGGCACGCCGCACGGCACGCTGCCGGCCTGCCCAGGGAGCTACGGCCCCGGCGGGTTCTACGGCGGCCAGCCCCGGCCCGTCCCGCCCGATCCCGCCACGCTGCACGCCATCGCGAACGCCACCGGCGGCCAGTTCGTGGACGCGACGAACGCGAGCATCGTGAAGGCCGCCTACCAGAAGCTCGGCTCGAAGCTGGGCCGCACGCGCTCCACGACCGAGGCGACCTCGATCTTCATCGGCCTCGCCGCCCTGCTGCTCATCGCCGCGGGCGTCATGTCCGCGCTCTGGTCGCCGCGAATTCCGTAGAGCGGCGCGAGCCCGCGTTCGGTCACTAAGCTTTGACCGTGCGTCTCTTCCCCAACCTCGGATTGCGCGTTCCGGAGCCCGGCGCGGCGCTCCCCGGCCGGGACACCGAGATGGAGGTGCCGGAGCGCCACGAGGTGCTCGGCACGCCGCTCCGCCCGCCGTTCCCCGACGGCTTCGAGACCGCGGTCGTCGGCATGGGCTGCTTCTGGGGCGCCGAGCGGGTGTTCTGGCAGGCGCCCGGCGTCTACACGACGGCGGTCGGCTACGCCGGCGGCTACACGCCGAACCCGACCTACGAGGAGGTGTGCTCCGGCAGGACCGGCCACACCGAGGCCGTGCTCGTCGTCTTCGACCCGACGGTGATCGCTACGAGGAGATCCTGCGGCTGTTCTGGGAGAGCCACGACCCGACGCAGGGCATGCGCCAGGGCAACGACGTCGGCACCCAGTACCGCTCGGCGATCTACTACGCGACGACGCCGCAGCGGGCGGCGGCCGAGCGCTCGCGCGACGCCTTCCGGCCGAGCTGAGCCGCGCCGGCTACGGCGAGATCACCACCGAGATCGCGCCCGCCGGCCCGTTCTACTACGCCGAGGACTACCACCAGCAGTACCTCGCGAAGAACCCGGGCGGCTACTGCGGGCTCGGCGGCACCGGCGTGTCCTGCCCGGTCGGCATCGCCAGCTGAGCCCGGGCCTCGCCCGCCACCTGCGGCTCTCGGGCCAGCGCACGCTCGTACGCCTCGCGCAGGTCCACTCCGAGCCCGGCGAACGCCCAGAGCTGCTTCGCGGCGACCATCGCCGTGAGGCGGTTCGGGCTGTCGAGTGCTTGCCGCACGACGCCGAACCCGGACGGGTCGCCGAGCTGCGCGAGGGCGCCCGCAGCCTCGAGCGCGGCCGGGCCGGTCTCCGGGTCGAGGCGGATCAGCTCGCGGAGGACATCCGCCCCCTCGTCGTCGCCGAGCCGCGCGAGCGCGAGCCCCGCCTGGACGCGCGCGACCTCCTCTGCGGAGCGGTCGCGCGCCAGGCGGCGCAGCGGCTCGATCGCCTCCCGGGCTCCGTTCGCGCCGAGCGTCCGCGCGGCTGCGGCCTGCACGATCCCCACGTCGCACCCGAGCAGCTCGACGGGGTCCGACCCGAGGTCGTTCGCGTCGAGCAGGGCGCGCGCGTCGTGGTCGCCGCCCTCCGCGGGAGCAACCCCGGCCGGCCGACGGGGCACGACGAGACCTTCCAGCGAGACGGGTCTCAGTGGTAGTCGCCCTTCGCGCCCTTGGCGGAGATCGAGTCGGCGCGGGCCTTGTAACTGGACGCGCCGTCGCCGTAGGCGTGCTTCTCGCCGTCGACGGTCGAGAGTGCGGCGAGGAGGTTGGCGGCGAAGCGCCCGGGGATCTGGTTGAGAGTGGACATGAGATCCCAGAGACCCGACACGGTCTGGGTGTTCAGCCAGGCCATGACCTGCACCATGGCGAGCGGGCCGTTGCCCTTGTCGTCGTTCGCGTGCACGAGCTCGTGCTTGTTGGTCAGATCCTCCGACCAGTAGGACGAGCGCGGCGGCCGGCCGTTCAGGTCGCTCATGTTCGGCGTCAGGTCGGCGGCCACCGAGGCGTAGTTCGCGGCCGTGATCGCGGCGTCGGTGTCGGAGCCGACGTCCGTCTGGCCCTGGGGGCCGGTGCCCGAGCGCACCTGGTACGTGATCGGGTGCTCGAGCGTGGCCGTGATGACGTAGACGCCCGGCCCGCTCGCGAAGGTGATGTTCGTCAGGCTCGAGCTGAACGACCGCGTGACGCCGAACCCCGGCGGCTGGGCGCCGCCCTTGGCGATCGACCCGCTGTAGCCGAGCGCCGCCGCGAGCTGGTCGCACCGCTCGAGCTGGTCGAGAGCCGGCAGATGGATGTCCGGGAGCGGCTGCGGCGGCCCGGTCGTCTGGGCCGCGCCGGGTGTCTCCGTCCCACCGCCGCTTCGAGCCGGCGCCTCGCTGCCGGTCTGGGCCTTGCTGCCGGTCGCCGCGGGCGCTGCGCCCGGAACGCCCTTCGTCTCCGCGGAGCCGGCCTTGTCGATGAGCGCCTCGGTCTCGTGCGCGTCCTTGCCCGCCTCGGGCGGCCCGTCCGAGCGGATCGTGGCCGTGAACGGGTGGCGGACGACCTCGGTGCGCGTCGTCCCGGACCCGAGCAGACGGCCCACCTCCTGGTTGCCGCCGGCCGCCTGGAGCCGCGCGACGATGTCCTCGCGGCTCGCCGCGTCCGAACGGGAGAGCGCGGACGCGAGCAGCTCCGGGGCCGCGGCCAGCGCCGTCGGCGTGTCCCGGCGCGCGCGAGCCCTTGCGTCGACCTCGTCGGCGCCGCGGGCCTGCGCTGACTGATGTGTCCCGGCCATTCAGGTGGTGCGCTCTCGACAGTACCGGCACAGGTGCCTCGCGCCAAGGCCGTCCAGGGCAACTCGATGGGCAGACCGCTTGACTCCTGGACACCGGTCCCGGAGGATCGCCTGACCGCTGTCTCGCAGGGGAGTGCGGCAGGCGGCAGGCGATCGCTCACAAAAGGGGGTAGGGATGGTGGAGTCACGGACGCGCCGGACGCGCAGCGCGCGGCTGAGCGCGGCACTCGGAGGGGTCGCGGCGCTGGCAGCGGTCTTCTCGCTCGTCGGTGCGGGATCCGGCTCGTCGGCGGCGCTCGCATGCGCCACGCCGACGTTCACGAACGGGCTCTCGCAGAACGTCTTCACGGCGACCTCGTCGCAGTGGGTGCGTGGCGAGGCGTGGGTGCAGACGCCGGACGACAGCGACCACGACGGCGTGCCGGACCGGGTCCACGTCGACATCACGCGGCCGGCCCGAGACCGCGGATCCGAGCTGCCACTCCGGGCGCCGGTGATGTTCGAGGACAGCCCCTACTACGCGGGCATCGGGACCGGCGGAGAACTGGCGGTGGACCACGAGCTCGGCAGCGCCGCCCGCCGCGGCCGGTGACGCCGAGCTGGCGGCGACCGAGCACGAGCCCGACGATCAGCACGATCTACGAGTCGACGTGGCTGCCGCGCGGATTCGCCGTGGTGCACGCGGAATCGCCCGGCACCGGGCTGCTCCACGGGCTGCCCGACCTCCGGCGGCCCCAACGAGACCCGCGGCGGCAAAGCGGTCATCGACTGGCTCAACGGCCGCGTGCCGGCGTTCACGCAGCGCCGACGGCGACACGCAGGTCAACCGCCGACTGGACGACCGGCAAGGTCGGCGATGATGGGCACCTCCTACAACGGCACGCTGCCGGAGGCGGTGTCGACCACCGGGGTCGACGGGCCTGGAGGCGATCGTGCCGATCTCGGCGATCTCGACTGGTACGACTACTACCGCGCCAACGGCATGGTCGCGGGCGCCCGTACACCTTCCAGGGCGAGGACCTCGACGTGCTGGCCGACGCCGTCTACTCGCGCTCGGACCGGGCGATCTGCCAGCGGTGATCCGCAGCGTGACCACGAACGGCATCGACCGGGTCACCGGCGACTACAGCGCCGTTCTGGGACGACCGCGAACACCATGCAGAACGTGCGGAACGTGCACGCCGCGGCGCTGATCGCGCACGGCGAACAATGGACCTCAACGTGATGACCAAGAACATGCGCCAGTATCTCGACGCGCTGAAGGCGCAGGGCGTGCCGCACCAGCTCTACTTCCACCGGGCGGCCACGGCGGCGCGCCGCCGGACTCGATGATCAACCGCTGGTTCACGCGGTACCTGTACGGCGTGCAGAACGGCGTCGAGAGCGAGCCGAAGGCGTGGGTCGTGCGCGAGACGAACGCCTGCCCGTCGCGCGCTGCGACGGTCAACGGCGACCAGTCGAACACGAACACGCTCACCGTCGCGGACTCGAGCCAGATCACCTACGGCACCCAGGTGAACGTCCAGGTGACGAGCTCGACGGGGACCGTGTCGAACACCACGGCGACCGTCGTGGCGGTTCCCGACTCGACGCACGTCGTGTTCGCCGCCGCGGTGGCCACGGCCGCCGGCTCGAAGGTGGCCAACGGATCGCGGATCGGCAACAACATCACGACGACGCCGACGAACTCGGTCACGTGCGGGACGAACAGCCCGACTCCGTACGCCGAGTGGCCCGATCCGGGCGCGTCCGTGGCGAAGGTGAACTTCCAGACGCCGGGCAACTCGACAGGCGCGCTCACCTTCCGCAACGGCGACGCGGCGAACGAGGTGATCACCGACGCGCCGACGACGACGATGCTCACGCTCGTGAATGCGGCGTCGAACAACGCGCGGCTCCTCTACAAGAGCCCGGTGCTGACGCAGAACGTGCGCGTCAGCGGCACCGTGCACGTGAGCCTGTGGATGTCGTTCAGCAAGCCGCGCGCGAACCTCACCGCGGTGCTCGTCGACTACCCGGCGACGGGGACGCTGACGAGCAACTCGACGTTCCAGGAGCGCTCGACGCGCGGCTGGCTCGACCCGCAGAACCGGACCAGCGCATCGGTCTCCGAGGACGTCGTCCCGGGCACCTTCTACCGCATGTACTTCGACCTCCAGCCCAAGGACATGGTCGCCGTGGCCGGCCGCCGGCTCGCCGTGATGATCGTGTCGAGCGACCAGGAGTCGTCGATCCGCCCGGCCGCGGGCACGCAGCTCACGATGGACCTCTCCCAGAGCTGGGCCGAGATCCCCGTCGTCGGCGGCGCCACCTCGCTCGCCACGGCGTTCGGCGACACCGCGCCGACGGTCGGCCACACGCTCGCTCCGCCGAGCCCGACCGGATCGAACGGCTGGTATACGGGCGACGTCGGCCTCACGTGGCAGGTCAACGACGGCGGCGCGGCCGTGACGAAGACGGGCTGCGTCGACGAGACCTTCACGACGGACGGCACGTTCACGCGCTCGTGCTCGGCGACCAACCTGCTCGGCAGCTCGCCGACGGACACGGTCACCGTGCAGCGGGACGCCACGGCGCCCGTGACGACGCTGACCACCTCGCCGGCCTCGCCGGACGGGACGAACGGCTGGTTCAAGTCGTCGCCGAAGCTGTTCCTCGCGGTGGCCGACGGCACGTCGGGGGTCGCCTCGACGACGTACTCGCTCGACGGCGGCCCGCCGCAGCCGTACACCGGGCCGGTGTCCGGGTTCGCGGACGGCACGCACACGTTCACGTTCCACTCCTCGGACAACGCCGGCAACGTCGAGCCGACGCAGACGTACACGTTCACGGTCGACACGACCGGCCCGACGGTGACGATGACCGTCTCGCCGGCGGCGCCGGACGGCGCCAACGGCTGGTACCTGACGAATCCGACGGTGAGCATGACGGCGTCCGACTCGACCTCGGGCATCGCGTCGCGCGAGCTCCAGTTCGAGGGCGAGAGCGACTGGCTGCCGTACACCGGGCCGTTCCAGGTCTGCGGGTTCGTCATTCCCGGCAAGCCGCCGGTGGGCTGCAAGTACCCGCCGCCTCCGCCTCCGTGGGGCGACGGGCACAAGATCGACGTGCGCGCCACCGACCAGGCCGGCAACACCGGCTCGGACTCGCGCGTACTGAAGGTCGACCTCGACACGCCGGTGACGACCGCGACCCTCACGCCGGGGATCCACAACGGCTGGTACGCCTCGCCGACGCTCACGCTGACGGGCACCGACGGGCACAGCGGGATCGCCCACACGGACTACGCCCTCGACGGCGGCGTGTGGAAGACCTACACCGGCCCGATCTCGGGGTTCTCCACGGGCAACCACTTCGTCCAGTTCGCGTCGACGGACAACGCGGGCCGCCTGGAGGCGACGAAGCTCATCGCCTTCAAGGTGGACGCGCGTCAAGCCGAGCGTGAACATCACGACCCCCTCGGAGGGCGACAGCTTCCCGCTGGACAAGGTCGTGACCGCGAAGTTCAAGTGCACCGACGGCGAGTCCGGGATGGACACGTGCGCCGGCACGGTCGCCAACGGGGCGAACCTGGACACGAGCACGATCGGGTCGCACACGTTCACGGTGACCGGCACGGACAAGGCCGGGAACGTGACCGACGGTGACGCATCACTACACGGTCGACTACACGTTCAACGGGTTCTTCCAGCCGATCTCGAACGAGTCGGATCAGCAGCTGAACCTCGTCCACGCGGGTGACCTGATCAAGGTCGGGTTCGGCCTGAACGGCAACCGCGGCCTGAACATCGGCACGTTCACGTGGACGACGGTGGCGTGTCCGTCGTGGACGCCGCACACGGTCGTCCGCCGGCGGCTCAGGGCACGACGGCGGGTCTCTCCTACGGCGTCGCGTCGGGCCACTACACGTACGGCTGGCAGACGAGCGCCGCATGGGCCGGCACGTGCCAGCAGCTCAAGCTCACCCTGAACGACGGCACCACCCACACGGCCGTCTTCATGCTCTTCGCATAGCCAGGCTGACGGGGCGGGGCTCGCGAGAGCCCCGCCCCGCGATGTAGAACAGGACGATGGAGACCGGGCCGCCAGCCGAACCCCGCGCCGACGCGCCGCTGCGCCGTGACGTGCGGCTGCTCGGCACGCTGCTCGGCCGGGTCGTCGTCGACCAGGAGGGCGAGGAGACCCTCGCCGCGGAGGAACGCGTCCGCGCGCTGTCGCGCGAGGCGCGCGAGACGGGCGACCTGGACGCGGTTCGCGACGCCGTGCGGGCGCTCCCGCCCGACGGCAGGCCGCGGTGCTACGGGCGTTCGCGCTCTACTTCCAGCTCGCGAACATCGCGGAGCAGCAGCACCGGCTGCGCCGGCGCGCGCCAGCACGCGGAGGCGCGCGGCCGCGCGCGAGTCGCTCGACGACGCGTTCGAGCGCCTCGCCGGGGTCCCCGCGTCGAGCTGGCGAGCCGGCTCGCGCGCGTCTCGCTCGAGCTCGTGCTCACCGCGCATCCGACCGAGGCGACGCGGCGCACGCTCCTCCTCGCCCACGTCCGGATCGCGCGAGCTGCTCGCGCCGGCTACGACGACCCGCGGCTCACGGTGCCGGGCCGGGCGCGCGTCGAGGAGGAGCTGGTCGAGCAGATCACGATCCTCTGGCAGACCGACGAGGTGCGGCACGAGCGGCCGCGCGTCGCCGACGAGATCCGGCACGGGCTGTGGTTCTTCGAGCGAGCTGCTGTGGACGCCGCGGAGCGCCTGCCGCCGCGAGTACCGCGGCGGCTGCCCGCCGCCGCGCCGCCGCTCTCGTTCGGGAGCTGGATCGGCGGCGACATGGACGGCAACCCGAACACCGGCCCGGAGACCATCGCGCGCGGCGCTCGACCAGGCCCGCGCGTCGCGCTCGGGCGCTACCGCGCGGAGGTGCGCGCGCTGGCCGGCGCGCTCGCCATGCACCGCTCGCTCGTCGGCGTCTCGGCCGAGCTGGACGACTCGATCGCCCGCGACGAGCGCGAGCTGCCGGAGTACGCGGCGGAGATCGGGCCGCGCAACGAGGTCGAGCCCTACCGCCGCAAGCTCTCGTTCATGTGGTGGCGGCTCGGCAACGACGGCTATCGCGGCCCGGACGAGCTGCTCGCCGACCTCGACGTGTTGGCGCGCAGCCTGGAGGCGAACCGCGGCGCGCGCATCGCAGCGGGCCGGCTCGGCGAGCTGCGGCGCCGCGTCGAGCTGTTCGGCTTCCATGTCGCCAAGCTCGACCTCCGCGTTCACGCGCGCGATCGCGACGGGCGCGCGCGTGAGGCGATCGGACGCCGCGGTCGCGGCCCGGCGCACGGCACGGACCGGCGGCGCTCGACACGGTGATCGTGTCCGGCACGGAGTCGGCCGCCGACGTGCTCGGCGTGCTCGAGCTGAGCGACGAGCCGCTCTCGGTCGTGCCGCTCTTCGAGACGATCCCCGACCTCGACCGCGCCGCGGCGATCGTGCGCGAGCTGCTCGCCGAGCCGCGGTTCCGGGCGCGCGTGAACGCGCGGGGTCTCCGGCTGGAGGTGATGGTCGGCTACTCCGACTCGGGCAAGGACGGCGGCTACCTCGCGGCACAGTGGGCGATCTACCGCGCGCAGGATCGCCCGGCTTGACCGGGCGACCCCAGTAAGCGATGCGGTGCGATAGTGCCTAACGTCGCCCGGCGATGATCTCGAGCGCCTCCGCGCCATGGATCGGCCGATCAATCGACAGCTTGCGGAAGTTCGCCGGCGTGCCGGCGATCGCCTTGTCGAGCAGGGCGGTGTAGCGCCGCCGCGGCACTTCGATCGCGCCAAAGCTTCGCAAATGCTCCGTCACGTATTGGGTGTCGAGCAGTTCGAAGCCGCCTGCGATCAGTCGCGCCACCAAATGCACCAGTGCGACTTTGGAGGCGTCGCGCGCGCGGTGAAACATGCTTTCGCCAAAAAAAGCGCGGCCGAGACTGACCCCGTAAAGTCCGCCCACCAGATCGCCGTTCGCCCAGACCTCGAGACTATGGCAGTGGCCGAGTTCGTGCAGTCCCCCGTAGAGATCGCGGATACGTTTGTTGATCCAGGTGTCGTCGCGGCCCGGCTGCGGCGCGGCGCAGCCGGCGATCACGGCCTTGAACGCTTTATCGACCGTGATCGTAAAGCTGTCGCCGCGCACCGTGCGCGCCAGGCGCGAGGCCACGCGGAACCCGTCGAGCGGGATGATGCCGCGCAACTCCGGCTCGACCCAGAACAAGGTGGGATCATCTGCGGTTTCCGCCATTGGGAAAATGCCGCAGGCGTAGGCGCGCAGCAGCACTTCCGGCGTGATTTCGAACGAGGCGGAGTCGCGCGATGCCATGGGGCAGAGGATAGCAAAACGGCGACTGGCGCGCGACGGGACAATGCATCAAGGCATCGTGTGATTGCGGTTGCTAGTCCAAGCCTCGCCAAGAGGCTGGATCGCCCGGTCAAGCCGGGCGACGGCATCGGTACACACTAACGAAACTCTAGCTGGCGGCCGCGCTTGGCCGGGCGGGCTCCTCAGCTTTGGTCCGGCGAAACCGCACGAGAATCCGCGTACCGGCGTGGGCTGGATCGCGCTCGACGCTCGCCTTCAATTTCGATGCCATGGCGCTGACGATGCGTTGACCCATCCCGGTGGAGCGTGGATCGCTTGTGGCGCCTATGCCAATCCCGTCATCGGAGATCCACAACAGAACATCATCGTCTTGAACCTTAAGCGCGACGTGAATGGGGCCGGCGTGGTCCGGATAGGCGTATTTCACGGCATTCATCACCAGTTCGTTGACAATGATGCCGATGGCGACAGCACGATCGGGGTCGGTCTCGACCGGGTCCGCCTTGAGCGTCAGCCGCGACATTCTGTTGCCTTCGGCGGAACGCCGAGATCCTCAAGCAACGCCTCCAGGTATTGGTTGAGCGAACGCTACTTGAGATCATGGGAGGTGTAGAGACGCCGATGCACCTGCGCCACCGCCACGACCCGTCCCATGGCGTTGGTCAGCGCGGCCTTGACGTCTTCCCGGGTTGAGGAATTGGCCTGCAGATGCAACAGCGATGCGATGATCTGCAAACTGTTGCCGACGCGGTGGTTGACCTCACGAAGCAATACCTCGCGCTCGGCGGCAAGCGCTGCGTAGCGGTCGCGCGAAGCGTGAACTTCGGCTTCGGCCTCGTCGCGCGCCATTTGCAGTTCGCTGCCGCACCGCGCCTTCGGCCGCGACCTGTAGCAGCGGGATGAATTCGCCCTGGAGATCTTTCACGAGATAGTCGGCGGCCCCGGCTTTCAGCGCGGTGACGGCGATGCTGGAGTCCTGCGACGCCGTGACGAAGACCACCGGCGGCGCATTCGGGGAGCGATAATGCGCTCAAGCGTCTCCAGGCCGTCGAGGCCAGGCATGAACTGATCGAGCGCGACGACGTCGATGCCGCCCTGTTGAAGCCGATCGAGTCCCTGTATGCCGCTCGATGCGTGAATGACCCTGAAGCCGAGCCGCGTCAGTCGACGCTCGACCAGCCGGCGAGCGTTTCGTCATCGTCAATATAGAGCAGCGTGGGTGTCGCGGGGATCATCGGGCGGCCGGTGGTACCTGAATGACGGAAAAGAATAAACCAAGCTGACGAATGGCGTTCGCGAAGCTGTCAGAGTTCACGGGCTTGGTGACATACACATTACAGCCGAGCTCGTAGCAGCGTTTGATCTCGCGGGAATCGTCGGTCGTCGTAAGCACCACGACCGGGGCATGTTTCAAATAAGGGCTCTCCTTGACGCGGCGCAAGATCTCGAGGCCGGTCATATCAGGAAGGTTCAAATCGAGCAGGATCAGCAAAGCATCGCCCTTGCGTTCGAGGCCGCTACCATCCTTGCCGAACAGGTAAGCGATCGCGTCTGTACCGTTGCTGAACGGTATGATCGCATTGTTGACACCGGATCGACGAATATTGCGCTCAATCAGACGCGCGTGGCCCTCGTCGTCCTCGATCATGATAATCGTCACTGGGTCGCTCATTGATCTTCGTTTCTCACTGTCCATTTCATTGGAAGAGTTATCGTGAAGGTACTGCCGTGGTGAAGTTCGGAGGCAACGGAGATGGTGCCGCCCAGCCGCCGCACCAGAGCGCGGACGTGCGCCAGTCCGATGCCTTGTCCCGACTTGTCCTGGGTTCCCGCGCGACGGAACAGGTCGAAGATGCGCTGATGGTCCCGCGGATCGATGCCGCGGCCGTTGTCGGCGACTTCGTAGATCGCAAATCCGAGCTTGGTACGGCCGCGCACGGTGATATCGCCGGGAGCGCCGGGCTTCAGGTATTTTAACGCATTGTCGATCAGATTTGAGAAGATCTGCTCAAGCGCAAGCCGATCACTGACGATCTTCGGCAATGGTTCGATGCTGATGCGGGCGTTGGCTTGGGCGGCCTGATGCGCAAACGTGCCGACGATGGCCTCCAGCAGCTCACGCGCGTCGATCTCGACGGGTTCGAATCGACGCCTTCCCTCGCGGGTGAGATTGAGAATGGCCGATATCAGGCGGTCCATCTTGGCGATCGACGACTTGATGAAACCAAGCGCTTCGGAGAATTCCTCCGAGAGTTGCTTGTCGCGGCCTTCGAGGATCGGCGCAGCGTTGTCGGTCGTAATCTCGGGCAAGGAAGCGGCCGAATGCGCCGGCCCGGCGAGCGCGGCGATGCGCTTGAAGACATCGGTGCGCAACTCCTCAAGTTCACTGGTGAAACCCATGACGTTGACGAGCGGCGCACGCAGATCGTGGCTGACGATATAGGCGAAGCGCTGGATCTCGTTGTTCGCTTCGCGCAGATCGGCGGTGCGTTCATCGACGGTTGCTTCGAGATTGAGGTTGTTGTCGCGCAACATCTCCTCGGCCTTGTCGCGCGCCCTCGCCGAGCGCCGCACCAAAAACAGCGAGATGGCGGCCAGTACGACCACCAAGCCCGATCCGATGCCCGTCAGCGACGCCGCGAGCGTCTGACTGCGATCGGCATTGGCCGTGCGCGAGGCGAACAGGCGATCCTCCTCGGCATGCATTTGGCCCGCGAGAGTTTCGATCCGGTTCATTGCGTCCCGGCCCGCGCCCTCGCGCACGATGCGAGTGGCGTCCTCGGTGTGCTCCGTGCGCGCGAGCTCGATTGTCTTGCGGAATTCGTCGATGCGCTGGTTCGCGAGCGGTATCATCTCGCCGACAAGGCGCTGCTCGACCGGATTGTCGCTGGCCAATTGGCTCAGTTGCCTCAATATCGGCGGGAGCTGCGCAGCGGCGCGCTCAAAATCACCCTGAAAGTCGGTCCGAAATGTCGAGAGATAGCCGCGCTGGGCGCTTTCCGCGCGACGCAATTCCAACAATGCCAGCGATATCTGATTTTCCACTTCGACGGTGTGAACGACCGAACGCGCATCTTCCCTGGCCTTGTTCACCAGATGCACCGAGCCGGCGCTGATGACGGTCAGCACCACAAGGCCCGCCGCAAGCAGCAGGACTTGCCCGATGGCGCGCCGGCGCGCGGCGTCAGGAGTCACAACGAACTCGCGTGCTGAAGTAAGAAATTCGGCTCCCCCGGGCGGAACGTCTGTTAGCGGCGCAAAACGCGCCGGGCAGGCGATTGGTTCCAAAGGTGGGCAGAAATTTTCCGACGAGAAGGAAGATTAGCTCGCTGGCTGGCCCGCCAGATATTGTTCGAGCCAATGGATATGGTAGTCGCCATCGATGATGGCGGGTTCCCGGACCAACGCCCTGAACAGCGGCAGTGTGGTCTCAATGCCCTCCACCACCATCTCGTCGAGCGCCCGGCGCAGCCGCATCAGGCACTCGGCGCGAGTTCTTGCCGTGGACGATGAGCTTGCCGACGAGAGAATCGTAGTAGGGCGGGATCACGTATCCCTGATAGACGGCGGAATCGATCCGCACGCCAAGCCCGCCCGGAGGATGATACTGCTGAATTTTGCCGGGTGACGGGCGGAAGGTCACCGGGTTCTCGGCATTGACGCGACATTCGATGGAGTGGCCGTTGATGATCACTTCATCCTGCTTCACCGGCAGGTCACCACCGGCCGCGATACGGATTTGCTCGAGCACGAGGTCGATGTCGGTGATCATCTCGGTGACGGGATGCTCGACCTGAATGCGCGTGTTCATTTCGATGAAATAAAACTCGCCTTCCTCGTAGAGAAATTCCACGGTGCCGACGCCGAGGTATTTCATCTGCTGCATGGCTTTGGCGACAGTCAGTCCGATTTTCTTGCGCGCTGGGGCATCGAGCGCAGGCGAGGGGCCTTCCTCCCACACCTTTTGATGGCGGCGCTGCAGCGAGCAGTCGCGCTCGCCAAGATGGATCGCGCCGCCTCGACCGTCACCGAGTACCTGGATTTCGATGTGCCGCGGCTTCTGCAGATATTTCTCGAGATAGACGGAGGCGTCGCCGAACGCAGACTTGGCTTCGTTGGCGGCGGTCGAAAGCGCCAGCGCAAGATCGTTCGCGGTCTGCGCCACCTTCATGCCGCGTCCGCCGCCGCCGGCCGCTGCCTTCACCAGCACCGGAAAGCCGATTGCTTTTGCGATCGCCATCGAGTCGCTGTCGGCCGACACCGCGCCGTCGGAGCCCGGCACGACGGGGATGCCGAGCTTCTTCGCGGTTTTCTTGGCTTCGATTTTGTCGCCCATCAGGCGAATGTGTTCGGCCTTCGGCCCGATGAAATGCAAATTGTGGTCGGCGAGGATCTCGGCAAACCGGGCGTTCTCCGACAGGAACCCGTAGCCGGGATGCACCGCATCGGCGCCGGTGATCTCGCAAGCCGCGAGCAGCGCCGGGACATTGAGATAACTGTCTTTCGACGGCGGAGGGCCGATGCAAACGCTTTCATCGGCGAGCCGCACATGCATGGCATCGGCGTCGGCCGTCGAGTGCACCGCAACGGTCGCAATGCCAAGTTCCTTGCATGCCCGCAGGATGCGTAAGGCGATCTCGCCGCGATTGGCTATCAGTATCTTGTCGAACATATTTTCCTGGACGCGAGTAGCGCCAACGTTGGCCGCCCGTCGTTCGCCGTTATTCGATGATGACCAGCGGTTCGCCGAATTCGACAGGCTGGCCATCCTCGACGAGAATTTGCGTCACGGTGCCGGCCCGGGGCGAGGGAATTTGGTTCATTGTTTTCATCGCCTCGATGATCAGCAGCGTTTGCCCCACCGAAACTTTGCTGCCGACTTCCATGAACGGCTTGGCGCCAGGCTCGGGAGACCAATAGGCGGTGCCGACCATAGGGGAGGGAACTGCGCCCGGATGTTGCGAGAGGTCGGCTATCCTTCCTGCGGCCGGCGGCCCGGCAGCGATCTGCGTGATGGCTGCGGCATGCACGGTTGCCGGCGCCGCCGCCGCGATACTGATATTGCGCGCGACCCGCACCCGAAGTCCGGCGCGCTCGATTTCGATCTCGGTGAGACTAGTCTCGTCGAGCAGCAACGCGAGCTCGCGAATGAGCGCGCTGTCGCCGCTTGAGGATTTCGTTTCTGTCTTAGCGTCTGGCTGGCGCGCCATAATTTGGTCCGGAACTCTTTTGCTTGGTGGCGGGCGGATGCGTCAGGCTTTTGCTTTGACGCCGATCTTGGCGGCAAGCCCGTTGATCGCCAGCCTGTAACCGTCGATGCCGAAGCCCGCAAGCGTCGCGAAAGCGGCCATCGCGGTGAACGAATGATGACGGAACTTCTCGCGGGCGTGAATATTGCTGATATGCACTTCGACAGTCGGAATTCTCACCGCCACAATCGCGTCGTGCAGCGCGATCGACGTATGCGAGTAGCCGCCTGCATTGATGACGATACCCGCGGCTTTGCTGGCGTGGGCCTCATGGATAAACTCGATCAATTCGCCTTCGCGGTTGGATTGCCGGCAGTCGGATCGAAGGCCGAACTGTGCGGCGGTATCGGCGCAAAGCTTCTCGACATCCGCAAGGTTCGCATGGCCATAGGTTTCGGGCTCACGGGTCCCCAACAGATTGAGGTTGGGGCCGTTCAGCACATAGATCGTTTCGGCAGTTTTCGTGGCCATTCCAATCCCGGGATACGTGGCGGCAGGTGGCGCGGTTATAGGTAACAACCGATCCAAGGGGAAGTCTCTAGGCCAGTGGCCTCAGTCCTCGAAAATACGTCGTTCTGCTTGCAAAATCAGCGCGGAACCTGTGGAAAAGGCTGATTAACCAAGGCCACAGAGCAGCCCGCGCCTCGTTGCCGCAACCGAATTCCAGAGATTGGCGAGATGGTGTCTGCCGCAGCGGATCATATCGCTTGCGCTGCCGCCCGCGACGCACGGACACATCGCTACTTTGGATCAGACGTCCACGTCTGTTCGCCGCATTCGCACTTGAACATGCGGATGATCCGGCCGCGGACGGGGTCCAGCATTTTGCCGGTGAGCTGAGCTTGGGCTCCGCAGTGCTGGCATTTGCGGTCCTCAACGTTTTTCTGGAAGGTCAGATGGGTCGGACTGAGTTGGTTCACGTGCTGCCACTCCGCGAATCGCAGCATGAAGGGTAACAGCGTGTCCTGTGAATTGTCAGACCGTCCAAATTTTTTGATTGCTAGTGTTGCATCCGCGCGCGCCGCTGAAGGCTTCAGCATTCGTGCGCAAATTCACACACTCACTCGGAAAATTGGAACGTTATTGCTGGAGTTTTGTCAGTTCAGTGACAGACCCCTCATTCCCCCTGTAGCGCCGAAAGTTCAATTCGAGAACGCGTTCGAAATGGACATCGACTTGGGGCAGCCGCAATGAATGCGGACGATTGCCAAATCTTGATCGCCATCCTCTCAATCAGGTCACGACTTGGGCACCTTTCGATGCGAATGCCCTGGCTTGGCCTTCTCGAGTAACGAGACAAATGCCGTCAGCAAAGTTGCAAGCTGCGACCATTCTTGGCGCCTTCGAGGAAGCCCAAACCAGACTGATCGGCAAAGCCGTTGTTCTTACCGATGGAAAGGCCGGAACGGTCGAGAATGTCTGGCTCGACGAGTTCCACGGGCTAAGGGTGTCCATCAGGGGCCATGACGGAAAATGGCCCGTCTCAACCATCAAGTTCGCGCAGAGCTAGCGCTTATCCAGTCGACGAGGCGGCGGGCCAGCCTACGCAGTCTTCGCTTCGGATTGACCCAGCTCCTGAGCCATGGTCTGGCGCATGATGAACTTTTGGACCTTGCCGGTCACAGTCATCGGGAAGTCCTCGACGAAACGGATGTGGCGCGGCACTTTGTAGTGTGCGATCTGGCCGTGGCAAAAGGCCTTGACGTCCTGCTCGGTCAGCTTCTCGCCGGAGCGAACTTTGATCCAGGCGCAGATTTCCTCTCCATATCGCGCATCCGGGACGCCGAACACCTGCACGTCCTGGATCGCAGCGTGGCGGTACAGGAACTCCTCCACCTCGCGCGGATAGACATTCTCGCCGCCTCGGATCACCAAATCCTTGATCCGGCCGACGATGTTGCAGTAGCCGTCGACGTCCATCGTGGCGAGGTCGCCGGTGTGCATCCAGCCGTTCTTGTCGATAGCTTCCGCCGTCCGCTCCGGATCGTCCCAGTACCCGAGCATGACTGAATAGCCCCGGGTGCAAAATTCGCCGGTTGCTCCGCGCGGTACCATGCGCCCCTCGGCGTCGACGATCTTGATCTCAATGTGCGGATGCGCGCGCCCGACGGTCGATACCTGCTTTTCGAGGCTGTCGCCGATGCGGGTTTGCGTGCTCACCGGACTCGTCTCGGTCATGCCGTAGCCAATGGTAATCTCGTTCAGATGCATCTCGGAGATGCAGCGCCGCATGACTTCGACGGGGCAGGGAGAGCCAGCCATCATGCCTGTACGCAGGCTCGTCAGATCGAAACGCTTGAAGTCGGGGTGCTCTAGTTCGGCAATGAACATCGTCGGCACACCGTACAGCGCGGTGCATCGCTCCTCGGCGACCGTCTCCAAAGACGCCAGTGGGTCGAAGCCTTCGCCCGGCAGCACCATCGCCGAGCCATGAGTAACGCAGGCGAGATTGCCGATTACCATGCCGAAGCAATGATAGAGCGGAACGGGGATGCAGACCTTATCCTCTGGCCCGAGATGCATGGTCTCGCCGACAAAGAAACCGTTGTTGAGAATATTGTGGTGGGTCAGCGTGGCCCCTTTCGGCAGCCCCGTAGTTCCCGACGTGAACTGGATGTTGATCGCGTCGTCGAACTGCAAGGTGCGGGCCAACTCCACAAGGCGTTGTCGTTCGTTCTTTCCGCCCATCGCGTAGACGGCATCAAAGGTCATCGCACCCGGGGACGGCGCAGCAGTGATCTCGAGAACGAGACGCAGGTCTGGCAGCTTATCGGCAATGAGCGAGCCGGGCTCGGACCGCTGAAGTTCCGGCGCCAGCGTGTTGACCATACCGATGTAGTCGCTGGTCTTGAAACGTGTGGCAGTGATCAGGACCCGGCAGCCGACCTTGTTGAGCGCATACTCCAATTCTGCGAGCCGGTAAGCCGGGTTGATGTTGACAAGCACAAGACCGGCCTTGGCAGTCGCGAATTGCGTCACCACCCATTCCGAATTGTTCGGTGACCAGATGGCGACGCGGTCGCCGGGCTCCAGTCCCAACGCGAGCAGACCGGCGGCGAAGGCGTCCACTTTTTCCGCCAATTCCCGGTACGTCCAGCGTACCCCCTGCTGGCGGGCGACCAGGCCTAGCCGATCCCGGTACCGTGCGACGGTGCGATCGAAATGCACTCCGATCGTGTCACCGATCAGAGGCGTGGGACTTGCGCCATGGGCATAGCTCAGAGCGGGCGCGGACATGGGGGCTCCGTGAAGCAATCGGCCTGCCTGAAAAGCTTAGTCGAGCCGGTCTTTTATCTCAAATCGGAAATGATGATGATCGCAGGATCGCAACAGGTTCCTAGGCTCCGGCCGGCCTCGGATTAATCTTCGTAACTGTTGATGACCTCATCGGCGATCGCACGCTTGGTGATAATCCCGACGACGTCATTCAACCGCGGCCGAGCCGTACCTCGAAAGACGATTGCGGCGCCCGCGCGATGGCGCCTCAATCTGGCAAATACCAGGCTCAGCAAGTCATCCTCCCGGCAAATTACAATTTGGGATTCCACATAACCTTCGATGAGAACGTTTGGATTGCTTCGCGCTTCCAGCCAAAGACCCGAACGCGGTGGTATGAGCCCCACGATCCGACCGTCCCGTCCGACGACAATGGCGCGCAGATCGTCGATGTCCTCGGGAAGCATTGCTTCCTTCAACCTCGTGCCGGCCTCGGCAACGATAAAGCGCCGCTCCATGATGTCCTGCGCTCGCCTGACCAGGAAAAGATTGGTGTGCCTTTCCTTAGGGATATGATGGCCGCGGTGGCGTAATTTGATCGTATAGATCGTTTCCGTCGAAAGGGCGCGCCGCACACTGGCGGCAAGCGCAACGGCAACGATGACGGGAACGATGATCCCGTAGTCACGGGTCATTTCGAATACCATCACGATGGCCGTCATGACGCCGCCGGTGCACGCGCCCACCACTGCGGCCATGCCGATGATGGCGGCAGACGGGGCGCTCAGTCCGGAATGCGGAAACACAGCTCCCATCACCGTTGCAAAGGAGGCGCCCAGTGTCGCTCCCATGTACAGCGAGGGCGAGAAAATGCCGCCCGACGCGCCACTGCCAAGGCTGACGGTGGTCGCGATCAGCTTGAGCACAAATAACAGAGCCAGAAGCCCGGCGGCCGTCAGCTTCTGGTCAAAGACCTCCTGGATCACCGAATAGCCAACTCCGTCGATGTACGAATGGCCAAATGCGCGGGTGAGCAACACCATCATCAGTCCGATGATGGTCATACCGAAAATGTTCTGCACATATTCATTGGTCGACAGCTTCGGGAAGCCGTCCTCCATGAATACGAGCAGGCGGATGAATGCCCACGCTGCTACTCCGCACAGCAGTCCCAGCAGGACGAAGGTGACGGCCTCTCCCAGGCCCAACGACTTCGTCAGCGTGAACTGGACTTCCGGCACTGTGAATGCCGGGTTCAAGCCGATCAGAATTCGGCTGATCGTCGTCGCCGCGCCGGTCGCCACCACGACCGGGAGAAACGTGCGGTTTGAGACTTCGGGCAGCAAAATCTCCAACGCGAACAACACCCCGCCGAGCGGCGTATTGAACGTCGCCGCGATTCCGGCACCGGCGCCTGCCGACAACAACGTCACTCTCTGCCAGGGCGAAAGCCCGATTGCTTGAGAAAAGGCCGACCCGAGGGCCGAGCCGATCTGAATGATCGGCCCTTCGCGCCCGACCGCGGCGCCGGTGCCGATCGATAAAGCCGAGGCCAACGCCTTAACAACGGCGACCGTACCGCGGATCTTGCCGCGCGCGTAGAAGATGGCGTCCATCACTTCGGGCACGCCGTGACCCTTGGCTTCCGGGGCAAAGCGCCTCACCAGAAAGACGACAATCAACCCTCCGATAATCGGCGAGAGCAGAACGAAATCGCCGAACCGGCTCGGGCCTTCCATGATGTTGGCGTCGTAAGCGAAGCTCAGCCTGCCATTGTAGGAAAGATTGTGCACGAAGGCGATCAGGCCGCGAAACACCACCGCGCCGATGCCGGTCATGACGCCGATCACCGCCGCAAGACCGCACAGCGTGAGCAGACTCACCCGCCGCCCCTCCGGAAAGGCGCTCGGGCCAGTGCCAACGATCAACTTGCTTTTCGACGTCGGTAGCATCGTCATGAAGAAATAAGGCCGCGATGGCGGAATGAGCGCTGGGCTTCAAGCAGAACTTTAGGAGAGGGCCGCGGTTCCAAGAGAGGAACGGATGCGCCTAGCCAGCGTCATTAAGGTCGCCGCGACAAGCTGGGAATCCGTCAGCCGCTGATCGGTCCAGCGTGGGCCATTGATAATCGGGAAGCTCGATCCGATCGGCAATGTCCCTGCCGATCGCAAGCCTTGCGACGCCCGGAATGGCAAAAGCGTAAATGACAATATTGCGGAAATAGAGTCCTGCCCGCGTTTTCGGCGCGAACGCTTGAGCAAAGCGCTCGGCGCCATGCTGTTTGGCGTCGATATAGCTGCGCAGCCGAGCCTCGTAGTTTGCAAACGCCTGCTGATACCCGCCACGCGAGGCACTGAGTTCGCCGGCCAGCACATAGGCCGCGATGATCGCCAATGCCGAGCCTTGCCCGGCCAACAGCGAAACACAGTATGCCGCATCTCCGACCAGCGCGACGCGGCCACGTGACCAGTGTTGCATTCTGATCTGACTGACGCTGTCGAAATAGAGTTCATTAGTATTATCCAGCTCGCGTAAAATCGCTTCACATTCCCAGCGTCCGCTACCATACAGATCGCGCAATAACGCTTTCTGCGCCGCCAGGGTGTTCGGCAATTCGGACCTGTTTGCAGCAAAGACGAACAGGAACAGAGTGCGATTCTCGTGCAGGGTGAACCGCCCGAGCATCCGGCCCGGCTCCCCGTACATGAGATAGACGTTTTCATCGCGCGGCCGATAGCCAGAAGCCTCAAACGCCGCGACCGCGTAGCCCAAGTGCTTTTCGAATTGGGACTGGGGCCCAAAGGTCAGCCTGCGCACCGACGAATGCAAGCCGTCAGCGCCGATCACGAGATCAAAGCGACGTTCGGAGCCATGTTTTAGAGTGACGCAAACACAGTCCGTCTGCTGTTCGAGCGTGACGATCTCATCTCCGAAGATGGTTTCGACGCTGTCCTTGACCTTGCTAAACAGCAATTGCGACAGAGCGCTGCGTGGGAGCGTCACGTAGCGTCCATGGGTCAGTTCGGAGAAGACAGTCGTTCCGAAGCCCGCAACGCGGTGCCCGGCATCGTTGACGATCCGCATCTCTTGCACGTGGTAACCAATGCGGTTGATCTCGCCGATCAGCCCCATGCGTTCTGCTAGGTCGTAGCCTAGTCCCCAGAAGTCGATGACATAGCCGCCGCGGCGCACCGCTGGAGCGCGCTCAACGATAGTAGGTTCGAAGCCGGCTGCTCTCAGCCAATAAGCAAGTGTTGGTCCGGCGATACCCGCGCCGACTATCAAAACGGATTTCATGAGCCGTGGACCGACGTAAGACTAGCCAAAGAGCATTAGGACAACGCCAGCCGCTAAACACGCGGCGAGATCTGAAGCTCCAACAGGGCCATTCTTTGGAGTATTACCGCGTCCCGCTCGCCGGACTTGGCCGTGCGCAATATCGACTCGGCTAGCAAATTGACATGCGCAGAACTGACGGGCTCTGGAAGGGTCGCGAGCGAAGACTCCAAGACAGACGTCATCAATGCGATCGTTTCTGGAGAAAATGCAGCGCCGGAAAAATCTTTCATGGCTCCCCCAAGCCTGGTTTATTCACCCTCTAGATGGCTTTTTCGCCCAGGCCCTCGCGTGGTCCCGCGCTTTCGAATTTCATCCTCATCTTCCCGGGATGCGTCCGGACGCGGCGGTGATTTTGGCAACCCCGCCTGTCCGCCGTGCTTGCCGCCCTGATCCTGAGTCCCTTCCAGGTCGTTTTCCTTTGGCAAGGTCCTCTCCACAAAGTGCAACTCGCAGCCATCAAGCACTCGGTCTCAAAAAAGGGGCGGGCACTGATGCCCGCCCGGAATATTCGCTCGAATTAGGATTCGAGAACTGCGACGATTTCCTGCGTCCTCGGGTCCACCACAACGATCTCGTCGCGAACCAGGAAGAACTCGTAGCCGCGCCATTCCGGATAAACCGTTATGACTTCCGACGGGAGCGGGCGCAGATGGATGTGCTCGCGCGGAACGCGGGTGCCGACGGAGAGCGAGAAATCGACGTTGTTGACCCGGTCCACATGCTCATTTCTGATCACGCTCGTGATGCGGGTGCGCTGCTCGGTCGTGAGCTTGGCGCCGGCGCCGGCCTGACCCGTTGTCGTTTGCGAGCGGCCCTCACGGCCTTCGGCCTTCATGTTGTCGCGGCCTTCACGGCCTTCGGCCTTCATGTTGTCGCGGCCTTCGCGCCCCTCGGCCTTCATGTTGTCCCGGCCTTCGCGGCCTTCGGCTTTCATGTTGTGATCGCGGCCTTCGCGGCCCTCAGCCTTCGTGCTGTCACGACCCTCGCGGCCTTCAGCCTTCATGTTGTCCTTACGACCTTCACGGCCCTCGGCTTTCATGTTGTCATGGTCGCGGCCTTCAGCCTTCGTGCTTTCGTTCCGGCCCTCGCGGCCCTCCGCCTTCATCTCATTACGGCCTTCGGACTTCATGTCCTTGCCGCCCTTGCTTTCGTTCTCCGAGCTCATGCTCTTCGATTTTTGGCCGGTGGCGCTATCCTGAGCGTGTTGCTGCGTTGCCGCGCCAGAGGATTTTTCGGATTGCTCGGACTTCATGCCGGACGATCCGCCCGGTTCCGCGCTGCGGGTCGATGACGTTCCGGCGGATGCTCCGCCCTGTGCACCTGCAGAAGTGGAGCCGGTTCCCTGCGCGTTGGCCAGGCCAGCGCTGGCGATCAGCGCCATCGCGGCGACGGAAACCATTAAGCGATTATTCATTGAATTCTCTCCTCACGTGTTTTCATGCCCGCGCCGACAACGAAACCGCATGGCGAGATGTTCCGGTTCCACCAACCTTTGTTTTGTGAACGCTCGATGAACCGAACCGATTAAATAAAAAGGCCGGCTGGGCAGCCGGCCTTTTCGGAACGACGATGCGACCTTTGGCCTAGCACGTAGCCTTTCCGCAACGGGCGGCGCCGATTTTCTCTTTTAAATTATCGAGCCCGACGGCCCCAATTACCACCTGCTTGCCGATCACGTAGCTCGGCGTGCCGTTCATACCCATGGCTTCCGCAAGCTTCATATTTTCCTCAATGGTGGCTCTTGCTTCTGGACTTGTCATATCCTTTTCAAGCTTCGCCATGTCGAGCCCGACGTCCTTCGCAACAGCGAGAGCGCGCGCCTTGTCGGCTGGTCCGCGTCCGCCAAGCAGCTTCTGGTGGAAGTCGAGATACTTTTTGCCCGAGGGATCCTGCATTCGCACAGCGACGGCAACCTGGGCTGCTTCGATCGAACCTTGGCTCAACACGGGGAATTCCTTCAGCACCACTTTCAACTTCGGATCGGTTTTCATCAAATCCAGCATGTCGGCCATCGCTCGTTTGCAGTAGCCGCAATTGTAGTCAAAGAACTCGACGAAAGTGACGTCGCCGTCCTTGTTGCCAAGAGTGACCCCGCGCGGCGAGTTGAAGATGGTGTTGGCGTTCTCCGCGACGCTGGCCTGATGCTTTTCGGCTTCGGCGGCGGCCTGACGCTTGCTCAGTTCGGTCATAGCCTCTTCGAGCACTTCCGGATGCGCGATCAGGTAAGCGCGGACGATGGTCTCGATCTCTCCGCGCTGGGGATCGGAAAAACTCTGCGCCGACGCGGCCGGCGCACCCAGAATGGCAAGCGCGAAGATTGCGGAGGCGAGCACACGAAACGAAGGCATTGTTAAATCCTTTGGGTAAAAGCGGGTTCGCCGGAATTTATTTCCCGGGAGCTGTCGGTCGGAGCGAATGAATCTGTTCGAGTTACGCCAGTGCTTATTGATCGCATTTGATTTCCGAAATCCTAGTTGCCCTTTTGGCCGGGGAGGGGCTTTGCAGAGACGATGTCGTCGGCCCTGACCCATCCGGGTGTGCCGATCGCGAAACGGGTTTTCGCGCGCGAAGCAAGTTCCCGTGCGGTCTTGTTGTCGCCGCGAAGGAAGGCGGCCTGGGCCGATGCCAGATCTGCTTCCGCGTAATCTCCCTTCCGTCCATAAGCCATGGCGAGCTGAGTGTAGCCAAGGGGCGCCTCTGTCTCCCGCGTGACCGCGGCACGTAGTATCGAAATGGCTTCGTCGGTATGGGCCTTATTATCGGTTCCCACTAGCGCCTGCCCAAGTAACATCTCTATGAGGGGGGCGTTATTCGACAGCTGCAACGCCTTGTGGAGCGGCGGGATGGCATCCGCGGCCTTGCCGCTCTCGAGCAGGGCCTGACCGCGCAATTCATAGAAATAAGGGTTGGACGGCTGGGCCTGGATCAGGGCGTCGATTTGCGCCAGCGCGCTGCGAAGGTCGCCGTGCAGATAGGTGGTGATTGCGCGAGCGTAGCGCGCCGGGGGGCTATCATTGGACAGCGGATAGCGCCGATAGACGGTGTCCTGGCGCTCCATGAACGCCGATATCTTGGCACGCATCATGTCGTGGCGCAGTTGGAGCGCCGGATCATCCTTTTTGTCCCAATAGGGGCTCGAACGCGCCAACTCCTCAAGCGCTGCGACGCGGTCGGCGGGCATCGGATGGGATTGCAGATAGGGGTCCGCGCCTCTTGCCGCGAACAGGCTGTCATTGGTGAAACGCTTGAAGGTCTCGTACATGCCTTTGGCGGACTGGCCGCTCGCGGCCAGAAACTTGACGCCTGCGCGGTCCGCGTTCTCTTCCTGCTGGCGCTGATACGACAGCAGCGTACGGCGGATCATTTCCTGGGGCCCTGCCACGGCGGCAGCGCCGACATTGGCGAGGCCATTGCTCGGGTTGTTGCTTCGTGCTCCCGCGACCAGTGCCCCCGCGCCAAGCAGCATCGCGATAATCATCTGGGTTTGCGCTTGCGCCAGCTGCTCGCGGAGCTTGGCAAGATGACCGCCGGCAAGGTGCCCGGTCTCGTGCGCCATCACCCCGATCAACTGGTTCGGCGTTTCCGATTGCATGATTGCGCCGTAGTTCACGAAAATGCGGCGGCCGTCGGCGACGAACGCGTTGAACGCGCTGTCGTTGATGATCACAATTTGAATGTTCTGCTTTTCCAGACCGGCGGCCCGCAGCACCGGTCGCGCGTATTCGCGCAGCAATTGTTCGGATTCGGTGTCGCGCAGGATCGGCGGTCCCTTGTTCTCCTGTGACATCGCAGGGGAAACGGGGGCTAGCGCGAGCGCGGCCGAAACAGTGGCGGCTATTAGGCGAGAGGTTTGCTTGCGGAGCATCGTGCTTGGAAACATGCTGGTAGGATCGAGCGGTTCTTAGCGATTGGCGGCGGGCCGGATACGAGATATGCCCTAACAAGCCGCCGAATGCGGCTAGTCTGGGGCATCAGCGCCCCCGTTTCCGGGATCGTGACCCGGCCGTGAGTAACAGATTTCGATGAATGAAGCGACCTTGAGAGACCGGGTCGGACCACTGCTGATAGCCTCGGGCCGCAGCGATGTTCCGCCGTTCATGGTGATGGACGTGATGGCGGCGGCCGCTCGCATTGAAGCCGCCGGCGGGCACGTCATCCACATGGAAGTTGGCCAGCCTGCGGCTCCCGCGCCGAAGCCGGCGATCGAGGCAGCGCGTGCGGCGCTGGTGGATGGACGGATCGATTACACGTCGGCGCTCGGGATTCCGTCGCTGCGCGAGCGTATCGCCCAACATTACCTGGATTGCTATGGCTGCAGAGTCGATGCCGGGCGCATTGTTATCACGACGGGATCATCGGGCGGGTTCATCCTGGCCTTTTTGTCGATGTTCGAGCCGGGCGATCGCGTCGCGGTCACCGTGCCCGGCTATCCGCCCTATCGACACATCCTGAAGGCGCTTGGCTGCGAGCCGGTCTTGATTGAGACGTCCGGCGATTCGCGGCATGCGCTGACCGGCGAAGCTTTGCTCGCGGTGCATCGCAAAACCCCGTTGAAGGGCGTGCTCGTCGGGAGCCCGGCCAATCCCACCGGCACCATGATGTCGCGCGCGGCGCTTTCGGGCCTGATCGCGGCGGCGGAAGACGCAGGTATTCGGTTTATTTCCGACGAGATCTATCACGGGCTCGACTACGCCTTTCCGGCGGTCACCGCCGCTGAGCTCTCAGATCGGGCGCTCGTCATCAATTCCTTCTCAAAATACTTCTGCATGACGGGATGGCGGGTTGGTTGGATGGTCGTGCCGGAGCCCTTGGTGCGGCCGATCGAACGCCTGCAGCAAAATCTCTCCATTTCAGTGCCGACGCTTTCGCAAATCGCCGCCGAGGCCGCGTTTGCCGGCCGCGATGAAATGGAAGCCATCAAGCACGGTTATCAGGAAAACCGCAGCATCCTGATAGAGGGCTTGCCGCGCGCCGGGCTTGACAAGTTTTTGCCGGCTGACGGTGCGTTCTACCTGTATGCCGACGTGTCCGGTTTCACCTCCGACAGCTTCGAATTCGCCAAGCAGATGCTGGAGCAGGCGCACGTCGCGGCGACGCCCGGCATCGACTTCGATCCGGTGCACGGCCGCACCTTCGTTCGCTTCAGCTACGCCCGTTCTGCCGATGAAATGCGCGAGGCGGTTGCGCGACTGGCGCGCTGGCTCGGGTAGGACAGGACAATCAATGGTGCGCGCTGTTGCGCCATTTGACTCCGCCGACTGATTTGATCTTGGCTGTAGCGGAACGAAAGCGCCCGTCCGAGCGTCGAACGGGCGCACAAAATTGAGGTGGGAGGGGACGCCATGGCGGCAACGATCGCAACCGGGGCACCTGCGCGGGCGGCGAAACCCTGGTACAGGATACTCTATCTTCAGGTGCTTCTTGCGATTTTGCTCGGCGTCGTCGTCGGCTGGCTCTGGCCCGGTTTCGCAACCAACGACTGGATCAAGGCGCTGGGTGACGGCTTCATCAAGCTGATCAAGATGCTGATCGCGCCGATCATTTTCTGCACCGTCGTCTCAGGCATTTCACATATCCAGGACGCCAGCAAAGTCGGCCGCGTCGGCGTCAAGGCGCTGGTATATTTCGAGATCGTTTCCTCGTTTGCACTGATCCTCGGCCTGGTCATGGGCAATCTGTTCCAGATCGGTCACGGGCTCGCCGCTAAGCCCGACGCCGGCGCGGTTGCGAGCTATGTCAAACAGGCCGAAGCGCAGAAGTCAGTGGACTTCGTGCTGAATATCATTCCCGACAGCGTGGTCGGGGCGCTTGCACGCGGCGACGTATTGCAGGTGCTGCTGTTCGCCATACTGTTCGGCTTTTCGTTGATGGCGATGGGTCAGCGCGCACAACGCTTGCGCGATCTCATCGACGATACGGCGCATGCTGTCTTCGGTGTTATCGGCATAGTAATGAAAGCCGCGCCGCTCGGCGCTTTCGGCGCGATGGCCTACACCATCGGCAAGTTCGGCCCGGCGGCGCTGGGCAACCTCATCGGCTTGATCGTGCTGTTTTATGCGACGGCCGCCTTGTTCGTGGTGCTGGTGTTGGGCTTGATCGCGCGCTTTGTCGGATTCAACATCTTCAAGTTTCTCGCTTACATCAAGGATGAGTTGCTGATCGTGCTGGGGACGAGTTCGTCCGAGAGCGCGCTGCCGCAGTTGATGGAGAAGCTGGAACGGCTTGGGTGTTCGAAACCGGTCGTCGGCCTGGTCGTGCCGACCGGCTACTCGTTCAATCTCGACGGCACCAACATCTACATGACGCTGGCGACGTTGTTCATCGCGCAGGCGCTCGGCGTCGATCTGTCCTTTGGCCAGCAATTGACGATCTTGATCGTCGCCATGTTGACCTCGAAAGGCGCGAGCGGCGTCACCGGTGCAGGTTTCATCACGCTCGCTGCGACGCTTGCCGTGGTCAATCCCGCATTGGTTCCCGGCATGGCGATCGTATTCTCGATCGACAAATTCATGAGCGAGGTTCGAGCGCTCACCAACATTACCGGCAACGGCGTCGCCACGGTGTTCGTGTCGTGGTGGGAGGGCGAACTCGATCGGGACAAGCTCCACGCCAATCTCAATCAGCAAATCGACCCATCGGACTTGCAGACGGCCGTGAATACCGGCTAGCAGCGTTTTCGAGCGAAGTGGAGTCCGGTTCGCGTGAAGAAAACGCGTCAAACGAAGAACCGAACTCCGGTTCTAATTCAATCAGAACCGATAGATTCTAGCGCGTTTCCCGTTCCTTATTCGCCGCCGCCGAAGCGTCTTGACCACCATCCCGCACGACGGGGCTGAGCCTTCGCGCCGGACTCAATCACCGGATCGGCTGGAGCAGGGGAGGCCGACTCTGTCGCGCTGTGAGCAGGGGGTGCGACGGCCTCGGGTGCTGTCGCGGACGAGAAGCTCACCTTCTCGCGCACGGTAGAGCGACGCCTCGCCAAGCGATCGGATTCTTGCGAGGACTCTTCTTCTGCGGGAGCCATTTCGGGCTGTGGGGGCTCCGCAGGTTCATGCACTGGCGGCTGCGCGACGTGTTCGGGCTGAACGATCGACGGCGCTGGCTCCGACGGGGCGCCGTCGAAATCGGCAACTGCGCTTTCGGCTTCCGAAGCTGGTGCGGGCTGGAATTCATCCGCGATCGATCCGGCGAGGCCGTCCTCGGGGCCGTTACCACGCCTGCGGCGTCCGCCGCGGCGTCCGCGACGCCTGGGCCGCCTTTCCCCGCCGGCTGCTTGATCCGCGCGGGCCAGGTCGGCTGCTCCTCGGATTCCCCTTCGTCGGATTCGCCTTCCTCGGCAGGCGCGCTCTGGTCGGCGTGCGTAAACTCGCCCCCTTCCGGTGCAGGCAAGCCTTCCGGTGCAGCGAAGCTTTCGCGGCCTTCGCCGCCGCGTCCGCGCCGCCGCCGGCGCCGTTTACGCCGCTGCCCATCTGAACCGGGTTCGGTTTCGCCGGCTTCGCCGGTCTGCAGGTCGTCCGTGAGACCCTCGGTCTCTTCGGTCTCCACTTCGGCTTCGACTTCGAACGGCTCTTCCTCGTCAAAGGGCTCGTCCGCGGGCGGCGGGAATGCCGCTGCCTGCGTAACCAGCAGCCCCTTCGCCGCCTCCAGCGTATGCACCTGCTCGCCGCGATCGATGATGTAGGACTGCACGCCGCTCACAGTCGGGTCGGCGACTACGGAAAGCGTGACCTTGAAAGCGTTTTCGAGATCGCGCAGGTGTCCGCGCTTGTGGTTGAGGACATAGAGAGCAACGTCGGTCCGGGTACGCACCACGAGATTGTGGGTGGCGCCCTTCATCAGGATTTCCTCGATGCCGCGCAGCAGTTGCAGCGCCACAGAAGATACCGAACGCACGTGACCGGTGCCGCCGCATTGCGGGCAGGGCTCGGTCGAACTTTCCAGCACGCTGGCGCGGATGCGCTGTCGCGACATCTCGAGAAGACCGAAATGCGAGATACGCCCGACCTGGATACGCGCGCGGTCCTGCCGCAGGCAGTCGCTAAGCTTGCGTTCCACCGCGCGGTTGTTGCGCTTCTCGTCCATATCGATGAAATCGATGACGATCAGGCCGGCGAGATCGCGCAAGCGGAGCTGGCGCGCGACCTCCTCGGCCGCCTCCACGTTGGTTTTTAGCGCGGTATCCTCGATGTGATGTTCGCGGGTCGACCGGCCGGAGTTGACGTCAATGGAAACCAGCGCCTCGGTTTGATTGATAACGATATAGCCACCGGAGCGCAGCTGCACGGTGGGCGAGAACATCGCATCCAACTGGCTTTCCACGCCCATGCGCGAGAACAGCGGCTGGCCGTCGCGATAGAGCTTAACCGCGCTGACATTCGATGGCATCAGCATTTTCATGAATTCGCGCGCTTCGCGATATCCCGCTTCGCCGGCAACCAGAATGTCGTCGATTTCCTTGTTGTAAAGGTCGCGCAGCGATCGCTTGATCAGCGACCCTTCCTCATAAACGAGAGTGGGCGCCTGCGACTTCAACGTCATGTCGCGCACGGTTTCCCACATGCGGATCAGGTACTCGAAGTCCCGCTTGATCTCGGGCTTGCTGCGCGATGCGCCGGCGGTGCGCAGGATAATGCCCATGCCTTCCGGGACGTCGAGGTCCTGCACCACTTCCTTCAGCCGCGAGCGGTCCTGCGCACTGGTGATCTTGCGGCTGATGCCGCCGCCGCGCGCGGTGTTGGGCATCAATACTGCATAGCGACCGGCGAGCGAAAGGTAGGTTGTCAGCGCGGCGCCTTTGTTGCCGCGCTCTTCCTTGACGACCTGCACCAGCATCACCTGACGGCGCTTGATAACCTCTTAAATCTTGTATTGACGGCGCGGACGGAAGGCGCGCTCCGGCACCTCTTCCAAAACGTCGTCGCCACCGACCAATTCAACTACTTCCTCCTCAGCCTCATCGCCGTCGTCGTCTTCCTCATCATCGCCAACGGGGGAAGCCGTTTGCTCGTGATCGGAGACGGCGGGAAGCCCTTCGGCCGCATGTTCAGCAGGGAGCACGTCCTCCGCATGAGCGGCGTTTTCCTGTGCTCGTTCTTCGTCAACGCGCTCGTGATCGTCCTGAACATTGTCAAGACGCGCGTCGGCCGGCGAAGCTTCAATTCTCTCGAACCGAGTGTCTTCCGAGGTCTCCGTATAGCTGGCGTCCTCATGATGATGATCCGGATGATCTGATCGTGCGAATGCTCGCCAGCCGCTTCATGGTCATGAACTTCATGATCATGTGTCCTCGTCGGCGCGATGTTCAGCGTCCTGAGGGTGATCGTGCTCTCCGTAGGCCGGCGTCGGGTCGACCGGAGCCCCTTCAACCACTTCGCTCTGGACGCGCTCGCCATGGCCTCGTCGGCGCGAGTTGCGGTGGCGCGGCCGGCGGCGATGATTAGCACGGTTTTCGCTTTCTTCCTCGGCTTCGCGATGGGCTCGTTCGTCCGCCTCGATCAGGGCCTGACGATCGGCAACCGGAATTTGGTAGTAATCGGGATGTATTTCGCTGAAGGCGAGGAAGCCGTGGCGGTTGCCGCCGTATTCGATAAAGGCCGCCTGCAGTGACGGCTCTACCCGCGTGACCTTGGCGAGATAGATGTTGCCGCGCAGTTGTTTGCGCTGGGCGGTTTCGAAATCAAATTCTTCGACGCGATTGCCGCGGACCACAACGACCCGGGTTTCTTCCGGGTGGGTGGCATCGATCAACATTTTGTTGGGCATTTTGCAACTCTTGACGGCGGCGAGCGCATCTTACCGTGAGCGCGTGTCGCGCCGCCGGGTGACGCGACGGTCCACCTGATTCGAGGGTGAGGGGAAGGCCAAAACGCAACCCGGGGCGCCTCGCCGAATACGATCCATGCAAAACAAAACGACGCGCGGAATCTTGGCTCCGCGTCGAGGCGAATTGCTTGCAGGATTTGGTCGGCAACACAGTCTGGCGCATCAAGCGTCGGCCCGTCTGGAACACGTGGGCGGCAAAGTTGCCGCCTTATTGATTGCTGATGGTAGGCGTCACGCCGAAGCGCTGGCCTATAGTTTCACATACGGACCCCACCGGGTCCGAATATCGGCAGGTCGCCCCTCAAACCGGTCCCGGGAAACATAAAAACCGGGGACCGGACGCCGCTCGGGCTCGAAACCACTCCTCCTTTGTTGGCCGCGCGCCGCGCTGGCAAGGGGAGAAGTGGAAAGACGACGGAGCCCTCCAATTCGAAGGTTCCGGCGCTGCACCGAGAGGCTGGAAGCGACACAACCATGAGTATCGGCCGTCAGCACTTCGTACATACGAGGATTGACCCTGCCGTGCAAGGGAAGCATCAAGCCGCGGGAACACTGGTTTTATCCACCGAAGGCTCACTAAGGGCCAATTAACCCTGTAGCCCTATTGCGGTAAAGGCATGTCGGAAGGCACGGATTCGGTGGTGAGCGGCACAATTCTATCTGTATCAATGCGATATGCGCTCTTGTGCGCCGCAGCATTGGTATGCTCGCCGGTTGCCCTGTCTGGTGTTGCCGAAGCCGAGCCCGCCGCAGTTGTGGCCGCGCCGACCGTTCCGGTCGCGTCAGATGCCCGTCTCGCCGGAGATGCCAGGCAGACCCGCTTCGTTCTCGATCTCGACAAGAGCCTGCCTTTTCGCGCCTTTACCCTTGCCGATCCATACCGGGTAGTCGTCGACATTCCCCAGGTCAGTTTCAAGCTGCCGGCCGGAGCGGGAACGACAGGACGCGGCCTGGTCAAAACCTTCCGATACGGCATGGTCATGCCGGGGGGCTCGCAAATCGTTTTCGATCTGACCGGCCCGGTCAAGATCGCGAAATCTTACGTGCTCGAGGCGGCGAATGACCAACCGTCGCAATTCGTTCTGGAACTTGAAGCAGTGGATCGCGCCGCGTTCACGCAATCATCAGCGGCAGATGAAAGCACGGAGCTCCGACTTGGGGGGGCGGAAGCCAAACCCGTCTTGGCTGCTGAAGCAACGGCGCCGCCTAATCCTGCTTCACCGGCAGATTTGCGTCCTGTTGTCGTCATCGACCCCGGTCATGGCGGCGTCGACAACGGCACGCAATCCAACAGCGGCGAAGCCGAGAAGAACCTGGTCCTTGGTTTTGGCGTGGCTTTGCGCGATCGCCTTGAAAAGACCGGCAAGTACCGCGTCATCATGACCCGTTCGGACGACACATTCATTCCCTTGAACGATCGCGTGAAGATCGCGCGCAACGCGTCGGCGGCGCTGTTCGTCTCAATCCATGCCGACGCGCTTCCGCGTCATGAAGGCGATGCCCAGGGCGCCACGATTTACACGCTCTCCGATCGGGCCTCCGACTTAGAGGCGGAGCGGCTGGCCGAAGCCGAGAACAGGGCAGATGCCATCGGCGGTGTGAACCTGACGGAAGAGCCGACCGACGTCGCCGACATTTTGATTGATTTGGCGCAGCGTGAAACGCGCACTTTTTCCAACCGGTTTGCCCGCGTCTTGATGGGCGAGATGAAGAATACGGTTCGGATGCACAAGCACCCGCTGAAATCTGCCGGTTTCAGGGTGCTGAAAGCCCCCGATGTACCTTCCGTGCTGATTGAACTCGGTTATGTCTCGAACAAGGAAGACCTTGAACACCTCGTTTCCGAGAACTGGCGGTCCACGACCGTCGGATCGATTGCACAGGCGATCGACGGCTTCCTGGCCAAACGCGTCGCGAAAGCCGGGTCGCCGCCAAATTGATGCTTTGGCGGAACCGGCCCATGTGCCGAAGCCCTAGTTTGGCCACAGCAACGGCTTTATTAAAAACGTCGCAGAGGTGTTTCGGAATCGCTGATAACTTGTTGCGCTCGACGTATGATGTGCCGGCAGGAATAATCGACCGGCACGCTGCACTGAGCCGGGATGCTTGCCCGAGAAAGCGCCATCGGCTCACGGCGTAAGGGTTGGAACGGAAGTCTTCGATAATGCGCTTGCTTGTGCGGTTCCTGGGTTTTCTGTTCGCCGCCGGAACGGTCGTGTTCCTGGTGGGTGTTGCCGCGGCCGCCGGGCTGATCTGGCATTTCTCCAGGGATCTTCCAGAATATTCGCAGCTCCAGGATTATGAGCCGCCCGTCATGACGCGCGTCCATGCCACCGATGGTTCGCTGATGGGCGAATATTCCAAAGAGCGGCGGCTTTACCTGCCGATCCAGGCCGTTCCGAAGCTGGTCATCAACGCGTTTTTGGCGGCCGAGGACAAGAATTTCTACGAACATGGCGGAATTGACTTCTCCGGTATGGCGCGGGCCGCGGTGGTCTATGCGCAGAACTACGGCTCTAACCGCCGCCCACAGGGCGCCTCCACGATCACCCAACAGGTCGCGAAGAACTTCCTCCTGACCAATGAGGTATCCTTCACCCGCAAGATCAAGGAGGCCTTGCTGGCGATGAGGCTCGAGCGGGCCTACTCCAAGGACAAGATCCTCGAGCTGTATCTAAACGAAATTTATTTGGGCCTCGGCGCCTACGGCATTGCGGCGGCATCGCTCGTTTATTTCGACAAGTCGGTCAACGAATTGACGGTGGCCGAAGCCGCGTATCTGGCAGCGTTGCCAAAGGCGCCTGCCGCGCTTCATCCCGTGCGCAACCGCGACCGCGCAATCGAGCGGCGCAACTACGTCATCGACCGCCTTCTGGAAAATGGCTGGATCAAGCAGGCCGATGCCGACAAGGCCCGCAAGGACAATCTCGTCGTTACCAACCGCACCAACGGAGCGCACATTTTCGCGGGTGAGTATTTCGCGGAAGAAGTCCGCCGCGACATTTTCGAGCGCTTCGGTGAAAAGAAGTTGTACGAGGGCGGTCTGTCCGTACGGACGACACTGGATCCTAAGGTTCAGGTCATGGCGCGCAAGACAATGGTCGCGGGCCTTGTGAATTACGACGAACAGCAGGGGTGGCGCGGTCCGCTAAGCAAGCTCGATATCTCCGGAGACTGGGGCGTGAAGCTCGCGGATGTTAAATCGCTTGCGGACATCTCGCCTTGGCGAATGGCCGTGGTGCTGGAAACCAGCGATCAATCCGCGCGGATCGGTTTTCAGCCTGGCCGCGAGCTTGGGGGCGCGATCAGCAAGGAGCGGCAAACCGGCCTCATCACCTTGGATGGTATCAAGTGGGCGAGGGCGACAGCCGGGCCGGCGCGGGGCAAGACAGCCACCACGGTTTCGCAGGTGCTTTCGCCCGGCGACGTGATCTATGCCGATCCGCTGATCAAGGACGGCAACCCGGTCGAAGGTCAATTCCGCTTGCGCCAGTTGCCGGAGGTTTCCGGGGCCATGGTGGTCATGGACCCCTGGACCGGTCGCGTGCTCGCGATGGTCGGCGGCTTCTCCTTTGACCAAAGCCAGTTCAATCGCGCGACACAGGCGTATCGTCAGCCGGGCTCGTCGTTCAAGCCACTGGTGTATTCCTCAGCGCTCGACAATGGATATACGCCGTCGACCGTCGTGGTCGATGCGCCCATCGAAATCGATCAGGGGCCCGGCGCCGGGGTGTGGCGTCCGGAGAATTTTTCGTCCGGGAAATACTTTGGCCCGACCACGCTGCGCAACGCGCTGAGGCAGTCGCTCAATACGGTGACGGTGCGGCTGGCGCAGGATATCGGAATGCCGCTTGATTGGCGAATACGCCAAGCGTTTCGGCGTCTATGACGAACTTCCCAATTATCTGTCCTATGCGCTCGGCACCGGCGAGACCACCGTCATGCGCATGGTGACCGCCTATTCAATGTTCGCCAATGGCGGCCGGCGCGTGAAGCCGACCTTGATTGATCGCATTCAGGACCGTTGGGGCCATACAATCTTCAAGCACGATGGACGCGAGTGCCGAGGCTGCGATGCTCCCGGCGGCTGGAAGAATCAACCCGAGCCCCAACTCGTCGATCGTCGCGAGCAGGTTTTGGACACGATGACGGCCTACCAGATCACCTCAATGATGGAAGGGGTGGTGCAGGGCGGTACCGCGATTGCGGTGAGGGATGTCGGCAAGCCCATCGCGGGCAAGACCGGCACGACCAACGATGCAAAGGACGCATGGTTCATCGGGTTTTCGCCTGACATCGTCGTTGGCATCTATATGGGATATGACAGGCCGCGAACGCTGGGCAGAGGCAACGCCGCTACCGGTGGCCATCTGGCCGCGCCGATCGCGCGTGACTTCCTCAAGCTTGCGCTCGCCGACAAGCCTCCCACGCCGTTCAAGGTCCCGGCCGGGATCAAGCTGGTCCGCGTCGATGCCAAAACGGGCATGCGCGCCGGTCCGGGCGACGGAGGCAGAACCATTCTGGAAGCGTTCAAGCCGGGTACCGCGCCGCCGGATAACTACTCCGTTATCGGCGTTGCCGATGCCGACGGCCGTATCCCGCAGGGCATGGCGCCTGACGCCGGCAATATCATGCGTCCTGGCACGGGCGGTTTATATTAGCGCTGTCGCGTGATTGCGGAGCAAACGCTTTAGGGCTGCGTGCCCTGAGTACGCGGCAGGTTTCTTCAACCCCTTATCGGAAAACACGCGCTGACAGCGGCATGAGCCGATTGCGCTTTGCCGCGGCCGCCGCTACATCCCTCGTAGCATTGTCTTGCCAGACTGCTCCGCAACATCAGAGAATAACATGCGCGCCGAAGTCGAACGTCTAGTCGAAGAGATCAAGCAGTCAGTCGGGCTGCTGAGGAGGCATCTTTGACGTCGATCAGTCCACGGCGCGCCTTGCCGAGCTGAACAAGCTCGCGGAAGATTCCAATCTCTGGAACGACCCCCAGAAGGCGCAGAAGTTGATGCAGGAACGCACCTCGCTGGAGGATGCGCTCAACGGCATTGGCAAGGTGCAGCGCGAGCTTGAGGACAACGTTGGAATGATTGAGCTCGGCGAGGCCGAGAACGATTTCGGCGTTGTGACCGAGGCAGAGAACGCGTTGAAGGCCCTGAAAAAGGAAGTCGCCCGGCGTGAGCTGGAAGCGCTGCTCTCGGGCGAGGCCGACCGCTTCGATTCCTATCTGGAAGTTCACGCCGGTGCGGGAGGCACTGAAAGCCAGGACTGGGCCCAGATGCTGCTGCGCATGTACACGCGTTGGGCGGAGAAGCACGGCTTCAAAATCGAATATCTTGAAGAGACGCAAGGCGAAGAAGCCGGGATAAAGTCCGCGACCATCCAGATCAGCGGTCACAACGCTTACGGCTGGTTGAAGACGGAGGCCGGTGTGCATCGTCTGGTGCGAATTTCACCTTTTGACTCCAATGCGCGCCGGCATACCTCGTTTTCCAGCGTCGCGATCTTTCCGGTCGTTGATGACAGCATCAAGATCGACATCAAGGAAGCGGACGTGCGAACCGATACGATGCGCTCGGGCGGGGCAGGCGGGCAGCACGTCAACAAAACGGAGTTCGCGGTACGGTTGACACACATCCCCACCGGAGTTGCGGTGGTTTGCCAGGCCGGGCGTTCGCAACACAAGAACCGCGCCCAGGCATGGGACATGCTGCGCGCGCGGCTCTATGAGATCGAGCTAAAAAAGCGCGAGGAGCAAGCCGCCGCCGACCAAGCCGCCAAGACCGACATCGGCTGGGGCCATCAGATCAGGTCGTATGTGCTGCAGCCCTATCAAATGGTCAAGGATTTGCGCACGGGCGTGCAAACCTCCGACACCTCGGGCGTGCTCGATGGCGACCTGGACGAGTTCATGGCGGCGACCTTGGCCCAGCGTGCGTTCGGCACCGTGCCGGGCGCGGTCGAGGATGTGGAATAATTAGCCTATGAGAAAAATCGCATTCGTCGGGCTCGGCCGCATGGGGCATGGCATGGCGGGTCGATATCTCGACGCGGGCTTTGAAGTTGCGGTGTGGAATCGAAGCAAGGGCAAGGCGGACAATTTGGTTGCGCGCGGTGCGCGCTTTGCGGATTCGCCGGCAGCCGCAGCCGAGGGCGCGGAAGCGATCGTGACCATGGTCGCTGACGACGAGGCCTCGCGCGCGGTCTGGCTTGGCGGCGATGGGATCGCCGTCGCGGCCGAAAGAGGGGCGCTGGCGATTGAGTGCTCGACGGTGTCGCACCGGCACGCGCTCGCGCTCGACCATGAACTGCGCGCGCGCGGGCTGATCTATATCGATTGTCCGGTAACGGGATTGCCGGAAGCCGCAGCAGCCGGAAAGCTGACGTTGCTTGTCGGCGCCGATGCAGGCGATCTCGACCTCGCCAAGCCTTTCCTAACGCCGATCAGCACGAGTATCCGCCACTTCGGCCCGGTGGGCGCGGGTACGGTTTACAAACTGATCAATAATCTGATCGGCGCGGTGCAGATCGCGAGCCTCGCCGAAGGGATCGCAATCGCCGAGCAGGCCGGGCTCGATATGGATCTCGTTGCAGAGGCATTGGCGACCGGCGCGGTGGCCAGCCCGCAGGTGATCAGGCATTCCAAGCGCATGATCGCGCGAGACTTCTCGGGCCCGTCGTTCACGACGGCGTTGCGCCACAAGGACGCGGTGTATGCGGTCGAACTGGCGGAGAAGTTGTTGCCGGAAGTTCCGGTCAGCCGTGCGGCGGTGGCGGCCTATGGAAAGGCCAAGGCTCGCCTCGCCGACGAGGACGAAGCCAGCATGGTCGAACTTATCTCCCGACCGAAGACCTGACTGGCTGCTGCTGGCCAGCTGATCATATTGCCGACCGCCACAACGCTGTCCCTGGACAGGACAAGCGGATGCTTGCCAGCTCGCGCGAGGCTTGCGAAACTCGCTCAAAACAAGTCGAAGCGGGAGAGAACGATGCCGGCCGGTCCAGGAAGATTTGCCCTGTTCATGACATTCGCTGCCGTGTGGCTGATCGCGACGGCGGCCAACGCCCAAAAGAAATACGATCCCGGCGCGAGCGATACCGAGATCAAGATCGGCAATATCATGCCGTATAGCGGCCCCGCTTCCTCCTATGGGGTGATCGGCAAAACGGAAGCGGCCTTCTTCAACATGATCAATGCGGAGGGAGGCATCAACGGCCGCAAGGTCAATTTCATTTCCTATGACGACGGCTACAGTCCACCCAAGGCGATCGAGCAGGCGCGCAAGCTTGTCGAGAGTGACGAGGTGCTCTTGATTTTCCAGTCGTTGGGGACGCCGTCCAATTCGGCGATCCAGAAATACATGAATGTCAAGAAAGTGCCGCAGCTTTTTGTCGCCTCCGGCGCCACGAAATGGGGTGACCCAAAGAATTTTCCCTGGACCATGGGCTTTCAGCCAAACTATCAAAGCGAGGGTCGCATCTACGCCAAATATATTCTGGACCGCTTTCCCAACAGCAAGATTGCGGTGTTCTGGCAAAACGACGACGCCGGCAAGGATCAGGTCAAGGGATTGCGCGACGGGCTGGGCGACAAGGCGAATATGATCATCGCCGACAAATCTTATGAGGTGAGTGACCCCAGCATCGACTCACAGATCGTCGCTCTGCACGATTCGGGAGCGGACACGTTCTTCTCCTGGGCTGCCCCAAAGGGCTCGGCGCAGGCGATCCGAAAGGTCGGCGAGCTCGGCTGGAAGCCGAGATTCTTTTTAGCCAACACCGCGACATCGGTGGCTTCCGTGCTCAAGCCGGCTGGCCTGCAATACGCCAAGGATATCATCTCGACGGCTTACTTGAAGGATCCCACCGATCCCACATGGAACGATGATCCCGGCGTAAAGGCGTGGCGGGCTTTCATGGACAAGTATTATCCCGAGGGTGACAAGACCAACGCCAATAACCTCTACGGCTACGTCCAGGCGCAGGCGATGGTGCAGGTGCTTAAGCAATGCGGCGACAATCTCACCCGCGAGAATGTCATGAAGCAGGCGGCCAATCTCAGGGATTTCCACACCGACCTGATGCTGCCGGGCGTCATGGTCAACACCTCGCCGGACGACTACTTTCCGATCGAGCAGATGCAGTTGATGAAATTCAACGGCGAGACCTGGGAACTGTTTGGCGACGTCATCACCGGTGAGGTCGGTCAGGACGCCAGCCATTGAAGATTGATTGCGTGTCTTAGCCCGCACTCAGGCGCACGCCGGCGCGCAGGAATTTCTGGGGGTCGACGGCTTCGCCGTCGATGCGGGTTTCATAATGCAGATGCGGGCCAGTCGAGCGGCCGGTCGAGCCTACCGCTCCGATTACCTGACCGATTTTGACAACATCGCCTACCTTGACGTCTATTTCGGACAAGATGACCATAGCGGGTCGACAAACCGTTGCCGTGGTCGATCTCGACCATGCGGCCGTAGCCACCGGCCCATCCCGACGACGCGACCCTTCCGTTAGCGGTCACGCGCACCGGGTCGCCCATCGATGCCCGGAAATCGAGACCGGTATGCATCGCGGGCCGGCCCAGGAAGGGATCGCTGCGCACGCCGAAGCCCGAGGTGAACTCGACTTCGCCGATCACTGGCTTGCGATAGGGCACCAGCGCCAGTGTTCTGTTCAGCCGATCGACCTGCGCGCGAGTGACGTTCATCCGATAGAGCTGTCGTTCGAAGACGCCGGCGTCAGGCGCAAGTTTGACCGGAACGAACGGGCCGCCCATAGCGGCGCGTGGTGTCGCTGCTTCCAGTTCAGCCACATCGAGGCCAAGATCGGTGAACACGCCGCGCATTCTCCGCATGCGCGACTCCATGCTCTCCTGGACGGCATTAAGCGCTGCCATCTGGCGGCCCTCGATCTGATCAAGGGAGGTCTGCAGGCGGACAAGGACGTTATCCACGCCTTGGTTCTTCGCGAATTGACGTGATTGCGGACTGGCAATGAGCGGGGCGCGTGATTCCAGCCGCGCTTCCCGATCCGGAGGCGCGACAAATATCACGGTATCGCTGATCGGCGATGGTTTCGGTGTGGCCGAAGAAGCTGGCTCGCTCGCTGCGGCGCGCGATGGCGTCCTGATCGATCCTGTTACGTCCTGCATAGAGCCGAGCGCAGTCGCGCGAGATTCCAGCGCGGTCTGGCGGCGCAAAATCTGGTCGAGTTTTTGGTCGAACTGCTCCTGGTCCAGCAATTGGCGGCCGGTGGTGCGATCCACCCTGGCACGCAGCTCCGCAATTCGATCTTCGTATGCGTATTGCATCTCGGCTTGGCGAGCGATCAGCCGGGTCAGAACGTCGTCGCGAAACGCAAAGTACGTGGCGGTTGCGGCCGACCAAAGGCCGAGCACGACGACCGTGCCGACGACAATCCAGAACACGACAGGTCCGAACCGAACCTGTTTGCCAGCGTGAACAAGCGTATAGCCGTTCTGGATGCGCGAAGACGGCGCGACGGCGGCCACAGCAGGCCGGCGATTACGCGAGTCAGCGGCGGCACGAGCGTGTTGTTGGGAATACCCGGAATCTTGACCGGAACGGTACGACATCAGCACTCCCGCACCCGCCGGAGGCGAGTTCCGTACGGCTAGATTCACGGAAGCAATTTGACCCGCTCATAGTTAATTTTCATGAAACGAAAGCTGGCAGGGCGTCGAGCAAACCTCCGTTCTGGTCGAAGCGCGGAGTTCGAAGCGCGGAGTTTGCGCCGGCGAATTGCTTCAACCTCTAGAGGGTTCTGGCGGCGGCGAGCACCTCTTCGGCATGACCCTCCACTCTCACCTTGCGCCAGATCCGGGCAATGCGGGCATCGGCGCCGATCAGAACAGTCGTGCGAAGGATGCCTTGGAAACTCCTGCCGTACATCGACTTTTCTCCCCACGCGCCGTAGGCCTCCAGCATCTCATGCTGCTCATCCGACAGCAGGGGAAGCGAGAGCTTGTGCTTGTTTCTAAAGGCCTCCTGGGTCTTCGGAGGATCGGCCGAAATCCCTATCACCGCGGTATCATGTTCGGCGAACGCGCTCGAAAGCCGGGTGAAGTCGATCGCTTCTCGGGTGCAACCGGGTGTATCCGCGCGCGGATAAAAAAACAGCACGAGTTTTTTGCCGGAAAAATCCGTGAGCGAAACAGTATCGCCGCCGTCGCGCGGCAGACGAAAGGCGGGCGCTTTAGCGCCCTCGGTCAGGTGTTGTGGCGTTTTCGAGCCGCCGGTTGGCTTGGGTGGGGTTGGGTTCAAGGGTCGTAACGGCTTCAAGGCGGCCTTCGAGGCGCTCGAACTCGCCTTGCGGGCCTCTTTGCTGGCTCCGGTCCGGCGAGCTTCCCCAGCTTTTGCTTTGGTCGATCCTGCGGATCGCTCACGGGCGGGCTTGCCGGAAGACGATGTTGGGGATTTGTTGGGACTTTTCTTGGACATACGCCTTCCTTTCGTCGCTTTCGGCGGATCAATCATGAGCTATCGCGAATCCCGTCCGGCACGAGGGATTCGGACCCGGGCTGGGCAAGTCTGACGGCCCCGGAGTATGGTTACAAGGAAATCGACGCACCGCCCGTTCGCCCCGTATCGCGCCATCAGGTGCAGGTAACGGGCACCAGGATCAACCGAGGATTGGCAGCGATGCCGGCACAGCAGCGCTCGTTACTTGTCAACGGGCAAAGCCATGACGGCTTTCGATCGTACCATGAGCGCCGGCACTGAGAGGCAATGGCAAGCAATACCTCGCCCCAAGGCTCGCATCCGCGGACTGACGTCCAACCCACGCAGTGGGAAGATGCCGGTTGGGAGCAGGACCGCGACGAAGCGGGGGGCAACCGCGCGCGCCGCCTCTTGACGGGGCCAAGCTCCGGCTTTCATCGCGTCGGCGATCTATTCGCGGCAGTGCGAGGATGGCTTGTCGGAGAGCGCTGGGTAAGGCGGCTCGCCATCGTCATCGCCGCATTGGCGATGATCTTCATGGTGTGCTTTGGCGGGCTATGGTGGCGCCTCGGCGCGGGGCCGATCAATCTGGATTTGGCGACGCCGTGGCTGGCCGCGGCCATCGAAGACAATATCGGTCACGGCAACACCGTCGAGGTGGGCGGCACGCAGATCGAACGAGCAGGGCGGATACGCATCGCCGTGCGCATTCGCGACATCATCGTTAGAGATCGTGACCACGCGATCGTTGCAAGCGCGCCCAAGGCGGAAGTCAGGCTTTCGGGCAGCGCGCTGTTGATGGGACGTCTCCGCGCCGAAAGTCTCAATCTGGTCGATGCAGAACTCGCGGTGCGTATTACGCCGGATGGATATGTAACGGTTTCGGCGGGCGATACTGCCAAGCCGTTGGCGACCGGGGTCGCGTCGAAACGAGAGGCGGGGATTCCGCCCACATTTCCGCGCCAAGGCTCTGCATCGCCGCCCTCTGCCTCATCCGCTCCCGTGGCGAGCGCTCCGGATACAGCGCAAAGTGGGTTGCTGGCCGGTCTCGATTGGCTCGACAGCCTGAGCCTCACCGGCCTGGACGGACAGAACCTCAACGAGATCGGTTTGAAAAACGGCAATCTGATCGTCGACGATCAGCAGCGCGGCAACAAATGGAATTTCGAAAATATCAGTCTCAGTCTCCGACGCCCAAGCGCCGGCGGCGTGGCGCTAAGCCTCGGTGAAGAAGGCGCGCATCCCTGGTCGCTGCGGGTCACGGTCGGTCCTCCGGAAAATGGCGTACGGTCGGTCGATATCCGCGCCGACAAGGTGCCGGCATCGAACATCCTGCTGGCGCTGCGGCTGAAGGATCTCACTTACACTGCGGATCTGCCACTTTCGGGAGAATTGAAAGGCGAACTGGGCCGCGATGGCTTGCCGACCTATTTTCGCGGCAAAGTGACGGCTGGGGCGGGCAACATCATCGATACGGATACGCCCGACTATCCCATGGCAGTGGACTCCGCGGAGTTGAATCTCAAATGGGATTCCGGCCGCCGCGTGCTGGTGGCGCCCTTCAAGGTTCTTTCCGGTTCGAACAGGATCACGCTGCTCGCGCACCTCGAGCCGCCCAATGACAACGTCTCCGATTGGCAGCTCGGCTTGAGCGGAGGCACCATTGTGCTGGCAGGCGTCGACGGAGAGCAGCCGTTGATCTTCAACCGTATCGCCATCGCCATGCGGTTCGATACCGATAAGAAACGCGTGCTGCTGACCCAGGCCGATATCAGCAACGGCGAGATCGGCATTGCGGGGACGGGGAGCGTCGACTATTCCCGCGAACCTAGGCTGCAACTTGGTTTTGCGGGAACGCCGATGTCCGCCTCGGCGCTGAAGCGGATGTGGCCGGTTCTTATCGTTCCCGAGCTTCGCGAATGGGTGATCGAACGGATCGAGCGTGGGTCCATCCAGCGTATCGACATCGGTCTCAACTCGCCGGTTCGTAATCTCTCGCGTAAGGGTCCGCCAATTCCGGAAGATGGCCTTGCGGTCAACATCATCGCCACCGGCGTGGCGTTGCGCCCGGTGGACGAGTTGCCGCTGGTGCGCGATGCCGATCTGAAAGCGCGCGTCACAGGTCGGTCGGCGACGGTGACGATCGGGCAAGCGGTGTCGGACACGCCGGCCGGGCGCAAGCTGAACATTTCAGATGTTGTTTTTGAGGTGCCTGACATGGCGCCGAAGCCATCGCCGGCCAGAGTGAAATTCCGGATTGACGGCTCGGTGCCCGCCGCGGCAGAGATTCTGGCGTCCGATCGTCTCAGTGAATTCTCCGGCACCCCGGTCGATCCAAATTCGAGCAAGGGCACCGTTTCCGGGATCGTCAATCTCGCCTTGCCGATCAAGCGTGAAATAAGCAAGGCGGACACAACGTACTCCATCACCGCCGACCTCAATGGCTTTGCTGCCGATCGGCTGGTGATGAACCAGAAGCTTGAAGCCAACGCGCTGAAAATCGTCGCGAACAATCAAGGCTATCAAGTCAAAGGCGACGTCAAAATCAACGGGCAAGCCGCCGCGCTGGACTATCGCAAGCCCAGCGAGGGCGACGCCGATGTTAAATTGCTCGCAACCCTTGACGATGCGAGCCGCGCCCAACTCGGGCTCGATCTCGGTCCGGCAGTCAGCGGCGCGATACCGATCAAACTGATTGGCAAGATCGGCGGCCAGGATCGTGACAGCCGGATGGGGATCGAGGCCGACCTGACTGCCTTGAAGCTCGACAACATCCTGCCGGGTTGGGTCAAGGTGCCGGGAAAGTCGAGCCGCGCGGTGTTCAATGTGGTGCCCAAGCAGCAATCGACCCGGTTCGAGGACATTGTGATCGACGGAGGCGGCGTCTCGATCAAGGGATCGCTTGAGGTCGATCAGAATGGCGAGCTGATGAATGCGAACTTCCCGACCTACTCGCCAACGGACGGGGACAAGTCTTCGTTGAAGGCCGAACGCGGGCCCGATGGCGTTCTCAAAGTGACGATGCGCGGAGACGTATTCGACGGTCGCGGTTTTCTCAAATCGGCGGTGTCGGGAAGTTCGGGCAAGGACGCCGACAAGAGCAAAACGCGAAATATCGATCTTGATATCGACCTCAAGCTTGGTGCGGTCGCCGGGTTCAATGGCGAGGCGCTGCGCAGCGCCGACATCAAAGTAGTGCGGCGCAGCGGGATCATCAGGGGTTTTAGCCTCTCCGGAAAGCTTGGCCGCGATACGCCGGTGAGCGCTGAGTTGCGCGGGCGCGGGCAAGGGCAGGGTCGCGAGGTGATTTCGCTGCAAACCAATGACGGCGGCGCGTTCTTCCGCTTCACCGACACCTATTCCAAGATGATCGGGGGCGTATTGTCGCTGGCCATGGAGCCTCCGACGGTCGACCCAAGCGGCAAGGAAGGCCTGATCAATGTTCGTGATTTTTCGGTGAAGGGGGAAAGTGCGCTCGACCGGGTGGCCGCGGGTGGCGCTTCCGGACTTCAGAACGGCGTATCGTTTTCGGCGATGCGGGCGGAATTCACGCGCCACAATGGACAGCTCTCAATCCGGGAGGGCGTCGTGAAAGGTCCCCTTGTCGGGGCGACCATTGAAGGCAGCATCGATTACTTCAATGACCAGGTGCGCATGAGCGGCACCTTCGTTCCCATGTACGGGCTGAACAACATGTTCGGGCAAATTCCGATCGTCGGACTGTTCCTCGGTGGCGGCAGCAATGAGGGTCTGATCGGGGTGACCTACGAGGTGGTTGGTACTCCCGGTCGTCCGGTGTTGCGAGTGAATCCGATATCGGCCATGGCGCCCGGAGTGCTCCGCAAAATTTTCGAGTTCAACACCGGAAAGCAAAACAATACCGTCGAGTTCCCCCCGAACAACTGACAAGTGCCAACCAACCTTCGTTTGATGCGACCAAAGTAGGAACCTTCCGGACCCGGTGCGATTAGTTCGCGGGCAGGTTGTCTGGAGGAGAGGGTCACATGAGCGGATTGATTTATCTGGTCGGCCTGATCGTGGTCATCATGGCCATCCTGTCGCTGTTCGGCTTGCGGTAAGGCGCTCCAATGAGCATCGAAACCGTGACGCCGGTCGATAGCGGGCAAAACAGGTTTTTGCAGTGGACGCCTGTATTTGCTGGAGCGATTGGGGCGGCTGCATTTTCCTTCATCCTGCTTACCTTCGCCATCACCATTGGCCTCGGGGTTAGTTCGACCTCTCCCACCTGGCGCGATGCGTCCGCCGCATTGGCTATCCTTTCAGGCATCTATCTGATCCTTCAGGCGATCGTCGGCTTCGGGATCGGCGGTTACATCGCGGGCCGGGCGCGCACACGGTCGGTGGATGCGAGTACGGACGAGGTCGAGAACTCGAGACGGGCTTCATGGTCTCGCAGCTTGGGCCTTGGCCGTTCTGCTCGGCGCCGCACTGGCAGGCCTGATCGGAGCTTCTGCCCTCAATCGCTCGTCACAGCCTGGACCGAGAGCAAGCGCCACGGCCGCCGAACCGCTCTTGAGCTACGAACTCGATCGGCTGTTTCGCTCTCCCCGACGACCGCCCAACGTGGACATCAGCTCGGAGCGGGCCGAGGCCGGGCGAATATTGCTAACCTCGTCGAGCCACTCCGGCGTAAGCAGCGACGATCGCAATTATCTCGTCCAGCAGGTCGCCTCGACGACGGGCCTCACGCCGGCCGAGTCGGAGCGGCGTGTCGACACAGCTATTGGCGAATTCCAAGACAGCCATCGCGCGATCACGCCGTAGTACGATAATCCTCGCGTTCTCGCTGGCTGCCGCTACGCTGCTCGGTGCGGTTGCCGCGTGGTCGGCGGCTTGTGCCGGCGGAAAACATCGCGACGGCGCGCCTCTTCCGGAGTGGATGTCGCATTCCAACCAATTCGGACGGAAGAGGATGATGGTGCGATAGCGTCTAGCGCCGCAACGCGGGGACCGTCAGGAACGGGATCATTCCAAGCACGACGCTGACGAGGGAAAACGCGATCAGCAAATTGTAGCTGTGAGTCCAGTCGTGGATCACGCCGCCGCCCCACGAGCCGAACGCCGATCCAAGACCGCTGCCGATCGAGATCGCCCCATAAATCGTTCCGACCCGCTCGCCGCGAAAAATCTTCATCGCGGTTGCGGTGAGCAACGGTCCGCGCGAGCCGATCATGCTTCCAAAGCAGATGACGAATCCCGTTAGCAGCCAGAAATTCGGATACCACTGCAGCAGCCAGAGCAGCCCGATTCCGAGAATCGAAACGGCGTAGCTCAACAGCACCGATGGCCTGCGGCCGATGATGCCGTCGAGCGTTGAGACGCCGAGCATGCCGAACAGCAGCACCACGCCGCTAAAGCCCCAAGCGGTTGCTGCCTGCAGCGGCGGAAATCCAGCGTCGATCAGGAAAGCCACGATTTGCGCCGAAATCGAATACATTCCGATTGCAGTGAAGAAGAAGGTTGAAAAGAGCGCCCAAAATGCATGATGGCGTATTGCCCGCGGCAAGGTCCAGCCTTCGTCGGCGGTTTTGTCCTCGGCCCTTTTGATGAGGTTCGGAGAACCGTTGGATACGCGCCGCCACGGCAAACATCGCAGCGGCAATAACAGCAACAGTGCAACAACCCCGAAAATCTTGTACGCGCCGCGCCAGCCGAAATGGTCGATCAGAATCTGCGACGCCGGCAGCAGGATCAGCACGCCAGCGCCGGTGGCCGAGTAAACGACCGCCATCGCCGTCGGTAATCGCGGGCCGAACCAGCGGCCCAGCAGGATGGAATTGGGAACGTTGCCGATAAAGGCGATGCCGATCCCGACGCAGAGGCCGACACTTAATTGGAGTTGCCAGAGTTGCCGCGCATGACCCGCGATCAGGAATGCCCCGCCTAGCAGCGCCAGTCCGAGCGAATACACCGTGCGCGGGCCGGAGCGATCGAACAGCCGGCCAACAAGCGGAGCGGTCAATCCTCCCGCCAACCAGATCAGCGAGTACACTGACACGACCTGACCACGGTCCCAGCCGAAGCTCGCCGAGATCGGTTTCAGGAAGACCGTGAAACTTTCGCCGAGCCCGCGGCCCAGTACTGATAGAGCAAAGCACAGCGCGAGCACGTTGAGCGCTGCGCGATCCGGCTTCGGCGGTTTTGCCAGCAAGTCCTCGCGTGGCGCGTTTTGGTCCATGACCACCATGGGAGCGCGTTTGCGCGCTTCCTCACAAGTGTCAAAAGCGAATGCGCCTATGCAGGCTTGAGCAGGACATGGCGCTTCCTGCCAAGCGACAGCTTGATCACGCCTTCGGCGGTAAGGTTGGAAGCGGTCAAAGCCATCTTTTCGTCCGAGACCGCGACATCGTTGACGCGCAGCCCTCCGCCCTTGATCTGACGGCGTGCCTCGCCATTAGAGGCGACGAGACCGGCTTTGACAAACATTGCCAACACACCTGCGCCGGCATCGAGTTCGCCACGCGGAATTTCCACAGTCGGCAGATTTTCGGCGATAGCACCCTCTTCAAAGGTTTGCCGGGCGGTTTCGGCTGAGACACGTGCGGCCTCCGGGCCGTGCAAAAGGCCGGTTGCGGCATCCGCGAGCGCCTTCTTGGCCTCGTTGATCTCCGCGCCTTTCAACGAGGCGAGTTTCGCGATCTCGTTCAGCGGCAGGGTTGTGAAGAGTTTCAAAAACCGCGGTACGTCGGCATCTTCGGTGTTGCGCCAGAATTGCCAGTACTCGTAAGGGCTCTTCATATCGGCGTTGAGCCAGACCGCACCGCTGGCGGTCTTGCCCATCTTCTCGCCCGAAGATGTCGTGATCAGCGGTGTCGTAAGCGCATGTAACTGAGGCGTACCCATGCGGCGCCCGAGATCGATGCCGTTGACGATGTTGCCCCATTGGTCCGACCCGCCCATCTGCAAACGGCAGTCGTAGCGCTGGTTGAGCACGACGTAATCGTAGGCCTGCAGGATCATGTAGTTGAATTCGATGAAACTCATTTCCTGATCGCGTTCGAGCCGTAGCTTGACCGAATCCATCGCCAACATGCGATTCACCGAAAAGTGCCGCCCGATATCGCGCAACATTTCGATCCAGTTCAGCTTCGTCAGCCACTCGGCGTTGTCGGGCATCACCGCGTCGCTCTTGCCGTCGCCAAATCGCAGGAAGCGGGAGAACACCTGATTGATGCCCCGCTTGTTCCGCTCGATTTCGTCGATCGTAAGGATCTTGCGCGTTTCATCCTTGCCGGAGGGGTCGCCTACACGCGTCGTTCCGCCCCCCATCAGTGCGATCGGCTTGTTGCCGGTTTGCTGCAGCCAATAAAGGCACATGATCTGCACCATCGACCCGACATGCAGCGAGGGCGCGGTGCAATCGAAGCCGATATAGGCCACCAGCTCTCGCTTGGCAGCCAGCGCATCCAGCGATTCCGGGTCCGAAACCTGATGAATAAACCCGCGTTCCTGCAGCACGTTTAGAAAATCAGATTTAAATGCTGTCATTTTCTGGCGCTCTGATCATTCTTATTTCACATTATTTGCAGCAATTTCCGGAACCATAGCTGGATTGCACTGCCTTCGGCGACCGCGTTGTGGCATTATAAGAAGTGCTTGTTGGGCACAAGCTGGGCGTCGGGGCAAAGCAGGGCGTCAAAGGCGCTATTCCCAATGATGTTGACGACGATCGGTCTGATGAGCGGGACCTCGCTCGACGGGGTCGACGTTGCCATGATCGAGACCGACGGCAAACGGATCCAGGCATTTGGACCAACCTCGTACCGGCCATACACCGAGAGCGAGCGCGGGCTGCTGCTTCAGGCTTTGACCGAAGCCGTCAGTCTTCCGCAACGTGATGCGCGGCCCGGCATCCTGCGAGAGGCTGAACGCGCGGTGACCCTCGCGCATGCCGAAGCGATAGCAGCGTTCACCGCGCAGAACCGCATCAGCTACGATGACATCGATATAATCGGCTTTCATGGCCAGACGGTGCTTCACCGTCCCGAGCGGAGATTGACCGTGCAGATCGGCGATGCCGCGGCGCTGGCCAAGACGATACATGTCCCCGTGATGCACGATTTCCGCGCAGCCGATGTCGCTGCCGGAGGACAGGGTGCCCCCTTTGTTCCGGTCTATCATCGCGCGCTGGCCCAGTCGCTCGATCGCGAAGGCCCGATCGTTGTGGTTAATATCGGCGGCGTTTCGAACATCACATATATCGACGGCAACGATGTCCTGATTGCCTGCGATACCGGACCCGGGAACGCGCTGCTCGACGACTTCATGTTTTGTACAATGAACCAGCAATTCGATTGCGAGGGTCGGATGGCCGCGCAGGGTACGCCGGACGCAGCCTGGATTGCTCGCGCGATGAAGCTACCGTTCTTCGCGGCGCCCCCGCCCAAATCGCTCGATCGCAACCATTTCGCCTCGCTGAAGCTCGATGACGTATCGCCTGCTGACGGCGCAGCGACACTCAGCGCGTTCACAGTCGAATGCATCGCCCGGATAGTTCCGTTGCTGCCGAAGCAACCGAAGAGCTGGATTGTAGCGGGCGGGGGCGCCCGCAATCTAACGATCATGCGTATGCTGCGTGAGCGATTAGCGCCGGCCACCGTCGAGGCCGCGGGCGCGCTCGGATGGTCGGCCGATGCTATCGAGGCCCAGGCTTTCGGTTTCCTGGCCGCTCGAGGACTGAAAGGGCTGCCGCTGAGCTATCCCGCCACCACCGGCGTGCCAATGCCGATGACCGGAGGGCTGATCGCCCGTCCCTGAAGTCGTGCTCGGTCCGTCTTGACATTAGATGCAGTTGCATGCAAATACATGCATGTGCATCTAATACGAGTTGATCGCATGCCCGGGCCATTGAAACTGATCAGCCATAAGCTTTGCCCCTATGTGCAGCGCGCGGTAATCGCGCTAACTGAAAAGGGCGTTGCGTTCGACCGAATTGATATCGATCTAGCCCACAAGCCGGACTGGTTTCTTCAGATCTCTCCGCTGGGCAAGACACCGGTGCTGCTTGTCGGCGATACCGCCGTTTTTGAATCCGCTGTGATCCTGGAATATCTGGAGGAGACCGCACCGAAACCGCTGCATCCGGCCGATCCGTTGCGCCGCGCCGAGCACCGCGCCTGGATCGAATTCGGATCTACCGTACTCAGCGATATTGCCGGCTTCTATGCAGCCCCGGATGAGCCCGCGTTCCAAGCCAAAACAGCGCAGCTTCAAGCACGTTTCGCGCGGCTCGAGGCCCGCGTCGCTGTACTACCCTGGTTCGACGGCGCCGAGTTCTCGCTCGTCGATGCCGTGTTCGGTCCGGTTTTTCGTTATCTCGATGTGTTCGATGAAATCGGCGACTTCGGAATTCTCGCGCACAAGCCGAAGCTGGCGAATTGGCGGAGCAGCCTTGCCGTTCGGCCCTCAGTGCACGCGGCGGTAAGCGCGGACTATCCGGCGCTGTTACGCGACTTCCTCAACCGCCGTAAGTCCTGGCTCTCAGGCCTGCAGGCCCGCGCCGCCGTCTAAAGTCCGGTTCTGCGTAAATCAGAACCGGACTGTAGGCTTTTGTTTGACGAGTTTTCTTCACGCGAACCGGGCTGCACTTCGCTCGAAAACGCGCTAGCGGACGTTGGCGAGACGCATGTCGAGATAAGCTGTCACCGTCTCCATCAGCGGCTGCAGTTTGCCGTCGAAGAAGTGGTTGGCGCCGGGGATTACCTGCTGATCAATCACGATACCCTTTTGAGTTTTTAGTTTTTCGACCAGGGTATTGACGTCTTTTGGCGGCACCACCGCATCCTTTTCGCCGTGCACGATGAGGCCTGAGGACGGGCAAGGCGCAAGGAACGAGAAGTCGTAGAGATTGGCCGGGGGTGCGATCGAAATGAAACCTTCGACCTCGGGCCGGCGCATCAGAAGCTGCATGCCGATCCAGGCGCCGAACGAGAAACCGGTGACCCAGCAGGCGCGCGCTTCGGGATTGATAGTTTGCGCCCAGTCAAGCGCGGAAGCGGCGTCCGAGAGTTCACCTGTCCCGTGATCGAACGCGCCCTGGCTGCGGCCCACGCCGCGGAAATTGAAGCGCAGCACCGAAAATCCGCGATGCGCGAAAGCGTAGTAACACTGATAGACGATCTGGTGATTCATGGTGCCATGAAACTGCGGATGCGGGTGCAGGATCATTGCAATCGGCGCATTCTTTTGCTTGGCCGGGTGATAACGGCCTTCGAGACGGCCCGCCGGACCGGTGAAGATAACTTCAGGCATCGATGATCACAAAGAATCTGCTCCGACTAGACCGGACCGATTCTCCGTCTCCTTTTTGTTTGACGCGTTGCGACACGCGAACCGGTTTTTCACTTCGCTCGAAAACGCCGGGGCTGACTCCGCCTTCGTGCCGGCTCGAGCTGGCTTGCACCAGTGCGGGCCTCGCAGAGAACAGGTGATCGGCGTCATCGAAGTCAGCGCGCCAACGGCGCCGGGGGTGAACTTGTGGCGGCGTTCTAGCATGAGGCGAGGGGCCAAAAGCAAGCTTCTTGAACATCCCGCAACACATTCAATGCGTTAGCTGGCCGTTAGCGTTCATTACGAGAAAGCGCCCAATCAGCGATTGAAATTGGATTATCGGAGGACCAAAGGTGCGGGATCGCGACCGAGCCGTGTAAAATCAAGGTAATATCGTACTCCATGCCTGATCGGGTCTATCTGGATTGGAACGCCACCACGCCACTTCGCCACGAGGCGCGGCTAGCCATGGCGGCGGCATCCGATTTGACCGGCAACCCGTCCTCCGTTCACGCCGAGGGGCGCGAAGCGCGCAAGGTGCTGGAGGAGGCGCGGGGTGCGGTTGCCGCGGCAACCGCGGGCAGCGCCCGGAATGTCATTTTCACCTCAGGTGGCACAGAGGCGAATGCACTCGCACTGAGCCCAGGCCTTCGCACCGGAGGCGGAGCGCCGGTGCAAAGGCTGGTCGTGTCAGCCATCGAACACGCCTCGGTTCTCGCGGGCGGCCGATTTCCGCCCAGCGCCGTCACGTCGGTGGCAGCCACAAAATCCGGACTGATCGATCTCGACCGATTGCGCGAAGTGCTAACCGCCGGGCCTCCCGCGCTGGTCTCGGTAATGTCCGCCAATAACGAGACCGGGGCCATCCAGCCGGTCGAGATCGTGGCCGAGATCGTTCACGGCGCCGGTGGACTCCTGCATGTCGATGCAATCCAGGCGCTTGGAAAAATACCCGTTTCGATTAAGGGCACGGGAGCCGATCTGATAAGCTTGTCGGCGCACAAGATCGGTGGTCCCAAGGGCCTCGGCGCGCTGGTCTTGGCCGAGGGGGTCGCAGGGTTGGAGCCGCTTCTGCGCGGCGGGGGCCAGGAACTCGGACGGCGGGCCGGGACCGAAAACGTGGCCGGCATTGCCGGTTTTGGGGCTGCCGCCCGGGCTGCAACCGCGGAGCTGCAAATAAGCGCCATTCGCCTGGAGCAGCTGCGAAATCGGCTTGAAAGCGGGCTACGGCAGCTGGCGCAGGTCACAATCTTCGCCGATCAGGTGGCAAGGTTACCGAATACGACGCTTTTCACGGCTCCCGGTCTCAAGGCTGAAACGGCGGTGATTGGCTTCGACCTGGAGGGCATCGCGGTTTCCTCAGGCTCGGCCTGTTCCTCCGGCAAGGTACAGCCGTCCTATGTGCTGAAAGCCATGGGATTCGGCCCCGAATCGGCCCAGGGAGCGGTGCGGCTGAGTATGGGCTGGTCCTCCCGTGAAGCGGACGTCGATCGCTGTCTGGAGGCTTGGCGAAAGCTCTCCAATACCTTACTTAAGGGATAGCGACGAAACACGGCTTGAATGGTTCTAAGCAGGTGATTTCGTTCGAAAAGCATCGTAATAGGCCTAGTTCGTAAGAGGCCCTTGGAATTGATCCACCGCGGTCCTTGAAACCGCGAGCGGAGGATGGAATGCCAGCCGTACAAGAGACGGTCGAGCGGGTTCGCCGCATCGACGTCGATCAATATCGATATGGATTCGAGACGCTGATCGAGTCCGACAAGGCCCCGAAGGGATTGTCGGAAGACACCGTCCGCTTCATCTCCGCGAAGAAGAACGAACCGGCCTGGATGCTGGAGTGGCGACTAGAGGCTTATCGCCGCTGGCTGACAATGACCGAGCCGACTTGGGCGCGCGTCGACTATCCCAAAATCGATTATCAGGATCTCTATTATTACTCCGCGCCGAAGCCGAAGAAGTCGGTGACCTCGCTGGAGGAGATCGATCCCGAAATTCTCAAGACCTACGAAAAGCTGGGCATTCCCCTGCGCGAAGTGGAGCTGCTTGAAGGCGTGGTGCGGCCCGAAGGCGAGCGCAAGATCGCTGTCGATGCCGTGTTCGACTCGGTATCGGTTGCGACCACCTTCAAGGAAGAGCTGAAAAAGGCCGGCGTGATCTTCATGCCGATCTCCGAAGCGATCCGTGAGCACCCCGAACTGGTGAAAAAGTATCTCGGGACCGTGGTGCCCACGTCGGACAATTTCTTCGCGACGTTGAACTCGGCGGTGTTTTCCGATGGTTCGTTTGTTTACGTCCCGCCCGGCGTGCGCTGTCCGATGGAACTGTCGACCTATTTCCGGATCAACGAACGCAACACCGGTCAATTCGAGCGCACCCTGATCATCGCGGACAAAGGCGCTTACGTCAGCTACCTCGAAGGCTGCACGGCTCCGCAGCGCGACGAGAACCAGTTGCACGCGGCGGTGGTCGAGTTGGTCACGCTGGATGATGCCGAGATCAAGTATTCCACCGTGCAGAACTGGTATCCCGGAAATTCAGAAGGCAAGGGCGGCATCTACAACTTCGTGACCAAGCGCGGCGATTGCCGCGGCGCCAATTCGAAGATTTCCTGGACGCAGGTCGAGACGGGGTCTGCGATCACCTGGAAATATCCGAGCTGCATCCTGCGCGGCGATAACTCGCGCGGAGAATTCTACTCGATCGCGATCTCCAACGGCTATCAGCAAGTCGATTCCGGCACCAAGATGCTGCACCTCGGCAAGAACACCACCAGCCGTATCATCTCCAAGGGCATCGCGGCGGGACGTTCCCAGAACACCTATCGAGGCCTCGTGACGGCGCACCGCAAGGCGACCGGCGCGCGCAATTTCACGGCGTGCGACTCGCTCCTGATCGGCGACAAGTGCGGCGCGCACACGGTGCCCTACATCGAGGCAAAGAACTCCTCCGCTTTGTTTGAGCACGAAGCGACCACCTCCAAGATTTCCGAGGACGTGTTGTTCTATTGCACGCAGCGCGGGTTGTCGCAGGAAGAAGCGGTGGGCCTTGTCGTCAACGGCTTCGTCAAGGACGTGCTCCAGCAACTCCCGATGGAGTTTGCGGTTGAAGCGCAAAAGTTGATCTCGATCTCGCTGGAAGGATCGGTTGGATAAGCTCTCATCCCGATCAGCCGCTGCGGGCGTATCGAGGGATGAAAACGAGAAATTGTCGAGACGCGGTCTCGATGCTTCCTCGGAACGAGGAAAAAACGGAACATGATGATGCCATTACTTGAAGTCAAAAACCTGCAGGTTCGTGTCGATGACCGCGAGATTCTGCACGGGCTTTCGCTCACCGTGAATCAAGGCGAAGTGCATGCCATCATGGGGCCGAACGGCTCCGGCAAGTCGACGCTGTCCCATGTGATCGCCGGCAAGCCGGGTTACGAAGTTACCGGCGGCGAGGTTCTCTTCAAGGGCGAAGATTTGCTCGAGATGTCGCCCGACCAACGTGCGGCCAAGGGCGTGTTTCTCGCCTTCCAGTATCCCGTGGAAATCCCAGGCGTGGCAACGATGACGTTCCTGCGCACCGCACTGAATGCGCAGCGCAAGGCGCGTGGCGAAAGCGAATATTCGACTCCTGACTTCCTGAAAAAAGTGCGGGCGGTGGCTGCTGGTCTCAACATTCCGCAGGAAATGCTGCGCCGTGGAGTCAATGTCGGCTTCTCTGGCGGGGAAAAAAAGCGCAACGAGATTTTGCAGATGGCGCTGTTCGAACCGAGCCTGTGCATCCTTGATGAAATGGATTCCGGGCTCGACATCGATGCGCTGCGCATTGCCGCAGACGGCGTCAACGCGTTGCGCTCGGCGGATCGGGCGGTCGTGGTGATCACGCATTACCAGCGGCTTCTGAACTATATCATCCCTGATTTCGTGCACGTGATGTCGAAAGGCCGCGTGGTGAAGAGTGGCGACAAGGAACTGGCGCTGCAGCTTGAGGCTTCCGGCTACGCGCAGTTCGAAGACGCGGCCTGACCCCGCAATAACGGATTCAAGATGAACGTTGTATTGGCAAAGACCGAGACCGGACAGGCGCTGAGCGATATTTTCGCCATCGCACGCGATCGGTTGCCGGGCTCAAGCAAAATTGCCCAGGCGCGTCGGCAGGCGTTTGAGACCTACGAGCGATTGGGCCTGCCGCATCGCCGCATTGAGGCATGGAAATACACCGATTTGCGCGTGCTGATGCGTGAAGTGCTGCCGCTCGCAGCGGCGCCGGATGCGGCGGCTGTCAAGCGCGCGGGTGCCGCCCTGAAGCCGCATGCGATTATGGACGCGCGCCGGCTGGTGCTGGTTGACGGGGTGTTCGTGCGGGAACTGTCCGACACCGGCGATCTGGAGCGCGGCCTCGCCATTCGTTCGCTCCGCGAGGTGCTGGAAGCCGGCGACACGCCGCTGCACGCGCAACTGTTATCGCCGGACAACTCGGACGCGATGGTGGCGCTGAACACCGCGATGATGACCGATGGCGTCGTGATCGAAGTCGCCGATAGCGCCGTGCTCGCCAGGCCTTTGCACATTATTCACGTCGCCAGCGGCGCACAGGCTTCGGCCATGTTCACGCGTTCGCTGTTTAGCCTCGGCCGGACTGCAAGCGCGACGCTCGTGGAAAGCTATGTCGCGGCCGATAGCGCCGGGGCTTATCAGGTCCACGATGCGCTTGTCGTGTCGATCGGCGACGGCGCGCGGCTGGACCATGTGCGCCTGATCGAGGACAGCCGCGAGGCTTTCAACATCTCCTCGCATTCGGTGACGCTCGGCGCGAAGGCGCATTTCAACACTTTCGGGATGACCAGCGGATCGAGTGCCAGTCGTTATCAGGCCGTGATTGCGTTCGCCGGCGAGGGCTCGCGGGTGGAGACCAACGGTGTGAACCTGCTGAACGGCCGTCAGCATGCCGATTCCACTCTGTTGCTGGATCATGCGGTTCCGAATTGCACCAGCCGGGAGATATTCCGATCGGTGCTTGATGATCGCGGACATTCGGTGTTCCAGGGCCGCATCATCGTTCGCCCCCACGCGCAGAAGACCGACGCCAAGATGATGACACGGGCGCTGCTGCTGTCGGACGAGGCGGAAGCCGACAACAAGCCGGAGCTCGAGATTTTCGCCGACGACGTCACCTGCGGGCACGGTGCGACTTCCGGCGCGTTGGACGAAAGCCTGCTGTTTTATCTACGGGCGCGCGGCCTTTCCGAGAAGGAGGCGCAGGCGCTCCTCATCCAGGCCTTTGTCGGTGAGGCCATCGAACAGATTGCCAACGATACCTTGCGCGAGCTTGCGATCTCGACGGCGCAGCGCTGGCTGGAGGCGCGGGCTTGACCATGCACCCCGCAGTCATGAACGGTTCATACGACGTTGGCCGGGTCCGCGAGGATTTTCCGGCGCTGTCGCTGAGCATTTATGGCAAGCCGCTTGTGTACCTCGATAACGCCGCTTCTGCGCAAAAGCCGAATGCGGTCCTCGAGCGCATGAGCGAGGCGTACAAGAGCGAGTACGCCAACGTGCACCGCGGGCTGCATTACCTCGCCAATGCCGCAACGGAGGCCTACGAGGGCGGGCGCGCAAAGGTTGCGAAATTCCTCAACGCCAAGCGCAATGAAGAGATCGTCTTTACCCGGAACGCGACGGAAGCGATCAACCTTGTAGCCTCGTCCTGGGGCGCGGCGAATATCGGGGCGGGCGATGAGATCGTGCTCTCCATAATGGAGCACCACTCCAATATTGTGCCCTGGCATTTTCTCAGGGAGCGTCACGGCGCGGTCATCAAATGGGCCGACGTCGATGACGAAGGCAATTTTCTGATCGATGAGTTCGAGAAGCTTTTGACCGATCGCACCAAACTGGTGGCGATCACGCAGATGTCGAATGCGCTCGGCACCATCGTTCCAGTCAAGGACGTGGTGAAGATTGCCCACGCCCGCGGCATCCCGGTGCTGGTCGATGGCAGTCAGGCCGCCGTGCATCTCGCGGTGGATGTGCAGGAGATCGACTGCGATTTCTATGTCTTCACCGGGCACAAGCTGTACGGGCCGACTGGCATCGGCGCGCTTTACGCCAAACACGAGCACCTCGTCGCTATGCGTCCGTACAATGGCGGCGGCGAAATGATCCGCGAAGTTGCAAGGGACTGGGTCAGCTATGGCGACCCTCCGCACAAGTTCGAAGCCGGAACGCCGCCAATCGTCGAGGCGATAGGTCTTGGCGCCGCGATCGACTACGTCAATTCGATCGGCAAGGAACGCATTGCAACTCACGAGCATGGTCTTCTGAATTACGCCGAGGGGCGGCTGCGCGAAATCAACTCGTTGCGCCTGATCGGCACCGCGCGTGCCAAGGGACCCGTGATCTCGTTCGAGATGAAGGGTGCTCACCCCCATGACGTCGCGACGGTGATCGACCGGCAGGGCGTCGCGGTGCGCGCCGGGACACATTGCGTTATGCCGCTTTTAGAGCGTTTCAACGTGACGGCGACCTGCCGCGCCTCGTTCGGAATGTATAATACCCGTGAGGAAGTCGACCAGCTGGCACACGCCTTGATGAAAGCGCGGGAATTGTTCGCATGACCGATACGGCCGAAGTCAAAACCAGCAACAACATGGAAACCCGATCGGCGTTGCCGCCGGATGAGACGGAGCGGCTGACCGGCGAAATCGTCGCCGCGCTGAAGACGGTGTTCGACCCGGAAATTCCGGCCGACATTTATGAGCTCGGCCTGATTTACAAGGTCGATATCCGCGACGATCGCGCTGTGGATGTCATGATGACCCTGACCACGCCGAACTGCCCGGCCGCCGGGGAGCTGCCGCAGATGGTGGAGAACGCGGTCGCCAGCGTTCCCGGCGTCGGCGTTGTGAACGTCAATCTGGTCTGGGAGCCGGCATGGTCGCCGGATCGGATGAGCGACGAGGCGCGTCTCGTCCTCAATATGTGGTGAGCCTGAGGCAGGATTCGATGATGCCTCAGTCGAAGCGAACGAGAGCACGGGTACACGGCAATATGCGGCATTGAATTGCCGCCGGGATTGACCAAATGACAGATATGACACCGGCATCACCAAATCCGACCAGACCGAAACCGCGGCCTCGCCCGCAAGTCATGAGGCTGACGGAAGCGGCTGCGCAGCGTGTGGCCGAACTGACCGGGCGTGCCGACTCCGAGATCGTCGGACTTCGCGTAGGCGTCAAGAACGGCGGCTGCGCCGGGCAGTCCTACACGGTCGAATATGCCCACGAGGTGCGTCCCACCGACGAAGTAGTCGAGGACAAGGGTGTGAAAATCCTGGTTGACCCGAAGGCGGTGCTGTTTCTGCTCGGCACCGAGATGGACTACAAGGTCGACAAGATGTCGGCGCAGTTCATCTTCAATAACCCGAACCAGACGGGAGCCTGCGGCTGCGGCGAATCGGTGCAGCTCACTCCCGCAAAGGGATGATTTCTTCCTGACGCGCCGCGGCCCCGGCGAGACGACCGGGGCCAACTGCTTCGAGCGCGCGAAGACGCGGTCCTCGCCATGAGGGATCGGGGTGGCTGCATGGACCGCGATTTCCTCATCGACCTGTTTTCGGAGTTCGGGCCGGTCGCCATCCGGCGGATGTTCTCGGGATTCGGTATTTCTGTCGACGGCGTCAACTTCGCCATCGCGCTGCGCACCGGCCTCTATTTCCGCGCTGACGATGAGACTATCCCGCAATTCGAGGCGGATGGATCGAAGCCGTTCCAGTATCAAACGAAAGCCAAAACCGTGACGGTGAAGTCGTACTGGCAATTGCCGGCGCGGCTGTTTGAGGACTCCGAAGAACTGGCTGTGTGGGCGAGGGCGGCACTCGCGGCCGCACGACGCGCAGCGTTAAAGAAGCAGGCGAAGTCTCCGCGGACGGCGAAAAAGAAGCCCGCCAAGTCGTCCATCAAGAAGAAGCCAGCCTCGAAACGAGTGACGAAGCGCGGCGCTTGAGGTCGTCAGCCGGCGGCTTTGCTTACGCAACCTTGGCCATGATTTTCGGTCGCGTATTCCGGATCGACTTCGCAGATGACGCGATTGCGACCGTTGCGCTTGGCGACGTAGAGGCAGGCGTCGGCGCGTTCGATCAGGGCATCGGTGTCGTCGCCGGATTTCAGCATGGAAACCCCGACCGAGATCGTGACGCGGCCGAGAATTTCACCGGTGGATTTTTTCTTCAATTCTTTCGCCATCACGGCGCGGCGGATGTGATCGGCGACGGTCAACGCCTGGCGCAGCGCGGTGTTCGGCAGCACCACCGCGAATTCCTCGCCGCCGTAGCGCGCTGTGATGTCCTGGCCCTTGATGGTCTGTTTCAGCGAATTGCTGACGAGCCGCAGCACCTGATCTCCGGTGAGATGGCCATAGGAGTCGTTGAACGATTTGAAATGATCGATGTCGAACATCAGAAGGGACAGCGGCTCGTTGTTCGCCAGTGCGTTCTGGACCGCAACGTCGATCATGCGGTCGAAATATTTGCGGTTGCCGAGACCGGTGAGCGGGTCGGTCAGGCTTTCGGCCCGGATCGCCTCGAGGCTCTGCTGAAGGTTGCTGATCTCGGTTTTCGAGAGCGTCAGGCGTTCTTCCAGCGCGGCGTTGGTATCGCGCATCTCGCCGGTCGCTTTGACTAGCATTTCGATGATCGGTTTGACGGTTTCGCGATCGCCGGCGACGGACAGCTTCTCGTTCGCATCCGACAGGGTGGCGTCATAGCTGACGGACACCCCCAACGCATCGGTGATGAGGCTCATCACGTCGTCGATCTCGCCGATCACACGTGCGCCGACCTTGTCGATGCGATCGGTGATTTTGAGATGGGATAGATACGTCTCGTAAATCTGTTCGAGGTCTGATTCGGTCAGCCTGCCGTTGCGGGCCAACGTTTCGTTGATGATCTTGTTGAGCGGCGGATTGTATCCGGTCGCATACACGTACCAGATTTCATAATTGCGAGGGATGGCGGTCTGCCGCAGCGATTTGATTTGACCGAGCGCAATCTCGGCAAACGCCATCGTGCGTTCGTGTTCGTCGAGAACATTGACCACGGAATACTTCCCCAGGCCCGCGCAACGCGCGTCGCCGACGGCAATGACTAAAATATGCCGGCAGGCTAGGGGGGAAAATGAACGCGCGGTAAATGGAATCCAGCCGGATTTTGCGGTGAACTAAACCGGAGCGCGTACCGGGCGCAACAGGAATGCTGGAAGGTGTGAATGATCCGCGGGCTCGAATCTGCCTCGCGTGCAACACGCCGCGGCTCGGGCCGGCCGATTGAAGGAGGGCGCTCTGCTGCCACTGGCTTCGCCTGCTGGGGACGCGGCGCAGGCGCGGTTGGCTGCTGAGACCGGTTAGGCCGCCCGCCATTTGCTTGCCTCGGCTCGCGCCCGCGATTTGGCTTGCGGCCACCGCGAGATCCTTCTCTTGAGGATTCACGGGAGCGTTGCTCGCGCGGTCGCTCTGCCTCAACGGATGCGTCCGCATGCACGACGAAGTCGCCTTCGGCGCGAGGAATGGGTTGTCCGATCAGCCTTTCAATCGCCGCTACTGATTTGTTATCGAGTGGCGCGACCATCGAGATCGCGGTGCCGGCGCGGCCCGCGCGCCCGGTACGGCCGATGCGGTGAACATAATCGTCGGCGTGATGGGGGACATCGAAGTTGAAGACGTGACTGACGGCGGGAATATCAAGTCCGCGGGCCGCGACGTCGGACGCGACCAGCAGCGGAATTTCGCCCTTGCGGAATTGATCGAGAGCGGCGGTGCGCGCCGACTGATCCATGTCCCCGTGCAGGGCCCCGACGCTGAAACCGTGCTTCTGCAGCGATTTGTAGACGACGGCGACTTCCCGCTTGCGGTTGCAGAAGATGATCGCGTTCTTGAGATCCTTGGCGTCGCGCAGCAGCCGACGGAGTATCTCGCGCTTTTCGTGCGGCTCGCGGCCAACCGGGACTTGAAATTGCGCCACGCCCTGAGCCGTTGTCGCCGGCTTGGACACTTCGATCTTCTCGGGATTGTGCAGGAAGGTTTCGGTGATGCGGGCGATTTCAGGCGGCATCGTCGCTGTGAAGAACAGTGTTTGCCGCGTGAACGGCACCAATTTGCAGACGCGTTCGATATCGGGGATGAAGCCCATGTCCAGCATGCGGTCGGCTTCGTCGATCACAAGCAGCTCGACGCCAGTGAGAAGCAGCCCGCCGCGCTCGGTGTGATCGAGCAGCCGGCCCGGAGTTGCGATCAGCACGTCGACGCCGCGAGTCAATTTGCTGTCCTGGTCGCCGAACGAAACGCCACCGATCAGCAGCGCGACATTGAGTTTCTGGCCGATCCCGTATTTATCAAAATTCTCTTTCACCTGCGCTGCAAGCTCGCGCGTCGGTTCGAGAATGAGAGTGCGGGGCATCCGTGCCCGGGCGCGGCCCTTTTCCAGCATCGTGAGCATGGGAAGGACGAAGGCCGCGGTCTTGCCGGTGCCGGTCTGGGCGATGCCCAGGACATCCCGGCGAGCGAGAACGTGGGGGATCGCCTGTTCCTGAATGGGGGTAGGGGTGGTGTAGCCGGTGGCCGCTACAGCGGCGAGCACCTTGTCGGACAAGCCGAGATGGGAGAAAGACATTGAGCCTCTAGTCGACACCGCCGTTCGGGATCGAGGGTAAAAACAGGCTGTCGCGTTAGGCCCTGAAAACGGCGCGCTCTAAGAAGCTCGAGGGCTCTGACTTACGCTGACGAGCGGCTAACCGGTGAATCGCTCTTCGATTCAGGGCCGCGTTGAGCCGAACATAGGGCGGAAATGGCCAAAGTCAATCTTTGAACGGCCCTTTGATAGCTGAAAACGCTTAATGTTTATGGGCAATTCAACGAGATATCGCGGAGATCGCGCCATTGCTCGCGAGGGCGTGGACTTGAACACCGAGCAGCACGACGGGACTTATCAAGGAGTCGTCCCTCCGCCCATCAACTAGTCGTCCCTGCGAAAGCAGGGACCCAGTAACCACCGGCTTTGTAATTGGAAAGATTGGGGCCACTCAGCTTAGCCGAAGCGCAGGGTTGGTGGAACCGAGCGGCGTGACTGCCGACGACAACTAGCGCCGGTGGCTACTGGGTCCCTGCTTTCGCAGGGACGACAGTCTCATTCATCACGCGATTCAGCACGTCGTAGCCGCGATCACCCGCCACTCCCCCGCCTTACCACTCGTATCGGACGACACCCTTGCCGGCGTAGCTGCGGGTGACTTCGGAGAACTCGCCTTCGAAGGTGGCCGCGGCGGACCAGCCGTTCTGCCACTTCATTTCGGCGGAGGCGGTGGTGAGCGCGGAGTCGTGGGCCTGCGCCGCGCCGTTCACGACAAAGCTCGCGCCGGGCAGCGTCTGGAGGTGGCGGCAACGCCGCGATCACTGTTGAAGTCATGTGCCCACGCCGCGCGTCCCCGCAGCGTCATGATGCCGTTGGACACCGCATAGGATTTGTCGGTGCGCAGACCGAGTTCGCTCCGGGAGTCGGTTGCGGTGCGCGAGCCATAGGCCAACGCAAAGGTGCTCGCGCCGGCGATCGCCTTTTCCGCATAGGCCGGCAGATCGAACGCCGTGACCTGCGCCGCCGCATAGGGCGTGAGGCCGAGACCGCCGAACGAGGGGACCACATAGCGGTAGCCGCCTTCGAGCCGGCCAGACCAGGTGTTGGCGTTGAAGCTCGCATGCAGGCTGTCGGTGCCGGAGATGGTGACGGTGCGATCGGTGGTGACGCCCTGCCAGCCGTAAGCCAGCGCGGCGCTGACATAGGCCGGGCCGTTGTCGTGACGCACGAACGCGCCGGCCTGGAAGAGGTCGCTGCGCCCGCCGCCGAGCCCGTTGGCAGCGGCGAAGTTGGTGCCGCCGCCGGTCAGGGCAAAGCCCGCGATGGTCGAGGGCGAGAAGCGATAGTCCGCGCCGACAGCCGTGCCGAAGATCCGGCTGGTCGCGGTGCTGGAGCCCTGCGCGGTGTTCCCATCGGTGGTTTGCGATCCGCCGAAGCCCGCCGCCCACACGCTCCAGCGCGCGTCGTAAAGCTGCGCCGCCTTCATCGGCATCGAAGCATAAGCCCCGCGCGCACCGTCCTGCTCGGCATAGGAGCTTGCGCCTCCCGCCGAGACCGAACCGCCGCGACCGGCGAGGAAGGGATCGGTCATCACGCCCATGAACTGGTTCATGGCGCTGAAGCCCGTCTGCTGCGAGCCCGTCGCGCCCTCGCCGGAGGCCTGTGTCAGGCCGGCCGGCGTCAGCGAGGCGAACACCGCGGGGATCCCGCCATTGGCGTTGAAGAAATTGGTCAGCGCGTTGCCGACAGCCTGCTGGTTGCCGTTGATGCTGTGGGGAATGCCGAAGAGCAACTCGGTGGTGAGGAACACGTCGTTGGCGTCGTAGCTCAACGTTGCGCCGACCGACGAGCTGTTGCTGGTCACCGTCGGGTTGAAGGTGCCGGTGACGCCGCCCGTGGCGTTCAGAATGGTATATTTCTTCGCAACGTAACTTCCGGCCGCGAAGTTCGCGTTCACCGTGGCGCCGCCCAGATTCGCGGTTCCGGTGACATTGGTGAGATCGGTGCTGGTTGGCGAGAGCTTGACTTTGTAGGTCGTGGTTGCGTCGAGGCCGAGATTGCCTTGCACGGTGAATGTGCCGATTGAACCGTTACCTGGCGCAAGCACGCCGCCACTGATGTTGGTGCTGCCGATCGTCCCGGTGCCGCCGAGCGTGCCAGTGATATTTCCGGTCATCGTGTGAGCGTCGCCGGTAATGATCGCTGTGCTACCAGGTAGCACTATAATACCAAACCCAACGGTGCTGGTTCCGGTCAGCGTCCAAGCCCCGGGCTCGCCGTCTAAGGCTAAGTTGTTGAACCCCTGATATTGGTTGGCCGCGCCGAATTTTGAAAGGTCGAAGCTTGCGCTGGAATTGCCGGCCAATATCAGGGCAGCGGTGCCGTTCCCGACCACGTTGCCGGTGATCGAATAGCCGGCTGCCAACTGTAAGATGCTGCCCGCTCCGGCTAATCGGATCGCTCCCATAGTGCCCCCATGGATGGTGCCTGAATTTTGAACGACGGTTCGCGCGCCGCCGTCAATGGCCCAACCACTTCCGCCGGCGATCGAGCCGGAATTGGTATTATCGACGATGAGTTGCGCAGGGCCGGTGCCGACGATACCACTGACGGTACCCTGGACGGTCGAAGAAATGTCATCGAGTTGCACCTGTCCATCTTTGATGACAATGCCCGAGCCGCCGCCGTCCGCGACGCTGGCGCCGGATCGGACTTCGATCAAAACGCCGGTCTGAGTACCGTCACCGAAACCGTTGGGTGGGGTCTGATTGATCGTGGTACCCGTGCAGGTCACATTGGATCCGGCCACGGCACAAGCCGCCTGTGCGGCCTGACTGGCTGCCATCACCAAAGCCAGAGCTGTCCCGGCCGTAGCAATCGAGGAAACGCCTTTGCGGCCGTTCAGACCAGACAGGATAGCTTTCATTCCAACACCAAGTGGTTCCGACTCTTGCCGGGAATTCCCGAATGAGTCTTGTTTGCGGTACTCCCGTACAATCAGGATTTTCTAAAAGGCCACAAGCGGGCGCGGGCCGGTAGCATGATAATGCCCTACGACTGTACCTTTCGCGCAACAGCCGGTGCGAAAGGTAGGGGTGAAATCGCGAGTTCGGCGGGGTCTTACGATGTTTTCAGTGGCTGGGCTGCTATCGCAAACCGGCTGTGGCGTTCATTCTTTCGCGAATTCAGCGCGGGCCATCGACCGTCGGGGATCGTGGGATGGGCGAATCAAGAAGTCAGTGCCGCCGCCGGTCTGGGCGAACCCCGCTTTGGGTGTTGCCGGCACCAACGAGTGTCGTGCCTGCGGAAGCAGGGACCCAGTAACCACCGGCTTTGGTTGTTGGAAAAGATTGGGGCCAGTCAGCAAAAGCCGGTGCGCAGGGTTGCTGGGAAGCAAGGGGCGTGAGTGCCGACCGTAACTAGGGCCGGTGGCTACTGGGTCCCTGCTTTCGCAGGGACGACGGTCAAATTAAATCACGCGATTCAGCAAGTCGTAGTCCGGATGAGCGGAGCGATATCCGGGGTGTTGCCTGCCTTCACGCGGATGTCGCTTCGCTCATGCGGGTTACTTGGGGAAAGCCCCGCGTACCAGGCCCGGCGCGAGGCGAGAGCGTTAGCGCCTTGACCGCCAGATCAGCACCAGACCGAGGGCCGCCAGCGCGGCGCCATAGCCGGCCCACTCGATATGGTTGATCATGAAGCTCCAGTGCGGCCAGGGGACTAGCCCGGTGCCCTGACCGATCCAGAGCAAGCCGACGAATATCGCAATCAGTCCACCGATCAGCAGCAGTTTGCTCATGTTCGTTCTACAGGCGTGATCGAGGGCACAAAAAAGCCCCGGCGGACCCGGGGCTTTTTCGCTGTTGGAAGTAGAGGATCAGTACTTCGACGCCATCGGAACGCCGCTCCAGTTGAAGCGATAGACGAGCGAGGTGCTGATGGTCTGGACCCAGGGCTTGAAGGTAACAGCATCCGCAGTGGGCAAACCTGTATCCGTCACACTTACAGGAAGCGTCACGCGGTTATAGAAAGCGGACCGGTATTCGGTCTTGAGGAACCAGCCGGGAGCCGAGATGCCGAAGATATTCAGGTTGTTTTCCACGCCGCCGCCCACGAAGAACCCGTTACGATGGAAGGAGGGCGTCGTGTCCAACGAACCACTGGGAAAAATGACAGAGTAGTAGGATGCGCCCGACCAATCGGAACCCGAATAGCCGGCCTTGACATAGGACAGCACATTCGGCGCAACGAGATAACCCAGTCTCACGCCCGCCGCGTAGCTGGTCCGGAGCTTCTCGTCACCTACAAATGACCGCTCCGCGATGGAGCCGCGGATGTTGCCAAACTGGCCATCAGCGAGGAGACCAACGACCCAGCCGCTGTTGACCTGCCAGTCAAATCCGGCACCGGCCGTCCCGAACCATCCGCTGCCGCCTAGCCGTTCACCACGTGCTGATACCGGTAACCCAGTGCTTTGAAAAACAACGTCGTCGTCCGCCGCCCACAGTCCGCCGCCGGCACCACCGAAGAGATAAAAGCCGGTCCAGCTCGGGGCCGCCATCACAGGCACCGGAGCTTTCGCGTAGGGGTGGCCAGCCATATCGGCTGCCGAAGCCGATCCGGTGATCGCTGCCATCCCGGCGAGAGCAAGCAAGAATTTTTTCATTTTTGATTCCTCAGTAAACGTTTGGAGCCGACGCGGTGCGGAAGTACCGATTCCTTGCTGTAGGTAATACCGTATTCGCAGCCAAATGCTGTTGCCGGGCGGACACACCGGGGTGGAAACCGTGCCAGGGCGGCATTCAATCCCGGCTCGCTGCGCCGCTTTGCCGTCCCGGCGGCGGCCGAAAGCCTGCAAAAGCAGTTCAGCGGCCTCATCGCGCAGGAATGCACACGCGAAAAAGGCCCCGGCGATGCCGGGGCCTTTGAGTTGTTGAAGTCAGGGAGGAGAAATCAGTACCTTACGGGAGCGCCGCCCCAGTTGAAGCGATAGACGAGGGAGGTGCTGATGGTCTGTACCAGCGGCCGGAAGCTGATGTCGTTGCCAACCAGCACATTGGTACCGTCAACCCGCTCGCTGATGCGCTTTGTATCGTAATAGGCGGCACGATATTCCGTCTTCATGAACCAGCCGGGGGCGGCAATGCCAAAGAAGTTCAAGCTGTTTTCCACGCCGCCGCCAATGAACCAGCCGCCTTTGCTAAATCCGTCGGTGTGAGCGCCTATCGGAAGACCGAAGACTGTGTCCCTCAGCGTCGTGCCCGACCAGTCGGAACCGGTGTATCCCCCATTGACGTAGGAGAGCACGCTCGGTGCGACCAAATAGCCGATCCGGCCGCCTACGGCCCAAGCATCCCTGAGCTTGATGTCGCCGGCCGCGAAGAAGTTCTGATCAAAGACCGAACCTCTCATGTTGCCAAACTGATAGTCGGCAAAGATGCCGGCCACCCAAGGACCGCCAAACTGCCAGTCGTAACCACCACCGACCGTGCCAAACCAGCCGTCGCCGCCGGTCCTCTGTGAGGTACCGCACAAGACGCAGGCACCCGTAAAGGTATTGACGACGCTCGTTCTGGCATCCCAGACGCCGCCGCCGGCGCCGCCGAAGATGTAGAAGCCGGTCCAGTTCCAGGCCGGGGAGGCCATCTCGGGAGCCTTGGTATAGGGACGGGCAGCCAAATCGGCAGCCGAGGCCGATCCGGTGATGGCCGCAGTCGCGACAAGAGCTAGCACTAGCTTTTTCATGTTGGTTTATTCCTCAAAATGCGTGCGGTGCGCCTAATACCGATCGGCACCGATTCCCTAAATCCAATGTCGAAACTATAGCCCGTTCTGACCAAAATGCTGTTGCCGGACGGGCACACTCAACGGAAAACGGGGCGGGAATTGTCGAGCGCGCAGGCACCGCAGGCGTGTCCAAAACGAGAGGCAAACTCGTCGTCCCTGCGAACGCTCGGACCCATAGCCACCGGCTCGGGTTGTTGGAAAGATTGGAGTTTTCAGGCCGGTCGCCGAGCTGAGAGCAGACAAGTAGCGCTTCGTAAATCAACGGCTGTGGTTATGGGCCCCTGCGTTCGCAGGGACGACGAAACAATGCGAATGATAACGCTCACACGTCCAGCAGATCATCGCTGGCGAATTCGGCCTTGTCGGAGATGAAGGCGAAGCGCGCTTCGGCCTTGGTGCCCATCAGCCGCTCGACGGAATTGGCGGTGCCTTCGCGATCGTCCGCCAGCAGCACCACGCGCAGCAGCGTGCGCTTCGCGGGGTCCATGGTGGTTTCCTTGAGCTGGTTTGCCATCATCTCGCCAAGTCCTTTGAAGCGGCCGACTTCGACCTTGGCGTTGGCGTTGAACTCGCTCTTCAAGAGAGCATCCTTGTGGGCGTCATCGCGAGCGTAAATCGTTCTACTGCCATGCGTCAGCCGATACAGCGGCGGCACCGCCAGGTACAGATGACCCTCGTCGATCAGCCGCGGCGTCTGCCGATAGAAAAAAGTAATCAACAAGGATGCGATATGCGCGCCGTCAACGTCGGCATCGGTCATGATGATGATACGCGAGTAGCGCAGATCTTCCTCGCGATAATGCGCGCCGGTGCCGCAACCGATCGCCAGCATCAGATCGGCAAGCTGCGCATTCGCGGTCAGCTTGTCCTTGCCGGCGGAAACCACGTTGAGAATTTTTCCGCGCAGCGGGAGAATGGCTTGCGTCTTGCGGTCGCGCGCGTGCTTGGCGTTGCCGCCGGCCGAGTCACCCTCGACGATGAACAGCTCCGAGCCTTCGGCCGCGGTATTGGTGCAATCGGTGAGCTTGCCGGGAAGCCGCGCTTTCTTCCCGGCGCTCTTGCGCGCGATTTCCTTTTCCGCGCGGCGGCGCAGCCGTTCGTCGGCGCGTTCGACAACGAAATCCAGCAACCTGTTGGCGGGCAGCGGATTGCCCGACAACCAGTGGTCGAACGGGTCCTTGATTGCGTTTTCCACGATGCGCTGGGCTTCGGCGGTGGCGAGGCGATCTTTCGTCTGGCCCTGAAATTCGGGCTCGCGCACGAAAACCGATAGCATCACTGCCGCGCCCACCATCACGTCTTCCGAGGTGACGCTCGCGGCGCGTTTGCTTTGGCCGATGCGCTCGGCGTGATCTTTCAGGCCGCGCAACAGCGCGCTGCGCATGCCTGATTCATGGGTGCCGCCATCAGGGGTAGGCACCGTGTTGCAATAGGACGAAAGAAAGCCATCGGCATCGGCGGTCCACGCGACCGCCCATTCGCAGGCTCCGTGCGCGCCGTTGCGTCCCGATTTGCCGGAGAAGATATCCGGATGCACCAGCGTATCGGCATGGATCGCCGCAGCGAGATAATCCTTTAACCCGCCGGGGAAATGGAAAGTATCCTCGGCGGGCACATCTTCAACGCCCTTCAATAGTTCCGGCGCGCAATGCCAGCGAATCTCGACGCCGCCGAACAGATACGCCTTGGAGCGCGTCATCTTGAACAGACGCTGCGGCTTGAAAGTAGCCTTGGCCCCGAAAATGTCCGCGTCCGGTTTGAAACGTATCCTGGTTCCGCGTCGATTGTTGACCTTGCCGAGGTCTTCCAGTTTGCCCTTGGGATGGCCGCGCTCGAACGCCATGCGATGGAGTTTCTGGCCGCGGGCGACTTCAACCTCGAGCCGGGAGGAAAGCGCGTTCACGACGGAAATGCCGACGCCGTGCAATCCGCCGGACGTTTCATACACCTTGGAGTCGAATTTGCCGCCGGAGTGCAGCGTGCACATAATGACTTCGAGCGCGGATTTTTTCGGAAATTTCGGGTGAGGGTCGATCGGAATGCCGCGCCCGTTGTCGGTGACGGTCAGGAAACCATCCGCGCTCAGTTCCACCTCGATGAAGGAGGCGTGGCCCGCCAGCGCCTCGTCCATGGCGTTGTCGATGACTTCAGCGAACAGATGATGCAGCGCCTTTTCGTCGGTGCCGCCGATGTACATGCCGGGTCGCCGCCGCACCGGCTCCAATCCTTCAAGCACCTCGATGTCACGCGCGGTGTAGGCCGCTTCGGCCCCTGACGAACGCGAGGCGACCTTCGGTGCGCGCTCGGTCCGATCCGGCGCGCCGAAGAGGTCGTTATTTGCTTTAGATTTTGCGTTGGTTTTCAGTGCTTTGGCCATATATCTTCATTGGTGGCGCGCGGGTTTCCGCAGCGAATCGGTTGACAGGACTATGCCACGGATAGGCTCTTGAAAAGTGACCGCCGACGCTCACGCGCGGGTTCCGGAACATAACGGCAATGGCAAGGCTATGAACGAGGCACCGTTCAATAGCACGACGGCCACGCCGAGCGGAAAACCGGATCGCCTTTGTGACTTGAACTCAGCTAACGGGCTGGCTTACCTGCTTCGGGGCTCGAATCCGTGAGGTTTGAAGCCATCACGGGGGCGGGAAGGCGTCAGGATATGGAAGTTTACGCGCACGCCCTGGCCGATTTTGTGCGCGAGCATCAGGCATGGGCCGCGCCGATCGTACTGGTGCTGGCATTTGGGGAGTCGCTCGCCTTCATCTCATTGCTGATCCCGGCCTGGGGCGCCCTCGTTGCGATCGGTGCATTGATTGGCGCCAGCGGCATCAGTTTTTGGCCGGTATGGATTGCGGGCGGGATTGGCGCCGGGCTAGGCGATTGGGTCTCCTACTGGTTCGGCTTCAGGTACAAGGAACACGTCGCGCAGATGTGGCCGTTGTCGCGGTATCCGGAAATCCTGCCGCGCGGCGAGACCTTCGTAAAAAAATGGGGCGTGCCCAGCATTTTTATCGGCCGGTTCTTCGGTCCGTTGCGCGCCTCGGTGCCGTTGGCGGCGGGCATATTCGAGATGCCGTACTGGCGTTTCCAGATCGCCAACTTCGTATCCGCGCTGGTCTGGTCGGCGGCGCTCTTGCTATTCGGCGACGTCATCGCACAGATCATGGAATGGGTATGGCGCGCCGTTTGAACCGGACAGGGAGACTATGCCAACAAGCTTTGTTGTTTTCGCCTATCTGACGGCCGTCGGAGCGGGCTTCAGCCTTGTTTTTCAGCAGGCAATTAATGCCAATCTGCGCGCGGAAATCGGCTCGCCCTTCTGGGCCGGTTTCGTCAGCTATCTCGGCGGCACGCTGACCATGCTGTTGGTGGCGATGCTGTTGCGCGAGCCCTTGCCTTCTGTGCAGGAGTTGCAGCGCAGCCACTGGATCTCATGGAGCGGTGGATTTTTCGGAGCGGTTTACATCGCCATTTCGATCTTGCTGATTCCAAGACTTGGCGCGGCGATGGTGATTGCCCTGATCGTCGCGGGCCAAATGCTCGGCTCGCTCGCGTTCGATCATTTCGGCATTCTCGGATTGCCCGTGCACTCGCTGACAGGGACGCGGCTGGCAGGTGCAGCGCTGCTTGTGACAGGGGTGGTCTTGATCCGCTGGTAGAGCTGATTTCGCCGCGCGTACAGCCGGAATAAGCTTAAAAATAGGGTGTTTACCTCCTGTAAAGACTAGGTCCCGGCAGTGGTGGCCTTGTCGTCGCGCCCGGGCAAAAACCTTGGTAAAAGCCAGCCGTGGAAACCAGCCAGCACCCGGGAAAACCGATCACATTCGTGATCTCACTGGGAAGGAAATCAGCATGAAAATATCACGTCGTGACGCACTCACCGGCACTGCCGCTATTGCGGCTGCACCGCTTCTCGTTTCCACGCCTTCAGGTGCCGCCGCGCCGGCCGCCGACAAGCAGGCGCCGAGCTTCTATCGCTATAAGGTCGGCGACACCCAGGTCACCGTGGTCTCCGACGGCAAGAACGTCTTCAAGCTGGAAGACTCGTTCGTCACCAATGCGAGCAAGGACGAAGTGAACGCCGCGCTCGAGAAAGCCTTCATGCCGCGCGACGTGATGTCGATCTACTTCGCACCCCTGGTGATCAATACCGGCGGCAAGCTCGTCGTGATCGATACGGGCAACGGCCCGGTGGCCAAGACCAACAGCAAAGGCGCAAATGGGTTGTTCGCCGACAACATGGCGGCTGCGGGCTTTGATCCCAAGGCGGTCGACACCGTCGTGATTTCGCATTTCCACGGCGACCATGTGAACGGGTTGCTGACGGCGGATGGCACCCCGGCGTTTCCGAATGCAGAAGTGCTGGTGCCCGCGACCGAGTGGAAGTACTGGATGGACGACGGCGAGATGAGCCGCGCGCCCGCGGGCCGCATGCAGGGCCTCTTCAAAAATAATCGCAACATCTTCGAGGCCGGCTTGAAGAAGAAGGTCACGCCGTATGAGTGGGGCAAGGAAGTCGCGCCGGGTCTGCTGGCCGTCGAAAGCGTCGGTCATACTCCCGGTCACACGTCCTACGTGTTGTCGTCCGGCTCGGACAAAGTTTTCATCCAGTCGGATGTGACGAACAATCCGAATCCGTTCGCGACCAACCCGGGGTGGCACGCCTTCTTCGATCAGGATGGTGATGTCGCCGAGAAGACCCGCCGGCGGGTCTATGACATGGTCGTTGCGGAGAAGCTGCTGTTGCAGGGCTTCCACTTCCCGTTCCCAGGGCTTGGACATGTGGAAAAGGACGGCAGCGGCTACCGCGTGGTGCCGGCGGCGTGGAATCCGGTGATCTAATCCCGGATCATATCGATCCCGGGCAGGGGCCGTCTCGCCGAGGCGGCCCCTTTGCTTGTGGCCCGTTCAGACCGCTTAACTGCACCGAGTTGTTCTGGCTTGACCGGCGAAGCTGAGCCTTCTATAGCCCCGGTGCATGATCAACGTCGTGACCATCGTTATCGCTCGCCGCCACCGCCGTATTTCTGCGGCTCGGGCAGATCTGCGCGTTTAGAGTTGCGCTTCTAGGATCAGTCCCTGCCGCCGGATCAACCCCGCGGCATTTTCCTTACAAACGCGGTTTGATCTGGTGGCTCCTTCAAACAGGAGTTCGCGATGTATACGCCTTCCTTTTTCCAAGCCGATCGCGCTGCAAGTCTCGCCTTTGCGGGAGCGCAGGGGTTTGGCACGGTCTGCGCATGGGATGGCAGCAAGCCGATTGCATCGCCCCTACCGTTCTGTGTCGAATATGCCGACGACGGATCGCCGCGCATCGCCTTTCACGTTGCGCGTGGCAACGCATTGGCCACGCTCGCGGACAGCAAATCGCGTTGGCTGATCGCGGTGACCGGACCCCACACCTATGTGTCGCCACACTGGTACGCCTCGCCGGACCAGGTGCCGACGTGGCTTTATCAGGTGGTGCATTTGACCGGAGCCGTGCGGTTGATGTCGTCGCAAGAGCTCGAACGACATCTTGAAGCCCTGAGCAAAAACTTTGAAAGCGGGCTTGCCCCAAAGCCGCCATGGATGCTCAACGAGGTCTCCGCCGGCCGCCGGGAGATGTTGATGAAGGCGATTACGGGTTTCGTCATGGCTGTTGACGAGATCGAAGGCAGTTTCAAGCTTAACCAGCACAAGTCGGACGCGGACCATGTAGCAATTACCAACGCGCTTGCGTCGCAAACCCATTCTGGGGCCCAGGAGCTTGCTCGCACGATGAGTGGAATGCGTCCCCACGCCTTTCTAAACGAAGCATCAGACATACATGCGTCCGCTACGCTGGAAGGAAAAACGCTATGAGCTCGAAGAAGAAAATCGGCATTCTTGGTGCATCCGGTTACACCGGTGCCGATGCTGTCCGCCTGCTGGCGCGTCATCCGAATGCAGAAATCGTGGCGCTCACCGCCAATACCCAGGCGGGCAAAGCATTGGATGAGGTGTTTCCGCACTTTTTTATGCTCGACATGCCGAAGCTCACCGAATGGGAAAAGGTCGACTGGACCAAGCTCGATGCGGTGTTTTGTGGACTGCCGCATGGCACGACGCAGGAGATCATCGCCTCTGTGTTGGCGGCGAACCCGGCCATGAAGATCCTCGACATGTCCGCTGACTTCCGGCTGCGCAACAAGGACGAGTATGCCCGCTGGTACGGTCATGAGCATCGCGCGCTCAAGCTTCAGGGCGAGGCCGTTTACGGCCTCACGGAGCTTTACCGGAACGAAGTCACGGCAGCGCGCCTCGTCGCGTGCCCCGGCTGCTACCCGACGGCAGTGCTGCTGGCATTGGTCCCGCTGGTCAAAGCCAAGTTGATCGACGCGGACGATCTCGTCATCGACGCGAAGTCCGGCGTAACCGGCGCCGGCCGGGCTCTCAAGCAGCAAACCCTGTTCAGCGAAGCCGGCGAGGGCATGTCCGCCTATTCAGTTGGGACGCATCGGCATTCGGCTGAGATCGAACAAGAGATCGGCGTTGCAACCGGCACAGCGATTACCGTGAACTTTACGCCACATCTCGTGCCGATGAGCCGGGGTGAATACTGCACCTGTTACGTCAAGCTCAATGGTGCGACGGCGGATGATCTGCGAAATGCATTGGCTGAGGCGTATCGCCACGAGCCGTTCGTTAATGTCACGCGCAAAGGCGTGATGCCGCAAACCCAAAACGTGCGCGGCTCAAATTATGTTCAGATCGGCGTGTTCCCCGACCGGATCAGAAACCGCGCCATTGTCATCTCGACGCTTGACAACCTGGTCAAGGGCTCGGCAGGCCAGGCGATCCAGAACATGAACCTGATGTTCGGGTTTCCTGAGACCACCGGCCTCGAGCAGATCGCGCTGTTTCCGTAAGCAAAAGGGTGGCCGAGAGGGCCGCCCTTTATTCTCACGCTCTCAAACTATTCCGAAAATGGCCAGCGCCAGCACGACTTGCGCGAAAAATCCGACGGTAAAGGCGAGCGTGCGGAATACAGGCAGGCCCATGGTGTAGACGATCAGGTGCGCGACGCGAGCCCAGAAATAGACCGCGCAGGCGAGAACCGTCCAACTGCTGGAATAGTCGATTGCATTGAGGATCAGCACGAGCGGTGCAAAAATGATGAGATTTTCGACCGCGTTGTCATGGGCGAACATAAGCCGGTTCGCCCACTCCGCGTGCGGCTTGTCGCTGCGTGACGGATTGGCCATCGCGCCAGTGAGGCCGCGGACCTGCGTTCGGTTAAGGACGTAAGGTACCCACAACAGTCCCGTCAAAATGACGGTCAATGTCAGCCAGAACAGTTCGCGCGTCATTGGTTTTCCCTCGATTGTCTTCGAATCGGCTTGCCGTGGGATCGACTGCTTATAGCCAAGCGCGCCGCGTTGCGCTACGCGCGAACCCGGACGTAGCTGCCGGGAGCATCCTCGATCGGAGGCAGCGCCTCACTGCCTACTGCGCGCGCCGGCACTCGCTCCGCGTCGATGCTCTCAAGCCACACACGCCAGTCCGGCCACCAGGAGCCTTTGTGCTCCTGAGCGGTTTTCATCCAATCCGGGAGCGAAGAACCCTTGAAGCTATCATTTGTCCAGAACTGGTACTTTCCTGCCGCGGGTGGGTTCACGACGCCGGCGATGTGGCCGGATCCGGACAGCACGAATTTGACCGGTCCGCCGAAAAATTGCGAACCGTAGAGCACGGAATCCGCCGGGGCGATGTGATCCTCGCGCGTCGCCAGATTGTAAACGGGCACCTTCACCTTCGACAGGTCCAACAGCGTATTGTCCAACACCATGCTGCCGGTGGAGAGCCGGTTTTCCAGGTAGCAGTTGCGCAGGTAATAGGAATGATTCGCCGCAGGCATCCGTGTTGCATCTGAATTCCAATGCAGCAGATCAAAGGAGGAGGGAGGTTGCCCCTTCAGATAATTGCTGACGACATAAGACCAGATGAGGTCATTCGAGCGCAGCATGTTGAAGGCCATCGCCATTTTGCTGCCTTCGAGCACGCCGGATGTGGACATCTCGCGTTCGAGCGCCGAAATCTGGCCTTCGTCGACGAAAACCAGGAGATCGCCGGCGTGGGTGAAATCGACCTGCGCGGCGAAAAAGGTTGCTGAGCTCACGCGCACTTGTCGCCGTTCCGCGAGCCAGGCCAGCGTCGAGGCGAGTAGCGTTCCGCCGACGCAATAACCGGCTGCGTGTACCTTCATCTCGCCGGTTGCGCGCTCGATCACATCCATCGCCGCCAACGGACCTGACTTCATGTAGTCTTCGAACGTCTTTTTCCCGAGTTCCTTGTCGGGGTTGACCCAGGAGATAACGAATACGGTTATGCCCTGATCGACGCAAAACTTGATGAAAGATTTTTCAGGGCGAAGATCGAGGATGTAGAACTTGTTGATCCAGGGCGGCACTATCAGAAGAGGTGTGCGCAGCACTGTTTCGGTCGCCGGCTGATACTGGATGAGCTGCATCAGCTCATTCTGGAAGATCACCTTGCCCGGGGTGGTGGCCATGTTGACGCCGACCACAAGGTTCGCCGGATCGGACTGGCGAATGCGCAACGTGCCTTGTCCGGCCTCGATGTCTTCGGCCAACATCTGCATGCCACGCACCAGATTATCGCCGTTCGAGGAAAGCGTCTCGCGCAATAGCTCCGGATTGGTGAGCACGAAATTCGACGGCGACAGCGCGTTGCTGATCTGCTGGACGTAGAACTCCGCCTTTTTGCGGGTGTGCGGGTCGAGGCCTTCCGCCTCGCGCACGGCATCTTGCGCCCACTGAGTTGTGAGCAGGTAAAGCTGCTTTACGAAGTCGAAGAATTGGTTCGATTTCCACTCCGGGTCCTGAAACCGCCTGTCCCGCGGCGATGGCTCGATCGCCGGCGTCTGTTCTTCGCCGCTAAGCCGGCGCATCGATGAAGCCCAGAGGTCGAGATAAGCTTTGGCGATTTTTGTATTCAATTCGGCCGCGCGCGCGTTGTCGGATAACCAATATTCCGCGACCGCTGTGAATGTCTTGATCACCTCGGTGAGTTCGGTCGGCGGCTTGTCTTTTGGTTCGCCGTTCTCGCGTGGCTGCAGATAGGCGGCGAGCGCTCTCCCGCTGTTCTCCATCGCCCGCGCCATATTCATCGCGAAGGCTTCCGGATCAAACTTTTTGGTCGCCGGCGTTTCGGTCGTGACATCAGTCATATCGGGACACTAACGTTTACTGTGAAGTTCGTCACGGCGCAGCTTGATGAGGGCGCGTTTGAGGTTAACCTTGGCTGGGCTTGTGCTGCACTGCGATAGATTTTTCTGGTTCGGACACATTGAAGCCTCACCGCTACGATTTCCTCTCTAATCGTTTCAGGTGAGAATGGTTTACGTTGCGGCAACGTCCCGATGAAATAAACATCGGATGGTGCACGAACCGGTGAGCGAAGCTGGCCGGGTGGAGAATTCCGCGAAATGTCGTTGGATCGGCAACATCGGCTGGCCGGGCCGGGACTGCTACTGGTCCTTGCGCTCGCTCTGGGCGGTTGCGCGGCCTCGATTGCCGATTTGCCCTTGGTTGGCACGCCCGCCGACGCCCCTGCGCGTCCCAAGGAAGCTGGCGCTTATTTACCGGTCCACGATTTGCCGCCAAATCGCGAGGAGGCCGTCATCCCACCTGCCCAGCGGGCCAAAATCGAGGCCGACCTTATCGCCGCTCGGGACCGCCAAGCCTCATCCGGCGCTGGCCAAAGCTCCGCCGGTAAATAGGGACGGGCTCGGCTATTGGCTGGTGCAGCCGGGCTTCCATGGTAAGAGTGGCCAACACGCGCAAATCGGCATCGTAATTGAAGTTCTTGCAACCGGGTTCGCTCTAACCCTCTGATCTTCTTCTCTTCTGAAGTGTCCGGTGCCTTCATTCTGCGATAGATTGCCCTTGCCCCGCCCGGAGCAAAAGGACCCATGGAAGATTTTTACCGCATCCGCCGTCTGCCACCTTACGTGTTCGAGCAGGTCAACCGGGCCAAAGCGGCTGCGCGAAACGCGGGCGCTGACATCATCGACCTCGGCATGGGCAATCCGGATCTCCCCACGCCTCCCCACGTCATCGAGAAACTGAAGGAGACGCTTGGTAAGCCGCGGACCGACCGCTATTCGGCTTCCCGCGGAATCACCGGCCTTAGGAAGGCGCAGGCTGCCTATTACGCGCGCCGTTTCGGCGTGAAGCTCGATCCCGATACCCAAATCGTTGCGACGCTCGGCTCGAAGGAAGGCTTTGCCAATGTGGCGCAGGCCATTACCGCGCCTGGGGACGTCGTGTTGTGTCCGAATCCCAGTTATCCGATCCACGCCTTCGGTTTCCTGATGGCGGGCGGCGTGATCCGCTCGGTGCCCTCCGAACCCACACCGGAGTTTTTTCAAGCGGTGGAGCGCGCGATTGTTCACTCCATCCCGAAGCCGCTCGCGCTTGTGGTGTGTTATCCCTCCAATCCGACGGCGAATGTCGCGACTCTGGATTTTTACCGCGATCTCGTCGCGTTCGCGAAGAAGCACGAGATATTCATCTTGTCCGACCTCGCTTACGCCGAAGTCTATTTCGACGACAACAATCCTCCGCCCTCGGTCTTGCAGGTTCCCGGTGCGGTCGATGTCACGGTCGAATTCACGTCGATGTCGAAGACGTTTTCGATGGCCGGCTGGCGGATGGGGTTTGCCGTCGGCAATGAGCGCATCACTGCAGCGCTGGCGCGAGTCAAGTCCTACCTCGATTACGGCGCGTTCACGCCGGTCCAGGTGGCCGCGACCGCGGCGCTGAACGGCCCGGAAGATTGCATCCGCGAGATGCGCGAGACCTACCGAAAGCGGCGCGATGCGCTGGTCGAATCGTTTGGGCGCGCGGGCTGGGAGATACCAGCGCCCGAGGCGTCGATGTTTGCGTGGGCGCCGCTACCGAAGGCCTTCCGGGAGGTCGGCAGCATGCAGTTCGCAACCCTGATGGTGGAGAAATCCGGCGTCGTCGTATCGCCGGGCGTTGCCTTTGGCGAGCATGGCGAGGGCTATGTCCGCATCGCCATGGTGGAAAACGAGCAGCGCATCCGCCAGGCGGCCCGAGGCGTGCGCCGGTTCCTTGAAAGCGGCGTTGAAACGTTGCACAACGTGGTTCCTCTCGCCAACCGGCGTTAGGCAGGATCCAAAAGGCACGTCCTCGGGCTGACCCTGGGGAAAAGACGGTTTTCGGATCGGATCGTGCCCGGTTACACTCTCTACGGCAGGTTGGTTTCATCATGGTCGCACCCCTGAAAGTGGGTATTGCGGGGCTCGGCACTGTTGGCGCCGAAGTGGTTCGCCTCATCGAGGAGCAGGGCCGCATTTTGTCGGCGCGCAGCGGCCGCGGCGTGCGAGTTGTCGCCGTCACGGCGCGCTCCAAAGCAAAAAAACGTGCGGTCAATCTCAACGGGATCGCCTGGGCTAAAAGCCCTCTCGATCTCGCCAACGATCCCCGGATCGACTGCTTCGTCGAATTGATCGGCGGGTCCGGTGATCCGGCGCTGTCGGCGATCGAGGCCGCGCTGAAATCCGGCAAGTCGGTGGTGACGGCTAACAAGGCGCTGATCGCCAAACACGGCTTGCGGCTCGCCAAGGCAGCCGAAAAGCACGGCGCTGCCCTCAATTTCGAAGCGGCGGTCGGCGCCGCGATCCCCGTCATCAAAACTTTGCGCGAAGGTCTCGCCGGCACCGGCATCAACCGGGTTTATGGTATCCTCAATGGCACCTGCAACTACATCCTGACGCGGATGGAGCAGGAGGGAATGTCGTTTGCCGAATGCCTCAAGGATGCGCAGCGACTCGGTTACGCCGAGGCCAATCCGTCGTTCGATGTCGATGGCCACGACACGGCCCAGAAGCTTGCCATTATTGCTAGCCTCGCGTTCGGCACCAAGGTCGCGCAAAGCGCCGTTTACGTGGAAGGCATATCTTCGATCAAGCCGGAAGACTTACGCGCGGCCGAGGAGCTTGGTTACCGCGTCAAGCTGCTCGGGGTCGCGGTCAGGACCGCCAAGGGTATCGAGCAGCGGGTGCATCCGACCATGGTGCCTAAATCCTCCTCGATCGCGCAGGTGATGGGCGTCACTAACGCCGTGACCATCGATGGCGAAGGAATTCCGCCGATTACGCTGGTTGGTCCCGGCGCCGGAGGTGCTGCAACCGCCTCCGCCGTGCTCGCCGATATCGCCGACGTGGCGCGGGGCATCCGTGCCTATCCGTTCGGGCGGCCGGTGGACCGCTTGCGTGCAACCAGCAAGGCGCCGATGGAGCGGCATGAAGGCGGATACTATATTCGCCTGATGGCGCGGGATCTCGCAGGAACCGCCGCGACAATAGCTACGCGGCTCGCCCAGCAGAAGATTTCAATTGAATCGATCGTGCAGCGCCACCCAAATGGCGTTGACCCGACCGGGTCCGTGAACAAAGCTTCGCCGGTGCCGGTCATCCTCATGACCTATGCGACGAACGAGGATGCGGTTCACCGTGCGCTTCAGGCGGTGCAAGCCGACAAGGTGATCAGCGGTCGGCCGCAAGTGATACGGATCGAGAAGAATTGAGATGCGGTCGAACCGGTCGCGAGTTGTTGATTAACGGGTCAGATGACCCGCTGTGAAGTTTGAAGGAGAGGCCGATGTCGACCCATATTTCCGTTCCGCCGCAGCTTATGCTTGAGCGTATCCTGACGCTGGAAATCGTGCGGGTGACGGAGCGTGCTGCAGTCTCGGCTGCGCGACTGCGCGGTCACGGCAACGAGAAGGCGGCCGACCAGGCGGCGGTCGACGCAATGCGCCGCGAACTCAACAAATTGCCTATTGAAGGCACCGTGGTGATCGGGGAGGGCGAGCGCGACGAAGCGCCGATGCTCTTTATCGGAGAGAAGGTCGGAATCAACGCGGGACCGCAGGTCGATATCGCCGTCGATCCGCTCGAAGGTACGACCCTTTGCGCGAAGAACATGCCGGGCGCGATTGCGACGATGGCCATGGCCGACGGCGGCACGCTCTTGCATGCGCCTGACGTTTACATGCAGAAGCTTGCTATCGGACCGGGCTATCCCAAGGGCGTGGTCGAACTCGACGCATCGCCCGCAGACAACGTGCGCCGCTTGGCCAAGGCAAAGGGTGTAGATCCCTCCGCGATCACGGTGCTGGTACTCGATCGGCCGCGGCACGCGGAGATCATTCAGGGCGTACGCGGGACCGGAGCCGCGGTGCGGCTCATCACCGACGGCGATGTCGCGGGCGTGATCCATTGCGCTGACCCGGACAATACCGGAGTTGATATGTACATCGGCACCGGTGGTGCGCCCGAAGGCGTACTTGCGGCGGTCGCTTTGCGGTGCATCGGCGGCCAGATGCAATGCCGGCTCATCCTCGACACCGAGGAGAAGCGAGAGCGCGCCCACAAGATGGGCGTGAACGATCCCCGCATGATTTACGGCATCGAAGATATGGCGAAGGGCGATTGCCTGTTCGCGGCAACCGGGGTCACGACTGGTTCGCTGCTGTCGGGCGTCAAATTTCGCAGGGACGTCATCGAGACCGAAACCGTAGTGATGCGCTCGGTCACCGGCACGGTGCGTTATATCAAGGCCGAGCACCGGCAGCTCGAGAAATTCCACCTCGACTAGCAGATCGCAAAATGCTTGAGCGGGTGTAAGCGAGAAGCACGGAGCAAGCATGTCTGACGTTTCGACAGTAAAGGCTCTGGTGTTCGATGTGTTCGGCACGGTCGTTGACTGGCGCACGAGCCTGATTGCTGATTTTAGCCAATGGTCGGAGAAGCGCGGTATCAAGGCGGACTGGACCGCGTTGGTTGACGGCTGGCGGGCTCTTTATGCGGCCTCGATGGATGAGGTGCGCCAACATCCGGAGCGCGGTTACGTGATCCTCGATGTGCTGCATCGCCGCTCGCTGGAAAAGCTCGTGGCCCAGTTGTCGATCTCAGGGCTGACTGATGCCGATCTGCACCATCTGACCACTGGTTGGCATCAACTCCACCCGTGGCCGGACAGCGTCGCCGGGCTCACCCGGCTAAAGGCGAAGTACATCATCGCGCCGTTGTCGAACGGTAATGTCGCGCTACTGACGAACATGGCGAAATTTGCCAAGTTACCGTGGGACCTGATCATGTCGGCCGAGCTGTTCGCTCATTATAAGCCCGACCCCGAGACGTACCTCGGCGCGGCAAAGTTGCTGTGCCTGCGGCCCGAACAGGTGATGATGGTGGCTGCGCACAATCACGATCTCAAGGCCGCTCAGAAACTGGGATTGAAAACAGCCTTTGTGCCGCGTCCAACGGAATACGGGCCATTGCAGAAATACGATTTCGAAGCCGAGGGCGATTGGAATATCGTCGCGCGGGATTTCGTCGAGATCGCGGATCGAATGGGCTGCTAGTTGTCCCATCCGACGGTCTATCCGCAGTTTATTTGATTGAAAGTCATCCAGCTTGTTTCGGGCCCGTCCTGTATCGGGCGTAAGCCGAATCGAGCTTTGTGGTTGCCGAACCTGGCTTTGATGCGTATGCCTCAAGAGCATCATGACTTTTCTCGCATCCGCATTGCCTTTTGAAGCGCCGTCGGCGTTTCTCGGCGTTGCTCGCTCGGCCACTGGAAAGCTGTGGCGCGACCGGCTCGATGCGCGCGGCGCCGCGCGGGCGCTCGCAATTGTGCAGCGGCACCAATTGCCGGAAATGCTGGCGCGGGTGTTGGCAGGACGGGATGTCGAGATCGAGAGTGTCGAGGATTTTCTCGATCCGACCGTCCGCAAATTATTGCCTGACCCGTTTACAGTGACGCAGATGGAGTTTGCCGCCACGCGCATTGCGGACGCGGCGACGCGCGGCGAGAAGGTTGCGATTTTTGGCGACTACGATGTCGATGGCGCGACGTCTGCAGCGTTGCTCGCGTGGCATCTCCGCCACTGCGGGCTGGACCCGCTGATCCACATCCCTGACCGTATCTTCGAGGGGTACGGCCCCAACATTGAGGCGATCCGCTCGCTCGCGGGCAGGGGCGCGACGCTCCTCGTGACCGTTGATTGTGGAACGACGAGCATCGAGCCTCTGGCCGAGGCTCGCCGGTTGGGAATGTCGGTCGTCATCATCGACCATCATCAATGTGCTAGCGAACTGCCGCTGGTGGATGCACTGGTGAACCCGAACCGGCCCGACGATCTGTCCGGGCTGGGCCATCTCGCAGCAGTCGGGCTTACGCTCGTTACTTTGGTCGCGGTCAACCGCGAACTACGCACGCGCGGGTTCTGGACGGCCGAAATGCCCGAGCCTGATTTACTCGGCATGTTGCATCATGTCGCGCTCGGCACCGTCGCCGACGTGGCACCGTTGATCGGGCTCAACCGTGCCTTTGTCGCGAAAGGGCTGATCGCGATGCGCCGCCGCGATCATGTCGGCCATACCGCGCTGATGGATGTGTCGCGGCTCAACGGTCCGCCGGAGGCATGGCATCTCGGTTTTATGCTGGGGCCGCGCATCAATGCCGGCGGTCGGATCGGCCGTGCCGATCTCGGCGTGCGGCTGTTGCTGGAAGGCGACGTATCGGAAGCCGCGCGGATCGCTGCCGAGCTCGACCGTTTGAACACCGAGCGACGCGTCATCGAACAGATGGCAGAAGAGCAGGCCGAGGCCGAAGCGCTGGCTTCGCTCGGGCTCGAAGATAAGGGGGCGGTGATCGTGACGGCCTCTGAGGGTTGGCATCCCGGCGTGGTGGGGCTGGTCGCCGCGCGGCTGAAGGAGAAATTCTCGCGGCCGGCCTTTGCCATCGCGCTGGAGCCCGGAGGGATCGGCACTGGATCCGGTCGCTCGATCGGTGGCGTCGATCTCGGGAAAGCGGTGCGTCAGGCCGTCATCGATGGTGTTCTTTCAAAGGGCGGGGGCCACGCCATGGCGGCCGGGGTCACGTTGCGCAAAGAGAAGCTTGCGGAGTTCCGCGCCTATATGGAAACCGCGTTGCGCGAAGACGTCGCGCGATCACGCCACGACAATGAATTGTTTATCGATGGCGCGGTTTCCGCGCGAGCCGTGACGCCGGAATTCGCGGCGACGCTGAACCGTGCGGGCCCCTTCGGCAGCGGCAATCCCGAGCCCGTTATCGCGCTGCCGTCTCATCAACTCGTCTACGCCGATGAAGTAGGAAAGACCCATTTGCGCGTGCGGTTCAAATCGGGCGATGGTTCGATCGTCAACGGTATCGCATTTCGTTCGATCGGCCAGAAGCTCGGAAACGCGCTGGTAGAGCATCGGGGCCAGCAACTGCACGTCGCGGGGTCGCTTGCCGTCGACCGCTGGCAGGGTGGGGAACGCGTACAGCTGCGTGTGCTTGACGTTGCCGTGCCGGATCAGGGTCCGGCCGTGATCCGATAAGCGCAAGCGACGTGCGCCTAAGAACCTTGAGTGCCTAAGATCCTTGCCTTAACCGTGCCAGCACTTTCAGTCCGCCGTAGCCGTCGGCAGGCAGCAGTCCCGCCTTGGTCTGGAAGTCGCGGATCGCTTTCATGGTGTCGTTGCCGACCCGGCCATCGGTGCCGCCGGTGTCGAACCCGGCCTTGGTGAGGCGTGTCTGCATCTCCTGCACCTCCGCGAGTGTCAGTGCGCGCTCCGAGCCGGGGAATGGCTGGATGAAGGGCGGTGCACCCAGAATGCGGTCGCCGAGATGGCAGATCGCGAGCGCGTAGTTCATGGAGGGGTTGTAGCTGCGCACCGCGTAGAAATTCGGACCAAGCAGGAACGCGGGCCCTCCCTGTACCGGCACCCACATCTGCGCGGATGCGTTCGGCTGCGGAAATGCCTGACCGTCGGCTCGTGTCACCCCAGCGCTCGTCCATGCCGCGTAGGTCTTGCTCCCCGCAGGATTGCCGGCGCCGCGCACCTCGAAACCCCAATGCTCACCGCGATGATATTTGCCGCGATTGACCAGGTAGCGGGCGGTCGAACCCAGTGCATCATCGGGTTTGCCGAACGGCGAAATTCGGCCGTCGCCGTCGTAATCCATACCCACGTTGAGCCAGACCTCAGGCATCCATTGGGTGTGTCCCATGGCGCCGGCCCACGATCCCCGCATTTCCTCAGGCGTGCTCCAGCCGCGATCGACGATGCGCAACGCATTTATCAATTCGGTTTCCCAATAGGCGCGGCGGCGCGGCTCGTTCCAGGCTAGCGCGGCGAGCGAAGGAAACACCGGTTGCATGTGATTTTGCTGAACGAGAGGATCGCCGTATGCGGATTCCACACCCCAGAGCGCGAGCAGCGTGCCCCGTTCGACGCCAAAGTCTTTCTCAATTCGAGCGAACAGCGCTTCGTTTTTTCGGAGCGCTTCCTTGCCGGCGATGACGCGCCAGTCTGAAACGCGCCGATTGACGTACTGCCAGATCTGCTCGTTGAACTCGGGCTGCTTCTGCATTTGCTTGAACACGGTCATGTCGGGCTCGACATGACCCATGGCGCGGTTCCAGGTCGCGTCCGAAATGCCTTTCGCCAACGCGCGGGCGCGAAAACTCTCACGCCACTGCTCAAAACCCGGTGGCGCCACAGCGAGCGCGGCGAGAGGATTGGCGAGCAGGAGACCAGCGCCAATGCTGGATCGGAGCAGCGCGCGGCGAGCGGGTGATTTCAGGAAATCAGGTCGTTTCATTGGCGCAATTTAGCCGCGTGGACAGCCGGGGCAAAGTACCCCGTCCGGAACCAACGACCCTGATCCTGATCTGCGGCATTTTTAGATACAGGCGGGGCAACATGCCTAGTCTAATCGTGCTGCTTCAATCCTTGGCACGCTCGACGTAGGAGCCGTCTTCGGTCATGACCACGATCCGCGAACCCGTGCCGATGTGCGGGGGCACTGCCGTACGCACCCCATTTGAGAGCACTGCCGGCTTGTAGGATGAGGACGCTGTCTGCCCCTTGGTAACCGGCTCGGTGTCAACGACTTCAAGGGTCGCCCGCTGCGGCATTTGGATCGCGACCGGCGTATGGTCGTGTATCGACAGCTTCACCGTCATGTTTTCCTGCAGATACGGAGCGGCGGCCCCGACGATGTCTTTGGGCACCTGGACCTGATCATAGGTCTCGGCGTTCATGAAGTGAAAGCCGTCGGCGTCTTCGTAGAGGAAATTGAAGTTCTGATCCTCGATGGTCGCCTTCTCCACCTGGTCCGTCGTCTTGTAGCGCTCCGAGATCTTTACCCCATCGCTGATTCGGCGCATTTCGATCTGGCTGACCGGCGTGCCCTTGCCGGGATGGATGTTCTCGGCGGTCAGAACAACGTAAAGCTTACCGTCTTGCTCAATGACGTTGCCCTTGCGGATCGAACTGGCGATGACTTTCAAAGCTGATTTTCCTGATATTCTGGCCGCCGGCCAATCCGGACAGGCTTGCCCTGCGGCCGTCCCGGCAGTTTCGAGCTGCAACATACTGATTTTGACCGTGTATGCCAGCTATTTGCAGGCTTGTTGATGCCCGAACAGAACCAGCTTTCGGCTTGGTGGTCGGCCTCGCGCCGCGTCGATATCAAGCCCTTTTTGATGGCTCGGGCCGAGATCACCCGCTCCATTCGGGGCTTCTTCGACGAGCAGGGTTTTGTCGAGGTCGAGACCGGCATTTTAACGGTTTCGCCCGGCAATGAGACCCATTTACATGCACCCAGCGTGGAGCTGACCCGGGCCGATGGGACGCGCGCGCGGCGATATTTGCGCACCTCACCGGAATTCGCTGCCAAAAAATTGTTGGCGGGTGGCGAGGAAAAGATCTTTGAGATGGCGCGGGTGTTTCGCGACCGCGAGGCTGGTGACCTGCATCTTCCTGAATTCACCATGCTGGAATGGTACCGCGCCAATGCAGGCTACGAGGCCGTAATGGCCGATGCGGTCGTTATCATTGCGCGTGCCGCGCAGGCGACGGGCATCGGGCGGTTCTCGTTCCGCGGCAAGAGCGCTGATCCCTTTGCCGAACCGGAGATGCTGAGCGTCGCGGCGGCCTTCGAGCGCTTTGCCGAGATCGATTTGCTGTCGACGGTCCACGTCGGCGCAGGGGATCGCGAAGCATTGGCGACGGCGGCAAAGCAGAAGGTGCGGATTACTGGTGACGACACATGGTCGGACATCTTCAGTAAAGTTCTGGTCGAACATGTTGAACCAAATTTAGGGCAGGGACGTTTGACGCTACTTTTCGAATATCCAGTGCCCGAGGCGGCGCTGGCGCGCCCGAAGCCGGCCGATCCTCGCGTCGCGGAACGCTTCGAGGTCTATGCCTGCGGTGTCGAGCTTGCCAATGGATTCGGTGAACTGACAGATGCGACCGAGCAACGTCATCGCTTTATGCAAGCGATGGATGAAAAACAGCGGCGCTATGGTGAACGCTACCCGCTAGACGAAGAATTTCTTGCAGCTGTCGCGGCGATGCCGGATGCAAGCGGGGTCGCGCTCGGCTTCGACCGACTCGTGATGCTGGCGAGCGGAGCGGCCAGAGTCGATCAGGTGGTATGGACGCCACGATGGGCTGAGCACATGAGCCACGTTTTAAAAAACGACCCCGTCACGTTGCGCCAGCCGGCAGAACTTGTCGCCCGCGGTTTCGTGCCGTCGGAGAGGTTGAGCGATCTGGAGAACGTCGCCGCGCGATATGCGATCGCCGTTACTCCGGACATCGCGGCACTGATCGACGTCGACGACCCCAACGATCCGATCGCCCGTCAATTTATTCCCAGCGCTGACGAGTTGGTGATGCATGCGGGGGAGACCCCTGACCCGATCGGCGATCACGCGCATTCGCCCGTGACCGGCATCGTGCATCGCTACCCAGACCGGGTGCTGTTCAAGCTGGTCCACGTCTGCGCGGTTTATTGCCGGTTTTGCTTCCGCCGCGAAATGGTCGGGCCGGGGAAGGAAACGGCGCTGTCGGACACCGCTTACCGCAACGCTCTAGAGTACATCCACTCGAACAAGGCGATTTGGGAAGTCATCCTGACCGGCGGCGATCCGCTGATGCTTTCGCCGCGCCGGCTTGCGGAGATCATAACGGATCTGGCCGGGATCGATCACGTCAGGATCGTGCGCATTCATACCCGTGTGCCGGTCGCCGATCCCGCCCGGATCAGCGATGAAATGGTAGCCGCGCTGAAAGCGGAGGGCGCGACGACCTGGGTTGCACTGCACGCGAACCATGCACGTGAGCTCAGTCCCACGGCGCGCGCGGCATGCGCTCGTCTGATTGACGCCGGCATTCCCATGGTGAGCCAGTCGGTTTTGCTGCGGGGCGTCAATGACAATTTTGTCGAGTTGGAAACACTGATGCGCGCCTTTGTGGAGTGCCGGATCAAGCCCTACTATCTACATCATGGCGATCTTGCCCCGGGAACGGCGCACCTGCGCACCACCTTGGCACGCGGGCAGGAATTGATGCGGGAGCTTCGCGGACGGGCATCGGGCCTTTGCCAGCCGGAATTTGTGCTCGATATTCCCGGCGGATTTGGCAAGTCACCCGCCGGCCCGAACTACCTCTCCAAGCAGAAATCTTTCTCCGGCGGTCGTGAACAAGGTGAAGAAACGCGATATCGTGTTGTCGACTACTGCGGCGACGTTCATAACTATCCTCCGCAAGGGGAGGAGCGTTGAGAGACGAAGGCAACACAGCGTCTCGGGGCCGACCGAAACGCCACAGATGCATTTCTCTGAATGGGAGAAGCAAAATGAAGAAGATCCTTATCTCGGCGGCACTCGTGGTCTTGATCGGCGATCCCGCCGCCATTGCGCAAAGTGGTGGCTCTTCCAGCGTCCCTAAAAACTCAGGAGCCAGTTCGAATAGGCAAGTGCCTGTTGGTCACCGACAGCCCCGCGTCAGCGATGTCCCGAGCGAGAAAAATCTCAGCGACCCGAATGATCCGTTAAGCAAGGAAAACGCGGCCCTCGATCGCAAAATCAGAAGCATCTGCCGCGGCTGCTGAGGTCTCAATTCAAGTATTGCGGGCGGCGAGCGCCATCCCGATCAGCGTCGCTCCGCCAAACATCAGATTTATGCCTACGAGGAGACCGAGCGCCCAGAGCGCCGATCCCGGCAGTCCAGCGATAATGAAGAACGCGATTACGAGGTCCATGAGGCCTGCGACCAGGAGCCATGACCATCGTCCGGTCAATTCGCGGCGATGTTCCAGCGCATACATGATGGTCGCGACACCTTCAGCCAGAAAATAAATGCCGACAACGACGGTGAGAGTAAGCGTGCCCTGCACCGGTTGGACGAGCAGCACAATGCCGGCCCCAAGCGCAAGGAGAGCAGACAGCAGCGACCACCAGAAGCCCGGCATCTGGCGTGCCCAGAACGTCAACACCAGCCCCGCGATGCCACTGATCAGAAACATCCAACCCAGGAATATCGTGACGGCAAGGCTGGCCAGTGGCGGCAGTATCATGGCAGCGAGGCCCAGAATGACGAGCAGGATGCCTTCGAACAAAAAAGCTTTCCAATGTTCGCGTACCGCCGCACTCATCCGGGACTGCAGATTGGTGGTGTCATCATGAAGGGTCATTGATGTCTCCCGATACCGGCTACGCGCGACCGTAACCCGGATCGTGCGAGCATACATCATACCTTGGCAATGCGTATCTTAGGTTTGCGTAGGTTAGTCCCCTTGTTAGTCGGCTCATTAGTTGCCTTGGCGTCTCAGCCTTGGCCATGCGCCGAGGAGAAGCCTTCAGCGGCGGCGCGCATGCGGTTGCGGCTGAGAAAGTACACGGCGGTGGTTGCGATCAACAGCGCCGAGCCGAGTAAAATCGAGGCGAGGCCGATCGGAATGAGAACCAGCGCCGGGTTGCGTTCCGGATTAAGCAGCCAATGGTGAATGGAGGTCAGTACAAAGGCCAGGCCCACGAAGCCGGCGCCCCCGCCGGCGACGAGCAAACCCCACATCCGCCGAAGCTGGCTCAAGCGTTGCCGCGCGATTTCGGTACGGGGCGCGTGATGATGACCGACCCGCCGCACCAGCCGTACCGCGAATCCAATTGAGCTGAACCCGATCACCACGCTCGCTGCTCCCAACCAAAGCCGGAGCGTTAAGTCGAGGTCTGGATGTTTTTGCAGTGTCAGCAATGGAAAATCGAAACCCGCGTGCAGGGCAACCGGCCCGATCACCATCAAAATCCAGCTTAAAACGCGCGCCCGGTGGCGATGATGCCGGTGCGCGCCGAGCGCGGTGCCCGATCGCGCGATTGTGAAATATGCACCGGCGATCACCCCAAGGGCGCCATGGAACGGCACGGTCAAAACGCTGCGCAGCGCCGCGAGCGATCGCCAAATATCGGCGTGCTGCTCGAGATAAGCGAGATTTTCGTAAGCAGCAAAGCCGAGACCCGCTGCCGCTCCATAAACCACGGTGTCCATCGGATCGGCGGAAGGCCGGCGTCGCGCCGCCAGGGTAACGGTCACAATGACGAGAATCTTGACTGCCTCTTCGGGCAGCGCAACTCCGAACACCGAGTGCACCATCTCGGCGATCCAGGGGTTCTGATACACCGGGAGCATTCGCGTAAGCGGCGCGCGCACCGCTCCTAACAACGAAATGCTCGCAGCGCCGAGCAGAAAGGCGGTCCAAACTTGCGCCGGCGGTCCGGGCCGTTCGTCGGCCGCGATCACAAGCCACAACATCAGCAGCGCGGGGGCGACTGCCGCGGTGCCGATGACGGTGGGGAGGGATTCAAGAAGGTTCATTGAGCCGCAACTAGACCAGTTTAGCTGAATTACGGTTCAGCATACGACATTTAGGCCGACAGGTCCTGAGCTCCGACGCCAAGGAGGTAGCGCCTGGAACCGGCATGCGCTCCTGCTCGCAGAACGTTTTCCATTGACCGCGGGGTACTACGGCTTTGGCGCGATGTCGCCCGACTTGGTTTTCTTGGCCTTAGCCACAGACGGTTGAGGAGTGTCGGTGCTGCGGACCGCTCCCCACGGATCAGAGGCGGGTTTATCGGGTATGTTGTCGAGCGATCTTTTGTAGGCCCTTTCGGCCTCTTTGCCGGATTCGATCTCTCGCGGTGATTTCGCCTTATCGCCCTCGCGATATCCGGGCACTGGCGCCTGTTGGCCGAAGGCTGTCCCGGTCAGCAACAGCACCAAAGCCGCCGTAAGCAAAACGCGCATCAGTAGGGCTCCCAAAACATCGATCGTGACAGGCAGGGTAGCATTATGCGCGTAGCCCAGAAAGGCACAGCCTCGGTTTGTCCAACGATCAAGGAAAAAGCCGACCTGCAAGGCTTTCTTAAAGCACTCTGGTGCCGGAAACGAAGATGGCGCCAATTAGGAACTCAGGTCTCGGGAGATGGTTGGGCAGAAACGATCTGGATTTTAAAAGGCTCATGCTGAGATACGATCACAAGCTGCGCTCTACAGCTAAAATTGCTGGGCACCCGATCCATCCGATGTTGGTGCCGTTTCCGATCGTCTGTTTCATTGGCGCCTTAGCAACCGATATCGCCTATGCCATGACTGCCGAAATGATGTGGGCGGATTTTTCCTCGTGGCTGCTCGTTGTGGGCGTCATCCTTGGCGTGCTCGCCGCGATCGCCGGTTTGATCGATTTTCTGAGCAACCGCCTGATACGTGAGCTAGGGCCGGCGTGGCCGCACATGCTGGGTAATGTCCTCGTGCTGGTGCTGTCCGTGATCAATCTGCTCGTGCACACAAGAGACGCGTGGAGTTCGGTCGTCCCCACCGGACTGATCCTTTCCATCGTCGTCGTGCTGATCCTCCCCGTGACAGGCTGGTTGGGTTGGGCGATGGTCTATCGTCATGGCGTGGGAGCGGCCAAGTGACGTCTGCGCTCACAAGGGCGAGAAAGGCGCGATTCGCCGGCCTCGTGCTGTTGTGCAGCTCCGCTTTTTGTCTCACGGGATGTAATGATGGAAGTGGCGACCCGAACGCAGAGATAGGTGCTCATCCGAACCTGCCGGAGCCAACTCAATATCTTCTTCCGCCGATGCACATCGCCCACATCGTAGGATGGTCAAAGGACGAAACGCCGACGGTTGCGCAGGGGCTGAAAATTCAGCCTCTTGCTAAAGGCTTGGAGCATCCGCGCTCGGTTTACGTGCTTCCCAACGGGGACGTATTGGTCGTCGAAGTCGAAGTCTCCCGGAACACAGCCGATCAGGCGGCCCAAGGATTTGATTATGGGCTGGGTCGAATCGTTCGCCACATCCGGCGCCGGCGCGAGCAATGAAGCCAGCAACCGGATCACGTTGTTGCGCGATGCCGATGGAGACGGGGTGCCCGAGGTCCGCAGCGTTTTCCTCGATCACCTGAATTCGCCGTTCGGAGTAGCTTTGGTCGGCAACGATCTGTACGTGGCCAATACGGATGCGATTGTACGGTACCCATACACGCCGGGCGATACGAAAATTACCGCGCCGGGAACGACGCTCACTCCGCTGCCCGGTGGACCGATCGATCACCACTGGACCAAGAGCCTGGTGGCCAATCCGGAAGGATCGTTGCTGTATGTGGGAGTGGGTTCTAACAGCAACATCACCGAGAACGGCATCGAGGCCGAGAAGAACCGCGCCGCTATCCTCGAGGTAGATCGGGCGACGGGCCGCTGGCGCGTTTTCGCTAGTGGACTGCGAAATCCCAACGGCCTGTCGTACGAACCGCAGAGCCGGGTGCTGTGGGCCGTCGTCAATGAACGCGACGAGCTGGGACCGGATCTTGTGCCGGATTATCTGACCTCCGTGAAGGACGGTGCTTTTTACGGCTGGCCGTATAGCTATTACGGCCAGCATCTCGATCCCCGTGTCAAACCGCAGCGCCCGGACCTTGTGGCCAAAGCCATTGCCCCTGACTATGCCCTGAGTTCACACGTGGCTCCGTTGGGGCTTGCGTTTTATACCGGAAGCAATCTTCCCGAGACCTACCGGGGCGGCGCCTTTGTAGGCGAGCACGGAAGCTGGAACCGCGACACACTCAATGGCTACAAGGTGGTGTTTGTGCCGTTCAGTGACGGGCATCCAAATGGCATGTCAAAGGACGTAGTAACGGGTTTCCTCAACGGTGATAATCAGGCGCGGGGGCGCCCGGTCGGATTGGGAATCGATCACTCAGGTGCGCTCTTGATCGCGGATGATGTCGGCAACACCGTCTGGCGTGTGACATCGGCAGGCCCATAAGCCTAAGCAATTAGAACCGCAACTCGGCGCTCTCTGATTTAGGAAGAGTGTACCAACTCGGCGCGTTTCCCGAACTACGCGGTGAGGGTAGGGGCTGGTAATTAGCGGGTTGAGCAAAGGCGCGGGCCGGGAACGATGGTTTGGCTTTTCCATTGACGGGGATCACACGAACTTCGAATAGGAGTGTCGAATGGATCTAAATGGAAAGAGAATTGCGATCCTGGCTACGAACGGCTTTGAGCAGTCAGAACTCGAGGTGCCGCTCGATCGCCTCAAGAAGGCAGGTGCAACCGTTGAGGTGATTTCGCCGGAAGCCGGCGAAATCAAAGGCTGGGACAAGAAGGATTGGGGCCGTCCGGTGAAGGTGGACAAGACGCTCGACCAGGCGTCGGCGTCCGAGTACGACGCGGTCGTTCTTCCCGGTGGCCAGATCAATCCGGACCTTTTGCGGCTCGAACCGAAGGCGCTCAAATTCATCAAGGATGTTTTCGACGCCAAGAAGATTGTCGCGGCGGTGTGCCATGCGCCGTGGCTGCTGATCGAAACGGGCATTGCAAACGGCCGGAGAATGACCTCTTACAAATCGATCAAGACCGATGTCGCCAACGCTGGCGCCAAATGGGAGGACTCCGAAGTCGTGGTGGATCAAGGCGTGATCACATCACGTAACCCCGGTGACCTCGAAGCCTTTAGCGCGAAAATCATTGAGGAGGTCAAGGAGGGCCGTCACACCCAGCGCAGCGCCGCGTAGGAGTCCGTGCCGCCGTCGTTGCATTTGCGAAGAGAGGAGATCGTATTATGGGTATCGCTCAATACGCAATCATTCCGATCCGTGAGCAATGGGGTGTGCTGCACGATGGAAATATTGCCGGCGAATATGCCACCAAGGAAGCGGCATTCGAATCGGCGGCGGCGGCCGCCTCTCTGGCTATCCGCGACGGTCACGAGGTTCACGTGAGCGTGCCGGGCCGGGAGCAGGACAAGCCGGTCTGATAAAAGTAACGGCTCCAGCTAGGCTGAAGCCGTTACCGCCACGTGCTCTCGGCCACAGGGGGAGAAGCCAAGAGGCATACACACGATTCGCCTACAGAAAAATCGTTCCAAAAGCTTCGCCACGAATTACCGGTAATAACTTAGGTTAGTTTTTCTCTGAAGCCGAAAGCCCTCAGCTCACAAGCTTGCGCAGCTTCAACGCGTCCGCCGGCGCGGCGCTCTTCTGGTCGTTGTCGAAATAAACGAAGACGTCGCTACCCCTCCGTTTCCACGACTTGATGCGCTGAGCCCATTCGAAGAGCGTATCGTGACGATAATGTCCGCGATAGCGGCCTTGCGGCCCGTGCCCGCGAATGTAGACGAAATCGGCCGTCCGCTTCCACGGGGCGGGCGCATGGTGGTGGTCCGACAGGCACAGCGATATGTTGCGTTGAGACAGTAATTTCAGAATGCGCGGCTGATACCAGCTCGAATGCCGGAATTCAAAGCTGTACCGCCGCTTGGTCGAGAGCAGTGCGAGAAACGAGGCAAGCCGATCGGCGTCGGCTTCGAATTGCGGCGGCAGTTGAAATAGGATCGGTCCCGTCTTGCCGCCGAGCAGCGACACGCGTTCTTCAAGCAATGCAAGGCTGTTTACTGAGTTCTGCGATAGCCGCTTCCAGTGGGTTATGAATTTGGAAGCCTTCCAGGCAAAAACGAAATCCTCACCGGTCTGGCCCTTCCAGCTTTTGACGGCTTCGGTTGTCGGTGTTCGATAAAACACGCCGTTGAGTTCAGTGGTTTGGAATTGACTGGCGTAATATTGAAGCTGGCTCTTGATCGGCAGTCCCTTCGGAAAGAATTTTCCTCGCCAGGAATCGTAATGCCATCCAGATGTGCCAATCAGAACATTCGCCATAACAAGCAACTATCGTCCGGGGTACTCTTGCCGAACCGCCAACTCGCGTGAATGACCACGCGGGGCAACGTCAGCTTTCGCCCTGGGTTCCTCATTGGAACGCGCAGACGGCAGTCGGGCCTTTGCAGGCTGCCCGCCCGAGGGCTTCATTGGAGCCGTGGGGGCGGGGACCAGACGTAGCCGTTAGGAACGAAGCAGAACTCCCCACGTTCCTCAGGCGTCATTGGACCCGTCATGCTCCATCGTCGCACCTTTTTGCTTTCCGCAGCGCTGTGGTTCGCTGGAACGACCTCGCTGACCCGAGCTTCGGTGATCCGGGACCACATGCCTTGGTCGCCATTTCCCTCCTCGGCGCCCGAATTCGCCCGGCCAGGCCCCTGGCAATTTTTCACGGCCGATGAGGCCAGCGCGATCGAAGCCATCGTGGATCGGATCATTCCGCCCGATCCTCAAACGCCGGGCGGGAAAGAGGCAGGATGCGCCGTCTACATCGATAGGCAACTAAAAGGATCTTATGGTTCGGCCGTGGGCCTCTATAGATCTGGACCATACATTCACGGCACGAAGCAGCAGGGGCCGCAATCGCCTAACACGCCCGCCGAGCTTTATCGCAAAGGACTCGCTGGCCTCGACAACTATTGCAAGGCGGGCAACGGCGGCAAAACCTTCGCGCAGCTTTCTCCCGAGCAACAAGACGATGTACTCAAGAAGATCGAAGCCGGTGAGGCGAAGTTCGATGAAATCGACGCGCAAGGCTTTTTCTCAGCGCTGCTCAAAGATGTGCCTGAAGGCTTTTTCTCTGATCCAATTCACGGCGGAAACCGGAACATGGTCGGGTGGAGGATGATCGGTTTTCCCGGGATCCGATATGACTACCGGGACTGGGTAAATCGCCACAACGAACGATACCCGTATCCCCCCGTCAGCATCGCTGGGCGAGCGGACTGGAGCCCCCACAAATCCTGAGTAGTGCAATGGCTCGGAAGCTGCCGGCAAAAGACGTTGTGATCGTGGGTCTCGGCTGGACCGGCTCTATAATGGCCTACGAGTTGGCGGACGCGGGCCTCGACGTAATCGCGATAGAGCGTGGGCCATGGCGAAACACCGCCACCGATTACCCGCCCAACTATGCGCCCGACGAACTCCGATATCGGATCCGCCACGAACTCTTTCTTCGACCCGAGCAGACCACATTCACGTTTCGTAATAAGATGGATCAGACCGCGCTTCCTATCCGGTCGTGGGGCGCGTTTATGCCGCCGAACGGTGTCGGAGGCGGCGGCGTCCACTGGAACGCGGAGACGTGGCGCTTCCTGCCGTCCGACTTTGTCTTGCGCACGCATCTGACCGAGCGCTATGGCGCCGGATTTCTTCCCCAGGATATGACCATCCAGGATTGGGGTGTGACGTACGACGAGATCGAGCCTCATTATGACCGTTTCGAACATCTCTGCGGCACGTCGGGGCAGGCGGGCAACCTCAAGGGTCAGATTATCGACGGGGGCAATCCCTTTGAAGGCCCGCGCTCCCGCCCCTATCCCAATCCGCCGCAGGATCAGCCGTTCAGCCATACGTTGTTCGGCAAGGCGGCGCGCGAGCTCGGCTACAAGCCGTTTCCACAACCTTCCGGTAACATGTCGCGCGCCTACCAGAACCCTCTGGGCGTGCGGCTGGGGCCATGCACTTATTGTGGGTTCTGCGAATGGTTCGGCTGCGGCAATTACTCAAAATCGTCGCCGCAGACCACGATCCTGCCGGTGCTGGTGCGCAAACCAAACTTCTCAGCGCGAGATAATAGCGAAGTAACGCGGATCAATCTCGATAGCTCGGGAAAGCGGGCTACCGGCGTGAGCTTTGTCGACACTGAGGGCAACGAGTGGGAACAGCCCGCCGATCTCGTAATCCTGTCCGCCTACACAATCTTCAACGTCCAACTGCTGCTTCTGTCGCAAATTGGAAAGCCGTACGATCCCTCTGCCAATTCGGGTGTGATCGGCCGCAATTTCACCCACCAGACGATCTCGGACGTTACGGGCTTCTTTGATCCCGAAAAGTTCGTGTTCAACCCTTTCATCGCCTCCGGTGCGATCGGGATGTGCATCGACGAGTTCAACGGCGACAATTTCGACCACGGTCCGCTCGGGTTTGTCGGAGGCGGATACATGGGTCAGGTGCAAACCAACGGACGCCCGATCGAAACAACGCCAGTGCCGCCCGGTACCCCGCGATGGGGCGCGCAATGGAAGAAGGCAGTGAAAGAAAATTATCAGAGCACGGTGAAGCCGGGAACCGGTGTTCACGGCAGCATGTACAGCTACCGCGATGTCTACGTCGATCTCGATCCGACTTACAAGGATCGCTTTGGTCGACCGCTAGCCAGAATCACGATGGACTTCCACGAGAATGAAATCAAACAGAACGCTTTTCTGACCGACAAATTCGCTGAAATCATCCATGCCATGGGCGCAAGGCAATTGGTCAAGAGTTACCGGAAAGCGCCGTATGACGTTTCCCAGTATCAAACAACCCATCTCTGCGGAGGGGCGATCATGGGTAGCGATCGCAACACCAGCGCCATCAATCGCTATCTGCAGAGCTGGGACGTACCGAATTTGTTTGTAACCGGCGCAAGTGGTTTCCCGCAGAACGCCGGCTACAATCCCACTGGCACGCTCGCGGCGCTTGCCTATTGGGCGGCCGATGCCATTCGCACGAAATACCTCAAGAACCCTGGGCAGTTGATCGATGCGTAACGGGCCCACGATAGCGACGGCGCTGATTGCGCTGGCTGCCACGGTTGGTCCGAGCGGAAGCGCCGATCTTCAAGATTTCGCGACGCTTGAGCGCGGCCGATATCTGACCGATGCCGCCGACTGCGGAAGCTGCCATACGATTCCCGGGAGCGAGCATCCGTTCAGTGGCGGGCGGCCGATCGAGACACCTTTGGCATCCTTGCCAGTCCGAATATCACGCCCGATCGCGAGACCGGGATCGGCAACTGGACGGACGACGAGTTTGATGCCGCGGTCCGGCAGGGCAGAAGCCGTAACGGCGCCCGGCTTTATCCGGCGATGCCCTTTCCTTACTACTCGCGGATGTCGCGCCAGGATGTGGACGCTATCCGCGCATATCTCGGTACGCTGCCGCCGGTCCGCAACGCCGTGCAAGTCAACCGACTGCCGTTTCCGCTCAACATTCGTACCTCGATGGTCGTTTGGGATTCACTCTACTTCAAGCCAGGCGAATTTCACGAGGACACATCGAAATCCAAGGAATGGAATCGCGGCGCTTATCTGGTGGAAGGACCGGGGCACTGCGGTGCGTGCCATACTCCGAAGAGCCTTCTGGGTGGCGACAAGCAGTCGGAAGCGTTTCGGGGCGGTGTGCTGCAAGGCTGGACCGCGCCCGACATTACAAGCGGCCAAGGGCCTCTTCGCAACTGGTCTGCGGACGATGTCGCGGATTTCCTGAGAACGGGACATAACCGGTTTGCCGCCGCCGCGGGATTGATGGGAGAGGTCGTAAATCTCTCCACGTCGAGGATGACCGACGAAGACACAAGGGCCATCGCCATCTATCTGAAGGACATGGCAGGTTCGGCGCCGGACAACAATTCGACTGCCGACGATCAAGTGCTGACCGCAGGCAGCGCGATCTTTTCGGATTTATGCTCAGCGTGCCATCAGCACGACGGCAAAGGCATTGCGAAAATGTTTCCTGACCTATCGGAGACGGCGACTGTTTCGGCAAAGGCGCCCGCAACGGTCCTGCGTGTAATCCTGCAGGGGGCCCAATCTGTCGCGACCGATCGAGAGCCGACCGGCTTGGCAATGCCGGCCTTCGGCTGGCAACTTGATGACGCTCAGGTTGCAGCGGTTGCGAGCTTTGTGCGCGATCGCTTCGGGAAGAAGGCCGGTCCCGTTACCGTCGAACAAGTGCAAAAGGCGCGCGCCGAGTTGACCGCCCGGACCGAGTGACGCGCGATCCCTCTAAGGCCGCGGCGCAGCTCTAACCGAATGATCTCGCGATTTGGGACAGCATTGATGTTGCAGCCCGCGTATAGCGGGCGTCGTTAAATTGCTCGTCCACAAGGGTCAAAATGAGGAGAGCAACAATGGCAGCGAGGCCAACTCTCATGCTCGAAGCATGCTGCGAATAATTTAATGCTTCCTGAAGGCGACGCCCCGCTAGTAGCGTAAGAGCAAAGTATTCCCTTCGCTGCGCGATTTCTGGCGCAAAATCATTGCCGCAACTTACTATGCTACCTCCGCGGCCACACGGTGGCTGACAGGCAGCTGAACTTCGTTCCGGATGATGTCACGGGTCAGTTACGGAACCTGCGTTTCGCCATTTCGTTTGCGCAGATGACCTCCCGAGCCGCGCGCCCCGATGGGCGCAATAGTAGAGCACCGGGGTCACAGCAAGGAGACGCCCATGATCACGAAACAATTCGTATTCGCAGCTTGTGCCCGTGACTCTTTTGACTATCGGCAGCGCGAGTGCAGGACCGTGCAATACACGCGAGAAGGATGCCGGCTCCGGTCCTACGCCCGGCTACACGGGCCAGACCGCCACGACTGGTTCAGCCAGCAAACGAGAGCATCCGCCGACGGAAACTATGAATCGCGCCGCCGGAAACGTGGCGACATCCTCGCAAGATGCTCAGCGGCAGCAGCAGGGTCAGCCTACTGTGGCCCAGGAAGCAGAAGGTGCCAAGCCTTCGCCTCGTACCGCCGATCAAGGCTGCTGATCACGGGCTTCTCTTCTGGCCGGAAGGTTCGGTCCACGGGCCGCCCGCAGGCTTGCGCGGGGCTCAGAAACCGACGCGTTCGTTGATGTAGAAGGTATTCAGGATCGACACGCGGGGTTGGTCGGTGTGAATAGCCGGCCGACCGTGCCAGCTCATCTTGGTGAGCGAATGATAAGCTTTCAAAACAACGAACGCGTATCCGACATTGGGAAGGAAAGGCAGCGTCTTCACGGGTTCGAGGCAATACGAGCCGACATGCATGAGGCCTTTGAGGGACGCTTGATACAGCGTGGTGCCGAGAGCTTCCTGGCTGTCATCGGCCGGACAATATAGCTGCATTGTCACGACCTTCTTGCGCGTGTCCGGATGCGGCTTGATCTGATAACCGTCGCTGTCTCTGTAGACGACTGGTTTGGCAACCAGCTTCAGGTCGTTTGCGCTGTCGAGTTTGTCGCCGCGGGCGCAAATCTCAAGTCCGTCATATAACTTGCTGCGGATCGCTGTCTCGATTTCTTGTGAGCAAAGCGTTTCGGACACGGCGGCCCACTTGGAGCGCAGCGTCGGTTCGATTTTGGCGACGTTGTCACCATAAAGGCGCAGCGCCATTCGCGTCCCCTCGCCAGTGATCGGATCGTACCCCTCCACCGGAAGACTTCGAATGAGATCGCGGTAGAACGCCGCCGGAAAAAAATCTCGGAAGAAGATATGAGGGAAGGGCAGGGAGAAATGATCGGCCGCGTTGATGCTGGCCACGGCGTGCGCGATGAGTTCGTCGGCTAGTCCAGAGGGGGCCTTGAAAGGAGCTACGTTCGCGAGTGCCGGCATAAGCGTACCTCAAAACTCTTCATTTCAATTTTCTGCGCAAGCGACGAGTGGGCGAGCACCCATCAGCAGCAAAGGAAGGTAACATAGTCGTTCTCAAGTGTTCAACGCCATTCACTGCACGTGATGCCCGAGCACCAGCCGGCGGGACGCGCCTGAAAATGCTCAACAAAACAGGGCGCCACTGATGCCGGCGCAATGCCGATTTCACCGCGTTACAAGGCGGCTAAGTCATGCTTCCTGGCATGAAGCATCTGATCACAATGTTCTGCCCGTCAAGCCTGACAGGCCAAACCATTGTTCTGCCGAACAAGTTCGGCTCCGTAATCAAGGCGTCATCAGGAACATCTATCCAGCCGCCATCCAGACGAACGCGATAGTGACCATTTTTGGAATCCCAATCTGGATCGGAAACGGTTTCGCCGTCTGCCATCGAGCAACACAGCCCACGGCCGCTGGCGAGATGATCGAACCAGGGTTTGAGAGGTGAATTGGCGTAGCGACCATCAAGGTCGCGAGCAGTTACGCTCCCAATTAAACACGCAACAACAACATTGAGAGATAGAGCAAACACGATGCGTTTCATTTGCTGCGCTCCGATGTGTGCCAGCAGGTCAAAGCAACGTTCATGCCACGATGTGCGAATCGCTCCGTTTTCCGTACATTCTACTCTGAGATGCTCTGTTCAGGATTCGAGTTCTTGCGTCTGCACAACAATGTGCACAGGGGGCGCGATCCAAAGCCTGGGATCAAAGCGGCAGTTCCGCCTGATCGTCAGCCCAGTTGATTACATCGAAGATCATGCCGCGCCTGATCATCTCGACTTCCAGATCAACAGCATGTTTTTTCCAATCGGGCGTATCACGTACGCGAAACCTGGGTTCCTTGCCCTGTTCAGTCAAGTCGTCGTCGGCCCGCAGAGCTCCGCGAATGCTTTCGTACATCATGGTGAGACTATCGTTCGTGAACGATTGATAGATCATCGATGCACCTGCGAAGTAAAAAACGAAATCTCAGATAAATTTGGCAATCGCGAAAAAGTAATAACAAATGTGATTGCAAACCGAAAACTTCCAGCAGGGAATCGCCCTTCAGGCTGTAATCTTGGAGAGGTGCATCATCATGCCCGACCTGCGACCATGGCTCGGTGAAACGCCGCCCCGCCCAACGCGGCGTCCACGATGTCCAAGATGCCAAGGCGGTATGGCAGTGCAGCGTATCGTTCCCGCCCGGCCCGGATATGAGCACTGGACGTTACGTTGCACCCGGTGCGGCAACATTCATCAAGCTCAAATGACCAGTGATCCGATGAAATCAGACGTCGGGGGTTGGTTTCACAGTGAGCTTGTGCCGCCGAAGTGATTAAAGTCCTGGCGGCGGCCTACCTCGCTGGGCGAGTGGGCTTGCGACGGTATCCTCGGATTAGATATGGCGACCCGCGAACGGCCCCATGGATGCATTCTGTCCGGGCGCAAGAACGACGACGGTTGCGCCTTGCTTCACCTGTCCAAACAGATCTATGACATCCTCGTTTGTCATTCGGATGCACCCGGATGATATCGCGCGGCCGATATATTCAGGCTGATTGGTGCCGTGGATGCGGTAAAGGGTGTCTTTGCCCCCTTCGTAGAGATATAAAGCGCGGGCGCCTAACGGATTAGCCGGGCCTCCTGCGACGCGTGCAGGGTAGGGGCCCAACCGGGCCTGAATTTCCGGTGTGGGTATCCAGTCAGGCCATTCGGACATGCGGCCCACAGTAGCAACCCCGGACCAGGCCATCGCTTCTTCTCCCACGGCGACACCGTAGCGGATAGCTTTGCCTGCCGGCAGAACGTAATAGAGATAGCGGTTGTCGGTATCGACCAGAATCGTGCCCGGTCTCTCTTTGCGCGAATACTCAACGATGTGACGCCGATAGGCTTCGGGAATGACTGCCTGCGCATAAGGTGCGTGCGCCAGCAACTGGCGATCTCTGACCGTCAAAGCAGCATCAGATGACGGCGCCAGCGTAGCCTGCATGCACCCAGCGAGCAGGCAGCTGATCAGCCCGACGAGTAACGACGCGCGCCCCACCCTCGGCACCGCTGTTCTCCAAAACCGTTACGTTTGTGCATTTGCTTCCGCAATAGTGCAGAAATCAAGGCGAGAGACGAGGAAAGGTAGGGCGGATCTGGCGACAGAGCCTGCTCAGGCATGATGCCGAGCAAGCTAAGTTCACTCCGGTACTAATCCGTCAATTCGTAGTCGGCGCTGTTTCTCCGCTGGATCGCCATTCCAAGCGCCGTCGTCACCGCGAGCGCAGCCGCCCCGAGTAAAAGTTTGTCACGCGCGTCATCGTCCCCCAGAAACTCTCGCGCCCCACGAAGCAGATCTGGCGCGGATGTGATTCCTTCGGCTTCGCCGACAGTAGTGACGTAGCCAACCTCAGCGTGAGTAAATCCTGGAGCTCGTTGATCCATCATGTCCGGCGCGCTTGCGGGATTGTCGGAACCACTTACCGTACTCCGCGCCTTATCAGCGAGTTGTTCAGCCTTGTTGCTCGCAGCCTCGGTCAACTCGGCTACCTTTGTTTTGGCGGCGTCGACCATGTCGGCTGCCTTCTCGCTCATTGCTCTTCCTGTGTCGGAAGCTGTTGCGGCAGTCGTCGCGGCAAGCTTCCTGGCCTGTTCGCGAAGATTTTGCGCGCCACTCTCAACAAAGCCGCGTCCATTCAGCGGTGATGCTTGGGTACGCAGCAGACTGAATAGCCCGATCCCAACGAGCGCCGTTGTAATGGGAGGATTGCGGGCAAGCCGCCACGCAATTCCTGCGCCTATTGCAATTGCGGCGGCTGGATTTGCCGCAGCCCTGGCTTTGACGTCTTCGAGCATGTTGCTGAGGGTCGATTGCGCCGCCGACATGGCCTTATCGACCAGCGCGTCTTTCTCCTTCCTCAGATCGTCGGTGAAGGCGTTGTAGGTGGACGGCGAGCGCAGCATCGCCAGATCGCTCGCGAGCTTCGCCCGCGCGAGTTCAACCTCCTGCTCACATTCTGTCACGGGGGCGTCGGCCATTGCATTGCTCCTTGAAAGCGGGGTCTTGCGTCCTTTACTCAACGGGACTGTGGCTTGGTGTCCGGCGCCGGGGAGCGTTGGCCATCCGAGCTGCCGCCCAAGCCTGACGTAAATGCTTCGCCCACCTCGGCAGCCACATCTTTCAGTCCTTCCGCACTCAACCCGCGCTCCTCAGCCGCTTCCTTGAGCCTGCTTCCAGCGCTCGCTGTTGCCTGCTTCAGCTGATCAGCGGTCTGCTGAACCATCGGGCCAATTGTACGCTTTTCCATTTCTGTAGGAGCGAACGCAGCCGCTGCCGCAGCACCGATGGCCAACCCGGCCAAGCCGATCAACAGCGGCTGATCCCGGAACGTCTCTTCCACAGTAGATAGGGCCGAGCGCCCTTGATCGACCATGCGATTTGATTGCTCCATGAAAGTATCCGCTGCACTGCGCGTGTAATCCGCAGCTGATGAAGCATAGGAAGTCGTCGCCTGCCGCGCTTGGTCTGCGAGATTGCTCGCATAACCGCTCGCCTCATTCATCCTTCGATTGATATTGCCGCGAGCTGAACTCAAGATAGTCGGATCCAGCGGACGAGTAGTCTCGCGCCGTCGATGATCTCGCGCTGCGAGATGAGGACGAGCCGGCGCGCAGCATCAAAGCCCCCCCGGCAGCCATCAACAAAAGGCCCTCGGGGTTGTTCTTCCACATGCGAACCAGCCACCAATCATTCGAATTCCCGTAGGTCATGTTCATGTCAGTCGCTCCTTCGCTACAGCGATGTCTTGTTTGACTTGTTGAATAGTGCGTTTTGGCGCGAGTTCCTCGACGACGGCGCGGCGTCCCATCGCGTATGCGACGGCCGCTAAGACGGCCAGGACAGCCGCGACGATCACTGCCGACCAGTGCATGGCAATCCCCGCCGATGCGATGCCGAAAACAGCAGCCTCAACGAGCAGCAGAAACACGACGAGCCCCAAAAGCCCGGCGACGACCATCCAGATACCGCCACGCACCTTCAGAGACAGCCTTGAGCTGATCTCGGCGCGCGCCAGCCTAATCTCCTTCTGGAGCAAATCTGTCACGTCGGACACCACATCCGATACGAGTCGCGGCAGTGCAAATTCTGTTAGACGGTCGCCGGTCATCATTAGCGTTCCCCGCCGAGATGCGCGTTGAAAGGATCTTCTCCAAAATGATTTGGTTGGGTTGGCGGCGAGGCAAGAACGCCTGCGCTCCGAGCACCACGGAGAGCTAGAAAGCCTGCCAGTGCGGTAAGGCCAAATACCACGATGGGCCGGCGTTTCGTGAAATCAGACGCGTCTTTTAAGATTTGGTCCACGCTTTGGCCCTGCAATGAGCCGGCATAGTTCTCGACGGTGCCGGCGATGCCGCGCATCAGACTTGCGACCGCGGGAGATTCGTCCTTGATTTCGTCAGCCGCAATCCGCGCCGATTTTGCAAACTGTCTCGCCACTTCGGAACCGGTTTGAATTTGACGGTCCATCATCTGTTTCGCCTGCCCGGACACCGTCGAAGCGGCGTCGCCCGCGACTTGTCTGGCTTGGGAGGCAGCGTCGCGCGCCATATCGGCCGCCTGCGACGTCGCGTCGCGCAGCTTGTCGGCGGCGCGGCGCTGATTATCCGAACTTGCTCTCGAACCGCCTTGAAATTCCTGATTTGTCATGAGCTCCTCCATCGGGAGAGCAAACAGGAGGACGAGAAAAAGGTTCCTTGAACCTGTCGTTCCCGGAAATTTTTCCTGCAAAGTGCGTCGCAAGGCGCCGTCGGTTGGCGCTCGAACCAATTCAGGTCCTCGATCCATCTCTGGAACGTGTTCAACTCAGCGCGGGCACCAGAGGGGGCAAATTTAGCGCTGCTCGGCTAACTCCGGGACGCTTTGCGAGAGTTGAGCCTTCCGTGCGGCTCCACGAGCGGCCTGAACTCCCTGGGGAAAGCCGCTGCGGTTGCTGTAATCAGCAATCGCGGTCCGACGGCCGCCCTTCTCAGAGTTCAATCCGCTGGCGCAGACCATGTCCACGACGGTCACGCCGGCGAGGGCCGCCAGTGCAGCGACGGTGTTGTTAGCTTTACCGTTGCTTTGCTTAAGACCTGTGGCAACGGTGGCGAGATCAGCCAAATCACCGGCGACCCTTGCCCATATCCACGGTTCGGGATTGTGACTGGCGAGTATAGCGACCCCGGTTGCGATCTCGCGTCCGCCGTAGGTGCGAATGACAGGCTCAAGTCCTTTAACGCCTATCGCGTTGGACACCGCCCTTGGAGCAACTAGCTCCGTCACACCCAAGGCAATGGAGAAATACCCCAGACTTTTGGCAAGCTTGTCATTTGCGGATTGCGAGCGCCCGCGCAGCGCAGTTTGCGGAACTAGGCTATGCATGGTTGGCTCCATTCACTCCCGGTTTCAAAACTACCTTGATGCAGCCGTCCTGTTTGTCGCGGAATGTCTTGTACATCTCCGGCCCTCGTTCCAGGGCTCCGTGTGCGTGATGACGAAAGAGGGATCGATCTGGTTTTCCACGATCCGGTTCAGCAGGTCGTCTGTCCATCGATTTACATGGGTCTGCCCGGTTCGGATGGTGAGCCCCTTGTTCATGAGCGCGCCGATCGGAAGCTTGTCGAGCAGACCACCATAGACGCCCGGTACCGACAGGACCCCGGCGGGACGGCAGACATACATCATCTCCCTCAGTACATGCGGACGGTCGGTCTCCAGCATCATGGCCTGTTTGGCGCGGTCATACATCGAGTCGACCGATCCGGTGGCATGGGCCTCAAGGCCCACTGCATCGATGCATTTTTCCGGTCCCTTGCCGGCGGTCAAATCGTTCAATCGTTCAATGACGCTTTCCTCCTCGAAATTGATGGTGATCGCGCCGCCGGCTCCGCGCCATCGACAGCCGTTCTGGAAGGCGGTCAATTGCGATGACTTGCTTGGCTCCCAGGAGCACGGCGCTTCGAATTGCCATCTGGCCCACGGGGCCGCAGCCCCAGATCGCCACCGTGTCGGTCGGCTGAATGTCGCATTGGACCGCGGCCTGCCAGCCCGTCGGGAAAATGTCGGACAAGAACAGCAGCTTCTCGTCAGGGATGCCATCCGGCACTTTGATGTGAGTGGCGTCTGCAAAGGGGACGCGTAGATATTCTGCTTGTCCGCCCGGGTATCCGCCGGTGAGATGGGTGTAGCCAAACAGCCCTGCCGTCGTATGGCCGAAGACTTTGTCGCCAAGCTCCTTGTTGCGGTTGCTTCTCTCGCAGACAGAGAAGTTCCCGCGTTTGCACTGCTCGCATTCGCCGCAAATGATCGTGAAGGGTATGACGACCCGGTCGCCGACCTTGAGCGAGCACTTTGCAGCCGACCCGACCTCCACGACTTCGCCCATGGTCTCATGACCCATGACGTCGCCGGATTTCATGCCGGCATGAAATGATCAAACAGATGCAGGTCCGATCCGCAGATCGCGCAGCTCGTGACTTTGATGATCGCGTCGCGGTCGTTCTCGATCCTCGGATCGGGAACACTTTCGCAACGGATGTCTGACGTCCCGTGCCAAACCAGCGCCTTCATGGAGACCTCCGCGTGATCAAAATAACAGGATGAGACAGCCCATCCGCCGTCGAACATCGGGCAAATGCGTTCGTTCCTAATTTTGAAATCACCGTGGCACCACCTTGCGAAGACAAGGCAGATCCGTGCTGCACCAACGGCTGGTGCGCGCATCTCTCGAACGGGGTATCAAGTGAGTGCAACCAGGTGAATGAGCCGCCTTGGGACAAGCGACGCGTAGCTCTCAACACTCCATCAAAGCCGACAGGACTCGGCCGTGCTATTTAGCGACGCCTCTCACCTGATGGGCGGCATTGCCCCGATCCGACGCTGTTCGCTCTGATGGAGCCGTTCCAAGATCCTTGTTCGTCTTGGTATCTGAACGGCCTCATCCATGAGTCGCTGCGCGAGATCGACATGATACTGCTGCACCAGGTCGAGCATTGCTTTCTTGGCAATCTTGCGATGGTGCTCGGCCAGAAGTCTGTGCATGGCGGCAAGTTGTTCATCGGACATAGCCTCACTCCAAACCGCGGCGGTCGATTTCTTTTCAGTGCCCAAGCCGATGCAGCCACATCACTGGCTTTGTCGCGGTCCGGCTTCAATGCGCTTTTTGGCAGGCCTATGCGGTCGGCTTCCGAAGTATGCAGGCCAGAGGCTCGGTCGCAATTGAGTATCGGAGTTCGTCGATCTCACGAGCAATAATGATCGCGCTGGCCTTCAGACTTTCCATCATCGAACTCGCAGCACCTACGTTTTCAGATTTTTCGATTCGTTTGTTCAAGGCGGCAAGTCGAAGATCCAGTTGATCGATTTGCGACTGATGATCGCTCCCGCTTGCTCGCCAAGCCCTTTGCGCTCGCATTTTTGTTCCCCGTCTCGTTACCCGGATGCGCCGAGCCGACGCGCTCGCGCGCCACGGTCGCCCGCGGACGGACGAACCTCAACGGCTCGAGCTCCAATTGAAATTATCCGATCCGCAAATTTTCGGCGGAAGTCTTGCCGTTGCGACCACTGATCAGTTCGTAGCTGACGCGTGCCCCCTCGGTCAGACCAGTGAAACCGGCCTTCTCAACCGCAGAGATGTGAACGAAAACGTCCACGCCGCCAGTCTCAGGTTTGATGAAGCCATAGCCCTTGGCTTGATTGAAAAATTTTACTGTCCCCATTGCCACGTGTTGTCTCCTCCCGAGAAAAGGTCGAAGCAACAGGTGTGATTCGTCGGTCAAGCTAGAGGCCACTCGATGGCAAAAAGCTGTCCCTTCGGCGGTACGGCGAGCACGAACTGCCTTGAGCGTTAACAGACCGTAGCTGGGCTGCGAGCTTCGATGTAAGTGGTTTCGGAGCGCCTTCGATCGAACGGAGCGCTCTGTCGCCGCTCCGTCCGATCAAAGGACTGTTTACTTCGCTTGGCCAACACTCGGCGACTTGCCGAGATTTTGTGCCATGTCGAGGTGGTGCTGAAGCGTGGGAAGCGTCTTGCCGGCCCAATCCTTCAGATCAGGATTGTCGCCGCCCTTCGCATACCGCTCAAACAATGACACGGCATCCTTGTGCGCGCTGACCTGATCGGAGTTGAAATCAGAACTGAAGTCCTTGCCGCTAGCGTTCTTCAGCTTATCCAGCTTGCTTTGGTGCGAGCTATCGAGCTTCGTCGGGATATCGGCCTTCACCTTGCCACTGCTGACCATAGTTTTGAGTTCGTTGGTTGTCTTCGTATGGTCGGTTATCATCTGCTGGGCAAAGCTCTTCTCATCCCCGTTGCCCTTTTGCTCGGCGAGCTTGCTTGACTTTAATTCGAACATGTCGCTTACGGCGGCTTCCTGGACGAAGTCGGCTGTGGTCGGTGCCACTCCGAGCGTCGAGTTGACGCCGGTCTTCTCACCGATCGATTTGGCAAGTGCGGGGCCGGCCAACAGCACGCAGCCCAGCACGATGATTGAACGGTACATGAGTTTTCTCCTCTGGGTCGAAGCCCGAATTTCAACCGGCTGGCGATATTGGAGTTCCTAATGAATGCCGCTAATGCACGCCGTGGCGCGAAAGCAACTCTTGCCGCTTGAATGGAATGGAACTCTCTTTCGCCCAGCAGAGCGAGAGCGAATCTCTTAAATCTAAGAGCAGCTCAAGTTGATCGCGTATTCGTTTTTCGCTGGCGTGGCGACTGAAGACGTACGTGCAAACGAGAGGAAAAATCGATGCCCAAATTCGCGGTAGGGGACACCGTCGGAAAGGCAGCTTCGGGCGAAAGCCGTGCTGTGGTGGGAATCTTCACGACGGATGATGGCGAGCCGAGATACGCGGTCGAGTTGGAGGGCACCCTGGATTTTGTCGTGGAAGCCGAACTAGTCTCAAGACAGACGAAGCACTAGCTCATCGACCGAATCTGCTCGGCAATGGCTGTCCCGGACCGAGCGTTAGGCCGGGTTGCTCGTGGCCACAAAGCGTCAACGGGCTGCTGCTGCGCTTTGTCGAGTTCCACGTCTTGACATCCTTCGGACGGCCATCCACCTACCATCCAGCTGGATGCAGTAGGATGGTGATCATGACAGCCGACAATCTCCGCGAATTTCGACCAAGGCCCACCGATACTGAGAAAATTACGATCAATCTTGGCTACGTCGACCTCGGCCAGGTGGACCTCATGGTGCAAGAGGGTTTTTACTCCAACCGTACTGATTTCATACGGACGGCGATCCGGAACCAGCTGGAGCGTCATGCGGATGTAGTCAAACGTTCGACGGTTCGGAAAAGCCTGGACCTCGGTCTCCGGAACTTCAGCCGGGAGGATCTCGAGGCTCTGCGGCGAGCCGGGGAAATGCTCCACCTAAATGTTTTGGGGCTTGCCAGCATCGCCCAAGACGTCACCCCCGATCTTGCCCGCTCCACCATCGCCTCCGTTTCGGTGCTCGGAGCGTTTCATGCGAGCCCCGCGGTCAAGGCCGCTCTCGCCGATAGGATGCGGTGACGCCATGTTGAAACACGACATAGTTCGCGAAGCCACACGCCTGACGCGCGCTGGCCAATTGGCCGAGGCCACCCTGCTGCTCCAACGCATGCTTCGCGGTGAGAACGCGTCAGACGCCACCAGTCATCCCGAGCGCGTAGCCCTCGAGAACCGACAACCACCTACTATCGATGCGGTGGCGGACAACGTTAGGGAGATGGACAGTCCGCGGGTTGCGCCGGCTACATCCAGCTCGGCCGCAGATGTTCCGCGAGTTACTCGAGCGTACGAGAGAGCGCTCCGCCTTCGGACTCGAAGGTTTGGTCAAGCGCGCACCATTATCTCCATCGGACATCTCGCCGGAAGGGACGAAGTTCATCGAAGGTAGTTTTAGCAATGCGGCGGGCAGCCGCGCCTACAAGCTTTTCATACCAAGCGGTCATAAAGGCCAACCGCTTCCCTTAATCGTGATGCTGCACGGTTGCACTCAATCACCAGACGATTTCGCTGCGGGCACGAGAATGAATTTCATAGCAGAAGAACAAACGTGCTTCGTGCTGTATCCAGAACAGCGCAGGGACGCAAACCAGGCGAAATGCTGGAACTGGTTTCGCGCTGCCGACCAGCAACGTGGGAAAGGCGAACCTTCACTTATTTCGGGCATCACTCGCCAGGTCATGCGCGACTATTCAGTTGATCCGAATCGCGTCTATGTTGCTGGACTGTCGGCGGGTGCAGCGGCTGCTGCCGTGATGGGAGCAACATACAAGGATTTGTACGCGGCGATCGGCATACATTCCGGCCTCGCCTGTGGGGCAGCCAAAGATCTTCCCTCAGCCTTGGTCGCCATGCGTCAAGGCGGTGGACCCGGTGACACCGCGGTTCGAGGTGATGGGTCACTGGTCCCAACGATCGTTTTTCACGGCGATCGGGACGGTACCGTGCACCCAAGCAACGGCGATCAGATCGTTGAGCAGTCGGCGCGAGGGAAAAGCAAACCAACAAAAGTGCGTCGGGGGCGCGTACCTGGAGGGCATGCATACACCTGCACCGTCCATACCGATGCGAGCGGTCGCGGAGTGTTTGAGCACTGGAACGTTCATGGAGCCGGACACGCGTGGTCGGGAGGCAGCCCCGCAGGCTCGTACACCGATCCGCAAGGACCCGACGCAAGCAAGGAAATGCTGCGGTTTTTCCTAGAGCATTCGCTGCCGCGGCCGACGCGATAGAGCTGCGGTCGCTGGGGGCTAATCATTGAGGGCGGGGCTGGCGCTCCCTAGCGGAATTGAACCGCTCTCTCCACCGTGAAAGGGTGGCGTCCTAACCGATAGACGAAGGGAGCAAGACCATTGGCCGTGGCCTACGGCCGGGCCGAACGTATAGTGGCGTTTGTACGCCCGGGCAAGTCGCGGGAAACCGGCTTTTTGGGGCAAATCTGGGTATTTGGGGCTAGGTGATGGTCGCATACATGAGCGTTACGCTGGTCGCCAAGGTAGGCGTTGGCTCACAGCCAGCACGAGGCTCGGGGCGGGCGCGTGGGGCAAGGGCAGCCCTAATATCGAAGTAGCATGGTGGCATCGATCGGTCGGCGGCGATAAAAGGTGGTCATGCGGAACCCTTTCCTTTTGATTTTGATTGCCGCATTCCCGGTGTTCTCAGCGATGGCCCAGCCGTTCGCGAGCAAGAAGCCGGACAAGGCGCCGGTCGGCGGGCAGGGCGCTACCCCTGAACACGGGCAGGGTGTCCGGCAATTCCTGCGCAGCTTACGGGCCGGGATTCGCGAAAGTGGAGGGCACCGACACGTGTGTGAAGATCGGTGGCTCCATCAGCATCGGAGCCGGGCATTCCACCGGTTCGCATTGACGGAGACCAATTGGACCATGCAGCTGAACATCATCGTTCCCGTTCTGATGTGCTGTGCGATGCTGTGGTGGATTGGCCGCCGAATAAGTTGGACTGCCCGGCTCGGGGATAACCGCGATCACGTTGGCGGTGATAACAGGTGTTTTGTTGCTCGAGCGTGCGGGCTTTTAGCGTCGCTTCGCATTGCTTATGTCATCGGCGGCGCTACAAATTGCGCAAAGCCCGGCCGGCTCGCGAACTGGGCAAACCAGCGCTCCATCTGCGGCAGTTTCGGTTTGCTTACGCCTTCAACCCCGAGCCAGCGTCGCGCAAAGGTGCCGAGCGCAATGTCGGCGATGGTGAAATCGTCGCCCTCGATAAACTGCCGCGTGGCCAATTGTTCTTCGACGATCCTCCACACCAGGGATTCCGCGCCAACGTCCTTCTGAATCGCCGTCATGTCCCGTTGCTCAACGGGTGTTCGCACCAGGGACCAGAACACAGGACGATCGACTGGCTGTAAGGTCGAGAGTGTCCAGTCCAGCCATCGGTCGACCGCGGCTCGCTTCCTGGGCGCCTCAGGATAGATCGGCGATCCCTTGCCATACGCCAGCACCAGATAGCGCATGACCGAATTGGATTCCCACAAGATGAAATCGCCGTCGACCAACGTCGGGATGCGGCCGTTCGGGTTCATGGCGAGATAGGCCGGTTCGTTGTTTTTGCCGAACTGCATGCCGGCGTCGATGCGTTCGTAAGGGAGATTGAGCTCGCGCAGACACCACAGGACTTTTTGAACATTAACCGAGTTAGCTCGGCCCCAGATTGTTAGATGCGCTGGCACTAGGTGCTCCGGATTGCTTCTCACGCGCGGTCATATCGGAACTACCGGATGGTCGCACGCGCTAATAGGCTTTAGGCACAAAAAAGCTCCGCCAAAAAGCGGAGCTCTTCTGCCGGCGCAGTGGTGCACAGCACCTCTAACGTGACATCAGCGGCCGAAAAACAACCACAGCAGAATGATCACCGGTATCGGCACGCCAAGCAGCCAAAGCAGAATTCCGCGTCCCATCGTCTCCTCCATAAAATCCTCGATGGAGCGAAAACGCGGAAACCATGTGATCGGTTCCCTCAGGGGAAACCAATTTGGCAGTTACGGGATTGCTGGCAACGGCACGCCGTGATCTGCTTAGCGTAATCACAGCCCAGCGAATTCCACGAGCTTCTCTCTGCCTACCAGTGGCCTGTGTTTGGCATCGAGGACCATGGTTCCTGGGGAGGCTTGGCATCGCCCTTTTGCAAGATTTCGATCGAATGTAGATCCGGCGAGCGCACAAACGCCATTTGGCCATCGCGCGGCGGGCGGTTGATGGTGATGCCGAGCTTGCTCAGGCGCTCGCACGTGGCATAGATGTCGTCGACTTCGTAGGCGAGGTGGCCAAAATAGCGGTCCTCGCCATATTTTTCCTCTTCCCAATTGTAAGTCAGTTCGACCAGGGGCGCGCCGCGTCCTTGGGACTGCTTCAGCAGCCCTTCATCCTGATCGGCGCAAAGAAAAACCAGCGTAAATTTGCCCTTGTCATTGTCGACGCGGCGAACTTCTTTCAATCCCAACGCATCCCGGTAAAATTTCAGGGCGCTGTCGAGATTGCGGACGCGCAGCATGGTGTGAAGATAACGCATCGGTCTTTTCTCCTCGGGTATTGCTGTTTATCCGGCATTCACTAGCAGCAAAACAAGTGCGAAGGCAGTGCCATTTGGCTGAGCGCCGGCAGCAAAAACTTCGTCGCCTGCGGTTAGGCCCTAGCAGCGTTTTTCGCTTCACCGAAGACTGAGAACGATGCGACGGCGACCCTGCCATGGCTGGAGTGTTAACCACACATTGCTGGAAAGCAGAAAACCTTACTTAGTTAGGTTAAGGTCTAAATCTGGTTGTGCTGATCACGGGATCGGCTACGTCTGCCGGCGCAACGGCCATGACCATTTCATTTCACAATGCGGACAAGCAGACATATCGGCGGGTGATGGCCGTGGGTTTGATGTTCTGCACTCTCTTCCTTGCAATCAGTTTCTCGCTTCGACGGCAGCCGGAAAACCCCCACGCGTTGCTGAAGGCGGATCGGCTCGTTCGCACAGCAGGAGAGCCGCGCCGGGCCGACTAATTCAAGACGTGTCGGCTCGGGAGTTTGGCAGTTCTTTCTTAGAGCGATGAAACGTCGCGATGCCGATGAACCCGGCATAACCGATCACGTTGATCAACACTTCCGTCCATACAGACATGAGGGCCTCTTTCGGAAGGTGAATCCGCGAAGGCAAACGTTGTTCCTGCATCGGGGCGATTGGCTGTTCTGTCTACGCGGCCGGCATCCCCAGCAAAAGTTCCGCGCAACTTTCGACAGTGGAAAGCGTTGTAAACAGGCCGTGATTGAGGAGTTTGTACAATGAAGAAGACTTTGGCTGTTCTGGCGACCGTCGCGACTGTTGCTACGACTGCGGCTGTCTCGCCCGCTCAAGCGCACCGTTTCGGACCGGGGCTTGCTTTTGGCCTGGCTGCCGGCGCACTGACTGCGGGTGCCCTCGCTGCGACCTCGCCATACTACTACGGGCCGGGCTACGGGTACTACGGCGCGCCCTACTATGGGCCGGGCTATTACGCACGCGGACCGTACGCCTATTACGGCGGACCTTACTACCATCGGCATCGATACTACCGACATTGGTGATCGTAAGAAGCCCGGAGCGTTCCTCCGGGCTTCTTATTCGTATAGAGCTTGATACGGAGCTTACGATCCGAAAAAGGAATGGTTCGCTCGGCGAGCGCTTTCCATTGTGGTCCTGAAGTGTTTGTCGCGCTCGCGTTGAAATCTTTCCTGCGTCTCCTTGAAAGTCGCTACCCGCGCGGCAATCGCGTCGCGTTCCGCCGTCAGCCGAGCTTGTCGTTCGGTCATGCGCACCCCCTCGCATTCTTGATTCTGTTCGACGCCTATTCGCATGCGAGATTAGGGCGGGATTGCGGAGTTCTTTTGTGCGGATTGAGTATCCACACTCCGGAATTTTGGTTCAGCCGCGCCTCCGAAACGAAATTCGGCTGATCGTGTTATGATAACCGCGCCTCTAATCGGATTATTGCAGAATGATTGCTTCGGACCTCCGCAGCGGTGTGGATCAACTCGGCGACATGATCGCCGCGGCGGCTGCTATCGTTCCCTTCACTGGCGCGGGCATTTCCACCGAATGCGGAATTCCGGATTTCCGCTCACCGGGCGGGTTGTGGACCCGTAACCGTCCGATCCCGTTTGATGAGTTTGTGGCGAGCCGCGACGCACGCGACGAGTCATGGCGCCGCCGCTTTGCCATGCAGCCAACGTTCGCTGAGGCAAAGCCGGGCCGCGGTCATCGTGCGCTCGCCTCGCTTTATCGAGCCGGCAAAATCCCCGGCATCATTACTCAGAACATCGACAATCTGCATCAGATGTCCGGCTTTTCGGCCGAGGATGTTGTCGAATTGCACGGCAACACCACTTACGCCCGCTGCATCGGCTGCGGACGCGACTACGACTTGCGATGGGTCAAGGATCGCTTCGACAGAAGCGGTGCGCCCGACTGCACGGCCTGCGGTGAGCCGGTCAAGACCGCCACTATTTCATTCGGGCAAGCAATGCCGGAGGACGAGATGCAACGGGCGACCGAGCTTGCCCAGCATTGCGACCTGTTTGTTGCGATCGGATCATCGCTTGTGGTTTGGCCTGCTGCAGGTTTTCCGCTGATGGCGAAACGCTGCGGGGCCAAGCTCGTTATTATCAACAACGAGCCCACCAACCAGGACGATCTTGCCGACCTTGTTATCCGGCATGACATCGCCGAAACGCTGGGGCCGTTCGTCGGCAATTGATTCGTGCCTATTCAAGGCTGTTCATAGGTTCCGGCTATTTAGTTTTTTAGCTATGCGCCGCAACCGGGGATGTTATCTTTTGCTTGAGAGATTCGTGTGGCGTCGTCATGAGGGGTCGTGATGGGCGCATGTTTCGGTACCGCCACAAGGCGGGCTGCAATGATGTGTGGGGTCCGGGGTTATGGGGTCGGACGGATTCGATTCTAAGAAGGTGGGGGTTCCAGCGCCAATCGGGGCCGGACCGAGTTGCCTTGGAGCGAGCGATTTTGCGGGTGCGGTGCGCGATCCAGCGATGGACGCGTTTTCCGGTCTCGGAGAGGCTGCGGCAAATCTTGTCGAAATCTCCGGCGTCATAAAATGGTTCGACGCGTCAAAAGGCTACGGCTTCATCGTCCCTGATAATGGGTGGCCGGATGTACTGTTGCACGTCACCGTGCTCAGGCGCGACGGCTATCAGACCGCTTACGAGGGAGCGCGGCTGGTCTGCGAATGCGTTCAGCGCGCCAAGGGCTATCAGGCATTCCGGATCCTTTCGATGGACGAATCGACTGCGATCCACCCGGCGCAGATGCTGCCGCCGCGCACTCATGTTAGCGTCACTCCGACGAGCGGTCTGGAGCGGGCGCAGGTCAAATGGTTCAATCGGCTGCGCGGATTTGGCTTCCTGACCTGTGGCGAGGGCACGCCTGACATTTTCGTCCACATGGAGACCTTGCGCCGGTTTGGCATGACCGAGTTGCGGCCGGGCCAGTACGTGCTGGTGCGGTTCGGACCGGGGTCGAAGGGGATGATGGCGGCGGAAATCCATCCGGAAACCGGGCCTTCAGCGCTCTCCTCGCACTAGCTGCATTGCCTTCTTGAGGTTGTCGATCTTAGGCAAGCAGCTCCTTCCGAGAGAAAACCACCTGACAGACTCGTGAGCCGCGCGCCTTGCGGTAAAGGCTGCGCCAGGCGCGGCAGTCTGGTATTCCGCTATCCTTCGGGTAGGGTAACCCCTAAGGAACCGCTGCATGAGGCGTGAGCGTATCTATGTATCTCAATCGAAGTTTTAATTTTCGCCGGTGCGAATGGCTTTCGGTGCTTCTGGCGGCAGCATTTTTGGTTGTTGCAACTTCCCGGCTGCAAGCCGCGAGTTTTCAGCCGCTCGAGATCGTCACCAAATCCGGCGTGCAGGTGTTTTCGGTCGAAATGGCGACGACAGAGGAGGAAAAGACCACCGGCTTGATGTACCGGAAGGAGCTGACGGACGGGAAGGGGATGCTGTTCGACTTTTCACCCGAACAGCAGGTCTCGATGTGGATGAAAAACACCTACATTTCGCTCGACATGATCTTCATACGCGCCGACGGCCGGATCTTGCGGATTGCCGAGAACACGGAACCGCTCTCGACAAAGATCATTCCCTCGAATGGATTGGCAAAGGCCGTTCTGGAAGTCCCCGCCGGCACCGCGCAGAAATACGGAATTGCGGCCGGCGACCGGGTCGCCCACGCGCTCTTCAACGGCCATTGAGACCGGCGCGTCGCCTTGCTGGCAGCGGTGTAAGCGTGTATCGAGGTCCCTTCTTCCAGGGCTTTCGGGGTATAGCGCAGCCTGGTAGCGCGGCAGTTTTGGGTACTGCAGGTCGTTGGTTCGAATCCAGCTGCCCCGACCAATCCTCCTCGTCAGTTGTCTTCTTAGCGCTTCTCCAGAGGTCAATACTCCGTTGGCTTCAATGCGTTGGTGCAGCCCGGAATGTTCAGGGCGCGTCAGTGGACGTCACCAAAATGCACCCGATTTTGCCCTTGGCGACCCAACATATTCGGTCCATAACGGGTTGTTCGATCCGGTTTCATGATCTGACTCAACGGCAGCACCCAACTGTAAAATGATGACCAAAAAACTCACTGCACTCACCAAAGAGCCGAAAAAACGCAACGACGCCGACATCTGCGCGTTGCCCGATGGTGCGCACGGCTTCGGCGGTCCGGTGCTGGATGTGCGCTGCGGCGGTAAGGATCGTCGCTGGAGTTGTAAGGTGGTGCTCAACGGGAACCGCATTACGGTCCAGCTCGGCACGGTCGAGGAGCTGTTGCGCGTAAATCCGCCGCCAAGACCGCTATGGCGAAAGCGCGCGGCCTTGCCAAACAAGGTCTTGACCCGCGCGAGCACCTGCGGCTTGACCGCGATGTCGTGCCGACCTTCGGCCAGCACGCCGAAGTGTTCATGGACGACTACGTGCCAACGCTGAAAAAACGAAAAGCACCAGGAGAAATACCGCTCGTCGGTGCGCAATCACTGCAAGGCGATCTGGAACATCAAGGTCGATCATCTGCAGACCTCCAACATGCTCGCGGTGCTAAAGCCAATCTGGAAAAAGATTCCCGTGATGGCGAGCGAGGTGCGTGCGCATGGAGGTCATCATTGACGATGCCACGTTCAGGAGTTGACAGGACCGGCGACAACCCTGCAAAGTGGAGCCTCGCAATGCAGCGCTCGTTGGGTGGCAAGCCGCCGAAGTCGGGCCAGACGCGCGGGGCGCAAAGTCGGCGCCTCCCAGCGATATGCCGGCCCTGATGGCGCGGCTCCGTGAGAAGAACACGCAGAGCGCTCGCGCGCTTTACGCGATCGCATTGTCGTGCCTGCGCAGCCAGGAGTTCGTCCAGATGCACACCCGCGAGCTGGACCTTGATGCCGCGCAGCCGACCTGGACGGTCCCGAAGGAGCGGTTCAAGGTCGATCCGCACAAACAAGATTTCAAGGTGCCACTCGCGCCGCAACTCGCGCGCGTTCTGCGCGAGCAGCTCGACTACCTCGAATTTATGTATGGCGCTCCCTACGCCGGATATCTCTGGCCGGCTCAGCAAGAGGAATCCGACAGGCCGTGGATCAGTGATGCCACGATGCTGCGCTATCTGCAGCGCACGATGGGGATGGACGCGACCGTCCATGGCTTCCGCGCCAGCTACAAGACCTGGGCGCGCGGGCAATTTCTGGAGGGCACCGACGCCACCCCAAAATACCACCACTATGCCATCGAATATTGTCAGGCGCACACCACGCCCGACAACAGGGGATCGGCTCAGGATCCGTATTCGCGCGACCAGATGATGTACACGGCGCGGATCGCGATCATGCGGGATTGGGCCAACTACTGCGACCCGCTGCCGGCAAATGATGTGCGGTCGCAGCCTAATCCGACAGGTCGTCGGGCGTCGCAAAACGCTCAATTTCACTCGCCGGCACCAGGAATCTGCGCCATATTTTTTCGTCTTGATGTCACCACGCTTGATGGCGCGATCCACCGTCGAGAGTGAAAGACCCAGAATGCGTGCCGCTTCCTTGCGCGGCATTGCCAAAGACGCCTGCTTCCCAATACTCATCACTCACCTCTGCTACGGCGGTGGCGAAGCTGCAACACCCGCCGTTCCTTTTGCTCCGACTGGAGCCGACCTACACTCCATACCGTCGCCATGCAACACCCAAGCGTGTATACCAGAAAGGAACAGACTTGGAGTGTTGCCCGCAGCCAACAACCGGGAACTTATCTGCGCTTGAAAGAGCCAATCGTGACGCGCGCCACGGGCCACTCGGCACGCTTTAGCGGCGAACTCTCGCCGGCCGCCATCCGCGCCCAACCATTCCGAGACGTGCCAGTCCTTATCCGTCACCTTACGCAGGTGCTTGATGGAGGAGCGCTGCGTGCCGTCTTGGCCGGCCGAACGGAATACGCACGTATCGCCGACCCTGGCCGGCAGATGCGGATTTTCACCAGAGCAATGTCACCCGATCGAGCCTCCGGCGACATCGAGTTATCTGCAACGATTACACCGTAACCATCACGCACCCTGTAGCCAGCGGCTCAGGACGCGGGACATATTCACTGTATCGCTACCCCAGAACTGCATGCCACTTTTCGCTCCAGTCGTGGCGTAAACGGGCAGGTCGGCGATCCCCTGAAACTAGCGTGTGACCAGCAAGTACCGCTACCCCGCCGCTCTTCTGGCGGACCCGCATCACGCGGTCAAGCGGCACACCAAGCTCTAGGGCGATCGCCGCCATGTACGAGCTTCGCTGCACCTTGCCGTTTTCGATCTTGTCGATCGTCTGCTGGCTCGTGCCGACGCGACGCGCGAGTTCCGGCCGGTGATGCCCTTGGCCGCGCGTGCTCTTTTTATGACCGCTGCAATGGTCTGATTTTCTTCCGGGCATCATTTCGACCGCCCCGTTCTGAATTCCGCAATTGTCCATTGTGGACAATGAAGCTGTGCAAACCCTGGCCATGGCTAAGCGCGCGTTGGCGTATTCTGCGTCTCGTCAGCGACAATTCTGGGGCTCAGTATCTTCGCTATCAAGGTTCCTCGCTGGCATACCAGTTAGCTAGTCGGCCGGGGCACGTCAACAATTATATCACACCTATCGGAGTACTATGAGTCGCTACACTGATTAGGAGTTGACGAGTGTAGGGGGAACGGTTAGGCGCTGACTGATGACATCAGTTTCGTCAATCAACCGACAGCGCCACGAGCGCTATTGCCAACCGCCGCCGCGTCTTCATGGGGTCGAACCATGTATCGCATTCATCCACTGCTGGAGATCGCCAATGGATGACAACGGAGTTAGCGGCCGGCCCGGCGCTGCTGAGGGGACGCGCTTGTGAACGCGCAGGATCCGAATCCCGCCGATCGGTGAGCCGATCACCGGTGATGATGGCATCGAACACCACAAGATCCACGTCACGTTCTTCTCGGACTTTGCGGCCAAAATTGGTACCAGCGACAACCTGACATTGCGGGACTTGCGCGAGCGCGTCCTGGATGCCTCGGCCCGCAGCAAAGATAAGTTGCCGTGGCTCAAGCTCGGCGAAGTTCGGCAACAAGCGCAGCGATAAAGGTAGCTTGCGCCATGACGCCAACGTCGAGCAGATTAGCGGAGATGAGATCGACTATGATATTGAGCAGGTCGCGTTCGCTGACGTCCTGACGGCGCTCAATGAGCTGCGAATCTCCGCAACGCTGCTCTACACCTCGCCTTCCCATAGTTCTGAAAAGCCGCGTTGGCGCGTGCTGGCGCCCACTTCAGTGCCGCTTACTCCCGAACTGCGCGCCAAGCTGGTAGCTCAGCTCAACGGCGCCCTGAAAACCAAGCTCGGGGCTGACACGGTGGCTAAGGGCGAGAGCTTCGCACTGTCGCAGGCCTTCTACTACGGTTGGGTCTGCGATAGTCCGAAGCCGGATCACCGCGCCGAGGTGACTACCGGCTCCTTCATCAATCACCTCGATCTCAGCCGTTATGAAGGCTTTGGTGCGGCAAGCGCGAGCAACAAGCCCAGCGCTGGCGCGATCAGCGGCCAGAACGCCGGCATGGGGACCGTAAAGGCTGGATCGACTGGACAGCGGTCGAACAGCACATGGGCTGGCTGAAGAGTGTCGCTGATCTGCCGCCCATCAGCTTCAGCCCCAAGGGGAAGGCCATCATCGACCACACCGGCAATTTGGAAGAACTCAATTTCGATCTGGAAGAGGCCGGTCTGCTGCCGAAGGACAAAGAGACTGGGGAGAGCAAGCCCTACGCAAGCTGGAGCGACGTGTCCTTTGCGCTTGCCGCGATTTTCAAGTGCGACGGCCGTTACAGCGATGAGCAGATCGCAGCCGCATTGATGGCTGATCTGGACTGCAACCAGCATGTCCAGCGTCAGCCCGACAAGCGGCGGACCATCCAGCGCCTGATTTCGCGCTCGCATGGGCGCGGTAAAGTAGGCACGGCAGGATCGCCGAACTGGCGGGAGCAGAAGAAGGACGGCTCACCCCTGCCCAGCATGCACAACGCACGGCTGGCGATCACCGCGCTCGGCGTTCAATGCCGCCATGACAAGTTCCACCACAAGGATTTGGTCGGTTTCAAGGATGATTGCGTGCGGCACGAGATTGAGCACGTCGAGGGTGAAGTTTCCGACAACGCGATCATCTCGTTGCGGGAAGTACGATGTCCGACACGTTCGGGGTCGACTTTACGGACAGGCACACGCGGGACGCCGTGCTGTCGCTGGCGCTGCAGCATTGTTTCGATCCGGTACTCGATATGTTGGAAAAAGCTGAGGCGAAGTGGGATGGCGTCCAGCTGATGGATCGCATGGCCCTCGATTACTTCAACTGCGAAGACACTAAGCTCAACAGGGCTTTCCTGCGCAAGATGATGATCGCGGCGGTGGCGAGGGCACGTAACCCCGGCATCAAGTTCGACAACATCCTCGTCATCGAGAGCGAAGAAGGCTTCAACAAATCGACTGCCATCCGCGTTCTCGCTGGCGACGAGAACTTTTCCGATGAAGGTATCATCGGCAAGGAGAGCCGCGAAGTTCAGGAGCAACTCGCAGGGGTTTGGCTTCATGAGAATGCCGAGTTGGCGGGGATGCAGAGGGAGAGAGGTTGAAAAGGTCAAGAACTACGCATCAAAGCAACAGGATCGGGCGCGGCCCGCATATGGCCGCTTCAGCAAATGGCAGCCGCGTCGGTCAGTCGAATTTGGAACGACTAACTCTTCGGACTACCTGCAGTCGCAGACCGGCAATCGCCGCTTCTGGCCGTTACGGGTTGTCAAGCCGATCGACATTGAGAAACTCCGGCGTGATACGGCTGCAATTGTGGGGCGAGGCTGCGCACTATCAGAGCCAGGGCGAAAGCCTTGTGCTTGATCCGGCGCTCTGGGGTGAAGCTGGCATCGCGCAGGAGGCCCGTCGGCAGGCCGACCCGTGGGAAGATGTGCTCCGCGAAATGCCGAAATTCGCGGAAGTTCGTGAGTTCAAGGACGGGTCCTCGTGCGAGAGGGAAGTGCGGATCATCTATAACGACAGCGAAGCTGGGGAAGAGCGCGTCGCGGCATCCGATATCTTGCAGTACCTCCTGAAAATACCGCCGGGATTGCAAAAGACGGCGGACGCGATGCGGCTGGGCGTTGTGATGCGAAAGCTCGGCTGGTCTCGGCCGGACAACGGCAACGTGACGATCGACGGTAAGCGGGTTAAGGGATACTTCAAGCGCGTCGAGCAGTCTGCAGCTGTACAACCCGCAACTACGTTCTTTTGACATGAGTGGGAACGAGTCTGATGACCAACGCGGAAGGGACATCTGCTAGCAGCGATCACTCAGCATCATCTCCGTTTGTGATTTCTCGTCAGCATCCGAAGACTCGCGTCAATTGCGCCCAAATTTAGGGGGATCTTCTGGTTTCCCGTCACATCAGCGTCTGCTGTGGGTGCGTTTCTCTGCCATCGCCACGCGATATGCGTTGATGTCTGTTCGCGTAGGCTATGATTTGCCGGTTGAGCAACGCCGAGGGGCTTCGGGCTAAATTGGGAGTTTCCGCAGCACGGAGAGGGCTCGCGGACGGCTTCTGCGCAAATGCTGAGAGCGCGCTGAGCTGTTTAGACATTGACCAACCAATGGCGTGGTCGTGAACGACCTGGATGACCTGGACAACCAGGACGACCACTTCCATACTTGCTGATGGATGCGGTGATGCGCGCAACTGCCCAGCGGGCAGCGCGCGGCGCCATTGCTTATGGTTTTAAGAAATCTACTAATTATGAGAAAAGGTCATCCAGGTCATTCTTACGCCTATTTCGCAGTGATTTCTGCAAACGCCAATGTCGTCCATGTTTTTGGCGTGGCCGTCCAGGCCGTCCCTGTTGGGCGGCGCTTGGAGCAGCGGCGGCTCACAGTAAGACGGCCGGCGCCGACGGCGATGAGGAGGGGGGCGCCACTCCGAAGATAATGCTCCGCTGCGGGAGGTTACCCCCGCCACCCCGGGGTCTCGGAAATTGTCGGCCAAGTCGCCGACATCAGAAGATCGTCGCCAGCTGCCGAGCCGCCCCGCCCCTCGCACGCGGCAATGGTGCGGTGGATCAAATCGCGCCGCGCTGCTAGCTAGCTGTTTGGGAAGCGATGTCTCTCCAGGCTTTAACCTGCGCAGGTGCTGTCGTCCGGCGGCTCAGCTCAGCGCGGCGACCATGACCTGGGCCTCAGCCGACAAGCAGAGGCACGACCCAACAACCGTGAGCACTATCCCGTAACAAGAGGTGTTAGTACCCTTGACCTGTGAAACGTAACATGTCAACGTGCGTAGTACCAGTTAAGGAACGCGCCATGAAGCCGGCCATCGCCTACATCAGGGTAAGCACACAGAAACAGGGAAAGTCGGGCTTGGGCCTGGAGGCCCAACAGGCCTTGATCCGCGCTTCTCCGACCAGGAGGGCTTCGTGGTCGCCGAGACCTTCACCGAGGTGCAAGCCGGCAAGAATGATGACGACCGGCGGCCGCAGCTCAAGGCAGCGCTGGAGGTTGCCCGCAAGGCGAAGGCGCCGATCATCGTCGCCAAGCTCGACCGGCTCTCCCGTGACGTACATTTCATCAGCGGCTTGATGAAGCACAACGTCGCCTTCATCGTTGCCGATCTCGGCGCCGACACCGATCCGTTCATGTTGCACCTCTACGCCGCGCTCGCGGAGAAGGAACGCCGCATGATCAGCCAACGCACGAAGGACGCTCTCGCCGCAGCCAAGGCCAAGGGCAAGCAGCTCGGTGGACTGCGCAACTATGGTCGCGATCTACAGAAGGATGCTATCGAGCGGGCGAGGGCGCTGGAGCCGCTGTTCGATGAGCTGGCTGAAAGTCAGCGCGTGAGATCGCGCGCATCCTGAATGAGCGCAACGTGCCTACGCCGACAGGTAGGCCCTGGTCCGCGATGACAGTCATTCGTGCCCGCGATCGGGTGCAACAGGCCGCGTAGGCTGGCTCACGCGGAGCGCGCTACTGGGATGCCTTGAACAGCTTTTCGAAATCGGCGGGATCTAAAATCCTTTCCTCGCCATCTGTCACGACGACTTGCCAGCCTTCGCTCGCCCAGACGCGAGCCTTTGCGGCCGCGATCAGTAGGCTCTGATTTGCCCATCTCACGGTCGAATTTTCGTCGCGACAATCTTGTAAGACATTCCCTATTCCGGTCGTTCGATTGCGAACGAAGCTGGCGCGTTGGGCCCCAATTTGCTTTCAAGGTGACGAATTTGTGGTGCTCCCCTCAAATCGAAATGTTTTTGCTAACCCTGATCGTCGCCGCTGATTTTAAAAGACTTTTAGAATCGCCCATCTTAGCGAACAAACCCGTATCGAGGTATTCTTTAGCTATCGAACTTTTCCTCGTAACGCTTGTACGTCTTCCATCGCATCCATTGCGGCTTCGGCGGAAACTCCCAATCCACCGGGATCCAGAGTCACCTATGGAACAGACCAGCACTTGATCCTTTCATTGCCCGTAAGAGTACGCAGTATCTGACGATCCAGAAATTGCGAGCGATACGCAACCTGTCGTCCCCAAGCTTGCCGACTGACAGAACCGCAATGCTCCAGGCGGCTTCCAAAGGACGGTTGCGAGCCCACCCGTGACGGGACACACGAAGTACCACTGGTGTCCGCCAAAAGTACCGAGGGCGAGAGTCAGTGTAATCTGCTGTATGAACGGGCCAATCGCTATGCGAAGCCAGCCGTGGCCTAAGTCCGTCATGTCGGCGCTGATTACACCGTTCGTGATTTCTCGTCGATGTGAGTTAGTCCACGAGATGGCTTGGGCGCTGATGTTGTGCCGAATTGATGATGCCGTTTCGAGCGAGGTCATGAGATCCAGCTTAGCCATCCTCAAGGCAAGCTCTGTATCGAGGGCGAGGCATTATTGTACCGGCAATTTCGGTCGGAGCCATTTACCGCAGACTCGCTACGAAAAGAGGTAGGTGCGGACACGCAGCTCTTTCCGACGTGATGCACCTGAAGGGGGGGGCGGATCACCGGCCGAAAGCACATCGCCGGCATCCGCGCGGCAGCAGCTCTCCAAGCGCAGCCCGCTTCGGACACGCCTAACCTTGGGAGGACCAGCCGTCCATCTGTTGACCAAGGGTCTCTCTCCGACAAGCTCACACTCATCGGCACGGCACCGAGCGGTGGGGACGAGTCCCAGTAGGCAGGGTGGCCACGGGAGCAAGACCAACCAGTTCGGGTCGGGCGCAGGTTGGAAGCTGATACCCGCCGCTGACGTGGCGGGCTACTCGCGGCTCATGGGTTCTCGACGAGGTCGGTACCGCCCGCACGCTTCGCGAACACCGCAAGGTCACCGACGCTCGCGGGCGAAACAGTGCGGGTCGCATCGTCAAGACCACGGGAGACGGCGTGCTGCTAGAGTTTCCCTCGGTGGTCGATGCGGTTGAATGTGCTGTAGCGGTGCAGGCGGTGATGGTCCAGAGAAATGAAGGTATCCCGCAGGACCGGCGTATGCTGTTTCGAATCGGGATCAATCTTGGGGACATCCTGATCGAGGGCGATGACATTCTCGGAGATGGCGTCAACGTAGCGGCTCGGCTTGAGGGGATCGCTGAACCGGGTGGCATCTGCATCTCGTCTTCCGCCTACGATCAGGTGCGCGGCAAGGTCGCGGTCGAGTTCACTGACCTTGGCGAGCAGAGCCTCAAGAACATCGCTCGTCCGATCCGTGCCTATGCGGTTGGCCTGAGCGCGAATGCTACATCAAGCCGCATCCGCTGCCAGCACGTCAGCTCCGCGCTCTGTCCATCGTGGTGCTGCCCTTCGCAAACATCGGCGGCGATCCCGAGCAAGAGTACTTCGTGGACGGCGTGACCGAGAGCCTGACCACAGACCTGTCGCGCATCAGCGGCTCGTTCGTGATCGCGCGCAACACCGCGTTCACCTTCAAGGGCAAAGCCGATCGACGTGAAGCAAGATCGGGCGCGAGTTGAACGTCCGCTATGTTCTTGAAGGCTCGGTGCAACGCGGCGGCAACCGACTTCGGGTGAACGTGCAGCTGATCGACGCCGAGACCGGCAATCACCTGTGGGCGGAGCGCTTCGACAAGCCCATTGCCGACCTCTTCGACATGCAGGACGAAATCGTCTCGCGGCTCGCCAACACGCTAGATGCCCAACTGATCGCGGTTGAGGCGCGACGTGCGGAGCGATCGCCGCACCCAGACGCCGATGGACTTGTGTCTTCCAAGGCTACAGTTGGTACAACATAGGGGCTGAACCCCCGATAACATGGCACAAGGCGCGCGGTTTTTATGAGACAGGCCATTGGCACTCGACACCAGGACAATGTTGAGGCGATGGTCGGCATTAGGGCGTTGGTCGAGTGCGCAATTGGGGCTATCTTGTTGTCACCGACGACTCGGGCAGCACGCTCTCGCTGCGGCCGAGGCGGTCGTCAGCCAAAGGCGTTGTCGCTCAGCACCGAACCATCGCCTTGGCCCATCGCAAGTCCTGGGCTTCGTACAGATGTTCACCAACAGCGTCGTCCCAAGGCATCTCCGAATGCGAGCAGGCGCTCGCGCTGGATCGGAATTTAGCTCGTGCCCATGGGTCCATTGGTCTTGCCAAGATCCTTTCTGGGTCGGGGCGGGGAAACGGAAGTTCACATCAAAGAGGCACTCCGGCTTTCACCTCGTGATACCTTGGCTCCTCGATGGCTAGTCTGGGTGGGGCTCGCCAAAGCGCAGCTCGGTGCTGATGCGGAAGCGGCTATCTGGATCCGGCGTGGGTTGGAAGCAAACCCGAACTATTCGGTTACGCATTTCGATCTTGCGGCTGTGCTCGTCCGAGCAGGGAAGTACCAAGAGGCGCGCGCTTCCGTAACTGCAGGGCTTGCGCTCGATCCACGTTTCACCATCCGCCGTTACCGCGATGTCACCTTTGCCAACAGCGACGATCCGACGTATCGTGCCGGGCGCGAACGCCTGATTGAGGGCATGCGAACGGCCGGGTGTACCCGAGGGCTGACGCTACTCGGATTGGACGCGACGGGCACCCGCCCCACACTGGTCGCCCTAGCGCCGTGCTATCCTCGACAGGTTCATTGGGGAACACAGGGGCCGCATCGGCCGGTCCCGGTGCTTCGAGACGACGCCTTCGATCTCGATGCTTTTAAGCCATCCCGGATTTGAGTAGGGTACGCTCACCAGCGTTGCAGATAAAAAGGGAGGTTGCCTTGCCGATCTATATCTCGCGTGGACGATACACTTCCGATGCGGTCAACGGCATGATTTCTGCGCCCGAAGATCGAGAGCCAGCGATTGCAAAAGTGTTCGAGAAATTGGGTGGCAAATTGCTCTGCTATTACGTTACCCTTGGCGAATTTGATTGGTTGCTCATTGCGGAATTTCCGAATGAAAGGGTCGCCTCATCGGGCATTCTTGTCGCTCTAGCTGGCGGCAGCGTCACTAACGTGCAAACCGACGGTTGCCATGACGTCTGAGCAGGCGATGGAAGCATTCGGCGGTGCTGGCGAAGTAGCAAGATCGTTTAAAAACGCTGGAAAATGATGCGCTGCGGGTCGCGCGGACAGCGACCCGCTCGTTGATGACACGGACCGATCTCGCTACCTTTGGGGCAGTAAGGACTGCTTCGTGTTCGAACCGAACTCGGCGCAACTGATCAGGAGATCGCGCACGCCGGATGCGCGCATTTCGCCGAGCGTGATTTTCTAGGCGCGGGTCATCTTGCGAACGTAACGAAGACCAGCGGCTACGGCAACGAGCCAAATCACCGACACCGCCATAAGTAATCGGCCTCGACCCTGCGAGCGCGCCCCTTTCCTTTTTCGCGAAACGTTGCGACAGAAAAAGAGTTCCGAGGCCGTGCGCCCCGTTCATCAGCGATGTCGTTCATCAAGATGAACGCTTCTTCGCACTTTTTTGTGTAGCCCTTGCACGGCGGATGCACCGAGCGCACGCTTGCCGCATCAAACAAAAATCCAAGGAGGCGCCGCATGGCACGGGTGAAACAATCTTCGACGCAGAAGCGTCGAAACAAAGCCGCCGTACCGGCTTTGGGAGCTGCCGGATTGACATTATCGCTAGTCGGAAGCGCGTCAGCATCGGCCGTGCCCATGGCGGACGTGCCGACCACGAGCTTCGTACCGAACGAGGCAATCACCGTACTCAGTGAAGAAGAAATGGCCGATGTAAGTCTCGCAACGTTTCATCTTTTCGATAAGGAAAACGTCGGGCAGCGGAGTTCAGGTAGCTTGGGTCCGCGGATGCGGGGGTTGTCGTGGCTGCCGAGGTTGCGGAGTTGCCCGTGCGTGCGCTGGTTGTCGGGCTTGTGCTGGTTGTCGGGGTTGTAGTGGTTGCTGCGCATCTTGGGGATCGTGCCGCGTGTGCTAAGTTCCTAAAGAAAGCAATTGCTGACGGCGAGCCTCGCCGTTAGCGATCCTCACCAGCACTGTGGGCGCGGGACCGAGGCCCCGCGCTTTGTCCTGTGTGCCGCTGTATCGGCGACTAGTTATCACCGCTGCTGGCCCCTCGCTTTGGTGCTGTGATAGCCTTTTCGGTGCCGTATCGTTCCACGAGGGCAGCGGATCGCTCGTGGCGGTCTGCGCCATCGCAGAAACCGGGATAAGGAGCGGTAAGGCCGGAAGGACCGTCAAGGCCGACAGCATCGTTCGGCGGCTCACCTCGAAAAACGTATCGTTCGATTTCACCGGACGCGGGCAGCCCAATTCGGTCGAGAATTACACAAATCTGATAGCGCGGCGCACGGCTATTCGGCGAAACGTGAAACCCTTCACAGTTGTAATCCGCCAGTCGTCCTACGCTTAAGGCCCAAGAGGGACGGTTCTCAAAGAAGTGGAGGAAGCTTGCAATGCGTGAGCCGAACCCCGATAAATTGAATGATCTGGCAGGCAAGCTCGTCGGCGACCTTGGGGCCGCGAATGGCTGGCGCGAGCGTCCTGCTTGGAGACCGCCTCGGTCTCTACAAGGCAATGGCCGATGGCGCGCCGGTCACCTCGGCCGCAACTCGCGAAGAAGACCAAGCTGCACGAGCGCTATGTCCGCGAATGGCTCTCCGCCCAGGCCGCCTCCGGCTACGTCGATTACGACGCCGAGAAGGATGAATTCTCGCTCTCGCCTGAACAGGCGATGGCATTCGCGGAAGAGAATTCCCCGAATCTTCTTTGCCGGCGCCTTCGACATCGTGCAGGCGACGTATCTCGACGAACCGAAGGTTGAAGAAGCATTCCGCACAGGCAAAGGCGTGGGCTGGCACGACCATTCGAAATGCTTGTTTTCGGGAACGGAACGATTCTTCGCCCCGGCTACAATGCCAATCTGGTCTCGAACTGGATTCCCGCGCTGGAGGGCGTCGAAGCGAAGCTGAAAGCCGGCGCCAAGGTGGCCGACGTCGGATGCGGCCATGGCGCCTCCACCATCCTGATGGCGCAGGCCTATCCCAAATCCGAGTTCTTCGGATTCGACTATCACCTGCCTTCGATCGAGCGCGCCAAGGTTTTGGCGCAGAAAGCGGGCGTTGGAAACCGCATCACATTCGCACAAGCGACGGCGAAGGATTTTGCGGCGAACGATTATGATCTCGTGGCCTTCTTTGATTGCCTGCACGACATGGGCGACCCCGTCGGTGCTGGCAAGCACGTCAAGGAAACGCTGGCCAAGGACGGGTCGTGGATGATCGTCGAGCCGTTTGCTCATGACAATCTCAAGGACAATCTCAACCCGGTCGGATGCGTTTTTTATCACGCCTCAACATTCATTTGCACGCCGGCATCACTCTCTCAGGAAGTGGGCTTGGGGCTCGGTGCCCAGGCGGGTGAAAGCAGATTGCGTCAGGTCGCGACTGAAGCGGGCTTTAAGAGATTCCGCCGTGCGACCGAGACGCCATTCAACATGATCTTCGAGGTGCGTTCCTAAGCGATCAGAGCAACAGTGCGCATCAGCCCGGATGCTGCAGGAAATGCGGCTCCCGGAGCCTGCCTGCGCTCCGCACCGATATCGCGTTTTTGACACGAAACGGACTAGCCGTGCCGAGCATACGCTTGCCATCGGTTCATCCGTCATATCCGACGTTCAGTGATCGCCATGTCTCGGCGTGATTATCGATCCAAGCGGGACTATCACGCGGCGGTCATCTGGGCCGTGGGTCTCTGCCCGTGGCTGCTGATGTTGTTGTTCTGGCGATAGGGCCACGCTGATAGTTCCCGCCCTTTTATATTTCTTCGACGTTGCATCCGTGGCGGAACGGCAATGGAAAGTTGCGATTGTCTCAATGGGTCGGATGGCAACACTGACCTGCACGGCCTCGCCTAGCCCCCTAGACCCCTCAACGGGCGAGGTCGTGCCATAAGCTTCAAGAGGTCGGGCCGACCGGCAATGAATTTGGCCCAAATTCGCTCGGAAACTGCTCGTTCGTGCTAGCTTTGAGGCGGCAGGGAATGGACACAGCAAGGGGCACGGTAGTGTTAGAGCCTAGCAATCGAGGGCTAATCGGGTGCCGCGTCCTCATCTTGGAGGATGAGTATTTCCTCGCCAATGATCTTGAAAAGGCATTGAGAGCGAGGGCGCTGAGGTGATCGGCCCTATTGCAGAACTTTCCGAGGCGTTCAGCCAGCTTGGACATGACGAGTTCGATATAGCGGTCATCGATATCAACCTGCGAGATGAGTTGGCCTATTCAATCGCCGATGAATTGGTGTCCCGAGACATACCGTTTGTTTTCGCAACCGGCTATGGCTCTGAGCAAATTCCAAAACGCTTCCGTAATATCAAATGCTGGCAAAAGCCCTACGATGTCGCCGGTATTGTTGATCACATCGCACGGCTTTGCGCGTGGCGGGTAGCGCAAGCGTAGTGGTCCAAAACTTCCAGCTCTGAATTTAAAGCGGCTCTTGCGCGTCAGATCAAAACCGCCAGCGAAAACATAACTATCTTATTCTCTAGCCCAGCGGCTTGTCATAGCTTCGCCAGACGCGGAGGTGTCGCCACCACGCTCGCGATGACTTAGTCGATGCTGCAACGTCAAAAATGAGCAGCGGTGGGAGGCGCCTTTGAACCCATTGCCGAGAGTGCTGGTGGTCGAGGATGACTATTTAGCACTCATCTTCGTTGAAAAAGCGCTACGGGACGGCGGCTTTGAGGTCGATAGCACCCCTTCTGGCGAAGAGGCGATCGCGCTTTTTCAAGACGGCAGGGATAACTATCGCGCGCTTGCAACCGACATAAACGTGCTCGGCTCGATGAATGGATGGGAGGTCGCGCGCAGCGTCAGGGAGATAAGTCCAGAATTTCCGGTGGTCTATATGACGGCTGCCGACGCTGCGGAATGGGGCGTGAAGGGCGTTCCCAAAAGTATTCTTTTGAGCAAGCCATTCGCATCAGCCCAGCTTCTCACTGCGCTTTCCAGCTTGCTGAATACAGCGATGCCGTCAGCTTAGACCATCACACGCAATCGGGCAGTCGAGCTGAGAAGCGAAGGACGTTCCGTGTAGGGATTTGCTAGCGGGGCGGCCGTAGCTCGCCAGCGAACCAGCCAGCGGCATCTGTTCTCATCGGATCAATCGCAACGGATACTTTTTCGGTGTGATGACAGGTGGAACACTCGAAGGTACACTCGTCGCAACCGCGCTTGCCGGGAGAGATTCGTGCCAAGTTCATCCTGCCCTTGCAGGTCGGACACGTTGGACGATTGCTGACGCTACTCATGACCTCTTCCCCTAGCAGAGACCATAAGTTGGAAGGTAAGTACCTGTCGCTAACGTAGGTAAATTGTCGCGCGCTATCAAGAGAGTGGGTGTGCCGGAACGGGCGACGGCCCATCGGAATTTCTTTTGACAGGCTCCTGTACGGCCTCGCCTCATTGAGCCCCGAAGCGCAAAGGGGTGAGGTCGTGTTTACTTCTTCGGTGAGCGCTCGACACCGGATCGGAGCTTCCATGCTCTGTATCGTACGGCGCTGAACCTGCGCTTGAGAGTGGCTGCGATTAGGGGCCAAGAGGCTTCAGCTTTCAGCAGTTCCAGCAATTGCCGGTCGTCCTCAGGTCTCCACCGCTTGTTGCTGTTCCCGCGCAACCTGAACATGACATCATCCTCCGAAGGCGGAGAAACGTCCTTGGACCGTTGGGGTTTCGACTTTAGCGGCTCTGACCGGCGGGGAACTGATTTGGCTCGATGCGTCTTGTCGTTGGCCGGTGTGGGAGCGACCTGCTGTGACCAAAACCGAACTCACCGATGTACTGGTAGCTTGCCCGCGGTGCCATGCTTGGCCGATGTCACTGAATTTTGGCCGCTCGAACCGTTTCGAATGGGCACATCGAGATTTCGGACTGAGGTGTCCCGCTTGCGGACATCGTGAGAACGTCCTGATTGATGATCAAGGCGCGATATCAGTTCGACCAACCGACGAACGCCCAAGGCGAGCTCGTTGAATGCAGGACTTCTGGACAGCCATCATTTACGGCGTACCGGCCATCGCATTCGGCATCGGCTTGGCGATATGGGCTTGGCCGACGTGTTCTTCCGATGCCCTGTCACTGGCATGAGCATCCACCATTCGATTGATGGTGAAGGAGGCTTGGCTCAGGAGACCGGATACGAAAGCGTGGAGTGCCCGGCCTGCCTTCAATTGCACCTCATCGACACCTCAACGGGCGAACTGGCGTCCCAGAACGGCGAAACATCGCCGCCGATCGTACCGTGACGTAAGACCCTCAAGCCCGCTTCCTCGCCTTGGCGGCGGGACGCTTGTGGGCCTTCTTGGATGCGGCTTTGGCAGCAGGCTTGCGACCAAAGGGCAGCAGCATCTCCTTCTGACCGGCTGATGCCTTACGGGGCCGCTTGCTCTTGGCAGCGGGGTGCGGAGCGACGTGATCGCTGTGAAGGCTCTTTTGGCGAGCCCCCTTGCGATCAGCCCTGCCGAACACATTTCTGCGCTCGTTATTCATACGCATTGCCATGTGCCAAACCGTACGCACAAACCGTCGGTGACTTACTCGATCACCTCGTCGGCGCGGCGAACAGCGACGGCGGGACTTCGAGACTGGGTCACGCCGTCCATCGCCTCCGCTAATAAACACCATGCCGCACGGCGCGGCGCGTATGGCGGTAAGTGCGACGGTCAACACGACGCGCAGTCACGCGGGCGCGCCGGTACGTGATGGCCTGCGCTTGGTCAACGCTTAGCTCCACGCCGCGCGGTGTCACCTGCGGCGAGAGCGAAATCGTCGCCAACACCACTGCTGCAAACAGCAGTCCGACAAACGACGAAGCTCTCATTGCACCTGCTCCCTGTTGTCTACCATGGCCGTGTCTACCCTGCACCAAAGTAAAAGCTGTCGGTCTGTGTCCTTATTTGTCGGCCACTATCAGCAGATGTCAAGGAAGATGCGCAGCGCATCGAGCGCCTGACTGGCGCCCAACCGTCAATGCTTTGCCATCACCGACCGCGATCCGCGATGCCGAAAAGGCTAAGCCCAGCATCGTCAGAAGAAGCTTGGAGATGAAATTGAAAGCGGCATCACACTTTCGAATTGTCCTGATCCTTGACGAAATCGGCCATCCGCTGATACTCGCGCGCCATGTTCTGTAATTCCGCCTTCGTCTTTTCGTGACATGTCAAGGCGGCCTGATGACGGCAAAGAAGCTCAAGCGACCGGTACTTAAATTTACTGGACACTGGTTGGCTCTCTAGTTCGCGGAGCCGATCTATTTGCGCTTTGAAGCTCGGAGGTAAATCAGCATCGTCCGACAGGTGCGCGCGCAATCCTTTGCCAATTTCTCGAAGGATTGCAGAACAGTGCGCGCCGTTGATGTCGATACGGTTCTGCATGGCCGAACTCCTTAGCCCCGGCCCCAAGCGACGCCAACAAATGATAGGCCCAACGGTTCGGTTCCGATTTCAAAAAATCACGAAGGATCAGCGTGCCGCAGCGCACATCGGGCGTCAGCGGCCGGTCTGCCATTCCACAATAAGCAATCGGCAACTAGCTCCCCGTGCTACGTTGTGTTCCATCACCGGCCGAGGCTCTGCCGTAGGCGTCGGTGACCGAGAGACCAGTTGCGCTCCCGCCTGACACAACGCGGGAGAGCGCGATGAGCGCAACATTCAGTTGGGAAACGCAGGAATTGTTGGACCGCGCCGATAGGGCAATCGAGCATTCAATCGAAGCGCGCGAAGACTGCGCAAGAGGGTTAGCCGAAGCGCGGCGCTGGATGCTGCACGTGGAACTCGCCCTTTACGGTGATCGCGCTGAGACAATCCGCCAAGGAGACGGCGCACGCGGTGATCGCGCGCGGTACTGCTCGCGCAAGATCAGCCGCTCGAAGGTAGGCGAAGATAACGGAATCGACCTCGCTGCAAAGAGAAAGGAGAAAGGGTCATGCAATCTTATCTGATAACCTTTAGCCGGGGATTGGTGCTCGGTATTGTGCTGATGTCGTTTGCCCCCGTCGCTTCGGCCGAGCCAAGAGAAGAGGTGGCGGCAGCAGCCGTGACATGGGGGCAGGCGATTGGCGAAGACGGTCCAGATAAGGTGTTGCCGCTTTATGCCGACGACGCCGTGCTATGGGGGACGCTATCGCCCAAGGTACGCGCCGATAAGGCAGCGCTCCGGGATTATTTCGTGTCGGCCTTCAAGGTTCTTTCCAGCCTCAAGGTCGCCTTTGGCGATCAACTAATCCGCGTCTACGGCAGTACAGCGGTTAACACCGGCTATTACACTTTTACCTACGCCAAGGACGGGGAAACGAAGATCTTTCCAGCGCGTTACAGCTTCACTTACATCAAGAACGGCGACAAATGGCTCATTGTAGACCACCATTCCTCGGCCATGCCACCGCCGCCGAAATAGCTCTTTGGAATACCTTAAGAGCCATCTAAAGACAGGGTTGCGATGCCCAATCCTGCCCCGTCTTCTGCCGGTCGCTGACAACCTCAAGCTCACCGGCAATCTTGAGGTACAGCTCCACGGTCCGTTCATACATTTCCCGCTCGCCGCGATCTGTCGTCTGACAGGCGAGATCAAGGAATTCCCGCGCGCGGTCAAGAACCTCGGCGAGCTTGGCGACGTGATCGGTCATGATCTAGTTGCTCCGGCTCGCCTGATATGTCCATGCAGGCGGCGCTACGTTCGATCCCAGAAACTGCCGTGGCGCCTATCATGCGCCCGGAAAGACTGGGCCGTTAGCAACCATCCCTTGCGCGCTACGTTGAGTTCGATCGCCGGCTGAGGCTCTTGCCGTAGGCGTCGGTGACCGAGAGACCTATTGCGCGCTCCCGCCTGCACAACGCGGGAGAGCGCGATGAGCGCAACATTCAGTTTTGAAACGAAGGACTTGCTAGAGCGCGCCGATAGAGCAATCGAGCGCTCAATGGAGCTGCGCAAAGAGAGCGCGAGAGAGTTAGCCCGAGCGAGGCGATGGATGTTGTACGTGGAAATGAACCTGTACCGGTATCCTGACGACACATCCCGCAAGCAGGCGGCGCAACGACCTTGATGCGGTAGGGACGGTTCTAAAGCCTTGCTACATCGATAGCTTCCAGCTTTACGGCTTGTCGCGTTCACATGTGAGCAATCTCGGCCGCTAGGAACGTTTAGCATCGGATCGGGCTTACCTCGTATAAGGGAGCGCACCGTGCCGAACAGCCCCGAGCGTGCCGCTGCTGTCCGTCGAACAAGAATAGCCGTTGAGCTAACCACGCGCGCGGCTGCGGAGGTGACACAATGCGTGGCTCAGACGCGTGCGTTGGTCGCCGTGAGTAAGTTCCTCTTGCAGCGCAGTGCGACTGACCGCAGTGGATCGCAGCAGGTGCAAAGCCCAGAAAACACCGACATAGCGCTTTCAAAAAAGCGGCCGGATTGATCCGGGCGGCGAAACGAAAACCTCGGCATCAACAAAGCCGGGCTAACGCATCACGTACATCCGTCCGCCACGTAACGGCGGGCGAGATCAGCCGCTCTCACAATAGGTCAGATCACCGCGGATAGGAACGCACGATCCCGATTTCTGACGAGCGTCTTCCGCCGCTGTATTGGGATTGCGCTGATGCGCTTCGAAATCAAAGCAGGGCGGAATAGTAGTCTTACTTGAATGAGACGCCGAGCCGATTTTCCTTACGCCACATGACGCTGCAATTCCGGCTCGCGTCATCATCCGCAATGATCAGCTTAAATTCGTCAGGGATGCTCAGTGTATAAAAAGGTCGAGAGCGGCACCCGTATTTGATAGGTTTCGGACCACGCAACGATAGAACCTCCAGTCGAATTGGATCGTCCCGGTTTTGAGCACCCGATGTCGTGCAGCCCTGCGTTTCTCATCCATGGGCGTGTTTTCGGCAATCGTGAACGCCAAACCTTGAGCCGCTGTTATCAAGAGCGGTTAACGGACCGTTGCTGCGGCCCGAGGTAACCTTGACCGGTCAGGTTAACAGGCGACTTACGTTGCGCCGTCGCGACTAGCCGCTATCGTCGATCAATTGATTAAAATGTCTTTTTGATTTTAACGATTGGTCGCGATGCAACGACGGCGAGAAGTGGTGATCGAGGTTGCTTGTCCCGCCTGCGACGGCACGGGATTTCAGAAGGTCGAACAGCCGACGCAAGCGGGTCGCAAAATCTATCCGCCAAAGTGCGCGCATTGTCTCGGCAGAGGCCGACTGATAACGGGACGTAAGTTAGAACGATACGAGACCCGTCCGTCAGTGCCGAACAGAGCAGCTCCAACGAAAAACCCCGGCACGAACACCGGGGCAACGCGATCTCAACGGCGTACATCCGGCCGCGACGATCAACAGTGCTGATATAGCGCGCGTGGTGAAGAAGCGAGGTGTCGGCAGCCCCGTGTCCAGCACCGCCAGCGCGCGATGCCGGACCGATGCGGCAGGCCCGAGTCGTTGGACCTGAGGCTGGTCGCGTTAAAGCTCGAATGGTGGGTTTGTTCCGAGCGGGGTCAGGAATGCTCGCGCCTGATCGCTGCGTAGCGTTGAGCTGAGTGAAGGTTTTCCTTTTGCCGCTCCAAGCCTTCGATCAAGCCCGTAATGCGCTCATCAGTAAGCGGGTCGAATAGGCCCGTGACGAAGCGGCGATAGCGCGTGATCTTTTGGTCGAGTTCTTCACACTTGTTACACATGCGCTCACCAGCACAAATGGGCGGGAGCACGAGAACTCTCAGTCACCGATAACAGCCGATGAAACGTGGCGGTGATGCGTGGAGCTTACATCAGAACGTCGGGTTCCCCACTATACAAAGGCTCACCACGCGAAGCTGATTTCATTGAAGGGTTCCCTTTGTTCCGCGAGCGATGGTCGTATTGCAGCGAGTGAATGCGACGCGCGAGTTCGTCAGGCGTGATCTCGGCTGATCGGTCGCAGCGGCGGCGCTTGCTCCGCATAGCTAAAGCAAGGCCGCACGTCTGCGCCAACCTTACCGCCCGCGGTGCAGGCGAACAGCGGTTCGAGGTCGGACAGGACGCCCCACTGCTCGGCGCTGATGCGTGTCGAGTGGCTGCAATGATAATCCGCGCAACTGATCACGAGATCACGCACGCCAGAGTGAAACACATTACCGAAAGCAATTCGGTGTGCCGCGTTTTGACCCATAGCGGTCAAACGAAGTTGGCGATAAAACACTGGTTGGGTGAAACCGGAAACAACCCATGGCCTTCTGGACAGTGAACGCGGTTGGATTGGTGATCGCCTATCTTTTCGGTTCTACGCCGACCGGCTATCTGGCGGGGAAACTCCTCAAGGGCATTGATATTCGAGAGCATGGCTCCAAAGCCACCGGCGCTACGAATGTGTTGCGTATCGTCGGCAAATGGCCTGCGTTGGTTGTGCTCGTCGCCGATGTGCTGAAAGGCGTCGCTGCGATCATCGTTGCCCGCTCGTTTTGTCCCTGGCTCTATACGGAGTTTTTTACCACGGCGCCAACAGCATTTGATTTGCAAATCGGGGTGCCATGGGTTGTTTGCTTCGCCGGAATTGCCGTGCTGATCGGGCATAGCCGCTCGATTTGGTTGAACTTTACGGGCGGCAAATCCGCAGCGACCGGACTGGGTGTGTTGCTGGCGATGTCGTGGCCCGTGGGATTCGGTGCTGCAACGGTCTTTGGGATCGTGCTGGCTATTGCTCGGATTGTTTCCCTTAGCTCGATACTCGCAGCGTTAACAGCAATCGTTCTCGTCTGCGGTTTCGAGCAGCCCTTGCCCTATCGGTTGCTGGTGATCGGAGGCGGCATCTACGTGATCGTTCGCCATCGTGCCAACATTCAACGCCTATTAGTGGGAAAGGAGCCACGCCTAGGTCGCAGTGGCCCAGATACGAAAGCAGAAGCGCAAGGCTAGCAAGGCAGGCCGCCAGGCATCGCGACGAATATCATTGAAATCACGACGAGCACATCGCCCTTCATTCGCGCCTCGTCACCCAATAAGAACGACCCTCCGGGAAGCAGGCGGAAAGAGGCCGCCAACTAGGCTGGCCTCTATCACTTAGGTCCGTTCTTCGGACAGTTCGCCGCGGAACAGTACTTCACGTCCATCGCGCGTTCTTTCCCGGTTTTGCCACAGGTGTTCACTGGGCATCTCACGCCTTTGCCCGAGTTGCCGCCCATCTTTCCTTGGGCAATCGCCTCGCCAGCGTTGAACAAGAACGGCAATAGCCCGACGGCCGCAATGGCTACGATCTTGAGCATTTCCACCTCCTTGGCTTGTTAGAACCAACCATACGACCACGGCGAACGGAATGTTTCAATCGAGGACAATCGTTAGCTGGGGCATAAGCAAGCGGAATGCCGAAAGCACGACGCTGCATTGCCAGCCGCTCACCATGACCCATCCCCACCCCGCAGCATCGCAGGCGAACTCGGGTTGTCGCTCAGGATCACTGCCTCGCCGTCGATGACGAAGGACGCCGTCCTGAGCTTGCGGGCAGCCTCGACGATCAGCGGAAAGCGGCCGGAGCCGCGCCGGGTGAATAGCCGCACCCGCGCTTTGTCGCGGGCGACGATCAGCCGATAGCCGTCGTACTTGATCTCGTGCAGCCAATCAGGGCCGGTCGGAACGCTCGTGGCTCGGCTCGGGATGCAGGGAAGGAAGAGGTGTTGGCGGGGCATGGGCCAACGTATAGCGGGGCAGGGCGGATTTTGGGAGAGAGCGCCGGCCATTTCAGAGCCCGGCTGAATCGATTGCGCGAGTTCTCACGTGCATTTGAACGCTGGCATGGCTCTCGCTGCCGAGGCGAGCACCAATTCCTTTGCCCCCGTCGGCAATGAACTGCCCTCAACCTGTGCCGAGATTTGTCGGATGCTGCCGATTCCCGCCACGTAGAATACTCTCCATTCCAATTTTGACTATTCCTAGGTGCCACGGCCAAACGTCGGGCAGAACTTGTAATCGGTGCAAGAGATGAGGACCGTGCGTATGCCGGCGGCGCGCATCTCGGCGAAGCCGATCTCGTACGTAGTCAATTCTTCGCCCACTTTTTTCGCGCCTTAGGGGAGCGCGCATCAATGCCTTGGGGCAGCGGCGAGCTACTGCGGAGCAGACAGCGCTATTCCCACGGCAGTTCCAACCAAACGAGCGGCTTGTTTTCCTTTACCTGAGTTACTTCACGCGCCGGCACCTTTGCGCCCGCACGATCGGCCTTTCCGGTTTTGCCGCTACCGCTCACAAGGGCCGCCACAACCAACGCGCCAAACGTACCTAGGCCAATTACCTGCGCCGCGGCCCAACTGTGACTAAATAGCCAATATCCGAACGCGCCGGATGCGCAGGGTAACAGCACCAAAACGACGATCATGGCGACGACGCCAAAGGGTCACGCATAGTCCAGTAGCTGAATGCATAAGGTATCATGCCGATCAGAATGCACGTAAGCGGTTCGCCAATTAAGTTCACCAGCCACGGAAAGTGCTGGGCGACCCGATCGCATCCGTACCTGTGAACAACATAGCCTACGGTGGCCGCTATGGCCCACGCAGGCAGCAACAACAAGGACGATGTTTCATTCGATTTGTCAGTTCCTTGCGGCTCGCTCATTTCCTTGCCGTCTCATGCCGAACAGGAGATATGGAGGCGCACAGTCGCGATCAATTGCGGCGTTTTTAATCACGGATGTCGTTGCTTACCTCGCACCCCGACCCATCGCCGCGGCATGCGATAGCTGAAAAGCACTATGCGAGTCGTGATCAGGACCGATTTGATCCAGACGACGTTAGTCATTGGGGTGGCGTACACACTGTCGAGAGCGAGCCTATGAAACGGCGCGAGTTCGTCACGCTCATCGGCGCCATCGCCGCGTCGCCGCTCGCCGTGCGCGCGCAGCCGGTGCTGCCAGTGGTCGGATTTTTGCACGCCGGTTCGCCGGAGCCAAACACAAACCAAGTCGCGGCCTTCCGCAAAGCACTGATGGAGAGGGACTATATCGAGGGGCGCAACGTGATTATCGAGTACCGCTGGGCGGAGGGGCACGAAGACCGACTGGCCGAACTGGCAACCGATTTGGTTCGCCGCAGGCCGCGGTGATCGCCACGCCCGGCACAACCCAGGCAGCACTGGCGGCCAAGGCCGCGACCACGAGGTTCCGATCGTTTTATGCACCGGTGCCGATCCCGTCGCACTTGGCCTCGTTGCAAGCCTCAGCCGGCCGGGTGGAAATGTCACTGAAATCGTCAACATCAGCGCCAACCTTGCGGCGAAGCGTCTTGGATTGCTGCGTGATCTGGTGCCGCGGGCGATGCGCTTCGCGGTGCTCGTCACCCATAAAGGTCCGCTCACCAAGGGCACTTTGAAAGAGCTGCAAGTAGAGGCTCCGCAGCTCGGGCTGCCCGTGAAAATCCTCTATGCCGATACTGCCGACGAGATCGACGTAGCGCTGGCGGAACTTGCGGAGAAGCCCGGTGCGGCATTGATGGTCAGTCCCGATGCCTTGTTCACCAACCTCCGTGCGCAAATTGTCGCGCTGGCAGCACAGCATTCTGTGCCCGCGATCTACTCGGTGAGGGAGTTCCCCGAGGCCGGCGGGCTGATGAGCTACGGGCCGAATTTCATGAGCACGTATCAACAGGTCGGCGAGTACTCGGGTCGAATACTCCAAGGCGAGAAACCCTCCGACCTGCCGGTCGTGCAAGCAACCAAGTTCGAGTTGGTAATCAACCTCAAGGCCGCAAGGGCGCTCCGGCTCGATGCGTCGGACAAACTACTTGCGCTTGCCGACGATGTGATCGAGTAACTGCAACTTTGCTCATGGCCGTTGCTGCACCTGCTCAGATCTCCTCCGCTCACGACAGATGAACATTATCCGTCCAATTGGTGCGCGCAGATCGCCTTGCCGACGAACTGTCGAGTTGTCTCATCGCCCCGAGAGACTGCGGGCTTCGGTCTGAGGCGCGCCTTCATCCCAAATCCTCGAAGTCTTCCGGCGCAAGCTTGATGGCGGCCGCAAGCACATTCTCCTCAAGGTGCTCGATGGATCGAGTGCCGGGGATCGGCAGCATAACAGGCGATTTAGCGAGCAGCCACGCAACAGATAGCGCTGCGTGCGTGAGTCCGCCACGAGTGGCGACTTGCTTTATCTTAAGTGCCTTTAGGCCTCGTTTGCCACCCAGCGGGATACCAGGGCAGAAAAGCAATTCCAAGACGCTCGCACGCGGCGAGTACGTCTTCACTGGTTCGGTCTCGCAGATTGTAGATGTTCTGAACCGACACGATTGGTGTGATCGAGCGCGCCACATCCAGCTGCGCGACCGTCACGTTCGAAATGCCTATATGGCGAATTTTGCCTGATCGCCGTAAATCAGCCAGTGCTCCGATCAACTCAGCAAATGGCACATTGGGGTCAGGCGCATGGAGTTGGTACAGGTCGATGCGCTCTAGCCGCAGGCGCTGCAAGCTGCCTTCAATCGCGCGCCGCAAATGGTCGGGACGGCCGTCCGGGACCCAAGATCGGCGGTTTGGTCGCAGCAAGCCACCTTTCGTGCCAATGACCAAACCCGCAGGGTAGGGATACAGCGCCTGCGAGATCATTGACTCATTCGTCTCAGGGCCGTAACTATCCGCAGTGTCAATAAAATTCACGCCAAGCTCGATCGCTCGATGCAGAACGCGATTGGCGTGCTCCCGATCCCTTGGTCTTCCCCAAGCTGAATCTCCGCATAGACGCATTGCCCCGAAGCCCAATCGGTTAACTGTTAAGTCGCCAAGGTCAATTCTCCCGGCAAGCACGGCGCCCTGTTCCACCCGCAACTCCATCTTTTCGGACCGAAATGCATTCGCCAAGAAAGGGTCCTTCACCTCCCGCGGCCGTATGGATCGATTTGATCGTCCCGAGGTGGAAAACGATATCGTGGAATAAAATAATATGTGTCCACTTACAACAGGCCCCGATCTCAGCTTACAGGGACCACCAGCAACCTCTCGCTCGTTGCCGAGTTTCAGAAGTCCAAGATTTCAACTTCAAAAGGTGTGGCCTAAGGGGTAACGTTCATGACGCGGCGTGACTTTTTAGGCGCGATGCTAGGCGTGCCGCTTTGCTACCGCTCGGCCTTGCGCAGGGAAAAATCAGAAAGGTTGGATACCTCTCGGCGGGTTCGCCAGTCACTGATAACTCGCCGACACTGGATGCGTTTGCAAGACGAGGCTGCCGTCTACAGGCATGATAATTCACTGCATCTGTTCGAAAGCGTCAGCTAGGAAATGGTCGAACGCTTCAATTCGAATCGAGGCCAAGACGCGGATATTCCATATCGGTAACGATGTAGAGCGCGACGGTCATTGTCCCTGCAAAAAGAACCATATGCACCCAGCTACGCGCGCGGCTCGCGGCCATGCCAAAGCCAGCAAGAAGCGAACATCCAATACCGAGACAGAAGAGCATCACGTAGATTATCTGCGGGGGGTGCTTTTCGCTACGCGCCAACACGGAGAAGCGCCACGTCAAACACACTGTTCAAGGCAGGCAGGGCCGTGAGCATGCAGGTTGGTATGCGCTTTTAGGGCATGCAGCGACGGCCGCACTCCAAAGCTCGTTCTTGAAGTGAACGAGTTGTCCCTGCTGCTCACGAGAAAAGTCCTCCATCCTATGCCACAACAGGAAGTCGTGCTGCATCCGATACAGTTTAACGCGCGCTCGGACATAGTCCTTGAGCCGGTTCCGAAGTCCGCGGGCAGCTTCGTCTTCAAAAAGTCCGAGGCGGTCATAGGCGGTGGTCACAGCCGACAACTCTTGGAGAACCAATTGCCGGCGGTCATCGAAGCGTTGCAGGGCACCAGAGATCGTAAATGCCAGAAGCAAACCCATTAACCCGAAGATTGCTCCCTCAACGGTAGCGAGTCCGCAAGGCTCTCGACCTTTTCGCGCTCTCGATAACGCAAGCCCAAAGTTCTACCGCAGTGCAGAGCAATAAGCGCGCAGATGAAGAAGATCGCGGCAATTCCGGCAGCGAAAAACATGAAAACCATGAAACGAAAATTCTCCCGATATGCGGGCGCCCGCCGATGCCTTTCAGAACAAACGACTTCCCCTCGCTTGCGTTCGAAGTGTTCAGCCATTCAGGGAAGTACTGTCACTTGAGATGATGGGAACCCGTGATCTGGATCAACCGACCGCTGGATCCGATCGAACCCTTGGCTCCAAATGGGGCCGATCACCGCAAGCGTTCCGCTGCTTCCAAGGACCGCCAACCGTGAGTCGGGCGGAGGCACTGTTCTTCTCATCGACGCAGCAGGGTTTGGAGGGGCGAAGCGCGAACCAATCGAGCCGTTGAAGACGAAATTTCGCTGCGAGCCTATTCAATCCTCCCACCTCTCGACCTTGATCGGTAGATGGAGATCGATCAGTCTCGCTTGGAGGAGAGACATCGCGAGCATGTCGCTCGCATGCACATGAAGCGAATAATCGAACTGATTGCCGCCGCCTTCTATGAACTGGAGATGAGGGCCGTCGCCGCCGCGGCCGATGGCTGGGCCAAGATCGATCTTGTCGAGCAAACGGTACGCCTTCGCGGAGGGGCCAGATATGCGGTCGTAGTGCATCTCCCACCACGACCCGTCCATTTCCTCGTCGAGCTGACCTCGTTCAAACCCGATCCGTTCGAGGCCCAGCTTGATCTCACTGGCCGTGTAGTCTTTTGCGTCTACCATGCTGTTGAGGAACACGCGCCACGTTGGCGGCTCGGGCGCTATGACTTCAGGCTCGCCATCGAGGAATAGTTGCGGTTCCTCCAGACCATCTGGCCAGTCCCAGTAAAGCGTGTGATTCGTACGTGGCGGCGCAGCCAACAGAGGTGCCTCGTTTCGGCGGATGAATGACCGCGCGTCCTTCATGAACGCCATCGTCAGCAACCCACCTGTTCCGATCAAAAACCCGCGGCGTGAGAGCATAAAAAAATCCTCCGAGATGACACACGCACCTGGAGGACTGGCGACCTACTGTTGCCCACGCGGGCCACATCGTCGTTGCCACCGTTGCCGGTCTAGGGCTGGTTGGCGGGACCGTCAGGTCCTCTCAGGATGCAGGTCAATTGATATCGCATCCGCGACCTATGTCAACGGTCGCTCTAACGCTGGCAGCTGAGCCCGCTTCGGGGACGAGAGCGGGCAAAACCGGTGATACCATTTTTTGCTCACGGTGCTGAAATCCAAATTCCCGGACCGTGATCCAGATGGGATGCGAAAGACGATTGCCATTCAGGCGAGCAAGAACGCCAAGCGGAAAGACATTACCGAAAAGCGTGGGTTGATCTATTAAGGCCACAAGTAATTGGCAGCACCCATCAACAGTCGAAGCCGGGGACATTGTCCCCGGTTTTTTATTTTGCCTTGGAGGTTGTCCTTTAGAACCAAGCTGGACTATCACGCGGCTGCCCATCTGGGCCGCGGGTCTGCCCGTGGCTGCTGATGCACTCGGAGGACATCCGGTGAAGATTTTTTCAATTTCTGTGTTGCTGTCGCTGTTAAGCGGCACTGTCGTTTTTGCAGAGGATGTCGATGGCTTTCAGCTTGGGACGCCCATGGCAAAGGTCAGGCAGCTTGCCATCGAGAAGGGATATACCTTCAGTAGTCCGACAGGCAGCGGCAGCGGCGGGAGATGGGTTTCTTATGTTCTTTTCATCAAAGGCTCTAAAGTAGGTCCCACTCTGTCGTTTTGCGATGCAACTCTCAGTGCGGAGAGTTTGCAGAGGCCAAGCAGCCTCCACGAGATAGTGAGTACCATCAAAGATTGGAAAAATGCTTACGGAGAGCCGGAAGTGCTGCCAACCATCATGTATCCCGAGGGCAAACAGTACAGCAACATCGAATTCCGATGGTCTGGGGAAGACAACATCCGAAGAGAGATTACGATTTCTGAGTATGGTTCAGGGGGTTCGACAGACATAACTTTCGGGTATTCCTACATCAAGCATCCTTGCCGACCGTGAACGCGAACGGCGCGCCTATCGACACTCACTCAGATTTTCTGGTGTTTATCCGGGGTCCACAGAGAGTACACTTCGGGTTCACCGAGGGGACAACATGAGGGCAATAGTTACAGCAGCCGTGCTGATGGCAGCTTCGATGGCACCTGCCTACGCGGAGAAAAATTACTTTGCCAACGCTGGTGACTTCATCGAAGCGTACAACGACCACACCAAGGACAACCTCCTTCAACGCATGTTCATCAGAGGCATAGGTGAAGGCATCATGGCTCTCAGCGCATTCGTGAATGAAGGCGGTGGCAAGCCAGTCTATTGTCCGCCTCCGAATGTCGGATTGGTCGATGCCCAGTACGTCGCCATAATGACAGACCACATCGCGAAGTATCCAAGCATCAAAGATAAACCGGTCTCACTGGTATTGGTCTCCGCGTTGGAAGAAGCATTCCCCTGCCGCGGCAATGGTCGTTAAGCGCTAATGACCAAACTTCAATGTCCTAACGTTGTGGCTGCGGCCACGATCCTACAGCAACATCTCAAGGAAGCCGAGGGTAAGGACCTTTGGCGGCTTGGCGATGCACTGATCAAGGACTGTAGTCCTGAGGGGGTAGCCGGCCTAACCCCCTCACACAATGTACGATGGACAGGGAGATGAGTGTCGGTCGGCTTGGCAGTCCCGCCTGTGGATGAGGAAATCATAGAGTGGCTGGATGATTGGGAGCGGCGGAAGTCGCGCACAAGATGATCTCGCCGTCATTTGGATCAGGATCGCACATTGGTCATTACGTTGTGTCCTCGATCAAAAAATGTGCAGGTCACCAAGAGTGGAGTCCGACTTCGCGGGGTTAATCCCTCCTACCGGCTGACGGGGTTATTGTTTTGCGACAAAGAGCAACCATCCAGCAAAATGCAGCGTTAAGCTAATCGATGCCCCGCCGCTCAATGATTGCTATTTTGCTGCTGCTCGGGTCAGCCGGCCTGACGTTGCCCGCTGACCTGATCGGCCAAGCCAGCATCATCGACGGCGACACCATCGAAATTCACGGCATCCGCATTCGCCTGTTCGGTATCGATGCGCCTGAAAGCAGTCAACTCTGCCGTGGTGACGATAGCTTGCCATATCGCTGCGGCGGCAAGGCCGCCAATGATCTTGATGCCTTCATTGCGCGACGGCCGGTGAGCTGCACGCCCATTGATCTGGATGGTTACGGACGCACCGTGGCGATCTGTACGGTCGGCGATGCTGATCTTGGGACTTGGCTTGTTGGCAACGGCCTCGCGCTCGATTGGCCGCGCTACTCGCATGGTAAGTATGCCGATGCTCAACAGGATGCCGAACGCGCCGGGCGCGGGATGCAGGCGGGGAGCTACATCGAGCCGTGGCTGTATCGGGCCTGCATCCAGCGTGGTGGGAAGCCCGATGAGTGCTCTGACGGCGACAGTCCCTGAGAATTGACCTAGTGACCGCCCCAGCGATGCCTGAAGGTTTTCAGCTTCACGCGAAATAACGAGTGCTGGGACGAATAGATCATCCCTGCCGTAGGTGGGCGACGGCACGGCCGGATGTCGAACAAGGGTGCTGACCTATGGCAATAATCTTTGTTTGGTAGCTGTACGGTTGTCCCCTCTGGAGCAGGAGCGGCGCGAAAAACGCATCGGCGACGGAATAGGTGATGACTTGCCAGCTGCCCCGCTTCCTCGGCGAAGTTGGGAACTCAATTGACAGGCACCACGCCGAGCAACGACCATGCCTCAGCGCCGACTTGGTGCTTGAGCGTATCGAGGCCGAAGGCGAGGACGATTGACCAAGGGGTCGAGTAGCAGACGGGCACGCGGTGATCGCGGCGTGCGCGGCTAGATCACGGATCAATGAACTGGATGTGCTTCGGTGCGCCCTTGAACTTTTGCTGCTGTAAAATGAAGCTGGCGATGATCCAAATTCCGGGGCATAGCGCAGTCCGCCCGTGAAGCTAACTCCCGAAAAGATCGTGCCCTGATAAACGAGCATGGTGCGCGATCGAAACTTCGAACACCAGCACACGGCGTTCCAACTGTTGCGCAAATACACGAGGAGTTGTGCCGAGAACACTAGCAGCACCAGTCAGCGCACGTTCATCCCGGAGGGACCTGCAACCGCGACCTGCAAAAATCCAAGATATCGGGCAACCTGCTGAAACATAATTAGAAATAGAACCGTGTTCGAATCCAGCTGCCCCGACCAGCAGAATAAATACGTTACGTCGAGAGCATTGGCGCCAGGCTCGGTTATTGACGCCTTTTTGGCGTCCCATCATCCGCTGTGGACCTATTAGCGTCAGGGTCGGCTCCTCGCCAAGGAGATGGGAGAACGTGTCTCCGCGCGAGGATTGCTGCACACCGGGTCCGTTAAGAAATTCTTAACCATAAACCCTCAGCATCAGATTTATCGGAAGAAGATCGTCGCGGGCTTTCGCCCGAAGGCGCGATTTCATCGTTCATCCCTAGGGCGACGGACGAAAGTTCGTGGGGGCTCAAAGGAGTAACGTTATGTCCGTACGTAGCGTGCGACCCGAAGAGAATCTGCTTTCTGCGTTCGCGCTGACAATTTTCAACACACTAGGGTTGGGCTTTCCGATCGCCGTCGCGATCATTTGGATTTGTTCTTGAATATCCCTCATTCTTCTCTCCGACCAATCTGATTGGAATATCGCCCCGCTCTTCGCATGCGATGCAGCGAGGGGCAGGTTTAAGCATGCTTCCTAGCGCCGGCGCATCGGTACAGTTGCATGGGGGTTGCTGAGGCCGACCGGCCGAGATGGCCGAGCGGCGCCGTCACGAGCCAGATCCAGCCGAGCGGCGCCGTCACGAGCCAGATCCAAATGCATCAAGAGCGTGGGCAACGAGAATGCCGATGCTTAGAACCACCAAAAATCCTGCGACAGCCGCAATCATTGAGCTTTCCCACGCCATGGCACTGCCGCCGAACTTAACTAGCGCTCGCACCCCCCAGTCAAAGGAATCAGAAGGGAGTGGGAAGTTGCCGCCCATGTGATGGTTTCCAGCAACACCGAACGGGGCGTTTCGAGGCGTCGACGCGCGAATAGCCGTGCACTAATCCGCGGAACGGGACGGAAGCGTGCAAAGGTGGAGTGGGAGGCCACGTTCAAGCGGGCGGGTCGCCCGCTTCGCTGCTGCCGCGTCCGAGCGCGAACTGACCGACGGGGCCTTCGACGTGGAACGAGATACCGGTCATCTTCGCGAACAGGTCGATGTTGCTGGTCCCGATTGCGCAGCCGCCGAGCCCCATGTCGGTCGCCATCATGTACATCGTCTGGATCAATACGCCGACATCCTTCAAGATCAGCGAATAAGCGATCGAACTATATTTCCACGAAATCCGGCCGAAACGCGCAGCTAACGTAATGAGGACCTGAGGCGGGGCACGGGCATCCATGGCGAATTCGGCGGCCGCGAGCATCGCTCGCAATTCGGCGGCGCGCACCGCGATAGGGACTAGCAGGTGTTCCGCCGCGTCGTAGTGGTAGAAGCCGGGCGCTAATCCCGCGCAATTCGCTACGCTCAAGTAGAGTTCGAGTTCGTAGGCGCTGCCCGCCGCCGGATATGGCCTGGCGGTGTATTCAATCTCAGGACCATCATCGCCGAAATCAGTTCCGGCTTTCCAGTTTGAGCGGACCCGCGCGATGCTATCAAGAAAACGCGAAAGCTCGGTGACCGTGACTGGCCGCTGGTCGTCGAAGTCGCGGGTAGAGCGACGCTGATCGAGAAGCCGTGCCGACGGCGGCTTTGGCTGGGATGAGGCAATAAACTGGCACAGATCGATTGCCGTTCCAGGCCAGCGCGGCCGAACTCCCGCCAACGGTGCAATGAGGCCAACGTAGGGATAGACGCCGCCGAGCGGGTTCGCTTGCCGACCTTCCGTGGTGCGGGTGTGGAACAGAAGATCATGGAAGTCCCAGAGCACGAGGTCATTGTCGCCTTCGTCGGGCCTAAGTCCGCCGCTTCTGGCATCGACCTTGAAGAGAATCTCGCAATCAAGCAGCAATGCCAGCAGCGCTTTGCCCGGGAAACTGTTCTCTCGCAGAAACGGACCGACCTTTTGCGGTCGTGCCAATACGACAAGCGCCGCGGCGACCTTAGGATCACAAATTTTAAACAGCGCGCCGGATCGCGGAGATTCCAGGATCAGGTCGTTACCCCGCCGGCGCAGATAGGCGAACCGCGATAATACGACTGTTTCGCTGATCGCGAGCTTTGGGAGTCGCGGCCGATAGTCGGGCCGTTGAGGTTCGATGATAACCTTGTCGCCCCCGGCGTTCGCCTGCGCGACGCGATACTCAATAAGCCCGCGATCGGCTAATCGCTGGACCAAGAGAGCGACTTCGCTTTGGACGGCGCTGCGTTCGGATGACAAGGAGGCTAGGGGCAGCCCCGAGCGTAGTGCCTGCGCGCGGCGGGTCGTAACGGCATTGAATTTTCCTAGTCCAGCCGTATAGCCATCGAAGCTGGCCGCGATGCTTCCGTCCGCCTGTGCTTCCAGCGAGACGCGATCGTTCAGCCGGACGAAAATACCCAGCGATGCATTCTTTCGCCCTCGCGTTTTTTTGGACGCGCGCAAACGGGCGACCTTCAGGTGTGGGGAAGGAAGGGCGTGAGTTCGCTCTCCGGCAACGGCCGATCCAGCAAGCCCAGTTTCACGGGAACATCATAAAGCCTGCCGGGCCCAAACCGGCGATAGAAATGCCGCAATCCGGGAACGATCACCCGCACCACCGGGACCTCAACGTCAGGGCGTGTCTGATCGAGCACGAGGAAATCGAGACCGGCGCGTCCAGCAATGTCAACGCAGGCTTCGACCTGGTCGCGCGTGTTGTGATGAACTTTCAGGCTGGACGCCAGCCGGCTACGATCGGATTGTCCGCCGGGATCAAGAACGGATATTCCTGCAGTCGCAAAGGCGTGACGCCGTCAAGGCTGGGCTTCTCTCCGCTGCCTCCGCCCATCAGTCCAATGGATAAGAACTGGCTCAATTCGGTCAAAGCGCGTAGCAACGCGATGCTGCGATCGAAATGTGCGCCAGAACCAAACTCGATATTCTCTTGCCCGTCCTTCATCCAGTGCATGATCGCTACATAGGCGGGAACGCCGAGATCGCTGGTAATATCGAGCACCCACAGCTTTCGACCGGCCTCTGCAAATTGCGTTTTGATATCTTGAACGTAGGAGTCGTCGAACTGGCTCAAGTCGACCTCCGCCCGGCGAAGGCGATTGTACCACCAGATCGCGTATGCATCGCGTTCCACGAGTTCGAGGAATCCTTGCACGATGGCTTCTTCGCGCGTATTGCCGGCCGCGCAACCATTGGAATCCGCATGGAAGGCGGCAGGCCCGCGGTAGAAGAAATACAGGAAGCTGGTCGGAAGATATTTGAAGCGTTTGTCGCGCAACGACCAAACCGGTGACCACTCGATCTTCGCGGTGGGGTCAACGGCCTCCGGCGACAGGGTGGGAGTCGTCCGCCGCATGCTGGTGGCCGGCCTGCGAATTGCGCATCGCTAACAGCTGGATGTCATTGGCCAGCATCGCGTCGCCCGGAGCGAAATCCGTGAAACGTCGTTTAACTCTGATTTCGTCGCCCTGAAAGATACCCGAATAGCGCTCGATCGCTTCCATCAACGCGCTGGCTTCGCCTTGCTCGGCGGTGGTGCCCTTGCCGAAACTGCCGCCGCTTAATCCTGACCTGAGTTGATCGACGCTCTGGGCAGGTGCAGAAAAATTATGCTGTGCGAAGAAATTGGTGTTCATCGGCAAATCGGCTTCGATCCGCTCGAGCCGTGTGACCACACCGGTGAGCGGGCTGACGTGTCTGCGGAAACGCGCAACTGTGGCCCGCGAGGACACCGTGCGATATCCGCCGCTGGTCATGACGAGTTTGGCGCCGGGGCCGAGCTCGATCGGCTCTGGCGCGCGGCGCGGGATCTCGCAGCTTCTTGTTGCCGCAGGTCGGACATTGCGGACGCTTGCGCCACGTAGTGCTTGCGCGATGGTCGAGCCCAACAGGTCGAAGCTGACGATGTGATCGCGCAAATCGGTGCGGAAACCGGTGGCGATCGCCTTGGCGATTTCGACGGCGGCGAACTGGATGGCGCTTTGTCCGAATGTATTGCGGGCGAGCGGTGACACCGCGACGGCGTCGCGCCGGGCCGCGGTCGAGAAATCCCTTGACCTCGCGGTTGCGGATCATGCGATCGAACAGGCAGGTCCAGCAGGCGGTGTCGCCGGGACTTGAACATCGGTCCCACCAGCGGAAACACGCCGGACGGCTGCACCAGCAGCCACGGCGTCTTGTCCGACACGCGTTGCTGGTTCAGTTCGGCCAGCTGCCGTTCGAGATAATCGTTCACCAGCGTGACCGTCAGATCGGGAGAGCGTCTTCACGACGTGAACGCCGAGCTCGCTCAGCGCCGCGGCCGAGTTCGGTCGCGCCCTGCACATCGATAGCTTGAACGCGCACGCCGGCAATTCCGAAGATTTTGTCTCGGCGATTTCGGGCGGCAAGCCGAGGCTTGCCCAATAGCCGGCGACAGTGCCGGAGGAAGGAGCGTAGGCGATGCCGGGACGACGTAGCGGCGTTCAATCAAGCCGCTTGAGCGCCTCCTCGATTTTGTCGGACGGAAAGTTCCGTCGCCAGCTCGCGACGAGGTCGCGGCAGGCTCTTGCCGCTTTTTCCGATCGGCTGCGGCAAGCGCACAATAGAGCTCGCCATGCAGGAAGAATTTCCGGTCCTCGGAATAGAGGCAGACGACGTCGGGCGGCAGCACGTAGACGGTGAAATTCGGTGCGAACTGCAAAGCGTCTTTGCCGGCGTTGCGCGTGAGCTGGATTTGCACGGGTTCTTGCGTTGGCCGTGCTGCATGCCAGCGTCGGCTTTACGGGCATCACCGCTTCTTGTCACAAGTGGACATCGGCAACATTGGCCGATGGCCAGTACGCGCCTGTCGCGTCCGGGACGACACAAAATGGCCGGGTCGACTTTGTCGAACCCGGCCATAAACGATTTGCGTTTGTCAATGCGTGCGGAAACTGACTGACTTAGCAGATGCGGCAGGCACCCCAAGAAAGGCAGCAACCCGCCGCAGCCGCCGCAGCCAGCGCAGCCGCCGCACACGGCAAGCTCTGCAGCCGCCGCATCCGCGACAACCGCGGCATCCACCGCAGCCGCGCCGGCGACCTGTACCGCCGCAGCGATCCAACGTTCTCCTTGTCGAAGACGATAGAAGTGGCCAGGCTGACGTCGGCGATTTCTTCTTCGCCGAGCGTGACTGGCTTGAGTCGGTGCAGAAGTTAGGTGTCTGCTGCACATCCGCGGTCGGCACAGCGGCTGCGGATGCGCCCCCGACTAGCGAAAAAGTCAGGCCGGCGGCCCCCAACGCCGGCACAGCGGCTTTGGTCACACGCTTCTGCTTTGAAGCTTGCTTCACCCGTGGCATGGTCGGTCATCCTCCATACCTTGCAAAAAGTATTTTGAGTCCAGCTCCGAATTGTACGCTGCGGCGAAGCGCCATGCAAGGACGCGTTGCGACACGTAGCCAGGATGGCTGCATCGAGTTTCGGTTCATGTTGATGAACGAAAGCGGCGTCGATCTTTCAGTCACGCATCACTCGGTCATAAGGTCGTGATGAACGAGTGCCGCAATCGACGATTTGCACGTCAACCGAATGAGCATGCAAAGAACCCGCTGCTTTGGTCTCGCTGCAAGCCGTAACGTGCTCACGAGCTGCATATGCTGCTGCCGCAGTCTATCGGCTGCTCGAGCGGAGAAACCGACATGGTCGATCATCACGGACGTTTCGTCTGGTACGAGCTGATGACCACAGACATGGCGGCCGCCAAGGCTTTCTACTGCGCAGGTCGTGGGCTGGGGCGTCAGGATGCTCGACGCCCGATCTGGCCTACAGCCTGTTCACCGCTGGAGACGGCTCCGGTCAGCGGGCTGATGGAGCTGCCGGAGGAAGCGACGGAGAATGGGCGCGACGCCGAGGTGGGTGGGCTATGTCGGCGTCAACGACATCGATGCTGCCGCCGAGCGGATCAAGCGTCTTGGCGGAGCCGTCTACGTGCCGCCGACCGACAGCAATATCGGCCGCATTTCGATCGTCGCCGATCCGCAAACGGCAACATTTGCGTTGGTCGAGGGATTGAAGCACGGCCAGCGGCAGCCTGCCGCGATGAGCGAACCGGACACGTGGGCTGGCATGAATTGCTCGCCGCCGACTGGACGAAGGCATTCGCTTTTTATGGTGAGCTGTTCGGCTGGCGGAAAGCGGACGCCGAAATCGGTCCGACGGACATCTATCAGTTGTTCTCAGCCGGCGAGCAGACGATCGGCGGCATGTTCACCAAACTTCCGACGTGCCGGTACCGTTCTGGCTTTATTACTTCAATGTCGGCGATATCGACGCGGCTGCGGAGCGTGTGAAGGCCGGCGGCGGCAAATCTTCGAGGGTCCGATTGAATTGCCGGACGGCAGCTGGATCGCCCGATGCACCGACCCGCAGGGCGCCATGTTCGCGCTGCAGGGAAGGCGAAGCGAAGCGCATCGCAAGCCATGCGCCGCAGACTGCAGAGTCGGCTGGTCCACCGCGTGGGGCGGCATTTCATCAAGGGGCAGGTTGGTGCGCCAAGCCGAACGCCAAGCCAGCCCAAACCGGGCGTCGAACGCTAGCGCGTCGAAATCAGGCTGGCTTGGACGCCGCTTTGGCGGGCGCCGGTTTCGGCAGCGGCTTGTCCTGCCGTTTCGACCAGGAGATGTAATAGGCGACGATGGTCATGATCGCTATGCCGGTCACGCTGACGAAGATCTGCGCGAACAGCGAGCCCGAACTCATCATCAGCTCGAAATGTCCGACAAAGGACAGGAACACGCCGACGCAGAACACCGCGAGCGATTGCTGGCCGCAGACGATCAGCGGATCGAACACCTTCCATTGCAGTCCCGGCCAGTCCTTCGGTACGAACCGGATGACCAGGATCACGATCACCACGAAATGCAGGAAGCGATAGGGCGCAAGATTGGTCTTGTCGTTCGGATTGAAGCGTCGAGTAGAGCCAGTGCGGGAACATCGCTCCGAAATCCGGAAATTTGCCGGCCATGGTCATGACCAACGCGAAGCATGAGATAGGCGATGCAGAAGTATAGCGTGATCGGCGACATTGATGATCGACATCGATTTCCGTGCGCCGCCGAGCGCGCACCATGAGCCGAACACGAACAGTACCTGCCAGCAAAATGGATTGAAGTACCAGGCGCCTGCCGGATAAGCCGCGAAGTTCCAGCCGAAATGCCGGGCTACGAGCCATAGCACGATCGATGCCAGCATTGTCAGGTTGGGTTGGCGCAGCATCATCCACAGGACCGGCGGGAAAAATCCCATCAGCACAATGTAGAGCGGAAGCACGTCCAGATTGACCGGCTTGAACTTCAGGAACAATCCTTGCCGCAAAGTCTCAGTCGCATTGTCGACCAGGCCCGCCACGTTAAATTCGTTGATGATTTCGGAGTCGCCGAAACGCAGCGCGAGATAACTGATCGCAGCGATATAGATGACGAACAGGATAATATGCGCGACGTAGAGCTGCCACACGCGCTTGGTCAGTCGCGTTGCGCCGACCAGGAACCCGCGTTCAAGCATCATGCGGGCGTAGACGAAGGAGGCGGTATATCCCGAGATAAAGACGAAGAGATCTGCCGCGTCGCTGAAACCGTAATTCCGGGTGGTGATCCAGTTCACGACATTGTCGGGGATATGATCCAGAAAAATTGCCCAGTTCGCGACACCTCGAAACAAGTCGAGGCGGAGGTCACGTCCTTTTTCGGGGAGGGTGGCGTTGATTTTCATGAATGCCGGCTCGAAGTGATGCTTTCGAGGGAGAGCGAAGGAGGTCCAGTCACCAAGCGGGTCGGGAGATTGTCACAACGCAGCATAATGACTATACCAGTGCAGAAAATAACACCCCAAGCATGGAATCACTTATGAAATTCCTGAGAGGTGTCTCTATACTATCCCGACCGCTTCCACCAAGCGCTTCATGCCGCATTACCTTTGGGGCCCGGAACATTCATGACTGCCCGCATCTTCAAGCCGGCCAAAAACGCGATGCAATCGGGGAAGGCAGCCACCCACGAATGGCGGCTCGACTATGAACCGGAGCAGCCGCGCGCGATCGAGCCGCTGATGGGCTGGACCTCCTCCGGGGACATGAAGCAGCAGGTGACGCTCCGCTTCCGTACCAGGGAGGAGGCGATCGCTTACTGCGAACGCAAGGGCATTCCCTATCAGGTTATCGAGCCGAAAGACCCGGTTCGCACCCAGGCGGCCTATGCCGACAATTTTTCGTTCCGGCGCGGCGAACCCTGGACCCACTAGCCCCCAAGCTGCCTCTGGCGGCGGCAGCAGAAGCAGGTACGCCGCTAAAGTGGGTTGCCTTGAGAGGGCGCGCAATGACACCATCATGTTCCCCCGCGCAAAGTTGCGGCGCACCCATAACTATTGAAGGCCATGCCGCTTCAATCGACGGTTGATCCCAAATCCGCTGACTTCGCGCACAACGCCGAAGTCATGCGCGGGCTCGTTACAGAGCTCCGTTCAAAGCTTGAAATTGTCGCGGGCGGTGGAGGCGAAGTCTCCCGGAACAGGCACACCTCGCGGGGCAAGATGCTGGCTCGCCAGCGTGTCGATCTTTTGGTCGATCCCGGAACAGCATTCCTCGAGCTATCCCCTCTGGCGGCCCACGGTCTCTACGGGGGCGACGTGCATTCGGCCAGCATCATCACGGGGGTGGGGCGGATATCCGGACGCGAGTGCGTCATCGTTGCCAACGATGCGACGATCAAGGGTGGCACATACTACCCGATGACCGTGAAGAAGCATCTTCGCGCACAGGACATCGCGCGGCAGAATAATCTGCCCTGCGTTTACATGGTCGATTCCGGCGGAGCCTTTCTGCCGATGCAAGACGAGATTTTTCCGGACGAGCGACACTTCGGCCGAATTTTTTACAATCAGGCGCAGTTGTCGGCGCTCGGCATCCCGCAAATCGCCATCGTCATGGGTTCTTGCACGGCAGGAGGCGCCTACGTTCCGGCGATGTCGGACGAGAGCATCATCGTGCGGCATCAAGGGACGATTTTCCTCGGAGGGCCGCCGTTGGTGAAGGCCGCGACGGGTGAAGTCGTCACTGCGGAAGAGCTTGGCGGGGCCGATGTGCATTCGCGGCAATCCGGCGTCACCGATCATTATGCCCAGAACGACAGTCATGCGGTTGGCATTGCGCGGCGCATCGTGGCCACCCTGAAACAGCCTGTCCGCGCCGCCTTGAACATGCGCGACCCTCGCGAGCCGTTGTTTCCCGTTGATGAAATCTACGGCGTCGTTTCGGCCGACGCTCGCAAGCCGTTCGATGTGCACGACATCATCGCGCGCCTAGTTGATGGGTCGGAATTTGACGAATTCAAAAAGCTTTACGGTCAAACGCTGATCTGCGGTTTCGCCCATATCTGGGGCTATCCAGTCGGGATTATAGCAAACAACGGCATCCTGTTCAGCGAAAGCTCGCTTAAAGGCGCGCATTTCATCGAACTGTGCTGCCAGCGCAATATCCCGCTGGTGTTCCTTCAGAACATAACCGGCTTCATGGTCGGCAAGAAATACGAGGCAGGCGGGATCGCGCGCGACGGAGCCAAGCTGGTGACGGCGGTTGCAACGGCGGCTGTGCCAAAGTTCACCGTCGTTATCGGGGGCTCCTATGGGGCCGGCAATTACGGAATGTGCGGCCGCGCCTATAGTCCGCGTTTTCTCTGGATGTGGCCCAATGCCCGGATCTCCGTGATGGGCGGAGAACAAGCTTCGATGGTGCTGAGCCAAGTGCGCCGCGACAACATCGAGGCAAAGGGCGACAGCTGGTCGGTCGAGCAGGAAGACGAGTTTCGAGCGCCCGTTCGCGCCCAGTACGAGAGCCAGGGCAATCCGTATTACGCGACGGCCCGGTTGTGGGATGATGGGGTGATCGACCCCGCCGATACAAGACTGGTGCTCGGTCTGGGCCTTTCAGCGGCGGCGAATGCGCCGATTGAGCCGACCAGATTCGGCCTGTTCAGGATGTGAGGATGGACCGCTCCAAAATGTACCGGCCGTTTCGCACGCTCCTGGTCGCCAATCGGGGCGAGATTGCCTGTCGCGTGATCCGCACCGCAAGGGGAATGGGCTTGCGCACAGTTGCGGTTTACTCGGAGGCCGACAGCGAGGCCATGCATGTCGCGATGGCCGATGATGCTGTTTTGCTCGGACCGGCGCGGGCACGCGACAGCTATCTGAATATCGAGCGGGTGATCGAAGCGGCGCGACGGAGCGGTGCCGAAGCCGTGCATCCCGGCTACGGCTTCCTGTCCGAGAATGCCGAGTTCGCGCAGGCCTGTGCGGACGCCGGGCTGGTATTCGTGGGCCCGACTGCAGCGATGATGACGGCGATGGGGTCCAAGTCGGGCTCCAAAACTCTCATGGAAAAGGCCGGAGTGCCACTGGTGCCGGGGTATCACGGCGAGGCCCAGGACGAGGCAACGCTGGCGAAGGCTGCCGGCAAGATCGGCTTTCCGGTCCTCGTTAAAGCCTCCGCCGGCGGAGGCGGCCGCGGCATGCGCGTCGTGCGCTCGGCAGGTGAACTCACGGATGCGATTACCAGCGCCAAGCGCGAGGCAAAGGCGGCATTCGGGGACGATCGTATGCTGATCGAGAAGTACGTGGACAATCCCCGCCATATCGAAGTGCAGGTCATCGGTGATAGCCACGGCAATCTGCTCTCGCTGTTCGAACGCGAGTGCACCCTGCAGCGTCGACACCAAAAGGTCGTTGAGGAAGCGCCGTCGCCGACGCTGGACACAAAGCAACGGGAGAGGGTTTCAGCCGCTGCGCGAAAAGCTGCTGCGGCTGTCAGCTATGTCGGTGCCGGTACCATTGAATTCGTCTCCGACGGTAAAGACGTGTTTTTCATCGAGATGAACACGCGGTTGCAGGTCGAACACCCCGTGACCGAGTTGATTACTGGCATCGATCTTGTGGAATGGCAGTTGCGCGTGGCGTTCGGCGAGAAGCTGCCCCTTACTCAGGATCAGGTCAGGTTCAACGGTCACGCAATTGAAGTGCGGATCTATGCGGAGAATCCAGCCAGGAATTTCATGCCCTCGGTCGGCAAAATCCGCACCTGGCAAACTCCGAAAGCCACTCATGGCCTAAGGATCGACGCCGGTTATCGCGAGGGAGATGCTGTATCGCCCTATTACGACGCCATGCTGGCCAAGGTCATTGCGTGGGCACCCACCCGAAATGCCGCGATCGAGCGGCTTAATCGCGGACTTGAGGAAGCCGACGTTCGCGGGATCTCCACCAACATCGCCTTTTTGTCGGCTTTGGTGACACACCCTGCCGTCCGGGCCAACGATATAGATACCGGCTTCATCGAGCGCGAGCTGAAAAACTTGACGCCAGACCAGATCGCGCCGGGCGATCTTGAGCTTGGCGCAGCCGTCGCAGCAATCGTGGGTCAAGAATGCAAGCTGGCGCAGGGTGAACCGCACTCGCCCTGGCAGACGTTCGGCTGGATGCCTGTCGGGCGACGGCAGCGAGTATTTTCCTTTCGTCAAGATCATGGTGCCGAACGGAAGGTCAGCCTGCATTACGGCAACGGCCCTTCGAAATTGTCGATTGACGGACGTGAACTGCCCTTCTCGTTCGCACCGGCGAAGCGCGGTCTGGATCTGACCCTCGATGGTGCGAAGTCGCACGTGGTTGCAATCATTGAAGGCCAAGAGCTTTATCTTCGCACGCGTAACGGCCGCTTCGATATGCATTGGGTCGATCCGTTCGGCGGCGAGACTGAAGAACAAGTCGGGGAGGACAAGATCGTCGCGCCTTTGCCGGGCACCGTGGTGGCCTTGCTAGCAAGTGAGGGTGCTAGCCTTGAGAAGGGCGCGCCCATTTTGACGCTCGAGGTCATGAAAATGGAGCAGACCCTGCGCGCGCCGTTCGCGGGCGTGTTAAAAAAAATTAGGTGTAAAATCGGCGATATCGTCGGCGAGGGCGTTGAACTCGCCGAGTTGGAACCCGCGGCTACCTGAGTCCGGCATGAGCGAGAGTGTCCGCATCATTGAAATGGGTCCGCGCGACGGACTGCAGAACGAGAAGACACCGGTAGGTGTGGCGGCACGGATTGCCTTCATCGAGTCCCTGGTCGGTGCGGGGCTGCACACAGTTGAGGTCGGTGCATTCGTGTCGCCTAGGGCAATTCCGCAGATGGTCGACTCGGATCAGGTTTTGCGCGGCGTCAAAAATCTCAAAGATGCCGAATTCCACGTGCTCGTGCCGAACGAGAAGGGTTACGAGGCCGCGCGCGCGGCAGGTGCCCGGGTGATTTCCGTTTTCGCTTCGGCTTCGGAAGGTTTCTCGCGCGCCAACATCAATTGTTCGGTTGCTGAATCGATCGAACGGTTCAATCCGGTGATCGCGCGAGCTAGGGCCGACGGCATCAAGGTGCGCGGCTATGTTTCCTGCGTGCTCGGTTGTCCGTATGATGGTGAAGTAAAGCCGCAAGCTGTGGTCGACGTGGCGTCGTCACTATGGAAGCTAGGCTGCTACGAAATTTCGCTCGGCGACACCATTGGGGTCGGAACCCCCGTGAAAGCGCGTCACCTCTTGCGCGCCGTGGCAGGCTTCATGCCGATCACCCACCTCGCCATGCATTTTCACGACACGTACGGCCAAGCGCTGGCCAACCTCTATGCAGGCATGGAGGAGGGGGCGCGAACGATTGATTCCGCTGCCGGTGGTCTCGGTGGCTGTCCGTTTGCGCCTGGCGCGACTGGCAACGTTGCGACCGAGGATGTGGTCTACATGCTTGAGGGCATGGGGATCTCGACCGGCGTCAACATGATGAAGCTGCTGGCTGCGACCAACGAGATCAGCAAGCTGATCGGCCGACCACCGGTCAGTCGCGTCGCCTCGGCGCTCAACGCCAGAAAACGTTAACCGCCGCTGCGTATCGGTGTTCGGGCCCGACTACCTCCCCCCGTCTGGTCCCATGATCATATTGGGCAACCAGGTGGCTATCTCCGGCACGAAACACAGCAGCAGCACCGCTCCCATCATCAAGAGCACGAACGGCAATGTACCCCAGATCACCTCGATAAGCGGAATGTCAGGTGCGACGTTGCGGATGACGAAGATATTAAGGCCGACGGGCGGGTGAATGAGCCCCATCTCCATTACAATCGTCATCACGATCCCGAACCAGATGATGTCGAATTCAGCCGCGCGCAGCGGCGGAAGAATGATCGGCGCGGTCATCAGAATGATCGAAACCGGCGGCAAGAAAAAGCCAAGTACGATCACCATGAGCAAGATGGCTGCCAGCAATTCCCATCGCGGCAAATGAGTTGCGACGATCGCTTCAGCGGCGGATTGGGAGATGTGCAGATAGCTCATGACATAGGAATAGAGCAGCGACATGCCGATGATCATCATCAGCATCGTCGACTCGCGGATAGTCGATTTCAGGATCGGCGCGAGGTCGCTCGGGCGCCACACGCTGTAGATCAGCGCGATCAAGCCCAACGCCAGCAGCCCTCCTAATCCAGCGGTCTCGGATGGCGTTGCGTAGCCGCCATAGAGCGCAATCATCACGCCCGTTAGCAACAGCACGAACGGGAGGACCCTGGGCAATACGTTGAAGCGTTCAGCCAAGGTGAAGTCGTCGCGGGTGAGGATGGCTGAGGTCGCTCCGGTCTGTGCATAGAGAGCGCCGGCCGCGGCATACTCTTTGCGGAAGCGCATCACCGCATAAGTGCCGAACAAACAGACCAGCAGCAGTCCAGGGCCGATGCCGGCGAGGAACAGACGCCCCAGCGATTTTTCCGCGGCAACCGCGAAAAGGATCATGGTGATCGAGGGCGGCAACAAGATACCCAGTGTGCCGCCGGCCGCGATAATTCCTGCTGCGAAACCGCCGGAGTAGCCGCGCTTGCGCATTTCCGGAATACCGGCCGAACCGATGGCCGAGCAGGTGGCGGGAGATGATCCCGCCATCGCCGCAAAGAGAGCGCAGGCGAACACGTTCGCCACACCGAGTTCCCCGGGCACGCGATGCAGCCAGGCATGTAATGCGGAATAGAGATCCTGACCGGCACGGGATTTCCCGATCGCCGCACCTTTGAGGATGAAGAGCGGAATCGACAACAGCGTGATCGAGGCCATTTCCTCGTAGACGTTCTGTGTCACCGTATCGAGCGAAGCGGCCGGCATGTAAATGCCCATGAACACGACCGCGACCGCTCCCAAGGCGAACGCAATGGGCATGCCCGAGAACATTGCAAAGAGGGTGGCCAGCCCGTAGCTGATGCCGATACCAAACACGGTCATCGGCGGATTGCCGCGCTAACAGGAATCACGATCTGCAGCAGGAGCTGGACGCAGAGCAGCGTCATGCCGCTCGCCATCAGGCTGTAAGGGATTGCCAAGGGCGGCGACCACATCGAGTTTGAAACCTGGCCGTCGATCCAGGCCTCATGGGCGAGTGTCCAGGATTTCCAGGCGAAGAACGCGCAGAACAGGAAGCTCGTAACATCGACCAGCCAAAGCCGGATACGATTAACCGTTGGCGATAGCAGCCCGACGAACGCTTCAATGCCAATGTGGCCGCGTTGTGATTGCACGTAGGCCGCGGTCATGAAGGTCGCACCAACAAGAAGAAAGACCGCTGCTTCGTCCTGCCAGTAATTTGCGCTGTGGAAAATCGCGCGGCCCAGTACGCTGTAGCTCAGGATCGCGCAGGCAGCTATCAGCGCAATGGCCGCGAGAACGACGATGGTCTGATTGATCACTGACAACCCGAATTCCACAGACGCCACGAGCTTGTTGCCCGTGGCGCTTTTTAAGATGTCATCACGATCCCCAAGCGGACCGTGCATCATGCGGAAACGTCAGAGGCAAGCTTCAGCAGGTTGGCCGCCGTCGCTGTTTTGGAGCCGTAATCCTTCCACGCAGTATCGCGGGCGATATCGCGCCACTTGCCGACGGTGGCGAGGTCAAGCTTGCTGACCTTGGCGCCTGCCTTTGAGTAAACGTTGACAACTTCGATGTCATCGTCTTGTGCGCCTTTCTTGCCGAACGCTTCAAGTTCGCCGCCAACGGCGAGAATGATATCCTGATGTTTTTTGGGCAAGCCATCGAAGATCGACTTCGACATCATGAGCGGTTCCAGCATGAACCAATACGAGGCGCCACCGCCAGAGGTCAGCGCCTTTGCGGTTTCCTCGAGCCGGAACGAAATCAGGCTGGTGGAAGAGGTGAGGGCTGCGTCGCAGGCGCCGGTCTGCATCGCAGCATAGATTTCGTTCGATGGCAGCGACAACACGGAAGCGCCGGCGGTTTGCAGGACCATATCCATCTCTCGCGAACCGCCACGAATCTTCAAACCCTTGGCATCTTCCGGCCCAACAACCGTTTTCGAGCGGCTAGCCAAGCCGCCGGCCTGCCAAATCCAGGTGAGGAGGATGATGCCCTTATCGGCCAGAAAATCCGTCAGTGCTTTGCCGACCGGCTCTTTCTTCCAGCGCAAGCCCTGATCGTAGGTTGCGACCAGCCCGGGCATCAGGCCGATATTGGTCTCCGGCAATTCTCCACCGGCGTATGGCATGGGATACAGGCTGATGTCGAGCGCTCCTTTCCGCATGGCTGAGAACTGAGCGTTGGTCTTAATCAGCGATGAGTTCGGATACACTTCAGCGGTGATCTCGCCACCGCTTCGCTTGGCTACTTCGGCGGCAAACATCCGGCATAGCCGATCGCGGAAGTCACCCTTATCGATCGTGCCGCCGGGAAACTGATGCGATACTTTCAGCGTGGTTGCGGCCTTCGCGGTGCCGGTCCCTAATCTCAGGATGGCGGGCGCCGCAACTGCGGATACGATGACGTGACGGCGTGTAAGCATGATTACTCCCCTAAAACATCCAGAGATTGAGCCTCGAAGCAGCGCCTGTCGGATACTAGCCGGTGTTCATCGGCGTTTCTCTAATCTCGTAGGCTAGCCTCGACCGGTCCATGAGATTTGCTGCGGCGCACACTTATCGACCCGGTGAAGGCACTAACACGTCTTTGGCGGGCGAAATTGTGTCGAGACTGGCCCGTCGGACGCAGAGAACGGCCTCAAAAGGCCTCGCCAAAAAAAATACATCGACGCAGGCGTAACATCTTCGAACCAAGCATCGTCGAGACTTTAGCGGCATCAGTCGCTTTCAAACGGTTTCTCGAAGGGATGACCTACATGACCATTCGCACCCGATTCGCACTCGGAATTACTGCTGCCGCTCTCTCATTCAGCCTGGCTCTGGCGCCGACCGCCTTCGCGCAGGACAAGATGGGCAAGGACGATGGGATGAAGAAGGATACCATGTCCAAGGACGGCATGAAAAAGGACACCATGTCCAAGGACACCATGTCCCATGACGGCATGAAGAAAGACGGGATGATGAAGGACGGCATGAAAAAAGACGACGGCATGAAGAAGTAGTAAACACTACCGCTTTCACCGTCCGGTATGAAGGCCCGCTTCCATTGGCTTGGAGGCGGGCCTTTTACTTGATGCGCCGACAGACCCGTTCGACCGTTTACTTCTTCTTGCCCTTGGTTTTGCGGGCGGCATAGCGCGCGTCGCGCTTAGCCTTTTGTTCGATTTCCAGTGCTGCCTGCCTGGAAGCAGCTTCCAGCTTTTCACGTGCAAGCTGCGCTGCGGCTTCTGCCGCGGCTTCTTCCTGGCTTCGCTTTTGCTCGGCTTTTAAAGTTTCGCGCGCCTCTTTCGCCTTGGCGCGGGCGGCAGCGGCCTCCTCGCGTTCGGCCTGCTTCTGCTTGATCCGGGGGTCGTCCGGTCCCGGCTGCGCGCGGAACTTGTTCAGCAGCTCCTGCCTGGCTTGCTGCGCAGCCTTTTGGCGGTCCGCGAAGTCAGGTTCCTTAAATCCACTCATGCGTAGGCCTTATCGCTTTCATTCAAGTTTCGGGCAGATCGGGGCCGATGGCGCCCGCGTGACGGACAGCTGTTTTACAGGCCCCCGCTTCTTGGCGCCACCGAATATCCGCTGATTTTTGTGTTCGAGCGCCCTAGCCGGGGATCGCATTCCGGCATTGGTCGGAAATCCTAGCGACTGTGAGGTCGATCACAAACCGTCAGGCAGCCGGCTCATATGCTCTGAAAAACCGGAATTGGAGCGATGGCAATGACCATACAGTGGAGTTGCGGAAGACTTGCCCTCGTAGGAGCGATCGTGACGTTGACCAGCGTGGGCCTTTTTCTATTTGTTACACTGGCTGATCCGAAGCCCTTCCCCAGTTTGGAACTCGGCGCCGATTGGCGATGTACCAGAACGTTTCTTCTGACGACTTGCTCTCGGGCCGGGCCCGTCGCGCCCGTCGTGCAGAGCTCTCGCCGGAATACCCAATGCCTGCGAAAGCGCATTGCAGGATAGGGCAGATGACCGGTTATCCGGCGGCGCCGGTTCGGCAGATTTAGACCGATCGAACGAGCGTTCCCCGGGTAACCGTGCTAGGGGCTACCCCGTTCGAATTGCAGCAATCCGAGGTCGGACCAAACGGTGGCTGAACCCGAAAGAGGAGATACTCGTCGTGGCGCGGTCGCGGGGTTAATTATTGCCATCCTCCTGCTAGGGGCAGGAATATGGCTTGCTCGCGATTTGAGCGCAGCGAGCAAGATGCAGGATTGCCTGATGTCGGGAAGAACCAACTGTAATGTCATTGAGCCGGCCCGATAATAATCAAGCGGGAGTCTCAGTTGTGCGGGCAAAACTTCCGCCCCCCGCCTTCTTTGGGCTCAATTGAACTGCACTCAAAATCGCCTCGCCCAACGTTTCCGCTAGTCGGTGGAGTTTCTCCCATCTGCCGCATTCTAAACGAATTCGGAGGCTCTGCTGCCGCGCATTAGCCGGAACGCCAGGTAGATTCGGCTAGTTCCCTTACAACGTTTGAGGAGATTACGGTGGTGAAATTTCTAATCGTAACTGGCGCAACGCTTGCCATGGTGACTGCCGCCGCAGCTGCGGACTTGCCACATCGCCAGCCCGTGCCCGTGTACGAACAGGCTCACGTGGGCAAGATGCCGATCGGGAAAGCCCCAATTGGCAAGAGCCCCATCGGCAAAGCTCCAACGGGTGGGCCACCGCTCGTAACCCGGGGCTAAGCAACAGGCGATGTCGGCTCTTCTTGGGCCTGATTTTCATGGCTGACAGTTCGGATTGTAAAAGCAATGCGCTGGTCCAATCGATCGAAGAGAGTAGGGCTGTGCGCCCTCACGGGATTTTGCACGATGGCCGTTTCTCTCGGCTGCGAAGTTGGACCAGTTGCTGCTCTCGATATCTTCAGCCGCGCCGCGTCCGAGCGAGAGGTTCATACGCGTACTGCGTTTGTTTCTGCTGAGGCAACAGAAGCGAAGGCGGCTGAACAGTCGGCTAGGGGGGCTGGATTAGCAAGAGCCCTTACTACGTCGACTTCAGGGCCAGAACAGCCGCCAGTTGGGGACACGCTTTCGTATGGTTCGGGAAGACCGGCGAGCGAGCAGTCGAGGTCGCAGGTCTTACCCCCGCCGGGGACACGCTGCCTTACGTGCTCGGCCATCTCATGCCGGTTCCGTCCGAGACAGGGGCAAGTTACGGCGATCTTGATCCGCAATACTTGACGGCCTCCTATCGAGTTTATCTGAACGAGCCGGACGCCAAACGCGTCTTCGCATACATCAAGGACCTGCAGGCGAATTCACCTATTTGGAACGCCGAAACCTTCAATTGCACTTCGTTCATCGGCAACATTGCGAAGTTTATGGGACTGAAAGTTCCATTACGCTGGAACCGTCCTGAAGAGTACGTCAAGCATCTCAAGGAGATGAACGGCGGGCGCCGTATGGTCCAGCTGTCGTCGAACTAGCTCAATTTTCCATGCCGGATAGGTGGTGAAGCTCCGAAGAGAGGGCTCCCCGCAAACTTGGCACGACAGCTGGTTTGAATTTCTCCCTCGGAATCCCCCAGATTTCAGTTCGGCCGAATTTTCGGGAACCGTGGCGGTTCCGACGCGTTTTATTCGCGTTCGGGTCAATGCGGATTTGGCGGGTTCTTTCATTCGTATTCTGAACAGTTCGGGGCCATTAAACATGACGCAGAGCAATTCAACCGATGCCGACAGGGATCGTCGCAAATTCATGGCGGCTTGTGGAAAATTCGCGGTGGTGACGCCTCCAGCAATCACGCTGCTGCTGTCGACCTCTCTTAACTCCACAGCCATTGCGCATTCAGGCGGCCGGTCCAGTCACGAAGACCACGGACGTTCGGAATGGGGAGGCTTCAAAAGCTCCGGCCACCGCGGCCGCGAGAAGGACTGAAGCGCTTAGCTCCGGCAGTCGGCAGGCGCGGATGTTCAGAGCCGAGTTCTTAATTGACGCGTTTCAGGTCGTCCCAATCGGGTGCTGATTGCAACAGTGTCTGAGGCTCCGTTCGCAAGGCGGCCAACTAATCAGTGTTGTTGTGTTTCAATTCCCGCTCTGCCTGAAGCCAGAACTCTTGATCGCGTCCTGAGGGCCGCCCCGCGTTTTCCCAGAGCTGATAAGCGCGCGCCTTGGTTTCCTGCTTGCGTCGTCTTGCTGTCAGCAGAGCTTGCAGAATTCGCGCCAGTTCTTGCGCGAACGCCCTGAATCGCTGGGCCGTGGTGCGATCAGTTACTGTTGAAGCCATCCGTTCGGCTAGTTCAATTTGATGCTCCAATTTTCCTTCGTCGGTCTTCTGGTCCATGCTGCACTCCGTCGGGTAATAAGCAACCGAGTGCAGAAATGGTTCATTTTGGCGGTGTTTGCGGACCGAGCGATAGCGCGGGTTGATCGTTAGGCTCAGCGGTTATCTCGCCAAAGTCGTCTCATCAGGCGCCGAAACCGGATCGACAGTTTGCTTGTTTCGGGTGAGAGCGAAACCAAGCAAGCCGCCAAGCACGAGGAGGGCGCCAGCCAGAATAAGCCAATGGGCTAGTTGCATAGCAACCTCGCGTCGAGAAATTTACGCAAACGGCCCGGCCGGTCCGCGGGGCTCCAGTGAGCTCAGTGTCGCTGTTACAAGTTCGATGATGCGGGAGTTCGAAAAATCTCCGGCTCCGAACGGGGCCGTCGTACCGCCGGGGCGCTGCTGCCCACCCTTTTAGCTCGTTGTCGGTTGATCGTCCGTCGCGAGCTTCGGACTGGTGATTGCGCATTCCTTACTTGTTCACGGAGCTCGTTTAATTCGCGCAGCTGAACGATGAGAGTAGACGCCGCGCTCGCGAGTTGGAAAAGGCGGTCATCGTCAAAACATTTGTGTTGAAGCGAATTCATGTAAAACGCCCCCGAGCTGAAAAATTGAGGCGACATTCAAGATGAGATGAGGCTGCAGTAAAAGGTCGTCCGAGTGATGAGCTACTGATACCCGTTTGCGCCGCCACGTCCTTAAGAAATGTGAGTCACCGCGGATTTAATTTGTAGAGATTGGCAAAGCCGGCGAGCCACACATCTGCGAAACCGGTTAGCTCGAAAAAAGCGCATTGAAGACAAGGTACCCGACCAATTCAAATGGCGGTCCCAGCGGGACTCGAACCTGCAACCCGCGGAGTAGAAATCCGTCCCGGTGTAAATAGGATCAATATCTTACGGGCTGGTGTTGCTGTGGTGCTGCTTCGGCTACTTCCCCAGCAATCGAACCTGAGCTCGTGCCCTGTTCGGACTGGTCGTTCACAACCGCCTTCGGAGCTGTCGTGAGCAATCGATCTCGGCCACATTCTCCTCAACCGTGTCGAGAGCCTTCTTCACAGATTCTAGACTAGATGCGACATCGGGATCGGCTTCGACTTGGTTCGGCGGTGGCCACGAGAAGTCGACCGGGCGCACATGATCTGGTGGCGGTAGGAGGCGCGGTTGATGAAAGGTCAAAACGGGTTGGGCATACGTGTGGCGAAAAAGGAATTTGATAAGGCCAAGTACCACCATTATCATCGACAGCACTACCAACATCACTAGCACAAGGGGCGCGGTTGTTGGGAACATGCGTTCGATGATGGGTGGCGCGGTGTTCTGAGCGGCATCCGGCGCGCTATCTTCCGCTTGCCCACCGATTGTTTGACCCGCCCCGCGCTGCGAGGCTTGCACTTCATCCGCCGCGCGATCTACCGCTTGCACGCCGGCCGTCCGAACATCATTGCGGTTCTGAGCGGCGTCCCGCGCGCTATCCATTACGGACGGCATTCCAAATGTTTGACCGGCGTGGCGCTCCGCTTCCCCGCCGACCGTCGCGACATCATTCCGATGGGAACGAGGGTCCGGCTCCTCATGACGCAGCGTCCTCCGTAACGCTTCGTGCGGCTTCGGCGAGGCGTGTGTCCGCTGAGCCTTGTTAGACCGCTGAAAGTCGCGCGCTTGCGTCGCGTGCCTCCGCACGTCCCGATCAAGCTGGGGTGCGTATTGGTGGAACCGGCCGAACCAGCTCCTTTGAAACACTCGCCTGCCGAAGTGGCTCGGGTACGACGATCCGTATGCACCGACGTAAGCGTCATAACCGCCGCCGCCGACTCCGTTTCCAGCTCCTGCTCCCGCGCCGGCGCCAGCTCCTGCACCGGCCCCGCCACCACCCGCGCCGCTTCCACCGCCGCCGCCGCTTCCACCGCCGCCGCCGCCGCTCCGCCTCCACCGCCGCCGCCGCCGCCGCCTCCGCCGCCTCCGCCGCCTCCGCCGCCTCCGCCGCCTCCGCCGCCGCCTCCGCCACCGCCTCCGTTGGCGAAGGCATGTGTAATCAGTGGTGGCGTTATCGAGGCCATTATCAATGTGCCGAGCAGCGCAAGCTTAATCAGCAATCTGAGCACTTGACGGGCTCCTGAAGCCTCGGATCATCTCGGCGGGAGAGAAGGTGCTCGATTCCTGGATTTGTCGGCTCGTATTGCAGCCGCCGAATTGGACCGGCTCTTCCGCTTCCCGGTTGGTTCTCGCTCCGGTTGCCTGCTGGGACAACCGGCAGATGCTTGCGCGCGCTAGCCGGTTGCGCAGCTTGTGCAAATGTTCCATTTGAGCCTGGAGCTCTGACGCGGTGCGGGTAACAACCCGCAGCCGTTGCTCGTTGATCTCTAGAAGATCGGGATAAGGCGAATCCATCGAACGCCTCCAATTCATAATCGGGCTACAACTTCAGACAAAACAGTCATTGGTGATGCAACTAGCGACGACTAGGGTTTTCGACTTGCCAAGTCGTTTAACAATGTGGGGCGTGTGAACTAATTACTCGAATTTTTATTTTGCTTGCGACTGGATTGCTTCCGTCAAAAGGCGCCCTGAAACGCAATGCCGTGCGGCTCTGGTTCCGTCTAAACCGAAGCGCCTGCGATACCGGTTGGGTCGAAACAGAGCGACCGGCAGTTTAAATCGAGATAAGCACCAAAGAAGCAACCACCAAGATGATGGCCGCCGCCAGGCACGCGCGTTCTAGCGCCGTCCTCGGACTGTTATGCTCTACGATGCCCCCGTGGTCTGGCAACTGCTGCTTTTCGGCGGAGAGCCTTGCAACGATTGCTTCGAACGACGGCCCCAGCGGGATTTTGATCGTACGAAACGAGTTTTGGAATCCCTTCCAAGTTGGCATCGATACGCTCGCCAACGGGGCAGCGAACACTCCCATCGATTTGCGGGACTTGTTCGCACCGGACCGGGCCCCGTGATCATCACCGCGAACGGTATGTGCCTGATCCCGGCTGCGAGGGCGAGACGTACGTTTCTTTCGCATTTCCGGACTCCAACTCTCCGGTGCAACTCGATTTCGTGGATGGAGTTCCTGACGCTCGCGGTATGTACTCTGTGCATTTCTTCCTGTTTGTCTCTACGCGCGAGGCTCCGAAGCCTGCAGGAATGGCCTATCGCGCAATCGAAACGGCAAACTTCGTCGCAACGGTGACGTGGTGCAATTCCAGGTTAGGCCGTCAACTGCGCTGCCGCCAATTCCCACACGAGCTGTGATCTAGATTACATCTCGTGCCTCGATTGAAATGGTAAGGTGAACTTCTCACATTCATCAGCATTCAAACGCGGGAGCACCATCATGCCCGCCATATTCGACTTGCTTTACCGCGAATATTGCCGGTCGCGCCTCGCGGAAATGCGGAAACAGCTTCTCATCCAGCCCAAGAGCGGCGGGTTGCCGCAAACGAATTGCGACGCCTGCCACTGTCGGGAGGTATCGGCGCGGCATCCGGTGCCAATGGATGGTCGTGGTGACGAACGCGAAGATGATCGGGCTCTGGAATAGGTGCAACCACATGGCTCAAACGATCAGCTCTCGCACTGTTTCCCGATTGGCTCCGCCGCAATCACCTCATCGGCAGATGCCCTCGGCCGCGGCGATGAAGTCGGCATCCACCGCGAGATCATCAGCTTAGCCGTATCGCCATAAAACGATTACCAAACGAAAGCACCGGAAATGATGCACGCTGCTAGTAGCAGGCCGATGAGGCCACGTAGCGGGCCTGCCTAGCGTGTTGCATGGAGCAGTTTGGAGCTAGTTGTAAGTTGTTGATTTGACTGAAACCGGATTGCGGCGGCGCGCAACACGGACCCCATCGAAGAACGAAGGCGAAACCGCAACAAGCCTCTGTGCCGAAACGTTTTTTGTTGGCGGTCCCAGCAGGACTCGAACCTGCAACCCGCGGAGTAGAAATCCGCTACTCTATCCAGTTGAGCTATGGGACCGTTTGGACAATCAAATCTCAAATCTTTTAGCATTGGTTTCGTGAAAAATCCGCTCTCCCCAACGTCGGCCTGAAAGAACGAGGCTCGCTGGAATGCGTCGCGACGGTCGCCGGCGAACTGATGAATGGTGCGGCGGACACAGTTCTTGTGAGAATTGAATAGAGGCGGCCTAACCAGTTGTAAAGGTAGCAGTTTCGGCGTATGCGGAACCGATGGTCGAGACCTATGCCCGCCCCCGATTTGGCGAGCCGCGCGAGCCGAAAACCCGGGTGAATCCGGCGAACCGGCTGGTCGGCGTGATTGACTTCGTTACGAGCAATCATCTTCGCGCGACCGCATTCCTCGTGCTGTGCGGTTGCCTCTTCTTCTTGCCCGGGTTTTTCACCATTCCGCCCATCGATCGCGACGAAGCACGGTTCGCGCAAGCGACCAAGCAAATGGTCGAGACTGGCGATTTCGTCGACATCCGTTTCCAGGATGATGTGCGCTACAAAAAGCCGGTCGGGATTTACTGGTTACAAGCCGCCGCGATCGAAACGGCTTCGACGCTCGGCATTCCTCGCGCCCAACTTCGGATATGGGTGTATCGCATTCCCTCGTTGATCGGTGCGATCGGCGCGGTGCTTCTGACCTATTGGGCGGGGTTGGCATTCGTGACGAGGCGCGGCGCTGTCCTTGCGGCGCTCATGATGTGCAGCTCGGTATTGCTTGGCGTCGAAGCGCGGCTCGCCAAGACCGATGCGATGTTGCTGCTGTCGGTCGTCGCGGCCATGGGCGCGCTGGCGCGGGTGTATCTGTCCTGGCAACGCGGCGAAGATCCCGAACATCCGCCCTGGAGCTGGCCCGCGATCTTCTGGACGGCGCTGGCGGGCGGCATCCTGCTGAAGGGACCCCTGATCCTGATGTTCGTTGGATTGACGATCGTCACGCTCGCGATCCTCGATCGGAGCGCTGCCTGGCTCGGGCGGCTGCGTCCGATTTGGGGCCTGATGTGGACACTGGTCCTTGTGCTGCCGTGGTTCCTCGCGATCTTCTGGCGCGCCGGAGATGCCTTTTTCGTCAATTCAATCGGCGGCGACATGTTGGGCAAGTTGGCCGCGCAGGAATCTCACGGCGCGCCGCCTGGAGTTTATCTTTTATTGTTCTGGTTGACGTTCTGGCCCGGTGCGCCGCTTGCGGGAATGGCAGCGCCAGCCGTCTGGCGAGCGAGGCGTGAGCCCGGGGCGCAGTACTTGCTCGCCTGGCTGATCCCGTCCTGGATCGCGTTCGAGGTGGTGCTTACGAAGCTGCCGCATTATGTGCTGCCGCTTTATCCGGCGATCGCAATTCTCAGTGCCGGCGCGCTGGAGCGCCGCGTGCTGTCGCGCTCATGGCTGAGGCGCGGCGCGGCCTGGTGGTTCCTGATTCCGGCGCTGACGTCCGTCATGGCCGTGGTCGGTGCGGTCATCTTGACACGTCAGCCCGCGTTCCTGGCGTGGCCCTTGATCGCCGCCGCGCTAATTTTCGGATTGTTGGCTTGGTGGCTGTACGACGATAATCGTGCCGAACGTTCGCTTTTGAATGCCGTGGTCGCGGCTGTATTTCTGGCGGCCGCTACCTACGGCGTTGTGCTGCCATCATTGACGCCGTTGTTCCCTAGCGCCGAGATCGCGCGGGCGCTGCGCAATGTCGTATGCGTCGGACCCAAAGCCGCGGCGGCTGGCTTTCACGAGCCAAGCCTGGTGTTCATGACGGACAGCTCGACCGTACTCACGGATGGCTCGGGCGCCGCGGACTTCCTGAACCAAGGCAGTTGCCGCTTCGCACTAATTGAGCAACGCTCCGAGCGCGCCTTCGCCCAACGCGCGGAGGCCATTGGTCTTCGCTACAACGTAGCGAAGCGCATCGAGGGATATAACATTTCGCAGGGCAGGGGGATATTCGATCGCGATCTACCGTTCCGAGGATACGGAATAGGATGTCCACTCGGCGCGGCATCGCCCCTTCCGCCAGTTATCCTCTGCAACTGCTCGCGCTGGTTCGGATGTCAGCCATGCGGCTGGTCGGTCCGCCGTCGCACCGGCGGCGTAAGCAGGCCGAGCAAAGGTTGTTGCGACAGACCTTCATGCTGATCGTTTTCGGAGCAGGGGCGGTCGCGGGGTTGATGGCCGCAATCGATGCGAACGAAATTGGCATGATGCCGGCGCGAGGTGAGCCCAGCCTCTGGCCGGTTCGTATTCTGACCGATTTCGGTAAAGACGCGTTTGTTCTGTGGTCATTGGCGGCGGCATTGGTCGCGATCTGGCTGGTGGGTCCGCTGTTGCAGTCGACTTTCCGTCTGCGGCTGCTCTCACTCGGGACGCGCGTTCAATACCTTTTTCTGGCCGTGCTGATGCCGGTGCTCTTGGCGGAGGTCATGAAATGGGCCGTGGGGCGCGGCCGGCCGTTCGTTGGCGGAAAGGCGAACGCCTTCAACTTCGCGCCTTTCTCCGGTACTGAACCCTATTTCAGCTTTCCGTCCGGACATGCGGTAACGAGCTTCGCACTGGCGTTCGCCATCGGCGCGATCTGGCCACGGGCGCGGCTCGCTGTGGCCATCTATGCTGTCGGAATCGCGACCACGCGGCTGGTATTGCTGGCGCATCATCCGAGCGACGTCGTCGGAGGAGCGCTGGTCGGCGTGATCGGTGCGATGTTCGTTCGATTTTGGTTCGCTTCACGGCGTCTTGTTTTCTCCATCGGTCAGGACGGCGAAATCGCACCGCGGATTGGAAAACGGCTTGTGCCGCCCAAAAGGGTTGCCCACGGCGTTCCCGGCTCATAAGAAGCTGATAACGCGCCGCGTGGACCCGGGCGGGCCAACTTAAACTCATGAGCGTCGATTTGGCTTCCTTAGATATGGCTGTGGTTGTTTCTATTGTGGTCCCCGTGCGTAACGAGGCCGAGAATATCGGCCCGTTGATCGAGGAGATTGCCTCGGCGCTCGATCGGCGATGGCCATATGAAATCATTTATGTCGACGACGGTTCGACGGATGCGACCTCCGAACGGCTCACGGCCATGATGAGGTCCCGTGGAAACCTGCGCCAGCTGCGCCATGCGGTGCCCTCCGGCCAGTCGGCGGCCGTGCGCAGCGGTGTGCGGGCCGCGCGGGGTTCCATCGTGGCCACGCTCGACGGCGACGGCCAGAACAATCCGGTGTTCTTGCCCGAACTGATTTCCGCGATCGAGAGCGGCGGCGAACGCGTGGGACTTGTCGCGGGTCAGAGGGTAGGACGCAAGGACACCGGATTTAAAAAGGCCCAATCGCGTATCGCGAACCGTGTGCGCGCCGCGATCTTGCACGACGGGACCAGGGATACCGGCTGTGGCCTAAAGGCGTTCCGGCGCGAGGTATTCCTGATGATGCCCTATTTCGACGGCTTGCATCGCTTTCTGCCGGCACTGGTGCGTCGCGAGGGCTTTGAGATCGCCTACGTCGATGTAGTTGACCGGCCGCGGCGGTCGGGCGTGTCGAACTACGGTTTCTTCGACCGGCTATGGATTGGAATCATGGATATCGCCGGCGTCTGGTGGTTGATGCGCCGCAAGAAACCGACACAGGTCGCGTGCGAGGTGAAGCCTCATGAATGAGCTGATAAGTTATCTGCGTGACGTTTTCATTCTCAAGTTCGATAGCTGGGTTGTTCTTGGCTTCGTAGCGCAGGGTTTTTTCACCATGAGGTTCGTGGTGCAATGGATAGCCTCCGAACGAGCGCGAAAAAGCGTGATGCCGGTCGCGTTCTGGTTTTTCTCCCTTGGGGGCGGCGTTTTGCTGCTGATTTATGCTTTATACCGTAAGGATCCCGTTTTCATCGCGGGGCAGGCTCTCGGCCTGTTGGTCTATATTCGCAATCTCTATTTCATCATCCACACGGGACGGCAGGCATCGGCGACTGATTGATGCGGTCGGCAACGGATCATGTGCAGTTCTTGGGTCGGGGCGGCCTTATTCTGAATGCGGTTGCTGCGCAGGGGAGCAAGCGAACGCGTACACGCGTTATGCGAAGCTGTCAGCGCGGCAGAGACCGGGCTTCTTCGGCCGAGACGGCGGCCAGATCGTTCTCGGCGCCCTGACGATCCGCTAGTTCCCCGGCGGCATCAAGAGCGGAATACGCCACCGAGCAGATGTGCGAGTGAATGCGCCGGAGGTCCCGAAGTACGTCCAGATGAAGTGACGTGGTCTCGATCGTCTCGGGTCGGCCTTCGCGCAGGCGATCGAGATGCCGCTCTGTCGCGGCGAGTTCGGTATTGCGCAATGCAGTTTTCGCCACCAGCAGCTTGCGGGCCTCGTTCAGGTCGCCGGACATGAATACGCCGAAGGCAATCTTGAGCGAATCCATCGTTCGCTTGTGGAACGTTGCGAGTTCTTCTGCGCCCTCCGGCGAGAACTGGAACCTGCGCTTGATCTTCTTGGTCGCTAGTTCGCTCAAGTTCTTGTCGATGATATCGCCGATGTGCTCGAGGTTGATGGTGAAGGAGATAATCTCCATTGCCCTACGCCCTTCATGCTCATCGAGGCTGCCTCGAGTGAGTTTGGTTACGTAAAGCTTGATAGCTTCGTCGAGATTATCGACGCTGTTATCCATTTTCGAAACCTGGTCCACCAAGGATCGATCGTTCGTCATGATTGCGGCCATCACCTTCCGGAGCATGACCTCAACAAGATCGCCCATGTGGAGGGTTTCTCGTGCAGCGTCGGCGAGCGCAAGCGATGGAGTTTCCAAGGCTGTTTCGTCGAGGTAGCGCGGCCGCGACGGATCGGCTTCCATGACGCGATCCGGCAGAAGCTTTTTTAGCAGGCGCGCTAAACCGTCCAGCAGACCGAAGAAAATAATCGCCGTCGCCACATTGAATGCGATGTGGAATTCGGCGGTCATCTTGGCCAGGTCGGGTTGCCAGGTTTGCAAATGCTCACCGACTGGACGCAGAAAGGGAGCAACCAAGAGCACACCAGCGAGCCGGTTAATCAGATTACCCAGCGGCAGACGATAACTCGCCGGGTTGTCACGCCGTGCGCCCTCGATCAGCGGATTGATGGCGCTGCCGAGATTGGCGCCAAGCACAAGCGCTAGCGCTGCAAAGGGTGAAATGAACTGCGCGTACGCCAGAGACATGATGAGCAGAACACTGGCCACGCTCGAGTGCACGGCCCATGTGATGACCGCGGCGATAATGATGCAGAGAACGGGATCGTCGGTGATCGCATTCATGAACAGGCGAACGCCGGGCGCGTTTTCCGCAGGCGCCAGCGTATCGAGCAAGATGTGCAACGAAAGCAGCATCAATCCGAGACCGATCGAGACGCGGCCGAGATCTTTTATGCGCGAACGCGCGCCGGTTCGGAAGGCGAACAAGCCGAAGACGAAAAGGACGGGGGCAACCGCGGCAATGTTGAAGGAGAGCACCTGAACGATGAGCGTAGTGCCGACGTTCGCGCCGAGCATGATCGCTAGCGCCGTTACCAGACTGACCAGGCCTTCTGCGGCAAATGAACTCGTGATCAGGGCGGTGGCGGTACTGCTCTGCAGCAGCGCCGTCAGCGCGAGACCGGCCGCAAACGCGGTAAAGCGATCGTTCAGGGCGTTTGCGAGCAACCGCCGCAGGTCCGGGCCGAAGGCTCGCAGAATCCCGCTATGGACCATGTGCAGGCCCCATAGCAACAGTGCAACGCCGCCCATCAAATCGAGCAGCACGAGGCTTCCCATTATCGGTTTCCGGATTTGAAATCGAGCGGGGAGGGTATCCACAAACCGCAGCGGATCAACCCTTTTGTTCGACCGCGCTGTCCTGACGCTGCGGTGACATGCTGCTAGCCTGAGGCGGCCTTTAACGCCGCAAACCCACGCTCAAGATCCGCCTTAAGGTCTTCGACGTTCTCCAGCCCAATATGAAGCCGAAGCGTCGGACCTTCCGGCGCCCACTTCGTCGCGGTGCGATAGTTATCGCAATCGAACGGGATAATGAGGCTCTCGAAGCCGCCCCAGGAATAACCCATGCCGAAAAGTGCAACGGTATCGAGCAGCGCGTCGACGGCTTTCTTCGGCGCCGGCTTCAGCACGATACTGAACAGGCCGGACGCTCCGGAAAAGTCGCGCTTCCAGATCGCGTGACCAGGATCGCTTTCGAGCGCTGGATGAAGCACCCTCGCTACCTCTGGTCGAACTCGCCAGCCAGCGCGCGATCTCGAGCCCGGATCTGTAGTGTTGCTCAAGTCGCACCGCCAGTGTGCGAATGCCACGTAGAGCCAGGTATACGTCATCGGGTCCGGCGCAAACGCCAAGCAGCCGGATCGTTTCAGCAATCAGCGGCCAAGCCTTGGCATTCGCCGAAATCGTTCCGAACATGATGTCGGAATGTCCGCCGATATATTTAGTTGCCGCCTGCATGCTGATATCCACACCCAGGTCGAGCGAGCGATGAAAAAGCGGCGTGGCCCAGGTGTTGTCGTCGATCACGAACGCGCCGCGGGCGTGGGCGACACTGGCAATGGCGGTGATGTCAGGCATCTCAAAGGATTGCGATCCCGGCGCCTCGATCAATACTGCTGCGGTGGTCGGCCTGAACAGTTTCTCAATGCCCGCGCCAATCAATGGGTCGTAATAGGTGGTCTCTACGCCGAAGCGCGCCAAAAGCCCGTTGCAGAAATTGCGCGAGGGCCGGTAGACGTTGTCGCAGACCAGAACATGATCGCCGGTCTTGGTCACCGCCAGCAGGGTTGTGCTGATTGCCGCCAGCCCGGAAGGCGCAAGGCCTACGCCGGCGCACTGGGGGCCTTCGAGCGCCATCAGCGTTTCCTGCAGCGCCTTCGTGGTTGGCGTGCCGTGACGGCCGTACTGGTACTCGCCGCGGTGAGCATGCAGGTCTTCCGCGGTTGGATAGAGCACCGTGGAACCGTGCACCACCGGTGGGTTTACAAAACCCTTCTGGGCCCTGGTGTCGCGGCCTGCCGTTACCAGTCTGGTTTCAGCTTTTTGGTTCGATGACCCGGAGCCGTCTGAAGAGTTCATCCGTCCGCCGCTTCTGAAGGGCCGTTCCGCAGGCCGCACCAAGCCCAACCGTCTATCGGCAGGGGCTTCAATGCTGATAACAGGACCCAATGGTTAATAACAGGACACAGAAGAAGGCCGTCAACCCCTTGACCCGGACCGCCAGTCGTTCTGTGATGCGCAACAGCTATTCAGTCGCTGCACGTTGAGGGGCCTGTCGCGACATCGATCCATCGCTTGAGCGGAATGCAAGATAAACGCCGTCAGAATGGCGTTTTCCGCAGTGGATCATCGGTTTGGCCCATTGGCGTACGCGCTGGAGCAACCGTTCCCGGTTTCCTGAAAGGCTTTGCCATGAAACGCGTATCACTTGCTTTTACCCTTGCTCTCGCTGCCGGGCTCTCGGCCCAAGCCGCCAATGCGCAAACGCTAAAGACGGTTAAGGATCGGGGCATGCTGTCCTGTGGCGTGAGCCAGGGTCTGCCGGGCTTTTCCTCGCCCGACGATAAGGGCAATTGGACAGGGATCGATGTCGACGTCTGCCGGGCGATAGCAGCGGCTGTTTTGGGCGATCCGAGCAAAATCAAATTCGTGCCGTTGTCGGCGAAGGACCGTTTCACGGCGCTGCAATCCGGTGAAATCGACGTCCTCTCGCGTAACACCACCTGGACGCTTTCTCGCGACACCTCGCTCGGCGCCAACTTCACCGGCGTAACCTACTACGATGGCCAGGGCTTTCTGGTTAAGAAGTCTCTCAAGGTGAATTCCGCGTTGGAGTTGAACAGCGCGTCCGTGTGTGTGCAGACCGGCACCACGACCGAGCAAAATCTCGCCGATTACTTCAGAGGCAACAACATGAAGTATGAGGTGATCGCGTTTGCCAGCGCTGACGAAACCGTGAAGGCCTATAAATCAGGACGTTGCGACGTCTTCACTTCTGACGTGTCGCAACTGTATGCAGAGCGTCTTAAGCTTTCAAACCCGGCCGATCACGCCGTGCTTCCCGAAGTCATTTCGAAAGAGCCGCTCGGGCCGATGGTTCGTCACGGCGACGATCAGTGGTTCGACATCGTGAAATGGACTCTTTTCGCGATGGTCAACGCCGAAGAACTCGGGGTGAATCAGAAGAACGTCGACGAGATGAGCAAATCGGACAAGCCGGAGCTCAAGCGGGCCTTCGGCACCGATGGCAATCTTGGCGAGCAGCTCGGCCTGAGCAAAGACTGGTTCTCCCGAATAGTGAAAGCAGTTGGGAATTACGGCGAGTTTTTTGATCGTAACGTCGGCGCGGGTTCCAAGCTCGGCATTGCTCGCGGACTGAACCAGCTCTGGAATAAGGGCGGGATTCAATACGCGCCGCCGATCCGCTAGTCCCGCGCGCCAAGCGCTGCGGCGATGAGCATCGAGACCCGAGCACCACCGCCGCAATTTGCGTTCAAGCTGAAGCGCGCCCTGGGCGGGCGCGCAGGTTGGGCCGGCTTCGGACTTCAAATCGTATTTGTCGCCGCGCTGGCGTGGATCGGGTTTGAGATTGTTGCCAATGCTCGCGCCAACCTCGAGACTCAACACATCACGTCGGGCTTCGGGTTTCTGAATAATACTGCTGGCTTCGATGTCAGCCAGAATCTCATTCCCTATTCTGGCTCGGACTCTTACACGCGCGTGTTCCTGGTCGGATTGGTGAACACGCTGGTGGTGTCGATTATCGGCATCTTTTTCGCGACGCTAATCGGCTTCCTGGTTGCGTTGGGCCGGCTGTCACCTAATTGGCTATTGTCGCGCATATCGGGCGGCTACGTCGAATTGATCCGTAACTTGCCGTTGCTGTTCCAGATCCTGTTTTGGTATCTCGCCGTGCTCGCGGCGTTGCCGGGACCGCGCCAAAGCATCTCGGTATTCAATAGTTTTTTTCTGAGCAACCGCGGGCTTATCATTCCAAGGCCAGTGCAGGAATCCGGTTTGGGGTTTTTCGCGCTCGCTCTGCTGCTGGCCTTCGTTGCCGCGCTCTTGTTTCGAAATTATGCGCGCCGGCAGCTATTCGAGCATGGCAGGATGATCACCGTGTGGCCCTATGTGACCGCGTTGCTGATCGGGTTGCCATTGGCGAGCATCCTGCTGTTCGGCGCACCCTTTGCGTTTGAGTTTCCTGAACTCAAGGGGTTTAACTTTGCGGGCGGTTCCCGAGTTATTCCGGAATTCGTCGCGCTGACAGTGGCCCTGTCGACCTATACGGCGGCATTCATCGCTGAAATCGTCCGCGCCGGCATCCTGTCCGTTCACAAGGGACAGATGGAGGCGGGCTCCTCGCTGGGGTTGGGGCGCGGTTCTGTCTTGCGGCTAATCGTGATCCCGCAAGCTCTGCGCGTCATCTTGCCGCCACTTACCAACCAGTATCTAAATCTCACAAAAAACTCCTCGCTTGCGGTCGCGATCGGATATCCCGATTTGGTTTCGGTGTTTGCGGGGACCACGCTCAGTCAGACGGGGCAGGCGATTGAAATCATCGCGATCACAATGGGCGTGTATCTCCTGATATCGCTCGTCACCAGTGCCATCATGAGTTTTTACGGATGGCGGCTCGGCCGGAGTCTCGGGGCATGAGCGATATAGCTGCTTCATCATTCGTCCGAGGCACACTTGTCGCCGAGCGTTCCGCGCCCGTGAAGACCACCGGCTTCGTCGGCTTCTTGCGTACGCGCCTGTTCAACTCGCCCACAAACATCCTCCTTACCATCCTGGGCGTATTGCTAATCTGGTTCACGGTCTTTCCCGCGATCAGGTTCCTGCTTATCGATGCGGTGTGGCGTGGCAACGACCGCAATGCCTGTTTGGCGGAGAATGCCGGGCACGTCGTCGGCGCGTGTTGGCCTTATGTGAACGCGAAGTTGAGCCAATTCATCTATGGGTTCTATCCGGAGCCGGAGCGTTGGCGAGTCAACGTGACATTCTTTCTTGCCGGCTTGCTTTTGCTGCCGCTGCTGATTCCGCGGCTGCCGGCAAAGGGCCTTAACGCCGGACTGTTCTTGTTTGCATTCCCCGTGGTTGCATTCTTTCTGTTGCGTGGGGGCGGCCTTGACGGTTTCGGCGTCAGCTGGTCGGCCGGCATTTTGACTGGATTTAACGAGAGTATCGGCAAGGCAGGCCGCGCGCTGAGTGAATCCGCCGCGAGCATCACCGTAGTCGGCCCGTTGCTCTGGTTTCTCGGCAAGCTGGTACTCCTGCTAAACACCGCGATTTCGTGGCTGATTTGGCCGTTGACCTGGCTTCGCGATCAAATTTACTCCTCCGGCCGGCCCGTTTGGACAGACTTTGCGGCTACGGCCGCCATCGTGTCGCTGTTGCTCTTTTTTCTTAGCGGCGGTCTGCGTAGTGGCTGGCGAACGCTGGCATTCAGTCTGGCGACATTCGCGGGCATGGGCATTGTGATAGCGGTGATGGGTCTTGACCACGGCGGCTTGCCTCCCGTCGACACTCGGCTATGGGGCGGTCTCCTGGTGACGTTGGTGGTATCCATCACGGGCATCGTCACGTCGATGCCGATCGGGATCGCGCTGGCCTTGGGTCGCCGTTCGACAATCCCGCTGATCCGAATCTTTTCGATTATATTCATCGAATTCTGGCGTGGTGTGCCGCTCATCACCGTGCTCTTTTTCGCGACTTACATGCTGCCGCTTTTCCTGCCAGGGAATTTCACGGTCGATGGATTGGTTCGCGCGCTGATCGGCATCGCGCTGTTTGCCGGCGCCTATCAGGCTGAAGTTGTGAGGGGCGGGCTGCAGGCGATCCCGCGCGGTCAGAGCGAGGCAGCAAACGCGCTCGGGCTATCGTGGTGGAAAACGACCGCGCTGATCGTGATGCCGCAGGCGCTCCGTTACGTCATTCCCGGTCTGGTCAACAGCTTCATCGCGCTGTTCAAGGATACTTCCCTTGTCTCGATCGTAGCGCTTTTTGATCTACTCGGGCAGTTGCGGGCTTCCTTCTCCGACCCTGTCTGGGCCACGCCAACGACCTTATTCACAGGCTTTGCCTTTACGGGAATGATTTACTTCGCGTTTTGCTTTGGCATGTCGCGCTATTCGCTGTTTGTCGAAAACAGGCTGAACGCGCACCGGCGTAATTGAGCAGTATCATCATGAACAAAAGTCCAATCGTCAGCATTTCCGGCCTGAACAAATGGTACGGCGATTTTCACGTGCTGCGCGACATCAACCTCGAAGTGGCCAAGGGCGAGCGCATCGTGATCTGCGGGCCATCTGGATCCGGCAAGTCCACGCTCATCCGCTGTATCAACGCGCTGGAGGAGTTTCAGGAAGGCAAGATTGTCGTCGACGGGATCGAGCTTGGGCCGAATTTGCGACGAGTGGATGAGGTGCGCCGCGAAGTCGGCATGGTGTTCCAGAGTTTTAACCTGTTTCCGCACTTGACCGTGCTCGAAAACTGCACACTAGCGCCGATCTGGGTTCGCAACATCCCGCAGAAGGATGCCGAAGCGGCGGCGATGAAATACCTGGAGCGGGTAAAAATTCCACATCAAGCAAGCAAATATCCCGGCCAGATGTCGGGCGGCCAGCAGCAACGTGTTGCGATTGCCCGGGCGCTCACGATGAACCCGAAAGTCATGCTGTTCGATGAGCCGACTTCAGCCCTGGACCCGGAAATGGTCAAGGAGGTGCTGGATACGATGGTCGATCTCGCCAAGGAAGGCATGACCATGCTCGTGGTCACCCACGAAATGGGTTTTGCGCGGGAGGTGGCGAACCGCATCGTATTCATGGACGCCGGGCAGATCATCGAGGCAAACGATCCGGGTGAGTTCTTTGCCCGTCCGCAGCACGCGCGAACCAAGCTGTTCCTCAGTCAGATTTTGCGGTGAAGTGGGCGAAGCGGGCAGAGAGTGGGGGCCCTTCCGCTCATCCTGTCGCGTGTCATTTGCCTCTCAACAGGCGTTTAAACCTTCTCAAAGGGCACGCTGATATTCGTATGCTTCTCCAGCCATTCAGGAACGGGCAGGTTCTTTGAGCGCATGAATTGCGGATTAAACAACTTCGACTGATATCGATTTCCGGAGTCGCAGAGCATGGTCACGATGGTGTGGCCAGGACCCAATTGACGGGCCAGCCGAATTGCACCGGCGACGTTGATGCCGGTCGAGCCGCCGAGACACAGTCCTTCGTGCTCAAGTAGCTCATAAATTAATGGCACAGCTTCTTCGTCCGGAATGAGATAGGCATCATCGACCTTCGCGGTTTGGATCACGGGGGTAACTCGCGCGAGACCGATACCTTCGGTAATCGAACCGCCTGGCGTCGTCTTTGCCTGACCGTGCTTGAATAGTTCGTACATCGCCGCCCCTCTGGGGTCCGCACAAGCGATCAGGATATCCTTGTTCTTTTCCTTCAGATAAGCGCTGACGCCTGCAAGCGTGCCACCCGTGCCTACGGAGCAGATGAAACCATCGACTTTGCTGTCGGTCTGCCGCCAGATTTCCGGGCCGGTGGAATCGTAATGTGCCTTGGCGTTGTCCAGATTGTTCCATTGATCCGCGAACAACACGCCGTTCGGCTCAGTCTTGCGTAACCGGTCGGCCAGCCTTTTCCCGACATGCTGGTAGTTGTTAGGGTTGGAGTAGGGCAGCGCGGGCACCTCGACCAGTTCGGCCCCGCATAGCCGCAGCATGTCCTTTTTTTCCTGGCTCTGGGTTTCCGGGATGACGATCAAGGTTCGGTAACCGCGGGCGCTCGCCACGACAGCAAGACCTATGCCGGTATTGCCGGCAGTCGCTTCCACCACGAGCCCGCCGCGTTTCAACTCGCCGCGCGCTTCGGCTCCCAGGATCATCCACTTTCCGGCCCGGTCCTTCACCGACTGGCCGGGATTCATGAACTCGGCTTTGCCGAGAATGGTACAGCCAGTCGCCTCGGATGCTCGTTGCAATTTGATCAGGGGCGTATTGCCGATGGCGTCCACTACGTTGCTATTGAAGTTCATGTGCAGGCATTCGTTGTCGTGTTGTCTTCCCGGATCGACCCTAATGGGCATGCCACCTAAGTGAAAGCCCTTTGCGCTGCGGCCAAACCAGCGAGTTGGCAGCATTGCCAAAGCTCCATATTGCGACAGGGAGCCTGCTTCGCAATAGGAGCGCTATCTTTCCGGCGAGCTCTGTTTCCAAGGCGGTTGAAATCAGGGTTAATCAACTACGCGGAAACGTTTCGCAGGGAGCAACGCATTGGCATGATTTTGCTTGAACCCGCACTCGCAAAGAATGCAGTCCTCCGGCTGCCTGGCGGAGCGTCACAGACATCTTAAGGTCCCTGGTTGTTGAAGCGCGCACGCATGGAGCGTATAGCCAGCCCATGTCAGAAGAAGCCACGCCGGACCCCGCCGCACCCACTCCGGAATGTCAGAGGTGCCTGAAACCGTTGCCGTTATGCGTTTGCGAGAGCGTCAAGCCCATCCAGAGCCGGATTTCGCTGCTGGTCCTGCAGCATCCGCAAGAGCAGGATCGCGCGCTCGGCACCGCGCGGTTGGTCGCGCTGCACTTTGGGGATGCCGTGGTGAAGATCGGATTGTCATGGCCGAGCCTGTCCAAAGCATTAGGACGGCAGGTCTCTGACCCGTCTCGGTGGGCGGTGCTTTACCTCGGTTCTGCGAAGGTGGCCGATCTCGACACGGATAGCGAAATCGTTGCGATCAATCGAAAGGGGCAAATGGAGGAGCGGCAACGCTCCATTTTGAAAAGCATCGAAGGAATCGTTCTGCTGGACGGTACCTGGAGTCAAGCGAAGGCGCTTTGGTGGCGAAATCCCTGGATGCTGAAATGCCAGCGCGTCATTCTGGGACCAGCCAAGCCGTCCCGCTATGGGCAGTTGCGCCGCGAGCCTCGCCGCGACGGTCTTTCAACCATTGAGGCCGCGGCGTTGTTGCTTGCTGGTCTTGAAGGCCGACCGGAGATCGCCGAGACCCTGAATGGCGCCTTTGAGCAGATGCTGGGAAAATACCGGGGGGTCCAGGAAACTATGCCTGAACTTGCGCCCAAGGCTAAACCAGGCCGTACGCGGGACTATCGGCGCCGGAAGAAGGCCTAGTTGGTGCAGCCAATCCGCATTCAAAGTATTTCCCTGAACTGCGCTAGTCTCTTCCCATCCGGGCGTTTACCCCGCGCCACCGCTCTTCGAAAGTATTGGAATCGTCGAGCGCCGGCCAACAACACTTATCCGGATCGAACTCGTCCGCCGCTTCTATGACGTGTCTTGTTGTGTGGCTGATGGAGGCCGATCGCGTCGCAACCTGAGCGGGCCATTGCAGCGATGCTTTCGACAGCATCGGCTTGCCCTCGTACCAGCACTTTCGTCCGTCGATTAGTCGATATGACCAATACCCCTTCGGATGTGATGGCATCGCGACACTACATTCCTTTGCCTCCGCGGTCCCCACGGAAAAGATAAAACCCATCGGCAAAAGGAGAGGGACAATTAAAGCGGCAAACGCAATTGATTGAATCTGCTTGGACATCGACCACCCCAAAATAGAACGCGAGGTTCAACGAAACAACAGCCCCCTTCGCTGATAGAGTCATGTGCAAATCTGGTCACAGTGAGTCCTAATTTTGGCGATCATGGTGGAAACGTGGCGCAGAACCTTGGTCTTGAGCACGTGAAAACGTGATTCAAGGCCACAGTTTGCGCTGATGACTGAAGCCCCCGGCGCGGTTCGAAATGCGCTTGCAGCGAGCAGGCTTCGCGATATCGCTAGTCGCGATAATGGCAGAACTCGTCGCCGCTCTCGTACTCGAAGCAGATTTTTATTCGTCGGCGAGGTCGGTCTTGGTCGTAGGGGTCTCTGCCATACCGTTCGTCTTCGTCTCGGTACATTCGCCAATTGCGGCCGACAGTACGACGGTCCCCGTCATGGTCGGTCATGCGCCCGTTGTTCTGGCCGGTTCGATCCATCTGATCGCGATCGCGCTGTTGCGTTCTCCAATCGCGCCCGAGCTGAACGTCCTCGCCACGCTTCTGGTCTTGCCCGCGCGCCTGCTCCGATTGCTGTGGACTGTGCTCTGGTTGCACCGGAACAGTTTGCGGCTGATTGGAATTTGGACCCGCGTTTGGGTCTTGGGCGAAGCAGGGAAGTAAGCTGGAGCTCAGCAGTAATGCCGTCGCAATCCCGAGGACACGCATAATGGTCTTCTCCGTTGGGGTGTGCCCGTAACCGTCCGCACGGCGCTTTGTTCAAAGCGAAACGGTCTTTTTCGATGGTGCATTGCAGGATGGTTATGCCGCGGCCCGCCTGAAAGCAGTGTGACGCGGCTCCCGCGACAGACAAGCGGCCTTCCCATCTTTGGCTTAGCGACACCTCCGGCCCTATTCTGCGGCCCGTTCACCATGACCATCCTCCTTAGCCCGCTTCATCGCTTGAGCAAATGCAGCGACGTCCCGCGCGATAAGCGCGGTCCGGTGCCTCGACACGATGCCCTCAACGCCGAGCTTGCACGCGTGCTGGAACATGGCCGGGCCGACCTCGCCCCGCATGTTCGCTGAGCTGAATACCATCGCCGGATTTGGCGAGCAGCTTGTCGAGCCGCGCCTTGCGGAGGTGCAGCGGCGCGGGGTGGATGTTGTCCCCACCCATCGCGAGCAAGTCGAAGGCGGTCAGCCGGACCTCGCCGTCACAGCGCCGGAGTTCGCATCCTGAGCCCTGCGGGGCCGTCGCGGTGTCGGAGGTTTGATAGTTTCCGGCAGATCGCTAGTTCGGAGAGCGTACGCACGCCGCTGGAACAGTACGTCGACGCGGTGAAGGTGGCGGTGAGGTTTTTGGAATCCATAAGCCTCGATCCGCTGACGTCAAAGATCGGCTCGAACGCTTCCACAAGATGAGCCGCTTCATCTACGAAAAGGGCGGATGGGTGATCTCTGTGCCCGGCGCATCCTCGATGACGGTGGAATGCTTGCCGGGATCGGGATTACCCGATGAACCGCGCAAGTTCGGTTATGAGCTGACGCCGGAGCCGCCGGGCGAGCGGATCCGCGACCTCGCCAACATCGTGCACGACATCACCGCCAGCCGAGGCGCACAAGCCCCACAGTCCTATCTGACCGCAATCTCGAATCCAAAGATCAGACGACCTTCCGCCGTTTGAAAACCGATCTCAGCAGGCGAGGGCGCACGAAGCTAAGGCCATTGAAGGTCCCGTGCGTATTCAAGACCCGTGCCTTAAACCACTCGGCCACCCTTCCGTCACTGCGATTTCGATGATCTGCCGCAGGTCTGCTAGTGCGTCTTGAGAACAAAAGTCCTCGCGGAGCTAGTTCCCTAGACGACTGAGATGTTCTCAAGGCTTGAGGAAGCCCGAGGCGAACAAGCTGACCCTCACCGGAAGGGGCATCGTCTGCACTCTGCGCCCGGCGAGTTTCGCTGAATTGCGCAACAGGATCGGTCAAGGTCGCCAACAAGGGTTAAGCGCGACCGATCCGGCGATTTTCGCTGCCTTCCGATCGCCGCCGCGTCAACGGATCGTGATTCCTTTCGCGCTTGTGCAATGCGGAACGAACGTTCGCGATCGGTTTTGTACGGGCATCACCACCATCGGAGAATAGCTTTATGCGCGCACTGAACATTGTCACCCTTCTTCTCGTCATCATCGGCGGCATCAACTGGGGTCTCGTCGGCTTGTTTGATTTCGACCTCGTAACAGCAATTTTGGGCAATGGCTCAGCCGAAACCGCGACGTCCTCAGCGGCGGCTCGTGTGGTATACATCCTTGTAGCTCTATCTGCCCTCTACCAGATCACTTCGCTTGTTCGCATGACGACGACAGACCGAGCAGTGGCTTACCGCTAGGTGAGCCCGGCTGAGTGCCAGAAAAAGCCTGCCGGTGTGAACCGGCGGGCTTCGGCATTAGGTGGCATTCACGGGGTGTCCTCTAGAGCCGGTGAATCAGCCATTCAGTATAATAGTACCAACATTCCTATTCACACGAGCCGCCCTCGGTCGGCGAAAACTTGGGTGATACACGAAACAGCCGCAGCCCCGCCCGATTTGAACCTTCAGGCGACCACGACGACCAACATCCAGGGCGATTTTGGCCCTGCATTTGCATCGTCCATTTTCAGTTGAGGTGTTCAATGGATTCAGTTTACCCCCACCTTGTTGCGAATACTGAAACCCGCCTTTTGGCTGTGACCAGCGCCGCGTCCAATCTCCTGGCCGAACTTGATGAATTGCACGAGCTGCGTGAGCAGCTCAGGAGAGCACAATTATCCATCCGAACGTTCCAGCGAACGGCTGATCGAAAGCGAGCTAGGAAATAGATCGGCCCGCTGTTGGGTGAGGGCGACTCGGGCCTTCGCCCGACGAAATGTTGCCATTCGAACTGGCTTGAGCTGGCAAATGCCCAGCCCCGGTCTGGGCCGCTGAAACAGCGAAATTAACCATGACTCTAAGGCCTTAACGCTGGTAGCCTTTACCAATCGTTAACCTGTGGAGCATCGCTGCCGTGACGCTGACCCCAGAACTCACCAACCGGACGCCTTTCCTCAGCGCCGACAAGGCCGAACAAGACATCGGCACGCTCACCCCTCGACTGAACACGCCAAACACCCATCCGGTGCAGTTCGCGCCGATGCCGGAGTATGTCGAGCAGCGTGAAGAAGTTTCAAATCCGGGGTCGCTTAGTGCCAAAGCTGTCGCGGGCCACTACGAAGCAGCCGTGAAAGAGATAGAAGCTATGGGTGCCGAATTGATGGAAGCGGCCAAGAGATGCGAGGCTATGACCGCCGACGTGCACAAAGCGATTTCGTTCATGCAGGGAACCGCGACTGCCTATCGAGAAGAGGCCAAGCAGATGTTCGATCGCATCCAGGACGGCGCGCTGCTCACCGAAGACGTGCGCAAGATGTGCGAGCAGGTTCGGAACAGGATCGCCGCCGACCCTGCCTGAGGTGCGATGCCGGGAAGTTCTTTTGAAGGGCTTCGTTTCGCGTTAGCCGAACGCAAAGGCCAGCAAACTCGAGCACAGCAGCACAAAACTAGCTGCGGTCAGGGCCAGAAATCCTCCGGAGACCAAATCGTTATTTCGCATCATACACCTCCCGTATGGATGCTCGTCCGGATTGATTAAAAAATCCGTAACGACGTCAGGACCGGCGACTTGTCTCTGCCGGTTCAAGCTCGTGAACGGACGCCTTCGAACACGTGGGCAAGGAAAACGCCTGCACTAATCAGGCCCATGAAAGCTGTTACCGTTTCAATCATTGCACACGTCCTTTGCCGCCCCGGGATCACCAAACGACGTGAGGCCTCGCACAGTCAAAAAGATTCGGGCTCCGCAAGCCAAGTCCGTGTAGAGTGAGGATTCGGCGCAACAGATCTAACGTCGAACAAAGAACAACGCGTTGAAACAAGCCGTTCGGGCTGCGTAGACGACGCATTGCAGTCGGTAACCATCGATTTACCAACTGCAGCGGTCTCCCCACTTCTGCCGTGTTCCGGTAGCGATATCTTGATCCTCTCGTGCGGAGGTGGGCTGCATCGAGGACGGAGTAACCGGGAAACGGCCGAAAGGGCGTATCTCGGTGGAATGGTAGTTGGGGCGGATGGGGTATCGACAGTCAGTTCCGGTTTTTGGGGCGGCGCGTGGCGTCGTCGCTGTAGCGGCATGTTTCATCCTGGCCAATTGCTCGTCGTCGGGTAAATTCGCCAGCCGCCTCGACCCCAGATATGGCGTTTCGTCCAGTCCCCGTGTCGTCGAACTCGGCGAACCCGTGCCGAAGGGCGGCGGCACCTATCGCATTGGCAAGCCCTACACCGTTGCCGGTCGGGTCTATGTGCCTGAGGAAGACGTCAACTACCGTCAGGAAGGCCTCGCGTCCTGGTACGGCGACGATTTCCACGGCCGGCTGACTGCGAATGGCGAAGTGTTCGATATGAGCGCACTGACGGCCGCGCATCCAACGATGCCGATGCCCTGCTACGCGCGGGTGACAAATCTGTCCAACGGCAAGTCCCTCATCGTTCGCGTCAACGACCGCGGGCCCTACCACGGCGACCGCCTCATTGACGTCTCCAACAAGGCCGCGGAACTGCTGGAGTTCAGGGGCAATGGTGTGGCGCGTGTTCGCGTCGAATACGTCGGCCGGGCCCCGCTGGAAGGCTCAGATGACCGCCAGCTGTTGGCGACCCTGCGAACCGGCACGCCCGCGCCATCACCGAGTTCTGGTCCGCCTTGCGTCCGCCCACTTGTTCGTCCCGGAGGGATCGTCCGGAGCACGCCCGTTGCGCGGCAACATTCCAGTACCGGAGGGGAGGCCGTATAGTCTCGGCAACACGCAGCCCGATTACGCCTCGATCAATGCGACCTCTGAAATGTCGGCCGCGAGCCGCGCGCGCTCGGCCGACCGTACTCTCCCTAACCCGCGCGCAGTTTCATACCGACCAGACGGTCGGTACGCCGCGCGAACGCCAGTAGCTTCAAGCTATGCGCCGATAGATCCGATTGTTCCGAGCGAACTCTTGAACGGCCGCGGCCTGTACTAACGTCTTCGCTGATAGTGCCTGAATTGCGGACTATACGCCCAAAGCTATCGAGGACTAATCCGCGCTTTCTTTGATGAAGGCCACCAAGGCAGCGTTCACTTCATCAGGGCGCTCCTGCTGGATCCAATGGCCCGCGCCGTCGATAATGAGTTTTTGTTTGAGGCGCGGCAACACGCGGTCCAGCTCGTTGACCCGCTTTGCGCCAATCAAGCCCGTGATCACGGCATCTCTTGATCCTGCGATAAACAAGGACCGCTGGTGAATTTGTGCGCCCTGCCATGGCGCGGTCAATTCCCAGTTGCGGTCGATATTGCGATACCAATTCAACCCACCGCGAAACCCGGACTTCCGGTAAGACTCCACGAAATGAGCAAGGTCGGGTTCGCTCAGCCAGTTCGCGACCGGACCGCCGGGGCGGGCATCGCCAAGAAAGCCTTTGCCGTCCTGGATGAACAAGGAAGCCGCCGGATCAGAGAAACCGCGTCCGAGCAGGGTTCGCATTGTCAGCGTAACGTCGCGTTCCAGCTCGGCTTCAGCAACGCCGGGCTGTTGGAAATACTGCCAATAGAAATTGGTGATGCCTCCCTCGCGCAAAACGTCGAGAGGCCGTCCACGCCCACGGAAGGGCGGCGGCACGCTCAATCCCGCAACGGCCGAGAAAATGTCGGGTCGAAACAGCGCCGCGTGCCAAGCGACCGGCGCGCCCCAATCGTGCCCGACGATGACCGCACGTTTTTCGCCAAGTGCGCCCACCAGCCCGACCATGTCGCCGACAGTATCGAAGATAGTATAGGCTGGTATGTCGGCGGGTGCGCTGCTTCGGCCAAAGCCGCGCATGTCAGGCGCCACCACGTGGAAACCGGCCGCCGCGATAGCCGAAATCTGGTGCCGCCACGAATAGGACAGCTCCGGCCAGCCATGGCACAGCAGGACGAGGGGGCCCTCTCCCTCTTCCAACAAAAACAGATCGATCCCGTTGGCGGAAATGGTTTGCGATGACGGCATTGTGTTTCCGCTTTTCTTCAAGAGAGCTCGTGGAACTGTGTTGATATCGCACGATAGGGTCGTCGGGCAAAACCCGCAATTCTTCAGCAGTTCGGGTCTTAAAACCTATGTTGTTTGCGATACTTGCAACTGTTAAATCATCTCCGGGAAAGCACGCCTCGGGTTGACCGAGAGGCGGGGAACGCCTCGCAAGCAACCGCTTGCCCGAGGTTGAACGTAATTCAGAGGACGCCTTGCTCTGGGCATCGCCGATGGCACTTGAAAACATGCAATCCAGCTGGCGCTTCCTCCCGATTACAGCTCGCGGCTTGATGGCTGGTATCCTGCTGGCCGCAATTGGATGGGGCAGCGTATTGTATGCTGCTAACCAGAGCGTTCAGGGCCTCAAAAAGGAAGAAAGCGGTTTTGATGGCGACGCACCGACGGCGATCCTGATCGAGGCCGGGAGCGGCAGCGTACTGTCCGAGAAGAACGCCGACGAACTCCGCGCGCCATCCAGCATGATGAAGCTGGTGACGGTGGAAGTGGTATTTCACGCCCTTCAGCAGGGCGAGGTCAAGCTAAGCGACGAGTACCGCATCAGTGAAAATGCCTGGCGACGAGGCGGAGCGCCGGCGGGCGGCTCGACCATGTTCGCTGCCCTGAACAGCAAGGTCTCAATCGACGATCTCCTGCACGGGGCTATCATCCAGAGCGGCAACGATTCCTGCATCGCCTTGGCCGAAGGCATGGCCGGTAACGAGCGGCTTTTCGCGGCAGAGATGATGACCAAGCGGGCGCGCGAGCTTGGGCTGACGAAATCGACCTTTGCCAACTCTAACGGATTGCCAGACCCCGGGAACAAAATGACCGTCCGGGAGCTCGCGACCTTGGCGCGCCACATCATCCAGACCTATCCTGAATTCTACAAACTGTTCGGCGAACGCGAGTTCACCTGGAACAAGATCCGCCAGCAGAATCGAAATCCGCTGCTGAATTCCCTTGATGGCGCCGACGGGCTCAAGACCGGCTACACCAAGGAGGGTGGCTATGGAATGGTCGGCTCCGCCGTGCAAAACGGGACCCGGCTTATCGTCGTCGTCAACGGGCTCGAGGACCCCGACGATCGTGCGTCGGAGGCGAAGAAAATGCTCGAATGGGGCTTTCGCAATTTCGAAACCCGAACGCTCATCGCAGCGAATCAGACGGTGGGCTATGCCAAGGTTTTCGGAGGCGAGAGCCGCTCCGTGAAGCTGACGAGCCCGGAGCCGATCAAGGTTATGGTGCAGAAGAACGGCAACGACAAACTGATTGCACGCATCGTCTATAGCGGGCCGGTGCGGGCGCCGATCCAGTCCGGACAGCAGGTCGGTCTCGTCAAGATTTGGCGTGGGGCGAATATTGCCGTGGAAACGCCAATTTACGCGGCGGAATTGATTGGCACGGGGTCGACCATGCGCCGCGCCATTGATGGCGCAAGTGAGCTCGTGATCGGGATGTTTCGCGCGGGCGCCGAGAAGCTTTGAGCAATGGCCGAAGCAGCGGTTAAAGGAGATTCCGGGCGAGGGCGGTTCATCTCCTTTGAAGGTGGCGAAGGGTCTGGCAAGTCCACACAAATCAAGAAGCTCGCCCAACGTCTCGAGGCGGCCGAGCACCGCACCGTCCTTACTCGCGAGCCTGGCGGATCGCCAGGCGCCGAAATTATCCGGCACCTGGTTCTGTCAGGAATGGGAAAGCTGCTTGGGCCCGACGCCGAGACACTGCTGTTTGCCGCCGCGCGCGACGATCACGTCCGATCGGTGATTCAACCTGCGCTCAATCAGGGAACGTGGGTGCTGTGCGATCGCTTCTCGGATTCAACGCGCGCCTACCAAGGCAAGGTCGGACAGGTCTTGCCCGGCGTGCTCAACGCCATGGAACGGGTGACCATCGGAGACCTCAAGCCTGACTTGACCTTCATTCTCGACGTTCCCGTCGAAGTCGGGCTGCAACGTGCCGCAGCGCGCCGCGGTACCGGGAGCACGCCTGACCGTTTCGAGGCGGAGGACCTCAGGTTTCATCAGAAACTGCGGGAGGCCTATTGGCAGATCGCGGCCGAAAATCCCGAACGTTGCGTACTGATCGACGCGATTGCGGAGCCTGACGCGGTTGCCGGTCGGGTCTGGGCCGCGTTGCGCGATCGCCTGTTCGCAACGGCCGAGACGGCTACGTCCCCATGAGTGCGCGCAAGCTCGAACAGGACATTGCGGCCAAACATCCGCGGGAAACCTTGGGCCTGTTCGGCCATCGAGAGGCCGAACTTGCTTTGCTGAATGCCTATCGCAGCGGCCGCATTCCGCATGCATGGTTGCTCGGGGGGCCACAGGGGATCGGCAAGGCGACGCTGGCGTATCGGACGGCTCGCTTCGTGCTCGCGCATCGCAACCCGCTTCTTCCGACCGTGCAGCGGGCGGAGAATCTCTGGGTCGATCCGAACGAACCCGTCGCGCGTCATGTCGCGTCGGGCGCTCATGGCGGCCTGCTCACCTTGGAACGGACCCTCAACGACAAGGGCGTGATGCGCACAGTGATCACCGTCGACGAGACGCGTGAAACGATTTCGTTTTTCGGTTCGACTGCTGCCGTCGAGGGCTGGCGGGTCTGCATCGTCGATACCGTCGATGAACTAAACCCGAACGCGGCCAATGCGCTGCTCAAGATTTCTTGAGGAGCCGCCACAACAATCGTTATTCCTGCTTGTCAGCCATTCGCCGGCGCGCGTTTTGCCGACCATCCAGTCGCGTTGCCGCAAATTGCCGTTACGTCCGCTCAATCCCGAAGACGTTGTCCGCGCCGCATCAGAGGCAGCCAATTTGTCGGCTGACGATCCGGCGCTAGCGGAAGCCGCAGCCGCCTCGGAGGGAAGTGTCGCGCGCGCGCTGACGCTCCTGGGAGGCGATACCCTGAAACTGCACCAGCGCACCGCTTCGCTGCTCGCGAAGCTCCCGGACGTCGATGCCCGCGAACTGCATGCGCTCGGCGATGCGCTCGGTACCAGCGACCGGGTAGCGCTCTCGGCGTTTGTCGATAGCGTCGACCGCTGGTGCGGCGAACGGCTGCGAATGGACGATCCCAACGCAAACCTGCCCCGTCTTGCACGGCTTGCAGAGGTATGGGAAAAGATCGTCCGCATTGCGCGAGACACCCAAGACTACAATCTTGAGCGAAAACCGCTGGTTTTCACCGTGTTCGGGATGCTTGCGGAAGCCACGCGGTAAACGCTCCAGCTCATCTCATCCGGTTAACGTGCTTAGGTCATAAAGGAATACGTGGTGCCGACTGCCAAGAAGAAGAAATCCAGCAAGCGCAAGGCAAAGGCAAAGGCGGTCGCTGCACCTGCGTCCAAACGGCGCGCAAAGGCGAGCAAACGCGGCGCAAAGAAAGCCGGCAAAACGTCCACGAGCCCGTCGAGAAAGGCCGCAAAGCGAAAGCCGGCAGCAAAAGCGACTGGCAAAAAGGCTTCGAAAGCGCCGCCAAAGAAGGCCAGATCGAAGAAACCGCAAACAACTCCCAAGCAAACGGCGATCGCCAGCAAAACTTCAAAGAAAGCGGCCGGCGCTAGCCGAAAGAAGACAGCGCCCGCGCCGGCTGCGTTCACTTCGCCCAGCCCGAACAGCTATTACATCACCACGGCGATCGCGTACCCGAACGGTGTGCCGCATATCGGCCACGCCTATGAGGCGATCGCAACAGACGCGTTGGCGCGCTTTCAGCGGCTCGATGGCAAGGACGTGTTTTTTCTCACCGGAACCGACGAACACGGCCTGAAGATGATGCAAACGGCCGAGGTTGAAAAGCTGCCCACATTGGAAGTCGCAACGCGGAACGCGCTGCGTTTCAAGCAAATGGATGAACGGCTCAACGTGTCGTTCGATCGCTTTATCCGAACCACCGAAGAACAGCACCATCGGTCGAGCCAGGCGATCTGGAAGAGAATGGCCGATAATGGCGACATTTACCTGGACAGCTACGCCGGTTGGTATTCGGTGCGCGACGAGGCCTACTACGCCGAAGACGAAACCGTGATCGGCGACAACGGTGTGCGGTCCGGCCCGCAGGGCACGCCGGTCGATTGGGTCGAGGAAAAAAGTTATTTCTTCCGCCTCTCTGCGTACCAGGACAGGCTGCTTGCGCTCTACAACAGCCAGCCTGATTTCATCGGGCCGGATTCCCGGCGCAACGAGGTCCTCAGCTTTGTGAAAGGCGGCCTCAAGGATTTGTCGATCTCGCGGACCACCTTCGATTGGGGCGTCAAGGTGCCCGGTGACCCCGAGCATGTGATGTATGTCTGGGTCGATGCGCTGACGAACTACATCACTGGTGTTGGTTTTCCAAACGAGAACGAGAAGAGTTGGCGCTATTGGCCGGCGGACGTGCACGTCATCGGGAAAGACATCATCCGCTTTCACGCCGTGTATTGGCCGGCTTTCCTGATGTCGGCGCGCATCGCGCTGCCAAAGCGCGTTTATGCCCACGGTTTCCTGTTCAGCAGGGGTGAAAAAATGTCGAAGTCGGTCGGCAATGTCGTCGACCCCTTCAACCTTGCCGATCGATACGGCGTCGACCAGACGCGCTATTTCTTCATGCGCGAAGTGCCGTTCGGGCAGGATGGCAATTACAATCACGAAGCCATTGTGACGCGCATCAACGCCGATCTCGCCAACGATTTCGGTAATCTCGCGCAACGCTCTCTTTCGATGATTGCGAAACAGCTTGGCGGCGTACTGCCTCAGCCCGGCGCATTCAGCGAAAACGATAAGGCGATGCTGGCCCAAGCCGACGGCATGATCGCGCTGGCCCGGGAAGCGATGGCTACTCAGCAAATTCATCAATGGCTGAATGCGGTCTGGGCGGTCGTGGCGGAAGCCAACCGATATTTCGCCGGCGAAGCGCCGTGGGCGCTCGCCAAAACCGATCCGGCCCGTCAGAAAACAGTTCTGTACGTGACAGCGGAAGTCGTGCGCCAGGTTGCGATTCTGACCCAGCCAGTCATGCCGACGGCATCGGCGAAGCTTCTGGATAGTCTCGGCGTACCGGAGGACGCGCGCAACTTCGCCTCGCTTGGGGAAGCCGGGCGCATTGCTGCCGGCTCGATGCTGCCCGCGCCGGTTGGAGTATTCCCGCGTTACGTCGAGCCCTCAGCCGCCTGATTGTCAACGATGCTAGTCGACAGCCACTGCCATTTGGATTTCCCCGATTTCGCTGACGACCTCGACGCGATCGTGGCGAGAGCAGCCGACGCCGGGATCGGACGCATTGTCACTATCTCGACCCGGGTGAGGCGGCTTGACGGCCTGCTGGCGATCGCTGAGCGTTTTCCAAACGTTTACTGCTCGGTCGGCACGCATCCGCATCACGCCGATGAAGAAGACGGCATATCCGCGGACGAGTTGATCGAGCTGACAAAACACCCGAAGGTGATCGCGCTGGGGGAGGCGGGGCTGGATTATTTTTACCAGAACGGCTCGCCGGAGGCGCAGGAGCGCGGCTTTCGTGCCCATATCGCCGCCGCCCGCGCCACCGGTTTGCCGCTGGTCATTCATACCCGCGAGGCCGACGATGATTGCGGCCGCATTCTCGAAGACGAAGCATCCAAAGGATCGTTTCGCGCCGTGCTGCATTGTTACACCGGCGGACGCGAGCTGGCGATGAAGGCGATTGCATTGGGATTATCGATTTCATTCACGGGTATTCTGACGTTCAAGAAATCGGAAGCCTTGCGCGAACTCGCCGCCGAACTGCCGGCCGATCGCATCATGGTCGAGACCGATGCACCCTATCTCGCGCCCGGCAAATTGCGCGGCAAGCGCAACGAACCATCTTACGTCGTTGAGGTCGCGAAAGTGCTGGCGGAAACGCGCGGGGTTTCGCTGGAAGAAATCTCGCGCCTGACCACGGAGAATTTCTTCCGATTGTTCTCCAAGGCGCCGCCACCACAGGCAGCGGCATGACGCTGAGCCTGACAATTCTCGGTTGCGGCTCGTCGGCGGGCGTTCCACGTCCCGCGCTCGGCTGGGGCAAGTGCGATCCCAATAATCCCAAAAACCGGCGCCGCCGCTGCTCGCTTCTTGCCGAGCGCGCGTCGGAGCAGGGCGTCACTCGCGTCCTGATCGATACGTCACCCGATCTGCGCGAGCAGTTGATCGACACCAACGTCGATCACATCGATGCGGTTTTCCTGACCCATGAGCACGCCGACCAGACCCACGGGATCGATGATCTGCGTCCCGTGGTGCTGCATCAGCGCCGGCGCATTCCGATTTATTTCAACCAGTCCACCGCGAAAGACATGCTGTCGCGGTTTTCCTATTGCTTCATCTCTCCGGAAGGCAGCGATTATCCGCCAATCCTGGACCGCCATTCGATCGAAGCCGGTGAAAGCCGGACCATTGAGGGGCCGGGCGGTGCGGTCACCGTATCGGCTTTCATCCTCGCGCACGGCAGCATCCCGGCGTTGGGGTATCGGATCGGGAATGGCGCTTACACGCCCGACGTCAGCAATATTCCTCCCGAGAGCTGGCCGCTTCTCGAAAATCTCGATCTCTGGATCATCGACGGCTTGCGCTACACAGGACATCCCAGCCATTTCAGCGTCAATGACGCGCTGTCATGGATCGAACGCTTCAAGCCGCGCCGCGCTGTGATTACCAACATGCACTCCGATCTCGATTACGAGGTCCTCCGGCAGAGCCTTCCGGCCGGTGTGGTCCCGGCTCATGACGGGATGCGGCTCACCTTGGCGTGAATCCGGCTCGCGTTAGAGCCGACCGGAATCACCTCACGCCGAAATCGCCTTCGCCGAATCGACTTGTTGGCGCAGAAGGAATTTCTGAATCTTCCCGGTCGAGGTCTTCGGGATGTTGCAGAACACCACAGCCTTTGGCGTCTTGAAACCGGACATGTGGCTGCGGCAAAACGCGATGATGTCCGCCTCAGTCGTGCGCGCGCCTTCTTTCAGTTCGAGAAAGGCACAGGGGACTTCGCCCCATTTTTTGTCGGGTTTGGCCACCACGGCCGCAAACAGCACGGCGGGATGCTTGTAGAGGACGTCCTCGACCTCGACCGACGAGATGTTCTCGCCGCCTGAAATGATGATGTCCTTGGAGCGGTCCTTGATGATCACGTAGCCATGCTCGTCGAGCACGCCGAGATCGCCGGTATGAAACCAGCCGCCGGCAAACGCCTCCTGCGTCGCTTTTTCGTTCTTGAGATAACCCTTCATCACGATGTTGCCACGGAACATGACCTCGCCAATCGTTTCCCCATCGCGTGGTACTTCGCGCATGGTCTCGGGATCGATCACCGTAACGGCTTCTTCCAGCGGGTAGGGCACACCTTGCCGGCGCTTCAATTGCGCGCGCTGATCAGCAGGCAAATCGTCCCAGCCCGGCTGCTCGGCGCAGACGGAAGCCGGGCCATAAACTTCGGTCAGGCCGTAAACATGGGTCAGCTTGATCCCGATCCGTTCGGCACCTTCAAGGACGGCGACCGGAGGCGCCGCGCCTGCGATCAGTCCGACGACCGGCCGAGCGGCGGCGGGTTTTGGCGCATCGGCGGCGTTGATCAGCGTATTATAAACGATCGGCGCGCCGCACATATGCGTGACGCCATGCTGTCTGATCAGATCAAAAATCTTGGAGGGATCGACCTTGCGCAGGCAGACATTGACGCCGGCCGACGCTGCGACGGTCCACGGGAAACACCAGCCGTTGCAATGAAACATCGGCAAGGTCCAGAGATAGACCGGACGCTGACCGAGATTGCCGGCTAGAAGATTACTCACCGCGTTGAGATAGGCGCCGCGATGGTGCGTGACCACGCCCTTCGGATTGCCGGTGGTCCCTGAAGTGTAACTGAGCGCGATGGCGTTCCATTCATCACCGGGCATTCTTGGCGCGAAGCTGCTGTCGCCCTGTGATAACGCCATTTCATATTCGATTTCGCCGATGCGCTTACCGCCCGCAAAGGCCGCATCGTCGACGTCGATCACAAACGGCTTCGGGCCCTTCAACAACGCGAGCGCTTCGGCGATCACATCCGCAAACTCCGGATCGACCAGGATGATTTTAGCGCCGCCATGATCGAGCTGGAATGCGATGGAAGACGCGTCCAGACGGATGTTCAGGGCGTTGAACACCGCCCCCGTCATTGGAACGGCAAAATGCAACTCATTCATCGCAGGAATATTCGGAAGCATCGCTGCGACCGTGTCGCCTTCGCCGATGCCCCGGCTCGCGAGGTAAGACGCGAAGCAACGACACCGCGCGTAGGTTTCCGCCCATGTAAAGCTGCGGCCTTCGTACACAGTGCTGACGAGATCGGGATAGACGGCCGCACTGCGAGCAATGAAGCTCAGCGGCGTGAGCGGCACGTAGTTGGCCGGCGTCTTATCCAGACCGACTTTGTATTGACTTTGCTGACTGGCCATCGGTCACCTCCCGCTCTTCTATAACCTACAGGAACCCAATCGAGATCCACGGAAAGATCGCTACGATAATCAAACCGACCAGCAGTGCCAGCATGTAGCCCCAGATTGGCCGGATGCCCTCGGCGGGGTCGACCCGCCCGATCGCGCACGCCGCATAATACCCCACCCCGAACGGCGGGGCGAACAGTCCGATCCCCATGGCGAGGATAATGATCATCGCATAATGCACCTCGTGCACGCCAACTGCTCGCGCGATCGGAAACAGCAGCGGCCCGAACAGCACGATGGCTGGAATGCCTTCCAGCACGCTGCCCAGGATCGTGAACGCCAAAATCGACACAGCGATAAAAGTGGCGGACCCGCCGGGCAGGCCTGTCATCGCCGCAGCCAAGGCCCGGGAGAACCCCGATTGGGTCAGTCCCCACGCCATGCCGGTCGCGGTGCCGATGATCAAAAGGATAGCACCCGACAGACAGGCCGTTTCGATCAGCATGGGCGCCAGTCGCCGCCAGTCGAAACCTCGGTAAACCAGCAATCCGACAATGAAACCGTACACAATCCCGATGGTGGAAACCTCGGTCGCGGTCGCGATCCCCTCGACCACCGCGGCCCGTATCACGAACGGCAACGCGAGCGCGGGCAGGGCGATGATGAAGGACCTTATGATCTGACCGCCGCTCGCGCGCTGAACATGGCTGAGGTCTTCGCGGCGGTAGCGCCACCATACCAGCGATGACAGCGTGACCGCCAACACCAGGCCGGGAAGCAGGCCGCCGGTGAACAAGGCGGAAATCGAAACGCCCGTGACGGAGCCGATCGTGATCAGGACGAGGCTTGGGGGAATGGTTTCAGTCTGTGCGCCGGTTGCCGAGAGTAACGCAACGAGATCGCCGGGCCGGGCGCCCCGCTGCTTCATCTCGGGAAACAGCACCGGCGCGACAGCCGCCATGTCGGCGGCCTTCGATCCGGAGATCCCGGAAACCAGGTACATTGCGCCGACAAGGACATAGTGCAGGCCACCTCTGACGTGCCCGAGCAGGCTCGCCAGAAACGCCACCATGGCCCGCGCCATGCCGGTCATCTCGATCAGTAGTCCAAGGAACACGAACAGCGGGACTGAGAGCAGGATCAGATGGCTCATGCCTTCGTCCATCCGGCCAACCAGCACCATCAGCGGGGTGCGGGTGGTCAGCGCGAGATAGCCGAAGATCGCGAGCCCGAACCCGAACGCAATCGGCACCCCCGCGAAGACGCAGAACCCGGCCACACCCACAAAGAAAATCACCAGATTCAGGTTGCCGAGAGGCCGTAGCCATGTTTGCGCCAGCCAGAACAGCCCAACGAGCGCAACGACCGACAGGACCGCACTGACCGCCGCCCTGATATCGTTGGTCCTCGCCAGCCGCAGCAGCGCGAACAGCGCCATCAGGCAGGTGCCGACCGGCAAGGCAGCGGCGCGCCAGACGTTTGAAATCTGCAGCGCCGGCGTGGTTATGAAGCTTTCTTCGTAGGCGTATTCGTAACTCGGCCCGAGGGTCAGCAACAAAAAGGCTAATGCGGCGCAGGTCGCAACGGCATCGAGATAAGCTCGGGTCGCAGGTTTGCCAGCGGCGACAATCGCCGTCATGCGCATGTGCTCGGAGCGCCGGAACGCGACCGCGGCTCCCAGCATGGCCAACCAGAGGAATAGGATTGACGCCAATTCATCCGACCAGATCAACGGCCGGCGCAGACCGTAGCGGGCGACCACGCCGGCGAACAGGATGACGATTTCGGCAACGACGAGGACCGCCGCCGGAATCTCAACCAACGTTCCCAGCAATGCCTCGAGGGAGCCGGCCAGCGAGCGGCGGCGAGGGGACCCTATCGCCCGTTCAGCCGCCTGCGTCAGTTCGGCCTGAACCATTGCCAAGTCTCAGTTTGCCAAGTCTCAGTGCTACGACAGTTTGCCCGCGGCCTTTTCCAACAAGCCCCACGCCTGCTCACCGTACTTGGTTTTCCATTCGGCATAGAAGCCGGCGGAGCGTAGCTTGTCGCGGAACGGCGCCACGTTGGGCTGATTGAAGGTGAGCCCCTTGCCCGCCAGTTCGTCCCGCAACCCGGCATTCAGCTTGGCGACGTCGGCTCGTTCGTTCAGTCCGGCCGCGTTGATGTGTTTAGCGACGATTGCCCGCACATCGTCAGGAAGCTTCTCCCAGGCCCGGCGATTGGCCAGGAACCAGAAGCCGTCCCACATGTGGTTAGTCAGCGAGCAGAACTTCTGCACTTCGTAGAGCTTCGCGGTCGAGATGATGGCGAGCGGATTTTCCTGGCCCTCGACGATCTTGGTCTGCAGCGCGGAATAGACCTCGCTGAAATTGATGGAGGCGGGCGCCGCATCGAAAGCCTTGAACATCGACGTCCAGAGCGGCGAAACCGGAACCCGGATCTTGAAACCCTTGAGGTCATCAGGCCCGTTGATCGGCTTCGTCGAGGACGTGGTCTGGCGAAAGCCGTTGTCCCAAATCTTGTCCATGACGACCAGATTGGCCTTGGTGATTTCGCCGCGGATATAGGCGCCGAGATCGCCGTCCATCGCTTTCCAGACCGTGTCATAATCCGGGAACGCAAAACCGATGCCGTTGATCGAAGCCGCCGGCACCAACGTCGCCAGGATCAAGCCCGACAATGTGAAGAACTCGACCCCGCCGGAACAAATCTGGCTGAGCATGTCAGTATCGGAGCCAAGCTGGTTGTTCGGAAAAATCTGAAGATCGACCCGGCCATTGGTCTCAGCCTTGATCGCCGCCGACATTTCCCTGGCGCGTACGTTTAGCGGATGCGTGTCCGGCAGATTGTTCGCATACTTGTAGACGAATTCGGCAGATTGGGCGTGCGCGACCCAAGGCGCGCCGATGCCGCCCAGGACCGCCGACGCGGCGGATGCCTTCAATAACATGCGTCGTGAAAAGCTCATCCGCGTCCTCCCATTTTTTTCTGAGACGCGCGCCTTGCTGGCGCCGTCCGGTCGTTTACGAATTCGTGGACCGAATGCCTTATTGCAGCGTCTGCCTGCGGCGGCAATATCGGCTTTCATACGTGCAGCAGCCGCGCCGGCGCGCGACTGAGCCGCATAGAACCGAACCGTTGCGCCAGGCTTGAGGTGCCGTCCAAACCGGATCCCGGCTCGCAAGAAATGAGCGTAAGCCATTGATGTTAATGTAGGTACTTACTGTTCCATAATATACCTTATGCAAATCCGCCTTGTTCGGCTCAGCCTACCGATGTCGCCAGTTGGCCGCTCTGGGATTGCCTTGGGGCACGAAAATGGCCTCTCCGGTTCGGTGCTATTGCTCGCACACCACAGGCCCAAAACAGTTGGTCGGTTCGAGCCTGTTTGAGCCGAACACGCGGCATGTAGGACGGCGTTCAAAGGACACGACAGCGTTTCCAGTCCACACACAACGCGCTGCGCTCTGGATTTGCCCGAGCCGGGCGATCGGTGGCGCGCAATGGAAGGCGTGAGATCGCATCTGGCATGGCTTGCAGCCGGCCATGAAGCCGGCTGCTGAGCGGGCGCGGGACCCCTGCCCGAACCATCGCGCGGCTTCAGCGGCCCCTGAACCGAGGCTTTCGGCGACCAAGGAACGCCTCCACGCCTTCTTTGTGGTCCTCTGTCAGGCTCGCAAGCGCGAATTGGTCGACGTCCATATGGCTGGCGAGATCGTCAAGCGCATAGGCCAGTCGATTGATGGTCATTTTGGTCATGGCGACCGAGAGTGGCGGCTGAGCGGCGACCTTCCAGGCAAGCGCCATCGCGGTGTCGAATGCCTTGCCGGGATCAGCCACCTCCTCCACAAGCCCCCATTCATAAGCCTCATCAGCCGAAATGCGCTGGTCGGCGAGGATCACCGCCTGCTTGGTGCGGGCCGGCCCTATCAAGTGGAGCATGCGCGGCACGCTCTGCCAGCTCATGTTCATGCCAAGGCCGATTTCAGGGACGCGCATGTGCGCATCGCGTCCCATCACGCGAAAATCCAGTGACACCGCAAGCGCCACGCCGCCACCGATGCAAAAACCTTCGATGGCGCCGATCGTAATCTGCTCCATCTCCTGCCAGGCGCGGGTCAAGCGTGGTCCCAACTTCAAATGCCGACGCAAGGAGCCTAGGTCCATGGCTCGGCGCGCGCGCCCCTCGGGATCCTTCAAGTCAAAGCCGGCGCTGAACGCATCGGCGCTGCCGGTGAGTACAACGACCGACGTCGCGCCATCGTCTTCAAAGCTGCGCGCCGCTGACGTGAGCTGGCGCAGCGCCTCAGGCGACAGCGCATTGATCCCGTCGCGTCGATCGAAGCGCACCACGGCAATGCGACCTTCGGGTCCATGGCCTTTCTCGATTTTCACAAACTCCGCCACGTCCGTACCTCCCGAGAAATTCGGCTGAGGCTACAGCACAAACCCGTTCGCGAATACGCCTCGCCAAGCGTGCGTTGCACATCTCGACACGGTCGAAATAATCCGCTTATGTTTGCGTCATGACCGATCACGACCACCATCACCACCACCATGAAGACGATCATTCGGAACTCACCGAGACCGAATTGCGTGTACGGGCGCTCGAGACCATTTTGACCGAAAAGGGCTATATCGATCCGGCCGCGCTGGACGCCATAATCCAGGCCTACGAGACAAAGATCGGCCCGCACAATGGTGCGCTGGTCGTCGCCAAGGCATGGACGGACCCTTCATTCAAGCAGGCCCTTCTGGCTGATGGTACCAAGGCCGTGAGCACGCTCGGTCATGTCAGCCGGGTCGGTGACCACCTCGTCGTCGTCGAGAACACGCCACAACGTCACAACATGGTCGTGTGCACCCTGTGCTCCTGTTATCCTTGGGAGATGCTGGGGCTGCCTCCGGTCTGGTACAAGGCTGCACCGTACCGATCACGCGCCGTGAAAGACCCGCGCGGCGTCCTCGCCGATTTCGGCGCGGTACTGCCGAAGGAGACCGAAATAAGGGTTTGGGATTCGACAGCCGAGACGCGCTTTCTGGTGTTGCCAATGCGCCCTGAAGGCACCGAAGGCTGGAGCGAGCAGCAGCTTGCCGAACTCGTGACGCGCGATTCAATGATCGGCACTGGATTTCCCAAGACGCCGCGAGCGCCGTCGTGAACGGCGTCCACGACATGGGCGGTATGGACGGTTTCGGCAAGGTCGAACCGGAACCGAACGAGCCGATGTTTCACGCTATGTGGGAATCGCGCGTGCTGGCTATGGTGCGTGCGATGGGCGCTGCCGGCGCCTTCAACATCGATATGTCGCGACACTACCGGGAGTACCTGCCGCCCCACGTCTATCTCAGTAGTTCGTATTACAAAAAGTGGCTGCTCGGGCTCGAAGACCTGCTGCTCGACAAAGGCTTCGTATCGGCCCAGGAACTCGCGACCGGGCACGCCGTGCAGCCACCATTGCCGCTCAAGCCTGGAAAGCTCACGCCGGAAGCTGTCGAGAAGACTATGGTGCGCGGCAAGTTTAGTCGCTCGGCGAGCGCTCCAGCAAAATTCAAGCCCGGCGACCGTGTGCGCGCCAAGAACATTCACCCGCTGACGCACACCCGTCTGCCAAGGTACGTGCGCGGTCATATCGGCATCGTCGAGCGCGATCACGGCTGCCAGGTGTTCCCGGACTCGGCTGCAACGGGGGCCGGCGAAAACCCGCAATGGCTCTACACCGTGGTGTTCGACGGGCCCGACTTATGGGGGAAGGATTCCGACCCGACCGTGAAGATATCCATCGATGCGTTCGAGCCGTATCTGGAGGCAGCATGATGGACGCAGCTGCCGTGCGCGCGACCGCGGCCGTGCCGGGAATACCCCGCGACGATGATGGTCCTGTGTTTCGCGAACCTTGGGAGGCGCAGGCGTTTGCGATGGCACTCGCGCTGCATGAGGGTGGGCTGTTCTCCTGGAATGAATGGGCCGCTGCGCTCGCCCAGGAAATCAAACGCGCGCAAGCCGCGGGCGATCCCGATACCGGTGAAACCTATTACCGCCATTGGCTCAGCACGCTGGAAGGTCTAGTCGCTGCAAAGGGCGTCACCTCCTCCGAAGCCCTGCATCGATATCGCAATGCCTGGGATCACGCCGCCGACCGGACGCCGCATGGTCTGCCGATCGAGCTCAAGCCCGAAGATTTTACGGGCTAGAGTCTTATCGGTTCTAACTGAATCAGAACCGGACTCTGGCCTTTTGTCTTCGCATTTTCTTCGCGCGAACCGGGGTCCACTTCGCTCGAAACGCTCTAGCCAGTGCTGCCTGTATATTCCCGCCAGCCCTTTGCGCGCAGCGCGCAGGCCGGACATTCGCCGCAGCCATAGCCCCATTCATGGCGCGCGCCGCGCTCACCGAGATAGCAGGTGTGCGAATGTTCGCGGATCAACTCCACCAGCCCTGCCCCGCCCAATTCGTGCGCGAGTTTCCACGTGGCGGCCTTGTCCAGCCACATGAGCGGCGTGTGCAACTCGAATTGGGTTGCCATGCCGAGATTAAGCGCGGTCCCAAGCGCCCGGACAGTTTCATCGCGGCAATCCGGATAGCCGGAATAGTCGGTTTCGCACATTCCGCCGATGATGTGGCGGATGCCGCGCCGATAGGCGAGCGCCGCCGCAAATGTCAAAAACACCAGGTTGCGGCCGGGCACAAAGGTGTTGGGCAGCCCATCCTTGCCCATTGCGATCGCGACGTCCCGCGTCAGCGCGGTGTCTGATATCGCGGCTAGTGTCGGAATCTGCAGGGTGTGACACTCGCCGAGCCTTTTGGCGAATTCGGATCGCAATGACTTGATGCCGCCAAGCAGAGCATCGCGGCACTCAAGCTCTATCGCGTGGCGCTGGCCGTAGTCGAACCCAATGGTTTCGACCCGCGCAAAATGGGTCAGCGCCCATGCGAGACAGGTTGTCGAATCCTGTCCGCCGGAAAACAACACCAGAGCGGTGTCAGACTGCAATGAAACGCTCATCCCCTGCCCTTAGCATCCATCGATCCCGTGGCCAACCGGTGGAAAATCAACGACCAACCGGGGTTTCGCTGGGATCGTTCTACCTCTTGCGGCATAAACCTCCAGGTCCTCTCCGGCTTTGGTAGATCGATGACCCCTTCCCGCGACATTTCCGTCCTGCTCGAAATCATGGCCAAGCTTCGAACACCCGACGGCGGCTGCCCGTGGGACCTCGAACAGAACTTCGCGACAATTGCCCCCTACACAATCGAGGAAGCGTACGAAGTCGCGGACGCCATCGCGCGCGGGGATCTCGACGACCTGCGTGACGAGCTTGGCGATCTTTTGCTGCAGGTCGTGTATCACGCTCGCATGGCGCAGGAGCAGAATGCGTTTTCGTTCGGCGATGTAGTCGAGTCGATCACGCGCAAGATGATCCGCCGGCATCCCCACGTCTTCCCCGACCAGAACGGCCGCATCACACCGGCGGGTGTAAAGAGCGCATGGGAACGCATCAAGGCCGAAGAAAAAGCGGAACGGGCAGCGCTGCGGCCGGCGCAACAAGCCGCGCCCAAATCGCTGCTGTCGGGCGTCAAGGCGGGTCAGCCGGCGTTGACGCGGGCGATGGAGTTGCAGCGCAAGGCGTCGTCAGTCGGATTCGACTGGAACGATCCGCGCGCGGTGCTGCACAAGATCCGCGAGGAAGCCGACGAGATCGAAGCAGCGCTCGACAGTCGCAACGCCGATGAGCTCGCCGACGAAACCGGCGATCTCCTGTTCGCTCTTGTCAATCTTGCTCGGCATGTGGGAGCCGACCCGGAAACGGCGCTACGAAGCACCAATGCCAAATTTGAACGCCGCTTCGCCTTTATCGAGCGTGCCCTTGCCGCGCAAGGACGCGCGATCACACAGGCATCCCTGACGGAGATGGACGCGTTGTGGAACGAGGCGAAGCGCGCGGAATAGAGCTGGGTGCGTGTTCGGCCGGCGTTTGCCGGGCCGGGTCGCGGCTAAACCGGATGCGGCACCGCGTCGAATTTGTTGACCACGATATCTCGTTTGGTTTCGTCGACGCGCACCGTCATCTCGAACCTGTTGTCGTGAAGTTTTTTCTCGAGCACCTCCGCATTCCGGTGCAGCCAGCTGATGCCGGCGCCATCTGAGGCATCGATCGACAAATCGAGGGTCATACGGGTCTTCGCCAGCCGTTCCTCGATTGCGGCGAGCAATTCCTCAACCCCCTCCCCGGTTGCGGCCGATACCAGCAAGCACGGACGATCGGGCGAGCGACGGGCCGCGATATTGCGCAGATTGTTGCGCTCCTCGGGATCGAAGCGATCGATCTTGTTCCAGACTTCGAGGATTCGCGCGCCCGCGTCCGGATCGATGCCGAGTTGCCGCAGCACGGCGTCGACGTCCCGCTCCTGCGCCTCAGCATCTTCATGCGAGATGTCCCGGACGTGGAGGATGACGTCGGCTTCCAGCACTTCCTCCAGCGTCGCGCGAAACGCCGCGACCAATTGCGTCGGCAAGTTTGAAATGAAACCGACCGTGTCTGAGAGCATCGCCTTGCCACCATGTGGCAGGCTGAGCGAACGCAACGTCGGGTCCAGCGTCGCGAAAAGCATGTCGGCTGCTTGCACGTCGGAGCGGGTCAAGCGGTTGAACAGCGTCGACTTTCCGGCGTTGGTGTAGCCGACCAGCGCGACCACGCGATAGGGCACGCGCTGGCGCCCGGCGCGGTGCAACCGGCGCGTTGCCCGAACTTTCTCCAGCTCGCTCTCAAGCCGCGCGATGCGGTCCCCGATCAGGCGGCGGTCGGCCTCGATCTGGGTTTCGCCAGGGCCGCCCATGAACCCGAAGCCGCCGCGCTGACGCTCGAGATGCGTCCATGACCGAACCAATCGACTGCGTTGATAGTTGAGATGCGCAAGTTCGACCTGCAGCGCGCCTTCCCGTGTTTTGGCGCGTCGGCCGAAGATTTCCAGAATGAGCCCGGTGCGATCCAGCACCTTGGTGTTCCAGGCCTTCTCAAGGTTGCGCTGTTGGATCGGCGACAATGCGCAGTCCATCACGACAAGCTCGATCGCGTGTCCGCTGATAAGGCCCAAGATCTCCTCGACCTTGCCCTTGCCGAGATAAGTTGCGGGCCGAATCCGGGTGACCGGCGCGACCAGCGCTTCCGCGACGGTAAGATCGATGGCGCGCGCAAGTCCGGCTGCTTCGTCCAGCCGCGCCTGCTGATCGCGCAAGCCACGGTTATCCGATGACGCCTCGGCATCGCCGTGGCGCGTCCGCAGATAGGGGCCGATGACAATCACCCGCCCGCTTTCGGTAGCCCCTGCTGACCTTGGACGGTCAGTGCCCCCTTCGATATCCCGGGTTTCCAATCAGATCACTCTCAAGCCGGTGCATCCTCGCCGCCTTCGAACAACTGGATCGGAGCCCCCGGCATGATGGTCGAGATCGCGTGCTTGTAGACAAGCTGCGAATGACCGTCGCGCCGAAGCAGCAGGCAGAAATTGTCGAACCACGTGACTATTCCCTGCAGCTTCACTCCATTGACCAGAAAGATTGTCAGTGGCGTCTTGGTTTTGCGAACGTGATTAAGGAAGGTATCTTGTAGGTTTTGTGCGCGGTCTGCCGCCATTTTTGTTATCCCGCTGTGCTTCTTTTTATTGAACCGATGGCAGCCCTCTAAGCGGAGTGTCCCCGGCTGCCGCCTTTCCCCATGAGATCCCCCTCCGAGGGTGCAGCTTGGCGATTTAAAGGCAGGCAACGTTTTTAGGCAAGCCAGTTCGCGAGCCAGTCCATAGGCAGACAGGTGCATTTCTCTGGAAATGCTCTCAAACTCTCAAGCAAATGCATGAATTAGCGGCAATCAGGGTCAACCCACGCCCAGCGCCTTGAGCTTGCGATGCAGCGCGGAGCGCTCCATGCCGACGAATTCCGCGGTACGCGAGATGTTGCCGGAAAATCGGCTGATCTGGGCAATCAGATAGTCGCGCTCGAACACCTCGCGCGCTTCGCGTAGCGGCAGGCCCATGATGTGTTCACCGTTGTTGCTGGTCGGCATTGCAGGAACCATCGACCCTACGTCCTGCGGCAGCATGTCTGCGGTGATGATGATTTCCGGACCGCCGCCGGCCAAAATCATGACGCGCTCGACGTTGTTGCGGAGCTGTCGGACGTTGCCTGGCCACACGTGCGACTGCAGAACGGCCATCGCGTCCTGTCCGATTTGGCGCTTCGGCAGACCCGTTGCGGCGGAAATCTGGTCCATGAAATAATCGATCAGTTCCGGAATATCCTCGCGGCGTTCCGAGAGCGGAGGCACCCTGATCGGCACCACCGAGAGCCGGTGGTAGAGATCCTCGCGGAAGCGGCCGGCACCGATCTCCTCTTCGAGGTTGCGCGCGGTCGAGGAAACGATGCGCACGTCGACATGGACTTTGGCGGTTCCCCCTGAACGCTGGAAGGTCTGATCGACCAGCACCCGCAGAATCTTGTTCTGGGTTTCCCGCGGCATGTCGCCGATTTCATCTATGAAGAGCGTACCGCCATGCGCCTCTTCCAGTGCACCCGGCTTGCGTTGCTGATCTCCATTGGAATGCTCGATGCCGAACAACTCGAGTTCCATGCGCTCCGGGGTGATTGCGGCAGCGTTGATGACGATAAACGGTCCCTCGGCGCGACTGGACGCATTGTGCAGCGTGCGAGCAGCCAATTCCTTGCCCGAGCCGGACGGCCCGACGATGAGAATGCGGCTGTTCGCCTTGGCGGCGCGGTCAATGGTTTGACGCAATTGATTCATGCACGGTGAACGCCCGGTCAGAATACTGGCGGCCGGCGCGAGCTGCTTGAGCTCCTTCACCTCGCGCTTCAGTCGAGAGGTCTCCAGCGCCCTTGTCGCCACCAGGATCAATCGGTCGGACTTGAAAGGCTTTTCGATGAAATCATAAGCGCCGCGTTTGATCGCCGCGACCGCGGTTTCGATGTTGCCATGTCCCGAGATCATCACGATCGGCAGGTCTGCGTGGTCACGCTTGATCTGTTCGAGCAACTGCAAACCATCGAGCTTGCTGCCCTGCAGCCAAATGTCTAGAAACACGAGATGTGGCCGGCGATTGGAGATTTCGGCCAGCGCCGAATCGCTGTCACGCGCAGTTCGGGTCGAAAATCCCTCGTCATCAAGAATACCGGCCACCAGATCACGGATATCGGCTTCGTCATCCACGATCAGAATGTCATTTGCCATGGGTCGCGCCCTGTCTCATTGACCGCCTGTCGCGGCTTCAATTTTTGCTTCGTTGTTAGTCGTCGCATCTGGGTCCGCGGTTCCGGACTCCGGACGCTTTGTTTCCGATGCCTGCGCCTCTGCCCCGGTGGCCTTTTCGAAAACTTCCACTTTCGAGGCGTGGCCTGACTGCGCGAACCGGAGCCGCATCCAGGCTCCCCGTTGTCCCGGCCGGAGATCGGCGGCATCTTTCAGTTCGATCCGTCCACCATGATCCTCGAGCACGCGGCCGACAATCGCGAGCCCAAGCCCCGTCCCCTTTGCACGCGTCGTTACGTAGGGTTCAAGCAGGCGCGCCCGGGCCACCTTTGGCAAACCGATGCCGTTATCGACTACATCGATGATGATGTCGTCGTTCTCGCGCGCGGCGATAACGTCGACACGGCCCTTCCCTAGCTCCTGCGCAGGAACCTGCTCGATCGCCTCCGTTGCGTTCTTGATGATGTTTGTCAGCGCCTGCGAGATCAGCCGGCGATCGAACTGAGCCTTCAATGGATCTTCCCTGATGTCGGCGAGGATATCGAGCTCGGGATGCGCGACCTTCATCAGGAACACGGCCTGACGCACGGTGTCGGCGACGTCCTCGCCCTCGATCACGGGTTTCGGCATCCGCGCAAAGCGCGAGAACTCATCGACCATTCGCCTGATTTCATCGACCTGCCGCACGATGGTGTCGGTACATTGCTCAAATACGGCTTTGTCCTCGGTGATGACCTTGCCGAATTTACGGCGGATGCGTTCGGCCGAGAGTTGAATCGGCGTCAAAGGATTTTTAATTTCGTGCGCGATGCGACGCGCGACATCGCCCCACGCCGAGGTCCGTTGTGCCGAGACCAGGTCGGTGATGTCGTCCAAGGTGATGATGAAGCTGTCTCGTGAATGGCTCGTCTTTTCCGCGCTGACGCGAACAGACAGATTCCGCTCATGGCCTTCACGCGTGATCGTGATTTGGCCCTGCACCAGCCGTTGAGTGCCCTCCCGCGCGGTTTTCATCATTTCGTCAAGCTCGGGCAGCACGTCGGACAAGGGATGATCGAGCGTCTCGGATTCGGCATGACCGATTAGCTTCTCAGCCGAGCGATTGAGAATGCCGACGTTGCCCGAGGCATCTACGCCGATGATGCCGGCGCTGGCCGAGGACAAAACCGCCTCGATAAACCGGCGGCGGCTATCTATGACGTCGCTCGCGCTGACCAGCTCGTCGCGCTGCGTGCGCAGCTCCTGTGTCATCTTGTTGAAGGTTTCGCCAAGTTGCGCGAGATCACCCTCCGACTGATGCACGGGAACCTGTCACATGCAGATCGCCGGTCGAGACGATATTGGCGGCGCTCATCAGCCGCCGGATCGGCGCCACCAGCCAGTTCGCGAAATTCAGACCAATGAGAACTGAAGCCATCAAGATGGTCAGCGCTATGACGGCGAACATCAGGGCAAACGCCACCTGAACGCCGAGCCGGCGCGACTCCATCTCGGCATATTCGGCGACGCTTGCCTGAGTTTGCGTGAGCTGCGCAACTACACGGGGATCGAGCAGACGCGCCACGTAGAGAAACGTGTCGTTGAACGCGCGCAGTCTGATCACGGCCGCGACGTAATTCGCTTCGGGAAAGACCGCGATCTGCGGCTCGGTTTCATTGACGTTGCTCAAGAACTCGGGCGCTGGCGTCGTAAAGGACTGCTGGATACCGGTTTGCGCGCTCTCGAGGATATTTCGGTCCTTGTCGATCAGCATCGCTCCCGGCAAATTGCGCGACGCCGCGTTTGCGGTCAGAAGCTCGCGGAACGTGGCACGGTCCTGGTCGAACAGCGGCCGGGAGTGAGCGATGTCGTTGGCCATGCCGATAATGTCGCCGCGTATGAGACGCGCATGTTCGTCCATGTAGGCGCGGGCAATAGTCAGCGAATTCTGGATCACCTCGCGGGTCGGGCCTGAAAACAGCCGGTCGAGACCGCGGTCGATGGTCACATTGGCGACGATAGCCACCAACACGGCCGGTAGCACCGCGATGACGGAAAACAGGCTAACGATCTGCACGTGAAGCCTGGCCGCCGCCCGTCCGCGGCGGCGGGCCTGAACCATCTGCCAGACCTCGCGGACGATGATGCCGACGAGTAGCAGGATCGTGGCCGCGTTGATCAACAGGAAGGAGCTGACGACCTCGCGGGTCGGCTCGATCCGGGTCAGGCCGGTCAGCACCACGAAGCTCAGAAAAGCTGAAAGCAGGGCCAGGCCCACCGCTAACGGCGCCAGGAATCTCCACAAGGAGGACCCCTTGGATTCAGCGAGCGACGGATCGAACGGTGGTGCCGAGGTGTCTGCGCTGGTCATTCCGGCAAGGTGATGCTGATCGCATGGGGTGTCCGCCCCGGGGCGGAGTGATGCATTCATATCACATTGTTGCCGAATTGCGACAATTCCGCGGCGTGTAACGCTGCGGAATGCCTTTTACTGCGTGTAACTACGTAGATCGAAACGGATTAGCCGCCGCTCCGGTAAACCTGAATGTCGAGATCCCGGATCTTTTTCCGGAGCGTGTTCCGGTTGAGACCGAGCAGGTCCGCCGCCCGGATCTGGTTGCCGCGCGTCGCCGCAAGTGCCGCGGTGAGCAGCGGCACCTCGATCTCCTTGAGGATGCGATGATAGAGCCCCGGCGGCGGCACGCCGTTGGGGAAGCCCGAGAAGTGCGACGACAGGTAGGCCTCCACGGCGCCCCCAAGGTTGTCCACCCCAAGCTGCACCCCAGCTCCCGAGGCGATAATCGGCGGGGCCAACTCGCCGTCAATGACCGAGCCGGTGATCACGTCCTGCGGATACAAGGCAGCGAGCCGGCGGGCCAGATTTTCAAGTTCGCGCACATTGCCCGGCCAGCGGTGCTGCTTCATCCGCTCCACCGCCAATGTGTCCAGCTTCTTGGGCGGCAAGCCGTCCTTTTCCGCGAGTGCAAAGAAGTGTCGGATCAGGTCGGGAAGGTCCTCGATCCGCTCACGTAGCGGCGGCAAGCGCAGCGGCACTACATTCAAACGGAAGAACAAATCTTCCCGGAAGAGCCCCTGCTGAATCAGGATGCGCAAATCCTTGTTGCTGGCGGCGACTATGCGCACGTCGGTCTTGATCGGCGTGCGGCCGCCCACGGTTGTGTACTCACCCTGCTGTAGCACCCGGAGCAATCGCGTTTGCGCCTCCATCGGCATGTCGCCGATCTCGTCCAGGAAAAGCGTCCCGCCTTCGGCCTGCTCGAAGCGACCGGAGGCGCGCGTATTCGCTCCGGTGAACGCGCCGCGCTCATGGCCGAACAGCTCCGACTCGATGAGGTCGCGCGGGATTGCCGCCATGTTGACGGCGACGAACGGGCCGTTCCGCCGCTTGCCGTAGTCGTGCAGCGCGCGCGCCACCAATTCCTTGCCGGTGCCGGATTTGCCGGAGATCATCACGGTCAGATCCGTCTGCATCAGCCGCGCCAGCACGCGATAGATTTCCTGCATGGCGGGCGAACGGCCGACCAACGGAATCGAATCGAATTCGTTTTCATCGGCCGCGCTTGTAACTCGCTCCTTCGGCTCGGCCAGCGCGCGGCCGACAATCGCGATCAGTTCCTTCAAATCAAACGGCTTTGGTAGATATTCGTACGCGCCGCGCTCTGAAGCGCGGATCGCGGTCATGAAGGTGTTTTGAGCGCTCATGACAATGACCGGAAGGTTCGGCCGCATCTTTTTGATGCGCGGCAAAAGGTCGAACGCATTCTCGTCCGGCATCACCACATCGGTGATGACCAGATCGCCCTCGCCCTGGCTTACCCAACGCCACAGCGTTGCCGCGTTCCCGGTCAGCCGAACTTCGTATCCGGCACGCGAGAGAGCCTGATTGAGCACCGTGCGTATCGCGGTGTCGTCATCGGCTACAAGTATGCTACCTGCGGGCATTGTCGTTCCTCATCTTGCGTCCTGCGAGGCACGCGATGGCGTCCCTGAGACGTCATCGCGATTGCCATGGTCGAATTGTGTTGTGCTATTGAACATCGGCAGCAGTACGCGAAAGGTGGTCTTGCGTGGCTGTGACTTGCATTCGATGATGCCGCCGTGATCGCCGACGATTTTCGCGACAAGGGCGAGCCCGAGCCCGCTGCCGGTCTGCTTGGTCGTAACAAAGGGATCGAACAGGTTTGGCAGCAAATCCTCCGGCACGCCGGACCCGTTGTCCCTCACACAAAACTCCAGCGGCAGGGATACCCGCGATTTCTTGCCCGGCACCGATAGCCGCACGCCCGGCCGGAATGCCGTTGTGAGCTGTATCTCCGCATCGGTGCCAAGATCGACCACGGCTTCCGCAGCGTTTTTGACCAGATTGAGAAATACCTGGATCAACTGGTCCTGATTGGCCAGCACCGGCGGCAGTGACGGATCGTAGTCTTCGACAAAACGGATGTTGCGGGCGAAACCCGATTGCGCGAGCCGTTTGACATGGTCGAGCACTGAATGAATGTTGACCGGACCGCGCGCCACCGGCCTGTCGTCGCCAAACACTTCCATGCGATCGACCAGCGTGACGATGCGGTCCGCTTCATCGCAGATCAGCCGCGTCAGCATGCGGTCTTCCGGAGAGGCCGCCTGTTCGAGCAATTGCGCCGCCCCGCGGATGCCCGACAGCGGATTTTTGATTTCGTGAGCAAGCATCGCGGCAAGCGCGATGACCGAACGCGCGGCGCTCCGGTGCGTCAACTGCCGGTCCATCTTGTCCGCGATGGTCCGCTCCTGCAGCATCACCACGATATGCCCGGGGCGTTCGGTGAGGGGCGCGACGTGCAAGTCGACGTGGCGATCGCCGCCCATGCGAGGGGTGCCGAGATCAACCTTGTATTCATTGACCGGCGACCCGGAGGACCGCACCTGATCGATCAATGCCAGCAAGGGGCTGCCGAACGGCACCAGCTCCTTCAGCGACTGACGTCGCAGGAACTGCGTCGAGATCTCGAAAAATGATTCCGCGGCGATATTGGCGTCCACAATTTTGCCGTCGGGACCGATAAGCAGTACCGGGTTGGGCAATGCATTGAGGATGGCCTCGCCGTCCGACGGTAGCGACCGGCGATGTTCTGCGGCTGAGGTCATGCAGCAGCACTCCAGGCAAAATCGTCAAAGGCGTCCTTCAGGGATTCGTGCACCCGACGCGGATCATCCGACGTAAGAATTTTCTGACGCCAGGCCTTCAGAGTTTGCGCAGGAGCGCGGCTGCATTGGGCGGCGATCTCCAATGCCCAACCAACATGCTTGCGCGCATGGCGAAGTCCGACGCGCAATCCGTAGTGAAGGCAAACCTCTTCGTAGAGCGTCCGGATATATTCGAGTTGCTGGGCCGGGGTTGGCGCGAATTCGGCCTTGCCGCCTTCGAGCCGGCGACCGATCTGCCCGGGAAGCCAAGGCTGGCCCTGTGCGCCCCGCCCGATCATGACGGCATCGGCGCCGGACAGTTCGAGGGCGGACAGCGCCGTCTCGAACGAGGTAATGTCGCCATTGACGACGAGCGGGATCGAAATTGCTTCCCTGACGGCGCGCACAGCACCCCAGTCAGCCTCGCCCTTGTAGAACTGACATCGCGTACGGCCGTGTACCGCAATCAGCCGCACGCCAGCCAGATTCGGCACGACGCGCCAATTCCGGCGCGTTGCGTGAGCAATCGTCCCAGCCCAGCCGCATCTTCAACGTCACGGGTATTTTGACGGCCGATATCGTGGCTTCGATCAGCTTCAACGCGTGATCCAGGTCGCGCATCAACGCCGAGCCGGATTGGCCGCCCGTCACATGGCGCGCCGGACAGCCCATGTTGATGTCGACGATATCCGCACCGGCGGCCTCAGCGATTCTCGCGCCCTCTGCCATCCATTTCACTTCGCAACCGGCGAGCTGGACTACATGAGGGCCAATTCCGGTCGCTTCGCAGCGCAGAACGGACATCGGCCGACCGTTGACGAGGTCGTTGCTCGCGGTCATCTCGGATACGACCAACCCCGCCCCGAGCACGGACACCAAGCGCCGAAACGGCGTATCGGTAATGCCGGACATCGGCGCCAGAAGAACACGGTTGGCGATCTGAATATCGCCTATCTTCAATGGCTTAGGTCTGGGGGTTACGGAGCCGGTCACAAGTCGCTCTTTCTCGGGCGGACGCCTCATCGCGCCTACGGATCTCCATTTTGCGCACAATTCTTGTGCAGTCAAGCCGCATGCCTACGCTTTAGACACTTCCCAGGACAAGCGCAAGTGCAGTGCAGCAACCCGCGCTTTTCAGTGCCATCGCTCTGTATCGGGGGTCATGGCGTGGTAAGGGCAGTGCGCGACCGGCGCCCTCCAACCAAACCCATCAATATTTGAGTTCCATGACGAAATCGCAACGAAACGCAGCCATCCTCGTCGCGGCCGGTCGCGGTCTTCGTGCCGGCGTCGGCGGACCAAAGCAATATCGCTGGATCGGCGGACAGAGCGTGATTTTCCGGGCCATGGAGCCCTTCTGCCGGCATCCGCAAATTCATGCCGTGCAGCCGGTTTTAAATCCTGACGATGTCTCCGCATTCAATGAGGCCACGCGTGGGCTGCGCCATGAGCCGCCGACCGGTGGAGGCGCAACCCGACAGGCCTCGGTGCATGCGGGACTTGAAGCGCTTGCCGGTCAAAACCCCGACGTCGTTCTTATCCATGACGCAGCCCGCCCCTTCGTTTCGCCAGGGCTGATTTCCCGCGCGATCGAGGCTGCCGGCCGCACCGGCGCAGCCGTTCCTGTTGTATCCGTTGCGGACACCATCAAACTGATCGACGCAGGCGGAAACGTCGAAGCAACGCCCGAGCGCGCGCGGCTGCGCATCGCGCAAACGCCGCAAGCGTTCCGGTTCGATGTTATCCTCGATGCCCATCGCCGCGCGGCGCGCGACGGCCGTAGCGATTTCACCGATGACGCGGCGCTCGCGGAATGGGCGGGATTGACGGTGGCTACTTTTGAAGGCGATCTAGCGAACATGAAACTGACGACACCGGAAGATTTTGCGCGCGAGGAAGCCCGCCTCGGCGCCATGCTCGGCGATATCCGCACCGGCACGGGCTATGACGTCCACGCTTTCGGCGATGGCGACCATCTGATGATTTGCGGCGTTCGCGTCCCGCACACCAGAGGCTTTCTGGCTCATTCCGACGGCGATGTCGGTCTGCACGCGCTGGTCGACGCCATTCTCGGCGCTTTGGCCGACGGCGATATCGGTTCGCATTTTCCGCCGAGCGATCCGCAGTGGAAGGGCGCGGCATCCGACCGCTTCCTGAAATATGCGGTCGATCGCGTGACCGCGCGCGGCGGGCGCATCGCCAATCTTGAGGTGACGCTGATTTGTGAACGCCCCAAGATCGGCCCGCTGCGCGATACCATGCGGGCGCGGATTGCCGAGATCACAGAGCTGAATGTTTCGCGTATCGCGGTCAAAGCGACCACAAGCGAACGGCTCGGCTTTACCGGCCGCGAGGAAGGCATCGCGGCAACCGCGAGCGCCACCATCCGCCTGCCCTGGCAAGACACGGGCTGGAGCGCCTGAGCCATGAGCGGCAGCGACGCCCGCGCCCTGTCCCGCTCGCTGCTCGATCTCTGCCGGATGCGCAAGCTGACCATTGCGACCGCTGAGTCCTGCACCGGGGGCCTCGTCGCCGGCGCGCTCACGGATATTCCCGGCTCCTCCGACGTGATCGACCGCGGCTTCGTCGCTTATTCCAACGAGGCCAAGCGCGCGATGCTAGGGGTCAAGCCGTCAACGCTTGCGACCTTCGGCGCCGTCAGCAAGGAGACCGCGACGGCAATGGCTGTCGGCGCGCTGGAGAGGGCCGGCGTCGATCTCGCCGTTTCGATTACCGGCATTGCAGGTCCGGGCGGCGCAACACCCGGCAAGCCCGTTGGCCTGGTGCATTTCGCTGTCGCGGCCCGCGACGGCCGGATCATGCATCGCGAACACCGCTTCGGCGCGGTCGGTCGCAACGTGGTGCGCCAGCGTTCGGTGGTCGAAGCCTTGCGCATGCTGATGGAGTTCGCGCGAGGACCGCAGGCGGCGGCGAAAAGCACGCCGCGAACCCGACACCCGATTGCGTCCCCGCCTCGCCCGAACCCCGCGCCGCCACGCCGTGAAGCGGCGGCGTCCCCCACGCGGGTGAGATCAAACTGCAAGCTAGAGGTGGCGGTCTGATCCTCATGATGGGCCAGAGTGAACTTCAAACTGGATTATGTTCAAGGGGCAAGGTCACAGCGAGGATTTTTTAAACCGCCTCCAACACGCGAAGTTCATGAGGAGGCTCATAACAACCATGAAACACGACATTATTAAGCGCGAATAATTCCCCGTCAAAAAAAACAGTGTCGCTAGTCCGCTCATAGCCACACTGACCAAGAACGATGACAGCAAACATCGCCGCTGCAGCCGCCGCGGCACCCTCGGGCTGAAGACATATTCTGGGAGCAATAATTGAAACATGTCATCAGGGAGCAAGCCTATTGACATGCACTGTCTAAGATCGCGCAGCGCGGAGACATGTAGGCCAGCTGCCAGATAAAAGACCGCGATGGTCGCAAAAAAAATCAGAGCCATCGCGCTTGACCGAGAATCCGTTCAGCAAGTGTAGCCCGGATGAGCGGAGCGATATCCGGGGATTTTCCTGCTTTCAGGCTGGTATCAATGAGGGACATGGGTACCTTGAATACGAAAAACAAAGCGCGCCAGAAGTGTCGACGAAGCCGGTGATGTCCGAGATTAACGCTCTGGCAGAAACAGTGCTGAGTTGTCTTCACAAGCGCGGCGCGGCTTATCTTTCTTTCAAACTCTCCTGCCGATAGCGCAGCAGCGGCGACATCACAATATTCGATGATCGGCGCGTTCCTGTCTTGACCTCAACCGTCACGGCCATCCCCGGCGTGAGATCGACGATCTTTGTCATCAATCTGCATGTCGGTGTGATCCAGCGCGATACGAGCGGAATACAATAGCTCCTGCCCTGCCGGGCTCGCTCGACTCCGACAACGCACCACCGCTTTTGCCCCCAGACGACGAGTCCTGCGGCTTGTCCTTTACGATCGCGTCGCGCGATACACTGACGACTTTGCCCTCAATCAGCCCGTAGCGGGTAAAGTTGAATGTGTCGATCTTGACCTCGGCCGCCTGCCCTTCGCTGATGAATCCGACATCGCGGTTCGAGATCATCGCTTCGGCTTCCAGCTTGCTGTCAGCCGGCACCACCAGCATCAACTGCTGCGCCGGGGTCACGACACCGCCGACCGTGTGAAGGGCCAACTGCTGGACGGTACCATCGATCGGTGAGCGCAAAATCTGTTCGTTCATCTTTCGCTCGGCCTTGATGAAGTCCTGGCTGAATTCGTCGACTTTCTTCTTGAGCATCAGAAAGATCGCTCAGGACCTGCCGTTCGAATCCCGATTTGGTCTGCCCCAGTTGCCTTTCGAGAGCCTCGGCGCGCAGCGTCGATCTCCACGAGCTTGCGTTGCTGAACGAAGCGTTCATTCTGCTGATCGACGAGATGTGTCTGCGCATCGAGATAGGCAATGTGATTGCCATACTGGATTTCCATGGCGTTACGGCGGATTGTGGCCGCCTCTTCACCAGAGCGGCAGCGAGGCCTCGATCTTGGCGATGGCCGCCGAGATCGACTGTGCTTCGGCCTGCTTCTGTTCGATTTGTTGATCGAGCGCCGCCATTTTCGCAATCTGCTCGGAAGCCTGCGCCCGCATCGCCGATCTCGTCCTTGCGACATCTCGTTCAGCAGAGCCCGGCCGGCGCAACGATATCAGCGGGAGTGGACAGCGAGTTCGAAACTGTCGTGCAATGAAGCTAAGGCGCGCCACATCGAGCTGGCTGAGGAATAGATCCTGCTCCACCCGTTTGCGCTCGGCCTGGGTGACGGTTCGGTCGAGTTCGATCAGCGCCTGGCCGGCCGTAACCTTGTCGCCGTCCCGGACATGAATGGCGGATACGATGCCGGTTTCGAGCGGTTGAATTGTCTTCGTCCGTCCTGTGGGGACGATTTTGCCCGAAGCGGTGGCGACGATATCGACGTGCCCAAAGCTGGCCCAGGCGATCGCGATCGAGAAGAAGAGGATAATGGTCGCGGCAATGGTTCGGCCGATTGGCGACGCCGGTGTTTCCAGGATTTCCAGGGCCGCCGGAAGGAATTGGCGCGCCGTGTCGCTCCCGGTTTCGCACAAAAGCGAGCAGATCGAGCCGCACCTTCTTTTCCACTGTCTCAGCTGACGACATGTAACCCGGCCTGGATTTGATGAAGCATGGCGTAGCGACCGGCTTTCTTCATGAGTTCGTCGTGGGTCCCATCTTCCACGAGCCGCCCCGCTTCAATCGTGATGATGCGATCGGCGTGGCGGACCGCCGAGAGCCGGTGCGCAATGATGAACACGGTCCTTCCAGCGGAAATCTTGCGCATGTTGCGCTGAATGATGTTTTCGCTCTCATAGTCGAGCGCGCTGGTTGCCTCGTCGAAGATAAGAATTCGGGGATTGGTGATGAGCGCGCGGGCAATGGCGATACGCTGGCGCTGCCCCCGAAAGGCTCGCGCCGCGCTCGCCAACCATCGTGTTGTATCCGTCCGGCAGCCCAAGAATGAATTCGTGGGCTCCCGCGAGCTCCGCCGCAGCCATCACCCGTTCCATCCCCATGCCGGGATCGGCGAGCGCGATGTTCTCGCGGATCGAGCGGTTAAACAGCACGTTCTCCTGCAGCACCGCGCCGATCTGACGGCGCAGCCACGCCACATCGGCGACCGTCAAATCGATGCCGTCGATCAAGATGCGGCCGCCCTCGGGCACGTACAGCCGCTGGACGAGCTTGGTCAGGGTAGATTTCCCGGAACCTGAGGGACCCACGATTCCGACCACCTGGCCTGCCGAAACCTTCAACGAGACATCATGCAGCGCCAGCGGGCCGTCGACCCGATAGCGGAAGTTGATGTGGTCAAAGGTCACCTCGCCCCGGATCGCGGGAAGCGCTGCGCGTCCGGCGCTGAAGGCCGGCTCCGGCGTGGTATTCAGGATGTCGCCGAGCCTTGCGACCGACACCCGGGCTTGGTGGAAATCCTGCCAGAGTTGCGCGAGGCGCAACACGGGCTGCGCAACCCGGCCGGCCAACATATTGAAGGCGATGAGCTCGCCGACCGTGAGCTGGCCCTCGATCACCAGGTGCGCCCCAAAATAAAGCGTCAGCGCAGTGACGATCTTGCTGATGAACTGGACCAATTGGCTGGTCCAATTGCCAAGTGAGAGCACATCGAAGCTGGAGCCGACATATCCTGCCAGTTGTTCTTCCCAGCGACGCTGCATTTGCGGCTCGATCGCCATCGCTTTCAAGGTCTGAATGGCGCTCACGCTCTCGACCAGGAAGGCCTGATTTTCGGCGCCCCGATCGAACTTCTTTTCCAGCCGCCGTCGAAACACCGGCGTCACACCGGCGGAAAGCGCGACATAGAACGGAAAGATCCGACCACGATCCAGGTCAAGAACGGCGAATAGTAAAACATCACCGCCAGAAAAACGAAGGTGAAGCCGAGATCGATCACCAACGTCAGCGCCGAACTGGTCAAGAAATTACGGATGTTTTCCAGCTCGCGAACGCGGGCGACCGAGTCACCCGCCCGGCGCGCCTCGAAATAGGCGATTGGCAGCGCGATCAGGTGCTTGAACAGTCGGGCTCCCAGTTCGACATCGATCCGATTGGTGGTGTGAGAAAAGACGTAGGTTCGCAAGGCTCCGAGCACCGTCTCAAAGATCGAAACGGTGATCAAACCGAACACCAGGACATCGAGCGTGGTATAGCCGCGGTGGGTCAGGACCTTGTCGGTCACGACTTGAAAGAAGAGGGCGTGACCAGACCGAAGAGTTGAAGAAAGAACGATGCAATCAATACTTCGCCGAGCAGCCGGCGGTACTTGTGCATCGCCTGCAGGAACCAGGTGATATCGAAACGCCGCGCCAGATCGGCGAGCGAAGCTCGCCGGGTCATCAACACGACGCGCCCCGTCCAGACCTGCTCGAAATCTGCGCGTTTGATGACTTGGGGACGGTTTACCGAGGGATCGTGCACCAGAACGTCATCGGCGGTCGCCTTGCCCAGAATGGCAAAACTGTTGTCGGTGCGCTCGATGATTGCCGGTAGCGGAAGCCCCATCGGCCCCGACCAACTCTCGGTCACCGCCCGGGCCTTCAGCTTCAAATCCTTGGCACAACGCAACATCTCCGAGACGCCAATCGGCGAACCGGCGAACTGATGAGCAATTTGCGCGGGATCAACGGGGATCTGATGAAATCGCAGCAGAAGCGCCAAACACTGCAAGCCCGTATCTTCTGGTACGGTTTCCATTCCCCGCCTGTACTACCTTACGAAAGTTCGTGAGCGTTGTCGGTATCTAGCCCACCAGGCAGCGAACTGTTGGCGGGTCAGATTACTCGTTTAGTGCTGGCTCATTAACACTGCTGCGACCGTGTTCTGCAAAGCAGGATCGAGGAAAGCCTGCGAAAGTTGCGTGGATCAAAGCTCGAACTGCTGGTAGAGAAAGTCGCCATCGCCTGCACCAGTTGAGCGATCTGGCCATCGAGTTTCACGCCATCAGCGGCAGTGATCTTTCCTGGATCCGTTACAGAACCTGCACCAAGCTCTGTTCGAAATACGAACGGATTGCCGGCTAAGGCCATTCCGGAATCAGAAGTTGAGGCACTGGTTCGACGTCGGATTTGCGGCAATGCTCACATTGTTCTGAACCGGGTCAATCAATGCAAACGATCCGACCGGTGGAGCAACACCGATGATACCGTCGCCGTTTAGATCCTGTTGGAAGCTGGCCTCCGCCGATTGCAGAGCGATGCCGGCGCCCGACAATACACCCCCATCTGAAAGGTAGTTGCCGCTGCTGTCAGTCGTCCAAATGTCGAAGCTGTTCGTGCCAGTTAGGCGAAAGGCGACCTCATAATTCCCGTTCGCCATCTGCTCCGCGCCGATTGGCAACCACGTCCATCCGCTCACATTCACGGCCGAACCGCCAAGTTTCAACGACGGTCCCGTACCGCCAGTGACCGGATCGAGAAAAAAGATATCTCCATCCTGGTCCAGTTTGGTCGAACCAAACGCCTCGACCACCGTGATCGGAGCAACACCGATTACGCCATCGCCGTTCAAATCCTGTTGGAAGCTGGTTTCCACCGTTTCCAAGGCGAGGCTGCCCCGCAACAATGTCCCGCCGTCCGAGATGTAGTTGCCATTGCTGTCAGTCGTCCAAATGCTGAAGTTATCTGTGCCGACGTTGTAAAAGGCGACTTCATAGTTTCCGTTCGCCATTTTCTCCGCGCCGATGGGCGACCACACCCAGCCGCTCGTATTCACCGGCGAACCGCTGAGCTTCAAAAGAGGGGCCCGCACCGCCGTTGACCGGATCGAGAAAAAAGATGTTTCCATCCTGATCCAGCTTGGTCGAGCCGAACGCTTCGACCGTTGTGGTCGGAGTAGCGCCGATCACACCATCGCCGTTTAGATCCTGTTGGAAGCTGGTCTCTGCCGATTCCAAAGCAAGGCTGCCGCGCGACAACACGCCCCCATCCGAGATGTAGTTGCCATTGTTAAAAGTCGTCCAAATAACAAAACTGTCCGTGCCGGTGAGGTTCCAAGCTACCTCATAATTGCCGTTCGCCAGCTTCTCCGCTCCGATCGGCACCCAGCCGCCGTAAGTGCTCACATCCACAGCCGCACCGCCAAACGCCAACGAAGGACCGGCGCCGCCGCCAATTGAATTGAGGTAATAGACATCGTTAATAGCCCGGTCCAGCTCGGTTGATCCAAACGCTTCGACCACACTCGTCGGAGCCACGCCGATGAAACCGTCGCCGTTCAAGTCCTGGAAAAAGCTGGTTTCCAGCGACTGCAGCGATATGTCACTGCCCGAGACAGAATCAAGGAAGGTCGACCGGTAGCTACCGCCGCCATCAACATTCCAGACCGTATACTGATCAACTCCATCGGCTTTCCAGACTACTTCATAAAGCGCGCTACCGATCTCTTCCGCGGCAATCGGCGAAAGGCCGCCCATCTGGCTCGCATCCACGGGCACACGAATTACAGAATTTGTCATTCTGATATTCAACACAGGACCCGCTCCCCCGCCCACCGAGAGTAGTGGATCGAGGTAATAATAGTTTCCAATCTGGTCCAGCTTAGTGAAGCCGTGCGCCTCAATTGACCGCGTCGGGACTGCCGATGTTACGTGGAAGCCGAGGGCATCCAGTTGTTGCAAGTCAACCCTCGAGAGAAACTGACTGGTAGTTTTAACATAAAATTCGTTGAATGCATCGTTCGACCCTTGCACCCCCAAATTAAGGAAATCGCTGGCGTCAGATGTTTGACCGTAGTCGGCCAATTCTGGTGTTGCCTCCGTCCAACGAGAAATAAGCGGCAGGGGCAGTGCTATCACCGTCGAACAAACGCGTGCCGGGGGCGACAAAGCGAAACAGATCGAAGATGTCCGGTTGAGCATCTGGGACCCGACCGAGCGCATGCGTTAATTCATGCAGCGCCAGGCCGGTGAGCAGCTCCGGATCGATGTCTGCGCCGAAGACGACCATGCCATCAACGGCGGTGTCGTTTGCATCTTAAGCTGTCCGCCAAAGTTTCTGCTGAGCAGAAAACACCTCAACGGTGGACCATCCCTGTAAACCCAGGGGCAATGCATTGAAGGTCGTATCCCCTGGCGTCGCATGGTTGATCAGGTTTTCCCTCACCGAAAAATAGTTTTCCATCATGCCGACGGGTTGGAAAGTGCCTGCGTCCCTGCTATTGCTAACGGAATCCACATCGATATTGACAATGATCTTATCCGTGATCGCGGAGGCCAGCAGAATGGCCGCCTGCTCGATGCCCGTCCGGAAACTTTGCGGCGCAGCCATTGCCGCGGCATCGAACAAGAGGTTGATGGTGATGCCGCCCGAGGTCACCGCCACGGTCGATCCGGCAAAACTTGGTGCGGCCGCGGTGGATAGTCCTTGATTGGTGGCCACCACGGGGCTTCCCGATTTCATGCCCTGCGATGAAGTTGGCCAAAATCTCGTTGGAGACCCCGAAAGAAAAGGGATCATCAAGTGCCCCTTGAGACGCCCGGTCAGCGAACCCCGATTGCGAATCCGAGAGCAACTTAAGCTTCATTGTGCGAGTTCCTTCAAATCTTGACCGGTTTTCAGGCGAAGTGAGGTGTAACCACGAACGTTCTCCAGAGACCCGAGATGGCGGACTGCTTTGAATGAGGTCCCGTGTTTGGTACACGTCGATTTCAAAACGTGTTAGTAGGCGATTTCTACTACCTTAAGTAGATTACAATTAAAATACTAGCTCGCAAGCTTCGTACGCGAAGTCCGCCGGACGCGCCTACAAGGCTTCGATATCTCATTCCGATCGGTGAGTTCGCCTTGCCCTGCTCCTGGACCTCAAAAACGGTCCGCTCCAAAACAGTAATTTCTTGAAGCATTTCAATCTGATTTGGGTCGTCCAGTCCTGACTGCAGAAATATATCGCTTCCGATCTCCCCTCGTTTCATGGCAACTCCCGCCCGTTCCGTGCCCGTCAGAGGGGCGTTTCGCGATCGTCATAGACGTTGGGCACGGAATGCGGTGGACGTGAAAGCGTCGCACGCGCCATGTGATTGCAGGGCGAGCTTTTCGGCTCGTGAGCGATTGGCAGGCGTGCCGACGAACGGCGCTATTTACGGACGGCAAAGCCGTGTGGTCCTGGCACCCGTTGCTGGTGTCAAGTTGTCGGAGGCGAAGTCGGCTCAACCGGGTTCGACCAGCCCTCATCCGGCAACGACGGTGACAAGAGGAATTCGTCGCCGGGGAGAGCGCGGAGGAAACCGTTAAAACCATTGCGCGGGAAACGCCGGGTTATTCCGGTGAACCTGTGGTGACTAACTCGTGTGCTTTTTATTTTCGCACGCGAGGCTGCGGGTGCATCGTGCACCCGGCGTTTCCCGCGCCCTCTATTTTCTTTGGGCGAAACGAAATGCATAACTCGGGCGCATTCGCGCCGCGGGAATGCGGGGTGATGCCTGATGCTTTTTGCCGTGGCCATCCTTCGAGACGCGGCGAAGACGCCGCTCCTCAGGATGAGGTCAGAGAACTCAGGAAGAGGTCAGAGACCCAGGATGAGGTCAAACCCAGGATGAGGTCAGAGACCCAGGATGAGGTGAGAGACCTGAGGATGAGGTGAGAGACCCTCATGGTGAGGAGCGCGGCAAGGCCGCGCGTCTCGAACCAGAGGCCGCTGATGCGTGTAGTGGAAGCGCTGGTTGAAATTGAATCGCACACTCCGCCCCATCATTGCGAGGAGTGAAGCGACAAAGCAATCCAGACTACTTCCGTGGTGAAATTTCTGGATTGCTTCGTTTCACTCGCAATGACGAAGTAGCCGTTTCTAAAATCGAAACAGGAAAACGCATGGCGTAGTCGGTGTCGTCCGCGACCCCTTGGCCACCATCCGGCACATACTCACGAAATCCGGCCGTCGTCCGACTTCCCATAGATCGCGTCCGCGCGCTTTTCGAAAGCGGCCGCGAAGCGTGCGAACGCCGCGTCGAACATCGATCCCATCAGCAGGGCCAGCATCCTGCTCTTGAACTCATAGGACAGAAAGAACCCGACATCGCACGCGCCTTCGCTCCTCGGCTCGAACGTCCAGCGATTTTCGAGATTGCTGAACGGCCCGCGCAGATACTCGACGAGTATTTTGAGATTGGCGCGGTCCAGCGTCACCCGGCTGGTGAAGGATTCCCGAACCAGCTTGAAGGATACCGTCATGTCCGCGATCACGACCTCGGTCCCGTCGGGCATGGGCGTACGCTCACGTATTTTGAGCGAACGGCACAGCGGCACGAATTCGGGATAACGCTCGACATCGGCAACGAGGTCGAACATCTGGGTCGCGGAGTGCTGAACCCGACGCTTGCTGGAAAATCTTGGCATACTAGCCGCTCAGCGGGCGATCGCCGCTCGCGCCGCCCTAAGTCTTGTGAAGTCATCGCCCGCGTGATGCGAAGAACGAGTGAGCGGGCTCGCCGACACCATCAGGAAGCCCTTGGCGTAGGCGAGTTTCGCATAGCTTTCGAATTCATCCGGGGGGATGTAACGCATGACAGGGTGATGCTTGCGCGTCGGCTGCAGATATTGGCCGATGGTCAGGAAGTCGACGTCGGCCGAGCGCAGATCGTCCATCACCTGCAGCACCTCGTGACGTTCCTCGCCGAGGCCAACCATGATGCCCGACTTGGTGAAAATGGTCGGGTCGATCTCCTTCACCCGCTGCAACAGCCGGATGGAATGAAAATAGCGCGCACCGGGACGCACCGTCAGGTAACGCGACGGTACCGTCTCCAGATTGTGGTTGAACACATCAGGCTTTGCCGCAACCACGCGCTCAAGGGCGCCATCCTTGCGCAGGAAATCCGGCGTGAGAATCTCGATGGTCGTGCTCGGGCAACGCGATCGGATCGCCCGGATCGTTTGCGCGAAATGGTCTGCGCCGCCGTCGGCGAGATCGTCGCGGTCAACCGAGGTGACCACGATGTGGGCGAGCCCGAGCTTGTAAGTGGCCTCCGCAACGTGCTCCGGCTCCATCGCATCGAGCGTGCCGGGCAGACCGGTTTTCACATTGCAGAACGCACAGGCGCGGGTGCAGGTATCGCCCATGATCATGAAAGTGGCGTGCTTCTTGTCCCAGCACTCACCGATGTTCGGACAACCCGCCTCCTCGCAGACCGTGACGAGCCCGTTCTCCTTGACGATTTTGCGCGTGTCGGCATACCCGCGCGTATTCGGGGCGCGCACACGAATCCAGTCCGGTTTCGGCGGCGAGAGCGCATCCGGCCGGTTCGCCTTTTCCGGATGACGCGGGCGCAGCGGCGTGGCTGAAACGGTATCGATGACAGTGACCATTGCGATTATGTTTCCAACTATCTCTAGCTAATCGGTGTCGCCGGGCCCCGCAACCCAAGAAGGCCGGCACCAGCCCGTAACCCGAAAAGCCCTATCCTTTGATGCCAATCAACCGCCTCGCCGAACCTACCAGAACATGCGACAGTTGGGCACGTCCCAGCCCCCTTCCCTGCCGAATTTCCCCCTGAGATGCCCACAACCGCCAATGCAACGGGTGCGATCCCGCCCCGTCTGGGCAAGCCGCTCAAACGCACCTTTTTCGCCCGCAGTGTGCACGAAGTGGCGCCTGATCTGATCGGCGCGACGCTGCTGATGAACGGCGTCGGCGGCATCATCGTCGAGGTCGAGGCCTATCATCACACCGACCCCGCCGCACATTCCTTCCGTGGACCTACGCCGCGTAACAAGGTGATGTTCGGGCCGCCCGGCTTCAGTTACGTGTACCGCTCCTACGGCATTCACTGGTGCGTTAACTTCGTATGTGAGAGGGAAGGCTCGGCAAGCGCCGTGCTGGTCCGCGCGCTACAGCCCACCCACGGCCTGGCCGCGATGAGGCGCCGGCGTGGTCTCCATGACGAACGATCCCTGTGCTCGGGGCCGGGCAAGCTGTGTGAGGCGCTCGGCATCACTATCGCACACAGCGAATTGCCGCTGGACAAGCCGCCGTTCGCGTTGCACGCGCGCATCGGCAAGGTGGACGTCGTCGCTGGCGTTCGGATCGGCATCACCAAGGCCGCCGAACTGCCCTGGCGCTATGGGCTGAGGGATTCGAAATTCCTCAGCAAGCGATTTCCCGCGGAGCAGGCAAATGCGGTCTGAAAAAGCAAATCAGGAACCGACCTCTTGCAGCCGTTGCAGCGCCTCGATGATCTTGGCTCGGCGCGCCAACGCCGCGTCGCGCTTTTCCTTTTCTTCCTCGACGATCTCCTCGGGCGCGTTGGCAACGAATTTCTCATTCGAAAGCTTCGCATCGACCCGCTTGATATCGGCGTCGGCCTTGGCGATCTCCTTTTCGAGCCGGGTTCTTTCTGCGGAAAGATCAATCACGCCCTTCAACGGCAAGGCCGCGACCTCGCCGCGAACCAGCAACTGCACGGCGCCTTCGGGGACACGGTCGGCAAACGCGATCTCCGACAGGCGCGCCATGCGCTTGATCACATCGCTCCAGCGTGACGCGCGTTCTCTGGTCTGTGCGGATGCGCCTGATAGGACAAGCGGTGTCAAGGTGGCCGGCGCGATGTTCATTTCCGCTCGAACCGAACGGATCGCGGTGACGAGATCGACCAGCCAGCCGATTTCCGCTTCGGCATCGGGATCGCTGAAATCGTCGGGGTCGGCCGACAGGGCGAGGGACGCAGTCAGCGTATCGTCTGCCGACAGCAGAGCCAGTTGCTCCGGCGTTATGCCCGCCTTGCGCGGCCACGGCGCCAATGCCAACAGGCCATCGCGCTTCGCCGTCACAGCCCAAAGCTCTTCGGTGATGAACGGCATGAACGGATGCAGAAGCTTGATGATCTCGTCGCGGGCCCACGCCACCATGGCACGCGTCTCGGCCTTTGCGGCGCCATCCTCTCCCATCAGCACGGGCTTCGCGAGTTCCAGATACCAGTCACAATAGACGTTCCAGACGAAACGATAGATTGCCCCTGCCGCATCGTTGAAGCGATAGGCTTCGATCGCCTCGCTCACCTCACGCGTTGCGCGCGACGTCTCGTGCGCAATCCAGCGGTTCAGCGTCCCCTTGGCGTTGGCCGCGCCGAAGCCCGCAGGCCGCACACAGCCGTTCATTTCGGCAAACCGGCAGGCGTTCCACAGCTTGGTCGCGAAATTCCGATAGCCCTCAACTCGGCCGGCTGCGAGTTTGATGTCGCGGCCTTGCGCGGCCATAGCAGCCAGCGTGAAACGCAGGGCGTCAGCACCGTAGTCGTCGATCAGATGCAGGGGATCGATGACGTTGCCTTTCGACTTCGACATCTTCGCGCCCTTCTCGTCGCGGACGAGCGCATGGATGTAAACGGTCGAGAACGGAACTTCTTTCATGAAATGAAGGCCCATCATCATCATCCGCGCGACCCAGAAGAAGATGATGTCAAACCCGGTCACGAGCACGTCGGTCGGATAATAGCGATTCACTTCCGGGGCTTCATCAGGCCAGCCCAATGTGGAAAAGGGCCACAGAGCAGAGGAAAACCAGGTATCGAGCACGTCATCATCGCGCGTGATAAAACCAGCGCGCTTATCGCGGTCGAGCGCCATTTCCCGGCCCTGCTCAGGCGTAATGACTTCCTGTTCGACGTAATAGCCAAGCGCGTTGCCGACCGCCTCTTCCTCGGTCTCCGCGACGAACACCTTGCCGTCGGGTCCGTACCAGGCGGGGATCTGATGGCCCCACCAGAGTTGGCGCGAAATGCACCAAGGCTGGATGTTTTCCATCCACTCGAAATAGGTCTTTTCCCAGTTCTTCGGCACGAACGTCGTTGCGCCGCGACGCACCGCCGAGATTGCCGGCTGTGCCATTGTCTTGGCGTCCACGTACCATTGGTCCGTGAGGTACGGTTCGATGACAATCCCGGAACGGTCGCCATGCGGGACCATGTGCGTATTCGGCTCGATCCGCTCGAGAAAGCCGAAGTCATCCAGCCGGGCGACGATCTTTTTGCGCGCCGCGAAGCGGTCGAGCTTGTTCAGTTCCTCGGCGAGATCGAGCGAGCCTTCCGGCAATCCGCGCAGGTAATCTTCGTTACCGATAAGCGACAGGCAGCCCTCTTGGTCGAGTACGCTGATCTGCGGCAGGCCGTGCCGTTTGCCGACATCGAAGTCGTTGAAGTCGTGCGCCGGCGTGATCTTTACCGCGCCCGACCCTTTTTCGGGATCGGAATATTCGTCCGCTACGATCGGGATCCGTCGCCCGACCAACGGCAAGATAACGTGCTTGCCTACAAGTTGAGTGTAGCGCTCATCGTCGGGGTGCACCGCGACCGCGGTATCGCCCAGCATCGTCTCCGGCCGCGTGGTGGCGACAACGATGAAGGTCGAGGGATCATCGGGGCTGAAGCTCTTGCTCTCGATCGGATAACGCAAATACCAGAGGTTGCCCTTGACCTCGACCTGCTGCACTTCAAGGTCGGAAATCGCGGTCAGCAATTTCGGATCCCAGTTCACCAGCCGTTTGTCTTTGTAGATCAGCCCCTCGCGGTGCAATTCGACAAACACTTTTATGACCGCGCGGGACAGCCCCTCGTCCATCGTAAAGCGCTCGCGCGACCAGTCGCAGGACGCGCCCAACCGCTTCAACTGATTGATGATGACGCCGCCACTCTCCGCCTTCCATTCCCAGACGCGCTCCAGGAACTTTGCGCGTCCCATCTCTCGCCGGGAAGGCTCCTGCCGCTCCATCAATTGCCGCTCAACCACCATTTGGGTCGCGATGCCGGCGTGATCGGTGCCCGGCTGCCAAAGCACGTCACGGCCGCGCATCCGCTCAAAACGGCAGAGAATGTCCTGCAAGGTACTGTTGAGCGCGTGCCCCATGTGCAACGAGCCCGTCACGTTGGGCGGCGGGATCACGATTGTGAAAGGTTTGGCGTCCAGGCGCTCGGGGCGGCCGGCCGTGAACGCGCCGCTCTCTTCCCAGAGACGGGACATGCGACTTTCGATATCGGCTGGCTGATAGTTTTTCTCGATCATGGCGACACTGTCGGGTGCGGAAACGGCTAGAAAGCCGCCGGAGCCCGCTGAGTCAACATGGCGGTTGATGCCAAAAGCGCAACAAAACCGGAACCAGTGGCTGAATCACAGCCATTGCCTCGCGAATTGCCCGCCCGGTCTCAACGGCCGCGCGAAACCCGTTCGATTTCGGCCTTTACGATACGCTCGACCAATCCAGGCAGATTGTCGTCGAGCCAGGATTTGAGCATCGGCCGCAGCATTTCCTTGACGAGATCTTCCAGCGTTCGTGCATTGTTGCTGAGAACGGTGTGGGCGAGCGCGTTGAACGCCGACTCGACCGCCGAGACCGTTGAGTGCGACAGCATCGCTTGCGCCGCGGGACTCGGGCTCTGAAAGCTCGGCTGCTCGAATGCCGGACGACGGTGATTGCCACGCGCGGTGGACGACTCGGTGAACTCGATGTCGTCCTGCGGTTCGATCTTGTGGAACGAAGACGGCGTTGGTGCTGGCGCGGCTGGCACTTCCATATCGTCTGTCAGTTCGAATACGTCGATATCGGGTTGCAGCCCACGAACCTCTTCCGGGGACGTCGCCTGATCGAGACCGGAAAGTAGTGCGTCGATGTCGTCCTGACTGTTGTTCGCGACCGTTGTAGGCGGTGTCGCTGCTGAGGGCGGTGGCGCCGGTGGCGGCTCGTGCGCAGCCGCCTTTGCGGCAGCGGCAACCGCGGCCGGAATTGCCGACGGAGGGATATCGGCCATTACCGGGGCTTTGACGGGGGCCACCGCAGCCGCGCGCTTCTCCGGCTTTGCCGGTGCAGGTGCCGGTCCAGCTGCCGGAGTTGCGGCTTTATCCGCTGAAGGCGGTTTCGCTTCATCATCGGCGATGATGCGACGGATCGACGCCAGAATCTCCTCCATGGAGGGTTCTTGGACCTTTGCAGGCTGCGTCATCTCTGACTCCACATCATCAACGCGTTCATGCGCGTCGCTTTACACCAACGATGACAGGATTAGCCGGTTCACATGAGCAGACGGGGCCCTTTCGTGGCCCAAGCCTGACTTGTCCCCAGATCGCGCAGCGCAAATCAGCGGCGCGGGCCCACCCCTATACAGACAACGAACCATCGCCACCGCGACATACAACGGTACGAATCGTTTTGCTGCCCCGCTCAGAGGTTACGTCATGCCCACAAATGATTGCAAGTAAAGCGCCCTGCCCGGCGCGCCTTTATCAACGCGCGCGGCAACGCTCGGCGATCAGCGTCCATCCGGCGTGCGTACGCCGGCCCAGCTGTCGCGAACCTGATGATAATGCACGCTCGGATCGTAGGTTGTGGTCGGCAGATTTAGGACCTGCGGCGACAAGCGCCCGACTGCACTCAGGACCGCGTATGATGCAACCACGCGGTCATGTTGAGCGGTAACCAGTGCGACGCGGGCGTTCACCAGCGCTTGCTGAGCGTTCAGCACATCGAGCGTGGTTCGCTGGCCAGCCTTGGCTTCTTCGCGAACGCCGTTCAGAGCGATTTCGGAGGCAGTCACCTGCGCCTGAGCCGATGCAACCTGCGCCTTGCCGGCGACGAGTTGCCCCCAGGCCGTGACGGTGTTGGCACGAACCTGATCCCGCACTTGTTCGAGATTGAGTTGTTGCTGCGCCAAGCTTTCCTTGGACTGCCGTATCAGTGCGTACTCGGCGCCGCCCTGATAGATCGGAACTGAAAGCTGCGCGACGGCTGAGGCGCCAAATGAGCGGTTGACTGTCATCTGCTGTTCGTAGGCTTGCTGCACCCCTACCTGTAAACTGAGGGTCGGCAACAGCGCGCCTTCGTTCACCTTGACCTGCAGAAAGTTGACGTCGATGCCAAACATCGCGGCCGTTACGTTCGGATTCTCGATGAGGCTGAGGTCGACAGCGGAAGGCAAGGTCCCCGGCAGATACCTGTCGACCGGCGAACCCGGCGCGAGGCTTTCCGGCTCATTGCCGATGATGCGGCGAAAGTTCGACCTGGTCGTTACGAGATTGGCTTCAGCGGTGAGTAGCTGAGTCCTGCCCGCCGCAAGCTGCGCCTCGGATTGAGCCACGTCGGTGCGGGTCACCTCGCCGACATTGAAGCGATCGCGCGTCTGCTTCAATGTCTGTTCAAGAACTCGGACGTTGCTCTTCTGGACTTCGACGATCGCGGAATCGCGCAGATAATCCATGTAGATGGTGGCCGCCGAGAGCAGCACGGACTCATCAAGCACACGTAATGCTTCGCGCGCACCTGAGACCTGGCTCTCCGCCGCGCGGGTTCTATTGGCGGTCTGATTGCCGTTGAACAGAGTTTGGTTGACCGTGAGTCCGACGCTGCGCGGCGGCTGGGTACCGTGAATTTCGGTCCTGGCGATCGCGGTAGGCGAGCCGCCGGAGGTTAAAAGCGTATCGGTGTACTGATAACCGAGACTGCCTGTCAGGGCGACCTTTGGGCGATACCCGGATAGCGCCTGCGGCACGTTCTCGTCGGTAGCACGAACTGACGCGCGCTGCGCATTGAGCTGCGGATTATTCTGGTAGGCGCGCACCAACGCAGCTTCGATCGTGTCCGCAAGGGCGGGCGTCAGGCTCATAAACGCCAGCAAAATAGCTGGAGCCGCGGCACCGGGGAAAAGCTTAGCCCCATACATCCCTGGGATTCCATTCATTGCCGTTCGCCGGTTCGTGCACTGAAACGGCGTTTCATTCCGAGTAGATCTCGACTCATCTTATTCTGCACGGGAGTGGGACGGAACCACCTCCGCTCCCCGGCATGACGGAAACTCTTGACGTGGGACAATCCGGCCACACTTGCTGATCTGAAGGGTACTTGGCAGTCGACAAAACCAAAAAACTAACAACGACCGATTCTTAACGTCAGAGATTCTACGATCACAAAGCCTAAAAAATGAATACTGATCGCCGCTCAAGCCCGGGCAGGACCGGCGCGGCAGCATCGAAGAGATCACGGTGCCCGATATCACCACGGGAACGGGTCACGATGGTCGCTCGCGCCGGTTGCTCAATGGCGAACACCCCAACTAGCCTTCCTCCTTCGCCCAACTGCCCGTACAGGGCCTCTGGCGGGATTTCAGTAGACCCATTGAGGACAATGACGTCAAAAGGTGCATCTGACGGTACCCCCTCGGATGCAGCACCTTCCTTGACTGTCACGTTCACACACCCGACCCGGCCCAAAACGTCCTTTGCCTTACTTGCCAGCGCGGGGTCATTTTCGGTCGCTATCACGCGCCCTGCCAACGCCCCGACGAGAGCGGCCATATAGCCGGTGGCACACCCGACCACGAGCGCGGTGTCGGCAGGGCCAATTGCCGCTGCCTGCAGCATTTTCGCCGTCACCGCGGGTTTCAACAGGTAGCGTTTTGCCGAACCGCCTTCGGTGACATCCAGATCGAGATCCAGGTAAGCGAGCGGTCGTCGGCTCGGCGGAATAAATGCCTCACGCGGCACCGCAAGCATCGCATCAACAACGCGGCGATCGGTAACATCGCTCGTGCGCACCTGACCATCGACCATCTTCTGGCGCGCGGTCGCAAAATCATACATCGGCGGACCCTGAAACCAAGCGGACAATGCCGCGGGCGAAGCTGGAACCGCGCCATCAATGGTACAAGCTTCCGCAAAACGCAACACAACCACTTCACCGGACAACTCGGCGATCCCTTTCCCAAACGACGCGTCCAACCCCGGATCGAGCCTAATCAGCCGTTGCCGGCCTAACTTCAATCGGCTCCGCGACCTCATCCAGAATACCGGATCCACGCTCTTCAAGAGCAAGAGCTAACCGGGCCAGGCATTCGTCGTAACTCAGGGCTGGAATTTGATCCGGGACGATCGAGGATTCGGGCTTCGCCCCGCTTGCCTCATTAAAACTCGGCATCGAATCGTCTCCCATAACCAGCCAAGTCGAACGTGGCCAGCGAATGGGTCGATTTGGCGTCCGGGCAATGGCGCAAATCAGCAGCCAACGAGGCGGCACACGAGACGGAACAAATCATCTACGATCGGTTAAAAAGCCGAACCAATCCCCTGTGGCCGTAAGTGTTTGCGCGGTCGGGTTCAACGGACGGCGGGGCCATTTCCTCCTATGCAAGCGTTGGAGGCTTTGTTATACGCTGCCCGCTTGCGAACGTTTGTTCGTATTCCTCGGTAGCTCAGCGGTAGAGCATTCGACTGTTAATCGAATGGTCGCTGGTTCGAATCCAGCCCGGGGAGCCAGCGCAATCAATAACTTAATCGCCATTTCGATTAGAGCGCACAGCCCCGATTTTGCCCGGGGCCACTCCTGGGGCCACTTGAGAAAAAATGGCGATGGATGCCCGAAAAAGAAGAGTCCGATGAGATACCGAGCGACGAGTTGATGCCGGTGGGCCGGGGTTTGCCGCTCGAATCGAACCCCGACTTTTCGCTAGCGCCGCGGCGCTCAGAGCTCGGCCTGGTATTGCCTCGCTGATCCAACAGCCATCACTCCCGCTTGCAGAAACGGTACGCGTCGCGCAGGCCGTCGAGTTCTGGCGCCGGCGACCTAGCCCATACGCCGCTCCTGGACGACCTCGCCGCCAGCATCAGCGCGGTAGCTGAGCCCACTGGGGTTGCTTCATCGGCCCAAGTTGGAGAGTTCAGAGTGAATGCTCAAGTGACGCTCGACGCCGAGATAATCCGGGCCCCGTTCAGCGAAGCCGGCATAGCCGAACGCGGCTAATCCGGATTTCTATCGACGCGTCTTCCGTTTCACGGCCGATGAGTTGAAACTCGTTCAGCTCGACCGCAGGCCGGCGGCACGACGCCTGATCTAGCCGCACTTATCAGCTTGGCAATCGTTGGAAAGGAAAAGCTGGCCGATCTGCTTCATGGATCCGATAAAAGGAAGGACCCGCCGGCGTGAACCGGCGGGCTTCTCTTAAACCAGGCTACCTATTCGGCCGGTACGGTTGAACGCTGGCGTGCGTGTTCAACCGGCTCGCGCCGGAAGACGAACCAGCTAAAGAAAATCATGTCGGCAAGAACGGCCAACGACGATATAGCAGCTATCGGATCGCCGGCTGCGCGTCCGGAGTGCACGAGAGCTATGCCGATCGTCAAGGTGACCGTGCTCACAATCCAGATCCAGACTTGCACCGAAGCCAATGGATTGACATCGAGCGCCGGGTGCAAACGATAATAAATACCGAAGAGGAAAAGCGACACCCAGCCCAGCAGATTGAGGTGGGCATGAGCTGGCATGGTTGAATGGTCCTGGCTAATCCCCATCACCATGCCCCAAACCATGCCGGACATTACCAGGAGCACTGCAGCCCGGAAGCTTAGGACAGAAGCTTTCATTCGGTTCTCCTTTAGGCGCAAGCGGGGCACTCGCAACGAGATGTCAGCCAATTCGGATCAGTGCTTGCCACCGAGTGCCCGACTGTATCGTGCCAGTGCGGCGGCCCCACTAAACGCAGCTCCCGTGATCGTCTGTTCAATTGTGAACTCACGAACGCGAATTGCGGCCAGACCTGTGGATAAAAGGGAAAAGTGCACGCGGCTGTCTTTTGGCAACTGTGGACGCTGTGGAATCGTGGCGTGATCGGGCACCCACCTGAATGGGGTAGGACCATGCAGGGTTATCGAGTTTTCTTCATCGGCTCTGACGACCATATCGCAGACCGCGCCGAGTTCTTTTGCTCTGACGACGCCGCTGCGAAAGAGCGTGCCAAACAACTGACTGATGGACGCGACATAGAACTGTGGCGATTAGATCAGCAGATCGCGCGTTTTGATGCGAAGCAGCAGTGAATGCTAGCTCGAGCGAGACAGCCCCAGCGGGGGGAAGCTGGGGCTGTAACGGGCTTGTTAGGCGCATCGTATCTGGGAGATACTTCGCAGCCAACGCGCGCGCGTGAGCTTCGTTCCGAGCCAGCGAAAAGGCACACCGGCGCAAAGCGGGCGCGCCCTGCTTCTCACTTTTCCAAGCAGAGTCCAACCGTCGGCGAGGTCCCACACTTCGCGCGGTGCAGTTCATCGAGACCGCCTCTGGCGCCCCGCTACTGGCCCGCGACAAGTCTCTAGGTCAGCGGCGGTAGCTCGCCACGAGCAGTTAGAATCCATGCCGCAGCTGTGACCAAGGCGAGCAACGCGAAGAAGATATCGAGGAACATCAGCATCAAGCTACCCGCAGTCTGAGCCGTATGCGTTCAGTATCCGCCCAAGCCTCTACTCCAGCGCGATGTTCGAGTTCCGGCAAATCACAAAGGAAGACCGTACGTGTTCTTTGTTGAAGAGGAGAACCTTTCATCCCGTTGCAAAAACCTATGCGCAATCTTATCAAATCGACTTACTGGAACTCGCTTTTCGCATTTTGATTTGCGTGGCAACGGGATTTCTGAGCCGGCATGTCCGGTCTAGGTGGATGATATTTTTGTTCAACCAGGACGAAGTGCAGATCGAGATTGCGTTCACCGCGACCGACGATGTGCGCGCGCTTGTCGCTGAACTCGAAAACGTGCTTTCAGCGGAATATCCGCCCGAGCAGCGGCACGGATTGAGCGTTGATGCCATTTTCCAACCGCACGTCCGGTTCTTCCTCGCAACGCTGCGCGGCGCAGCGGTTGGGTGCGGCGGCGTTGCCCTCTTCCCTGACTACGCCGAGGTCAAACGCATGTACGTGCTGGACAGCGTGCGTGGACAGGGCGTGGCAGACGCGATCCTCGCGCGCATCGAGGAAGAGGTACGCAGCGCCGGGCTTTCCTTGTTGCGCCTGGAGACCGGTGTACGCCAGGTCGCGGCGATGCGGTTCTATGCGCGCGGGGGATTCCGGGAGTGTCCTGCGTTCGGCGCGTATGCGGCGATGTCACCGCACTCCATCGCGACCAGCGTATTCCTCGAGAAGCGGATTGGTACGTAGCGCTCGCTCGGTGGTCGTTTTCCCAACCGCCCGAGCTTTCTCACGGAGACTGCCTCGTGGAATTCCTGCGTTTCGATCTTGGGTCGATGGACCCCAAGGCGAGGCACCCCAGTCCTTTATCGTGATATCGCACTTCAGGACTTTGTGCAGGATGGCTTCGTGCGGTGGACCTGGTTTCAGCCTGTCAGCCGTGACAACATCATTACAGGACCGATTGGTCCAACAACGGAACCGCTGGATTGTGAAAGCTCGTCTCGTGCTTCTAGCTGGGCCCGCCTCAATCGGCTTCGAACGAAAACTCTTCAGGGTTCCGTTGGTTTCCCAAAGCGCGGAACCAGCCCGGTCCCGCGATGGGTCCGCGACGGAGCGTGGGAGGGTGGCTGCCTCTTCCTTTCAGCCTAGCAATGCTGATCGGATCGCTCAGGGATTTAGCTGGCTGTCCGGTCAGGGCGGGTCAAGAGCTTACCTCGCGACTTGTCTGGCCATTCTTCTGGTGTCGCGAAGTGGAGAAGGATGTGACCTATAGCGTTCCAAACCTCAGTTCCAACTTTTCTCAGCGCCAATATTCAACAGGCTATTGAGGTGGCATCACCGAACAGTGATCAAGCCAGCTGCCGGTTCGGTTCCGTTACAGGCCAGACCATCTGCGGAGCCCTTGAAAAAGGCCGGGGGCGCTTCTGCAAACAAATCAGTCGCATGTGGTCATGAGCTTGCGTTTTGAGATCAACATGTGCGCCTGCTTCACTAACATAGGTGTATGGAAACTGCCGCTATCCCAAGGTGAGCGCTGTCTCGGCCTGGCTCTCGCCGATTCAATTTCTCATTGACCTGTCGGCTAGAATTAAATACTTTTTCAACCTGCGATAAAATCAGTGCATTAGATATAATCTTTCAACCTGCTTTAAATAAGCCGTGGAGAAACTCAATGAAGATCTCCTTGGGAATTCCGTCTGCAGCAGCTTTGGCGTTCGCTTCATTGATTGTTTTTACGCCGCCTGCCCTCGCCTGCAATGACAAGGGGAAATGCGATGACGCGCCCGGCCAAAACAAGGTCTCGGGTGCCCCCGGCCCGATTGCCGGCGCCGGCCTTCCCATTCTTGCCATTGGCTACGGTGTCTACTGGCTGGTCAGGCGTCGCCGCAAGGCCGACTGACGCGGGATGTTGAGCCACCCCGCTGGGCGACTTGTCAGATCTGATATTTTGTCTGACCTTTATCGCTGGGGCGGGGGCTAGCCCAGGTGGTCACGATCAACTCCCGCCGACATTGCTGCGCGTATACCGCGCTGTGCCTGCTTTGGTCTGCCCAATCTCGGTTTTCAAAAAACTCAAATGTGGTTGGTGGACCCGGCTACAAACGAGTTGAGGCCTGGACGTGATCGCTTATTCGAGCGAAGGGATTGCGCGTGCCTCGGTATTGCGAATAGCAAGGGGGTTGCCGCGCGGCGAATTCTTCGCGGGACTATTCACTCTCGGGTGTGTCAGCGGCCTCGCATCCCGCGTCATCCAATCGGCTAACAAACTCGGGTGGGCGGATGCGTTTTTCAACACCTTCGAGATCAGCGTCATTGTGTGGCTGTCGTGCGCCGCCGGAATATCTCTCATTCTCCGAGACCCAACAATTGGGGTTCGTTCGTCCGAGCTCGCCATTGCGGCAGGTTTTGCCGTTCTGGTCCTGCTGCCAATCGGCGCCCTGAGCTGGGTCGCCGTCACCGCACTGAGCCTCTACGTCATGTTTTTTAGCGATCTCACCTCAACAACTCGACGAGGCGCTGTCATCTTACTGGCGACCACCGTGCCCATGCTCTGGAGCCGGCTGGTTTTTCAATTTTTTGCCAAACTAATATTGCAGGTCGACGCCTCGCTTGTTGGTTGGATATTGGGCACTGAACGGACTGGCGACATCGTTGGATTTGCGGACGGATCCGGAGTTCTTGCCATCCTGCCAGGCTGTTCTTCGCTGGCGAACGTGTCTCTTGCAATCCTGTGTTGGGTGACCGTGAGCCAATTGGTCTCCCACAAGAAGTCTGCTTACGATCTGTTATGGTGCCTTATGGCCTGCATTTCAGTGGTAGCGGTGAACGTTACCCGAATAAGCGTCGAGGGATTAAGCCAATGGCACTACGCTACATTCCATAGCCCATGGGGCGACGCGGTCGGCAACACAATTATGTTGGGCCTCATCGTCGGCTGCAGTGTGATAGGGGTAAGGCGTGAACTCTTCCGGCGCATTTAGGTGGTTCATCGCTGGCGTGCTCCTTCTGGCTGTTGGATGGAAAATCGCGATCCAGCCCGATGATCAAAGCTATCTAGCCGAAGAGCTTGTCAAATTCCTTGAACGCAACCACTTCGACGTCGTCGTGGCGGTCGAGGCAGTGAATACTAATACGCCGATCATCCGGGCGACCGCAGTTACTTGCCACCTGCAGATCGCGAGGCTTACCCCCGACGGATCGAACCGGGATCTCATTCGCCATCTTGCTGCAAACTCAGACCGTTCGTTCATTGTCTTTCGCGGCAAGGTGTACGCCGAACAGTCTGTAGCATGGACGGTACTAAATTATCTCTGGTCCAGGTTTCTTCGCGAGCTCGGATTTATCGATCACATCACCCCCGTCATCAGCGTAGCGGTGAACTCATCCTGCGATGCCGAACAACTTCCGTGGGGAGAGCTTGGCGGTGTACAGGCGCGACCGGTGCTGAACGTCATTGAACATCAAGAAATAAGGTTTGGCTGATCGCCCTCGGTCTCGGCTGGCTCTGGTTCAAGACGGCAACAAAAAGCCCCGTGTGCCTCGATTTAGAACTTAAGCTCGTCGATGAATTCATCAGCACCGGGCGAAGAACGACCTCCCTTCATCGTGGCCATCGGCGCGTCCGGTGGCAAAGGTTTGGAAGACATCAAAGTTCTGCTGGCCACGCTGACGGCTGAGTTGTCGGCTGTCGTGCTCGTGGTGCTGCGCCGCCCCACCGATCGGCTCAGCCATTTGAAAGACGCGCTCTCGCGCGTTTCGCAGATGCCGGTGCTGGTCGCCGCGCACGGTGAGCATTTCCGCGCCGGCTGTTGCTATATCTGCGAGCCGCACGATCACCTATCCCTTGCTGCAAAAAGTAACGTGCGGCTGGTGGAGGGCACCCAGGACAAACACCGAAATCGAACGGTAACCATTCTCTTCAATTCAATCGCTGCCCACGCAAAGCGACGCGCGATCGGCGCCCTGCTGTCCGGCTCGCTCGATGACGGATCACGGGGACTGGCTGCTATTTCGCACGCTGGCGGAACGACCATGGTGCTCACCAAGCGCGGAGTGGCTGAGTACGGAATGCCGGAGAACGCGGCGGGCTATAACGGCCCCATCGATGTGCTGGGTTCGGCGACGATCATCGCTCGTGAGATCGTGCAGCGCGTCGGGCAGCCCCAGTGCCAACGCCATCGGTGATCTCCGGCATCGGCGCAAAAACGCTCAAGCTGCGCGCGGGTCATTGCCATGCAGGAACTTCGCGACAACCTCGATCTGATTGTCCGCGATCAGGGCTGGCGCATGACCGCAGTTCTGAACTGTATGAACACTCACGTTGCCATTCCGGCGCATCATTTCCTTGAGAACGGCTTCAGGGAGCAAATCGGATTCTTGCCCGCGTACCACCAGGATGGGGATCTCGATTGCATCCCAGTATTTCCAGAGGTCCACGCTGTAATGAAAGGGATTTCGAAAAGCATAGGCAATGTTCGGATCGCAAAGTGACTTGAAGCAGCGTCCGTCCGCGCTCCACGCGACACTGTGCGCCGTTAGATGCCGCCAGTGTGCATCCTCTAGCCGCCCGAAGGGAGCCAGAACCTGTCGGAAATAGTCTTCGGCTTGTCCAATCGTCGCAAAGGATTTTGGCGCATCGTTTAGATTTGCGCCGAGGCGAAGCAATCCGGCCCACGGCAAATATGGTCCGATATCGTTGATGACGATGCGACGGACAGGACTGCCCGGAAGCGCCGCTAGGACCATCCCGATCAGTCCGCCCAACGACGTGCCGATCCAGTCGACCTCCGTTGCGCCCAGTACGGCCATCAATGCGTTCATGTCGCTGCAATACTGAGGCAGCACATAATCAGCACTGTCTTGAAGCCTTTCGCTTTGTCCTCGACCTGGAAGATCCGGACACACCACCCGCCGCCCGCCACTCGCAAGCGCCATCGCGAGATGGTCGAAATCACGGCCATTTCTCGTAAGTCCATGAACGCACAGCACCGGCCGCGTGGCGGATGATGGTCCCCAGTCCGTGAACGCAATGCGGTGAAAGCTGCGGCGCGTCAACCCTCGCACCCATCCAATCCGATCCGGGGTCATCTGACGATCTTGAAGCGATCTGCGGGGTTCGTCGGAGCCGGCCGCAAAGTGGAAGGACGGAAATCCATCTGCTTATTCGACTACAAACCGGTGGGCATCGGCCGACGTCTCAAAAATATGCGGAGCAACGTCGCGGCGAGACAGGGCGTCGCCGAGCTTCAAGCGCATGAATGCACTGGTGGTATAGCGTGAAACATGATCGTAGCAGGTTCGCTCGACGTCGGCGGCCATGGAAAACCACTTGTCCGACATGTGAGACGCGATATCCGACGAATTATAGTTGATAACTGCGAAAAACCGGCGCCCCACGCGATTGAAGATAGCAAATACGGCGTCACGGATAGCTTCGACGTCGGCGTCGCTATGGACACGATATCCGTCGAGACCGAGAAAGAGCGTGTTGCGGTCCGCATCGTACGATAACCGCTCCGCAAGCGGGCGGTTGAGAAGCCTGTCATCAAGCTGCATCAGTGCTTCGCCGAAGATTGACACATCCATCGCTGTCGGCGAGCGGATGATAGGCCGAAATCCCATGAGCGCAAGAATGTCCCGTTCCATCTCGATGCCGGGCGCGACCTCGATCAGTTCGAGACCTTCTGGGACGAGCCTGAACACGCATCTTTCGGTCACATAGAGAACCGGCTGCTTGTTGCTTGCGGCAAGCCGGCCGGAAAAGGTGATCTGGTCGACCTTGTCGATGAATTTTGGCGATTTGCCTTCGCTGAGTATCTTCAGCTGACCATCCACGACGGTGGTCTTAAGGCCGCCGGTGGTGAACGTCCCTGCGAAGACCAGCCGACGCGCATTCTGGGATATGTTGATAAATCCGCCGGCGCCGGCAAGGCGGCCGTTGAACAGGCTGACATTGACATCGCCGCGGCCATTGACCTGGGCCATGCCGAGACAGGCCAAATCCAATCCGCCGCCGTCATAGAAATCGAACATCTGGTTCTGGTCGATAATGGACTCCGCATTGATCGCCGCGCCAAAGTCAAGTCCGCCTTGCGGAATGCCGCCGATAATCCCGGGTTCGGCCGTCAGCGTCACGAAGTCGAACAGCTTTTCTTCGGCGGCAACCGACGCGACACCTTCGGGCATGCCGATACCGAGATTGACGACGCCGCCCATCGGCAATTCCAGAGCGCACCGGCGCGCAATGATTTTGCGGTTATCCATTGGCATTGGGACATTGCGATCGGCTGGCGCGCGCAATTCGCCCGAGAAAGCCCCGTTATAACCGGTGGCATAGGTCTGAACATGATTTTCAGGCTGGGCGACGACGACGCAATCGATCAACACGCTGGGAATCTTGACGTGCCGTGGATTGAGCGAACCGGACGCCGCAATACGTTCGACCTGCGCAATGACAAAGCCCTTGCAGTTCTTGGCAGCTGTTGCCAGCGCTAGATTGTCTAGGGTCAACGCCTCTTTTTCCATTGATATGTTGCCGTTGTGGTCGGCCGTGGTTCCCCGGATAATCGCCACGTTGATCGGAAACGACTTGTAGAACAGCCACGGCTCGCCATCGATTTCGATCAGGCGTACCAGTTCTTCGGTGGTACGGGCATTCAGCTTTCCGCCGCCGTTGGCCGGGTCAACGAAAGTTCCCAGGCCGACTTTGGAGAGAAGACCGGCTTTGCGTCCCGCAATCTCGCGAAACAGATGCGAGACGCATCCGAGCGGCAGATTGTAAGCCTCGACATGATTGTCGACCGCCATCCGGGCCAGCTTCGGCACCAGACCAAAATGTCCGCCGACCAGGCGTTTGATGAGGCCCGGATGAGCAAGGCGATTGAGACCACGATCGGCGCCATCCCCGGGCGCTGCGGCAAACACCAGTGAGAGATCCCGAGGCTCTCCGGTCTGAATGAAGCGCCGTTCCAGCGCCTTGATGATTTCATCGGGTGTCCCAACGCCAACGAAGCCGGACGAGGCAACGGTGTCACCGGACCGGATGATGGCAACCGCCTCCGCGGCGTCAACGGTCTTGTTGCGCATCAGGCTCCACCCACAGGGTTCGTGTCGCGGGCAACCAGCCAGTCGGCGATGCTCTGGCTGAGCTTTCCCTGCGACTTGCTCGAGACGAAGAGGCCCACATGGCCGCCGGGTAGCGGGATTTCGGTATAATCCTGACTTCCGATCTTCGCGCCAAGCGCACGCGAGCAGTCCGGGGGGATGATGTGGTCGTCCAGCGCAAAGACGTTGAGGACGGGCGCCGTGATGAACTTCAGATCGACCGCCCGATCCGACAGAACGAAATTGCCATTCACCAGCCGGTTCTCCTGGTAGAGGTCCTTCAACCACTGCTTCGCCGCTTCACCCGGATGATGCGGGCGGTCCGCGAGCCATTTTTCCATCCGCAGAAAGTTCATGAACTTGGCCTCATCGTCGACGACGTCAATCAGGTCGACGTTGTATTTCGTCAGCGAACGCATTGGCGTCATCATCGAGAATACCGAACTCATGAACTCGCCCGGCAGCACGCCGTAGGTATCAACGAGCTTGTCGATATCTTCGGGATCGAGACTGCGGGTCCAGATGTTGAGGAAGCCGTGGTGCGCAGCCTTGTCCTTCACGTCGGCGTGGAAATCGATCGGGGTGATCGTGATAACCAGGTTTTTCACCTTCTCGGGATGCAGGGCGGCGTAGCAGGTCGTAAAAACGCCGCCCTCACAGATTCCGAGGAGCGTCACCCGATCGTGCCCGGTCTCCTGCGAGATACGATCGACCGCGGCATCGATGTAGTCGTCAACATAATCATCTATCGTGAGCCACCGTTCGGTACGGCCCGGCTGGCCCCAATCGATCAGCCAGAGATCGAGCCCCTTCGACAACAAACTGCGCACCAGTGAGCGATCGGGCTGAAGATCGGCCATGGTGTATCGCCCGATCAAGCCGTAGGCCAGAAGCACGGGCGTCTTTGCCGTCTCCTGCGCCATCGGCTCGTAATGGAACAATTCCACCTTGTCGCGGCGCATAACAAGGTGTTTAGGCGTCGTGCCAATGTTGACGTCTTCATCCCTCGTATTCGCGATGAGCTGGGTCGCCTTGAATAATTTCTCGGTGCTCGCAGCCATGTCGCGGACGAAGCGCGACGTCTGGCTTTCTCGGTCGCTCATATCCGGTCCTTCATCATGCGCTCGATTCGCCTTTGGATGTTCACGACGGTGCGGCGCTCCTCGGAGTGTGTGCAGGGCGAACAGCCTCTTTCTCTGCGTGCTGCCCGCGCTTCAGCGCGCGGACCTCTCTCCGAAGCTCGGTCAACTGTCGCGTCACATCGTCGAAATCCTTGCGAGTCGGCAGACCGAACATTGCAGAGGCGGCCTCCGCGACATCATCCTGTCGACTTCGCAACTGCAATCCGGCCTGAAGGAGCTCCTTCTGGGCCTGGAGAAAACCGTCGGTACGTTGATTCCGAATTAGTTCCTCGTTGGAGATCTCGCTCCACTTGGCAAAAGCCTCGCGCCAGCCTGGTTGCGGCGTTTCGCTCGTTCCCGTCGTAGACATTGCTTCGAAAAATCGCTTCGAAGCCTCGTTCCACGGCGCAAAGGTAACAGCGTTGTAGCTCGCAAGACGCTGGCGCATCTCAATCCAGGCGCCAAAGGCCATGGCCATTTTGCGGTCGATGTCCCAAACGTCGGCGAGCCGCGGACCCTGCGCCATCCGTTCGATCGCAGCCGACAATTCGTTGCCGTTGCCAAGACCGGCAGGCTTCTCCGACAAACGAGCCAGCATGAACGGGGCCATCGAACCCGACCAAGCCTCGACCATGCGGTTCGAGGATTCTGCCATAGTTTGCCAAAGCTTCGCCCACTCAAGGGCATGATCAGGGTCCGCGGCTGGCGGCTTGTCTTTCTCGCTCATCGTGAACCTCGGATCGGGGCTTCATCCAAAGTCATCGCTCGCTCCCATCAGGCGGCAGCTCTGTTTCCAAACGCCTCGGTGTAGATCGCCAGCGCATCATCGAAGCTGACCTCGCGCGGATTATTGACGAGCAGCCGCGTCTGCTTCATTGCGTCCTCGGCAAGCTTGTTAAGGTCGCTGCTCCTAATACCGACATCGGCGAGGGAAGCAGGAACGTTGCAGTCCCTGCAGATCGAGGCCACAGCGTCCAGGAACAGCCGCGCCCGCTGGCTAACGCTGCATTCCCTGCGATTCGGGGTCCACGATTGGCGCCAACTCAGCATACAGCGTCTCCGCCTGCGGCAAATTGAACCGGAGCACCTGCGTCAAGACCAGGGCATTCGACAATCCATGCGGCACGTGGAATATCGCGCCAATCGGATAGGCCAGCGCATGAACTGCGGCAACCGGCGAATTGGCAAACGCCATCCCGGCCAGCATCGATCCCAGCAGCATCTGCGATCGCGCTTCGAGATTTGAGCCGTTCGCGCAGACCGTGCGCACATTCGCCGACAAAAGAGCAAGGGCCTGACGCGCGAGTTGATCCGACATCGGGTTCTTTTTGTGCCGGCTGGTGTAGGCTTCGATCGCATGCACCATGGCGTCGATGCCGGTTGCAGCAGTGACATGGGCGGGCAAGCCGAGCGTTAATTCGGCATCGAGGATTGCCCAGTCCGGCAGCAAGCGAGGTGAAACAACACCCTTCTTTTCCGTCGTGGGCGTCGTGACGATCGCAATCGGCGTCACCTCCGAGCCAGTTCCGGCGGTCGTCGGCACCAGGAGTAGCGGCAGCCGTTCGCCCTTCGCTAGACCGACGCCGTAGATGTTGTCGAGGCGGTCGGGGGTTTTGGCGAGGTAGGCCACAAGCTTCGCGGTATCGAGCGCGCTGCCGCCCCCGATCGAGGCGACCAGTTCGATATCCTTATCGCGGCACAGCGCGACCGCTCGCTCGACCACGTGCGACGGCGGATCCGCCTCCACGTCGTCGAACACGGTCAATTCGCAACCACCGGCGACTAGGCTAGCCTCCGCATTCCCGGTCAGGCCTGCGTCGCGAACGCCCTTGTCGGTGACAAGAAGGATGCGCCTGGCGCCATATCCGGAAACCAGTTCGGCGAGCTTCTTCGATGCGCCGACCTCAACCAGAATGTTCGGCGGTGCCTGGAACGTGAAAGGCTTCATTGGACCTCACTCCTGATCTGATGGGACGGCGATGGCAATGCTAGCAGCGCAGCAGCGAGTTGGTCGGCCACGGCGTCGATCGGCTGTAAACCGTCGACGATGTTGAGCAGCCCCCGTGACCGGTAGTAGTGAGTGACCGGCGCGGTTTGCGCGCGATAGACGTGCAGCCGGGTCTTGAAGACCTCGGGGTTGTCGTCCCGGCGCACCGGCTCGCCTCTGCTGGCCGCTTCCTCGGCGCGGCCCCTGATGCGGTCGAGCAGCGCATCTTCGTCGACCTCGAGCTCAAGCACCGCGTCAAGCTTGATACTCCTGGCAGCAAGCTCCCGATCGAGCGCTTCTGCCTGCGCCACCGTGCGGGGAAACCCGTCGAGGATGAAGCCGTTCGCGGCGTCCGAATGATCGATGCGGCTACCGACCACCGAAACCACGACGTCATCGGGCACGAGTTCGCCAAGGTCCATGATGTGTTTGACTCGCAACCCCGAAGCCGTGCCTTCCGCGACGGCCTCGCGCAGCATGTCGCCGGTCGACAATTGCGGAATGGAAAAGCGGTCTACAATTCTCGTTGCCTGAGTGCCCTTCCCCGCGCCTGGCGGTCCCAACAGAACCAGTCTCATCAACCCTGCCTCCTGCCTTGCGATTTAGTTCTTTGCCCGTGCGATAGCCTCAACGATAAGCCGGCGCGCTTCCGCGCTATCACCCCATTCAATCACCTTCACCCACTTCCCCGGCTCCAGATCCTTGTAGTGCTCGAAGAAATGCTGGATCTGCTCCATGGTGATTTGCGGCATGTCGGCGATGCCGGCGACATGGGCGTAGCGCATCGTCAGCTTCGGAACCGGCACCGCGATGATCTTCTCGTCGCCACCGCCCTCGTCATCCATCTTGAGCACGCCGATCGGCCGAACGTTGATCACCGCGCCTGGTGCAATGGGCCGGGAATTCGCCACCAGAACATCGATCGGATCACCGTCGTCCGATAATGTATGCGGGACAAAGCCGTAATTGCCGGGGTAGCGCATTGGCGTGTACAGGAAGCGATCGACAAACAGCGCTCCGGCGGCCTTGTTCATTTCGTATTTGATCGGCTCACCTCCGATCGGGACCTCAATGATGACATTGACGTCATCGGGAGGGTTGTCACCAATCGAAATCGCCTCGATATTCATTTCGACAGCCCCTTTTGGCCATGCCGGTTCCTGATCAGATCATCGACCACGGCGGGGTCGGCCAAGGTAGAGGTGTCGCCGAGCGCACCGACCTCGTTCTCAGCGATCTTGCGCAGGATACGGCGCATGATCTTTCCGGAACGGGTCTTGGGAAGGCCGGGGGCGAATTGGATGACATCGGGAGCAGCGATCGGGCCGATTTCCTTGCGAACCCATGCGACGAGCTCCTTGCGCAATTCGCCTGAGGGCTCCGCACCCGACATCAAGGTGACATAGGCGTAGATGCCTTGCCCCTTGATGTCGTGAGGAAAGCCTACGACTGCGGCTTCAGAAACCTTTTGGTGCGCGACGAGCGCGCTTTCGACCTCGGCCGTCCCCATGCGATGGCCGGACACATTGATGACATCGTCGACGCGCCCCGTGATCCAGTAATAACCGTCCGCATCGCGGCGACAGCCATCTCCCGTGAAATACTTTCCCGGATAGGTCGCAAAATAGGTCTGCATAAAACGCTCGTGGTCGCCATAGACCGTGCGCATCTGGCCCGGCCAGGAGTCGGCAATGACAAGGCTACCTTCGCACGCGCCCGTCAACACGGTACCGCCTGCGTCGACCACTTCCGGCCTCACCCCGAAAAACGGCAGAGTTGCCGAACCGGGCTTTAAGGCGGTGGCACCGGGAAGCGGCGAGATCAGAATGCCGCCGGTCTCGGTCTGCCACCAGGTATCGACGATCGGACAGCGCTGATCTCCGACGACCCGATGATACCATTCCCACGCTTCCGGGTTGATCGGCTCACCGACCGAGCCGAGCAACCGCAACGACGCGCGGCTGGTTTCCTTGACCGGCCCTTCGCCCGCACTCATCAACGAACGGATCGCGGTCGGCGCGGTGTAGAAGATGTTGACCTTGTGTTTGTCGACCACCTGCCAAAACCGCGACATCGAGGGATAATTCGGGACCCCCTCGAACATCAACGTGGTCGCGCCGTTGGCCAGCGGACCGTAGACGATGTAGCTGTGGCCGGTGACCCAGCCGACATCGGCGGTGCACCAGTAAACATCGCCGTCGTGATAATCGAACACATATTGGTGCGTCATCGACGCAAAAACGAGATAGCCACCCGTCGTGTGAACAACGCCTTTGGGAGCACCGGTCGAACCCGACGTGTAAAGAAGGAACAGCGGGTCCTCCGCGTTCATTTCGACCGGCGCGCAATCGGCTGAAGCTTTCGCCGTCTCGTCCTCGTACCAGACGTCGCGACCGTCGACCCAGCCGATCGGACCGCCGGTGCGTTTGACCACGATCATCGTCTTGATGATGCCCGGGGTCTTCTTCGCCGCCTCGTCGGCATTGACCTTCAACGGCACCTTGCGACCGCCGCGCAAACCTTCATCCGCCGTTATGAGGACTTTTGAATTACAACCCTCGATGCGCCCCGCAAGCGCATCCGGTGAAAAACCTCCGAACACGATGGAATGGATCGCGCCAATTCGTGCGCAAGCCAGCATTGCGTATGCCGCTTCCGGAATCATGGGCAGATAGATGGTGACCGTGTCGCCTTTCTTAACGCCGCGGTTCTTCAGGACGTTGGCAAACCGACAGACCCGATCGTGCAACTGCCGGTACGTGATTTGCATAAATTCACCGGGATCGTCTCCTTCCCAGATGATCGCGACCTGGTTGCCGCGCTTGGCCAGGTGCCTATCGACGCAGTTCGCCGACACGTTGGTGGTGCCGTCCTCGAACCATTTGATCGAAACCTTGCCGGGATCAAAACAGGCGTTCTTCACCTTGGTGAACGGATTGATCCAGTCAATTCGCTTGCCGTGTTCGGCCCAGAATGTTTCCGGCGTCGAAACAGACGAAGCATACATGCTACCGTACTTCGTCGCGTTAACATGAGCACGTTGTGCCCAGTCCGCCGGCACATCATGGATCAGCGTGGTTGTCTTTTCTGTGCTCACCTTAGAGTCTCCTCGGCGCACCGGTTTGCGATCTTCTTGAGCCTGTGATCCCATCATCGTCCCCGCTCTGACCACGCGCGTGGACAGCATTCTGTGATCGATAGATGCGACTCTCGCTTTTGGCGTGACCCGCTCTATTTGTTCAGGTCGACTGCCGGCGGTTGGCTAATTGCGCTTCCGAGCTCGCGGAACTGCGCATTCATTCTTTCCATCTGCTCCTTGAGATGGTTTTGATACACCGCAGCCATTTCTTGCGGGTCTTTTGCATGCAACAACCGTTGTGCCAGTTCGAAACCGGCGGCCACATTTGCTTCGGCGAACGCGACCGCCTTATCGTTCATCTCTTTCGCGGTGGAATAGGTTGCGCGAACACCGGAATCAGCCTTCTCCCTCAGCTTTTGGGATTCGGCCATGTACTTCGACACCGCGTCCTTTGCCTTATCCAGCGTGGTCTGCGCCATCTCCCGCATTTTCTCAGCTTGCTCGTTGATCAACTCACTCATTGCATTCTCCATTGCTGGCTTTTGCGACTTCCCCAATTCAGTTCAGCTAAGCAGCTGACTCTTGCGAATGGCTCACGCGGTCGGCTCAACAACCTGTTTCAGCTTCTCGCGAAGTTCATCCACGAGCACGCGCGTATTTTCGCTATAATCGATCGGCACCACGACGAGGTGCACGCCGCCGCCCTTGAACGCGTTTTCGAGGGTCGGGATCAAGGTGTCAGTACTTTCGACACGCGAACCTTTCGCGCCGTAGCTCTCGGCATATTTGACAAAATCGGGATTACCGAACGTCAGGCCAAAATCCGGGAAACTGTCCACTGCCTGCTTCCAGCGGATCATGCCATACGCCGAATCTTCCAGGATCAGCACGACGAGATTTAACTTAAGGCGAACAGCGGTTTCCATTTCCTGCGAATTCATCATGAAGCCGCCGTCGCCGCAGACCGCGAGCACGCGACGTTCCGGATGCAGCATCACCGCCATCATCGCGGACGGCAGCCCGGCGCCCATTGTCGCGAGCGCGTTATCGAGCAGCAGCGTGTTCGCCACATAGGTGCGGTAGTTGCGGGCGAACCAGATCTTGTACATCCCGTTATCCAGCGCGACGATGCCGTCTTCGGGAATGACCCTTCGCACATCGTGCACGATGCGTTGCGGCGTCGGCGGCCAGCGATCCTCGGTCGCGCGATCGGTGATCCGGGCCAAGAGACCTTCGCGAACGCTTAACAAGGCGCCGGCATGGTGCAGCCGCCCCTCGACACGATCGGCCAACAACTCCAGGCTCGGCCCGACATCGCCGACCACTTCGCACTGGGGAAAGTAGACCCGCTCTACGTTCGCTGGCGTGTAGCTGACGTGGATTACTTGAGGACCTTTCGGGCCCATGATGAATGGCGGTTTTTCGATGGTGTCGTGACCGATGGCGATAATCAAATCGGCCCGGTCAACAGCTTCATGAACGTAATCTCGCTCGCTGAGCGCGGCCGTCCCCATGTAGAGATTGCTGCCGCCGGGCACCGTTCCCTTGCCCATTTGTGTGGTGAAGAACGGAATTTTCGTGCGGCGGACGAAGCCGCCGATGCCGGCCGTGCTGCGCGGCCGGGACGCGGCAGCGCCGAGCATGATCAATGGCCGCTGGGCCTTCAGGATCATGTCGGCGGCGCGGTCCAGCGAGGCGCGATGGGCGACCGGAATTTCGATCGGATGCTGCGGGACCATCGGGACTTCTTCGCTTTCCTCGCCCGCGATGTCCTCCGGCAATTCCAAGAGAACCGGACCCGGGCGCTCTTCCATGGCGATCCGGAAGGCATCGCGAACAATCGTCGGAATGCTGCTTGTGCTGACGATCTGGAGCGACAGCTTGGTCAACGGCTTAAAAGCGCTAACTACGTCGACGATCTGGAATTTGGCCTGCCGACTGCTCATAATGCCCTTCTGGCCCGTGAGCATGATCATGGGCATGGCGCCGAGCAGCGCGTAGGCGGCGCCAGTCGTCAGGTTCAATGCGCCCGGGCCCAGCGTGGTGATGCACACACCGGGCTTGCCGGTCAGTCGCCCATATGTCGCGGCCATGAAGGCGGCGGCCTGCTCGTGGCGTGTCAGGACCAGCTTGATTGACGAACTACGCAGGCTTTCCACGACATCGAGGTTTTCCTCGCCGGGAACGCCAAAAATTCGGTCAACCCCCTCGTTTTCGAGTGCGGCAACCAATAGATCTGACCCCTTCGGCATCTTGTTCTCCTGACCTTGCAGTTAAGCGTAATGCGATGGCTTGGATTGTGCTCAGCGTCTCTCGCAGTTCCTACCTACCCCAACCGGCGGATGATGCTTTGAGTGAAATTTGTGGTGGATGCTTTACCGCCAAGATCAGGGGTGCGAACTCCATCGTTCCGTAAGACCCGATCGATAGCCGTTCTGAGACGGTTCGCGAGATCAGGCTGATCGACGTGCTCCAGCATCAGCCCGACGGCCAGCAGCAAAGCGAGCGGATTGGCGATGCCTTTGCCGGCGATATCGGGGGCCGAACCGTGCACGGCTTCAAATATCGCGGCGTCAGGGCCGACGTTGGCGCCAGGCGCCATACCAAGGCCGCCTACCAGCCCGGCGAGCTGATCGGACAGGATGTCGCCGAACAGGTTGGTGGTGACGATGACGTCGAACTGCCAGGGGTTCATAACGAGCTGCATCGCAGTAGCATCTACGATGCGATCGTCCATTTTGACCTTGCCCTCGTATCTCTTTGCGACTTCGTGACCAACCTCGAGAAAAATGCCGGTCAGCGCCTTCAGCACGTTGGCCTTGTGCACGACGGTCACCTTCTTGCGTCCGTTCTTGAGCGCGTAGTCGAATGCGAATTCAATGATCTTGCGCGATCCTTCACGGGTGTTGACCCCGGTCGAAATGGCGACCGCATGCGGATCGTCCCCGATCGGGATGTAGTGTTCGAAAGCGACGTAGAGGCCGCCGAGGTTCTCTCGCACCAGCACGATGTCGATTTCGTCAAATCGTCCCCCGGGAACCATGCTTCGAACCGGCCGCACATTGGCGTAGAGGCCGAACTCCTCGCGCAGACGAACATTGATCGACCGGAATCCTCCTCCTACCGGAGTCGTTAGTGGCCCCTTCAGGGCGAGCCGCGTGCGCCGGATGCTGTCCAGCGTCGCCTGCGGCAACGGATCACGACTTTCCTCGATCGCGGCCAGGCCACCCTGCCGGATGTCCCACTCGAACGGGGAGCCGAGCGCTTGGAGAATGTCGACGGCCGACTTCACGATCTCTGGACCGATACCATCGCCTGGAATGAGCGTGGCGGGCCGCTTCTGCAGTGGTTTAGCTGTGGTCATCGCAAATCCCCAATGAATCAAACGGCGTTATCGAAGCGTTGGCCCGGCGTTCAATGGACTGGCTCCTGAACGGCAACGGCGGGTTGTTGCGGATTTCGGCTGAGCGCAAGCACCATGATGCACCCCGCACCGGACAAAACGGCAAGCGGCAGCAGCCCCAGTGAGTAGCTGCCGGTGGCGTCCTTGATGACGCCCAGAAGATAACTCCCCAGAAATCCGCCGATGTTTCCGATCGCGTTGACCTGCGCGATCGCGGCGGCGGCGACCCCAGCCGACATCCATTCCGTCGCAAGCGCCCAAAACGGCCCTTTGACAATGTAGGTGGCCGTCACGGAGACACACAGCAGCAGGACGACCGGAAGCAGCGCGTTCGTGAATGGAGCGACAGAAAGGCTGACCGCCAATAGCAGCAGCGGAATCGCGGTATGCCAGGTTCGCTCGCGCGTGCGATCCGAATTGCGGCCCCAAAAAACCATCAGCACCGATGCAATTCCGAACGGGATGGAATTGACCAATCCCGTTTCCATGTTGGTCAGCCCAAAGGACTTGATGATCTGCGGTTGCCACAACGACAGAACTTGGCTCGAGCCGGACGCGCCGGCATAGATCAGCGAGGCGGCAAGCACGTATTTGTTGGACAGGACCTGCCCAAGCGACAGATGCCCCGGCGCCTTTTTCGGCGCAGAGGTGTCCGCGGCCAATCGATTGGTCAGCCAGTCGCGCTGCGGAGCGGTGAGCCATTTCGCATTGGCAGGAGCGTTTGGCAGCACGAAGAACGACGCAATACCGAGAAGTACCGCAGGTATCGCCTCCAGTACGAACATCCACTGCCAGCCGTGATATCCGAGATACCCTTCAAGCTGCAGCAACGAGGCGGAAATTGGCGAGCCGAGGAAACTTGAAATCGGAATGGCAACCATGAAGATCGCGACGATCCGACCGCGGTATTCGGCGGGAAACCAATAGGTCAAATAGAGAATGACCCCGGGAAAGAAACCTGCCTCAGCCGCCCCCAGCAGCATTCGCACGAGATAAAACGAGTTGGGCCCGACGACCAGAGCCATGCATCCTGCTACGATGCCCCACGTGATCATTATCCGCGCGATCCAGAGCCGGGCTCCCACCTTCTCCATCGCCAGATTGCTTGGCACCTCACAAAGGACATAGGTGATGTAGAACAGCCCGCCCCCAAGGCCGAACGCGGCCGATGACAAGCCGATATCCTGGTTCATTTGTAGCGCGGCGAAACCAGCGTTGACGCGATCGACGAACGCGATGAAGTAACAGACCATCAGGAAGGGAATGATGCGAAACGTCACCTTCCGCATCGTTTCCTTTTCCATTTGCTGCGCAACGATTGAAGTCATAAAGCCCTCATGATCGGTGATGGCTAGGCAGCCAGTTGGCGAAGGACATATTGAAGAATTCCGCCGTTGCGGAAATACTCCAGCTCGTCGAGTGTATCGATGCGGCAGGTCAAGGGAACGATGCGCTTGCTCGCACCATCGGCCCCCCGGATCTCGACCGCGAGCTTCTGGCGCGGCACCAGGCCGCTCTCGATGCCGCGCAGAGTCACGATCTCGTCGCCTTTCAGCCCGAGCGACCGCCAAGATGTACCCTCCTGGAAGACCAGCGGCATCACCCCCATCCCGACGAGGTTGGAACGGTGTATCCGTTCAAAACTTTCGGCAACAATGGCGCGGATGCCGAGTAGGTTGGTGCCCTTGGCCGCCCAATCGCGCGACGAACCGGTGCCGTATTCCTTGCCGGCGAAAACCAGCAACGGCACCTTGTCGGCTTGGTAACGCATGGCGGCATCGTACATCGACATTCGTTGGCCGCTCGGCTGGTGTATGGTATAGCCGCCTTCGATGACGTTGCCGGCTTCGTCCTTCACCATTTGGTTCTTGATGCGGATGTTGGCGAACGTGCCCCGCATCATCACTTCATGGTTGCCGCGTCGCGTGCCGTACTGATTGAAGTCGACCACGCGGATCTGGTGGTCGCGCAGATAGTGCCCGGCGGGACTGCTTTCCTTGATCGAACCCGCCGGCGAGATGTGATCAGTGGTAATCGAATCGAGGAACATGCCGAGTATGCGTGCATCGATGACGTCCGTGGGAGGCGTCGGCTCCTTGGTCATCCCGACGAAGTAAGGCGGGTTCTGGACATAGGTCGAAACCTGGTCCCACTGGTAGGTTTGCCCCCTGGTGACGGCGATATTTTTCCAGTTGGTATCGCCGCTGAACACGTCCGAATAGCGCTCCTTGAACATTTCGCTGCCGATCGTGCTATCGATGAAATCCTGCACTTCCTTGCTCGAGGGCCAGATGTCCCGCAGATAAACCGGCCTTCCGTCGCTGCCCAATCCGAGCGGCTCGTTCACCAGATCCAATGCCATGGATCCGGCAAGCGCATACGCCACAACGAGCGGCGGCGACGCCAGATAGTTCGCCCGCACGTCCGGGTTGACGCGCCCCTCGAAGTTGCGATTGCCGGACAAAACAGCGACCGCCACGAGGTTGTTGCTCGAGATGGTGTCGGAGATCGCTTCCCGGAGCGGACCGGAATTTCCTATGCAGGTCGTGCATCCGAAACCGACCAGATTAAAGCCGAGCTTGTCGAGATCGGTTTGAAGACCCGACTTCTTGAAGTACTCTTGGACGATCTGCGAACCCGGCGCGAGCGAGGTCTTGACCCATGGCTTTGTTCTCAGCCCTTTGGCGACGGCGTTACGCGCCAGCAGTCCTGCCGCCAACATGACGCTAGGGTTGGAGGTGTTCGTGCACGACGTGATAGCGGCGATCACGACGTCGCCGTGGCCGACCTCGAAGTTCTCGCCTTCAACGCGATGCCGGCTGCCGATCTGCGCGGCCTGCCGGAACTCCTGATCCATGGCGCCGAGGAAGGAGCTTTTCGCGGTGTCGAGCGTCACCCGGTCCTGTGGCCGCTTGGGTCCGGCGATCGACGGCACGACATCGGCCATGTCGAGTTGCAGGGACTCCGTGAACACCGGATCCGGGCTATCGGCGGTGCGCCACATGCCTTGGGCTTCGGCATAGGCCTTGACCAGCGCGACGCGTACGGGATCGCGGCCGGTGGTGGTCAGATATTCGATGGTTCGCTGGTCGATCGGGAAGAAGCCGCAGGTCGCACCATATTCCGGCGCCATATTGGCAATAGTGGCACGGTCCGCCACCGTCATGTCGTCGAGCCCTGGGCCGCAGAACTCGACGAACTTGCCGACCACGCCTCGCTTGCGCAGCATCTGCGTTACGGTTAGCACGAGGTCGGTTGCAGTGACGCCCTCCTTGAGCCGGCCGGTCAGCCTGAAGCCGACGACTTGCGGCAGCAGCATCGAAATTTGCTGGCCAAGCATCACGGCCTCAGCTTCGATACCGCCGACGCCCCATCCGAGTACGGCCAGGCCGTTGACCATCGTGGTGTGCGAATCCGTGCCGACCAGCGTATCGGGATAGGCCAGTTCATTCCCGCCATCTTCAGCCGGGCGGGTCCAGATCGTCTGAGCCAGAAATTCGAGATTGACCTGATGGCAGATACCGGTGCCGGGAGGGACCACCCGGAAATTCGAAAATGCGCCCTGCCCCCATTTCAAAATCGGTATCGCTCGCCATTGCGCTGGTATTCGAGTTCGACATTATCGGCCAGCGCCTTACCATTGCCGAAGGCATCGACGATTACGGAATGATCGATGACGAGATCGACGGGGACCAGCGGATTAATTTTTTGTGGATCGCTGCCTAGATTTTTCATCGCGTCCCGCATCGCGGCGAGATCGACCACCGCCGGAACGCCGGTGAAGTCCTGCATCAGCACCCGGGCCGGCCTGAAGGCGATTTCCTTCTCGGCCAAGCCCTTGTTCTGAACCCACTTCGCCGCATCCTCGATGTCGGCCTTGCTGGTGCTGCGGCCGTCTTCGTTACGCAGCATGTTCTCGATGACAATTTTAAGAGAGAACGGCAGCCTCGAGACGCTGGCTAAGCCGTTCTTCTCCGCCGCTGGAAGTGAATAGTATATGTAGGTCTTTGCACCGACGGCGAGTGTCTGGCGGGCGTCGAAGCTGTTGAGATGCTGCTTCATCGCGAAGTTCCCCTTCTTCCAAATTCGACAAGCAACGACAAAAGGCAGAGCGAACAACGTGAAGCGCCGGATCGGACCTATCACGCCGCCAAGCTACAGATCGTGTCTCCAAACGTCGGTTAGGCTAACCGGGAGCTAAAATCGTCCGCTCCCGCCGATTTGACGCCGTCTATTTCTCCGATGGTGCAAACGGATCGAGCCCCGCGTTTTTCAGTGCCGGAGCAGCTGCAGCTGAAGCCAGGAAAGCAATGAGAGCCCTTCCGGCCTCCGGCTGATTGGCACCGGCGGTTATGCCAGCAGAGAAGATTGTGATTTTCTGTACTTCCGGGGGTAGTGGACCAACAAGGTCGGCTCCAGCAATCGGCAGAAGTTCGCTGATCTGCTGGAAGCCGAGTTCGGCCTCACCGCGCGCAACAACACCCGCGACCGGCTCAGCCGGAATCATTTTGGCTTTGTCCCTCATGGCGGCAGCAATCCCGAGACGCTTAAACAGCTCAGTACTGACATAGACGCCGCTGGCGCTATCGGAGTATGCAACTGACTTCGCGTTCAACAGTGCCTGTTTCAACGCGTCAGGCGTTCGGATATCAGGCTTTGACGTCCCGGCGCGTACCGCGACGCCGATCGGCGAGCGTACCAGGTCGACGCGGCTGGTTCTGACCGCCTTGCCCTGCTCGATCATCTCGGCAAGCGCATCGCCGACCATGATGAGCACGTCCGCTGCTTCCCCGCGTGCCAGTCGCACTGGGATGGCGTTCTCGGTCGTACCCATCGAGGGGCCGTAAGCTGTGATGACCGTGTCACCCGTCGCGCGTTCAAATTGCGGTACGAGTTCCTTGTAAGGTGTCGCCAAGCCTCCCGAGATCATGACCCTGACCTCCGACGCGCTGGCAATTCCCGCCGCAGCCGCCAAGGCAATCAGCAAGCTTAACGCAATCAGCCTACGCACGACGTTCGTCACGCTCATTGGTAACTGCCTCAGTAAATTCAGGACTGTCTGGCTCGCTGAGATCGATGTATTTGGCCTTCACGCCCCTATTACGGTCTCCACCGAATTGGCGCCGGATAGGGACCGTCGTTGTTGCGGCCTGTAAACGAAGTACGTGCCGGCCAGACCACAAACCGCTGCCGCGCTCATCCAGTATCCCGGCGACGCATTGTCACCAGTGGTAGCAATCAACCAGGTGCAAATCGCCGCGGTAAACCCGCCGAACGTCGTTGCCAAACTATATGCGAGAGAGAATCCCGACGTTCGTACGCCAATCGGCATGACTTCCGTCAGTGCCACGATCATCGCGCCGTTGTAGCTGGCGTAGATGAACGAGAGCCAAAGCAGAACCATCAGCATTTTCGGAAAGGTCGGCCCGTCAGCCAGCCAGGAAAGCGCTGGATAGGCGGTGAGAAACGCCAAAATCGAGAAGGTAATCAGGATCGGGCGACGACCGATCCGGTCAGACAATGCGCCCATGATAGGGAGCCAGATAAAGTTGGAAAGACCAACACAGATCGTCACGATTAGGCTGTCGGCCGCGGACAGCTTGAGGACCATTTTGCCGAAAGTCGGGGTGTAGACGGTTATAAGGTAGAACGAAACCGTGGTCATGATCACCATCATCATTCCGGCAAGCACAATGCTCCAGTTTGCGAGGATGGAGCGATAGATTTCGCGGGGCGTGGGATGATGCTTGCGGGCCAGGAACTCATCGGTTTCCTGCAGCGAGCGTCGAATGAAAAATACGAAAGGAACGATCATGCAGCCGATGAAAAACGGAATACGCCAGCCCCAGTCGTCAAGTTGCGCCGGTGCAAGCCATGCATTTAAAGCGAAACCCAGCGAGGCAGAGACGATGATCGCAACCTGTTGACTTGCGGATTGCCAGCTCGCGTAAAAGCCCTTTCTTCCCGGTGTGGCCATTTCCGAAAGATAAACAGAGACGCCACCAAGCTCGACGCCAGCCGAGAAGCCTTGCAGCAGGCGTCCAATCAAAACGAGGATCGGGGCCAATATGCCAATGGTCGCGTAACTTGGCACGAACGCGATGAGCACGGTCCCGGTAGCCATGATGGATAATGTGACAATCAAACCTTTGCGCCGGCCGATCCGATCAACGTAGGCGCCCAGGATGATGGCGCCGAGCGGACGCATCAGAAAGCCCGCCCCAAACGCGACAAAGGTCAGCAGCAACGACGCATATTCATTTTCCAGCGGGAAGAATGCCTTGGCAATGTACGACGCGTAGACGCCCGACAGAAAGAAATCGAACATCTCAAGAAAGTTGCCACTGGTGACGCGGAGCACCATGCCAAGCTTCGATTGTCCGGTGGTGGCCGTCATGCCGTCCTCCCTCTTGTCGTTATGACTTTTGTCTTGTTCACCCGTCTGGCAGGTGTTTCAACTTAGTCGCAGCCGGATTAGCCGGTACGCTAGGCGCTCGCTCAGGTTACGACTGCTGCTCTCACCGTATAACAGCGGACCTGTCATCAAGCTGTCGCTGCTGCACGTTGCAACCGAAATCCGGTCGAAACGGGTTGAGGACGGCGGGCTGAGCGGTCGCCTTGGTATCACAGGGCGACCGCGCGACCGCTCGACAATGGAGGCGTTCGCGACCGGGAGATATGGAGGACTTCTCTCAGAACTGCCGTTTGAAATCCAAATTCCCTGGACTTCTATCGATCCTGCAACGCGCGGCGCCACTCTTTCAGAAAGCTCGCTCGTTTCGATTGATCGAGATAGGTGAGCAATTCTGGACCAATGTGGATCGGCTTGAGTGCGTCGTTGCGATCCACCGGTATAACTCCTTCTGCAGCGAGACCAAGGCGCACGGGACCGACTGAGCGGGCCAGCAGAAATTTCTGGCCGCGTTCCGAGAGCAAGTAATCGAGAAACAGTTTCGCGGTTTCCGGATGCGGCGCCGTGACGGGTATGAAGGCGATACGCGACATCAAGGTGATGTAGTCGGCAGGAAACACAATTCCGATAGAGGCATCTTCCTTGGCCCGTTCGATCGCGTAGGACCCGATCATATTGTAGGCGATCAGATGTTCGCCGGATGAAATTCGATCAAGCACCGTTCCGGTCGTCGAATAGAGTTTGATACCGGCGCCGCCAAAGGCACGGACCATATCCCATGTCGTCCTGGTGATCCGGGCATCGCGCGTGATGAACAGGAATCCGGCCCCGCTCTGCTCCGGATCATAAGATGCGATCTTGCCTCGATACGTGTCAGGTTTGCGGGTTAGAAGACTCGTTAGATCCGCGCGGGTTCGAGGAACATCAAACTCCGGAACGAGCTTCCTATTATAAACAATGACAATGGGCTCTGCCGTGATCGCATAGGCTTCGTCCTTCCAAATTGCCCAGTCCGGGATATGCGCAACTTCCTTCGACACATAGGGTTGAGCATAGCCGTCGTTGACGAGCTTGATCTGCAGATCCATCGCGGAACTCCAGATGATGTCTCCGGGTACCGCGCTGGAGCTCGATGGGTCCACGATTTGATTGTAGATGTCGTTAGAATTGATCTTTGTGTGGACGGTATCAATGTCCGGATGACGAGCGCGAAAGTCAGCCAGCAAGTCGGCGACGTCCGCATCCAGGGTGGTCGAGACGATGTTGAGTTGCTCCCGGGCTCCGGTCGTAGCGGATGGCTGAGCCTTGGGAGTGCCTACCTGCGGCTGCTCGGACATCGCAGGCCATGCCAGCAGGAGACCAACGCACAAGGCAAAGGCTTTCGTAGCCCCCATCGTGACGTTTCCTCATCCATGAGCCGCTTTACGGCTTCGGTCTGTTCAGGACTGCAGCATGCTTTAACGGCGTGCACAATCCGGCCTCAACTTGAGCTTTCACTATTGCGGTTGGCAAGGGGAAAGCTCGCGGAAACCCGCAGGCCCCGGCCTTTTGGGCCGGGCGCAAGCACGATTTGAGCCCCGAGACGGTCCGACAGTGCTTTCACAATGGCGAGTCCGAGGCCGCTGCCCTCAGGCCCGTTTGCCATGGGAATCCGATAAAAACGCTCAAAGACGCGGGCCAGATGAGGCTCCGGAATTCCCGGACCCGTATCTTCGACTTCAATTCGCGCGGCGCTGGCGTCAACGATCGAGCGAACCAACACCATCCCGCCGGGGCGGTTATACCGAATGGCATTGTCGATCAGGTTTGCCAGCAATTCGCCAATCAGGACGCTATTCCCGGTGATGAAGGCGGGACTGTCAAATCGATCGAACTGGACGTCGATATCGCGCGCGAAAGCCTGTGGCGCGCGCTCCGACAGGACATTGAAAGCGACCTCGTTCAGGTCGACGTTCTCAGCGGCCGGTTGCGCAATGATTTGCTCATCGGCCTGAGCCAGCGTCACGAGCTGCCCGAGCAGCCGTTCAAGGCGGTTGATCGCATTGTCAACCTCATTAAGAGCGGATTGGCCCGACGGCGTGTCCGACCCTAGGCGTCGAACCAGATCGAGATGCGTACGCAATATCGCCAATGGCGTTCGCATCTGATGTGAGGCATCGGCGGTGAATCGGCGCACCAGTTCAATGGCCAGATCCAGCCGCTGTAGCAGGGAGTTTACCGCCAGCGCCGGTGCTAAAGCCTCCTTCGGCACTCGGGAAAGGTCGAGCGGACTAAGATTTGGACCGCCCCGAATTCCGCGCGCGTCGATTTCTTGCTTGAGTTCGCCAAGCGGTCTCAGGCCTCGATCAACCGCGTACCAGCCGAGGAAAGCGATGAGGCCGACCAATCCGGCCTCGAGCACCGCCAGTCCGATCAGCATTTCTCGTTCGACGGCGCGGCGCGCCTGCACCGTTTCGGCGACGGCGACGAGGACCAGCCCCGGCCGTCCGAAAACCTGCCGGGCCTGCGCACCGACACGAACCGGTTTGCCGCGGTACGCGCCGTCGTGATGCCCGGCTTCGCCGGCCTTCAATCGACCGAACCCGGACAGCGGAAGATCCTTGTAACCGGTGATCAATTCCCCACCGTAAGTCACGCTATAATAGATACTATCGTGCGACTGGCTTTCCAACATGCCGAGCGCAACCTGCGGCAAGTCGACGGTCAGCTCGCCATCTTCCACGCCGACGCGTTCGGCGATGGCGAGAACTGACCCATCGAGCAACCGGTCATGGGTTGTCTCGACAACCCGGTGGATCAGCACCATACCACCGATCCCAAGCATCATCGCAAGTACAACGGCGGGCGCCACCAGATTGGTGAGGAGTGTTCGCCTCAGCGACGGCCGCCAGGTGGCGATCACTGTACCTCCAGCAAATAGCCCAGCCCGCGAACGGTTCGGATCCGCGGCCCGTCCGGACCGAGTTTCTGGCGAACGCGACCAACATAGAGTTCCGCCGCGTTCGGCGCTACCGCTTCGTCGAAGCCAAACACCTCCGCGATCAGGCGCTCCTTGGACACGAGCTTGCCGGCACGGGTCATCAGCACTTCCAGCACGGCAAACTCGCGACGTCGCAATTCAAGCGGCCGGCCGCTCAGCCTAATGGTGCCTGCGGCGCGGTCGAACGTCAGCGGGCCACAAATCAAGGTCGGATTAGGCAGCCCCTGCCCCCTTCTCACGAGCGCGCGGACGCGGGCATCAAATTCGGAGATATCAAACGGCTTAGAAAGATAATCGTCGGCACCGAGATCGAGCCCGCTGACCTTATCGCCGACCGTATAACGGGCGGTCAAAATCATCACCGGAACGGTTGATTTTTCTTGCCTTATTTTGTGCAGGACGTCGAAACCGGAGACGTTCGGCAGGTTAATGTCCAAGATGATCAGACTGTAGGGTTCTAGCAACGCGGTCTGCGCCGCCGAAGCGCCATCAAATTCAATATCGACGGCGAACCCGGACAGCTTGAGCCGCTCGGCAAGGCCCCGCGCCATGGCGGCATCATCCTCGATAATCAAAATCCTCACTGAACAAGCCTTCGCATCGCACCACCCTGCGAGGGATACGTCACCGTGACGCTAGAAGGACCTTATTGGAAGATCAAATCGGATCTCTCGACGACGTTCTTAATGCTCCGCTGCTCTCCTATTGCGAGCAGCTGCAAAGTGTATTCCAATTTAATGCAGGCGCATGAACCAACCGATAGGAACGCGCGGTGAGCGACCACCGCACGTCACAGCCCGGCGAGCTTAGCGGCGTTATAGAGCTCCATGACGGCTGGCGAGGCGGCAAGCGAATTCAGCACACGAGCGAACTCCCGCAACTCGGGCACTGAGAAATGCAGTAGCAATGCGGCGCGATCCGACCATTGTTCGACGAATACAAGCCGCAGCGGATTCTCGCAGTCAACGTGGACAGCATGAGACACGCAGCCTGGTTCGCCTCGCGAACGGAGAACATGTTCGAGGCTCAGCCCGCGGATCTCCTCCAATGTGTCCTCTCGCGCCGTCACACTCCCGGTCACGAGGATCATGCTGTTCTCCTTCGTGTCTGAGGCCCAAACCTTTTATGCCGATCGTCACAGTTCGTGGCGTGTACGGGAGACAATCATAAAATCGTCTCAGATGGTCCTTGCGGACCCCCGATTGACGCCACCATCGATAGTAGGATTGCTCCGGTCACGTAGCTCGAGGCATCTGATGCCAGAAGAAGCGCCAGCCCCTTGATCTCGTCTGTATCTGCCACCCGGCCGAGGGGGCCATAGTTGCTCAGGCTGTCGGCACCCGGCGAACGCAAGCGGCCGCCATTGATGCCGGCGGCGAACGGTTCCGGTGTGATCGCATTCACGAGAACGGTTGTATGCGCACCCCGACCTTGACGTCAGCCACATCGAGCACAGGGTTAGGTTGTCCCCACAAAACGGGGGCTTTCAGCCAATGGTGGCTAAGGGAGCTAAGGAACGGACGCGTGGCCGAAAATTACCCAAGCGGCTGCCCGGCCAACAATGGATAAGTTTCGGAGGATTTGCAGGCTAACTATAACGCGCAACACCGATGCCGGGGCACCACTACCCAGATGCTGGTCAATGGAAAGGGTTTGTCGGTGCGTATTGGTGCGGTAAATGCGGGAATAGCGATGATTGATCGTTTTAGACGCGGTATTACGCTGCGGCTGATCCCGGGGTGACGAAAACTAATCGGGTGATCCTTGGATTTCTGCAGATATTTTAGGGCTGTTAATTGGGGCTGGGCTTTGTGTCCCTCGGCTCGCGCGCGATCTTTGTCAATGCCGACCGCATGCGATCCACCCCACCGCGCCACCCTCCAGACGTCCACGCATATTACCGCCCGCGACTGTTAATCGAATGGTCGCTGGTTCAAATCCAGCCCGGGGAGCCAGTTTAAGCACTTAGGAAGTTTTGGATGGCGCCGTGAGGCGCCTTTTCCATCGGGCCACATTGGGGGCCACGCGCGAAAAAGGGCGCCTCACGGCTGTTCAATGGTGCATCTAAAACGCTCCGCGGCGTTAAGCCCGGCGACACGTTTCAACTCATCGGCTGAGCGCTGGCGAGTTCGCGGTCTTACCAAGGACCGTCTTCATAGCCGTAATATGCCGGTGCATACCCGCCGTACCCGGGCATCGCATAGCGGCCGCAATTGTAGTATTCGCCATATCCTTGTTGAGGGCAGCCCCGGTTGTACCCGCCACCGTATCCACCGTAGTACCCGGGCCCATACCCGCCGTAGTAACCGTAGCCGGGCCCGTACGCGTACGCTGATGACGCGAGACCGCCGATAACGGCTCCCGCGATCAGTCCGCCAGCGAGAGCCGGGCCAAAGCCGGCTCCGCGCCAGCCGCCGCCGCGCCAACCACCTCCGGCGAACCCACCGTGAAAGCCACCTCCATGAAAACCCCCACCGAAACCGACACGCGCCGAAGCACCCGTCGGCGCGAGCGCGATGACTGCAGTAGCAACCAATGCGATCAAATCTTTTCTGAGCATGAGAACCTCCCTTCGTTCCAGGAGCACTTCAACCTCAACGCCCGCAGCGTCTGTTTGGTTGCCCCAGGCCGACGCCTCACCAAAACGCTGGTTGCCGTGGCCGCGTGCGCCCGCACATCCGAAGTCGAATTCGGCGGAACTCGGTAAGTCGGCGGGTTGCTGATGGAGGGTGATTTTGCGCCAACGCGATAGTCTGGCGCTTTGATTTGCCGAATAGCCCCGAGACGGGCGGACTGAGACCGCCGCCTTTGGCTATCCGCGCGAGCGCGTGCTTTGAACAGCGGGCCCGTAGGCCTTTGGCTATCCGCGACAGGCGCCGTTCGTTGACGGCGGGCGACGGTCTCGCAACACCAAGTTGCCGGCGGCACTTTCGTTCCCGCACATTTATAAAGCTCACGGCTTTATCTGCACTGATGAGCCGAGAGCCGCGCCTTATGGGCCACGCATTGGCCACGTAGTCGGCTCGGCCTTAGCTTTGTTTCACAATAGCTCACTCTGAAAGACGCTCTGGAACCAATGGATCGGCCTCGCACTTCTTGTTCCTTTGAGAGCTGAACATGGATATCCACGAAGACTTCACGGATGAGCTAAGCGGCGAAGGGATGATCATGATCGACGGGAGGGACGTTGGGCTGGTCCCCTACTCCCTGTCGCTCGCCGCCGAAGCTGGCCCGTTGATCGCAGAGGGATCGATCTCCGCGACGGAAGATCTGATGAAGAGGTTGACCAACGCCAAGGATGTCAAATTGGCGTTGCAAGATGGACCGGTCATCACCATTCGATGCGAGGGTGGCCTTGACGACATCATTTGGGTGAAGGCCCTCAGAACCTGACCCTCTAGCCGTCTTCGAGTAAGCAAGCCACAGCACGGCCCCGACTTTTGCAGCCGGAGCTGTGCTTTTCGCATTGTTGGCCCGAGTGCTACTTCGAAGCCGCTGACTTATTCCTCGGATCATCGGCAGCGTTGACATAGGTGATGGCGAACGGGCCCTGCCCATGCACCTAAATCACCGTCGGGCCGCTGGTCCAAGCATAATGGTTCATTTTCGCGGGCGCCTCCGCAAACCCACCAGCGGTCAGAACGGTGCCCTTCTTCTCATCAAGTTTGTCGCCCATTCCGAGGTGGAATTTGCCGGAGATAACCGTGACCATTTCCGCGGTGGGGTGGTTGTGCGCTGGAACTCTATATCCGCCCGGCAGTTTAGCGCGGATCACATAGAGACCGTCCTTTGCGGGATCGCCTGAAAGCACCGCGACCTCTGCACCTTTCGGAAGGAATTCCGGCCCCGGTCCCCACTTCAGCTGTGAGGCGTTGACGGGCATTTTCATGTCATCGGCAAGCGCGCCAGTTGCGCATGTTAGCAGTAGCAGACTGAGAATTGTCGCTCGCATAATGGGCCTCCCTGTTCTGTTAGGAGGCGCGCAAGTCTGCGCCCCCCAAGGGGATAGTCAAGGCCCGGTTTTAGTCCGGATCGTGACAAGCCTGCGATGGTCGCACCCTCACATCTTCGGCCGGCTGACCAACCGTAGCCATTCTCAAGGCCGCCGAGCGACGAGATCGATTTCGATGAGCGCTTCGTAAGCAAGCCCGGTCACGCCGACGCACATGCGGGGCCGGCAAACGGTCGGCCGGGAAATATTCTCGGTAAGTATCGTCCATCGCGGCATAGTCTTCCTTGAAGCGCGTGAAATAAATTCTCGACATCACGATATGCTCAAGCCCGAGGTCGATGCCACCGAGTACGATCTTCAGATTTTCCATCACCGCGCGCGTCTGCGAGACGATAACATCGGGCAACTGCCGGGAGACCCCGGACGATCCGGCACCTGGCCGGTCACGAACACGAAGCCGTCCGCCTCAACGGCGTGACTGAATGGCGCGACAGGTGTCGGTCCACCCGTAATCATGTGAAACTTCAACAATGGTAGTCCTTAGCGCTCCGAAATGCCGCGAGCGTGGCCAGCAAGGCTGCGAACGTGACCGCTTTGTAGGTTAGCTTGAAGCCAAGGCATTCGCCGATCTGTTCGCCGAGGTCGATATCGAAGCCAACGTACTTGTTGGGATCTTTTGGATCGATTGCCTCGTAGCCCGGTGTGTGCGGGTTGATCGCATTCACCAAGTCTTGCCCTTCAAGTCTGGATACTTCGCCTGCAGTGCCGGGCAACCCGATGGCGCTGCCTGCGCATGCATGGACGCCAACAATCCCGCGGCCGCAATTGCACCTAGTACAGGAGGGCGCACTAGTACAGCCGAGGGCGCACTAAAAATTGGATCGGAGCGGCCCTGGTTTTTGAGCAGTGGCTGCACAAAAAACGTCGGCCTGCTGGTGCGAAGCGATTTAGGCGCTTCCCTCCCCGGCGGTTTGGCAAATGTGATCTTTATCACACAAGCAGAGTCCCGGTGCTGGTAGCCTGGAGCTGGAAGATGAAACGAACTAGTAACCAACAAGGCAGCGAGCGCGAAATCGATAAAATTTAAGCAATCTGTTCAATTAGGAAACAAGACATATTTGAGACGTTGCACTCACCGAGACGGAGAGTGCGATGAGTGAAGCTGAATTCGATCGATTGCTGGACGCCGTGTGTACGGCCGTGGCTCCCGTTCCGGGGGATGACTTCATGCTGGCCCACTCCCGGGCCTTTGAAACGCCGCCGAAAGCTGCCAACGATAATCACTCGACGTGGCCGCTGATCCCGTTTCCGGACGGCTGGCACGCCAGCTGCTAAGCTAGCGCAACAAGGCACTCGGTCTGCAGTTCTCCGAGGGGCCGTATTACTCGTCGAACAAAACTCGGCGATGGCACTGGAACTCGCCAGCCGCGCGGCTTTGTGATGGAAACCGGGACAATCACTTTATCAGGGCCCGCCAAGACCCTCGCCCAGGACCCGCGAATTCGCGAGGCGTATCTTGGCAAGTAGGTCGGCGTAAGGAAGCCCCGCCGGCCAGCGCCCTTGCGCATGACGGAAATAGCTCAGAGAGCGCCCGAAGTCTGCTGACCCCGAGCGGACCTTTCGAGGTGGGGTTTGATCTACATCAATTGATCCCATCCTCGGTGCTTCTTGAAGTTGCGGAGGCTGGAACCCTTGTCGGAAAGAAGGTGTTGAGGTCGTGTCGGACTGGATGAGGAACTCCAATGGATCCCACGCCGAACCCCGCGGACCACCAACGGATAACGCATGCCGATGAACAGCCCCCGCGTGAAATAAAATACAGGCGGAACCCGAAAGCAACTCAGCCCGCCGCCGTCTTGATCGTGCGCGCGGATGAACAGCTCGGAGACGTTTATCAACAGATCGCGCCTGTGGATCACCAACACATAGCGCATGCCGATGAACAGCCCCCGCGTGTAATAAAATCCACGCTGAGCCCGAAAGCAACTGAAGCTGATGATGCCCTGATCGCGCGCGCTGATGAACGGCTTCGACATGCTTACGAACAGATCGCGCGTGCCGATGAACAGCTCGCGCATGTAGCTGAGCGGCTTTCGAGGCTGGAACAAGGTGATGCACGCCAATCTTTGGCTGTTCCGAGCCCTTCGACTTCGCCAAGCAGGCCCGCGCTCCGTGGCCTCATCGGCCTGGTGTTAGCAGCGTGCATCATTTCTGGTGCTTTCGTTTGGCAATCGTCTTATGGCGATCCGGCTAAGCTGATGATCGCGCGGTGGATGCCGCAGCTCGTTTCGACTTCATCGCTGCCCCTTAGGCCGAGGTCATCTGCCGATCAGGTGATTGCGGCGGAGCCAACGTCTCCACAATCCACGCCTTCTCAGACCGCACCGCAAGAGCTCGCGCCTAAACCTGCCCCGCTGCCTCCCGAACTGGAGCAGTTCAAGACAAGCCCGGAAATGATGGCCCTAGCCCGCGACAATGCAAAGGCCATTGAGCAGCTCAAGACGAGCCAGGAACAAATGGCCCGGGACAATGCGAAGGTCATCGCGCAACTCAAAGAGCAAATGGCCAGTCTCTTTGCCAAGGCTTCCGAGCAGAACGCGCGGCCGAGGATACCAACACCTCCGTCACGTCCAGTTGTCACACCGACGCGTTAGCCGGTGCCGTCCGGCGATGTCCCACCGAGATCGGCCGGAGTGTCGGCACGCCTGCTGGTGGACTTGGGCTTCGTTTCGAAGCGGTGCGATCATCGGAGCGAAAACGGGAAAAGCAGGTGGCAAGGAGCCGCAGGCGCGCATCGCGGGACGACGCTATCCATCAAGCTCCGTGAGCAACGCCTTGGCTTTTTGCAGATCGCGCGTCTCGAGGCCTTGGGTGAACCATTCGTAGATGGGGGCGAGAAGCTCACGTGCCGCTCGCGTTTTGCCCTGATCACTCAAGAGCCGCGCCAAGCTCATGCCCGCGCGCAATTCCCACGACTTCGCCTGTTGTGCTCTGGCCAGCGTCAAGGAATGCTTGAAGTACGCTTGCGCTTTCGCCACATCCCGCTGCGGCGATTTGAGCGCGATTTCACCGGCAACGCGATGAGCCTCAGCCTCGCACCACCTTTCCTTGGTTGATTGCATCGCCGTCATTGCCTTGCCGATGCAGCGCCAGGCATCTTCAAACTGGCCCGCATCTGCATGAGCGATAGCCAACATGAATTCGTGCTCTGGCGTAAATATTGTCGATCCGGCCGATCGCCACAATTCGATACCGGACGTGACCATCTCGACGGCCTCCGTCGCCTTTCCCGTGAGGGTCAGGATGTAGCCGCGCCGCAAGACTCCTTCCGCCTTTCGGAACGGGGCAGCCTTCTCCTCCGCCAAGGCGACGAGTTCTTTCAGATACTCGTTTGCCGCATCGTAGTTGCCGCAATAGGTATTGATTAAAATAGGAAAATTGAGCGTAAACATCAAAGTGGCCGCATGTTCGATCTGGCGCGCTTCCGTTAGCGCGCAGTCTGCGTCTCTTAACGCAGCCTCGGGATAACCCAGCTGCCAGGAGGCCATTGAACGAAAAGCCAAGGACGTCACCCGAAGGTCCTGGCCAAATCGTGTCATCAAACGCCGGTGCTCGGCGGGGCGGTAGAGGGCGAGCGCTTCATTGTAGTGCGAGCTGGCCTGTACGAGATCTCCCATAAACGCGAGCGTACTGCCCATGGTTCGGTGGCCAATGATGAGCGGTACCGTCGTTCCCTCCTTTTCGCCGATCGCAAAAAATCGCGATGCGAGCTCACGCGCGACCTCACCGTCAAAGCTTATAAAATTGACAATCCACTGACCAAAGAGAGCGGAGAGCAGCAACGAAGGATCACCGAAATCTTTCTCCGAGCTGTTCCGCTTGCTCGATCGAAGCCCGCACTTGAGCCACAGCCGATTTGGTTTCTGGCGCGCCGTATCCTTTGACATGCATCAGGGTGTTCAACAGCGCGACTTGTAAAACGATCTGTTCGCGCCGTAGGTCGGGCGTACTGGGTAACGTGCCGATTTGGGCTAGAGCTTGGCTGAGTTGTTCTGCCGCTTCGATGAGCGCCGAGCGCTCCTGTGATCGCTGTCCCGCCTTGCCCCACAGACGCGCTGACTTCTCGATCAAACCTGCCTTGGTGTAGTGACGCGCCAGCAATTCGGGCTGGCTCTCTGCGATTTCTGCGAATTGATTTTCGAGCGTTTCAGCGATGCGCGCATGCAGTACGCGCTTTGGCTCCCGCAGCAGCGTACTGTAAGCAACGTCCTGGACCAGTGCATGCTTGAACAGATAGCTCGCATGCGGCGGGGTGCCCTGACGAAACAACAAACCTGCCGCAATGAGCCGGTCGAGGTCGGACGCCAATTCTGCCTCGGACTTCTGCACCAGGGCCGCCAGCAACATGTGGGGAAATTCCCGGTCAATCGCCGCGCCGATCTGCGCCACATCTTTCGCCTGGCCGAGCCGGTCCAGCCGCGACATTAGTGACGCCTGCAGGCTCGCCGGAACTGTAAGAAAAGCCTTTCGCTTTCGTGCCCCTGCGTTTCCAGGCGCCTCAGTCTCGCCCTCCGAATCCAGCACGGCCTTGGTCGTCTCCTCGACGAACAATGGGATGCCGTCGGTGCGCTCGATAATATCCTGGCGTACGGCCGCCGGCAGCGATCGGCTGCCGAGCACTCCTTTGATGAGGGCATCGATGTCGCGCCGTGCCAGCCGATTGAGTGTCAGCGCCGCGACGTGAGGCCGTCCGATCCAGGGCGGGCTGAATTCCGGCCTAAAACTAACTACCAACAACAGTCGGCGGTTCACGGCCAGATCCACTGTTCGGGCGAACAATTCGAGGCTGGTGGGATCGGTCCAATGCGCATCCTCAAAAATCATCAGCACGGGCTTTGTCCGCGTCAGCGCCTCGATGTGCGAAGCAAGTGCGTTCAGCGTCTTCTGCCGACGAAGCTGTGGCTCAACCTCAACGGCGGGGTAGCGTCCATCGTTGGGCAACGACAGCATTTCGGCAAACAGCGCCGCATCCTGGGACGACGTCGAGGTTTGCGCCAATAGGCCGTCCAGCTTGTCCGCTTTCAGTTGTGGGCTGTCATCATGAGCAAAGCCGGCCGCCCGCATCATCTCTCGGATTATCGGATACAGCGCGCTGTCGGTATGCTGCGGCGAGCAGAAGTAGCGAAGGCGCGTGTGCGGTTCGCGGGCAAGCTCTTCCAAGAGTCCGACGATAAGCCTTGACTTGCCGATCCCCGCTTCACCAGAAAGCAGCACTACCTGGCCTTCGCCTGTCTTGGCCCGCGACCAGCGCCGAAGCAGCAACTCAAGTTCCTCTTCCCGCCCGACCAGGGAAGTCAGGGCCCCCTCATGAAGCGCCTCGAAGCGGCTGTCGACCGAACTGGGCCGCACGACCGCCCATACGTGCGCCAACCCGGTGATTCCTTTCAGATGTTTGGCGCCTAGGTCCTCCACTTCGAACAGTTGTCCGAGAAGTCGGCGCGTCCCCTCGGCAATGACCACCCTGTTGGGTCCAGCGACCTCCTGCAACCGCGCAGCCATGTTCGGGGTCTCGCCGACAATTCCACGTTCCTGCGCCTCGCCTGCCCCGATGAGATCCCCGACCACTACCAAGCCGGTCGCTATGCCCACACGAACTCGCAGTACAACCGGCGACTTGATCGCCACGAGTCCCGTGATCAAATCCAATCCAGCCCTTACCGCGCGTTCTGCATCATCCTCGTGTGCCTGCGGATAGCCAAAGTAGGCGATCACCCCATCGCCCATGTATTTGGCCAAATAGCCGTCGAAGCGCCGTACCGTGTCGCTGACGAACCTTTGGTAGCTTGAAATGATGTCACGTAAATCTTCCGGGTCCATAAGCGCCGAAAGTTCCGTCGAGCCCACCAGGTCGGCGAACATTACGGTAACGTGACGGCGCTCCGCCGCGTCGGGAGCCTTCGAAGCAGCAGAGGGTTTGGCAGCCTGCGCTGCGGACGTAGTAGGCTCGCTGATGGCTGCGAATAGTTTCCGCCGGTGCCCGAGCGGAATTCCGATATCCTTCAGATCTTGGTCAGTCAGATGGGGAAGTACGGAAACGTCAATTTCGTTTTCGGCAAAACGCTCCGCGTATTGCCCCAAACCAAGTTGCTCAAGCCAATCGGCAATCTCCTGCACACATGGCCTCCCGGGTTTACAGCCCTACTGAACGCGTCATGTTCGACATGGCAATTATCGCGGAGACTGTGCCCGGCTTCGACGTGTTTTCCTGGTTCGGGTTCTTCGTGCCAGCGAAACACCACGGGCCATTCTTGCCAAGATCAATACCGACACCAACGCGACGTTGGCCATCGTCAAGATGCGGTTCGAAGCTCAGCTCGGCCTAACGAAGCCGCGCCGCTCCAGTGCCCTTGAGCATCGACCACCAGAGATCGATCAAGTCGATACGGGAGGGACGCGATCAGAAGATTGGAGGCCACGTCCGGAATTGAACCGGAGTACACGGTTTTGCAGACCGTTGCATAACCACTCCGCCACGTGGCCCCACTGGAAATTGTCTTACCGAACAATGATTAAGACCTGTTCTCTCTTTCTTCTGGAACCGCGCTAAACGCAAATATTGACTACAAACGCGGTACAAGTAACTACCAAAGTGACTACCGAAAAATCTGGCGGTTCTCGGTGCGGTTGTGGGGTGACTTGCGATGCCGCCTTGTGCCCCGGCAACGCCGAACCGTCAAGCCGCGACCCCTCCCAAAATCCGCCCTGCCCGGCTATATGCTTGCCCCATGCCCCGCCAGCACCTTTATCAGCCCTGCATCCCGAGCCGCGCGACAAAGTTCCTGACCGAGGCGACGCGACGGACGCGCCAAGACGCGCTCGCAGACGACGAGAGGACTAGAAAAGCGCGTGAAGGTCTTTTTGCATTCTGTTTGCGATCGCCGCGCTCTTCGCCGGCCTTATGGGAGCCTACTACTGGTATGTGTCGAGCACAGGTCCGATTGACCGGTGGGGCGGGAACGAACCCGTGCCATTCCCTGAGGGACACCAACGCGAAGAGAGGCTGAACCGGACGATTGCCGTGGATACGCTGTGGTTGGGTGGCATGTTCGAGGCGGCTCAAAAAACGGCTCGTCTCAATAAGAAAGCAGCGCGCTGGACAGCGGTAGCGGTCGTCTTAGGTGGGGCGTCGAGCCTCTTTAGCTCGTTTGCACCCTGCTGATCCGGCGGGTGCGCGATCTCCTGATCGCTTGCGCGGATTATCATTGCTCTCACTCGACGCGCATCAGCGCCGAGCAGTGGGCCGACGATGTCCGGCTGTCCGAGCTCGAACTGCTGTTCGTCTGCACGGCATGCGGCGAAAATCGGCCCGGACGCTCGGCCTTGCTTTAGCTATGCGGTGCAAGCGCCGATGCCACGACCGATCAGGCATCAAGCTGGCGGCGGCTGAGTGTCCCAATGCTTCACATCGCTGATTTGAGGCGACCATGCGCTTCCTCCAGAACGATACGGACGGCGCGGGAAATGATGGATCGTTAAACGTACCCACCGGAATGCCGAAGCGTATCGATCCTATGTCGCGGGTCCAACAAACGGTGACACCGCAGTTCGGACAGAAATAATGATTGATCCGTGTCCCCGCGTTGCTGACGCGAGTGTAGATTTTATTTGATCCATCTAGCCGAACGTTTTCTCTAGAAAGTAAGCAGTGCTGGTCCAAGGCACGCCTGATCGTCGTTGGCAGTCGCGGCAATGACAGACGTTAACCACAGTCGGCTCGCTCGTGACGATAACGCTAAACTGACCGCAAAGGCACTTCGCGGTTCTTTTCATAATTCGCCCTCCCCAAATTCTTGAACGGGCAAGCAGCATAACGGGCGCAGAACCACCTACAAAGGCCAATAAAATTGCGGGCGCGCGCGTGCATTTCCTCGGCAACGCGCGCTATATCTCCCATTCAGGTGAGGAGTTGCCCATGAACGCATCAAGGACCTGATCAGAGAATTGGAGCGGCAGAAGGAAGCTCCTCCACTCGGCTCCGCAGCCCACCGCGGAATGATCGACGCGCGGTCATTGACCCAAATCAACCCGCACCGGCTTACACCCGAGCCGAATGGCGCATGGTTGAAGCAGCGCGCGGCGGTCGGCGAATGAACCGCGACACGTGGCTTTTCGCGATCTCGGTAGTTTGGTTGGTCGTGCTGCTTGGCGCGGCGATTTTTCTGTTACGCCCTATGATGCCTATGTGACCTGAACACGAAGCCGCCACAGTATTTGCGCTCACTCCTGCGGGTCGCCTCAGATCAGAGCGACGGTAGCCAGAATCGGAGTACAGCAATGCGTTCTATTATGGCTTTAGGACTGTTGATCATCCTGACAGTTTCCGCGACTGCCGGGACATCTCATCACCACCGCAATCACCACGGCACCGGCCACCATGCGCACGGCGGTCAGCCCCACTAATCCGGGCCATCCTAGCTTCACCACCACGCGCGCGCTATATCAGCGCTCTTGATCGTTGCGGCCGAATGTACGTCGCGGGATCGCGTTGCCCCGGCTCGATGCCGGGGTTTTCGTTTCGCGCTCAATCTTTGTGATGGCCTGCGCTTTTGAAGCCGCCCCACTCTGAGCGGCGATGGCCGCCGCTTTTAAAGCCGCCCCACTCCGAACCTCCACGGCCTCCATCACTTGAGCGACCGCCTGACTGCGCAACAGCGGTGGAGGTAAGCGAAGTCGAAAGAAGAACCGTGATCGCAGGAGGCGTGACGATGGCAAATTTTCCGCAGGCCGCCAGAAACTTGCGACGATCCTCGTCAGCGTTCGTTGAAGGGACGTTGTTGGTTTCGGTCATTTTCGCCGTACTCCGAACTAAAGCGATGATGCCAAACCTGAATATACTTTTCCGCCGAGCAGGACAATTAAAGCACGTTAATGATCAATCCAAACGGACGCTTCGGCCAGATAGATTAGGGTTAACGACCGAGCCGACCGGCCTTGCCTTGGATAGGTCTACCTACGTCGCGGGTTTTATCATGCGGCCTCGGCCGAGACAGTGCGCGCATTTCGGCGGATAGATTTTACGACCCGGTTGCTTCGGCTGTTCGACCCTCTGAAATCCCGTGCCATTGCAGGCGGGACAAGCAACCTCGATTACCACTTCACGCCGTCGTTTCATCGCGATCAATCGTTAAAATCAAAAAGGCATTTTAATCAATTGAGCTACGATAGCGGCTAGTCGCGACGGCGCAACGTAACTCGCCTGTTAACCTGACCGGTCAAGGTTACCTCACTCCACCAGCCCGGAAGTCGCGGTCGGCGATTTTTCAAGCATCAGCGGCGTTGCGCCGTCTCCTTGCGGATTGTCTCAGCGCGATCACGGTACAGGGCGATTTCCACGTGCAGCATTCACCGTCGCGCTTCGGCTAACCCTCTCGCACTCTCTTCGCGCGCTTCGATTGCATGCTCGATTGCTTTTTTCGGCGCGGTCCAACAATTGCTGCGTTTGCCAACTGAATGTTGGGGTCATCGCGTTCTCCTGCGTTGTGCAGGCGAGAGCGCAACTGGACTCTCGGTCACCGACGCCTACGGCAAGGGCCTCTCACGGTCGGTGATGGCGGGCAACGTAGCACCGAACGGCTCGTTGCTTCATTGCCAATTCGTGATGCTGTATTTCGGTGCGGCGTGTCGCCGCTCCCGGTCACGTGATCAGCTTCCTAATCTCCCTCCAAATCCCTCGCCGAAATATCGGTCAGCACGTCCGGCGCGAAGTCCCACACGCCCCGTATGTATGAAGCCCATGCTCTCGATCACTTAGCACGTCTCGGCGGAAGGTCGTGGTGAGCGGCTGTTCAAATCACCAGGTGAACAGGGATACAATCATCGGTATCTGATCGCCAGCCGCTGCTACGAGCGCGTCGTAAGTTGTCAGCCCTTGAGCCGCCGCCTTCAAAATGCACTCGGCAAGATAGGCTTTTGCCGCTGGGGTCGAATGCTCCAAGGGTACTCTCGTCATGATGTCTTCGAGAGCGCTCTTCATGATCTGGATAAGCTGGGGGTCGAATTGGGGCATGGCCTTCTCCCTGCGCTCTCTGTTGTGGCACATACCATGCAACTGCGGCGTCAACAAAGCTCACTCTCGCGTTACCAGAGCGAGCGCCGGAAGATCATCAACGGACCAGCGCGGCCCATTCCCACGCGCGCGACCAAAGTCCCGACCGGCCCCGGCTGGCTCGCGAGATTACGCACGGCGGAATAAGACGGCCGCTCGCGTGTTTCGGTTGTGTGTGTGTGCCAGTTCACAATGCCGACCCGGTGCTCCCGATTACTTTCGTCGAACTGCAAATTGGAGGTCACTCCGATGCCGCGTTCAATCCATAGCCATTGCGAGGGCTTCTCTAAACTCGCGAGGTCTTCTTGCGACCGGGCGCTGCTCGCGCCTCTCGCTCTACCGAGCTTCGTCCGTGCTTGTTCGGACTTTCATCGAAGGAAACGGCCGAGTTCGATGGTCTAATCCCCCCTCTTCTCGACAACGAAAATGCTGGCTGGATAGTCGAGGGAAAGCCGACTTCCCCCCGTCAAAAACGATGGTTGCGGCTGTACCGAAAGCATCAGGAAGCCGTCGCGGCATGGATCAGATTGACCAAGCTTGTCGGTTAGACGCTGAAGCCCCGAGCCGCCACAGGCCCGCAAGGCCCGGCGATGTTCGAGCACGGTCACAAGCTCGGCACACAGGGTGTTTCAGTTTGAATTCATTGGCGCCTGCCCTCGCGCCCCAGGCGTAATCGGAGACCGCACCTTCGACATATCCGCGGGCGGCGATCTGGCCTACAATCTCGTCCGGCGATCTGGCACGGAGACCTTAGCTTGGGCGTGCGAGATCGGCAACTCGCCTTGCCGCGCATTATCTGAGCGCGACGGCTGCTCCGTATCGGAGAGGAGATCGTCATGAAACTTCCAACCAGTCTAACTGCCACTGGGATCTCAATCGCACTATTGATGTTCGGGCTAGACGGCACCGCAATCTCGCAAACCGCAACCACCTTGCGTCCCGCTACGCACTCGCTTCCCACCATCGCAGTCGAAAGGCCGCGTGAGGTCAACAGGCACGAACTGAGGCAACACGCGGCCATCCGCAGTGCCGTACCCAACCCGACATCGACAACGGTTCAAGCCTTATTGGCGGCACCGATCCCGGTCACCGCAAAGCTCGCGAAGCTCGCGAGCATCACCGGCAGCTGTGTCGGCGGTTGCGTCACAAGCTTCAAGTCTGGAAACACCCCCTGGCACGGATGCTCGGGATCTTCATGGCCGGCCTTGTCGTCAACTTGCAGAAACGTCGCCAATTTCAAAACCTACGAAGAGTGCAGGGAGACCGGACTGTTAATGGGTTGGAGAAGCAGTGAAACCCCGTGGTATTGCAGCAGCTTGGCCTTGAAGTAACAAAAACCGCGTCCAAGATTAACAATGGGCCTCAGTTGGCGGCGTCTATCTGATGCCGCTTTGACCGAGGCTGTCGATGCCGTGTTGTCCTTTATGCGTGCGACATTATACCGAACACAAAGCTGCCGACCTGTTCCCGACGGCGCGAATGTGCAACTTGGTAATCCATCGACTTACGAGTTGCTCCAGCGCGTTGAGGACATGGTCCGTGCGCTGAAGCCGGCAAATCCCCGCGACCAATGGTGGCTCGGTCAGGGTATGACCCTAGCGGCCAAAATCGGCGACGCGCGGTGGTTACTCGCTCAGCAGTTGGGGGGAAGGAACCCCCACGCTTTTTCGTTGGGCTCCTGATCTTCTGGCTGGCGTTGCTGTTGGCGAGTTTTGACCTGTTCGCGCCTCGCAACCTGACATCCGCGGTGATCCTGACCTTGTCCGCGCTAGCCGTCGCTGGTGCTGTTTCAATGTTTCTTGAACTGGAGCAGGGCTTCGGAAGCGTGATCCATATTTTTTCGCCGGAGCCGATGCGTGAGGCTGTAAAGATCCTGCAATCGCAAGGTTTCCAAACCGTTTTTTCAACCGTGACGTTTGCATGTGCTATTCGGGACGGCATCCGCCCTGAAAAGCTGCACGCTGGGAACGCGGCCTGCAGAGGGCGCGGCTCGCAAGATGCTCCGCTGTTCCGTATCGGAAAACACTCTTTCGGCCAGAACCAAGTCCTTAGCATATTTAATGTTGTTCCCCGAAACTCATCCCTTGCTGCTGCTTTGGTTCGCACGGGCTAGGCAAAAACAAAAGGGAGGAGAACATCATGGCTGATCCAAACCAAACCGTGGACGCTCGGAATTTCGCCAACAATCAGCAGAGCCGCGCCGCCGTAACTGCCTCCGTCGCACTGAACGCGGCACAGCGCTTTTTTCTGTATCAAACCACCATCTTGAGGCTCTGGGCTGACACCTTTGAGCTGGCCGCACGAAACTGCCAAAGGGGCTTGGACGACTTCAGCGCAAACCAGCGCCAGACCCAGCAATCATAACAGGCGGCGCAGTTGCAATGGAGTACAAGGACTTCGAGTACCACGTTGATGCAGACGGTCCATGCTGGAAATGGACCGTCATTGTTGGCGCGACGACGATGCGGACCGGGCGCTCGCTTACGCGTGCGGCTGCCGTGCTACGGGCCGAGCAAAGCATCGATCAATTGCAGAGAATTTCTGATGATCGCTCGTTTGGTAAGGAAACGCGGCACTCTGGCGTAGACACCTAGCTTTCGGTCTCGTCTCTCCAGTCCAGTGGCGCGGCCGGAAGACAACCTCCAAGGTTGGCGGCCCCTGCATCCGAAATGCCGGGGCCGTTTTGTGCAGGCTCCTGTGACGATTTCGAGCGCTTAATAAGCATTTAAGGTTTTTGCGCGAGACATTTAGAGCAGCAAGAATGCGAGCGGCACTCGATCCCCACTGGAGGGATTTGCATGAGAACGCTTCTCATCGGCTCGTCGGCCGCGATGCTGGCTGGCTGCAACTGCCTTTTACCGTCGCAACCGGGCAATCAGGCGTGTAACGACACGACCGGCTCTGCCTGTTTACAGACCACTTTCGTCGCTCAACCAGGTGATCCAACACCAACTTCTTATGAAATCCATTCCGGCACGACCGTAACGCCGGAGACGAACAAACCATCGTCCGCTCACGCCCGCCACAAAGTTCATGTCGCCAGAAGGGCGCCTTCGGTTGCGATTGCGGCGAAACTTGACTCCCCCGCGCCCAGTCAACCCTCCGCCGGTATCGGTTCCGAAGCTACGAAAGCAAACATTGCGGGTTCATCCCCGGCGGATGGTGCCGGTTCCGGCTCTGATCCCATGCGGGAAAAGGCAACAACCGCTTCAGCTATCGCAGAACGTGCAGCGACGGCGCTCACGGCGACTGAGCAGAATTCGAATACAACCGGTCATTCGAAAGCTGAGCTGCACGGCGATCCCGCCAGCACTGAGCATCTGGTCGTGCTTCTCATGGTCCGTCCAGAGATCAATTCACTTGCCGATCTTTCCCATAAATTGGTTGCGATAGACGACTGGCAGGTGCCGTCCGCCCCCGTCGTTCAGACCGCGATGACGGCAGCGGGGGCGGCTGAAGTCCAAATCAGCGAAAGCAAGGCGTTGGCAATAGACCGTGTGATCAGCGGAGAAGCGGCCGCTGCAGTTCTCACCCTGGTATCTCCGGAGGCCGCGGAAAAATGGCTTCCGAAGATCAAGGGCTTCAAAATCTTTCGGGTCCCGCTCTCACCTAATTCAAAAATTCAATAATTTAAGCTGCAAGGAAAATGAGGTCCGCAAGCTACGCGCCATTTCACAACGATCGAAGTGTCGGGTGTACTATGATGGATTGGTGCTGTTCGTATCAGGGACCGAGTTTTTAGATTTAGGTTGGAAGAGTCCACAACCAGTCCAGCCGAGCCGCGCTCTCATGGCGAAGCGCTCCATGAGAACCGGATTTCGACCCCGAACACCGCGCCGGAACAGGAATTCGCCCGACCTGTGAAGATCGGGGTCGCGCCCTGTGCAATGGCCGCTGCTTCGAACGTCCCGAGAAGTGCGACGCAGCATGCAAAATGAGACTGCGGGTCAAGCACCGCAAGTTCCGGTCGCGCGAAATTCGATCAGCATCAGCTAGCCTTTGCGACAAGAACGGCCTGCGGAACCGCGCTCGAGCGGAAAGCGACTGGCCGGGAACATGGAAGGGAGGAGAGCGATGTTGAAAGGCAGTATGGGACTGATCGCGCTGGGCAGCCTGTTGCTTTCAGGCGCGGCAATGGCTCAGCAGAAAATCAAGGTGGGTGTCACCGCGACGCTAGAAGGCACCTACACCGTGCTCGGTGAAGACGGAATCCGCGGCTTCCAGACGGCTATCAACACACTTGGGAAAAATGTCGGGGACAAGGAGCTGGACTTCATCATTGCCTCCACCGATGCGACGCCGAACTCCGCTGTTCGCGCCGTACGCAAGCTGATCGAGCAGGACAAGGTCCAGATCCTGCTCTCGCCCCTCTCCGGCGACGAGGGTATCGCGGTCAAGAACTTTGCCAAGACCCATCCCGAGCTCACCTTCATCAACGCCGCGTCCGGTGCGCAAGAGACGACATACGTCGACCCCGCTCCAAACTTCTTCCGCTACAACATGGACGGAGCACAATGGCAGGTCGGGCTCGGCAAATACGCGTATGATACCAAGGGTTACCGAAAGATTGCGACAGTCGGCGAGGATTACTCCTTCATCTACACGCAGGTGTTCGGGCTTGCGCTCGAATTCTGCGGCGCCGGCGGACAAATCACCAACAGGCAGTGGGTGCCGCTCGGCACTAAGGATTTCGCCTCGATTATCGCGGCGCTGCCTGACGACGTGGACGCGATCTACCTCGGCCTTGGCGGTGCGGACGCAGTCAATTTCCTCAATCAATATCAGCAGTCCGGCGGCAAGGCTCATTTGATGGGCGGCTCGATCATGGTCGATCAAACCATCCTTTCCGCCAAGGGAAACGCCAAGAACGCGCTCATCGGCACAATCGCCGCAAGCGGTCAGGCCGACACCTGGGAAGATCCGGGTTGGCAGAAGTTCGTGAAGGCTTATCAGGACGCGTTCCCGCCGAACAAGCGCTTCCCAAGCCCGTCACTGCTCGCCACCAACTACTACGGCTCGACCATGGCGCTGATCCTCGCCCTCCGCCAGGTGAATGGCGATCTTTCCGAGAACCAGTCCAAGTTCAAGGCGGCGCTGGCGAAGCTCGAAATTGACGCTCCCAATGGCAAGATCAAGCTCGACGCAAATCGCCAGGCGATCGGCACCAACTTCGTAACCGAAGTGGTGGACGACGGCAAAGGCGCGTTGTTCAGCAAGGTCGTGAAGGTGATCCCGAACGTCAATCAGACGCTCGGCTATGATCCAGCGGTATTCGCCAAGATTGGTCTGCCGAGCCGCACAGTGCCGGAATGTAAGAAATACTGACCTGTTCCGCTTGCCGCCAAGAAGACCGGAGAGAGTCGCTACCTAGATGCGTGATGTAGGTCTTGCTTTCTCTCTCCGGTCGTTGAACGCTGGTTCGAAACAAGATCATCGGGAGGGAGGTATGAGCAAGGCGCTCTCCGTCTTCCACGGCCGCTTCGGTCGCGCGACGGTCTATCAGTTGAACCGCCCATTCAATGTTCATGCGCATCGCGAAGGGCATTTGATTTTTCAGGTCGGCGGCATGCCGGCGCGCGTCGACGTCTGCGACGAGCCTTGCGAGCTCACGGAGCAGTCCGTCGTTGCCATCAATCCTTGGGAGCCGCACAATTTCGTGCCGTCCGATTATGTCTGCGGCGCGGTCTTCTTTGTCCTGTATGTAAACGCTGAGTGGTTTGCACCGGATGCGGGGCGCTCTGATGGCCTTCGGTTCGGCCAGAAACATTTCAATCGCACACCCGCACTGGATAAGCATATCCGGCGAACCGCAGCGCTGGTCTGTGGCGCGCCTTCGCTGCGCAGCCTCGATTCCGAATTGAGACGGCTGATCGATATTTGCTATGACGAGAGCTGGCAAAGAGCGGAAATACCAACGCGCGGTGCCTCGGTTGTAACCGACTTTCGCGTGCGTAAATCAATCAAACTTATGTCGGAAAGCGTGGGCGCGGAGATCGAACTGGATACCATTGCCCGCGAAGCTGGCCTGTCGCGTCCCCATTTCTACCGGCTGTTTCGAACCCAGACCGGCGTCACTCCGAACCTCTATCTCAACACCCTGATCATGGAGCAAGCGCTCGACGCGCTGGTGGCGGGAGAAGGACCGATCGCCGATATCGGTTACGACCTCGGCTTCACCTCGCAAAGCGGCTTCACCCGCTTTTTCGCCGCCAATGTCGGCATGGCTCCTACCGATTACCGTCGCGCGGTCAAGATTTTAAGTGCCTGAACCGACGCGCGAAAAGATACTGTCGATCAAACGCGGGACTAGCGCCCCCAGTATGATTGCCACAACGCGATCCATCCAGAGGTCGCGGCACTACGGGGAACGCACGTCGATGGTAAGGCATGCAGGCCAGGCCGGCCGGTCAGACCTCCGTTCACAGCACCGGATTGTCGCTTTTTCGGCGGGACCACTCGCGTGACCCGGTTTATCGAACGTCACCCGGTGTGGGCGCTAGTCATCATCATCGCGGTAGCATTCCTGCTCTGGCTGATCTTCGCCGTCTGGCCAGCAGGTCTCGAAGAGGCAATTGGCAGAAAAAAAGTATTCCTTAACGCGCTCTTCAACGGGATTACGCTTGGCGGCCTCTATTTCCTGGTGGCGAGCGGCTTCACACTGATCTTCGGACTCATGCGCAATGTCAATCTGGCGCATGGCTCTCTTTACCTGTTCGGCGGCTATGTCGGTTACGCCATCAGCGCCTGGACGGGCTCGTGGGTCCTCAGCTTCATCGTGGCATTCATCGCGGTAGCGCTCGTCGGCGTGCTGCTGCAAGTGCTGATATTTCGACGCATGGAGGGGCAGGACCTTCGGCAAACCATGGTCACGATTGGATTGTCCATCGTGTTCGCCGACCTCATGCTTTGGGCATTTGGCGGCGATTTCTACCAGATTCAAACACCGGCGTGGCTGATCGGTCCGATCGAATTGCCGCTGGTCACCGTTCTGCGCTCCTCGGGCGAAGCAGTATATCTGCAATATCCGCTTGTACGGCTGGTGATCTTTTTGGGGTCAGTGATCATTGGCATTGCGATGTGGCTTGCACTCAATCGCACGCGGATCGGCATGATCATCCGTGCCGGCGTCGATGATCGCGACATTCTCGCTGCCACCGGGGTGCGGATCCAAGTTGTCTTCGTTCTGGTGTTCGCGCTCGGGGCAGGCCTCGCCGGCATGGCAGGCGTTGTCGGCGGCACGTTCCAGTCGATCTCTCCGGGCGAAGATATTCGGTTTCTGCTGGCTTCTTTGGTAGTCGTCATCGTCGGCGGCATGGGCTCGATTCCCGGGGCAGCGCTGGGCGCGCTGATCATCGGTCTCGCCGAGCAACTCGGCTCGGTTTACATCCCGACCTACGCGATTGTCGTGACATTCCTCATCATGGTGGTGGTGCTGGCGGTACGGCCGCAGGGCCTACTGGCGAGGCGGTGAATGTCCCTGACGCACGGCGCGCACGTTCCGGTCCACAGCCCCGCGGCGGCGGTCAGGCGCGGTGTGCCTTGGGCCTGGACGCAATTCCAAAATCCAGCGGCATGGCTCACGGCGATTATCCTTTTGATCATGCCGCTGATCGCCAACGGCTTCTTCCTGATCGAGATATTCGGTACGACGCTCATCTTGGGCATCATCGCGCTCAGCCTGATGTTCCTCGCCGGTTATGGCGGGATGGTCAGCCTGATGCAGCTCACCATTGCCGGTTTTGCCGGGTACATGTTCGCGGTGTTCGGGGTGACTGGCAACGCCAATATTAGCCTGGGCTGGCCGTGGTGGCTCGCCACTCCGATGGCGCTCGCTCTTGCAACCGCATTCGGGACGCTCAGTGGCGCGCTCGCGGTTCGCACCGCCGGCATCTACACGATTATGATCACGCTAGCCATCGGTGCGGCGTTCTACTACTTCACCAACCAGAACTGGGCTATATTTAACGGCCATACCGGCATCAACACGATCGCAACCCCGCAATTTTGGGGCGTGAACTGGCGCTCCGATATCCCCTTTTATTATGTGGTGCTCGGCGTGGCCGCGCTCTGCTATCTCGGCGTCGAGTATCTGTCACGGGCGCCGTTTGGCCTTGCGCTCCAGGGCGTGCGCGACAATCCAAGGCGAATGGCGGCGCTTGGGTTCAATGTTAATGCGCATCGCGTCGCGGCTTACGCGCTCGCGTCCTTCGTTGCTGCACTCGGCGGGATTCTGCAGGTCTGGAATTACCGCCAGATTTCTCCCGGCTCGGTAGCAGTCGAGCGCTGCATCGATATTCTGATCATCGCGATCGTCGGCGGCATCACGCGACCGGTGGGCCCTTTCATTGGCGCGCTGATCTTCGTGATCCTTCGCACCTTCACGCTCGACTTCCTCGTGAACATCGGGCTGGACGGCAATCGCTTCCGCCTGCTGATCGGCCTGGGATTCCTCCTCATCGTGTTCTGGTCCTCCGCCGGAATCATCGGATTGTGGGAACGCTGGCAGCAGCGTCACCGGGGCGGCACGACGCGGCGAAGCGGAAGTCACGGCCATGGATAGCGTTGCGCAGCGGCTTTCCGCGGTCGGTGCTCGGGCCGCGCTTGAATTGCGCGGGGTAACGCGGCTGTTCGGCGCGCTTGCGGCGCTGACGGACGTTACCATCACGGTCCGTCCGGGCGAGCGGCGGGCCGTACTAGGCTCCAATGGAGCGGGCAAAACGACTCTGTTCAATTGCATCACCGGCGACTTCCTGCCCTCCTCCGGCACCATCCGCTTCTTCGGGGAGGACATCACCCAATTCCCGCCTTATGAACGCATCCGCCGTGGCCTGCGGCGTACTTACCAAATTTCTGCGTTGTTCCCCGGGCTGACGGTGCAGGACAACGTCTATCTCGCCTGTCGCGGCGTATCTCGCGGGCGGTTTTCCATGCTGCGTCCCAGCCACAATGATGCGCTCATGAGTGCGACGGAGACGCTGATTGAGGCCGTTCATCTGGCGGCGGTCAAGGATCAGCACGTCGCCGAACTCGCCCACGGGCAACAACGGCAGCTCGAGATCGCGCTCGCGCTTGCGGGCGCGCCTCGGTTTATCCTGTTCGACGAGCCGGCGGCGGGGCTATCGCCGACCGAGCGGCTTGAACTGATCGAGATCCTGACGGCGCTGCCGTCACACATCGGCTACATCATTATCGAGCACGACATGGATGTCGCGTTGCGCGTGGTGGAAAGCGTCACCATGATGCACAATGGCCGCATCTTCAAGGAAGGTATTCCGGAGGAAATTGAGTCTGATCCCGAGGTGCAGGAACTCTATCTAGGAGGCGGACATGAGTGACGTCCGCCGCTCCGCGCCTGCTCTCGAGGTAAAAGGACTAGATGTATTTTACGGACACTCCCAGGCGCTGCAAGGGGTCGACCTGACGCTCGATTCAGGCGTGTTTTCGGTTGTCGGGCGCAACGGCATGGGCAAAACGACCCTGTGCAACACGATCATGGGTCTGGTGCGGGCGAGCGGCGGATCGGTTCGTATTCGCGGCGAGGACATCACCCGGCTCGGCCCAGCTCGGATTGCGCGACTCGGGGTCGGCTACGTTCCCCAGGGGCGGCGGCTGTGGCGCTCTTTGAGCGTGGACGAGCACCTTCGCCTTGCCGCGGGGATCCGGCGCGGCGCTTGGACCGTGGAGCGGATCTATAAGGCGTTTCCCCGCCTGGCCGAACGCAAGGACAATGGCGGCGGCCAACTCTCGGGCGGCGAGCAGCAGATGCTTGCGATCGCGCGTGCGCTGTTGACCAATCCGCATCTGCTCATAATGGACGAGCCGACCGAAGGTCTGGCGCCCGTAATTGTCGCCCAAGTCGAAGAAATGCTGGTGCGCCTCGGCGAAGACGGCGAGACGTCGGTGCTCGTCATCGAGCAGAACATCGGCGTGGCGACGGCCATCTCGCGCAATGTCGCGATCATGGTCAATGGCCGCATCAACCGTATCATCGACTCCACGCGCCTTGCCGCCGACCGGGACCTGCAGCAGCGGCTGCTGGGAGTCGGGCTGCATGCCGGGCTCGAAGATGACGTGGAAGTTCCTCCCCGGCACGTAACGACCGGAACCCCGGCGCAGGCCGCGCGCCCGAACGCGCCGGTGCGGATCTATGTCTCCAACCCAGTGTCCCCGACGCGGTGGTCGCAGCCGGTACCGATCGCGCGTATCGAGGCTGCGGCCCGCACCCTCTCGACCGGAATCACGCGCGTTGACGAGGCGTCCCGGCGCAAGCGCGACACCGTGCAAATATCCGGACCGGCCGTCGTGCTCATCGCCGGCACTTTTGACACCAAGGCAACGGAGCTCCGCTTCATCCGGGACATCATTACAGCAAGCGGTCTGCGCACTCGGCTCGTCGACGTATCAACGAGCGGCAGGCTTTCCAGCTGCGACGTCTCTGCGCAAGAAATCGCCTTAAACCATGGACGTGGCGGGTCGATCGTATTCGGCTCCGACCGCGGCGCAGCGGTAACGGCGATGGCGGACGCCTTTGCCGAGTGGCTTCGCCGTCAGGGTAATGTGGCCGGGATCATTTCGGCGGGCGGTTCGGGCGCGGCCTCATTGGTCGCGCCAGCCATGCGGACGCTGCCCATCGGCCTGCCAAAGCTCATCATTTCCTCGGTCGCGTCGGGAGATGTCGGCCGCTATGTCGGCCCCTCCGATATCACCATGATGTATTCCGTCACCGATGTGCAGGGCCTCAATTCGATCTCGCGTGCCGTGCTCGCCAACGGCGCCAACGCCCTCGTGGGAATGGTGAAGGCACGTTTGGAGCAGCCCCGAGGCAAGGAGCGCGAGGCAAGCTCAGCCCTGCCCACCGTTGGCATCACGATGTTTGGCGTCACCACGCCCGCCGTGCAGAAGATCACGAACGAGCTTCGAGAGGATTTCGAGTGTCTCGTCTTCCACGCTACCGGCGTCGGTGGCCGCTCGATGGAGAAGCTTGTCGATTCCGGGCAACTGTCTGCCGTGATCGATCTCACGACCACCGAAGTCTGCGACTTTCTGATGGGTGGCGTATTTCCCGCGACCGAAGACCGCTTCGGGGCAATCATCCGCACGCGCGTGCCTTATATCGGTTCGACCGGGGCCCTCGACATGGTGAATTTCGGATCGGCCGACAGCATCCCCGAGCGGTATCGCCAGCGCAAATTCCACGTTCACAACCCGCAGGTCACGCTCATGCGGACCACGCCGGAAGAGAACGAGAAGATGGGCCGCTGGATTGGCGAGCGGCTCAATCAGATGGACGGACCTGTGCGCTTCTTCCTGCCCGAGGGCGGCGTTTCAGCCCTCGATGCACCGGGCCAGCCGTTCTGGGACCCGGAAGCTGACGCCGTCTTGTTTCGGGAGCTGGAACGCACGGTGCGGCAGACCGCCAACCGCCAACTTGTTCGCATTAAAAGGAACATCAACGACCCCGAGTTCGCGTCAACCATTGTCGGCGCGTTCCGATCACTGGTCGGCCGCACGGGAGCGCGTCGGAGAGTGGCGAGGTGACCATGGCCAGGTTTGAACGCGCGGCGCTCCTGAAGAAGTTTCGGGAAATGGCGGACAAGGGCGTCCCTATCGTTGGCGGAGGCGCCGGCACCGGCCTTTCCGCCAAATGCGAGGAGGCAGGCGGTATCGACCTCATCGTTATTTACAATTCCGGCCGATACCGCATGGCGGGTCGGGGCTCACTGGCGGGATTGATGCCTTATGGGGACGCCAACGCCATCATGTTGGAAATGGCGGGCGAGGTGCTGCCAGTCGTTTCCAGGACCCCTGTGCTGGCAGGCGTAAACGGCACCGATCCGTTCCGCGACATCGATTTGTTCCTCGACCAACTGAAAGCGCTGGGCTTCTCCGGCGTGCAGAATTTCCCGACTGTAGGCCTGATCGACGGGATATTTCGCGCCAATCTCGAAGAGACGGGCATGTCCTATGCGCTCGAGATCGACATGATTGCCAAGGCGCACGAGAAGGACATGCTGACAACTCCGTACGTCTTCAGCGAGGCGGAAGCCGCGGCGATGGCAATCGCCGGCGCAGACATCATCGTCTGTCATCTCGGTCTGACTACCGGCGGCGAAATCGGTGCCCAAACCGCGGCCAAGCTGCAAAACTGTCCCGGGCTGATAGACACCTGGGCGGCTGCAGCGCTGAGCGTCAACCCGAACATCCTGGTGCTCGCGCATGGCGGCCCGATAGCTGATCCCGCCGATGCCGATTTCATCATGAAGAAAACCCGTTACTGCCACGGCTTCTACGGCGCATCCTCGATGGAGCGCCTGCCTGTGGAGCGCGCACTGACAGATCAGGTTCGCAAATTCAAGGCGATCGGCGCACGATAAGCCGAGAGCAAGGGAGGAAGAAGATGTCAGGGATCCTGGTTGGCGAATTGATTCTCTGGCTGATCGTTGCGATCGTCGTGATCGCCATCGGCGTCTACATCGTGAACTGGCTTTATCATCGCTCATCAAAGGAAATTTCGTTCGTCCGGACCGGCTTTCTCGGTGAACGCGTGGTGATCAATGGCGGCTCCTTCGTGCTGCCGTTCATACATGACTATACGCCCGTTAACATGAACGTGCTGCCGATGGGCGTCGTGCGCTCCAAGCAGGATGCCGTTATTACCCGGGACCGGATGCGCGTCGATATCGAAGCGGACTTTTATGTCCGCGTGCAGCCCACGCGGGAAGCCGTTTCGATCGCCGCCGCTACGCTTGGACGTCGCACTATGGAGCCGGAGCAACTTCACGCCCTCCTCTCCGGCAAATTCATTTCCGCCATCCGTTCCGTCGCCTCGGAAATGACCATGGAGCAGATGCATGAGCAGCGCGGCGAATACGTCGCCCGGCTCAAGGCGGAAGCGGCGGAGGCACTGGCGCAAAACGGGCTTGAGCTCGAGTCGGTAGCCATCACGGACCTCGACCAGACCGACCTCGAATTTTTCAATCCGTCGAACCGCTTCGATGCCGAGGGTCTCACGCGGCTGATGGAAGAGATCGAGGCCAAGCGCAAGCTGCGCAACGACATTGAACAGGAATCGATGATCAAGATCCGCTCCCGCAATTTGGACGCGGAGCGCCAGGCCCTGAATATCGAGCGCGAAAGCGAGACGGCCCGGCTTGAACAGGAACGCGATATTGAGATGCGGCGGGCCTTGCAGCGCACGGAAGTGGCACGCGATCGAGCGCTACGCGAAACCGAAGCCGAACAGGCGCAAATCGCCGCCCGCGAAGCCATCGACAAGGCGCGCATTGCGAACGAGCAGGCGATTGCCGAAGCCCGCATCGCCTCCGAGCGCGAGACCCGGCAGAAGGAGATCGAGCGAACGCGCGCGATTGAGGAAAAGGAGCTGGTGGCCCGAGAAGAAATCGAGAGGGCAAGGATTTCAAATCAGAGATCGGTCGATACCGCTCGCATCGCCTCCGAGCGCGAGGTGCGCCAGCGCGAGATCGAGCGCATGCGCAGCATCGAAGAAGCGGAACTCGCGGCTCGCGAGGCGGTCGAGAAAGCGCGTATCCAGCAGGATCGCGTGGTGACCGACGCGCGCATCGCCAATGAGGAAGAGACCCGCCGGCGCGAGATCGAGCGGACACGCGCAGTGGACGAGGCCGAAATAGCCGCACGTGAGGCCACCGAAAAGGCCCGCATTGCACAGACCCTAACAGTGACCCTCGAACGGATTTCCTCCGATGAGCGCACCCGGGGGCTGGAAATCCAGCAAGTGCGAACGATCCAGGAAGCCGAGATCGAAGCGCAACGGGCGGTGGAAGCCGCACGGATTGCCAGGGAGCGCACCCTTTCGGCCGAGCGCATCAGCGCCGAGCAGAACACCCGCAAACTCGAGATCGAGCGCAACCAGTCGCTCGAGGTCGCCGGGATTGCCGCCCGCGAGGCAACGGAAGCTTCGCGTATTGCACAGGAGGAGCGGGTGCGATCGCTGGAGATCGCGCGTAACCGCGCGGTCGAGGAAGCCGATATCGCTTCCCGTGAAGCGATCGAAGCCGCCCGCATTGCGCAGGAAAAGGTCGTCGCGGCCGAGCGCATCCGTGCGGAACGAGAAACGCGCGGGCTCGAAATCGAACGTACCGCAGCGATCGAAGCGGCCGAGCTCCAGCGCCGCGATGCGATCGAGCGGCAGCGCATCGGCGTTGAGCTTGCTCTTAAATCCGAGCGCATCACCTCTTCGAAGACACGCGAGGTACTCAACATCGAGCAAAAAAAGGCGGTGGAAATCGCCGACGAAGATCGAGTGATCGCGCTCGCCGGCAAGAGATCCGAACGCATCGATGCCGACCGCCAGATCAAGCAGGCGGAAATCAACGCCCGCAAGGATGTGGAGGCGACCGATGTCTCCCGCGAACAGACGCTCGACGCAGCGAGACTGGAACGCCGGCGGTCAACCGAGCAACTCGAAATCGGCCGCATTCAGGCGCTGCAGGAGGCGGAAATCGCCTCTCGCGAGGAGGTCGAGCGCGCCCGCATCGCCTCCGATCGCGGCCTTGACCAGGCACGCATCGGTCGCGAACGGGAGCTGCGCAAGCTGGAGGTCAATCGCGAGAAGGAGGTCGAAACGGCGATCATGGACAAGGCCATCGCCATCTATCAGAAGTCCCTTGAGGAATCTGCAGCTAAGGTCGCCGCCGAGGATGCTCGGATAGGGGCGACCGAGGCGGCCGAGCAAGTCGTGACCGCGCGCGAAAGCGAGATCGCACGCCGGCGCAGAACGGTCGAGGTCATGATGGCGGAGAAGCAGGCTGAAGAAACCCGCATCGCCGCCGAAGCGGAGCGCGTACGTGCAGCCGTCGAGGCCGAGGCCCAGCGGCTGCTCAACGAAGCCGAAAACGTGCTCACCGACCAAGCGCGCTACTCGCTGTTCCGCCGCAAGCTGCTCGACCGCATCGAAGGCATCGTGCGCGAGAGCGTCAAGCCGATGGAGAAGATCGAAGGCATCCGTATCCTGCAGGTGGATGGCTTGAACGGCAACGGCAATGGCCATGGCAATGGCGGCCGAAGTGCCACGGACGAGGTCATCAATTCCGCCCTGCGCTACCGCGTTCAGGCTCCGTTAATCGACTCCATTCTCGCGGACATCGGGGTGGAGGGCGGGAGCCTCTCGAAGATGCCGGGCCTCATTCGAGAGGCGCGCGATATGCAAGGGATCAAGGAGGCCGCGAGCCGCAAGAGCGGCGACGTCAAGGCCGCGCCTGCCGCTCCGCCAGCCGCCGTTCAAGCTGGGCCGCCCAGCGAACGCGGACCGCGAAAGAAGGGCTGAGGTGAGACCATGGCCCGCGTCTACGTTTCCACTGTCGTCAATGCCCGCAACGATCGCGTCTGGGCGCGGGTGCGCGATTTCAACGGGTTGCCCAACTGGCATCCGGCGATCGCCGAGAGCCGGATCGAAGGCGGGGAGCCCGCCGACAAGATCGGCTGCGTTCGCGACTTCCGCCTGCGCAATGGCGATCGCATCCGCGAGAAGCTGCTCGGGCTATCCGACTACGACATGTTCTGCACGTACTCCATCCTGGAATCGCCGATGGGGGTCGAGAACTATGTCGCAACACTGCGGCTCACCCCGGTGACCGATGGCGACCAGACCTTCCTTGAATGGAGCGCCGAGTTCGACTGTCCGCCCGAGCGCGAGCCCGAACTCGTCGGCAACATCGGCGGCGGGGTGTTTCAGGGTGGGTTTGACGCGCTGAAACGTGCGTTCGGAGGCTAAAGGTGCCGCACATCGTCAAGAGCACAATCCTCGATGCGTCTACTGGAAGCGTGTGGAACGTGCTGCGCGATTTCAACGGCCACGATCGCTGGCATCCCGCGGTGGCGACCAGCAGCATCGAGCGCGCACAGCCCTCGGACAAGATCGGTTGTGTTCGTCATTTCAAGCTGAAGGACGGTTCCGAACTGCGCGAGCAGTTGCTTGCGTTGTCGGATCTCGAGCAGATGTTCAGCTATTGTCTGCTCGAGACCCCTATCCCGATGTTCAACTATGTCGCGCACGTCCGTCTTTTGCCCGTCACCGATGGCGACCGCACGTTCTGGCACTGGGAATCGCGTTTCACGACGAGGCCGGACGACAGCGCCCGCATCACTCACATGGTCTCGGAAGAGATCTACCAGGCCGGATTTGAAGCAATTCGTCGCCATTTGAAGCAAGCTTCATGAGCGGAGACACGGAAAAATGCCCGTAGCGGTAAGGACATTCACCAGTTCCGCGGAGGCGGCAGCGGCCCTTTCGTCAGATCGCGGCGCCCGTTATTTCGGCGGTGGAACGTTGGTTATGCGCGCGCTCAACGAAGGTGACATTTCGATCTCGACCATAGTGCGCGCGAACGACCAAGCGCTCGGCCGTATCGAAGCAACCGGGCCACGCGTCACCATTGGCGCGGCAGTGACATTCGCGCGGATCCTCGCCGAGCGGGATCTCTCCTTCCTCCATGCCCCTGCCCGCTCGATCGGCGGGCCGGCGGTTCGCAACATGGGCACTGTAGGCGGCAACCTGTTCGCGCCAAATCCGTACGGTGATTTCACCGTTGCTCTGCTCGCTCTTGATGCGACGATCGCTATCCAGGGCGGGGTCGGCTCGCGAGAGGTCCCGATCGAGGAATTCCTCCGATCTCGCGAACGCCAGGTCGGCGCCATCGTCAGTTCGATTTCGTGCCTCAAGCCTGCAAGCGCGGAGGCCTTCCGCTATCGCAAGATCGCCCGCATCAAGCCGAAAGGTGGTTCGGTAATCACGCTCGCCGCATATCTGCCTGTGAGCGGCGGCCGTGTTGCTGGCGCGCGCATTGCGTTCGGCTCGATGGCACCCACGGCGATCCGCGCCAAGGCGGCGGAACGCGCGCTGGAAGGTCACGCGCTCGACCCTGCGATCATTGGCGCTGCCGCCGCAGCTGCCGTCGAGGGAACCTCACCCGGCGACAACGCCCTCGCCAGCGGCTGGTATCGCCGCGAGATCGTCGGGGTTCATCTGCGCCGGCTGTTGTCCGGTCAGGAATAGGACCCATGCCCAAAACAGCCCTGCAATTTCGTCACAATGGCCGCGAAGTCGCGATCTTCGTCGATGGCGGCACCAACCTGCTCGTCGCGCTACGCGAGCAGATCGGCGATCTCACACCAAAATTTGGCTGCGGTCAGGGCGGCTGCGGAGCATGCAGCGTACTGATCGATGGCGAACTCCACCTCTCGTGTCTGACGCTTGCGGAAGCCGCCGCCGGTCGATCGGTCGAGACGCTGGATGCGTTGAAGAACGGACCCGATTTGCATCCGCTGCAGCGTGCATTCGCCGAGAATTTTGCTGCCCAGTGCGGCTACTGCACTCCAGGCATGCTGGTGGCCGCAAAGGCCCTCCTGGACCGCAACCCCTCCCCGAGCCGCGCCGAGGTCATCGAAGCCATATCGGGCAATATCTGCCGCTGCACTGGTTATGAGCCCATCATCAACGCCGTACTCGCCGCCTCCGGCGGGCGGGCCCGCGCTTAAGGAACAGTCATGCTGGAATTGCGCAAGGACATTTTCGCCGACGAACGCGACGACAATCTGAAAGAGGTTGGCAAGCCGACGCAGCGGCAGGACATGCTCGGCCACGTCACGGGCACCTCGACGTATTTCGACGATCACAAGCTGCAGGGCATGCTGCATCTGAAGGTGCTCCGCAGCACACACGCCCATGCGCGGCTGCGTCGCATCGATACCACCGAAGCCGAACGCGCGCCCGGCGTGCGCAGGGTCATCCGCGGCTCCGACGTTCCGCGCAATCTGAATACGCTGCTCAGTCTCATCAATTTCGGCAAGGACGATGAGCCCTCGCTGGCCGTCGACAAGGTCCGCTACAAGGGCGAGCCGATCGTCGCGGTTGTCGCCGACAGCCCGCGCGAAGCGTATGAAGCCATGTCGAAGGTTCGCATAGACTACGAACCATTACCGAGCGTGTTAGATGTCGAAGAGGCGCTGAAGCCGGGAGCGCCTGTCGTCAACGAGACCTATCCGAAGAACGCGTTCATCTATCACGAGCGCTATGATCACCAGAAGCTTCGCTTCGGCGACGTCGAGCGCGGGTTTGCGCAATCAGATCATGTGCTCGAACAACGCTACCAGATGTCTCCCATCGAGCATGCACCGACCGAGACCAACGGCTCGATCGCAGCGCCGGATACCAATGGGCGATATGTCGTCTATACCTCGACGCAGGCGTTGTTCTTCTCGCTCGACACCTGCGCCAAGATCCTGGACGTTCCATCAAACACCTTCCACTTCGTCGGTGGGACCGTTGGTGGCGGATTTGGGGGCAAGGTGGATACGCTCACCGAGCCCCTGTGCATCCTTGGTGCGATGCTTACCGGACGGCCAGTTCGGTACGTGCTCGGCCGCGAAGAAGAGATGCAGTATGGCCCGCCGCGCGGCGCCGAGCGGATCTACATCAAGGACGGCGTAATGCGGGACGGGCGCGTGATTGCGCGCCAGGTCCGGGCCTTTTTCGATAGCGGCGCCTATACCCGGCTCTCCAGCTACGCCGTCGTAAAATGCGCCGCGCACCTGCCGGGCCCGTACACCGTTCCGAATGTTCATGGCGACATCTATTGCGTATTCACCAATCGGACGCCGGCAACAGCGATGCGCGGGTTCGGCGTTACCGCCATGGATTTCGCTATCGAATGCCAGATGGATAAGCTCGCGCATCTCGTCGGCATGGACCCGATGGAATTTCGCATTCTCAATGCCTATCGCGACGGTGACATGAAGGCCCATCGCCGCGAGGCCAAAAACACCGCTTTGATCGAATGCGTCCAGGTCGCGGCCGAAAAAGCCAAATGGACCATGCGCGACGAGTTCAAGCGCATGTCCTCACGCAAGGATGGCGGAGGTGCCCGCGCCGTCGTTCCACCGACCTCGCCGGAGCCCGGTGCGCGGCCGGTGGGCGAGCCGCAACGTCGCACCACCTACGATCGGAGTCCCGCTGCAACGGTTCGCGAACCGCCCCACGAGCCGCCGCCCTCTCCGCCTCCTCCGCCGCGACCGGCTGCGCCCTCGCACGGCGCAACCCGCTTTTCGTCAGTGTTCGGTACGAGGAGGCGCTGAGATGGCAAGATATCGCGGACGCGGCATGGCATCCATCAACTACCCGATCGGGATGAACCTTGGCGGCGACCCCAGCCAGGCGCTGGTCCATTCCAATCCCAGCGGAAAGTTCACGGTTGCGCTGTCTTCGATCGATCTCGGGCAAGGCATGAAATCGGTGACACGCCAGATCTGCGCGGAGACTCTCGGCGTACCCGTGGAGGACGTTTACGTCGATACCGCGGATTCAGATACCGGACCGCACTGTATGGGCTCGTTCGCCTCCCGCGGCACCCATCGGGTGGGCAATGCCGTCATGGCGGCGGCTAAAGAGGCGCGCGGGGTGATGATGGAGGCGGCCGCGGAAGAACTCGAGGTCAACGCGGCCGACCTTGAGGCCGACGGCCGCGGCAATATCCATGTCAAAGGCGCGCCACACCGTTCCATCTCAACCAAAGACGTTGCGATCGCCGCTCAATTCAAGCAGGGCAAGACGATTTCCGGGCGCGGCATATTCCTGGTGCCTCTCTCGGACGTGGATCCCGAGACCGGCGAGATGTCCCCGGCCACCTGCTATGCCCATGCTTGCCTCGTCGCCGAGGTCGAGGTCGATGACGAGACCGGCGAGGTCTCGATGATGCGGATGGATAGCGCCTACGAGCTAGGCCGCGCGCTCAACCCGCGGCTGGTCGAGCAGCAGCTGGTCGGCGGCGCGTGGATGGGGATCAGTCACGCGCTATACGAAACTCCGGAGCCATACTATCCCGATCCGAGTCACGGGCCGCGTGACTTTGTCGAATACCTGATGCCCGGGCCCGGCGACATCTGTCCTCACGATATTGCCGTGCTCGAGCGGCCGGCGCCGGACGGTCCGTTCGGTGGCAAGGGACCTGGCGAGATGTGCGCAAACCCGGTTTTGCCGGCCGTGGCCAACGCGATTTTCAACGCCGTCGGCGTTCGCATCGATGATTTGCCGATTACGCCCGAAAAGGTACTGCGGGCGATCAAGGCGCAAGGCGGCGCGCGTCCGCAACAGCGGCGTTGAGGTATTTCGGCTGATGGTGGTCCGCAGCAACATCGTCGGCATCGACAGCCCGGAAGCCCTGGAGATGGCCTTGCGCTCCGCCTACTATCTGGCTGACGAGGGGATAGCGACCGCGGCCTATCTCGCCCTCGCGCTCGGCAAACCGCTGCTGCTTGAAGGCGCTCCCGGGGTCGGCAAGACCGAAGCCGCCAAGGCGATTGCTGCGGTGCTCGCCCGGCGGCTCATTCGCCTGCAATGCTACGAGGGAATCGATGCGGCGGCAGCTCTGTACGAATGGAATTATCCGCGTCAGATGCTGGCGATCCGGCAGGCGGGTGACGACACCATCGACATCTATGGCGAGAGCTTCCTGATCGAGCGGCCGATGCTCGCGGCGCTGCGCGCGCCGGACTCGACCGTTCTTCTGATCGACGAGGTCGACAGAGCCGACCAGGAATTCGAGGCTTTCCTGCTTGAGTTTCTGTCCGACTTCCAGATTTCTATTCCCGAGCGCGGCACGATACGGGCAGTAGAGCGCCCTGTCGTCGTGCTAACGTCGAACAGAACGCGGGATCTGCACGAAGCGTTGCGGCGCCGGTGCGTATATCACTGGATCGATTATCCCACCGCGGAGCGCGAGGCGCGGATCATCATGATGCGGGCGTCCAGCGTGGCGGAATCCACCGCGCGGGCGGTTGTGGCCGCCGTGGGAAAGCTTCGAAGAGAGCCGCTCAGCAAGGCACCCGGCATCGCCGAAGCGGTAGACTGGGCGGAGGCCGCAACGCTGCTGCACGATCGCGGCGTCCTCTGGCCCGAGTCGTTCAAACGATCCATCGGTCTCGCGGTCAAGGATGAGGAGGATCTGCACTTCCTCTCCGGCCGGATCGATACGTTGCTTGCGGAGGCGAGCGCATGATCAGCGAACCGCGATTGCCACGCGCCGCGCGCGTCTTCACCTCCTTTGTCTCTCTGTTGCGCGCGAACGGGTTTGCGGTCGCACCGGAACAGACGACGTCCTTTCTCGCGGCGATCGAGTTGCTTGGCCCGCGGAGCCTCGATCACGTGCGGCAGGCGGGGCTGGCGACGCTAGCGCCCCCGCCGCAGCGGCTTGCAATTTACGACCGGCTGTTCGATGTCCATTTCCGGGGCGCCGAATGGATGGATGGTAGGGAAGATCGAGACGAAGAGATCGTTCGGCTGCAGGAAGAAGGGCCCGCAAACGAGGAGAGCCTGCTTGCCAATGAGGCCAACGAGTTCGGTCTGACAGCTGCTCGTAGTGAGGCTCTCGTCGAGCGGCGCTTCGAGCAAGGCTTCACGACCGATGCATTGCGCCGGCTGTCGCGCGAGGCATCCCGGCGCTTGCCGCGCCGGCGCGGCCATCGGCGGATGCGCGCGCGCCGCGGTCCTTTTGCCGATCTGCGCCGCACGCTGCGCGACGCCGTACGTCATGACGGCGAGACGCTGCGGATCGTGCGATTGAAACGCCGCTCCCGAGCGCGCAAGCTCCTGGTGCTCATCGATGTGTCCGGCTCCATGAAGTCGCGCACCGAGCAAAACATGGAGCTGGCACATGCGCTGGTTCAGGCAGCAGCCAATGTCGAGGTGTTCACGTTCGGTACGCGGCTGAGCCGGGTGACCCGGGCCTTGCGTCTGAAGCGGCGCGAGCAGGCGCTGCAAGCCGCCGCAGAGATCGTCAGCGACTGGGATGGCGGCACCCGCATAGGCGACGCGCTCCAGGCGTTCCTGGCCGTGCCGCGGTTCGGCGCTTATGCGCGCGGCGCCTCAGTCGTCGTGATTTCGGATGGCCTTGAACGCGGCGATCCGTCGATACTTCGTGATGCTGTCGCGAGGCTGTCGCGCCGCGCGTGGCGGGTCAGCTGGCTGACCCCGCTCGCGAGCGGCCCGGGCTTTCGGCCCCAGACAGAGGCGCTGGTTGCGATCGAACCCTTTGTGGACGATCTCGTCGACGGCGGGTCGAGCACAGCCATCGTTACCCATCTGCTGTCACTCGGCCGGAGGAGAGCAGCGTGAACGGGATCGTCGATGCGCATCACCATGTCTGGCGCCAGGCCGACCTGCCCTGGCTGTTGGGCCCGATGCAGCCGCGCATTTTCGGGCCGTACGAGCCGATCCGGCGAGACTATTCCATTCGCGAATATCTCGACGATATCGCAGGCTCCGGCGTGACCCGCTCGGTATATGTTCAGACGAACTGGGCCAACGACCGGTTCGAGGACGAAGCGGCATGGGTGCAGGCGACCGCCGAAAAACATGGCTGGCCGCATGCGATCATCGCTTACACCGATCTCGGCGTTGAGGATGCGCGGCCGCAGCTCGATCGACTGGCACGCTACCCGCTGGTGCGCGGCGTGCGTATGCAGCTGCATTGGCATGAGAACCCTCTGTATCGCTTCGCCGAGCGGGCCGACCTGTGCGCCGATCCCGCAATCCATCGCAATGTTGCGCGCCTGGCAGACTATGGCTTCAGCTTTGAGCTCCAGGTATTTGCACCACAAATGACCGAAGCCGCAGAGCTTGCCGCGGCGTGCGCCGAGGTCACCTTTATCCTGCAGCATGCAGGAATGCTCGAGGACCTCTCTCCCCAGGGACGGGATGCGTGGAGAACAGGGATGGCGCGGCTGGCAGCGCGCCCGAACGTCGTGTGCAAGCTGTCGGGCTTGGGCACATTTATCCATCGCAACGAAGCCGGTCACATCGGTGCAATCCTCACCGATGTGGTCGCGTTATTCGGCGCCGAACGCTGTCTGTTTGGCTCCAACTTCCCGATCGAGAAGTTATGGACTGGTTACCGCGAGCTTGTAGTCGCGTACCGCGCCGCGCTTGCCCCTCTTCACATCGACCAGCAACAAGCGATCTTGAGTGGCACCGCCAACCGCATTTACCGGCTTTCGTCATAGCGATTCCCGACGCAGCACAGAGGTGCAGGCAGACGTAGATAGCTCGCCACAACAAAATGGACCGTAGAGAAAAGATCGGGAGGAACAGAATGGCGCTGGAGATCAAAATTCTGGATTATGGCGACATCGAATTGGAATCGAGCTTTCTGGTTCTGGGCCGGGACTGCGGCAGAACCCGCCGTGTCCTCACGTTAGGGTTTCTGATACTGGGCGGCCCCTACCCGGTCGTCGTGGATACCGGCTATCGCTCCAACCAGATCATGGAAACGCTCGGCATGCGCGGGCTGCAATTCCACGAAAACATGATCGAGAACCAGCTCGCGCGGCACGGTGTACGGATGGGTGACGTCCGCTTCGTCTGCCACACGCATCTACATATCGACCACGCCGGCAAGGACGATCTCTTCCCTATGAACACGACCGTGGTTCTCAACCGGCGCGAGCTCGAATATTCCGTGTCCGGGCTAATGCACCCGCAATATCCCGCGCCCGATATCAAGCATCTCGTCGATCGCCTTCATACGAAGAGCGCGCTGCGCTTCCTCGACCTTGAATTGACCGGCCCGATCGAGTTGATGCCGGGCGTGTATTGCGATGCCGCCAACGCCCATACCGAGGGTTCGATGAACATTGAGGTTCATACCGCCGACGGCATTGCGACGATCTGCGGCGACGTCATCTATGACTTCAACGACCAGATCGTCACGCCCTTCAACGAAATCCAGGATTGGGAGCCCCGCACCACCGGCAATCACGGTACGACCAAGCGCGCGGAAAAGGCCTCCATCAAAAAGCTTCTGAGCAACTCGCGCTATCTGCTTCCCGTGCACGACAGGCCAGCGAAGATCGAACACGGCGTCGTGGTCGGCCGCTTGCACGATCAGGTGCCCGGCCCGATCGTTCAGTCGTTGCCCCAGCGCAACTGGTTTCCAGCCTGACCGAGAGCACCACCGATGACGCACGTTACCCTGCGCAATGAATTCGAAAACCTGGTGGACCCCTACGCGCCGGTCGGCCAGGTCGCCACCGGGTTCGATTTCACGGAGGGACCGATCTGGCATCCTGTCGATCAGCACCTGCTGTTCTCGGACATGCCACGGGACGTACGCCGCCGCTGGGATGCACGACGCGGCATCGTCGAGGTGAAACGTCCTTCGAACAAATGCAACGGGATGACCTATGACGCGGACCTGAATCTCATCGTTTGCGAGCATGCGACTTCGTCACTCGTTCGCGAACGCGGCGACGGGCGACGCGAGGTGCTCGCCTCACATTACCAAGGCCAGGAACTCAACAGCCCAAATGATGTATGCGTCCATTCCAGCGGGGCGATTTATTTCAGCGATCCCTGGTATGGGCGCATGCCGATCTATGGTGTCGAGCGGCCGCGTCAGCTCGGATTTCAGGGCGTGTACCGGGTAGCGCCGGGCGGCGGCGAGTTGAGACTAGTCGTTGAGCGCAATTTGTTTGATCAGCCAAACGGGCTCTGCTTTTCGCCGGATGAGAGTCGGCTTTATGTGAATGATACGGTGCAGGCGCTGATCCGAGTGTTCGAGGTCGAGGCCGATGGCTCCCTTTCCAATGCACGCGTATTCGCCAGCGGTATCAGATCCGAGCTCGAGCCCGGCGTGCCGGATGGCATGAAATGCGACCAGCATGGGAATATCTGGGTGACCGCTCCCGGCGGCGTATGGGTTTATTCCCCGACCGGGAACTCCTCGGCAAGATTCGCGTACCCGAGATGGTTGCAAATCTCACCTGGGGCGGGCCCGATTTCCGGACGCTCTATCTGACCGCAACGCATTCCGTCTACGCGATCCCGACCAAGGTCGGCCCCCGACATGAACGTTATATGAGCGGCAGGCAAACAGCAGCCACCAATTCTTCGTCTGCGTCCGCACCGAGGTTGGCGGACGGCGAGATGCGGCTGGACCCGCAGCGCTGCGCCCTGATCCTCCAGGACCTGCAGAACGACGTGATCATGGATGGTGGTGCGTTTGCCGACTCCGGTGCCCCGGCCCACGCTCGTCAGCAGCATGTCGTGGACAATGTGCGGCGTCTGACGGAAGTCGCGCGGGCGCGTGGCGTCGTCATCATCCATGTCTGGTTCGTCGTGGAACCGGGGGCGCCCGGTGTGACGCTCAACGCGCCCCTGTTCGAGGGGCTGGTCGACAGCAAGGCCCTCGTACGCGGGAGCTGGGGCGCAGCGCCGGTTTCGGGACTCGAGCCGCAATCCGGGGATTTCGTAGTCGAGAAGATGCGCATGAGCGCGTGGGAAGGCACGAAGCTGGAGACCATCCTCAAGGCGACCGGGCGCGACATGATCATCAACACCGGCGCGTGGACCAACATGTCGGTCGAACACACCGCTCGCACCGGAGCAGACAAGGGCTTTTTAATGATTGTTCCAGAGGACTGCTGTTCGACTATGAATGCCGATTGGCACAGCGCCGCCATTAACTTCGCGCTTCAAAACGTCTCCGTGGTGACAAACGCTGATACCGTCATCAGGGCTCTCGGAATAGAGGCAGGCGCGATTGCCTAAACTCCTTCATCTCGCCTGCTCGCCGCGCCCCGATTCCGAGTCGGCGGCCGGCGCACGGGTCTTTCTTGAGGGATTTCGGCGGGCGCGGCCGAACTGGGACATCGACGCAATGGATCTTTGGCGGGATCATTTGCCCGAATTCAGCGGTCCCGTGATGGAAGCGAAATATGCACGGATCAATGGTCAGCCGTTTACCGAGCCGCAACGCGACGGCTTTGCAGACGCAGAACGCATCGCACTCAGGTTTGCGCTCGCTGAGCGGGTAGTAATCTCCACACCGATGTGGAATTTCGGGATACCCTACAAGCTAAAACATTGGTTCGACGTAGTGATCCAGCCGGGCCTCACGTTCCGCTTCACACCGGGGCAAGGTTATCTGCCGCTTCTCAAGGACAGGCCCACGGTCGTGATCCTGGCGAGCGGCAGCGACTTCGTTACCGGCATGAATCGCGGGCGGATCGACATGGCAACGCCTTACCTGCGCGAGGCACTCCGCTTCATCGGCGTCAGCGACGTACGCTTCGTGTTGATCGGACCGACGACCGGACCGGCTGAGCCGATCCAGGCCGCGCGCGCGAGTGCATACCGCCGCCTCTCCTCTATCTCCGCGAATTTCTGACGAGCGCGCGCCCGCCGTCGTTGTTGACTGGCGCGAGTTCAATCGCGCTCGGCCCTGCGCCTGTTGATGATCGCGCTGCCGGCGAACAGATCTTTGCTGCTTGCAACGGTGGAAAAGAGATTTGATGCGCGGCACCCGCGCGCAGGGCACGACAAGCGATGACGGAATTTGGCTGCGGGACGTTTGGGCACTACTCCGCGACACAGGGAGGAGCTGACCTGCTGCGTGCAGGCGAGCGTGACCCTGAGCATCACGCCCACCAGGTCCGGCTCTTCGTGACCAACTGACCTACGAGAAGCGAACTAAGCGGCCCGGACCGTCGCGAGAAAACTCTCGACCTCGGTCTTCAGGCGCTCCGACTGCGTCGCGAGTTCGCCGGCCGATCCGAGAACCAGTTCGGCGGCAGTTCCCACTTGGCCGGATGCCTGTGTGACGCCGGCAATGTTTTGCATGACTCCCTGCGTGCCCTGTGCGGCCTGCTGCACGTTGCGGGCGATTTCCTTCGTCGATCTATGCTGCTCTTCCACCGCAACGGCGATCGTGGTGGCGATCTCGTCGATTTGACTGATGGTGTCCCCAATCTCGCCAATCGCCTCGGCGGTGGCCCCGGTAGCGTTGCGGATCGTCTGGATCTGATCGGCGATTTCCTCTGTCGCCTTCGCCGTTTGGGTTGCCAGCGCCTTCACTTCGCTTGCTACCACGGCAAAGCCCTTGCCGGCTTCGCCGGCGCGCGCGGCTTCAATCGTCGCGTTCAGAGCCAAGAGGTTGGTCTGAGCGGCAATGTTTTGAATAAGCCCCATCACCTCGCCTATCTTCTGTGTCGCGTCCAGCAGGCCGTTGACCATTGCATTGGTGCGATCGGCCTGCCCCACAGCGCTTTGCGCGATCGATGCGGAGTGAGCAATCTGGCGGGAGATTTCCTGCCCTGAGCTCGAAAGTTCCTCCGCTGCGGCCGCCACGGACTGGACATTCGCGGTAGTCTGTTGCGCGGCTGCGGCAACTGTGGTGCTCTGCCGCGATGTCTCTTTAGCGATCGCGGACAGCGATTGCGCCGAGCGCTGCAATTCGTTGGCTGCCGAACCGGCCCCGGCCACTATTCCGCCGACGCTCTCCTCGAACTCACCCGCGATACGATTCATTACCAGCCGCCGTTCCGCCATGCTGCGAGCGGTGGCTTCCTCCCGCTCTGCGCGAAGTCGTTCGGCGTCGATCAAACGATGCTTGAATACGGCCAGGCTGCGTGAGATACGGCCGATCTCGCTACGATGCTCAATGAACGGAATGTCCACGCTCAAGTCGTCGTTGGCCAGACGGTCCATCACGCCACATATTGCGCCGAGCGGACGAACCAACCCGTTACCGAGAGCAAATGCGACCAATCCCGCGATAAGCAAGCCCGTGAGACCAACCACGGCGATCCACATGGCGCGGTCGAAGACCACCGCATCAATGTCGTCGGTATAGACGCCTGCCTGGATAGCGAGCATCTTGTCGCCCTCACCATATCCGCCGGCATACGTGAGCTTCGGTTGCTCGGGGCCACCGGTTGCCTTCGGCACCCGGTACTCGAGGTAACCGCCGCCGATGCGGGCCTTGCCGACTATATTTTGAATCAACAGCTGACCCTGGTTGTCTCTGTAGTCCCAGCGTTTGACATTGATGTATTTGGGATTTGCATGCACGTAGGTGACGCCGGCATTCGTGCTGCCGGCCCCGTAGACTCCGAGATAGTCAGCGGACTTTCCCCAGCGCATTGCGCCGATCGCGTCGAAGGCAAGGCGCCGGGCGTCCTCCTCCGAGATCTTGCCGGCTTTGGCCTTTTCCTCATAACTGGACAGCACCTTTTTCGCGGCCTCGACCAGATCAAACACCTTCGTTCGCCGTTCCTCGATGACGGTATTGCGGAGGACCGTTACTTGAGCGGCTAGCGCGGCGACGAAGGCAATGGTCAAAACCGCAATGATCAAAGCAAAACGGTGATAAACAGTAAGGTGACGCATCAGGAAAATGCCTTCGCGATAAAATTAACGTTTGAAATTTATTAGGTCACAGTAAGGTTTGCGAGTTAAGCTATGGTTGATAATGCCCGGCGAAAGAATGCCGGTGGCGCTCAGATTGCCCGACTGCGCCGCCGCCAGATCGATGGCATCAACAACTGAACGATCTGACCCAGCACCCGGCCTTCGGCGCGACTTAACAATTCCGTTCAGGTATTCAGCGAAGCCAGAAAACCGATGGCCGATACGCTCGGGAGGAACGTGTAGGCTCCGCCTCGGGTCTCGACGAAGCGCGGCAGTCCGCGCAGCCGAATTACCCGACTGGTTCTGAGCGGCATGTCAAACCAGCTGGACTCAGTTTCGTTAGAACCCACCACCGGATCGTTAGATCCTGTAATTCGCGGATCCTGCAGGCCGAGATTCAGCCAGTCGCAACTCATGGCCTCGAACTGCGCGCCGAGGCTCGCCCCGATGAAGTTGCCCAGCAGCCCCCGTTCTTCAGTGTCAGGCGTGGTGGGATCATAGGGCGGTCCATAAGGCATGCCGCGTCGCACCAGACGCCTGCTGTGGTTGGCCACCCGCTGCACGATCTGTCCGCCTCGCGGATTGCAACGCCTGACGTGAGCGCCGTAGGGACAGCGCGAGGAGGCATCATAGTCGAAGTCGTTACGGTTTAGCTCGGAACGCGGCTGGGGCGTATCGGGCGAAACGGCAAGCGGCACGCCGTTCCGCCACCGGCCGCACAGGTTGGCAGCGACTACTTCACGCATAGCGTCATAACGGGAGAGACCGGCTCCGATCTTTGCCTCGGTCCCAGGAGCCAGCACTTCATCCACAGCAGGATGCGCAAGCAACTCTGCCGCGGCTCTGTCGAGATACGTCTCGAAACCAACGACGTCTTGTTTCAGAACGCGGAAGGCATTGAACGAGCCATTATGGCCCAGCGCCCGCGGCTGCGGGACCTGCCACCGTAAACCGTCGAAATTGGTCGGATGTCCCAGCAACACGGTGCCGAGCGGCGCGATCGGCTGCCCGTCCGCGTGCCGTTCGGGGTCGTAAACATCTTCAAATCTCGGTTGCGAAATGTTGTCGTGGTATCCGAAGTGAACGTAATTGCCATGAAAGTTCCAGCCGTCTCGCTTGCCAAGCAATGTCAGGCCGGATTGGCCGGCCAGGCACTGCTGCTGCACCCCATCCAGCTGAGCAATGTCTTGCGCGTAGATGGTCGCGACCAGATGCAGACGTTTCGGTTGGTCGAACGGAGACGGCCAGTGTTGAGGTGCGCTCGGTCCAATGTCGCCAAGCTTGCCAGACCGGTCGCTCATGCCTTCCCTGAATTCAGCCGGGAAGGTGTCGAGTGAAGCAGCGGGGGTACCAAGGGCTCGCAGCCCCTCGAACGTCACACCGATGTTGAAACAAGTTTCTGGCTTGGTCGTCCAGGGCGCTTGCGTGGTGATCTGCGGAACGCCGCCCGATATGGAGTCCGCCAGCCAACGATGCGCCGCGGTGCGATCTCCGACCTCTAAAAGCAGGTAGCGGACGCGGGGTTTGCGATATCCCCGCAAGATGTTCCCCTGTATGTCGGCAAGATCCACGCTGCTCACCAGCCCACTCCAAATCGATGGCGGACCTGAGCGGCTGAAAACCCGGGATAGGCCCGATAGCCGCTACCGAGCGATACGTTCGGGTTGACGTGGAGCTGCAGGATCAGATCTCGCGGTAGCAGGCGGAGGTCAGCACTGTGGCGTTCGCCGTTCACGGCTTCCTGGTCGCGCAGGAGATCCGTCGCCACATCGGAGACCTGATACATGTCGTGTGCGTGAACCCACTCGATGAATTTTTCGACGTTCTGCTCTGACGGAATAACGGCTTCGCCTCCTTCGACCAGGTTCACCACTGCGTCGAACACACTTCCGATCGTCGCGATGAAGTCCCGGATGTAGTTGGTGAAGTCCCCGTCATAGACGGAGAACATGCAGATGTTATCGTCGACGATCACGAAACGCGCAAAGTGCACTGTGCCAACATTGTCCAATCCCGCATAAATCTCGTCCTTGTTTTGCGCAATCGCCAGCGCGGCGAAGGCGCGCCCGATCGGCGACTTGTCTTTCAGCGGCATAACCAGGTTCATCATGCGCTGGACATTGTCCCCGGGCTGCATGGAAAAGGGTGGACCGCCCGGCAACGGTTTCACCGGCGAACGCCAGGCCCAATAAGGCACCAGAATGTGCGAGGCGACGAACTGGAACAAGCCGTTATCGGGCAATTTGTCCACTAGTCCGTCGAGCCAACCTGCGCGATTTCCCATCGGCTCAACTCCAGTTAAACGGGCATGCCGTGCCGCCACGCTGCTGGCGCGATACCTCGTAGGCCTCGCGGCGAGCATGCAGGATCGGATCGCCGGAAAGGTCGATGCCGCGCACCAGGCGGCAGGGGTTGAAACTGATCTTTTCGCACGCCGCTGCCTGATCCTTCGCGACATTGGTCAGCGTCAAAGTGCCCATGACCACCCGCACGCGCCTCTGGGGCCAGGGCTGGGTCGGATCATCGAGGGCGTCGCCGGCCTCGCCGATTGTCATCATCAGCATGAATCGAGCGGGCCACGCGGTCAGGCGCCTGTCGAGTTCGTCTCGCAGATATTCGTCGACCGGCGGCTTCTTCGGATCCGTGGTGCAAACACCCGCAACCGGCTTCCATGAAAATCGGACCGGACGACGAGTTCCGTCGGGAGCGGTCACCATGAAGGTGTGAACGGCGTGATAGGCGGCGCGCGCATAACTGACGGGGGCGCCGATCGTGCCGGCCTGGAAGACGCCGAGTTGGGCGAAGCTGTGACGATTGGCAAAGCTCAACAAGCCTGCGTCGCCGCTGGCGGTCTGTCCCGGCAGCGGGTCGGGAAGCGGTTGCTTCAGCGACAGCATGTCCAGAATCTTCTGCCAGGGCGATTCCTTGCCAACGGCCGTCTGCCGCGCGCTAGCGGTGAAGGCCAGGAATTCCTCTACACTCCGCGTGAAGAATTCACCCAGTGTCATGGCAATCAGGTCAGTCGCGCGACCTTCCACCAAATGAAATCGCACCGCCATTCCACGGACGTCAGACCTTCCATCATGCTGAACCGGACTGCCGGAGCCGTTGGAGAATCTCACCGATGCGGGAACGCGCTGGCCATGGAGATGCTCCGCGATACAATAGGAGGACGCCACATCTGATGCCTCGAAGTAACCCTCGACGCCGACGCCAATTGTATGGATCGGCCTTTTGCCTTCAGCATGATCCGGAAAGTCGGAAATGACAGCATCGACAAGCAACTTGGCCACGGATGAATTTTCCATGCACCCTCCATTGCGGACAAGTGTCGCTCACTGAAGGCGACCGCGCTGCCTCGGAACCGCTCGACCGGCTCCCCAGTCTTCCCAGTTATCGATGATGTACCTTCGAGCTTCTGCCAGGTCAAACCGCGATCCGCGAGCAGCCGCCAACTCGAACGCACTTTCACCCATTCTTGCCTTTACTTCCTGGACCGCGTTTCGGGCTACACGATCGAGCTTCAGCGGCGACGCGCTCAGCGCGCCTGCGAGTATTGCGGAATGCTGGTCCGCCTTCAAATCGGCGAGCGGCAAAAGCAGCGAGCGGATCGTCAGCCAATTGTAGAACGCCGCCCCATGGCTCGGAAGATCGACGAGCGAGCGAACGTGAATAGCCAGAGCTTCGGCCGGTTCGGCCCGCGCGGCTTGCAGATCGGCGATCAACTGCTTTACCCGATGAGCGCCAAGGTGATTGCCTGCCATGTTCGCCCATTCGACAGACGTCTGGTACTCGTCGATCGCTCGAGTGACATCGTTGGCTATGCCACCTCGGGCATAATGAATGTACCCCATCAGGGTCGGCTGCATCGCCCCCTTGCCGATCTGCGTGGCTTGCTCGACGAGGTCTCGGGCGCTTTGGCTATCTCCCTTCCGCGCCATGACGAACGCTGCCATGCATAGCGACATGACTTCGCATGCGGTGTTTCCCGCGCTTCGCGCCTGCTTCACCGCTTCGGCGTGATGCTCGATGCACGCGGAGGTGTCACCGAACCACTGGGCCATTTGCCCCGCCACATGAGGAAGCCAGCCTTGGCTGGATCGGCCGCCGGTGGCTTCGGCCCGAAAGCCACGGTCGATGAAGTCGGCAGCCTTGGCTTGATTTCCCTCGTCGTGAAAGGCGTGGCCCGCAGCCCCCGCGAAGAAGATGGGCGCTTGTTCGAGTTCATCGGCTGCTGGTCTGGCCACGATCCGTTCGTACCAGTGGCCAGTTTCCGCGCCGCGATGGGAATAGTTGAAGAGAAACAGGGGGGCCGCAAGCTCCGATGCCAGTTTCAGATCGCGGGTGACAGCTCGATCGAATGCGGCACGCAGATTCGATAGCTCATCGTAGATAGCGTTGGCCGCTTTCGCTTCATTGGCACCCGTGATTTGTTGACCCAGCTGCCGGCATCGAGCCGCGTAGACCTGGCCATGGCGGGTCTCGAGTGTCTGCAGCAAACCGGTCTGATCGAGCTTTTCCCGCGCAAAGGCCTGCACTGTTTGCAGCATCCTCAGTAGACGAAGACCAGCATCGCGGGCAAGAAGCGAGCTCTCGACGAGTTCGTCGATGCCTGTCATGATTTCTATTTCATCAGGACCATCCCCGGCACAGACTGCAAGCGCCTGCTCTTCGTGGAAGGAGCCCGAGAACACGGAAAGCCGCTGCAAAACTAGTCGGCTCTTCGGATCTAAAAGATCATACGACCATTCGAGGGTTTGCCGAAGCGTTTGACGCCGGCCGGTACGGCGGCGGAAGCTGCTGGACTGTAGGTCGAGCGGGTCTTGTCACCCCGCTCTCGATGCTCTGCAGGCTATGCCGGCGGAGCTGAGCGGCGGCTATCTCTATTGCCAGCGGAATGCAGTCGAGATTGGCGCAAATCCGCTGAATCACGGCAAGCTCATCTGAGTTCGGTTGAAAGGGTCGCGTGGCAAGCCGGCCGCGTTCGACGAACAGGCGAACTGCCGCAGACTGCCCGGAGCCGTCGGCCGAAATCGAATTCAGCGACGACACCTCGTACACGGCCTCGCCCTCCACCCCGAGCGCGCGTCGGCTGGTATTGATCAGGAGCAGTTCGCCACATGCCGAACCGAGCTCCGTCACGGCGTCCGCGATCGGATCCAGTACATGCTCGCAATTGTCCATCAGCAGGATCACTCGTGCATGATTGAGGCGTTCGAGCACCTGGACGCGCGGGTCGGCGCCCGGCACGGGGAGAATCAGCAAGGCTTCCGCGATGGCCGGCCAGACGTCGCTGTCCCGCTCCAGCGCAGAGAGATCGACCAGCCATGCCCCATCGGGAAAAGTGGCTTCCAGCGACCGGCCGAACTCGATCCCCAACCGCGTCTTGCCGATTCCGCCGGGACCAACGAGGGTCAGCAGCCTCGATTGTAGCGCAAGTTGCGCTAGATCATCCAGCTCCCGCTCGCGGCCCAGGAATGAACTCAGATTTGCCGGCAGATTACCGGTCGCGGTTTCCCGCTTGCCCCCGATCGGCGGGAAGGCGTTCGGCAGGTCCGGTACGCTGACCTGATGAACCCGGATGGGTTCGATGCCCTTGAAATGATGTTCGCCCAAATCGGAAACCTGAAGCGGCGTCCGATCCAGGTCAGGCACCAGCCGTTGCACCGTCGCGTTCGATAGAAGGATTTGGTCTGCATTGGCAGCGCTCTGCAACCGGGCGGCAGTCGGCAAGCAGGGACCAAAGTAATCGTTTTGTCCGCGTAGCCGCGTCAGGCCGGTATGGATGCCAAACCGCAGTTGAAGGCGCCCGGTTGGTCCCCAGTCAATCCGACGCATTTCAAGTTGGGCTTCAATCGCCGCCGTGACAGCGTCGAGCGGATTATCGAACACAGCCAATATGCCGTCGCCGGTGTGCCTGAAGGGGTCGCCGGAATGGCGGCGCACCGCCGAGTACAGGATCTGATCATGCAGATCCATAGCGGCCATCATGTCATTGGGATAGCGGCGCAAGAGAGCAGTGCTGCCGACGATGTCGGTTGTAAGGATCGTTCTCTCCCGGCTCTCCGCCGAGGACTCAAAGGTTTCCATGCCGGTCAAGGATAGATGTTCAGCCAAGGAACTACGCTTTGCTCAATTTCGCGATCAACCCAGGTTACATCAAGCCGCCTGTTCACGCTTTTCAGTCGAAATTAGCTTGGATGGACACGATTGCCGGTCTTGTGGGCAACAGGCCAGTGGCCGGACGCTACGTGAGATCACAAGCTCTCGCAATCTCGTTGTGGTCGAATGCGAGCGGGTGTCGTTTCGAGCAATTACCTGCCAGTTTGCGCTAGCTGAGCGGTTGCAACGGGCTGGCTCTTAAGCTCGGCTCATACCTTCCTCAGGTTCCTCAAGCGGCCGCGCACCAAGAGCTTGATGTTCACGTTGACTTCGATATGTTCCCAAGTTTGTCCCTGACGCCTGGATGAAGGTTCCGATCAGCCGTTGAAGCCTAGTCCGCAGCAGGCGTAGAACGCCTAGCTTACATTCGAGCCCAGGGGATCGTGAGTTGGGGGACACGGCAGATCCGCTAGGTCGTTCGGTTTGCTCCAGCATCATTCGCTTGCCCAGGTCCGTTCTTGGAACATAATAAGAGGACTAGCTAAATCAGGAGGGTGCCATGACAAACAAGCTCGCGCTCTGCACTGCCCTCACGGTGATGGTGTTTTCTGGTGCCGTGATCGATGCTTCAGCGCAAACGTATGAGGTCACGAAGCTGGTGCCGGGCTCCGCCTTCCACGGCGTGCACGGGCTCGGGATCGATAAAGGCGGACGATTGTTTGCAGGCAGCGTCGCCGGTGCGGCGATGTACGAGGTTGACCGCAATAGCGGCACCGCGAAAATCGCGATCCCCTCGCCCGTGGGCATGGCCGACGACATAGCCTTCGCGCCTGACGGCACCATGGCTTGGACTGGATTTCTGACCGGCGACCTTTATTCCCGCAAGGGTGATGGTCCGATCAAGAAGCTCGCGTCCGGCCTCTCCGGGATAAATTCGCTCGCCTATCGCAACGACGGCCGACTTTATGCCTCTACCGTCTTTCTTGGCGACACGCTCTACGAGATCGACACTGAGGGCACAAAGGCGCCGCGGATAATCATGGAAAAGATGGGTGGGTTAAACGGCTTCGAGTTCGGGCCCGACGACAAGCTTTACGGCCCTCTCTGGTTCAAGGGCCAAGTCGTCAATATCGACGTCGACAAGGCAGAACTCACCGTGGTCGCCGACGGGTTCACGACGCCCGCCGCAGTCAATTTCGACTCGAAAGGCAATTTGTGGGCGGTCGACACAGCACTCGGTCAACTCGTCCGCATTGATGTGAAAAGCGGCGAGAAGAAGGTCATTGCCCAGCTGAAGCCCTCGCTTGATAATCTTGCCATCGATGAAAAGGATCGCATCTTCGTATCCAACATGGCCGATAATGGCATCCAGGAGATCGACCCGCAGACTGGCGCGGCCAAGCAGATCATCATCGGAAAGCTAGCACTACCTGGCGGAATCGCAGTCTCATCAGACAACGGGAAGGATACGATCTACGTGGCCGACGTCTTCGCGTATCGTACGGTGGACGGCGTGACCGGCGAAGTCTCCGAGCGCGCGCGCATGCATGCTGCAGGCGGGACGCTGGAGTATCCGATGAGCGCCACCACGAAAGGCAACGAGGTGATCCTGTCGAGCTGGTTCACCGGCACGGTGCAGGTGGTCGACCGCGCTAGCGGGAAGACGATTGAGATGCTGCATGGTTTTAAGGCGCCGCATGATGCGGTCCGGCTCGATGACGGCAGCCTTCTCGTCAATGAATACGGTACCAAGTCGCTGGTGCATGTCAGCGGGGAGCACGGCAGGGACCGCAGCGTTGTGGTTGGCGATCTCGCAGGCCCTGTCGGCCTGGTCCGCGGAGCAAGCGGGGAAGTGTATTTAACCGAAGCACTTGCCGGCCAGGTCGACAAGATCGAAAAGGACGGTCAGAAAAAGGTGATCGCGAAGGACCTGAAAATGCCCGAAGGACTTGCGGTCACGCCCGACGGCAAACTGGTCGTCGCGGAAGTCGGCGCAAAACGGCTCGTTCAAATCGATCCGGAAAGCGGAAACGTAACCGAAATCGCGGCCGATTTGCCGATCGGGCTGGTGGGCGCGAGCGGGTTGCCAACAGACATCCCGACCGGCGTCGGCGTCGGGGCCACCGGCACGATATATTTCTCATCGGACATCGAGAACGCCATCTACAAGATCACGAAGAAGTAGTTCAAAGCGTTCGAGCCAAATTCGCCTCATGCCACCACGCTCATGCGCGGCCAATCCCCCACGACTTCGCCTGTTGTGCTCTCGCAAGGGTTGGTAAAGATCATTTCCGAACGTCGGGAACCCCAGCTCCTTTGTAAAAAAATTGACGTTTGTCGAAGCGAATGGGGGCACCTCGCTAGTCGCTCTCAGCCCCAGACGAGGGGCAAATTGAGCAGTCCGCGGAATGCCCATCCACCGATCCGAACCGGCTCGCTCTCGATCAGACGAAGGTTCTTCAAGCGGGTGAAGATCGTCGGCAGCGCGACGTCGGCAACCATCGCCCGCGAGGCCGACGCGCCGGCGCAGAAGTGCGGACCGGCGCCGAAAGCGATGCTCTTGCTGGTATCGCGGCGAATGTCGAATTCATGGGCGCGTTCAAAGTACTTTTCGTCGCGATTCGCCGAGCCGAACATCAGGAACACCCGATCTTCCGGTTCGAAGCCGACGTCGCGTATGGTCCAAGGCTTGGCGATACGTCTCGGCGACATGCCGATCGGCGACATCCAGCGGGCATATTCCTCAAAAGCCTGGATCCAGCGGATCCTCCCGCTCGTGAGTAGTTCCAACTGATCGGGATGGGTGAGCAGCGCCCAAACCGCGCCGGCGATCGCGTCGCGCGGTTCGTTTTGCCCTCCGCTAATCGCCAGTTTGATGTTGGCATGCACGCTCTCCATCGGCATCCCGCACGCGAGCATCACACCCAGCATGCTGTGATCGGGTTTTTTGCGGAGGACCGGCAGCATGTCGTCGATGGCCGCATCGATGCCCGACGTCGCCGCATGGCAGCGCGCTTCGACTGCCGGGTCGTCGATGTAATTGGAGATGCCGTCGATCATCGCTTGCGACCACGCGTTCATATCCTCGAAGCACATGTTGGTCAGCCCGGTGATCGACTTCAGGCATTCCGCCGAAAACGGCAGCGCTAAGTCGCGAACAAATGCGCAAGCGCCCGACGGATCGAGCGTATCCACGATTTGATCAGCGTGCTCTTGGAAAAGGCTGGTCCAGTGGCCCTTCACGGCCTTGGGGGACACGGCCGGAAAGATCGCCTTGCGCTCAGCGAGATGCGACTCGCCGTCCTTGCGCATCATGTTGTGCCCCATCAACTTGTTCATTAAACCTTCGGGCTGATGCGAGCTGAAGATCTCGATATGTTTTTCGGAAACGAAGATATCCTCGCGGCTGCTCAACAGCGTGCTGTTCAGTTGCGGCACGAAGGCGATCGGCGCGTCACGGCGCAATCTTGCGAGGGTCGGGTAAGGATCGCGCCAGCAGGCGCCGACGTCGATGTCGATACGAGTTGCGGTGCTCATCCTCGGTCCTCCGATCGGGGATATCGTCGCATTGGCCCATCGGTGTCCCGGTGGTCGAGACAAGTACTTGGGTGGGCGGACCGGAACCGATCACAGCTTAATTGGCGGCCAATGCGTCAGTTGTTCAGAGGCAAATACTCAAAATCTTCAACCTGCAGGCTTGTGTTGCGGGAGCTTTTGGCTTCGCGGTGGACGCCTGCTTCGCGCCTGTCGAGGGTTTAGGACGCTCGTAGTCGCCCGCGATCTCCATCGCCCAATACGTGCGGCCTGTCGTGGCGCTTTTGACGCTTGCGACACCTACGCGCGAGCCACCATGCAACAAAAGGTTTCGTCGATGCCCCGCAGAGTCAGTCCATTGCTGGAACGTCTTTGGGAAACTGTCATAGCCATATGCAATGTTTTCGGCCGCCCGGCCTGCGCCCGCTGAATGAATGCGCGCATTGAACGGGCCCAGGACATCATGATCGAGCTGGTCCTTTGCTGCCATGGCCGTGGCCTGCTCGTGCGCAACTCGCGTAAGAGCCGGATCGAGAAGTACGCGCCCTTCCCCATGCTGAAGCCGAAAGTTGGAGATCATTTCCGCGGGCGACTCAGCTCGGGCGGTTATCGGATAGCAAGCGGCAAACCAAAGGCAGAGTGACAGGCAGAAATTGAGCACACTGCGACCATTCGCCCCGCGACTCATGCGAAGACCCCGTGCCCGGTTTCGCTCCGCTGACTTAACGCTGAGGTCTCCTTTGAAATCCCAGAATTAAAAGGGTGACATCAATCCGGCCAAAGAAAGGCCGCCGGCGATTAAGTAGCGAGCGAGTTCGATTTCGCACTCCCGGTATCGGCGACTCGAACATTGTTTAGGTCAATGGCGCGCTCACTGTACCATTGCGCCGTAAACAATGTCTTGGACCTGCTCACGGTAATACTTGCGGAGCTCGCCGGGCGCCGCCGTTCCCACAACCACGACAAGCCGCTCCTTTGGATCGCAGAAGAACTGGGTCCCGTAGGCACCATTCCAGGTGAACTCCCCAGGATTGCCTGGGACGGATGACAGCCCCTCGCTGGTACGGACTGCTACCCCAAGGCCGAAACCGAAGCCGGCGCGATGCGGCTCCACGTTCGCCACCGTGTTCTTTATCTCTGGCCCAAGGTGATTGGCTGTCATGTGGTGGACGGACTTGGGGCCAAGAACGCGCTGCCCATCCAGCTCGCCGCCATTGAGCAACATTTGTCCGAAGCGCACGTAATCGCCCACTGTGGCAAACGCGCACGCCCCGGCGCAATCAAACTTCGTTGGCGTATCGAGAAGCTTGATGCTCTGCGGCTTGCCTGTCAGCGGGTCATTGGGAAAGGCCCGGGCGAGACGAGCACGCTGCGCCTCGGTGGGGTGGAACGTGGCATCCTTCATGCCGAGTGGCTGCCATATGTGGGCTGCCAGATAGTCGCCCAGTCGCTGCTCGCTGACTTTTTCGATTACCGCGCCCAGCACGTCGATCGAAAAGCCGTACTCGAATGTCGTCCCAGGTTGGTGCGCGAGCGGCAGCTTTGTGATGCGATCGATGAAGCTTTGGGTATCACCCTCAACGGCCGGTGCTATCCCATCGGGATATTGACGAGCGACCAGGCTCGAACTGTCCGGGCGTCCTCCATAGATAAGGCCGGACGTGTGACGATAAAGGTCATGTATGTAGATCGGTGAAGCCTGCCCTTCGGTTTTCAGCGAGCCGTCAGCCTGCGGAGTGCCTACCTTCATTTCAGCGAATGCTGGGTAGTAGTCCGCGAGCTTGGCTTGAAGAGGCAATCGCCCCTGCTCCATTAGCGTGAGCCCGGCGACCGCGGCCATTGGCTTGGTCATGGACGCAAGCGCGAACATGGCATCAAGCGCCATCGCCGTGCCTTTTGCCGGATCACTCTCGCCGTACGCCTTATAGTGGACGAGCTTTCCGTCGCGCGCTATGGCGACCACCGCGCCGGGCAAGCGTTTTGCGGCGATCTCGCGGGCGAAGAAGTCGTCAAGCCGGGCCAAACCTTGCTGCGAAAACCCAACGTCGTCTGGGCTTGCCTCAGGCAATGGCGCGGCATTCGCCACATTGATGCCGAGAGCGACGATTACCGCTATCATGAGCGCCTTCATTCTTTCCTCCTGGGATGCGGATTAAGCTCTCCGCTATCTTGTGGTTGCTGCCGATAATGTTGAGATCACGACCGCAGGTGCGAAAAGTCAACAGGCGAACTTGCTCAGCGCATCGTACTACTCGCCCGCGCCAAACCGGGCACCTGCTCGTTTCTTAGCATCTGCTTTCACCGCGTTATCGCGCGGACGTGAATGTGATGGTCCAGACACACTGTACCTGTGGACCGGCTTTCCGGGGCATGAGCGCACTATCCCTTACATGCTCGCGGACGTGTTCGCGTCACGCATCGCGATGCTGAAACACGTGGCGCCGGGTCTCGGGTGGCGCTAAGGTCTGTCGAAAGTTCTGTTTACACGTAAACTTCTGGTCTATCTCACCTCAAAGGATGCGTGCTTGAGCGTTGCCTTCACCAAGGAAGACAGTGCCGAAACCGCATCGGAAACGCTGCTGCCCGACCGCACGATTTCAGTGCATCCGAATTTCGTTACGGAAGCAGGACTGAAAGCATTACACTTTCAGCTGAGCCAGGCGCGCGAGGCGTACGAGACGGCACAGAAGATCGAAGACGTGAACGAACGACGACGGCAAGCAGCAGTCCCGCTGCGTGACCTGCGTTACTTCACGGCGAGACTTCACTCAGCTCAGGTCATCGCCAATCCTACGTCAAACGACACTGTTGCCTTTGCTAGCACGGTCACTTTCAAGCGCAGCGATGGGCGCGTGCAAAAATATCAGATCGTGGGAGAGGACGAGGCAGACCCTAAGGCTGGCTCTATTTCCTTTGTTTCCCCCGTGGCAAGGTCACTGATGGGAAAAACTATCGGCGATGTTGTCGGCACATCCGGTCAGGAGCTTGAGATCATCGCAATCTCGTAGCGCGTAGACACTGGATGTAACAGTCAATCGAGGATTATCCAACGTGCCGACAGCTGATAAGCTTTGTCAGTCAGCGGCCCCAGTCTTGTTTTTCTCGATCGGCGAACGAAGATGGTTCACCCGGGAACTCCGCTTGCGCGGATCTAAGACATCATTTCGGCGGAGACTTCTCGGAATGCGAAGCATTCTATGCCGGACGGATTGGCCGATCGGCGTCGGCCCGCGTGCCCTCTCTTCGTCTCATCGTGAAACAGCCCGCTACTACCACCGCTGCACCGCTAGGTCCTAACGTCTGCGCACCAATGGTGTGTAAATGGCAAAGCTGTGCGCGATGCTAGCAGTCGGGCTGGGTTTTTGCGGCTCGATGTTGTTCGCGAGGCTGGCCGGCGCGCAAATGGCGCTGCCAGCCGCCACGCCGCCCGACGGCTCAACGCTGTTCAAGCAGCAATGCGGGACATGCCACACCACGAACTTGTCTGATCCGACCCGGCAAGGTCCATCGCTGTTCAAAATCGTCGGCCGGCGAGTGGGCACCGCCGAAAATTTTCGCTATTCGCCCGGCTTCGCGAAAGCCGATTTCGTCTGGGACGACACCAGGCTGGACGCCTGGATAACCGATCCGCAAGGGACGATTCCCGGCGCTGTCATGGCCTACCGGCAGGCTAAACCAGAAATTCGCGCCGCCATCATTTCCTATCTCAAGGAGTTGCAGTGAATGGCGAAGCCAGTCCACTCGATGATCCGCGTTCTTGAGGAGGGAAGATCTCTCGACTTTTACTCACGCGCCTTTGGGCTGCAAGTGGCCGACCATCTCAATTTTCCAGACTTCGCCCTGATATATCTGCGCCATCCCTCGTCTCCGTTCGAACTTGAACTCACCGTAAACCTCGATCGCGAACTGCCCTATTCGCTCGGCGATGGGTACGGTCATCTTGCAGTTGTGGTCGATGACCTCGATGCCGAACACGCTCGCTTCGAGAGAGAAAAATTGCTTCCCGGGCCAATGCGCGATTTCAAGCACGACGGCAAAACGTTGGCGCGTTTCTTCTTCGTCACCGACCCCGACGGTTACAAGATCGAGGTGATCCAGAGGGGTGGTCGCTTCGGTTAATCGCGTCATGAAACGTGCAGTTCGATCAACAAACGTTCAAAGGAGGGAAAGCCATGAGAGAGGTAGATCGTCGAAGCAAATATGATCGCCGAACGTTTCTCCAGGGTGCCGCGACTACGGTGCCGGTCGTCGCGGTTGCGGCGAGCACAGGCCTTCTGATTGAGGATGCGTGGGCCGATGACGCGATCGCGTTGACGCCGGCGACACTTAAGACACTGCTTAAAGTGGCGCGCGATATTTATCCGCACGATTTCCTGGTCGACAGCTATTACGTCACGGCGATCAAGCCGTGGGACGGAAAGGCGGGAAAGGATCCGGATGTAAAGCTAATGATCACAGATGGCGTAAGCCGGCTCGATCAGGACGCCCGCGACAGGCATAAAGCCCCTTACATCAACGTACCGTGGGAGGTGGATCGCGTGGTGCTGCTGCAGCGCATCGAGCAAACGGACTTCTTCAAGAAGATACGCGGCGATCTTGTGGTCTCGCTCTACAATCAAAAGGAGCTGTGGCCGAAATTCGGCTACGACGGCTCGTCCGCCGAGCACGGGGGCTACATCAAACGCGGTTTCGCTGACATCGACTGGCTCCCGAAGGCCTAAGCACCTCGGCAACGAACAGTCAGGAGGAATTCGACATGGCAAAATTCGATCTCAATGACAGCGGCGTAGTCGTAGTCATCGGTTCCGGCGCCGGCGGCGGAACGCTCGGTAACGAGCTTGCGCAGAAGGGCGTTAGGGTCGTTATTCTTGAAGCCGGCGGACGCTACGAGATTCCGGACTTCATCAACGACGAATGGGACAGTTTCACGCAGCTCGCCTGGAAAGACATGCGCACCACGTCCGGAAACTGGCGTGTCGCCCAGGATTTCCCCAATCTTCCAGCCTGGATCGTCAAGGCAGTCGGCGGCTCGACCACGCACTGGGCCGGCGCATCGCTGCGCTTCGACGAGCATGAGTTCAAAACCAAGAGCGCCTACGGTGCCATTCCTGGCGCCAATCTGCTGGACTGGCCGATCACACTTGCCGAAATGGAGCCCTGGTACGCCAAGGCCGAAAACAAGATGGGCGTCACCCGGACCAACGGCATCCCCGGCCTGCCAGGCAACAACAATTACAAGGTGCTCGAGGTCGGCGCAAAGAAGCTCGGCTACAAGACCGTACACACCGGCAATATGGCCATCAACAGCGAGCCGCGCGATGGGCGCGGATCGTGCCAGCAGATCGGATTCTGCTTCCAGGGCTGCAAGTCCGGCGCAAAGTGGTCAACGCTCTATGCCGAGATCCCCAAGGGCGAAGCAACCGGAAACCTCGAGGTCCGCCCCAATAGCATGGCGGTCAAGATCGAGCATGATTCGTCAGGGAAAATCACGGGCGTTATTTACGCTGACAAGTCCGGTGTCATGCAGCTTCAAAAGGCGCGCATTGTGGCAGTCGCCGGAAATTCTATCGAAAGCCCGCGCCTGTTGCTCAACAGCTCGTCGAACATGTTCCCCGACGGGCTTGCCAACTCGTCCGGTCAGGTCGGCCGCAATTACATGCGGCACATGACGGGCAGCGTCTATGCAACATTCGAGAAATCGGTCCATATGTATCGCGGCACCACGATGGCGGGTATCATCCGCGACGAAGCCACGAACGATCCGAAGCGCGGCTTTGTCGGCGGCTACGAGATGGAAACACTCTCGCTCGGCCTGCCTTTCATGGCCGCGTTCCTGAACCCGGGTGCGTGGGGTCGAACGTTCACCAGCGCCATGGAGACATATCCACGGATGGCCGGCATGTGGCTGGTTGGCGAGGACATGCCGCAGGAAACCAACCGCATCACGCTCGACCCCGTGGCCAAGGATAAGTCGGGCATGCCCGTGGCCAGCGTGCACTTCGACGATCATCCGAACGATATCGCGATGCGCGCGCATGCCTACAAGCAGGGGGCGGCAGTCTACGAGGCAGTCGGCGCCACCGTTACCTATCCGACCCCGCCCTATCCAAGCACCCACAACATGGGCACCAACCGGATGAGCGACAAACCGAGGGATGGTGTGGTGAACAAGTTTGGCCAGTCGCACGATGTCAAAAATCTGTTCGTGTCCGACGGGAGCCAGTTCACCAGTGGCGCGGCCTGCAATCCGACGCTGACCATTGTCTCGCTTGCGATCCGGCAGGCGGATTACATCGCGGGTGCAATGCAGAAGAAAGAGATCTGACGCGTCCGAGGCTGTGCCGGCTCCGTCCAACAGGACGGAGCCGATATCTCTCGTGCTCCATCGACAACAGTCCGCGATTACTCGGCGGCGTCGAGGATCGGCGCCGTGCGTTGCCTGAACTCCGGCGCAACCGCAGCGCTTCTGGAAAGGTAGATCAGGCAGGAGCAGCGCAGCAGCGAGGCGAAATTGTTGACCTCGCCGTGATGGTCAATGACCTCGTCGTAGAGCGTCGTGAGAAATTTCCCAAGGCTCACATTCTCCTTCGCCGCAATCTCCTCAAGGGTGTTCCAGAACGACATTTCAAGCCGGATCGAGGTGCAATGACCGCCGATCCGCAGGGATCGGGTCTGCGATTGGTAATTGCGTTGCAGTTGATGCGCGAAGAGATGGCACATTAAATCCTCCCGGTCCCATTAGTGATTGTTGCAGACGATACTCTCGCTTCCTGGGCCTAACAATGACCATGAAATGGTGACTGTGCCCTGCCGTCGTCAGGGCAAATCGGAGCGCGAAAGATCAGCTTGTACCCGCCAGGTACCGCGTTCGCCGCTCACGAGCGTCAGTCAGAACGCACCCGGTATACCGCTTGTCGAGCACCCGAGCCTACCCTAGAGTGTTGGTCCACCGGGCAACAGTTACCGTGTCGACACCCGTCCGCGCCACGGCGTCATTGATACACCGATCACCGAAAATGATGGACTTGCTGAAGCCCATACACCGGCGCGGCAAGACGCAATTCATTTTCTTCGTGGCATCCATTCCACCGCCATCCTCGATCAGAACATCCCGGTTCACACCGTCGCCCAACACCTCGGCGACGACCCGGCGATCTTGCTCCGGAATTACGCGAAACGGACCCGGACTCAGAAATCCGACGACGCCTTGGCGGCGGCGATCAGCTCTTTCGCCTCGGGTTTTCTCAAGCGGCCTTGAGAACATCTGGGGATCAGGTTAGACCCGTTTCGCCAGAGCTTGGGTCCAGATTGGGTCCAAACGGGAAAATTGTTCCCAACATGTTCTGGCAGCTATTGCAGTAAGTCATTGATACTGCAGAGACGGAAGGGTGGCCGAGTGGTTTAAGGCACCGGTCTTGAAACTCTAGAAGTGCCGTACCAGTCGATCCCGGCAAATACAGAATAGCCTTCGTTTTCAATCGAATATCCCAACAATGTTGCCGTTCAGTTTGCTTGCGTCTCACGCTGTCCCAAGCAGTTGGTTTGCAAACGCGTTAGCAAAGCCCCGCCGATTAGACGGGGGCTTCCCCTGCCCTTCGGAATGCTTAATTTTGGCGCCATGACCCGGTCCGCGAGAGCCGAAGACAAAAGCGCTGGACGCCATTGCAGAAGCGTGTTCCGAGGCTGTTACATTCCCGCACTTTCGCGCCGAGCGGCGAACTGCGGTAGCTCGCGTTTTTCCTCGATCGGGTTTGCCGGCAGCTGAAGTACGATTGCCCTTTGTCCCGCGACGAGATCGGTCAACAGAACGATGGTGCCGTTGGAAAACTCGAGCGCATCGTGATGGAGGGACGCCTTGTCGAGGTCTAGCTGGCGAAACCGCGCCATTCGGTCACCAATGTTCTTGCGAAAGATGAACCCGTCAGCTTGAACGTTCTTTTCGAACGCCAACTCGGTACCGGGACGAAGACAGACTGCGACATGCGGGTTCTCCGGACTGGCAAAGCCTCTGGTCGTTGTGGACTGGAATTTGGTCGAAACCAGCGTCTCGGCCACTTCAGCGGGACGAGTTGCGACAGCATGCAAGCTGTAATCGCACATGGTGCGCTCCTGTAACTTAACCGCCACCCAGCGAATCATGAACATCTACAAAGCTGTTTGGTTGCAACGCCTGCCGAAAAGGGGCGGCCGATCGGCAAGCCACGGTAAGGGGTTTGAGGTTCGCAAGATGGTTGTTGATTCATGGAAGTGTCGAAAGCGCAGAAGATCACCTTCGGTGAAATGCGGGAGATGGGCGTCCGCGGGCTGCTGATCTATTGCTCCGATTTTATCATTGCAGCCATTGGAGACAGATCGGCGGCGTTCGAAGGCCGGATGACGTCAGGCTAACATGTTCTTCTGGCATCGACGTCGACGCACGGGCGCGGCGTTGCCGGTCATGCAATATCCTACAGACGCAGCTGACGCTACTCGGACAAAGGTCCGTAGAATGCCTGTCAGTGACTCAGAAACGCCCGCTGATGCGTTTGACCGAACCTCGATCTGCATGGCTGCTCAGCGACTCGCTAAGGGCGCTGTGTTCAGTTTTGACCTGAACAGCAACGTTGCTGTCAGGTGCGCACCAAGCCGCGACGATATTTCCGCCGTGGCGATCTCGCTGACATCTACCTCCCGCCCTCCTGTCGCTACGTGACCCCCCGTCCGTACCGGTGGTTGCTTGCTTGGTGCTGCTTCGTCCTTTCTGAGCTTCGCCCTAGTTTCGGCAATGAGCCAGGGCGAGCCACTGGTGTCTCAGAAAAAATAGCGGGATCGACGGCAGGGCTAGAAAAGAGGACGGGGAAGTTGCCGCGAGTTTACGTCCGGCGACGCTTGATCGTTCCCGCTAACGAGAACCTGGCAGCGTGTGCTATTCTCGCAATTAACCTGAGCCATAATGTGCACCATCGGTGGTTTGGGCCAGGTCCGTCACGGTGTAATCCCCGCTGTGGCGGGCCGCTTAAAATCGCTCCAGCGCCTACGTTGATGAATTGGAATGCCGCTCGGGAGAGCGGGCCTGACGAGCTTATTCATCCGTCTTCCAAATGAAGAACGCAATACATGCAATCCCTTCGCTTGTCTCTGCGAAGCAGATCTGCGTAGGGTTTTCAACATTTTCGACCGAGATCGGCGCGCTGAAATCGTGGGTTTTCCCTTGGCTGTCTTGGCCGGCGATGTGGATAAAGCCTTCTCCGTCGATCTTGTAGGTGCCTTGCATCGAGACTTGCGAAATCGCCCGAGGTCCTGTTGCAGAGCTGTAGCTGCCCTCGCGATATTCGTCTTTGACTTTGAGGCAGCCGAGCGCCATCCATTCGTCGCGCTCCCAGTCATGCCAGGTGCCCTCAAACCTACAGTCAGGTTCGGAATACTGTTCGAAGTAAGCTGAAGTCCTCGCATCGGCAGGCGTGATCTGGCCGATCTCTTTCCAAGTATTGTAGGAAATCGCCGCAGTGAGTACTGCAAGTCCGACTATCACCACAGCGGTGATGTAACGGATGATGATGTTAGCTCGTGCGCCCATCTGCTTGGCCCCGTTTTCCCCAGAGGCGGAAACCTCATGCATAGCCGAGTTCATAGATAAATCCTGTGAACTAGCGCACAAAACAAAATCAGCAGGTGTGTCCGGTGGCTAGGCTGTCATTTGCCGAACCAAGCACGCCGCTGCTCGGCGCCATCAGACCGGACATCTGCGCGTCAATGAGTTCACGGAGTTCACGCCTTAGGAGCGCCTGATGCGGTTGGGCGAGAATGTAACGCCAGCGTTACATTTGGACGAAACGAGTCATTTGCCCCAGATGTTTCGGATCCGCTTGTCGGCAACAGCGGTGTAGACAACCGTGTTCGCGATCGAGCGATGGCCCATGTTCTTTTCGACCTGTCCTAAGCAGGTACGGGTCAGCACGTCATCCCGGAATGCGTAGCGCCGCTGCCTATTCTCGGCGCCGATCGATACTGGCCCGAAGCATGCCGAAGGCGTTGTTCGGTGGGCCATCAACTCCGATGTGCTCAATTTTCCTCCTTACCGGATACTGAAACCGGTGCGCTAGTTTCCGAAACTAAAGTCAGCACAATCACTTAGCTTGTCGCTCAGGCGGATTTGCTAACGTGTTTGCTATCATTGGTCGATTGGCTTGGCATATCGGCGCGCAACGCAGCGCGGGAGTTCGAGGACATGACGGTCAAGGCCGGTTACGGTGGGTCCGGCTTAGCAGGTCGTGCATGACGCTGTTCGACGCAGTCTCGAAGCAGGAAATCTTTGCGGAGCCATCGCTGCGTTCTATCCGGACGGGAAGGACCGTGCGACTTTGGAAATCTGGAAACGAACCGACGCCTATCGTGATTGCACTCCGGTGACAGGGAACTCGGGCGCCAGCTCGCTTGTTCTTTCAAGCGCCCCCAAACGAACCGGATGAAAATTGTCGCTGCAAGAAGCCTCAGAAATCACCATCGAGGACCGCGAAGCCCTGCGCAGGGCCGTCAAGTCGCTTGAGCATCGGAGCCTTGCCGGCCGGCTCACCAACCTCGTCGGCAAGCCCGTCGAGCTGATAGGTTACGCGCTTCCCCCTTTTGCCTCCAAGGCCATCGCTTCCGCCACCTCGAAGGGGCTCGAAGCGGCGCTCAAGGTCGCATTGCGCACGCTCCGGTCTTCACCCCGGACCAATTCGCAATTTCTGCATCGGGTGCTCGCGACGGCATCGGGCGCTGCGGGAGGAACGTTCGGACTGGCCGCTCTTCCGGTCGAACTGCCGGTTTCGACGACCATCATGCTGCGGTCGATCGCGGACATCGCTCGCAGCGAGGGCGAGGACCTGTCCGATCCCGAGACCGCCCTCGCCTGCGTCGAGGTCTTCGCATTGGGCGGGCGGCCCGGGTCGGCCGACGCATCGGAGAGCGGATACTTCGCCGTTCGAGGTGTGCTCGCGAAGACGGTGACGGAGGCCGCCCGCTTCGTCGCTGAACGCGGCCTCCTCAAGGAAGGAGCGCCGATCCTCCTGAAGTTCGTGACTCAGGTCGCTGCACGCTTCGGATTGGTGGTCACGCAGAAGGTTGCCGCCCAAGCCCTCCCAGTCGTCGGCGCCCTCGGCGGCGCTGCGGTGAATTACGCGTTCATCGAGCATTTCCAGGACGTCGCCCGTGGTCATTTTACGGTGCGACGCCTCGAGCGACTCTATGGCAGGGAGAGAATCCGCTCCGAATATGACTTGATCGCCAGAACGCTTTGAACGGCGTGTCCGCCGATAATCAGGTGGCATTACCTTATCGCCGCAAGTTGATGCCCTCCGCCCCGGGTCGCATTCCCTTTACCTACGGCCCGCTTGCCTACGTTCTAAAGAACCGCATCTACCTCGGTCAGATCGGGCATGGCGACAAGTGGTTCGCGGGCGAGCACAAAGCCATCGTCGATCGCGTAACGTTCGAGCGGGTCCAGGAGTTGCTCAAAGCAAAGCGCGGCCAAGGTTAATACCATCAGGCGCCTCAAGGCCCGTGAAAGGAATGGAATTGGATGAGCCGTTCAGGGCTGAACGTAGGATGCCCAACGCAGCTGAGCGTCACGCTCGAAAGGTTTTCCGGGAAGCGGAAGCCAAAGTGGCGATGTCCGAGCATGAACGCACTCAAGAGCGTTCCGCGAGAACTTCAAAAGGCTAAAGACAGAGCGATTGGCTCGCGAAGCAAAGTCAAAGAAGGACTAAGCCGCGCATCCGCTCTTTAACCGACGATTGAACTCTCTTGTTTGATGCGACTTGCACTCGCCTAAGGGGTTGCCCTTGGTAAGCTCTGGCTCGGGGGAGCAAGGGCGTGGCTTATCATGAATATCCCGCTGGGGCCGTCGTTCGACACAATCAGGGCAAACCTTCTTAAGCCAAGGCAGACTTTGGCATCTCCACCGCAGGAAGACCCCGGCCCGCTTGAGCAAGACAATAGCCTGGGGATAATAGAGCAGCCCAATAGAATAGGTACGTTTGAGGTCGCGTCAATTCTCGGCGCGATCGTCTTGGTGGTGATTGCTGCTTTGATGTTCATCCTTTAATGGGATGGACCGGCTGCTTCCCCCGCGGCTCTTCAGGATGGTTTTTGGCTCTTTCGGATGAGTTGGCCTGTTCAATCGCCGATAAATTGGTGCCCCGAGACATACCCTTTGTTTTCCCGGCGCAATAGCAAAAACTGTGCCATTTCAAAGCGGTCGGCCGCGCCGGGTGCAGAATTTCTGCACCCCGACCGGCGATGGGCGCTCGGCGGCGACGATACGATCGCATTGTTTTAAAGTCGCGTGCGGGCGCGCGTAACGCCGCCGCGACTATGTCCGCATCGAGTGCTTAGGCTGGAGCTTTCTGAAGCCGACGCTCCCAAGGCAGGCTGGGTACCTTTATCGCGAACGCGCCATCCCCCAGCAGCGCTTGGGTGAGCAGCATGATCGACCAAACAAGGGCATCTCCCAGCCTCCTTCGACGAACCAGAAGCCTTTCCGAACCATCCAGAAGTGCGTGGCTCCCATCATCATGGGCAAAGTGTAGAGGCTTACCCAACGGGTGTAGATGCCGAGCAGAAGTAGAACAGCGGATGCGAATTCCGCGCTCAAGGTGTAGGCGAGCACCCACTCCGGGTATCCGGCCTTCACAAGTCCGTTCCACCAGAGGCTGATCGGCCTGAGGAGGCACTTGCCGTAGAGGGCCGCGATGAACAGCCCGGCAATCGTAATTCGCAATAGGAATGCCGCATAAGGCGCGGTTTTTTGGTCAATCATCGGTCTCCCCCAAGCCTAAAAGCTGAAGCTTGTCGCATCCGCCGGAAATTGCAACTCCGAGTTCGGCGTTCGAGACTCATGATCGCCTTCAAATGCTAATCGAAGGGGGCGCGCATTTCTGTAGCGCTCGATCTGGTTGGCGTCGTTGTTGCGCCGGTCTTGTTGGCCTTTTTGGTGACCGCTCGGCGCTACATCGTCGGTGCGCGAGGTGCCATGACGCGCGAAATTCGTTGCGCTTACCGCGAACCTGTTGGCTTGGCTTGTCTAAGCCCAGTGCTTTGAACAGTCCAACCTTGTTCTTGACGAATCCTTCTTCATGTCGCGCTCCGGCGGCGTAAGCTGCTCGACCTTGTTCGCAATACCGTTGTATATTAGCGCACATGAGCTCGTTCCCGGCGTTCCGTAGGCAGTTACTAAAATGTCGTTGGATGACAGCGGAGTAAATCGGCCACCAACTCCGCTTTCCACGAGAAATGAAATGGCTGGCCTGATCGCGAGCAAGGATTGGTCAAGGACGCCACTGGGGGCTCAGAAGAATTGGTCTCCTAGCCTCAAGCTCATCGTCGGAATCATGACTGCATCCGGCTTTCCCATGGCACTACGCTGGGGCCCCGAATTCGTACTGATCTATAACGATGGTTACCGATCCATTTTGGCTGACAAGCACCCCTGGGCACTTGGGTTGCCGTTCCGCGCTGTGTGGCCGGAGGTCGTTTCAGAATTGATTCCGCTACAGGAAGCTATTCTCGCCGGTCAAAGTCCTGGCGTTTATTCCGAAGACTGGCCTCTGACAATTCGCCGTCACGGCATGAATTGGGAGACGGCGCATTTTACTGTCAGTTACAGTCCAGTACCGGATCCTCTATCGCCGAGTGGGATAGGTGGCGTTCTCGTCACGGCTGTGGAGACAAGTGAGCGCCTGAGGGTCGAAAAGGCGCTGGAGTTCAGAACCAAAGAGTTATCCGAAGCCAATCGGCAGTTACACGAAAGCCAAGCCCTCTACCGTTCTGCGCTTGCTGCGGGCCGAATGGGTACTTGGGAAACCGATCTGGTCGCCAAGACCAGGCTCTGGACACCGGAGGGCATGGATCTGTTCGGGATCAGCCTTCCCGACGGTCAAGGGCAGGTGGGAGGCGACCAAGACGAGTATTGGTCGGCACTACATCCTGATGACCGCCATTTGATGCAGGAATTCCACGAACTCGCAGACAAACTGGACTCCTTTTCATCTGAGTATCGGGTAGTTTGGTCAAACGGCACCACTCTCTGGCTCAGGGGGTATGGCCGGGTCGTTGCACGCACGCCGGACGGGAAAGCTCACCGCTTGGTCAGCATTGTGGCCGACGTCACAGAACGGAAAGCGGCAGAAGACCACGCCCAATTCCTGATGCATGAGCTATCGCACCGCTCGAAAAATTTAATTGCCGTGATCCAGTCGATTTCTCGTCTAACCGCTCGCACGGCCCCAACGATGGAAGAGTTCGGACACAGTTTCGGACGACGTCTGCAGGGCCTAGCCGCATCGCACAACGTGTTAGTTCATAACAGCTGGCAAGGCGCACCCCTTGGGACCCTGATGCGGCAGCAACTTGTGCCCTTCGAGGACATTCAAAGCTCGCGGGTCGAGCTTACCGGCCCCCATGTTGTCGTCTCAGCAGAAGCGGCTCAAGCGATCGGACTTGCGATCCACGAACTCGCGACAAATGCAATCAAGTACGGGGCGCTTTCGGTGCCTGCAGGCAAGGTCAAAATTTCTTGGGCGTTCGAGAGTGAAGCGCCATCGCACCATTTGTTGTTGAAATGGGTCGAACAAGGTGGGCCGCGCGTAAGCCCACCCTCCCGTCATGGATTTGGCCATCGAGTGATCGGGGAGATGATCGAACGTTCATTGAATGCGAAGGTCACCCTTGAATTTGGTGCGCACGGCCTGAACTGGATCCTATCTATACCAGCAGCTAATCTTGTGACCGAAACGCAGAATGGGAGTGAAACCAGCCATCAAATCGGCTTTTATTGACCCGTCCGCAAGCCCACTGACGACCGGCATCGGCGGTGTTGAGATAGGCAGACGGAATTCTACGCTTGAGCCGAGCAACTTTGCGAATTTTGCTCCCAAAGTTCCACGTCACGGGCTTCGACTAGTGCCGCGCTGTCGTCTCGCAAAAAAATACGACGGCTTTGAGGATAAGAGCGTCGAGGCCAATGATGCATACGCGATACTCCGGCATACGAATCTCCCATGGTCATGGAGCGCGAGACTTCTCTCAAGCTTTATTTCACCACCCGCAGCCCATGCCCGATCCCAACCGGTTCATAACTGCTGCTAAATCCTGCCGATCAAGTATGGCGATCAATCGCGCGATCGTTTCATCGACCTCGATCTGGTTTGCGGGCTGCAGATGCTCTGCGACGGTCACGCCGGATTGACGAAGCGCTGTGATGATCAATTCCTGATCGGTCATTGGTCTCTCTTCAGCTTGTGCTTGCCCCCAGCGATGGATCAAACACCCGCTCTGCTGACGGTTCAAGGCGCGCATCACCACGGCATCGAAGCAGCGGACGTTTTCTGTTGAAGCATCGGGCCGCTGCCCCATCAATCGTTGACACAACTCGCGGTGATCATGATTGTGATCTCAGCACTCGCGCTTTGGAAGCGAGGTGGCCGTGATATTCAGGAAGAAAACGCCAACACCGATCTTGCTTGAGGCCATCTTGCGACGCGTTGCAGAGATCGATCATAAATTCAAACAGACTGACACTTGGCTACATCCAATTTTGGCGAAAGATGCCCGGGAACGAGAACTCCTTGTCGCCAAGGCGAACGAGCAATTTAACGCGGACCTCAAGCACGAGTGGCGTTGAGCCCCTCTGAGGTCCGCTTGTTCACGCATAGGAACGGCGCCCGGTGGTGATCCGAACCGAGGCCGTCCAGCGACCATCGCGCGCCGTGGTTAGTCCGCGCAAGATCAGCCGCGCGAGAGAATAGGCCAGATCGCCGCCTGCAGATAGGCCGAAGCAACCGTGAACTATCTGACCAGCTTGCTCAATGGCCGGTTGCAACCGTGCTGTCCGACTATGCTAGCCCAGGCCCCACGCCCTACATAACGTGGAACGTTTTGCGCCTGAGGGAATCCGACTTTCAGTCTCCTTCGATCGTCGCTCTCCATATGCCTCTCAGGACTTTTAGGAGACTCGCTGACTTGTTTGGGTGCACGCTAGCTAGTAGGGTGCCCTCGCTCCGCAAACTCACCCAGCGGCATGCACGCCGTGTGTGGCGCTTAGAAGTAGACCTGAGCTGTCCTCGAGTCGTCTTCGACCGGCGGTCGCAAGATGCCGCTCAGCTGAGGACTGGTCAGGCTCGCTGGGACGGCTCAAGGTCTAGCTCGGCGGCGTACGGGCTCTCCGACGGACCCCTAGAGTCACCCTAGGGCACGTCAGACCACGCCGTCCTGCACACACCTGTCCGCTCGTCCTGCAACAGCGGTGGAGGCTTCCTCGATGTCCGACAAGTGCCCCAATAGGCGACGTCGATGATCGGCACTGGGGAAAGGCCGAGCAGCCGACCCTACCCTATGCTAAACAACTGCAATCGGATCTCGACGACCTTGGTCCGGGAGGATAGCGATGCTCCCCCAAACCCGATACGCCAAGAGCGGCGACGTCCATATCGCCTATCAGGTCATTGGGGACGGCCCAATCGACCTGGTGTTCGTGCCGGGATTTATCTCGCATGTCGACCATGTCTGGGAAGAGCCGCGCTGGGCTGGCTTTCTTGAACGACTAGCGTCGTTCTCCCGTTTAATTTGCTTCGACAAGCGCGGCACGGGCGTGTCAGATCGCATTTCGTCTATTCCAACTCTCGAAGAGCGAATGGATGACGTGCGTGCGGTGATGGACGCCGTCGGATCGGAACGCGCCGCATTGTTCGGAATTTCCGAGGGCGGCCCAATGTCGCTGCTCTTTGCCGCCACATATCCCGAGCGGACCGTTGCTCTGACGCTATTCGGCTCTTATGCGCTGTTTCCAACAGCAGTGATGCCCTCCGAGAAGCTTGCTGGTTTTCTGATCCAAGTCGAGGAGTGCTGGGGAACCGGGAAGTTAGTCCCAGACTTCGCACCGAGTTTGGCAGACGATGTTGCGTTTCTTAACTGGTGGGCGCGTTTCGAGCGGCTCGGCGCAAGCCCGTCGGCCGTGAAGACTCTGATGCGCATGAACAGCGAAATCGACATTCGCGGAGTTTTGTCGGCAATACACGTCCCCACCCTGATAATGCATCGAACCGGCGATGGCCGGGTGAACGTCTCGGCGGGTCGTCATCTTGCCAAGCACATTGCCGGCGCTCGCTTCATCGAATTGCCGGGGAAAGACCACCTATTTTGCGCGGGAGACTCGCAGCGGATTATTGACGAGATAGAAGAATTCCTGACCGGCTCCCGTTCGCATTTCGAAATGGAGCGGGCGCTGGCGACGGTCATGTTCACCGATATCGTCGGCTCGACGGAACGCGCCTCCTTGCTTGGCGACCGCAATTGGCGCCACCTTCTAGAGACGCATCACACATGCGTGCGTCGGGAACTCGCCCGATTTCGTGGGAAAGAAATCAAGACACTGGGTGACGGTTTTCTCGCCACGTTCGACGGCCCTGCCCGTGGCGTCCGCTGCGCGGAAGCCATCCGCGACAGCGTGCGTGGCCTTGGTCTAGACGTTAGGTCCGGATTGCATACCGGCGAAATTGAAATTCTGCCGAATGACGTGGGCGGAATTGCCGTACATGTGGCTGCGCGAATTGCCCAACTGGCGGGCGCAGGAGAGGTTCTGACTTCGAGCGTGCTCAAGGACCTGGTGGCAGGTTCAGGTCTCAGCTTTGAGGATCGCGGCTTGCACTCACTCAAGGGGCTCACGGAGGGGATGAGGATCTTTGCGGCTGCAACACGGGCAGGGATGTAACAGCACATCTTGTCCGTTATGGGTCTTGGCCGTGTAAAAACGCCTTCCCCAGCGAAGCCGGTGAGAAGCCAAGACCGGTTTGGTCTTATGTCGCGATCGCGGCGCCTGGTCGCGTAGATAGACAAAGTCCTGTTTGCCAAAGCGACCCCGTGCCTCAAGACCTGATGTCATCGGCTTGGGGAGCGTCACCGCAATTCCAGCCTTGTCGCAGGCAAGGATTTCATCGCCGCTATAATAGCCCCGATCAGCAACAGCTTCGAGTTTTTCGACGCCGAGGACATTCTTTGCACGAGAGGCGATGTTGGCGAGTTGTGCCCGGTCCGAGCCCGTGTTCGTTACCTCATGCGCGATGATCAGGTGATGATCGGTATCGACCGCGACCTGCACATTGTAGCCGACGACGCCGGACCCGCGGCCACCCGCGGCCGCTTCGGCTTCGCGCCAGAACGCGGCATGAGCAGGGGTCTCCCGATGAAGTATCGCGGTGGCATGATCAACGTTCGGCGCGACCTGCTTGAGCATCTCCAGCACTTGCTGCCCATCGAAGGCTCGAAATTCGTGAAGCCTGTGACATTGCTGCCGGGCCGTGCCAGGCTCGCGACGAAGCCGCTGCCAACGGGATCGGCGACCTGCGTGAAAACGATCGGCGAGTTGCCCGCCAGCGGTTGAAATGCCGCGAGCGCCGGATTGCTTTGGACGAAAAATACATCGGGTGAGAGAGAAGCCAGTTCCGTGCCGTATTTCCGCATCAGCTCCGGGTCGCCGTTGGCCCAACGCTCTTCAATCCGAACGTTGCGGCCGTCCGTCCAGCCAAGTACGCCTAACCGTCGCAGGAATGCGGCATAGGCAGCGAGGTTCTGCCCGGTCGCGGTCGTCCCGCTTAATACGGCGATACGACGCACCCGCTCGGAGTGCTGTGCGCCCGCCGCAATCGGCCACGCGACCGCGGCGCATCCCATAAGCTTTATGAATTCCCGTCGTCGCATGTGACCCCCGAAGGGACCTGCCTCGCATAATCTTCAGAACAAAGCACTCTGTAGCTTGAAACGGGAGACAATCGGTCTTGGATTTAGGTCGGGCTAAAGTCCGCTTTGGTCATGAGCGTCTTTCCGACCACCCGCCGGCCACTTCCGGTCTCCCCTTCAAAGCTGTCATCATCAGAAACGGACCCGGCAAGTCTCAAAGAGCGTCGGGCATAGCTCGTTGGCGCGTCAAGCCAAACCTGCTTGCACCCGCACCACGGGTCATTCACAGCGCGCGAGCGCAGGCCGCGCGGACGGTCTCTGAGCGGCGGCGGCGCGGTCGAGGGAGGGCCGCTACCGGGCTGCACTGGAGGCCAACAACAATCAGATGCGCCTCGAGGAAGTACATTGTCGGCGCGTCGATGACTCCAACTTTTGTCATCACATCCTTAAGATCCGACGAGGTGGCAAACTCCTTGGCCTTTTCGTATCGAAAATGCGATCAGCCCCGATCATGGGGCCGGATCATGTTCGCTTGTGCGGTCTCGAACCGCAATTCCTCTGCCGGCCTTCCGGCGAGCACGGCGCCGGCGTCCGTCCGGACTTTGACTTAACCAAGATGCTGGCCAACTGAAGTGGTTTCGCCGCAGTTTCCTGGCCGAGAGTTGTGCTTTCCTGACCCGGTCACGCAATTGGTCCAATTCCCGCAACTGAGCAACGAGTTTATTGGTCGCTCCGGTGAAGGCCGTAATCCATCGCCTAAGAGAACTCATTTCAGACCTCCAACCAGAAAGCTTATCCTGGAGACACGTCGACAGGGGTTTTATTCCGCCGCCGTTATGCCATTAAAACGACCCCTCGCGAGCAACCAACCGACAAACTTGGAACCGCTACTACGTTCTGGCGACGCTTGTCCTTTCACCCCCGCGATAGGGACAAACCAGTCGAGTTCAGAAAATGAAAGACGATGATTTTAAATCGATGTCCGTGGACGACCTCTGGAGGCTCTACGAACAAGTAAATTCAGAGTTGGTGCTCCAGATAGCAGTTAAAAAGGAAACGCTCGAGCGGCGGCTGCGACTGCTTACCTCGCAGAGTTATATTGAATACCCAACCCACGCGCGCCGTGCTTATCCGCCGGTCTTTCCGAAATTTAGAAATCCTGCGCATCCTGATGAGACTTGGGCAGGGCGTGGTAAGCAGCCCCGCTGGTTGACCGCGCAACTTAGATCCGGGAAAGCTCTCGACGAGTTTCGGATTTAGGTCCACACCTATCGCTAGGATTTAACCGCGCTGTCCTATTTTAGGGGCATGTTTGCATTGCCCATCCAACCCTCAATAAGAAAACGGTGGGTGGGTCGGCGCCAGGGGAGGCAAAACTGGTACAACGCTGCGAAGGCCTGAATTACGTCCTCGGGAACTTAATCCGCGAGCTAAGAGGTCTTCCAGCAGGGCGTCATGCGTGCCTTGAACCGGCACGTTTGAACGCGTCGTTCGATACGTCGCGAAAGACTTATTGGGGCAAGCGCAATCTGGCGAGGGGCCAATATGCTCTACCTGTTAGGTGGCCGCAGAAACTGAATGCTGCACTGACTCACGACACTAGCCTCCTCCAAGCATTCATTTGCCGCTCTGCATGGGTAAGCGCGCCAATTTGTCGCCGCTAACACGGAACGGCATTGGCCAAACAATTACAACGGCCGATGCAGTATTGGAACCGTCGCTTCCGCCGCTGCCGGCCTGTAAGCCAGCTAGTGCAAAGCCCATCCTCGAAATGGATCGCCCCTCTCGCACTGTTTGGAGGCAAGTTAATCCACGATAAGTCGCAGGTGATACTTCTTCTGAACTTTGCGCGAAGCTTGAAGTAAAGTTGAGCACCGCTCCGACCGCGGCAAATGATGGTGCGCATGCAATTTTCTCTCAGCCCGCCCGATTGGAGACAATTAAAGGCAACGTCCTCGGTGAACTAAGAATATGTCGCGTGCGCTGAACCCTTATGGCAGGCTTTGGCAGCGCAGCCCATGGTTACTGCGGCATCAATCGCGTGCCGCAGGAACCAGCAGTGATCGTCGGAGTGTTTCGAAGTCACGCCGGGGCGGAGCAACATGGTCAGGCCAAGCGAGCGAGTTTGCACCCTCAAGCGTTTTGCTCTTTGACCATCGTCTGTTCCTGCAAAAATTGCTAAGCCAACGCGCTGTTTGCCTTAGTTGATTGCGCTCTTTCCCAACAGGATAGGTTCGGGCGCAAAGCAAAATCTCCCGTCGCTTCTCAAGGAAGTCCGCGAGATGAAAGCGCGACATGAGTGCTGGGGGCGGTCTGGATGTTGGCATAGCGCTAACCCCTGATCAGGCGGGAGCGTTACCGAACTCTCTGTCACCGATAGATGCCTAAGGAGGAGCGATGATTCCCAGACCATGCGCCGTTAATGTTCACAAAGCGACTTAATTCCTCACCTCCATTCATCGGACGCTATGGGGGCATTCACGTCCGGTCGCGCGTAAGGTCTGGCCTCGCTAGGACCAATCACGCTGCTGCTTACCGAGCGCCTTACGAAATGCCTGCCGTGCCATTGCGCAAGCGAACGCGCCGAAGTTGAATGAGATCATGGGATACCGGCAATTGGCCGCCGGAGCCCGACGAAGAGTTCGGGAAGCACATCCAGCATCGAATGAGATCGACGAGTGAATTAGCTAGCCAATCGGGCAAAAAAAGCGCTGATGAACAACGCGATGGCCATGAACAGCTTAGTTTACAAGTTCGTCAGTAAAGACCGGCCGCCTTGCTCCAGATGCGGCAGGCGCTGATCCTGACCCGAATTGAACCTTCGGAACCCGGTTTCGACATCCGCACGTATTTTTGCGCTCACTGCGCCGACCACGAGGCGGTGGTCGCTCCCGTCTGAACGCTCGCTCGAGGCCCATCGTACTACCCGCATTCGTTGTCCTGCAATGGCGACAGAGCCGCCGTTCAGGAGAAGCCGATTATGCAGTCTGCGGCAGGTTGTAATCGAGTGTTGGAGTAGCCACCTAAGGAGCTGAGCATCCGACCCGCTTTAAGCAGCTGTCCGGATACGCGACGCCTTAGCCACGCCAAATCCTAAAGTCGACATCGGCCAACGGCACGTCGCCCTGACGTGCGCGTCACGGGTCAGGACATGTTATGCCTACCGAACATGCCGTCGCGCGGGTCGTCCACAAGCCGTGGGGGGTCGGCGATCTGCAACCCTGGAGCAGCGTTGACGGCTCAGGTGATGCTGTCGGCGAGCTGTGGTTCGAACGGGTCGACAAGAATGCGCCGATCCCGGTCTTGCTGCTCAAGCTGCTGTTTACCAGCCAACCCTTGTCGATCCAGGTCCATCCAGACGACACTTTCGCGCGCGCGATGGGGATGCCCAATGGCAAGAGCGAGGCGTGGTACATCCTCTCAGCTCAAGACTACGCGCAGATCGGCGTTGGATTGAAGCACCAGGTAACGCCACAGCAATTGCGTGCGTCGATCCAGAGCGGTTCGATAGCCGAACTGATGCACTGGCGACCGGTCGCGAAAGGTGACGTCATCTACATCCCGGCCGGCACCATCCACGCCATCGGCGCGGGGATAGTGCTGGCTCAAGTTCAGCAGAACAGTGACGTGACATTCCGCCTCTTCGACTATGGCCGGCACCGCGAATTGCATGAAGACGATGGCGCCGCCGTTGCCCACGCATGGCCGCTTCGTACGCCTTGCAATCCGACCCGCCTCACCACTGAACGCACGGTCCTCGTCGCGAGCAAGTATTTTGTTCTAGAGCGGATTGAGCTGCCCGAGGGTTCAAGCTGGGCGATGCTTGCCGAACCGGAGACCTGGATGCTCGTTCTCGACGGCCACGCGGCGATCGGTTTGGCCGCGGCATCAGTCGGAGAAACTATTTTCATTCGTGGCGGTCGCACTAGCATCGAGGTTGGAATTTATGGATTGAGCGCGCTGATTGCGTATCCCGCAAGCCACGCGGTCGATTTCCTGTTGCAGAACCTTGATGAGCAACCGGGCAAGCCGGCTGAACCTTTTCTTCCCCAATTTGCAGGCAGAGCCGAGGCGAGGACGTGACGCCGCGTCGCCGCGTTGCCATCATCGGCAATTCCCTGCCTCGCCGCTGCGGTATCGCGACCTTCACGACCGATCTGGAACGGGCGATCTCGAATTCGAGGCCGGACCTGGAGACCAGCATCGTCGCCATGAACGACCACGGCCAAACTTACGACTATCCCGGTTCGGTAGGCTTTCAGATCAAGGATGACAGCATTGAAGACTATATCGGTGCTGCCGTGTTCCTCAACGCGGGCGGGTACGACGTCGTCTGCCTGCAACACGAATTCGGAATCTTCGGCGGGGAAGCCGGCGCTCACATTCTCGAACTGCTTTCACGCCTCAGCATGCCCGTCATCACGACGCTGCATACCGTGCTGGCGAAACCAACCGCCGCCCAGCAAGCGGTGATGGAACGTATTGTAGAAGCGTCATCGAAGATCATCGTGATGGCCAACAAGGGACGCGAGATGCTGCGGAGCGTCTATCGCGTGCCGAACGACAAGATCGAGGTTATCGCCCACGGCATTCCCGACTTTCCGTTTGTCGAGCCAGATGCTGCCAAGGCCAAACTCGGATTCAGCGGCCGCTCGGTCATTCTGACCTTCGGCCTGCTCTCTCCCAGCAAGGGCATCGAGGTGATGATCGACGCCATGCCGTCCATCCTGGAACGTCGCGCAGACGCCGTTTATGTCGTCCTCGGTGCCACCCATCCCAATCTGGTGCGCGATCAGGGCGAGGCTTATCGCGAGAGCCTGATGAAGCGCGTGCGCGAACTCGGGGGCGAGAACCACGTCGTATTCCTCGACCAGTTCGTCGATCAGGCTACATTGCTCGAATTCATTTCGATGTGCGACGTCTACGTCACGCCGTATCTCAATGAAGGGCAGATGACGTCGGGTACGTTGGCCTACAGCTTCGGTCTCGGAAAGCCGGTGGTTTCGACGCCGTACTGGCACGCGCTGGAGCTGCTGGATGACGGCCGTGGCGTCATCGTTCCCTTCGGCAACTCACCGGCAATCGGCAAGGAAATTGCGCGATTGCTCACCGATACCCCTCGCCGGCAAGCGATGCGCGAGCGCGCCTATGTTGTCAGCCGATCGATGACATGGGATCGTACGGCCGAGCGCTATATCGCCGTCTTCGAAGATCCGAGGCATGGTGACTGGCACAAGGTGATCGCGCGGACCGGGCCGGTTGCAATCGCGCACAGTCCTGCGGCGTTGGATATGCAGCTGGATCACTTTCTTACCATGTGCGACGATACCGGCCTGTTTCAGCATGCGGTGCATTCGGTGCCCGATCGCGCGCACGGCTATTGCGTCGACGACAATGCACGCGCCTTGCTGCTTGCCTGCGCTCTCAACAATCCCGGTGAAAAGCGTCTCTCCGAGGTGTTGACCGCCCGATTTGCCGCGTTCGTGCAGCACGCGTGGAATCCCGACACCAGACGGTTTCGTAATTTCATGGGCTTCAATCGAACATGGCTTGAAGACTGCGGTTCCGAAGACAGCCATGGGCGAACATTATGGGCGTTGGGCGAGTGCACTCGCAGGGATGCAAGCCCGTCGAGACGTCAATGGGCCATCGCCTTGTTTGCCGAGGCACTGCCCGCCGTCGAGACCTTTGCTTCGCCCCGCGCATTGGCCTTCACCCTGCTGGGTCTGGATGGATACTGCGCCGTCGTTCCCAATGATGCGCGCGCCCGGCAAATCCGGTATTCGCTTGCCGACAGATTGATGTCGAGCCTCGCGTTGGTCGAGAAGCCGGACTGGATCTGGTTCGAGGAAGGCTTGGCGTATGACAATGCGCGCCTGCCGCATGCCCTCATGTTGACTGGCATCGCGACGCAGACACCCTATTACGTCGATGCCGGATTGCGATCCCTTCGTTGGCTGATGAGACAACAAACGGCTCCGCCAGGACATTTTCGCCCCGTCGGCACTGCCGGCTTTGGTGAACTCCGCGAACCGCTTCGCCCATTCGACCAGCAGCCGGTGGAGGCAGCGGCGACGATCGCGGCGTGCCTGACCGCCTGGCGCGCGGAAGGTGACGCGGAATGGAAAGCGATCGCAACCAATGTTTTTGCCTGGTTTCTCGGCCGCAATGACTTGTCGATTGCGCTTGTCGATCCCGAGACCGGCAGTTGCCGGGATGGGTTGCATCCCGATCGCGCCAATGAGAATCGCGGCGGCGAGTCGGTCGTGTCCTATCTGCTCGGTCTTGCGGATATTCGTCAGCTTGCCCGCGTTAAAGTCAAGGTGATACCCGCCGTGGCTCTCCGCGCCATCGGTGCCTGATATAATTCTCAGTCCAGCGAATTGAGGATATCTTGTCGCAAGCCACTTTCCTGCATACGCAAGCGCTTTATCTGCGTCCCGATCCGGCGCGCGTGATCGTACGCCCCTTCAAGCCCGCGACTGAACCGCGCGATCTCAATCCAACCGACAAGACCCGCGCCAACCATATTGTCGAACGCGTTCTCGCACTCCACCCAGAAGTCACGGCCAGCTTGTTGACAGATGTCCTGGAGAACTTTCAAGGTCGCCATCGGAACCTGCTGCAACAATTCGAACTTCGCGCCGACGAGATGGAAGAGGCGCTCTCTGCCCACGGCGCTTTTTCCAGCGTCCAGCGCCAGCTGATCGGGGCCTATTTCCTGAACGAATATTCGTTCGAGGCGTCAGCATTGTTCAATCCTAGCATCGTGCCGCATCCTGACCAATCGGGCGCGCCGAAAGGCGGCCTGCGCTTCGTTCTCAGTCTCCGGGCCGTTGGCGAAGGGCACGTTTCGTCGCTGACATTTCGCACCGGCACGATCGCGGCTGACGGCAGCCTTGCCGTCGATCCTACCGCCCAACTCGCCTCAAGTCCCCGGATCGGACGCCGCGCATCCGGAGCGTCAGGCGAAGTGGTTGAAGTCAGCTTCGAAGAGGAACAGGACCTCAGCGAACGCGTAATTTTTCCAGTCACGGAATCACAATCTCAGGGCATCGAAGATGCTCGCTTCGTCGAATTCAGCGAAGGCGACAGCAAGACTTACTACGCGACCTTTACCGCCTATACCGGCAGAGTGATCCGATCCGAGCTGATTGAGACCCGCGACTTCCTGTCATTTCGAATGTCGCCGCTGGGGGGAACTGCCGCGCATAACAAGGGAATGGCGCTGTTTCCGCGCAGAATTAACGGCAAATACGGCATGATCGCGCGGCAGGACAACGAGAACCTTTATCTGATCTATTCGGACGATTTGCATCAATGGGAGGGCGGTCAGGCTATTCTCAAGCCGCAATTTCCCTGGGAGTTCGTGCAAATCGGGAATTGCGGTTCGCCGATCGAGTTGGATGAAGGCTGGCTGCTGCTCACGCACGGCGTCGGTCCGGTTCGAAAATACTCGATCGGCGCGGCCCTGCTGGATAAGAACGATCCATCCAGGGTGCTGGCGCGTTCGGTCGAGCCGCTGCTGCGTCCCGAGCCGTCGCAACGCGAGGGTTATGTCCCCAACGTGGTCTATACCTGCGGCGCGATGCGGCATAACGATCAGATCATTTTGCCCTACGCCGTTTCCGACACCTACTCCAACTTTGCGACCATCAAGATTGCGGCCCTAATGCACGCGATGTCCTGAGAGGCCAGAGCGCGTGGCTTCGGATTGAGGATAGTAATCACACCGGCATTCCGAAAGTGCCGTAACGACTTAACCATGGTCGATGCGCTCGATTCAGCCGAGATGAGGTTTGAGGGGGTTGAGCCGGCGGCGACAGGCCGGCCGACGTATCATCCCTCGGTTCTCCTGAAGCTATACATCTACGGCTATCTGAACCGTGTGCAGTCGAGCCGGCAGCTCGAACGAGAGGCCGGACGCAATGTCGAGGTGATGAGGCTGCTCGGTCGGCTCGCTCCTGATCACAAGACGATCCCGGCCCATATCGGCCCCATCATGTTTGGCGCGTACGCGAGGCATCCAGATCAAACAACTGCAACGGGGCTTAATGCGAAAATTTGCTTCGAGGCGGACTAGGAAAGTTGTTGAAGTTCGCCAAAGCCCATCTCACAGTGAAATTGGGGGCTAGTAGGGAGTTTAGATGATCAGTGCACTTCAGATACGCATTACAACACTCACCGATTTGATCACTCGAATTTCCGAATTGGACCAACTACGAGAGCGGGTCAGGGAAGCAGAACTAGCCGCCCGCGAACCGCCCTTGAAGCGCTCAGCGAGCACTCAGTGAGCCGGCAACCGGCTAATCATCGACTGGTCAACGTTGTAGGACCTGGCGATCTCAGCCAGCGTTTCACCCCCTTATTTGCCCCAGATGTTGCGAATGCGCTTGTCGGCCACTGCAGTGTAGACAACCGTGTTCGCGATCGAGCGATGGCCCATGAAGGCTTGCAGCGTCCTCGTATCGACTCCTCGGCCCGCCAGGGCGTAGCCGGCAGCATGGCGCAGCATGTGCGCATGGATCGTGAATGGCAGCTCAGCGGCGACACCAAGCCGTTCAATCAGCTTCTGTGCGCCATCGATCGAAAGCGGTGCCTTGCGTTCCGATAAGAACACGAAGTCAGCATGTGGATGCTCGCGTCGTAATGCCCGCAACAACCGCAGCTCGTCACCCTGCAAGCCATGGTTGCCCGGCGTGCCGTTCTTGGCGCGGGTGATATGGACCGTCGCGGTATCGAGATCAATCTGCTGCCAACGAATGCTGACGAGCTCGCTAACCCGCAATGCATGCCGGAACGCCATCAGGATCAGCAGCCGATCGCGCCTTGGATTGCGGCTGGTGCCGGCAGTTGTCAGCAGGCGATCGATCTCGCCCTCGGTCAGGTACTCGCGCACGCGGTAATCAGCATTCTTGCCACGACCAGTGCGAACTGTCGGCTTTTCAGCCTGCGAGGGCCGTAACTGCACAACCGTATTCATTGGCAAATTCCCCCTGAGAGCAAATCAACTGTCGGCATAATGGATATTTATCCGACAGTTGTAAACGGAACTGTTCTTGCCGTCCGCAGATGTTGCCAGCAACCATTCGTTACATGCCCCGTTAGTTTCCATCACTGGCTGAGGCTTTTGCCGTAGGCGTCGGTGACCGAGAGACCAATTGCGCTCCCGCCTGCACAACGCGGGAGAGCGTTATGGCCGCAAAATTCAGTTGGGAAACGCAGGAATTGCTGGACCGCGCGGACAGGGCGATCGAGCGTTCAATAAAAGTGCGGGAGGAGACCGCAAGAGCAATAGCCAAAGCGCAGGAGTGGATTTCCGAAGTCAACATGTACCGGGATCGAACCGCGCCACCATTTCGCCGTTGATTCAGGTAGGCCGCGACCTTTGCACCAGGAAGCGGTCGGCAGGGGTCGCCGGGATGCCCCTCCATTCCGGCGGCCCGGATCAGTTCTCGATTTGCTTGGCGTATTCAGCCCGCAATGCGTTCTCGATCGTCTCGAGTGCCAAACGGTGCCTACGTTCGCACGAAGTTCGCCCTGCTCCCGCAGAGCAAGACGCGCCTTTCCCGGAACCGGACAGCCGGGCCGGCAGCCGGAAGGAGAAGCCGAGGCGTAGCGCCCGGCGGCTTTTTCTCTGACCGGCAATTAGCAAGCGGCAAAAATATCGCAGTGACCGCAGATCAAGCTGAAAACCGGCACTTTGTTGACCACTGTGGCCGGGCATTCGCTTAAGGGAATGGCGATGTCGCCTGTCAATTGAGTCTAAGGAGGTCATGATCATGACATCCATCAGCGTCCCAGCCGTCAACGTCCGGATACTCGGTTTGAACCCGTCAAGGGCAACGACGTGGCATCTGTGCACGGTGATTATACCGAGGCGCACAATTACCGGTCGCCTTGTGCGCGGACAGGTTTGGCGACGTCACGACGGCCGTCACTGGTTGTACAAGAAGTTTACGGCGGCGACTTAGCGTTCACTTCTCCGCCTTCGGCCCGAACGGGACCAAGCGGCGCATGCTCGGAGCGGGTAAGTATTTGTGCGGTTCGAAAACCCCGCCGCCAGCGATCATATTCCGCTTTGGCGGCGCTGTGTATTTGGCGGCGGTTCGTCATTTTGGAGATGACCGGGCCGATAGTGCACCGTCTTTTGGAGGAGCAGCCTGCTCTCTGCAACCAGCGCGCGCGACCGTTTCACGCACTCCGCTATGTCCGAAGCCGCCTGCTTTGTGAGTTCAACGGCCATTCTCGTTTGACGGACAACGCGGCGTTCGGATGATCCGTTCGGCATGGTGCGCTCCTCGCAACGCCAACCGATCCCACCAAATAAACGTTCCTAGAGATGTCCTAAGTTGGTTTTCGGCCATTAACATCATCCTACCGTTGCTAATTTGGGACGATGGCAATGCACTACCGCGCCTATTTTCTCGATGAAGACGGACACATCTGCCAGTTCGTTGCTCTCGAATGTGCAGATGACGTGGATGCCAAGCGGCAGGCTGAGCAGCTGCTGGATGGCCGCGACATTGAGGTATGGCAACATGCCCGGAACATTGCCATTCTCAAGGCACGTTACAGGCGCTGACAGGTCGGTGCGACCTTGCCGTACTGATTTGTCCACAGTCCTAATTCAACGAACTTTGGCATTTAGCGTTGGTGGCGTGATAGGCCCGGATGTGGCGCCTCGATCATCGACGAGGATGGGATCCGGCGAGCAAGCTGCTACCGCCGACAACGCGATAGTCACGCTCGCTAGCTCAACACGCTACGGACCTTCGTGGCGGCGTCATAGATTTCGATTTGAAGCATCGGATAAACCGACTTCAATGCCCGACCCGCGGCTTCTGCGCCCTCGGTCGTGTCAAACTCCGACTTGAAATGACCATCTACGATTGTCGCAAACCCTTCAGTAGGTGGCCGGTCGGCTCGTACGGCTTTCTTCGGTTCTGGCTCGTCAATCGAGAGAATGGCTCTTTTCATCATTGTACCTTTTTCAATGTCGCGATCATGATCCTGCTGCAGCGTTTGGGCCTCGCTCATCTGGCTTGCTCCCGCGAGGAGCTGCCGTGCCCTTTGGGGCGATGCCGCTTACCGTCGTTCGGCTACTCGGCTCAAGACAGCTGCTGAAATCCCGGCGGCAAGGGTTCACGGACGAGTTCGCTCAAGTTCAGAACCTCGCGGCTTTCCGTGATGTCTGAGAACAGAATCTCGACAAACGGATGCTGGCGGTTGGCCGCGGCACCACGTTGGTATTTCGTGCCGACAATTCGCTCAAGCGCGGCAAGGTTCACCTTGCCAAGCGCGTTGTATTGATTGCGGAACAGGCTTTGTGTTCCTCCAAGGTGCTCAATCGACTCGGCCCAGACGTCCATCACCTTGCGGGCTATGAACGCCTCGACCGGTTCAGTTCCGTCCTGGGCAAGAAGCCGTAGCCCGTCCATGGCATGCGGTCCGTGATCGACGCGGAATTGTGTAAGTGACATGGGACCTCCTCTTGTTGGCGTGCGTTCGCACCGCAACTCCTCACGGAACTCGGCCTTCGCCCACCCCGACGGGGCAGCGGCGCCTTGATGTATCGCACCGGGCATAGGCAGGCGATGTGATGGCAGCGCGGCTTCACCAGAGCGACCGAGACCCGGCGGCGATGCCCTAGCCTTTTCTCCTGGCCCTAAATTCCGGTGCACGATGCCTCTAACCCCGACCGCTTCATGGCAGCTATTCGGTCGCGGAAGCTGTCGATCAACAAGAGGCTGTCGCGCCGTTCCAGTCCGGGCGAAAGTTTGAGGGCTGTCACCCTCAGTTCGCCTGCCATTTCGTCCAGCCGTTGCAACTCTGCCCAATGCCTTGGTGCTGTTTTTCGCATAATCCGACTACTCCTCGTCCGCGCAACTCCCGCACACTTCAATTCGGAGCCCTGAGTTCCCCGGCAAGCCAACCCTCAGAGGTTGAGTTCATCGGGTCGTTCGCAATGACCTCCTCCTGCACGGCCGTACATCCAGGGCATTCAAACCGGCGGTGCTCAAAGCCCATGGGCCCAGTGCTAATGCGCGCAAGCATCATGCGTGAACGGCAGCGCAAACAGCGCGGGCGTTTGATGGGTGTGCCGCCCGCAAAATACTCTAGTGACATGATGCGCCTCCCCTGATCTGGATCAGCCCGGACCGTCCAGCGCTCTCAGTCTCCGGATCGGACAGCGTGATGGAGGAACATCGCGCAATGCCAGCCCAGCCACTGGTCAAAAATGCTCACATTCGGAAAATACTGATCGGGATCGAACATCATTCAAATAGCAACTTTGATATTTATATTTGTGCGGCTGTGCGGGACCGAGCGGATCACCCGACGATATGGGTCCTTCCTTAAGCGGGAAGGGATTCAATGACAAACCTGCCATTTCCATGTGCGGTACACCGGCCTCGCCGAACGAAAAAATGGTCGCCTCGGTTGCGGGTCTTACTCCATGTCTTCGGTCCAAGTACTCTCGCCGCACTCGCATTCGAACACGCGAACGGTCAGGCCGTGCCTGGGGTCCATCATCTTGTGTTTCAGTCTGGGCTGAGCGCCACAGAGACATCTGCGATCTTCTGCGGTCTTTAGACCGTGTGGTCTTTCGCAGAAATAGCCCATTCGCCACCCTCAGCAGCGATGGCCTCAATATGCCGATTCGTCTAATGGGTCCTTTGCTTAGGTTACAAAGTGAACAGTTGGACCTGCATTGCACAAAGGTTTAAACAGCCAGCGAATTTAGGGCAGTGCTGCTCGCAGTCGGTCGCACAGTCCATCAAGCGGCGAATCTCCGGTTCGCGCGAGGGCTTGGCCTCTTCGCCTTTTTCTCTCCTTGGCACGACTGTTTGTCGGGCGGCTTCATGCCACTAGAATCGACCAGCCCCGGAAAGCAACCTTGAGCTAAGTCAATGAACATGCGGAGGCGAACCCCAGCACGCAAACGAAAAGAACCGCCGGATTGACCCGGCGGTCCCTTCGCTGGTTTGATGCGCTCGACTTTGCCTTGAGCCTTCTGACGCTGCCACTATGGGACTGGTCTCTCCTTGGTGCTGGCCGGTGCGAGAACCTTATCGATCAAGCCACACTATTGAGGTGGGCGTGGCCGGAAAAGGATCAAGTGAGGGAGGCTGACCTTAATACGACCGCCGGCGCGATGGTCACTCAGGCGTTCGGTGCTATCCCCGCGATTTGAAATCAGGACAGTGAGGAATGCCGAACAGCGGCGGCGAGTTCCGCTCTTACAGTTCGCTCACTCCTCACCCCTCGACGAACGCTATAGTGCCACCCGGCAGCCTTTAAGCTACAGTTCGGATGGTGATGCATGAGAGAAGAGGACGTTAAGCAACTAGCAGAGCGCTGCCGGAGCTTGGCGGCTAAGGCCGGATAGCTTCACCCAAAACGATTGCAGGATTTAGCGGTGCGATACGACGCCATGTGCCCAAAGCCCCCTAACCCTGCGAAAGTAGACTTGCCTGCGATGAAGACCACTTCACAGCCGATAACCGCCCGATGGATGACGATACGCGGACCATACTGAGCATCAGCGCCTTGACGGCTGCAGATGATCGACCAAATTGCGGCGGTCCAGCACCGTGCTTGTCAACTATGGTGATCCGGCAACTTCGTCACTTCGGCGACTTCGTCACCGTACCGCTTGCTATCGTCATTTTTGTGGGCCTGGCTGGCGCGCATCACCTTCATCTGGTCGTAGCGGGCGTTGTGGCCTGGACGCTGCTTGAATATCTGGTGCATCGAATTGTCTTTCATCGTTATTCTGCAGGTCGACGTCTTCATTGGTTTCATCATGACCGTCCAAACGATCCGGAGGCAGAAAGGTCCAGCCTCAGTACGCCTCTCATTGCATTCCCGATTGGATTTTTGCTCCTTGTCACCGCGGGAGTGGAAGATGGGTCGGCGATTTTCGCCGGACTTCTCTTGGGGTATCTGGCTTTCATCGTTGTCCACTATGCTGTGCACCGCACGCCAATAGGGCCAAATTGCTGGCTCTATGCAGCAAAGGTACGCCACCTCACGCATCATCGCCTCGATAATTGTAACTACGGCGTGACGACGAGTTTCTGGGACATTGTTTTTCGCACGAATGCCAGAATTATCGAACAACGCAAACGTTCCGGATGAAAGTGCTTAGCGGTCGCCACTATGCGATGAAGCGTCGGCGGCGCCCTGATCAGCCGTCCGATCTGAGCAAAACCGGAAGTCGCAACCGGAGCGGCTCACTTCCGCTCTCCCGCCAACAACGGACATTGGACCGCCTGCTCGGGATGTTCGAAAAGTGCCATGACGGCACAAGCTGGCCAGCTAGCCGCGTTGGCCGCTTGCGAACTGAAACTCAACGTCGATTTCGACCGGCCCGCCTGTATCTTTGAGACTGCGTTGCATCTCCTCGCGAACCGTATCACGCACGGATTGAGGCAGCGTCACATAGGCTTGTCCCGTCGAGCCGCCGCCGCGCTCAAAGGTGATAACCGGCACCATTCGTTTTCCGCATTTCCCGGCAATACCTTGTTCGCCCATAAATCCTCCGGAGTTTCTGTCATACTCGGATCTGGAACTTTGTTCCAACGCGGCCTTTGTGGATAGATCGCTGGCTGAAATCGAGGCGCACTTCCTTCAGCTGTCGTTTGACTCCCTGTATGTATTTCTGAAGAGTTGAGGGCTAAGACGGTGGCAAGAAAGGAAAAATTGAGACCGTGTGTGAAGGCCGCAAAGACCACGCCGAGATCAATCCTGTGATGGTGAAGATCGCCAAGGGACTGCGCAGGCGCAAACGCGCCAACTCGCTGAGGGCTATTGCTGCCGATCTGGCAGACCGCGGGTGTCAACGCCAACGGCAAGTACACGACCACGCCTTTGTAGGAAGGCCGCTGTTCGTCCCACCGGGCGTCAGCAAGGGGTGCGTCCAATGATATCGGAAAGCGTTTGGTATTTAAGTAGGTTCCGCTTTGCCGCGCCGTGTTAACTCAGGCTTTTCGTACAGAACTGCGTTCAGCAAGGACTGATGAACTTCAATTTTTCCGTTGTAGCTAATCAGTCCCAGTTTTCGAAACTTGTTCAGAAAAAAACTAACGCGCGATCGAGTCGTGCCGATCATCTCAGCCAACGTTTCTTGATTGATACTCGCGATAATCGGCGTCGGGTGACCCTCTTTTCCAAAATTCGCTAGCAAGAGGAGGAGCCGCGCTAGACGCTTCTCACTGGAATTGAATAGCTGGTCTATCAGATCCTCTTCAACGCGGCTGTTACGGGTCAAGAGGTGCTTCATGAACAGCGCGGAAAACTTCGGCTCGTTTTCAATCGCCGCAAGCATCGCAGATTTTTTTATCGCAGTGATAAGGCACCCTTCCATCGTCGTCGTCGTGGCGATGCGTAACTTATGGCCATTCATACAGCCTTCGCCAAAGAATTGGCCCGCCTCTAACAGCCCGACGACCGCTTCCTTGCCTTGTTCGGACAGGACCACGACTTTAATTCTGCCCTTTTGCAGATAGTAAATGGTATCCGCTACTTCTCCTTGGGCGAAGACGACCTGGCCTTTCCGATATTTTGAGACCGTTTTTCCCGTTCCGACGATCGAGAGAAACATTTTGGGATCGAATGGATTTTTTCTCACCATGGACCCCTGCGACTCTCGCGTAAACTTCCGTCTTTCCATCACACACCTCCGGCTCCATCAAACACCTTAATTTGGTGACGGAACCCGGTGCAGGCCAGACAGACGCCCCCCTGTACTTGGCTCGATTTGAGGGGGGACGGGTTTGCGCTCTTGGGGCCAAGCGAAGCCAATGTTCGAGAAGTCTGTGCTGCTGCTCTAGATCGGGTTCTGGCAGCCTTTTTGATGGGCCGGGAGTAGTAACCGCCGTACCCGACTTTCGACATGAGCCATGATGCTCGGGTTTGCCGGTGAAGGTCCCGCGGGACCCATCAGCCTATAGGGCTGACCGGTCCGGGAAACGGACCGGTCATTGAAGCTCGATGGATTACTATCGGGCGGCTTTATACCCCCTGGTAACCGCCTCCGACTTCTTCAGGGCGCTTAAAAACTCCGCGCCCGTCATCAATGGCGTTGTGTGGCTGGCCTTAATTGCACCGCCCGCCGCAATCGCGAGCGCAATGGCGGCCATGCTCTCGTTGTTGGGCACGTCGGCGACTATAACAAGATCATAGTCGCCGAAGCAGTACCAACCACCAATCAGTTTGCCACCGACCGCTTCGCACGCCTGCCGGCCTACCGATTCAACGCGGTTCTGTGGGTTCTTCGCCTGCGCTGCCCAAGATTCTGCGGTGTAGGCTGCCTCATACATATAGAGCGGCATGTCCGAACTCCTTAATTAGAGGCTTGGCGTGAATGCCAGACGACCTACCCCGAAATGGCGTAGTTGCGAGGTGGCTTCAAGACAGCACCGTTGCCATAAAAGCCCATGAGGACGGCACGAAGTCGCTTCTGACTAAACTTCCGCGATCGACGGGTGCCAACGCCCTACAATCGTCGCCACCGCTCGATGAGCTGATGTCCGTTCAGGGTCCAGAAGAAAACCAAGCCGGCGAATAACCAATTGCCATCGCCCCGGCCGACTATTCCGTATTTGTTCGGTTGGGGTTCGGGTTTGGAAAGTCCTCGGAGTTCCCACTATTAAAATCTCCGTGCCGGGAGCAACGTTGGCGCGTTCTAAGACTGGCTCACCCTCTGAACGTAGCCAGTAGCCGCCGTGAGCGCGATTGCCTCAGCAGTGTACCAGCCATGCTTCAGGGCGTTCTTATTTCCCTTTGGAGCCCCTGGTGATGGCCCGCCGTGCATCCTGCAACGACCGTTTTTCATCGCTGGTGACTGGCACGGCTTGCCGCTCCTCGTTCGGGCCAGGCAGCGTGACGCCCGGTGCATAGCCAATTGCATGGGGTTGATCCTTTGATTCAGACGGTAGCCCTCCCCCGCCCGTGACATTGCCGACAATGGCTTGATCCGCGTTGACGGTGACGTGCTGGTGCTTGACGCTGATCTCTTGCCGACCTCGACCTCGATGGTGATCGAGCCGCTCGGTAAGCATCACCACAGTGCGCTGCGCCTTGTCCGCAAGTTGCAGAAATTTCGTTCCACCCTGGAAATACTCTGGCACGTTCACGTTCTGCCAACCCTTTCGGTACAGCGTGAGCGCAGCTTCGTGGGCCGCCATCAATTGAGCGATAAGTATTCCCTCGATCGGATCTGCGGGAGCGATGTCCATCGTACCGTAAGAGACAGCTAAGGCCGCTTCGGTGGTTTGCTCCCTGTCGTTCAATGCGACAATTGGCAGCGCGCTGACCAGGAGATTGTTGAGCCGGTTATTCCATTCGTCTGCTTTGCTGCCGCCAAACGATTTCAGATGGCCTTCTGGTCTGGTGGGATCAAGCTTCAGTCGTATGGGTCTCTTTTTCGTCATCTGTTTTTCTCCGATAGCTCTAGACGAGCAGAATTGACTCCCCATGCGCTTTCCCAGCCGAAGCTAAATCGGCCAACAGTTTCTCAGAGATGCGCTGGCGGACCGCTAATGGCCTTCGAGAGGGATTGCTCAGTATTTCTCTTAAGCCAACGGCCGTCAGGAGACCTGTTTTCGTGTTTGCTCACGTTCTGTGTCCTTCTCACTCACATATTCCCTTAATGTTCAGTTCCTGTTCTCGACGGTACGGATGGTACGGTACGTGGTACGGTACGGGTCTCCCGCGGTATACGGTAGTACGGTACGGAGGGGGGTCTATAAGACCCCGCCGTACGTACCACTCCGAACACTTAGTCATGGACCACAGTCCAGCGATCGCCATACTCACGAACGAGGCCTTTGGATTTGAGCTGTGTGCGAAGGTCATAGAGGTCCGGTCTGCGCTTCACACCAATGCCAGCCTCTCTCGCCTCGGTATTCCATTGCTCAACGGTCAGACCTGCGCTTCCTGCTGAGTGCAGGATGGCAAACATGGTCTGTTGGTTTCCTTTGAGCTTTGCTTCGCTTGCGGCAGTTTGCCGGCTGGTTTGCGTAGTGGCGATGACTACCGGGGCTGTGGTGGTGCCGTCTTCCGATATCTCGACGCTTTCCAGTTCGAACGAGATGCTCTCGCCCTCTTCGGAGTCGTTTGCCTTCACAACGGTTGCGGTGCGAGCTGTTCCCGACTTGCAAACATGCAGTGTCGTGTCCATCGCCCCGAGCAGTGCGCCGTGTCCGCGCATTCGATCGCCGTCATGGGGCATGTGATGAACCCATAAGACGTAACCGCCGGTCTCCTGCTGTAACAGGGCGGTGTTGGTGACGATGGCACCCATGTCCTTCGGGCTGTTTTCATCGCCCCCAGCCAGTGCCCGCGACAGGGTATCGATGACGATCAGAACAACCCTTTCACCTGTGAACCTTGTTACCTGCTTGCAGATGTCCGCGAGCCACGTTGCCGTCGCTGGGATGCGGAAGTCATAGACCCCGCCAACAATTGCGAACGGTAGGTCTTTTAGCTTGTGCTTCTTCCGAAACGCACGCGCCCGCCGCTCGACTAGCTTCTTTCGTTCGAGCGCGACATAAACCACAGCTCCGCGATGAACCTGCTTCCCATGCCATTCGCGACCGGCAGCAATGTGAAGGGCCATATCCTCAACCAGGACGACTCTTGCCGGACCCTGGCTGGCCGTAAACTGCACCGGATTCGGCTTGACCGAACAGACCGTCCACGAGCCACAGCTTGTTATCGTCTTCGGAAAGCTCCGAATACATGACGAAGGCACGTTTCGCAGAAAGAGCCTCGACCATCTTTTCGCCCGCCACTGTCATGCTGCGTCCTCCGCGGCTTCGGAGGGCAACACATCGCGGCCATCTCGATCGGCAATCAGGTTTAGGAAGTCATTCCAGTCGCCGCACTCATCCGGCGGTGAGCGCAGATAGACCCGGCGTCCGTTGCTGGTGTGGACATCTGCCGCGCGCTTGGCAGCCGTGCGTCCGGGCTCGTCGTTATCGACGAACACATGCACTTCCTCGACTTCGGCCGGAAGCTCGACGCTGTGCAGCCGCGATGCTCCGAGCGAAGCCCAGACAGTCATGCCGGTCAGTTGCATGGCCGATAGTGCGCTCTCGACGCCTTCAGCCAGCCCCATGCTCCTGGCGACCGCTCCCAGCCGTACCGCGCCCGCGCCAAGGTTGCCGGTCGTCAACCGCTTACCCTGGGCCTTGACGCCTACGCTGGTCAGCCACGTTTGCTGTATCGCGATGACCTTGCCCTCCGGGGCCTGTACTCCCGCCACCATTGAGCGCTGGTCGAGCCTGCACCGGAGCTTCGGCGGCCGCAGGTAGATGCCGCGACGATTGAGGTATTCATCGACAACGGTTTCCTGCGCCTCAACAGTTGTCTGCCAGATCGTCAGGGCTCCAACATCGGCGCAGTGCTCGGCAAAGCGATGAAGCGTCGGCGTAAAGCGATTGCTCGCCGGGACTGATCGGGTTGTCCCGTCAACCAGCCCGCGGCGCTTGAGCTCGTCGAGGATGTCCACGAAGTCGCAGCCCGCGAAACAGCGAAGCAGCAGCCGATGGTCGTCGCCATTGGCTACGGATAATGAGGGACTTCTATCCCCCCTGCCCTTGCCGTGGTTCGGGCACGGGCAACACACCAGCCAGCCGGTTCCGTTACGGCGCCCCTTGAGGGCTACTCCGATTTTTGCGGCACTCATCGCGGGCACCCCGCGAAGGCAAGCGCCGCTATCGTGCAGGCAGTAGCGTGGCAGAAAGAAAACAGGCCGCGCAGCTTCCGCGCTTGAAAGTCTGTCGTCGTTTCGGTACTGTCGCGGTGCTTAATCTTCAGGTGTTGCGAATTGGGCCTGTCACTTTGCCGAGTGACGGGCCTTCGCATTTCTGGAGGGTCGGGAGGATCAAGGACGTTTCTGTCCCGATAGCTGTCCCGGTGAGGGTCTGATGGTGTAAGAAAGCTGGTCGGAGTGGCAGGATTCGAACCTGCGACCCCTGCGTCCCGAACGCAGTGCTCTACCGGGCTGAGCCACACTCCGACTGAGAACGCGGCTTATAGCCTTGGGTGTGGCGCACCGCAAGGAGCCGGATCGAGGACTTGAATCCCAGTGAATTTGGTACTGAAAACGCAAATTTTGCCCGCCTGCGAGGCCGCCCTGGGAGCCGCAGCGCGTATCCTCGCGGACGGCGGCCTGGTCGCCTTCCCCACCGAGACCGTGTACGGGCTGGGCGTCGACGCCACCAATCCGGCCGCTATCGCGCGGCTTTACCAAGCCAAAGGCCGGCCATCTTTCAACCCGCTGATCGCCCATGTCGGCGATTTCGCCGCTGCTCGGCAGATTGCCGCGTTCGATGCCGCCGCGACCGTATTGGCCGAGGCCTTCTGGCCGGGGCCGCTGACGCTGGTGCTTCCAAAGACACGGGATTGCCCCGTCGCAGAACTCGCCACCGCCGGGCTGGAAACGATCGCGATCCGCATTCCGGCCCATCCCGTCGCGCGCGAAATCCTGCGCGCGTTCGGCCGCCCGGTCGCGGCGCCGTCGGCCAATCTGTCCGGACACGTCTCGCCGACAACGGCGGCGCATGTGCAAAGCGACCTCGCTGGCCGAATTGATCTGATAATTGACGACGGTCCGGTCGCGATCGGTGTCGAATCCACCATCGTCGGATGTTTCGAAACGCCGATGCTGCTGCGGCCCGGCGGCTTGCCGCGCGAGGACATCGAACGCGTGCTGGGCCGCGCGCTGGCGCAGCCGCCGACAGAATCCGAAAGCGATTTCGCCCAGCCGCTCGCGCCGGGCATGCTGGCCTCCCACTATGCGCCGCGCACACGCGTACGGCTCGATGCCAAGTTAGTCGCGCCCGGCGAAGTCCTGTTGGCATTCGGCCCCGCGATGCCGCCCGGAACTGATAGGGCCGCTGGCGTGATGAACCTGTCCCCGCGCGGCGATCTTGCAGAAGCGGCCGCCAACCTTTTCGGGTATCTTCGTGCGCTCGATGCAAAGGCGGCGCAGATGATCGCTGTGATGTCGGTGCCCGATGACGGGCTTGGTGAAGCCATCAACGACCGGCTGCGCCGAGCGGCGGTGGGCAACAAATGAAAAAAGAAAAGATGAATAGGGTCCAGTTGGCCGAGCGCTCGCTTTCGCCTGAACTGATCGCAAAATTCCGAAAGATCGTCGGCGACAAATACGCTGTGACGGCCGCGGCCGACATTGCGCCTTACCTCACCGAGGAGCGCGACCTCTATCACGGCCACTCGCCGCTGGTGTTGCGCCCGGGCTCGACGTTGGAAGTGTCGGCCATTTGCAGGCTCGCCTCCGAAAACCGCATCGCGCTCGTGCCGCAAGGCGGCAATACCGGTCTGGTCGGCGGTCAAACGCCGCTTCATGGCGAAGTCGTCGTTTCAATGCGGCGAATGGATCGGATCCGGGACATCGATACCGCTTCCAATACGCTGACCTGCGAAGCCGGCGTCGTGCTGCAAATCGCGCAGCAGCGCGCTTCCGAGGTGGATCGCCTGTTTCCGCTTTCGCTGGGCGCAGAGGGAAGCTGCACCATCGGCGGCAACCTTTCCACCAATGCGGGCGGCACCACTGCGCTGGCCTATGGCGTGGCGCGCGAGATGGCGCTGGGGCTGGAGGTGGTGCTGGCGGATGGGCGAGTTCTGAACGGGTTGTCCAAGCTGAAAAAGGACAACACCGGCTACGATCTGCGCAACCTCTTTATCGGCGCTGAAGGCACGCTCGGCATCATCACCGCGGCGACACTGAAGCTGTTTCCAAAGCCACGCGCGATCGAAACAGCTTTCGTCGGCCTGCAGTCGCCGACGAGCGCGCTGAAGCTTCTTTCAATTTCGCAGAACGAGGCGGCCGGCACGCTCACCAGCTTCGAGCTTCTTTCCAAGGTCGCCGTCGATTTCAGCATTCGTCACGGCATTGACATCCGCGATCCGCTCGCGAGCAAATATCCCTGGTATGTGCTGATGGAATTGTCCTCGCCGCGCGATGACGCTCGCTCAACACTGGAGGCGATCCTGACAAAGGGACTGGAGGACGGCGTGGTCGACGATGCCGCTATCGCCGCCAATCTCAGCCAGCGTCAGGCCTTCTGGAAGCTGCGAGACGAGATGTCCGCGGCACAGAAGCCGGAAGGCGGCTCGATCAAGCACGACGTTTCCGTCCCCGTCGCCGCCGTACCCGAGTTTATTGCGCAAGCCGATGCGGCCGTTGTGAAGCTGATCCCGGGTTCGCGGCCGGTACCGTTCGGTCATCTCGGCGATGGCAATATTCATTACAATGTCAGTCAACCGACCGGCGCCGATACTTCGGATTTTCTGTCGCGGTGGCATGAGGTCAATGCGGTAGTGTTCGAGATCGTGCGGCGGATGGGCGGATCGATCTCGGCCGAGCATGGCATCGGCGTCCTCAAGCGCGAAGAGCTTCCGGGCGTAAAGGACAAAGTGGCGATCGAGCTGATGCACTCGGTCAAGGCGATGCTCGACCCGCTCGGCATCATGAACCCGGGTAAAGTGTTGTGAAGATTTCGGCATTCGACCAGGGCCTCGTTATCGCGCCGATCGAAGACGGCGATACCGATGATGTCATCGCGCTCTGGCAGCGCTGCGGTTCGACGCGTGCCTGGAATGACCCTGCAAGTGATATTGCGCTTGCACGCAGCCAGTCCAACGCCACGGTGCTGCTGGGCCGCAATGACGGCCTTGTCGTCGCATCGGTTCTGGTTGGTCATGACGGCCATCGCGGCTGGGTGTACTACGTCACCGTCGATCCCGATCACCGCCACAAAGGTTACGGCCGCGAGATCATGACAGCCGCGGAAGACTGGCTGCGGGCACGCGGCATCGATAAACTTCAGCTGATGGTCCGGGGAGACAACCTTCAGGTCCGTGCGTTTTACGAGTCGCTCGGCTATTACGACCAGAAACGCGTCACCTTTGCGAAATGGCTCGATGGGCGGGAGCCGACTCCCTGATCCAAATTTATCGCAGGCGAACATGACCATCTCCGATCGAATCCGCGTGAAAGACGTTCGCCTGCTCTCCGACAATCACTACTCACTGAAGACCACCACGCTTGAGTGGCGGGGCGCCAACGGCGAATGGCAGACCCAGCATCGCGAGACTTATGACCGCGGCGACGGCGCCACCCTGCTCCCCTATCATCTCGGACAACGCACCGTTGTGCTGGTCCGCCAGTTTCGCTATCCGGCCTACGTCAATGGTTATGACGATCTCCTGATCGAGACCGCGGCAGGCCTGTTGGACAATCTTTCCCCGGAACTGCGGATCCGCGCCGAGGCAGAAGAGGAAACAGGCTATCGCCTGCGGGACATCCGCAAAGTGTTCGAAGCGTTCATGAGCCCCGGTGCCGTGACGGAGAAACTGCACTTCTTCGTCGCCGAATACGAACCAGGCATGAAAATCGGCAGTGGCGGCGGGATCGCCTGCGAGGGCGAGGACATCCATGTGCTGGAATTACCAATCGATGAGGCACTCGCGATGATTGGTAACGGCCGAATTGTGGACGCGAAAACCATCATGCTCTTGCAGTATGCAGCGCTGAGCATCTTTCGATGACAGGTACGTTTCTAAGGCGAAGATAGCCTCAAAACAGCGAGCCTTGGCCGTCGTCCTCCGATGCCGCCGCCGGCTTGCGGGACGCGGCTTTTTTTGCAACAGCTGGCTCTTCGGCTGCCATTTGCTCTGCCGTGATCGGAAGGATCAGTTGGGCATCGTCATTGGAAGCCCGATTGACTCGTCTGGACACCCGGTGCCAGGCGAACTCGCCGGTCGCGGGCGGACCCAGCAGCGCCATCGCCGCTTCCTCGTCCCAGGCGCCGCAATCGAGCCAGCGCTCGAAATCGCCTGGAGCAATCGTCACCGGCACCCGGTGATGCAGCACTGCCAGATCGGCACTTGCAGCAGCGGTGACGATCGCCACGGTGTCGAGTTCCTCGCCGTTCGGTCCGACCCAGGTTTCCGCAAGTGCAGCGAAACCGATCGGCTGTCCATCGCGGCGATGGATGAAGTGAGGCCGCTTATGGTCGCCCGCGTCCTGCCACTCGTAATAGCCGTCGGCCGGAATCAGGCAGCGCCGCCGCTTGATCGCGTTCTTGAAGGCGGGCTTGTCCAGCACCGTTTCCGAACGGGCGTTGAACATCAGGGAAATGTTCTGCGGGTCCTTGGCCCAGGCGGGGATCAGGCCCCAGCGCATCAGCCGGAAGCGCCTGCTGCCATTCTCCAAGATGACCACCGGAATCGGCTGAGTGGGCGCAATATTGTATCTCGGCGGGAAATTGGGCGCCTCGGCATACCCAAAAGCCTCCCGTACCGCCGCAGGTGGTGAAGTGATTACGAAACGTCCGCACATTGTATAGGCCAGATAAGCATCCGTTCAGTACCTTTTAACTCCAAACGTCAACACTGCGCGCGATGACTGCAAGGACCTCCAAAGTCGATCGCCCGACCTCGCAGCCCGCAGGAACCGATGAGGGGGCCAGGGCGGCGCGATTGGTTGCGGCCAATATCAACCCACGGACCGGGCTTGCCACCGATTATCTGAACCACTTCAACGAAGCCATCATGCTTCTGGAGATGATTCCGGACATGCCGGAATGCGCGGAAGACTTCCTGAACTGGCGACCGCTGTCGTACAGCGAGCATTTTACCGCCTCCAATTTTAGCGCCCGCGATCTCGCCATCGAAGCCTATGAAACTACCGACGCCGAGATCCGCGCCGAATTCGACAATATAACCACAACAATGACCTCCATTCTCACGGCGGTAGGTGCCGGCATGCGCAAAGCCGGACAGGAGAAGACCCGCGCCGTCCTGGCCGAGCAGGCCACCGGCTGGGTCAAGCCGCTGGTCACGCTTGCCGGTGGCGTGATCAACGGCGGCGGCGGGAGCGACGTCGAAGCCATCATGGCAAGCCACTGATCGCCTCAAGTCACGTCCAGACTGTGTCGAATTAGACGATGGCTCGTCCGTAGGGCATGATCGCATCCCAGAACCGCACGAACCTGTTTTTGGTACACTCGCTTGGTTACTCTTGTGCAGCCCCAGCACCCGCAATTGGCGGTGAGCGCCGCGATTTTTCGCGGCGACAAGATCCTGCTGGTGCGGCGCGCCCGCTCGCCTGCAAAGGGCTTCTATTCGCTGCCCGGCGGCCGGGTCGAATTCGGGGAATCGCTGCACGCTGCCCTTCACCGCGAGGTCGACGAAGAAACCGGGCTGAAAATCGACATCGTCGGGCTCGCCGGTTGGCGCGAGGTGCTGCCGGAAAGTGCCGGAAGCGGACACTATCTGATCATGTCGTTTGCGGCGCGCTGGACGGAGAAGGAGCCGGTGCTGAACGAGGAACTCGACGATTTCAAGTGGCTCTCGCCGGACGCGCTGGATGACCTCAGATTGACGGGCGGACTTGCAGAAGTCATTCAAGCGGCGCGACACGTGATCCTCACCTAGTTTCTCAGGCGCTCCGCGCCTTGCTTCCAGCGCACGGAGAAGGCTATCGTGCGAATTGGAAAGCTGATGCTCAAGATTTTCGTCGCCGCTCTTGTCGCCATTTGCGCTTGCAATCTGGGCCCCGCGCGGGCCCAGGATGCGGCCGCGCCGTTCGATGGCGACTTGCAACGGCTGGCCGAAATTCTCGGCACGCTGCACTATTTGCGCGGGATCTGCGGCAGCAACGAAGGCGGCAAATGGCGCAATCAGATGCAGGCGCTGATCGACGCCGAAACACCCTCGGGCGAGCGCCGCGCGCGCATGATCGCAGGCTTCAATCGGGGCTACAACGGCTTCCAACAGAGCTACCGGACGTGCACCCCGGCAGCCAGCGTAGCGATCCGGCGCTACATCGAGGAAGGCTCGAAAATCTCGCGCGACCTGACCGCCCGCTACGCCAATTAGAGCGTTTCGAGCGAAGTGGACTCCGGTTCGCGTGAAGAAAACGAAAGGCTAGAGTCCGGTTCTGATCTCATCAGAACCGATAAGACTCTAGCGTGAGCGAAGCGCGATCTGAATGATCAACTCATCTTGTTGATGGCTGTTAACCTTTCTTAAAGAAGTGCCTAGGTGGTGGGACGGTGCGTGGTACACAAACTCGCCTTTCCTTGCGATTCGTCCTGGATCGCGAACACCGCCGTTAAATTCATGAACCACCCAGCGTCCTCTAGTTTCGCTCGCAGTCCGCTGCCCGACCACGAGCAAAAGCAGACCGCACTCGGCTATCTCAACGAGGCCTGGGCGGAGGCACGGCACGAAGGCGTCGATGGCGACTGCCTGGCGCAGGCAAGTCTGTTCGCGGCGTTCGCCGAACTGGTCGGCACCTACGGCGAGGAAGCGGTGGCGAAGTTCGTGGAAGGCCTTCCGGCCCGTGTCCGCAACGGCGAGTTCTCCGTCGCACTGGCGAAACAGTAGATCATCAATTGTCAGGCCCGGCTCGACCGGGCGCGGATTTTTGAGAGTTCGTACGGCGACTTGGCTTCTCGCACGAAGCGCCCTCGATCACGCGGTCAAGCTCTCCAGAAATCGCACGGGCTCGCCCGCGGACGGCGTAACCAATTCACCCATCCACATCACTCGACGGCCGCGCACGAAGGTGCCGACCGGCCAACCCGTGACATTCAGGCCGTCATACGGGGTCCAGCCCGCGCGCGAGGCCACCCACTTGTCAGTGATGGTCTCGCGACGCTTGAGGTCGACAACCGTGAGGTCCGCGTCATAGCCGGCAGCGATACGGCCCTTGCAGGCGATGTTGAAAAGACGCGCGGGGCCCGCACTGGTGAGATCGACGAAACGCTGAAGCGACAACCGCCCGGCATTGACGTGATCGAGCATCAGCGGGACCAGCGTCTGCACTCCGGTCATGCCCGACGGCGAAGCCGGATAGGTTCTGCCCTTTTCCTCAAGGGTATGTGGTGCATGGTCGGAGCCGAGCACGTCGACGATGCCCTGCTCGATACCGCGCCAGATGCCTTCGCGATGCTCGGCTGACCGAACCGGTGGATTCATCTGCGCGCGCGTGCCGAGCCGCTCGTAGCAGTCCGGCGCGGCCAGCGTAAGATGGTGCGGCGTCGCTTCGCACGAAGCCACGTCCTTGTGATCCCTTAGATATTCGATTTCTTGCCGGGTGGAAATATGAAGCACGTGAATGCGCTTGCCGGTCTCGTGCGCCAGCGTGACCAGCCGCTGCGTGGCCACGAGCGCCGCGGTCTCGTCGCGCCACACGGGATGCGAACGCGGATCGCCTTCGATGCGCAATCCCTTGCGCTCGTTGAGGCGGTACTCGTCCTCGGCGTGAAACGCCGCGCGACGCCGGATCACCCCGAAAATGCGCCTCAAGCTTTCGTCGTCCTCGACCAGAAGCGCGCCGGTCGAGGAGCCGATGAACACCTTGACGCCGGCGCAGCCCGGGGCGCGTTCCAGTTCCGGCAAATCCTGCACATTCTCGCGGGTGCCTCCGATGAAGAACGCGAAATCGCAGTGCATGCGGTGACGACCGCGCTTTATCTTGTCCGTAAAGGCTTGCTCCGAAATAGTCAGAGGATCGGTGTTCGGCATTTCGAACACCGCTGTTACCCCACCCATGACGGCGCTGCGCGAGCCGGTTTCGAGGTCTTCCTTGTGGGTAAGGCCTGGCTCGCGAAAATGCACCTGCGTGTCCATGACGCCGGGCAGAATATGCAGTCCCTTGCAGTCGATCACCTCGGCGGCTGAAGACTGTCCGAGGCCGCCAATCTCTGCGATACGGCCATTGGTGATCCCGATGTCGCGGACCCCTTCGCCGTCCTGATTGACCACGGTGCCGGACTTTAGAATGGTATCAAAACGTTGATTCATCGCTCCTCAGCGCCCGCTTTAAGAGGACCTGCCACGGCGCGGGCCTTGTTACCCATACCTTAGCCGCTTACGTTCCCTCGTGATATCCGGTACTTGCGTTTCAACAAGAAGTTCAAGAGCAAGCCTTCATGAAAGCAGCGTTTCTTCCCGACCGCGGCGTGGTCAAGGTCAGCGGCGAGGACGCGCGCAATTTCCTCAATGGCCTGCTTACGACGGACGTTACATTGCTGCAGCCGGGCCTCGGCCGGTTCGGCGCGTTGCTGACGCCACAAGGCAAAATCGTGGTGGATTTCCTCATTACCGAGGCCCCTTCCGGTCATGGCGGCGGGTTCCTGATTGATTGCCCGCTCGCGCTGGCCCAAGGCCTCGCCGGCAAGCTCGGCTTTTACAAACTTCGCGCCAAGGTCGTTGTGGAGAATCTTTCGGACAGCCTCGGAGTGCTGGCGGCGTGGGATGGCGCTTTAGCCACCAAGCCCGACCTTGCCTTCGACGACCCCCGTGACGCTGCACTCGGCTGGCGGATTCTCGTGCCGGAAGAGCTGAAGCAGAAACTCGCTGTTCTGATAGGCGCCGATCTCGTCGACAGCGCGGCCTATGAGGCGCACCGGATCGCCTGCGGCGCGCCCCGCGGCGGTCTGGATTTCATCTATGGGGACGCCTTTCCGCACGAAACCAACATGGATCGCTTGCAAGGCGTCGATTTTGAGAAGGGCTGCTACGTCGGCCAGGAGGTCGTGTCGCGCATGCAGCATCGTGGCACCGCGCGCACCCGGACCGTGAAGGTCGTGCTGGACGGCCCCTCGCCTGAACCGGGCACGGAAATTCTCGCCGGAGGCAAATCGGTGGGCAGCATGGGTTCGAGCGCCGACGGCAACGGACTTGCGGTGATCCGAACCGATCGCGTGGCGGAGGCGCTCGCCGCCGGACTAGAACTGACGTCTGGCGGTCTAAGCCTCCGGCTTGCTGAACCGGACGTCTTGCGTTCGGCAACGAAGCAGACGATGGCATGAGCCGCTCCGCACGCCTGCACGCTGATGGCCTGACAAGGTGTCCATGGCCGGGCGAAGACCCCTTCTATATGGCCTATCACGACACCGAATGGGGCGTGCCGGAATATGATGATCGCGCGCTGTACGAGAAGTTGATCCTCGACGGGTTTCAGGCCGGATTGTCGTGGATCACGATCCTGCGCAAGCGAGAGAACTTCCGCCTTGCGTTCGATGATTTCCGCCCCGAAAAGGTCGCGCGCTACAACGCTAAAAAAATCCACGGCTTGATGAATGATGCCGGCATCGTGCGCAACCGCGCCAAGATCGAGGGCGCGATCGCGAGTGCCGCCTCCTATCTGAAAATCATGGAGGAGGGCCCGGGCTTTTCGAAGTTCCTGTGGGATTTCCTGGATGGCAGGCCGAAGATCAACAACTTCAAGACCACCGCCAGCGTGCCGGCCTCGACACCGCTGTCCATCAAAATGTCAAAGGAACTTGCAGCGCGCGGTTTCAAGTTTGTCGGCCCGACAATCGTGTACGCGTTCATGCAGGCCACCGGTATGGTCAACGATCATCTGGTCACATGCTTTTGCCATCAAAGTTGCGGGGGGAAACCCCGCGAGCAACGGTTGAAATCGACATGAGAGCCGTCAAGCCTTTCGAGGCTGACAAGCGCGTTTGGCAGCGCATGCTTTCAGGCCGCCGCCTCGACTTGTTGGACCCCTCTCCACTCGACATCGAGATCGCCGATATCGCTCACGGGCTGGCGCGGGTAGCGCGATGGAATGGCCAGACCAGCGGCGCTCACATTTTCTCGGTCGCGCAGCATACATTGCTGGTCGAGGCGGTACTGCGCGAACAGGCGCCGCGCATCGATGTAAGCGTACGGCTCGCGGCATTGCTGCACGATGCACCGGAATATGTCATCGGCGACATGATCTCACCTTTCAAGGCGGTGCTTGGCGGGGACTACAAGGCCGTGGAACGGCGGCTGCTGGCGGCGATCCATATTCGCTTCGGTCTGCCGCCGGTGCTGTCAGATGAAATCACGCAGCAAATCAAGGACGCCGATCGGGGCGCCGCATATCTCGAGGCGACGGAACTCGCCGGCTTTGCGCAAGTAGAAGCAAAACGGTTGTTCGGCCGCGATCCAAGCCTCCCGGCGGCGACCGAAAAGGATTACCTTACCCCCTGGACTGCAGCCAAGGCCGAAAAGCGGTTCCTGGAGCGTTTCAAGTCGATCTCCTTGTGAGCCGCCGTTTTCAATATCAGGTCACTTGCGCGGGGGCCCGGTAACTTCTTTATGCTTGCGCGCATTTCGAATCACTCACTCCCATTTTCCGCGCTCTGGTCGCCCGTTCCGCCCGGCCCACACTTACGTATTGCTTCCGTGCACGCTTCGGCGCGCCTATAATCGAGGCAACTCAAAGGGACCGCCATGATCCACGTCTGTTCGCTTGCCGCACTTCCCGAAACCGTCCGAGCTACCGGGGCCAGCCATGTCCTCACCGTCATGGCCAACGTCGATCAGGTGCAACGGCCGGTATCGGTGCTCCCGGCGAACCATCTGAAGGTCGCGATGGACGACATCATCGAACAGATGGAAGGTTTTGTTGCACCCTCGGAATTACATGTCGAACAGGTGCTGAGTTTCGTGCGCGGATGGGACCGCGGCGCGCCGCTGGTAGTTCACTGCTATGCCGGCATCAGCCGCTCGACCGCGAGCGCTTTCGCCGCCGTATGCGCGCTCAATCCGCACCGTGACGAGATCGCGATCGCGCGTCAGATTCGCGCCGCTTCCCCAATCGCTTCTCCCAACCGGCTGATCGTCGGTCTCGCGGACAAGGCATTGGGCCGCGACGGACGCATGCTGCGCGCGCTGGACGAAATGGGACCCGGAAGCATGACAGTCGAAGGCCGGCCTTTTCGGGTCGAACTCGACTAATGCACGTTAACCGGCCGTATCAGCGACTTCTTTTGGCGGTCAGGCGGCGCGGACCGAATCGAGGAATTTCGCAACCTCGAGCTTGAGCCGGTTGCTCTCATTCGACAACGATTTCGCGGCCGAATGAACCTGCGCGGAAGCCGCCCCGGTGTCGCTGGCACCGCGCTGCAGGTCGGTGATAGTCGAGGTGACCTGTAGCGTGCCCTGAGCGGCCTGCTGAATGTTGCGGGAGATTTCCATCGTCGCGGCGCCCTGCTCTTCGACGGCGGCGGCAATGCTGGACGATATTTCCGACATCCGCCCTATGGTGTTCCCAATATCTTTGATCGCACCCACCGATTCATCAGTGGCAGCCTGAATTCCATTGATCTGGGGTTGCCTTCGCGGTCTGCTCGGCCAGTGCTTTCACTTCAGAAGCAACGACCGCGAACCCGCGACCGGCTTCACCGGCGCGTGCCGCCTCAATGGTAGCGTTCAAGGCGAGCAGATTGGTTTGTGCGGCGATGGTGTTGATCAGTTCGACGACATCGCCGATGCGGCCTGCAGCCTTTGACAGCTCGCTCACCCGGTCATTTGTCTTTTGCGCCTGAGTGACGGCGGCGTCGGCGACCCGCGAGGATTCCTGCACCTGCCGGCCGATCTCGTTGACGGAGGATGTCAGTTCTTCGCTGGCCGATGCCACCGATTGCACATTGGTCGAGGCCTCTTCCGACGCGGCCGCGACGGTCGTGGCACGTTCGCGCGCGTCTTGGGCGGCCCCGGTCAGCGTGTCCGCGGAGGATTCCAGGTCAGTCGCCGCTGACGACACCGTCTCGACAATTCCCGAGACCGCGGCTTCGAACAAATCGGCGAGCTTGCGCATATCGGCCTTACGGAGTTCGGCTGCGATCTTGTCCTGCCCGCTCTTGGCTTCAGCTTCCTCCTGCGCCTTCTGCTTGGCGTTGAGCTTGAACGTCTCCACGGCTTGGGCGATCTCACCGATCTCGTCGGCGCGTCCCAACCCGGGCAGCACTACTTCGAAATTGCCATTTGCAAGCTCGACCATGGCCTTTCTCATCGCCACCATCGGACGGGAAACCGCCCTGCCGACGAACAACCCCGCCACCAGCACGAGCAGCGCGATGAACGGAATGGCGATCTCGAGACCTTGCTGCACAGTATCGCGCACCGCTATGTTTCTGGCTTCGGCATCGGTTCTGACGACGTTCAGCGCCTTCGACATCGATTCGACGATTGGTTCGACGGCCGCGAATGCGTCCACACTTGCCTTCTCCTCGTCGGCAAACTTTAGGGCGGTTTCGAACCAGCTAAAAAAATCGCGCTGATAATCGGCCAACTTTTTTGTAAGCTCAATCCTGACATCGTCCGGTACTTCCAGGTTCGCGAGTTCGGCAGTGAACTGCGAAGCTCGCTTCTTCAATTCCTCGCCATACTTGCGGTCGCGCCGCAGCATGAAATCCTTTTCATGGCGGCGCATCATGAGCATGGTCGCGAGAAGAGCCGGATCATGTAGATCCTGGATACGCGCCTCCATGTCGTGAACGGACGAGCGAAGCTTGCCTTCAAGACCCGACTTCTCGTCGAGCCCGAGGCGCACCTTCTGTTCGACGACGGATGTGAAGTGAGTCTGATAATTCTGAAGGGCCGCCCTGATCGCCTCGGCTTGCCGAGAAAGATCAGTCACATTCACCCCGGAAAACTTGGCATTCATCTTTTCGAGGTCGGCCAAGGCAGATTTGGTGAACTCGGCCTGTTTTTCAGCGTTCTTTAAATCGTTGCCAAGCAAGAAATTCTTTTCCGCGCGTCTGGCTTCCAGCAGTTTCATGTCGATTTGTATTTTCAGGTCAGAAAGGGCCCGCGCAGCTATGGCCACGGATCGGTAGGCATTCATGGCGGACTCACCATAAATGTGCATACCCCCGACAGCTACGACACCTACGACGCCAATCAGGCCGATCGTCGTAATCTTATGGGTCAGCCGCAACGAGAAAACGCTCATGAGTATCCCTTAAGTCCGCAAGCCGGGCATGACGGACCCGCCGCCTCACAGACTGGTACCCGACCACCTCTCTAAATTGAGTTAAAATTTAAGCAAGCCAGATTGATCCGGACACGAGGCTTGCTATCCGCTTCAGACCTAATCATGGCCGGATCAAAGTGGCAGCGTTGCCGGGCGAGGCCCGGCGCCCTTGGTTTTCAAGCGGTCAGCTGATCGACTCCGCGACGAGTCGGATCCTGAAAACGGGTTTTCTGGCCTCGTCCAGCAGCTCCATGTGCCACTCGGCATCTTGCTGCAGTGAGCGGGAGATGCCTCCGAGCAAATTAGCGCAAACCGTGGTCATCTCGCTCCATGCCGCCTCTCGGTTCTCGAAATCGTAGGGCCGGTCGGACGCGCCGGCATACCGGCCATGACTGATCCGGAAAAAATACATCGACATCATAAAACCCATGCGTTGGGGGTTTCCCAGCCGATCCGCAAAATGGATCGTAAGTCGCTATGAATTAAAAATGCCCAACCGCATTACTACGGCACGCAGGCTCTACCGCTAATTACGCCCGTGCTCACACCATACCCGCTTTGAGAAAGCACGCAAAACGTGGCTCGCTCGCTTCTCAATTCGTCGAGCGGCGCAACTCCGAGGCACTGTCCAGCTTCGCCGGTTCGGACCTCACCGCTTCGAGTTTTCGGCTCTCGACCGGTGGAGTTTCGATAGCCCCGGTAATCTCGGAGCGAGAGGCATCCGCCGAACGAGAGTGCAGTGCGCGCGGCCGGGCGACGGCCCGCGCCATCAGCATCTGCGCGGCGCCCTGATGGCGGAAATCACAGTAGGCGAAGCCCATGCCCGAGACCGAACCGCGGAAGCTACGCTCGTCCATTTTGTCGAGGTTGAAGCAGGGCTCGAACGGAAGACCCTTGATTGAGGCGCATATCGCCTGGCCACGAACCTGAAGCGTGTTGCCCGGCAAACGCATGTTGCGCGTTTGCGCGGTTCCGGGGAATTGAACGGCTCCCGCAGCGCCCCCGTCGTCGAAAATTCGGCCGGCTCCGCGCGTGCCATCGAAGCAGGTGAATGCGAAGACCTTGCCAGCCACAAACCTGCGGGCCTCATCGGCCGTCATATTTCCCGCCAGCGCGGGGAGAATGATCGCGCCGGCTGCGACAGTACCCAATACGAAACGCGCAAGCATGCTGTAACTCCAAGTAACCGAGCGCGGGCATCGCCTGATCTTCTTTACCCGCTACTTACCATACTAACCGTGGCAATTTGGAGCACCTTGGTTGGTAAAGTCTGAACGCCGCTAGGGAATTTTGACCACGATCCGACCACGGACTCGGCCCGCGAGGATTTCGCCAGCTTGGCCGATGACTTGATCAAGACTGATTTCCTGAGTAATTTCAGTTAGTTTGGTGGGGTCTAGGTCGGTGGCGAGCCGGCTCCAGGCAGTTTTGCGTTGAGGCAACGGGCACATCACCGAGTCGATGCCGACAAGGCTCACCCCCCGCAAAATAAAGGGCGCCACCGACGAGGGCAGGTCCATTCCGGCAGCCAGGCCGCAGGCGGCAATGGCGCCGCCATACTTGGTCATGGACAAAACATTGGCGAGCGTGGTCGAACCGACACTGTCGATCCCGCCCGCCCAGCGCTCTTTCGCCAGCGGCTTGCCTGGCCCCGATAGTTCGTTGCGATCGATCACCTCGGCCGCGCCGAGCGCCTTCAGGTAGCCGGCCTCCGAGCTGCGGCCAGTCGAGGCAATGACGTGATAGCCGAGTTTCGACAGGACCGCGGTCGCGACCGAGCCGACGCCACCAGCGGCGCCGGTGACGACGATCGGACCACTGCTTGGCGCCAGCCCATGCTTTTCGAGTGCGAGTACCGACAGCATCGCCGTATAGCCGGCGGTCCCGATTGCCATCGCCTCGCGCGCCGACATCCCCTCGGGCAAACGGACCAGCCAATCGCCTTTCACGCGCGCCTTTTCGGCGTAGCCACCGAGATGCGTCTCGCCCATGCCCCAGCCGTTGCAGAGAACCTTGTCGCCGACTTTCCACTGGGTATGCGATGAGTGTTCGATCGTTCCGGCGAAATCGATGCCGGGGATCATCGGAAAGCGACGGACCACCGGCGCCTTGCCGGTGACGGCGAGGCCATCCTTGTAATTGAGCGTCGACCACTCGACACGAACCGTGACATCGCCGTCCATCAGGTCCGCTTCGTCGAACTGCGTGAGCGTGGCGGCGGTGCCCTTGTCCGCCTTGTCAATTCTGATCGCCTGAAACGTTCCCAAGGTAAACTCCCCGACTTTCGACTTCAGGGAATGTGCACCCCATCAAGCCTGTTGCGCAACCGCGGATGATAATGATCATCAAGGGGGCGCGCCAATCGCTCGGAGCAGGTTGTATGCCGGATCGAGAGCCGTGGAACAGCTAGCGACGCACCGTTGTCTCTGACATTTCAGCCGTGCTTTTCGCTTCTTCAGCGAGCTCCGCCGAAATAGCCGCAGTTTGCGCCGGCGTTCCCCAGCTCGGCGCCCCGCTGCCGTCGCCCCAGGCGCGCGGCCGATAGAAGGTGTGTACGCCGAACTTGTACATCTTCTTCATCTCGCTAACCCAGGACGGATGCACCCAATAAGCGTGATAGTGGGTGGATTTGCCTACTTCCGGCAGCCACAACTGGCCGTCCAGCATCGCTTTTGCGATCTTCCGGGCGCGTTCCCACATCTCGGGTTCGCGAACGATATCGGGATTGTTGTCGCAGGCGAAAGTGAATTGGCAGGCGTAGTGCCGGTGCTTGTTCTGATACACCACGCCGCACACGGTGTTTGGATAAAAACCGGAGAACGCGCGGTTCATTACGACTTGCGCCACCGCGATCTGGCCGCGCACTTTCTCGCCGCGCGCTTCGAAATACACGGCCTCAGTGAGACATTTTTCTGCTTTGGCCCGAGACTTCTCGTCGGTGAGGCCGAGCCGCTGGGCAGGCGTCCAACTCTGCTGATGATCGCCGTTAACCTCGCCCTTTAGCGCAATGCTCTCGCCGCTTTCACCAGTGCCGGATATTTGGTCAGATGGAAGTGCGGCCACCTTCATGTCGGGATCGGGCTGAGCGGGCGCCACGATCAGTGGTTCTTCGCCGGGCTGCCAGCGCTCGATCGTTTCCAGCGAGCCGCCGAGCGAGGAGTTTCCGAAAAACAGGCTCGCCGTCTTCACGTTGAACCCATCGCGCGACGGCGGATCCATTGGGGTCGCTGCGCTCTCAGCAGCTGCTTTCTGTTCCTCAATCGGCCGGGCTTCCGGCGATAAGGATATGTTGTATTGGGTTAGGGGCGGTTCGTTCAGGGCGGCTTGCAACTCCGGATCGAGCGGAGCGCGATCATTACCCGGTGCGGCGGCTGTCTTGGCACCCTTCACCGACGCGTTCGAGGTTGCCGGATCTTCGGGTGCGCGTGGACCGGATGGCGGCACCGCGGCTTCGGGAGGAAGGATCGGCGCGGTACCAAGACGGTCGCCCTTCAGCGTGCGATCGACTTTGGGGAAATCCGAAGGGTTATAGCGCATCGGCGGCTGCATGATCGGGTTACGAGTCAACGAACCGGTGACATCGAGGCCTTGGGTTTCCAGGCCAGCCAGCCGGTAGTTTGCACTTTGCGGGGCGGCAGTCCCCATCGGGCGGCCGAAACTGTAAGTGGCGAGCTGGATTGAGCTGGCGGCGGAGAATACTCGCTTTTGCCAGCGCTCAGCCACGCCTGGCTGGCGGGCCAGCAAGGACGCGATATCCTGATATCCGATCTCTGTCGGCATCAATGCGAAGACGCAGAGACCAATTCCGAAGGACGCAAAGCGCGCGCCCCTCGGCTGGTTACGCAATACAAACATCGATACGCTCACGCAACGCTACACTCACAATCGAACGGCAGTACATCCGTGCAATTCGACCTTTTTTGGTCGTATCGAATTTAGGTTGCTGTCGAGTTAACCGGCGTTGCGCGCGCGCCACACGCAAGACGCGGGTACGATTTCAGGAACCGCACCGAACAAATAGGTGAACGGCTTCTCAACGAAATGAAAGCTCAGAACCCATCCAGAAGGCCCGGGTGAGCTATCGAAAATTGCGATCGGGGTTTTTACCCTTATTGCGAGCAACGATATCCGCGGACGCGGTACGGCCAGAAGGCCGGGTTGCGCGTTTAGCCGTTCTCGGAAACGACGACGCGGTTACGCTTGACCGGCGATGCTCTTGCCGATTGCGGCCTGCGCCGCGGCGAGCCGCGCGATCGGCACGCGATAAGGCGAGCACGAAACGTAATCGAGACCGATCTCATGGCAGAATGCGACGGAAGCGGGATCGCCGCCGTGCTCGCCGCAAATACCTACCTTGAGATCGGGCCGCGTCTTGCGGCCACGCGCCACACCTATCTTCACGAGTTCTCCGACGCCGTCCCGATCGACCGAAATGAAGGGGTCGATCTCAAGGATTCCCTTGGCGATATAGGTGCCAAGGAATCCCGCCGCGTCGTCGCGGCTGATGCCGTAGGTCGTCTGGGTGAGGTCGTTGGTGCCGAACGAGAAAAACTCCGCCGTCCGCGCGACCTCGCCAGCCATCAGGCATGCGCGCGGCAATTCGATCATCGTGCCGACCTGATAAGCTAGTTTGCTGCCGGTCTCGCGCATCACCGACTGTGCGGTGGCGTCGATCCGCGCCTTCACCAGATCAAACTCGGCCTTGGTCGCGATAAGCGGCACCATGACTTCGAGCCCCACCGCCTTGCCAGTCCGTCTGCCCGCCTCTACCGCCGCCTCAAAAATCGCGCGCGCCTGCATTTCCGCGATCTCGGGATAGGCTATGGCAAGGCGGCAACCGCGGAAGCCCAGCATCGGATTGAACTCTGCGAGGTCGCGGGCGCGATCGGCGAGCCGCCGCGGATCGGTATTCATCGCACGGGCGACTTCTTCGATCTCGGCCTGCGTGTGCGGCAGGAATTCGTGCAAGGGCGGGTCGAGCAAGCGGATCGTTACCGGCAGGCCCTTCATGATTTCGAATAATTCGACGAAGTCCGCCCTTTGCATGGGCAACAGCTTCGAGAGCGCAGCCCGGCGCGCCTGCTCATCCTCGGCCAGAATCATCTCGCGCACGGTGCGGATGCGGGTCTCCTCGAAGAACATGTGCTCGGTACGGCAAAGCCCGATGCCTTCGCCGCCGAACTTGATGGCGGTGCGCGCGTCGTCGGGCGTATCGGCATTGACGCGAACACCGAGCTTGCGAACCTGATCCGCCCAGTTCATCAGCGTGCCGAATTCGCCCGACAATTCCGGCTCGATCATCGGCATGCGCCCGGCCAAGACCTGCCCCAACGATCCGTCGATGGTGATAACGTCACCCGCCTTGAAGGTGCGCGGGCCGACGCTCATGGTACCGCGGCCGTAATCGACGCGAATGACACCGCAGCCGGATACACAAGGCTTGCCCATGCCGCGCGCGACCACTGCGGCGTGCGAGGTCATGCCGCCGCGCGTTGTCAGAATGCCCTGGGCGGCGTGCATGCCGTGAATGTCTTCCGGGCTGGTTTCGATGCGCACCAGAATGACGTTGCGGCCATCGGCCTGCAGCTTGGCGGCCTCATCGGAAGAAAACACGATTTCGCCTGATGCGCCGCCCGGGGAGGCCGGCAGACCGGTGCAGATGATGTCGCGCTTGGCGGAGGGATCGATGGTCGGGTGCAGCAACTGGTCGAGCGATGCCGGATCAATCCTGGTCACGGCATCTTTCCTGGAGATCAGGCCTTCATTGGCGAGTTCGACGGCGATGCGCAGCGCCGCGCGAGCCGTGCGCTTGCCGCTTCGGGTCTGCAGCATCCAAAGCTTGCCGCGCTCGACTGTGAACTCCATGTCCTGCATGTCGCGGTAATGCTGTTCAAGCAGAGTGTAGATCCGCGTCAGTTCCTTGAACGCGTCAGGCATCGCTGTTTCCATCGCTGCCTTGTCGGAGCCGGATTCCTTGCGCGCGTCTTCGGTGATGTCCTGCGGCGTTCGGATGCCCGCGACGACGTCTTCGCCCTGCGCATTGATGAGGAATTCGCCGTACAGCCTGCTCTCGCCGGTCGAGGGATTGCGTGTGAAGGCAACGCCGGTCGCGGACGTCTCACCCATGTTGCCGAACACCATGGCCTGCACGTTGACCGCCGTGCCCCATGATTCCGGAATGTCGTGCAGCCGCCGATAGGTGACCGCGCGCGCATTCATCCAGGATGAAAACACAGCGCCGATCGCGCCCCACAATTGATCATTCGGATCCTGCGGGAAATCCTTGCCGGTTTCACGCGCCACGGCGTCCTTGTAACGGCCGACAAGATCGACCCAATCGTCGGCGGTCAAATCGGTGTCGAGCGAATAGCCCTGGCTGTCCTTGAAAGTGTCGAGGATGTCCTCGAAGTGATGGTGCTCGAATCCGAGCACGACGTCGGAATACATCGTGATGAAGCGGCGATAGCTGTCGTAGGCGAAACGACGATCGCCGGACATTTCGGAAAGCGCTTCGACGGTGGTGTCGTTGAGGCCGAGATTGAGCACGGTATCCATCATGCCCGGCATCGACGCCCGCCCGCCGGAACGGACCGAAACCAGCAGCGGATTTCTCGGGTCGCCAAAGGCCTTGCCGGTGAGCTTGCCGACATACTCCAGTGCCTTTTCGACCTGCGCCCTTAATTCCTTTGGATAGGTTTTGTCATGCGCATAAAAGTAAGTGCAGACAGAGGTTGGAATGGTGAAGCCGGGCGGCACCGGGAGACCGAGATTGGCCATCTCGGCAAGATTGGCGCCCTTGCCGCCGAGCAGGTCACGCAGTTCCGCTTTGCCTTCGGCCTTGCCGTCACCGAACGTGAATACCCATTTGCCGGACTTGATCGGCTCCGCCCCAGCCTTGCTCGGAGCCGACTTGCCAGGGCGTTTCGCGGCGGCTTTGGTCGCGACTTTCTTCAACGCCTTTCGCGCGGAGGCTGGCGCGGCCTTGGTTCTGGCGGGTGCGGATGGCTTTGACTTCGCTACGATTTTCTTAGGTCTAGCTACGCTTTTTGCCATGACTTCAAAACAATCTGCGAGAGGAGAGTAATTGCGCGCTTACACCATTTTGGACGGGCCCGCGCAAGCCGGATAGTTCCGGTTTCTGGGGCACTAGATGTGCAGCCACCTTAGCAATCCGAGCCCGATCAGGCCGTTGACGATCAGAAAAAGCGCGACGATCAGATTTAAAAGCCGCGGCATGATCAAAATGAGGACGCCCGCAAGGACCGATATGATCGGAGAAATGTGGGCAACGGTGAGGGTCATAGGAAATGTCTCCGCGGCAGCGATGTGGGGGATATCGATTCGATGGGGCATTCTAGCGTCGCGGAGGGTTCCCGAATAGGAGACGCGCGCTACTGGGAGGAGTTCCAGCCGCCGCGAAAAATGCCCGAAATTGCCACGAATGCGACGGCTCGTCCCGGGAACGATGGGTCACAACATGCATTGCCAGCCATGCATGCCGGAGCGTTGCCGGGATGCAGAGGTGTTGGAAGGAGTTGGCTATGCGGAACATTCTGGCGATTGCAGCGCTCGCGGCTGCTATCAGCGCCCCGCTTGCGGTGCAGGCGCAGACCGTCGTGGGAGGCGGTAGCGTCATCATCAATGACGACATCGATGGGATCGCCGTGGACGAGCGGCCCGCATTTCGTGAATACGTGGTCCGCGAACGGGTGCCGAACTACTACATGCCCGGTCGTGTCGTCGTCGGTGCGGTGTTGCCCGAAACCGGCGTGAGATATTACGAGGTGCCGCAGACGTTCGGCGTGACGCCCTATCGTTACACCGTGGTGAACGGTGCAACGGTGCTAGTAGAGCCGCGGACCCGCCGGATTGTCGAGGTCATAGATTAGAACACCGCTTGCGATGTCCGGCCCAGCGCTGATTGGCGCGGTTCGGATGTGAAGGCCCTGCCCGGTTCCCCCGCCGGGCGGGGCTTTTCTTTCTCGCGTTAGATCTCAGCCTTCGATCTCGCAAAAATCGGCGACGGTGCGGGTTGCCGCGCGGATCTCGTTGAGAAGCAACAGCCGATTTTCCCGCACCTTCGGATCATCGTCATTGACCTTGACCTTGTCGAAGAAAGCATCGATTGCGGGGCGCAGCTTGGCAATCGCGCTCATCGCTGCCGCGAAATTTTCCTTGGTGACGGCGCTGGTTGCTTCCGCCTTCACTTGCTCAATCGCGTCGGCGAGCGCTTTTTCTTCCGGAAGCCTGTAGAGCGCCACGTTCGGCGCACCCTGGAAACTCCGCTTCTCCTTTTTCTCTTCAATCGAGAGAATGTTGCTCGCGCGCTTTGTGCCGGCAAGCAGGTTCTTGCCTTCCTCGGTGTCAAGGAATTTGCCGAGCGCCTCGACTCGGCGAACGACCATCAAAAGATCATCCTGATTTTCCAGGGCAAACACCGCGCCGACAAGATCGTGACGCGCGCCTTGCTCTCTAAGCTGGACTTTCAGGCGGTCGGCGAAGAAGGCCAGAAGATCGCGCGCAAGCTTCTGCGGGTCGGGCGAATGCTTTGCCGATTTGTCCGGCATGGCCACATGTGCGGACCTCGCCACCTCCAGGATTGGCAATCGAAGTCCGTTCTCGACCACTAATCTAATCACGCCCAGGGCTGCCCTGCGCAATGCATACGGGTCCTTGCTCCCCGTCGGCTTCTCGTCGATGGCCCAGAAACCTACGAGCGTGTCGATTTTGTCGGCCAGCGCAACCGTCACCGACACCGGATCGGTCGGCACGCGATCGTTGGGGCCCTGCGGCTTATAATGCTCCTCGCTCGCCGCTGCCACCGCAGCGTCTTCATGCTGGGCCAGCGCGTAATACTTTCCCATCAAGCCCTGCAATTCCGGGAATTCGCCAACCACTTCGGTGAGCAGATCGGCCTTTGCCAGATGCGCGGCTCGTTTGGCTTTTTCGACGTCGGCGCCGACCAGCGGCGCGATCTCGCCGGCAAGCCGCTCGATGCGCTTGATGCGCTCGGCCTGAGTCCCAAGCTTCTCATGAAACACAATGCTGTCGAATTTTGGCAGCCGGTCTTCAAGCCTCGTTTTCAGATCGGTTTCATAAAAGAATTTCGCGTCGCTCAGTCGCGCCCGGATCACCCGCTCGTTGCCGGCGACAATCGCCTTGCCGCCGTCGCTCGCCTCGATGTTGGCAGTGAGAACGAATTTGTTGATCAGCTTTCCGGTGTTGGGATCGTTGACCACAAAACATTTCATGTTGTTGCGGATCGTGGCGCGGATCACCTCGCCCGGAATCGACAGAAATTCCTTCTCGAACGTTCCCATCATGACAACAGGCCATTCGACCAAACCCGCGACCTCATCGAGCAGCGTTTGGTCCTCGACCAGTTCAAAGCCTTGCGCAAAGGCAAGCTGCTTGGCATCGGCGAGGATAATGTTCCTGCGGGCCTCCGAGTCGAGCACGACCTTCGCCGCCTTCAGCTTCGCTTCGTAGTCGGCGAAGCGGCGCACGGAGATTGCCGCCGGCGCCATGAAGCGATGACCAAACGTGGTCTGCCCGGCCTCGATGCCGTCGATCGCGAACTTCACGACATCGGGCTCTTCCGTCTCTAGTCCGAACGTCGCGATTATGGAATGCAGCGGCCGCACCCAATTCAAGGCGCCGGGCCTCGCCGAGCGCGCGCCCCAGCGCATCGATTTCGGCCAGGGGAAGGTCCTGACAATGACCGGCAGCATGTCGGCAAGCACGTCCAGCGTGGGACGGCCGGGTTTTTCGATCAGCGCGATATAAAAGTCGCCCTTCTTCGGATCGCGCTGAATTTTTGCTTCATCGAGCGAAGCAAGGCCCGTGGCTTTTAGAAAGCCCTGGACAGCGGCATCAGGCCCACCCACCCGAGGTCCCCTGCGCTCTTCCTTCAGGTCGGGCTGCCGTGCCGGAATGCCGTGCACGGTCAGCGCCAGCCGACGCGGCGTCGCAAATGCTTTCGCGCCCTCGTAGACAAGGCCCTGGGCCACGAGCTTGTCGGTGACCATTCGGCGCAGATCGTCGGCTGCCTTTGCCTGCATTCGGGCGGGAATTTCTTCAGAAAAAAGTTCGAGCAGAAGATCGGGCATCAAACCGCCCCGCCCGCTTCCGTATGCACCCACGCCTCGCCGCAAGCCTTGGCGAGTTCGCGCACGCGCATGATGTAGCTCTGCCTTTCAGTGACCGAGATCACGCCGCGTGCATCAAGCAGATTGAACACGTGGCTCGCCTTGATGCATTGATCATAGGCGGGCAGCGCCATCAGATGTTCCTTGCGGTCATTGCCGTTCTTCCAACCGGCCGCGAGATATTTCTTGCAAGCCTCTTCGGCCATCCTGAACTGCTCAAACAGCATCGCCGTATCGGAGTATTCAAAATTGTGCCGCGAGTACTCCTGCTCGGCCTGCAGGAATACATCCCCATAGCTGACGCGCTCGTCGCCGTCGCGGCCGTTGAAATTGAGATCATAAACGCGGTCGACACCCTGCACGTACATCGCGAGCCGCTCGAGACCGTACGTCAGTTCGCCCGCGACAGGCGCGCACTCAACTCCCGCAACCTGCTGAAAATACGTGAACTGCGACACTTCCATTCCGTCGCACCAGCATTCCCAGCCCAACCCCCAGGCTCCCAACGTCGGGCTTTCCCAGTCGTCCTCGACGAAGCGGATGTCGTGCAATGCTGAATCGATGCCGATCGCTGCGAGCGATTTCAGATAGAGATCCTGGATATCGGGCGGCGACGGCTTCAGGATCACCTGAAATTGGTAGTAGTGCTGCAGCCGGTTAGGATTTTCGCCATAGCGGCCGTCCTTGGGCCGCCGCGAGGGCTGCACGTAGGCGGCATTCCAGCGTTTTGGGCCAAGCGCCCGCAGCGTGGTGGCCGGATGAAACGTGCCTGCGCCGACTTCCATGTCATAGGGCTGCAGAATCACGCAGCCATAGTCTGCCCAATAACGCTGCAGCATCAGGATCAAGCCCTGGAACGAGCGTTCCGGGCGCATATGGGCAGGCAAAGCGTCCATGGTCGGGGCGGTCTCGGGAGGGCCGTTAAGCGCGCGGGACCGTATCGGCGGCGGCGGCGGGAATCAAGGCAATGGCCGGGCCACCTCTCGTTGCTCAGCCTGGCCGGTAGGCGCCAGTCACAGGGTCTTGCCGCAACGTCGGAATTTCGTTCGGCTCGGCTGCTTCGGCAACCCGCGCGCGGCGAACGTCTTCCAGCTCCCTGTTGATCCGGACAGCCGTCTTGTAGACCCAGCGGACCACGGCCAGTCCACCCAAGGCGCCCGCGAATGCGACCAACGGCATCGCCCGTTCCTTCTCGCTCAAATCACGCGCCCCCGCGCCGCTATGTCGTATTGTCGCGCAAGCAGGCTGCGCCCGCAATCGCCTTGCCAGAGACCAAATGGCGCAGGGATATTTACCTCAGAACCCGAATTTGGACCAGATGGCCCTGCTTTCGAGCGCCGAGAGCACCTCGTCCGGAAGGCCGGCAATCCCATCCAGCGAAATCGACGTTCCGGCCCCCGACTTTCGGCCCAGCAAGTTGGCGAGCATGCCGCTAGAGGGGGCGATCACCGGCATCACCACCTTCTCTCCGTACCGGGCACGGAGCGTGGAGCGCAGATCGCCGATCCCGTCTGCCAGACCGAGCAAGATCGAGCTATCTCCTGCCCAATATTCCCCGGTGAACAGCACGTCGTCGGCGCCCTTGAGCCGAGAACCCCTGCTCTGCTTTACCAGCGCGATAAAGATGGCGTGAATCTCGCGCTGAATTGTTTTCAGGCGCGCCACATCATCCGGATTTTCCGGGAGAAACGGATCAAGCATCGCCTTGTGCTCGCCGGCTGTATAGAGCCGCCGTTCGACGCCGACCTTCTTGATCAGTTCCTGGAAGCCGAAGGAGCCGCCGACCACGCCGATTGAGCCCAGAATTGACGACGGATCGCAAAAAATCTCGTCTCCCGCGCAAGCGATCATGTAGCCGCCCGACGCCGCGACATCTTCGACGAAAACCAGCACCGGTAATTTCTTTTCGGCGGCGAGTTGGCGGATCCGCAAATAGATCTGGCGCGATTGCACGGGCGACCCGCCGGGCGAATTGATGACGAGCGCCACGGCCTTGGCGTTCCTGACAGAAAAGGCGCGCTCCAGGGTGCGCGCGATTCCGCCGAGCGTCATGCCCGGTCGCAACGGCGTCACGGCCCCGATCAAACCCGAAAGCCGGACCACGGGGACGACGGCTGCTCCGCGCCGCAGGCGAGCGGGAAGATATTCCATCCAGCTGTCGATATGTCCCTGCCAGTTCACGCGATTCTCATTCTGCTCAGTCATGCAGCTACCTCAAATTAACCATTCTTTATTACGCCAGTGTCATTGAAGAGAGTGGAACGCCTTTTGCTTTGTTGCCGTTGACGGATTGCAAAGTGCAGCGGGGAAAACATGAAAATCTATCTGCTGATGCTGCTGATCGGTACACTTTTGACGGCAATTCATTTTACTTCTGCGCCGGAAAAGCGATCAGAAACGCTTCCGCAGTAGATGGCTTAAAGCATCGCCAGCGGTAATACCCCTTTCCCAGACAAGATCTCCTCCACCTGTTTGTTAGGCAGGGCTAACTCATTGTTGAGCATCAGCCCGGGGTGTATCTGCGTCGGCGCCCTGCCACCCTTCAGCGCACGCACCAGCACGCGGATAGCCGGCGCTGCCGCCTCGCCGTGAACGGGCAGAATAGCGACACCGCCGAACCCGCGCTGAAGGACCGATAGCGCCTCCGCCAGCCCCTCCGCGCGCCAGATGAGGGTAAGAACGCCCCCCGATTTCAAAGCACGACGGGCGGCATGAACCCAGCTCTCCAGCGTGTCAGGAGTTGCAACATGGGCGCTCGCCCGCGCAGCTTCGGGCGACAGCCGATGGCGGGCGGGATCGTTGAAGGGCGGGTTCATCAAGACCACGTCGAGACTGTCCGGCAACAGACCTGCGGCGGCAAATTCGCTCGCTGCCGATGTCACATCCAGCACGATGACCTCGGCCTCGATCTTGTTAGAGGCGGCATTGGCGCGAGCGGAGAAGCGAGTCCGGGATCGATCTCGACCAGCGCAAGTTCAATCGTTCCGACGCGCTTCGCGAGAACCAGGCCCGCGGTGCCGACGCCGGCTCCGAAATCGGCTACGCGATCGCCGGGTCGTGCCGGAGTTGCCGCGGCAAGCAGAACCGCGTCGTGTCCGGCACGATGACCTGACTTCGGCTGACGCAGGTGCAATTGCCCGCCGAGAAATGCATCCTCGCTGAATTCGGCTGTCGCCTCAGTCATTGGTCCGCAATTCGTGGCCGAGACCCGCGTCGGCCAGAAGCTGGCGGGCCTGCCGATTGTCATCCTCATGGACCAGGATACGGCGGGGCAGCACGCCAAGCGAGCCTTCGATGATGCTCATATTCTGGTCGAGCACCAGATGATGGATATTCGCCCCATCGAGCAGCGCGCCGATGGCGGAAACCAGAACGATATCATTGGTGCGAACCAATTCCCGCAATTTTAGTTCTCCTCGCGGCCCTGCACGGGGAAGTCAACGGCATCGTGCCCTTGCCGCCTGAACCCGCAGTTTCTATTGTCTGACCCGAGACTAGCAAAGTTGGAGACCGGCGTGGCGGTTATTGTACCCTTCGAGAGCCCATCGAACGCGTCGATCGATGAGATGGCCGGGCTCGTTGCCGCCGATATGGAACGCGTGAACGCCACGATCCTGTCTCGGACGGGCTCCGAAGTAACGATGATACCGGAAGTAGCCAACCACCTGATTTCCTCGGGCGGAAAGCGGCTGCGGCCGATGCTCACCTTGGCGATGGCCAATCTCACCGGCTATTCCGGGGACGGCCATATCAAGCTCGCAGCCTCGGTCGAGTTCATGCACACCGCCACCCTGCTCCACGACGACGTCGTCGACGAGAGCGAACTCAGGCGCGGCAAGCTCTCCGCGCGGATGCTCTGGGGTAATGAGGCGAGCGTCCTCGTGGGCGATTTCCTGCTGGGCCAGGCCTTCCGGATGATGGTGGAGGTTGGCTCGCTGCGTGCGCTGGACATCCTTTCCTCTGCCGCGGCGACCATCGCCGAAGGTGAAGTGATGCAGCTTGCGGCCGCCAAGAACACAGCGACCACTGAGGACGAATATCTCGCGGTGATCCGCGGCAAGACCGCGGAATTGTTCGCGGCAGCCTGCGAGGTCGGGCCGGTCATCGCAAATCGGCCCAAGGCCGAGCAGACAGCGTGCCGATCGATCGGGATGAATCTCGGTATCGCATTCCAATTGGTCGACGATGTGCTCGACTACGGCGGCAAGGCCGCCAAACTCGGCAAGAACATCGGCGACGACTTCCGCGAGGGCAAGATCACGCTGCCGGTGGTATTGGCGTTCCGCCGCGGCAACGACAGCGAGCGGGCCTTCTGGGTCAAGGCACTGGAAAGCGGCGAAGTCGCCGACGGAGATCTCGATCACGCGATCGGCTTGATGAGCAAGCACCGTGCGCTGGAAGACACGCTGAACCGCGCCCAACATTACGGCGCCATGGCGGTGGATGCGCTGGCGCTTTTTCCGGCGTCCCCGATGAAGAGCGCGCTTGAGCAGGTGGTCGCGTTCTGCCTCGCGAGATCACACTAGAGTTGCGGAGCATGAGCCGCGACTTCGCGAGCGTTAGCTCAGGTTTCCCGCATGAACCCACCATTGGGGATGTTCGAGCTGAACGTTCTTTGAGGCGCGCCGGGCGTCACCCTCATTTCCGAAGATCGCGAAACAAGTCGCGCCCGATCCCGACATCCGCGCGAGCAGCGTTCCATCAGCGGCGCGCAGCGCCGACAGCACTTCGCCAATCACCGGCTCAACGCGCAAGGCCGGGGCTTCGAGATCATTAGCAACGGCCGCAAGCGCCGCGATCCAGTCATCGATCGAAGCCCGCTGTTCCGGCCACGCCCGCGCCTCGATCACGTCGGTGACACCCGCCAGCAATTGACCGTTTCGTAAACCGAGCGCCTCGAACACGGCCTTGGTCGCAACCGGAACTCGCGGATTGACCAACACGCAGGGCAGGTTCGGCAGATCGATCTGCTCCAAACTGTCGCCGACGCCGGTCATTTCACTAGCCCGCGAGAGCAGGCAGACCGGCACGTCAGCGCCCGTCTTGAGCGCGACGTCATGCAAGCGCGGGTCGCTGAGCTGAAGCGCGTTGAGCCTCGCAAGCAGCCGTAGCGCAGCGGCAGCATCGGCCGACCCTCCGCCGATCCCCGCCGCAACCGGCAGCACCTTCTCGAGTGTGAATTCACCAAGCCGCAAGCCGGGAACAGCGTGGGCCAGCAGTCGCGCGGGCTTTAGCACCAGATTATCGGCGGTCTCTCCGCACTCGCGTGCCAACGGCCCGACAGTCCGAAGCTTCAACTCCGGGCCGGGCGTCAGTGTAAGGCGGTCCGCACAGTCCGCGAACGCAACCAGGCTTTCGAGATCGTGATAACCATCCACGCGACGGCCAACCACCCGCAGGGTCAGGTTGACCTTTGCACGCGCCGTCTCCACCAACGCCGTCATCGACGTGCAGCCCCCAGCACCTCGATCAGCCGCCCTTGCCGTCGTCTTTTTTCTTGTCGGCAGAGGCGGCAGCGGAGGACGCGTCGTCCGGCAGTCCGTTTTAAATCTTGGCCTCGATCTTGAGCAGATCTTCCGGTTCGGGCTTCAGATCGCGGGCATGGGCCCACTGAAACTTAGCCTCGAGCGTACGGCCGACCCGCCAGTAAGCGTCGCCAAGATGGTCGTTGATGGTGGGATCCTCAGGCTTCAGGTCAATCGCCCGCTCAAGATTTTTGACCGCTTCATCGTAGTTCCCGATGCGGAAATAGGCCCACCCCAGCAAATCCACGATGTAGCCGTCGTCGGGGCGCTGCTCGACGGCGCGCTTGATCATCTTCATGGCCTCGTCGAGATTGATGCCCTGATCGATCCAGGAATACCCGAGATAGTTCAGCACATGCGGCTGCTCGGGCTGCAGTTCGAGCGCCTTGCGCATGTCGGATTCCGCCTTGCTCCACTGCTTTGTGCGCTCCTCGCAGATACCGCGATAGTAATAATAGACGCTGTTTGCCTTGTCGTTGTTCTGTGGCAGCGCCTCGATGCCCTTCGAGTATGTCTGAGCGCAATCGGCGAACTTCTTGCGGCCGCGCTCGATATTGCCGAGCGCCATGATCGCCTCGAGGTCCTTGGGTTGCTCAGCCGTGACGTTCTTCAGGATCTTGATCGCCTCATCGCTGCGGTCGGCAGCATCGAGTTCGGTGGCGAGTTGGATTTGCGCGTTGCGCTTCAAAGGCGAATTGGCAGGTACGCGCTCGTAGATTTTGATAGCCATCGCCGGCTTCTTGACCGACTCGTAGAGGTCGGCGAGCGACAACAGCGCCAGCGGATGGTTCGGCGAGAGGTAAAGCGCAAGTTGCAGATACACCAGCCCGAGATCCTCGCCGCCGCGGCGAGTCAGCGTGGCGCCGATGCCGTAGAGTGCCTCGGCGGCGCCGGCCTGCGGCGAGTCCACCAGCGGCGGCAATTTCTTGCCGGCCCTGGTTTCGCGCAGGCCTTCTTGCACCAGCGGGTGGCGCGCGAGTTTCTTGTCGAAGGCCTCATACACGGCGGATGCTGCCGCGGCATCCTTGTTCCGCGTTAGCCAGTGTGCATAAGCCTCGACCACCCGCAGCATCGAAATCATCGAGCTTATAGGCGCGTTCGAACCGCGCGCCGGCGTCCTTTTCCTTGCCCGCCAGTTCCAGGATCATGCCCGAGTGAAGATCCTTGAAGATCGGATACCACTCCGGACCGGTGAGCTTGTCGATATTGGCGACGGCAATCTTGGTGTCGCCGGCGCCGTAGCTGGCCCAGCCCGATAGCAGCGTCGCCACGAGATCGGTAATTGGCCCTCGGACGGACTGGTTGATGTTAGTTTGCGCGGCGGTGTATTTCTTGAGCTTGAGGTCCTGCACACCGACGACCAACCGCGCCACGCGATTGGTTTTGTCCACGCTCAGGATGCGCTCGGCTAGCCTGACGGCTTCATCGATATCGCCGTCAGCGACTGACGAGATAAAAGCGCGGTCCAGCAATTCGTTATTTTTGGGATCGCTGCGCAACGCAGAGCGATAGAACGCGGCAGCCGAAGTGGCATCACGCTCTACGCTGGCATGACGGGCCGCCAGATAGCTGCCCGTCGTGGTCAGCGATTTCAGTTCGCTCCGCGAAGGAAACTGCGCGGCGTTGTCGGCCGGATGATCCGGGGTTTGCGCTGAAATCGAGACGGGCGCGAGCAGCGCTGAAAACGCAAAGGCGGCAACGGTCCAGCGATTGAAACGAGTAGTCATCACGGTTCGCCTTCAGCTTCAGAGGAATTTACGGATCGCCATGCAATGCGGACCAGGCGGCGCATCAAGGCACGCGACAATGCCGCGTTTGACGTTCAACCGCAAGGATACGAGGCGGCCGAATCGCCTGCAGAATGGTCCGATATTCGCTCAGTCACGCCTGAAACGCTCCCCAGTGTGGCCTTATCGTGACCGACAGATGCGGCAATAGGGACGGGCTCACGAAATCGTGGTTACATCGCCTCGTAATTGGGTCCACCTCCGCCTTCCGGCGGAACCCAGGTGATGTTCCCGTTCGGGTCTTTGACGTCGCAAGTTTTGCAGTGAACGCAGTTCTGCGCATTGATCACGAACCGCGGCCCTGCCGGCTCCTCGACCCATTCATACACCCCGGCAGGGCAATACCGGTTTGATGGTCCCGCATAGACATCGTGCTCTGAGGTCTTCTGCAGGTCCATGTCAGCGACCTTGAGATGAACCGGCTGGTCTTCCTCGTGATTGGTGTTGGAAACGAACACCGAAGACAACCTGTCGAATGTCAATTTGCCGTCCGGCTTCGGATAGGCGGCCGGTTGATGCGTTTTCGCCGGATCGAGTGTTGCGCGGTCGGGCTTGGCATGTGACCGCGTTCCGAACAGCGAGAAGCCCAGCGTGTTGCACCACATGTCGAGGCCGCCGAGGGCAACGCCGATGATGGTGCCGAACTTCGACCACAGCGGCTTTACGTTGCGAACCGGATACAAATCCTTGCCGATCTGCGATGTGCGCCATGCGTTCTCGTATGCGGCCAGTTCGTCGTTGGCGCGGCCGGCTCCCAGCGCGCTGGCGAGATGTTCGGCCACGAGCAGTCCGCTGCCCATCGCATTATGCACGCCCTTGATGCGCGGCACGTTCACGAATCCGGCCGCGCAGCCGATCAGCGCACCGCCTGCAAACGTAAGGCGCGGCACGGACTGATAGCCGCCTTCTGTGATGGCGCGCGCGCCATAGGCCAGCCGTTTGCCGCCCTCGAATGTTTCGCGGATCGCCGGATAAGTCTTGAAGCGCTGGAATTCATCGAACGGCGATAAATATGGATCGTCGTAATTCAGGTGCACGACAAAGCCGACGGCGACCAGATTGTCGTCGTAGTGATAGAGAAACGAGCCGCCGCCGGTCGAATTGTTCAGCGGCCATCCGAACGAATGCTGGATCAGACCCTTGCGGTGCTTGGCCGGATCGATCTGCCAGACCTCTTTCAGGCCGATGCCGAATTTCGGCGGCTCGCTGTTGGTATCGAGCGCGAATTTCGCGATCAACTGTTTCGTCAGGCTGCCGCGGGCGCCTTCCGCAAACAGCGTGTATTTGCCAAGCAGTTCCATTCCTCGCGTAAAGGAGTCCTTGCGTGAACCGTCCCTGGCGATACCCATGTCGCCGGTGGCAATGCCGCGCACCGCGCCCTCTTCGTCGTACAGCACCTCGACCGCGGCAAACCCCGGATAAATTTCGACGCCGAGCGCCTCGGCTTTGCTCGCGAGCCAGCGGCACAGGCTGCCGAGCGAGCCGATGTAGCAGTGGTGATTGCTCATCAGCGGCGGCATCATGATGTTCGGGAGCCGGATCGCAGTACCCGCCGTCATCCAGTAAAAGCGATCGTCCTTGACCTGGGTTTTCAGCGGACAATCGCCGTCCTCGCGCCAGCCCGGAAGGAGCTTGTCCAGCGAAACTGGATCGATCACCGCGCCCGACAGGATATGCGCGCCGACCTCAGAGCCCTTCTCCACCACCACAATGCCGAGATCGGGATTGAGCTGCTTTAGCCGGATCGCCGCGGTAAGCCCGGCGGGGCCGGCGCCGACGATCACAACGTCGAATTCCATGGATTCGCGCGGGGGCAGTTCTTCAGTGCTCATGATCTGATCTCAGTGGCATCGAAATAATTTGTTGCGCAATCTCCGCCAGGGCCCGCGCTCGCGCCTGTCCGGGCGTGAGTGGTTCGGCGACGAGGATCGTGCGCCCAATCAATAGCTTGGCGCGCGACCGGACGCAAAACCGGATTCCGTTCGGCTGATGGCGCTTATTGCTCCGGTTGTTTCCGATTTTCAGGCGAAGAACAACCGCGGAATGCCGATTGGGGCGTTTCGCTATCGACGTATCCATTCTAGATTGGCCCGGTATTGAAGCGATGAGCCATGACGCCCGAACCCGCGCCTAACATACAGCAATTGCTGGCCTTCTATCTGGAGGCCGGGGTGGACTGTGCTCTGACGGAGGAGCCGGTCAACCGGCTCGCCGATCCCGACGTGACTGCAGCGGTCGGTGAGACCGCGTCGGCTCAGCCAACCAGAAGAATCGCCACTGCTGTTCCCGCTGCACCCGGGGTGGCCGCACCTGCGCCAGATGCGGCGATCGCCTCAGCGAGGGAGGCCGCGCGGAGTGCGCCGACCCTCGAGGCCTTGCGCGAGCTGTTGGAGAAATTCGAGGATTGCGCGCTGAAACACACCGCTACTCGTCTGGTGTTCGCAGATGGCAATCCAAAAGCGCGCATCATGTTCGTCGGCGAAGCGCCCGGACGTGAGGAAGATCTCGAGGGACTGCCGTTTGTGGGACCTTCGGGAAAGTTGCTGGACCGCATGATCGCTGCAATCGGGCTCGATCGCAGCAAGGCGTACATCGCCAACGTCATTCCGTGGCGTCCGCCTGGCAATCGCACGCCGACGCCGCTGGAAACGCAAATTTGTCTGCCTTTCATCCAGCGGCAAATCGAACTGGTGAATCCGGATCTGCTGGTGACGCTTGGCAATCCCTCGACCCAGACCCTGCTGTCGACGCGCGAGGGTATCATGAAGACCCGCGGCAAGTGGTTCGACTATGACACCGGCACTCGCATCATTCCCGCGATTGCGACGTTCCACCCAGCGTATCTGTTGCGGTCTCCGTCATATAAGCGGATGTCCTGGCAGGATCTCCGCGCTATCGCCAAGGCGCTGGAAACTCTTTCGTCCTGAGAACTCAGGGTGCTTTCGGCCGAACGATGGCCCAGCCGATCCGCAACAAGGGCTGGCGGCCGTTCACCAGCCATTCGAACGCGCGCGGCACTTCCGGCACGAGGTCTGGAAACCGGCTCGCGACATCAGCCGGCGGAGCCCCCGAGGTGTCGGACGCACGCCAGACCACGACGCCGCCGGTCTCATGAAACTTGGCGAGCGTCAGCCACGGCGTGCGCTGCGGCGCGCCGTCGAGAAATAAATGCGGTCGACCGGTATCAAGCGCGACCAGACTGGCAAGCTGCGCATCACCGGTGACAGCCGGCAGCCTGTGGTTGGTGCGCCGCTCGAAACTGTCGCCGAAGAAACGCGCGATTGCCTTCGCCGGTAGCGCCGTCGAAACCTCGGTGCCGGCTGTCCACGGCAGAAACAGCGTGGCCCCGACCACTGCCAGCGCAGGCAAGACAATTGCCGCCGCCCAGACCGAGCGCAGCATCCGATGATGCCGCAACTGAACAAGATCGCCAGCCGCGACGATCAAGGCCAGCCCGGACATCAAGAGCGCAATACCTGCTCCGCCCACGACACGATCGAGATCGAACATGCCGGCAATAATGCTTCCGGCAAGCGCCGGAGCGACGGCGAAGAAATAGACGAAATTGCGTGCCAGTGGCTCAACCGGCCCGCGGTAGATGATTGGCGCTTCTTCGGAGCTGCGGCCGAACCAACCGGAATTGAGCAAAACGAGCAGAACTGCTCCGGACGTTGCGACCAGCAAGCCCGCGACCAGCCAGACCCAGTGCAGCGCTTTCCCGCTGAGGTCGAAAATCGCCGGCCACGAGGGTAGCCCAAGTGTATCGGCGCGAATGACCCAGATCAGATACGGCAAAGCGAGGACGACAATCACCAGCACCGCGAACAACGGATCCAATGACAAAAGCGTGCGCCGCCCTCGCGCGGTCGCACCCGCAAATCCGGCAATCAGCAGCAACAGGCCGATCCCGGCGGAGGTCGTCAGCAACAACAGTCCGGCTTCAATCGACCATGCGAACCAGGCGTTGCGCCGGTTTTGCCCAATCAATTGCCAGGAATGCAACAGAAGCAGGGCCCAGAGCGGTCGCGCCAGCACCAGCGGGCCGAATTCAAGACTGGGCGAACTAAATGCCGTGACGGTCATCGTCAGCAACACCGCTAGCACCGCGTGTTGCTGCCCGACCACGGCGCGCGCCAGCAGGTACAACGTCCAGAGCGTCGCGACCGAGCAAAGCTGCGACAGAAGATACACACCGAAAATGTGATTGCCGGCAGCGCGAAACGCTATGTCTGCCAGCCAGGCGGCCAACGGCGGCCCGAGATCGGTGCCGACCTGGTATTCCCGGCCAAAGGCCAGGACGGTCGCGACATCGCCCGGAGGGCTTCGATAAAACACAAGAGCGACAAGCAGCCACAGCACTGCCTGACAAAGCAACACGACGCAGACCACAAACCGCGGCCGGGCGCGAATCAGTTCAATGACAAGGGAAGTGAAACGCATGAACCGCCCGAAGTGCCGGACCGGCGTTGTCAGCCGGCCCTGTTCATCGCAAAGGTGATAGAGCGCGCAAGCCGTCGAAGCAACCGCGCTTAGACGATTGGCGAAACGCTGATTTCGATCGACCTATCCACGGCAAGGAGGTCGCCGCCGATCGTCGAGGGGTGATGCTTTTCTCGCGCGGCGATGACCGGGGCAAAGAAACTGCGGTGGTGCGCTGAGGGTCCGAGCCGGTCCAGCGCCCGCAGATGTTCCGGCACGCTGTAACCCTTGTGGGACTCGAAACCATAACCCGGACAGTCCTGAGCGAGCGCGCACATCAGGCGATCACGTGTAACCTTGGCGATGATGGACGCCGCCGCAATCGATACGATCAGGCCGTCGCCGCCGATCACGGCTTCGCATTCGCAGGCCGTATCGATCCGGTCGCGGCCATCAACGAATACGTGTTTGGGCATTTCGGGAAGCGCCCGGATGGCGCCCGCCAAAGCCCACAACGAAGCGCGAAGAATGTTGTCGCGATCAATCCGCGCTGTGGAGGCGAAAGCGACGGCAAACGAAGACGTTGCGCAGATTTCCTCAAACAGTTCCTCGCGGCGCTCGGGGGTCAGACGCTTGGAATCGTCGATACCCTTTGGAACGTTTTTGGGGTCGAGCACGACGGCCGCTGCCACCACTGGACCCGCCAGCGGACCTCGGCCGGCCTCATCGCAACCCGCCACGGGCCAGATCCCGCGTTTGATCAGCGCGCGCTCGCGGCGAAAGCTTGGTGCCGCTATCGCGATGACGCCTTTCGGCAGCTTGGCTGGATCTTTTGCGGACTTGTCCCAAATCATGCCGGCATCGTGCTGAACGAACGGCACCCGCGCAACCGGGAACTCCTGCTATTCAATCACGACAGCTAGTCCGGCGAGTGGAAGCGCACCAATATCGGCCTAGAACAGGCTCAGTTGCTGCCCGTTTCGCTTCGGCCGTGCGAAATGATCGGTGGTCAATTTCGACCGTCGCTTGTTGAGCCCGAGTTTCTCGCAGGCGACTTCGAACCGCCGGCCGATCATCCAGGCCATCGGTCCGGTGCCTTTCATCCGCGAACCCCACTGCGAATCGTAGTCGCGCCCGCCGCGCATGTCGCGGATCAGCGTGAACACGTGACGATAACGGTCCGGGTAGTTGGCCATCAGCCATTCGCGAAAAATATCACGCACTTCGAGCGGCAATCGCAGCAGGACATAGCTGGCTTCCTTGGCGCCGGCGTGCGCGGCTGCATCGAGAATACGCTCGACCTCGGAGTCATTCAGCGCCGGGATTACCGGCGCCACCATCACCGTGGTGGGTACGCCCGCCTCCGACAACTTCCTCAAGGCTTCCAGCCGGCGGGCCGGAGTCGAGGCGCGCGGCTCCATGGTGCGCGCAAGTCCGGGATCCAGCGTTGTCACGGAAACAGCGACCTTTACCAGATTGCGCTTCGCCATCCGCGCCAGAATATCGGTGTCCCGCACCACCAGCGCCGACTTGGTTACAATGCCAACCGGATGCCCGGCCCGCTCCAGAACTTCGAGAATGCCCCGCATGATCTTGTATTCGCGCTCGATCGGCTGGTAGGGATCGGTGTTGGTCCCGATCGCGATCATCCGTGGCTCGTAATTTGGCGCCGCCAGTTCCTTTTCAAGAAGCACCGGGGCATCCGGCTTCGCCAAAAGCTTCGATTCGAAATCGAGACCTGGCGACAGCCCGAGAAAGGCATGGGTCGGCCGGGCAAAGCAGTACACGCAGCCGTGCTCGCAACCTCGGTACGGGTTGATCGAGCGGTCGAAGCCGATATCGGGAGAATCGTTGCGAGCGATCACCTTACGCGAGGTGTCGAGGGAAACGGTTGTCTTGAAAGAGGGCAGCTCTTCCAGACTGTGCCAGCCATCGTCGAAGGCAACGCGCGCCTCGGCTTCGTAACGGCCGCTGGCGTTGGTTTGCGCGCCGCGTCCGCGCCGCCGCTCGCGATCTATCGCCACCGCGAGTTCAGGAAAATCCGAAGGAGCACCCGCCGGTTCGGAGGGCGCCGTGACCGGCGGGTGCTTGAGGGCATGAGAGGATGCTCGAACTCATGAAGGGAACATAGCACGTCATCAGAACAAATCAAGAACATTGAAATGCGGCCCGGTGTCGCATTGGTTTTTGCGTCGCCCGAAAAAGCTGCAGCCTCCCGGGCTGTTTTGATTGTGACAAGGTGATAACAGAGCGCGTTCTCCACGATTTGGGCCCACAAAGCGCTGTTCATGTTGAGCATCATCATTCCGACCGAAGGTATCGAACAGCCGGCCGTCGCGACGCTCGCCGCGCTGGTGCCCGGCGCCGCCTCGGGCCTGATCCGTGAAGTCTTGCTGCTCGACCGAACCGGCAATGGCGTGATCGAGCGCGTCGCCGATGTGGCCGGGTGCCGCTTCTTGCGATTTGAGGGGTCGCGCGCGGCGGCGCTGGCGGCCGGTGCGCAACAGGCCCGGTCGACCTGGCTGATGTTTCTGCACGCGGGCGCGGTGCTCGACAGCGGCTGGATCGAGGAGACCACGCAATTCATCCAGCGCGTTTCACTCAGCGGCCGCCCGCGAGCAGCCGTATTCCGCTACGCCCGCTCGCCGTATGCCGACACCACCCCGAGGGACGTTCTCAAATTCATCGCCAGAACGATCGCGGGACCGTGTGCGGACCAGGGCTTGCTGATCGCAAGAGATCACTACGAACGGCTCGGCGGTTACGCGCCGGATGCGCGCGGCTCCGAGGCCAGACTGCTGCGACGGCTCGGCCGCTCCTCCCGCACGCGGCTTCGCAGCCGGATTATCGTCGCCTGATTAGGGTGTTGCAACATACTTGATTCCGTCAAATAATAGCTTGATGAAGTCAAATATGCCGCAAGGCCCGCTGCTTGTGCATCAGATTGCAGCCGTCAGGGGTTTCAGCCGCTTCTACACGCGCAAGCTTGGCATCATCGAGCCCAACATTCTGGCTAGCGCCTGGACGCTGCAGGAAGCCCGGATCATTTACGAGATCGCAGCCCGTCCGGGCTGCACCGCCACCGATCTGGTACGCGCGCTCGGCCTCGATGCCGGATTCCTGAGCCGCACCTTGCAGACGCTGCAGCGCCGGCAGATCGTGGCGAGAAAGCCGTCCAAGGCCGACCGTCGCGCCAGCGATATCGCACTGACGGTGAAGGGCCGGGCCGCGTTTGCCGAACTCGACCGCCGCTCGAACGACCAGGTCGCCGCTCTGCTCGGCAAACTTGACGATGGCGCGCGCGCCGCCCTCGTCAAGGCGATGACAGTTATCGAAGACGCGTTGGAGCGGCCGGCTAGCACAAATCGCGGGTTCCTCTTGCGAAGCCACCGCCCCGGCGACATTGGCTGGGTGGTTTCACGTCACGGTGTGATCTATGCGCGCGAATATGGTTGGGACCTCACTTTCGAGGCGCTGGTCGCCGAAATCACGGCGCAATTCATCAAGTCGTTCGATCCATTGCATGAGCATTGCTGGATCGCGGAAATGGACGGCGCGCCAGTCGGTTCGGTCTTCCTGGTCAAGGAGGCCGACGACGTCGCAAAACTTCGCCTGCTGCTGGTGGAGAAAGACGGGCGCGGGCTCGGTATCGGTCGGGCCCTGACCGAGCAATGCGTCCGCTTTGCCCGCGAGGCCGGCTACAAAACGATCACGCTATGGACGCAGAGTATTCTTGTCGCCGCGCGCGCCGTTTATCAGCGCGTCGGATTTCGCCGGGTTGCCACCGAGCCGCACCATAGTTTCGGCGTCGACCTGCTCGGCGAAACCTGGGAGCTGAAACTGTAGAGGGTTTTCATGACGAGCTCTTCGCTTTTGGCCGTCGCAGATGCTCATCAAGCCGTGGCATGATTTCGACGAAATTGCAGGGCCGTGTCCGGTAGTCGAGCTGGGCTGCAAGAATGCCGTCCCAACCGTCGCGGCAGGCGCCGGGTGAGCCCGGCAGGCAGAAGATGAAGGTAGCGCCCGCCACGCCGGCAGTCGCGCGGCTCTGAATGGTCGACGTGCCGATCTTGGCGTGGCTCAGCATGTGAAATGCGATCGAGAAACCATCCATGCGCTTTTCAAACAGTGGTTCGATTGCCTCCGGCGTCACGTCACGGCCGGTAAAGCCGGTGCCACCGGTGGTGACGACGACATCAATGCCGGGATCGGCGATCCATTTCTTGACCACAAGGCGGATCGCATCGACCTCGTCGGGAATGATCTCACGCGCTGCGAGATGGTGGCCGGCCGCGGTAAGGCGGTCCGCCAGCGTGGCGCCGGATTTGTCATCCGCCAGAGCTCGCGTGTCGGAAATCGTCAGCACCGCGATGTTGAGCGGGATGAACTGTCGCGATCCGTCCACGGCGGACATGGTCAGAGCGCCCCCGCCCCAAACGTATTGCAGGCCTGGACCGTGCCTTTCTGATAGCCGGTCATGAACCATTGCTTTCGCTGCGCGGCTGAGCCGTGGGTAAAGGAGTCAGGCACCACACGACCGGTGGCCTGCCGTTGCAGCGTGTCGTCGCCGATCGCGGAGGCCGTCCTCAATGCGGCATCGATGTCGCCCGCTTCGAGGAAGCCCGGACGCTTCTTCTCCTCGCGGTTGACCCAGACGCCCGACAGGCAATCGGCCTGCAGCTCGACCTTCACTTGAAGCGCATTGGACTCGACCTTGTCACCGCTCTGCTGTTGCAGCTTCGTCACGCGCGGCAGGATCCCCAAGAGGTTCTGGATGTGATGCCCGGCTTCGTGGGCGATGATATAGGCCGCGGTGAATTTGCAGGCATTCCCCGAGCAACCGTGGAAGCGCGTTTCCACCTCGCGGAAAAATCCAGTATCGAGAAATATCTTACGGTCCGGTGGGCAATAGAACGGCCCCATGGCTGACTGGGCCATGCCGCAGCGGCCGCCATTGGTGGCATTGCGAAACAGTACGACCTTGGGGCCCGAATAGGTTTGCCCGCTGGCCTGGAATATTTCGCTCCACCGATCGTCGATCTCGCCGAGGATGCCGGAGATCATGCTGCCCATCTCGTCGGTCGGCGCGCCGGTTTTCGCTGGCCCGGATCCGCGATCGGTTTGAACCTGACGACCGCCATTGACCATCTCCGCACCGCCGATCAAGAGGCGCGGATCAATGCCGAAAGCGTAGCTGATCAGACCGAGTACGATGATCGTGCCGATGCCAAGACCGCCGCCTCCCATCGGTAAACCCAGGCCACCGCCGCCTCCCATCATCCCGCCGCTATCGGCGCGACGGTCCTCGATGTCATCGCTGCGACGAAAATCATCGTAACGCATGGCGGATTACCCTCATTTCAATCGTGCAGTTCGTGTTCCAAAAGCGCACCGGCGCATGCTCAACGCAGCACAAACGTAAAATCTCCATCGCTTTAATCAATAACCCGCCCGGCAAAAATTGCCTAGCGTGAAAGAATTGCTCGGTTAAGTCGATTTTTACTTTGCCTCGTCAATGTGTGGTCAGTCGGTTGTTTAGTCCCGCGTCGCCGACAGCGTCGCCTGAGTCAGAGTTTGAATCATGGTTGTGTCGCGTCGCGGGGCGTCTGCAAGGGCGCCCCGCACTAAATTCGAGTCCGATTCAGACAGCCGCGTCATCGTAGGCGATTGCATCGCCGAGATATCGAAATTGCCGGCGGGCTCAGTCGATCTGGTCTTCGCAGATCCGCCTTACAATCTGCAGCTCAAGGGCGATCTCAAGCGTCCTGACGAATCCCACGTCGATGCCGTCAACAATGATTGGGACAAGTTTTCATCTTTCGCCGCCTACGACGACTTCACCCGCGCCTGGCTCCTCGCCTGTCGCCGCGCCATGAAACCGTCAGCGACTTTGTGGGTGATCGGTTCGTATCACAATATATTTCGCGTCGGCTCTATCATGCAGGACCTCGGATTTTGGGTCCTCAACGACATCGTCTGGCGCAAGACCAATCCGATGCCGAACTTTCGCGGCCGGCGCTTCACGAACGCGCATGAGACGATGATCTGGGCGGCCCGAGATGAAAAGGCCAAGGGTTATACTTTCAACTACGAGGCGTTGAAGGCGGCGAATGAGGACGTGCAGGCACGCTCCGACTGGCTGATCCCGCTTTGCACCGGCGAAGAACGCCTCAAAGGCGCGGATGGCAAGAAAGTTCATCCGACGCAGAAGCCCGAGGGCCTGCTGGCGCGCGTGCTGCTGTCGTCATCGAAACCGGGCGACCTGGTGATCGACCCCTTCAATGGCACCGGCACCACGGGTGCCGTAGCCAAACGTCTCGGCCGACGCTACATCGGCTTCGAACGCGACAAGATCTATGCGGCCGCGGCGCAAGCGCGCATTGCCGCGGTCGAGCCGCTTCCCGAAGCGACACTCGCGCCATTCATGACGGCCCGCGATGCGCCCAGAGTTGCGTTTTCCGAACTCATCGAGCGCGGCATGATTTTGCCCGGCACGAAACTGTTCGATTCCAGGAAGCGCCACGGCGCGCTGGTCCGGGCCGACGGCGCCATCATGCTCGGCGAAAAGGTCGGCTCGATTCACCGGATCGGCGCGGTGGCGCAGGGCTCCGGCGCCTGCAACGGCTGGACGTTCTGGCACATCGAGACCAAGAACGGCCTCAAGCTGATCGACGAGTTGCGCGCCGAAATCCGCTCGGAGATGGTGGCGGGCTGATCGTCCCGGCGCCGATCGGGACCTTGCGCCCAGCGGAAGCTGGGAGTGACGGTAAAGCCGATTGTGTCGGTTGGACCTGCGATCCAGATCCGCGTGCAAGCAGAACGCTTGTCCCACTCACAAACTCGTCCCTTGCACTCTTCGCTGAAATTTGAGCATGGACGTATTGTCCGCGGCGCGACGCCGTGTCCCCCGACAATCAGCTGCAACGAAAGCAAGGAGATTTCTGATGCTCAAATTTTACTTCAACGGCGCCCCAAACCCGAACAAAATCGCGCTCTTCCTGGAAGAAACCGGCCTGCCTTATGAACTCGTCCCAGTCGACACCCGCAAAGGCGAACAGTTCAAGCCGGAATTTCTCAAAGTGAACCCGAACGGCAAGGTGCCGGCGATTGACGACGACGGCGTGTTCGTTTTCGACAGCAACGCCATTCTTTTGTACCTCGCCGAAAAGACTGGCAAGTTTCTTCCGCCCAATACGCCGCAAAACCGCGGACAGCTCTTGTCATGGCTGATGTTCATCGCAACCGGCATCGGCCCCTATTCGGGCCAGGCGGTGCACTTCAAGCACTTCGCGCCGAAAGATCTGGAATATGCGCATAACCGTTATCAGTTCGAGGCGCATCGCCACTACAAAATCCTCGACGACCATCTCGCCAAGAGCCGCTACATGGTCGGCGATACCTACACAATCGTGGATATGGCGTTCTGGGGCTGGGCGCGTCTCGCGCCCTTCGTGCTCGGCGACGACGTCTATACAAAATATCCGAACGTGAAGCGGTTGGTGGACGAGGTCTCGGCCCGGCCGGCAGCGCCCCGCGCCGTCGCGCTAAAGGACAAGTTCACCTTCAAGGCCGAAATGGACGACGAAGCGCGCAAGATCATGTTCGGTCATCTCAAGGCCAAGGTGGCGTAATCAGGCGATTGGGATAATCGCCTTCCCTCGCTCGTCCCGGCGGAATCAGCGAACCAAAGCCATCGATGTCAGCTGGCGAGTTGTGCAGCAGCAGACATCGGTGGTGACGGGCAACGGCCCTCGTCGCGACTACCACGACTGACTCCTTTTCAACCGACGGTGTGCTTTCGGGCTTCAGGAAAAGGTCCCAGCACCCGCTCGACCAGTGCGGAGTCGCAATATTCCTTGATCTGCTTGATTTTGCCGTTCTCGATGCGGTAGATCATGCAATACTGGTTATCGTAGCGCTCGCCCGACTTGGTGAGATTGTCCCCGCGGGACTCCACCACCACAAAATCGCTTTCAGCGATGAAATTGAACGCCACCGTCCGCGGCCGCTCTGCGAAAAACGAGCGGAAATGGCCCATCAGCCCGCTCAAGATGGCGTCACGCCCCCTGAATTCATGCGACCACGAGTATTGTCCGGTGACAATCCAGCTCGCATCGGGGGCGAGGCGGTCGGCGAACGTGGTTCCGCTGCGGCTCGCCGCATCCGCGTAGACCTGCTTCACTAATTTCTTGTTTTCCGATGCGCTCATGTGGCTCTCCCTGAGTTCGCCTATCGCCTCATCCTTGCGCACTTGGGCATCATTCTTCCAATCGATGCTGGATATGGTTTATATTCACCCCATGAATTTGAAATCACTTGACCTCAATCTGCTGGTCGCGCTCGAGGCGCTCCTAAAGGAAGCCAACGTCAGCCGTGCCGCCATGCGGATCGGCCTCTCGCAGCCAGCCGCGAGTTCATGCGTTGCAAAGACTTCGCGATGTCGTTGGTGATCCCTTGCTGGTTCGTAATGGCGCGCGCATGGAACTCACGCCGCGCGCCCAGGCGCTGCGCGCGCCGTTGGCCCAGGCGCTTGAGCAGGTACGAGGCCTGTTCGTGCCTGAGTCATTCGATGCCGCGCGCAGCGAACGGCACTTCCGCCTGATGATGCCCGATCTGGCGGTCGAACTCCTGATGCCGCCGTTGATGGCGAAGATCACGCGTACCGCACCCAACATACGGATCGAAGTGGTGCCGTGGCGGGGGCCCGCAATCTTCACCCCCGAATTCGCCCGCACCATCGACCTCGTGATCAGCATCGGGGACGCCTTCAAGGGTTTTCACCGCCAATTGCTATATACTGACCGCGATGCGCTCGCCGTGCGCCGTCGTCATCCCGTCGCCGCCAAGCTGAAACGGCGTGAGGCCTTCCTCGGCGCAAGCCATGTCGCGGTCATCATTCGTGGCCAGAGCGAGGATCTGGTCGACGGCTGGTTGCGCAAGAATGGGATCGAGCGGCGGATTGCGCTTGTCGTACCCGGCTATATCGAGGCGCTTCACGTTACCGCGCGCACCGATCTCGTTGCTTTCGTGCCCCAACGGTTGATCAATGCGCTGGCGAGGCAATTATCGCTGATGAGCGTTGCGCCTCCACTCGACCCCGGCATCGACGAACAATTCATGTTTTATCCGACGCGCGCCCAGATGGACTTGGGGTCGATCTGGCTGCGCAACCTGATGCTCACAACCGGGCGGGAGCTGGACGGCGCGAAGCGGAGCAAGGCTGCGTAGCCCATGCGCGCAAACGTGTTTCGGCGCCCTGGACGACGCTTACTTGTTCAGCCCGTGCGCGATCACCTTGCGCATGAGGCTTGGCAACGCCTCATCGGCAAGCGTCGCGACCGGCACCCATCGCATTCCCGGCGGCGCGCTTGAGCGCGTGGGAAGCTTCGCGGTGTAGATGGCGAGCTCCAACGGAAAGTGCGTGAATACATGGGTCACGACACCCATCTTGCGGTGCCAGCGGGTGATGCCCTCGATCAGCGGCGCCTGCTCCAGCGCCGCTTTGTCGTGTTGCCCGGTGAGCCAGCTTGAGCCCGGTACTTCCGTCATGCCGCCGAGCAGGCCCTTCTCGGGCCGGCTGCGCACCAGTAAACAATCGCCGCCAGTAATGACGAACGCGGCGCCTCGGCGAAGCGCGCCCGATTTCTTCGGCGCCTTGCGCGGAAACGCTTCCTGATCGCCGCGCAAGCGCGCCACGCAATCCTCATTGAGCGGACACAGCGCGCAAGCCGGCTTCTTTGGCGTGCAGATCGACGAGCCCAAGTCCATCAACGCCTGTGCGCTATCCCCAGCGCGAGATTCCTCGTCGCGTGCGCGAGATTGGTCGCCGGGCCGAGCCGTGCCTAGCAAGGTTGTCGCAAGTTGTTGGATCAACGGCTTGGCCTGCGGCAACGGCTCCTCGACAGCGAACAGTCGCGATACGACGCGCTCGATATTGCCATCGACCGGCATGGTGTGGCGGTTGAAGGCAATCGCCGCAATCGCAGCCGCGGTGTACGGACCGATACCCGGCAGGGTGCGTAACCCGCCCTCATTATCCGGAAATATCCCGCAATAATCGCTCACCACCGCGACCGCGCAGGCGTGCAGATTGCGCGCACGCGAATAATAGCCGAGCCCCGCCCACATCCGCAGCACCTCGTCAAGCGAGGCGGAGCCGAGCGCCTCAACGTCGGGCCAACGTGCAACGAACTTCTGGAAATACGGCCCCACGGTTTTAACGCCGGTCTGCTGCAGCATGATTTCCGACAGCCACACCCGGTACGGGTCGGCGCGCTCGCCTGCCGGCGAGCGCCATGGCAGCAATCGGCGGTGGCGATCGTACCAGTCAAGCAACAGCACGGGACGGTTCTTCCCTACCGAGCCCGCCGAAGGTTCGCGTGCTTTCGCGTTTGCGGAGGATTTCATGCCGACAGCGTAGTGCGGAGCCAGCCGTTTCTCCACGTCATCGCCGCCGTTCGCGCGAACATCCACGTGTTTCTTGCGAAGCCGATCGAAAGGCGAATTGGGCGGGAACACAAGGCCCGGTCAAAAGCGTTCGGTTCCAAGCGCTGGTAACGCTCTGATCTGTCCGCTGTGATATAAGCGGCCGATGTTCAAACCCCGCCCGGTCAGCGCCAAGCCGTTATCCGTCCTGCTCAGCGGCGTATTTTCCGACGCCTACGCCAAGCAGGGCTTTGCGGCCCGCGAGTTGGTGACGCGCTGGGCCGAAATCGCTGGACCCGACATTGCGGCTCATTCAGAGCCCCTGAAAATGCAATGGCCGCGGCCGGTGGAAGGACAGCCGCAGCAACCGGCTACACTGGTGCTGCGGGTAGAGGGGCCGATGGCCCTCGAAATTCAGCACTCCTCTGAGGTGATCCTGGAGCGGGTCAATCGCTTCTTCGGCTGGAGCGCGGTGGGACGGCTAGCGTTGAGGCAGGCGCCGCTTTCACGCCGGGATCGGCCTGAGCCGCCTCCTGCGCCGGACCCGGAATCGGTCGCCAAGATCGCGGACACCCTGGCTTCGGTGGAGGACGAGGAATTGCGGGCGGCTCTGGCCCGGCTCGGCGCCTCGATCAAGCGAAATTGAGATTGCCCAAAGCATGCGACTTTACCGCACGCCATTGCCACAATCCTCTTTTCAAGCTAGCGCAAAGTGCCATTGCTGATGTTTTTTGCGCGCGAGCGCCTTTTTCCGGGAGCAGACCTTTGTTCATCACGCGCCGCGCCTTCACCGCTGCCTTGTCACTGGCCGGACTTGCCGGTTTGGCGGGCGTTTCGCCGCTGCGATTGATCACTGAAGTCATGGCGCAAGACCGCTTCCGATGTTGCGAAGCCGCAATCTCTGCCGGACATGGCGTTGGGCCCCGCCACCGCGTCCGTGACGATCGTTGAATACGCATCAATGACCTGTCCGCACTGCGCGGCTTTCGACGAAGCAGTGTTTCCGAAGATCAAGTCGGCATACATCGACACCGGCAAGGTGCGTTACGTATTCCGCGAATTTCCGCTCGACATCAAGGCGGCCGCCGGTTCGATGCTGGCGCGCTGCATCGCCAAGGACGATGCCGGGAAGTATTTCGCCGTGGTGGACATGCTGTTCAGGCAGCAGAACGAATGGGTGACAAAGAATACCACCGAAACCCTGACGCGGATCGGCAAACAAGCCGGCCTCAGCCAGCAAGCGGTCGAAGCGTGCCTTAAGGATCAGTCGTTGCTCGACAAGATTGCCGCAGATCAGAAATACGCCAGCGAGATGCTGAAGGTCAACTCGACGCCGACTTTTTTCGTCAATGGCGAGAAGATAAAGGGCGAGACCACGTTCGAGGAGTTCAGCAAGCGCATCAATTCCCTCCTGAAGAGCTGACGTCGTACCTTCCGGCTCGGAATTGATACGTACCCTTAAGCTACGAAAACGGCTCAGGAAAACGGCTTGAGAAAAACCCTTGGGAAAAGCTTGGGGCAGCGGTTGCCCTCTTCCCGCGGCCTCGCCATTGTCCCCGCCGAGAGCCGCAGGAGCGGTTAGCCCACACACTGACATTGCCTTCTATGGTACTGTCCCGGCAGGGAGATTCGCGACCTGCCAACAGAAAATCGTGTTCATGAAACTCACGCGCCTGCGCCTCCAAGGTTTCAAGTCGTTCGTCGAACCCACTGACTTTGTGATCGAACCAGGGCTGACGGGCGTGGTCGGTCCGAACGGCTGCGGCAAGTCGAACCTCGTCGAAGCGTTACGCTGGGCGATGGGCGAAACTTCGCACAAGTCACTGCGCGCCGCTGACATGGACGCGGTGATCTTTGCCGGTTCGGGCAATCGTCCGGCGCGAAATCACGCTGAAGTGGTGATGACGATCGACAATGCCGAGCGCTCCGCGCCGGCGGCTGTGAATGATCGCGAGACGCTGGAGATTTCGCGCCGCATCGAACGCGAGGCGGGTTCGGTCTATCGGATCAATGGCCGGGACGTGCGCGCCCGGGACGTGCAGCTCCTGTTTGCAGATGCGGCGACCGGCGCGCGTTCGCCCGCGCTGGTTCACCAGGGCAAGATCGGCGAGATTATCCAGGCCAAGCCGGAACAGCGCCGCCGCGTGCTGGAGGATGCCGCAGGCGTCGCCGGTCTCCATGCGCGCCGGCACGAGGCGGAATTGCGGCTCAAGGCGGCTGAAACCAACCTCACACGCGTCGAGGATGTGATCGGGCAATTGGCCGGACAGATGGACGGCCTGAAGAAGCAGGCCCGCCAGGCGATCCGCTTCCGTGAAGTAGCCGCCAAGGTGCGCAAGGCCGAGGCTATGCTGTACCATTTGCGCTGGAGGGACGCGAACGCCGATGTGGCTGAAGCCGCGCGCGGCCACGACCTGAACGTACGAGAGATGGCGGAGCGCACCCGCCAACAGGCCGAAGCGGCCCGCATCCAGGCGATCCGCGCCTCGGAGCTGCCCGCGTTGCGCGAGAACGAGGCCCGCGCCGCCGCTGGACTGCAGCGACTAACCAGCGCGCGCGAGATGCTCGATCGTGAAGAAGAGCGCGCCAGGGAACGCGCCGCCGAGCTCGATCGCCGGCTGCTGCAGCTTTCTGCCGACATCGCTCGTGAGCAGCAGCAGGTATCCGATGCCGACGTGGCGCTGCTGCGGCTCGACACCGAAGACGGCGAATTGAAGCAAGAAATCAAGTCGCGCGTCGAACAGCGCAGCGGCTTGGACGAGCGCGTGGCGGAGGCGGAGACGACGCTGGCCGACACGGAGCGTCAGTTCACCGAATTGACCACGGTTCTCGCCGACCTCACCGCCAGGCGCAATCAGTTCGAGGCCAGCATCGGCACTCATCGCGACCGGCTCGCGCGGCTCGATCAGGACATCGCCGCCGTCCAGGCTGACGAGCAGAAGCTTGCCGAGCAAACCAGCGCCCTCGGGGACCTCTCGCCCCTTGCCGCCGCGGTGGAGCACGCACAGCAAGGCCTTGTCCAATCCGAGACGACCGCGCAGGCCAGCGAGGCAACGCATGTCGCCGCGCGGCAAAAGCTGGAGGACGCGCGCGCTCCACTGAATGAAGCCGACAAGCGCGTTCAGCGGCTCGAGACCGAAGCGCGCACCATCTCCAAAATCGTCAACGGCGAGACGAAAAACCTCTGGCCTCCGATCATCGATGGCGTGACCGTTGCCAAGGGCTATGAGAAGGCGCTGGGAGCGGCCTTGGGCGACGATCTCGATGCGCCGGTCGATCCCTCGGCGCCGATGCGCTGGACCAACGCGGCCATAATAGAAGGTGACCCTGATCTCCCGGCAGGAGTCGAGCCCCTTGCCTCGCATGTGCAGGGGCCTTCCGAACTGGCGCGGCGTCTCGCGCAAATCGGTGTCGTCTCAAGGGAGCGCGGCGCAGAGCTCGTGTCACAACTGAAAACGGGCCAGCGGCTGGTATCGCCCGAAGGCGATGTGTGGCGCTGGGATGGTTTCGTCGCGGCTGCTCACGCGCCGACCGGCGCTGCACGGCGTTTGGCCGAGCGGGCGCGACTGGTCGATATCGAAAACGAGCTTGAGCAGGCCCGCCACGACGCCGCTGCCAAGCGTCATGCGCTGGAAGCGGCCGAAACTGAGCTGAAGGCCGCGTCGGCCGCTGAAAGCTCCGCCCGCGATGCGTGGCGAGCCGCGCAACGTGAGGCCGACGAAGCTCGCGAACGCCATGCCAACACCGAACGCGAGATAAACCGTCACGCCGCGCGCAAATCGGCGCTGTTCGAGGCTCATAGCCGTCTCTCGATCGACCGAACCGAAGTCGAAGGCGCACAGCAGGACGCCGTCGCGGCTCTCGCCGAGTTGCCGCCGAGTTTGGATGCCGAAACGAGGCTCGCCGCGGTTCGTGTCGATATCGAGGGCCATCGACACGCCGCGGCGCAGGTACGCGCCGAGGCGCAGGCGCTGGCCCGGGAAGCGGAACTCGCCGACCGCCGTTTGCAGGCCATCCTCGCGGAGCGGAATGAATGGCAGAACCGCAAGCAAGCTGCGACCTCGCAAATCGTAACCGTGGAATCGCGCGTCACCGAGGTAAAGGCCGAGCGCGCCGAACTTGATAACGCCCCGGCAGCATTCGCGGAGAAACGCCGGGCGCTGATCGGGGAGATCGAGCAGGCTGAGAACGCGCGTCGGGTCGCCGCCGACGCGTTGGCGGCGGCCGAAACCGCGATGACCGAAACCGACCGCGCCGCCAAGGCTTCGCTTGAGGCATTGTCGAGCGCTCGCGAGGCCTGCGCCCGGGCCGAAGAACGCATGGATGGTGCGAAACGGCGTCTGGCCGATACCGAACGCGAAATCCACGACATGCTGGAAGTCGCCCCGCAAGCGGTGGCCGCGCTCGCCGAAATCGAGCCGGGGACGGAGTTGCCGCCGCTCGCCGAGATCGAGGAGAATCTGGAAAAGCTGCGCCGAGACCGCGAGCGGCTTGGCGCCGTCAATTTGCGCGCCGAGGAAGAACTGCGCGAAGTCGAAGCCCAGCACACCACTCTGACTACGGAGCGCGACGATCTGGTCGAGGCCATCAAGCGGCTGCGCCAGGGCATCCAGAGCCTCAACCGCGAGGCCCGTGAAAGACTGTTGGCGTCGTTCGAGGTCGTCAACAGCCATTTCAAGCGGCTGTTCTCCGAATTGTTCGGCGGTGGCGAAGCCGCCCTGCATTTGATCGAAAGCGAAGATCCTCTTGAGGCCGGGCTGGAGATCATCGCCAAGCCGCCCGGCAAGAAGCCGCAAACGCTTTCGCTGCTGTCCGGCGGCGAGCAGGCGCTGACGGCGTTGGCATTGATCTTCGCGGTATTCCTTACCAATCCGTCGCCGATCTGCGTGCTGGACGAAGTCGACGCCCCGCTCGACGATCACAATGTCGAGCGGTTCTGCAGTTTGCTCCACGAAATGACGAGCTCGACCGAGACGCGGTTTATCATCATCACGCACAACCCGATCACGATGGCGCGAATGAACCGGCTGTTCGGCGTCACGATGGCCGAGCGCGGCGTCTCGCAACTGGTTTCGGTTGATCTTGAGGACGCGGTGAAAATTCTCGACCAGGACGTCGCGTGATAGACGATTGCGGGGATTGACGTCATCATCCGGCCAGGCGAGCGGACCAGAAGTTCGATCGCCGCGGCCGTATCCTTGTGGCGGCTGCTTGATGCAATCCCATGACCTCACCTTCCCTTCCCCCCGAGTTGAAGGCCGCGCTCGAAGCAAAGCTGCAGGGGTTGTCGCGCAACGACGCGGCCGCACGGGCCGCCGTGATCTCGCAAAATTATCGCGCCGGCGGCGGCTCCAACACGATCAAATCCGAGGCCGATGCACTCGCCTACGCGCTGGCGCGCATGCCGGCGACATATGCCGCCGTGATCGCAACCCTGAACGCGGTGCGCGAAATCAGCCCTGGATTCGAGCCTGAAAGCGTCATCGATATCGGCGCGGGGCCGGGAACGGCAAGCTGGGCCGCGGCCGAGGCCTTCTCGACCCTGAACAGGTTTACCCTGCTGGATTGCAATGACGCGCTGCGGACGCTTGCGCTCGACCTCGTTCGCGGCAGCGCGCGTGCGGACGAAATCAAGTACGAAAGGGCCGAAGCCCTTGCGGCGCTCGCACGCACTGAACCGGCCGATCTCGTCGTGGCGAGCTACGTCATGGGCGAACTCAGCGATCCGGAGCGCCCCTCCCTCGCCGAACTGATGTGGGCAAAGACAGCGAATACGCTGCTGATTGTCGAACCCGGCACGCCGGACGGCTATCAGAGGATCATTGCGATCCGCCAGCAGCTGATCGCCTCGGGCGCGCATGTCGCGGCGCCCTGCCCGCACGACGGACAATGTCCTCTTAGTCCGCCGGACTGGTGCCACTTCGCCCAACGGCTGCCGCGCTCGCAGGCGCATCGGCAGATCAAGCAGGCCGAACTTTCCTTTGAGGATGAAAAGTTCAGCTATGTCGCCCTCACGCGAGAACCGATTGCGCAGCCTCGCGCTCGCGTGCTGGCCCCGCCGCTGGCAGGCAAGGCTGAAATAGCGGCGAAACTCTGCACAACGGACGGTCTGACCGCCGCGAAAGTGCCTCGCCGGGCCAAGGCGGATTACGCCCGAGCCCGGCGCTGGCGGTGGGGCGATGCGATACCGCATTGAACCGAGCCCGCCCAAGCAGTCCGGAAACCGTCGCCCGGAGCAACGCTGCAGGCCTGTCAGGCCCCGCCAGCCTCGAAAACTGCGCGATCTCGGCCGATCCTTGAGGAAAGCCGGGACGAATGGGCACGGTCAGCCGCGTAGGGATTTGAATTCTTTCTTCTTTCTGCCATGTTCGCGCCCAAAGCAGGTATGGGGGCTTGCCGATCGCTCCCGCGATCGGGACGGGTTAAGGGAATTCAATGGCGAAGCCAGTCGTGATTGTGGTGGGTGCTGATAAGGGCGGGGTTGGCAAGACCACGGTCTCACGGACGTTGCTCGACTATTTCAGCGTCAATAACGTGCCTACGCGTGCTTTCGATACCAAATCCCCGCGCGGGACCTTGAAGCGCTTTCATCCCGAGGTCACCGAGATCGTCGATATGACGACGACCTCCGACCAGATGAAGATATTTGATACGCTGAACACCGCGAGCCCGTCGGTCACCGTCATCGACGTTCGCGCCGGCATGCTGTCGCCTGTGCTGGCCGCGCTCCGGGACATCGGCTTTCTCGACGCGGCAAGGTCGGGGCAAATCACCTTTGCGGTGTTCCACATTCTCGGGCCCTCGATCGCGTCGCTGGACGAAATCGCTGAAACCGCGGGTTTCATGCAGGGCGCCAAATACTTCCTGGTGAAGAACTTCATCAACAACACCAGCTTTTTCGAATGGGACCAGGCGACCTACAATTCCTATTTCCACCGCATCAAGGACGCGACCGACCTGACCATCCCCAAGCTCAACGAAATGGCCTTTGAGCAGGTCGAGGTCGCCTCGGTTCCGTTCCTGAAGTTCGTCGCCAACAAGGGCGTGCAGGACGAGGCGGCGAATTATTCGTTCGTGCTGCGCGGTTACGTCCGCCACTGGCTGGCAAACGTCTGGAGCGAGTTCGATCGCATCAAATTGACCGACCTTGTCGGCGCAACCAAGTCCGTCAAGCTCGGCGAAAAATAATTGCCTGGGCCGATGTGATGGGACTGGATTACGCGGTTTTTTCGCCTGATATAGCCGTTCATGCCTCGCACGCCGGTTTACATCATCTGCTCGCCTCGTCCTCAGGTCGGCAAGACGCTGATCGCGCGGCTTTTGAGCGAATTCCAGCTTCTGAAAAACGGCGCGGTCGCTGCCTTCGATGTCAATCTGAAGGAGCCCTCGCTGCTGGATTATCTGCCGCAGATCACGGAAACGGCGGATGTCATCGACACCTTCGGCAAGATGGCGCTGATGGACCGCATCATCGTCGCTGACGGGATTGCCAAGGTGATCGATCTCGGTTTCCACGCTTTCGACGAGTTCTTCACGATGTCGGAGGAAATCGGCTTCATCAAGGAAGCGGTTCGGCGCAACATCGTTCCAGTCGTGCTGTTCGTCGCCGATACCGACCGCGCCTCCGCCCGTGGCCATGAGACGTTGCGCCAGCAGATCCCGCAGGACAATTTGATCACGGTCGACAACGAATTCGTTGTGCGGGGCGAACTGCCGGAAATCTTCGAAAACGGTCAGATCCTTCGCCTGACCGCGTTGCCGGTGTTTCTGAAAACCTATGTCGACCGGCTCCCGTTCTCGTTTACCGAATATCTGCGCCAGGAAAAGGATTCCTCGACCGAACTGCATCAATGGATCCGCAGAAATTATCTGAGCTTCCGCGAAATTGAGCTGAGTTCGATCCTGCAGCGATAGCGATAGCCCCCGCCTTCTCAGTGCCCCTCGAAGCTCATCAGCGTTCGCACCGGCACATCCATCGCCCGCAGCTTCGCAGCTCCCCCGAGGTCGGGCAGATCGATGATGAAGCAGGCGGCGACCACGTTGGCGCCGATCTGGCGGAGCAATTTCACCGCGCCTTCCGCCGTTCCTCCGGTTGCGATCAGATCGTCCACCAAAATCACGCGCTCGCCGGGATGGACGGCATCCGCGTGCATCTCCATTTCATCGAGGCCGTATTCCAGCGAATAGGCGATGCGCACGGTCGTATGCGGCAGCTTGCCCTTTTTGCGGATCGGCACAAATCCGGCGGAGACCTGATGGGCTACCGCGCCGCCAAGAATAAAGCCGCGCGCCTCGATCCCGGCCACCTTGTCGATCTTCGATCCGGCCCAGGGATGCACCAGCTCATCGACCGCGCGGCGGAACGCGCGAGCATCGGCCAGCAAGGTGGTGATATCGCGAAACAGAATGCCTTTTTTGGGATAGTCCGGAATGGTGCGGACCGTCGCCTTTAGATCATGGTCAAAAGTCATAAGTGTCCTCTCAATCGATTATTTGACCGGCAAGGCGAGCCGGAACGCGTTTTCGACTATGCGCAATCCCACCTCTTCGCTCAACGACATCAGCAACTCCGGATGGAATTGCACGCCGCCGACCGGCAACGACCGGTGCTCGAGCGCCATGGCGACGCCGTCTTCCGTCGTCGCGGTCACCGCCAGCGCCTCCGGCATGCTGTCGCGCTCGACATAGAGCGAGTGATAGCGGCCGATCACGATCTCATTGGGCAGGCTCTGCATCAACCGCCCGCCGCGCACCTGCACTCTCGACGGCCGCCCGTGCGCGGGTTGCTGGAGTTGACCGAGCTGGCCACCGAAATATTCCCCGATCGCCTGCACGCCGAGGCAGACGCCGAAAATCGGCAGCTTCTGTTCGAGCGCCGCGCCAATGGTTTTGGAAATGGCGAAATCTTTGGGGCGGCCGGGTCCCGGCGAGAGCACCAGAAGGTCCCACGTGTTCCGCTTGAGCATATCGAGCGCATGCACGTACCTCACCACGGTGACGCTGGCGCCGACCTGGCGGAAGTAATCCGCAAGCATGTGAACGAAACTGTCGTCGTGGTCGATCAGCAGCACCTGCTTGCCGGACCCGGTGGCATCGGGCGCAAACACCGAAAGCGGCTTTGCCGGATCGCCGCGCAGCGCCTGGAACAACGCGGCGGCCTTGACCTGGCACTCCCGGTCTTCCGCAGCGGGATCGGAATCAAACAGGCAGGTAGCGCCGACCCGCACTTCGGCGAGACCGTCTTTCATGCGGATGGTGCGGATCGTCAGTCCGGTATTAATGCTGCCGTCAAAGTTGACGCAGCCGATCGCGCCGGCGTACCAGCGCCGCGATGAACGCTCATGGTCCTCGACGAACTGCATCGCCCACAGTTTCGGCGCGCCCGTCACCGTCACCGCCCAGGCATGCGTCAAAAACGCATCGAGCAAGTCGAAGCCCGGCCGCAGCATGCCTTCGACATGATCGACGGTGTGAAAAAGTTTCGAGTAGGTCTCGATTTGGCGGCGCGCCAGCACCTTGATCGTGCCGGGCACGCAGATCCGCGCCTTGTCGTTGCGGTCGACGTCGGTGCACATGTTGAGCTCGAACTCGTCTTTCTGCGAGTTCAGCAATTGCCGGATCTGCTCGGCGTCCCCGATCGCATCCGCGCCGCGCGCGATCGTGCCCGAGATCGGGCAGGTCTCGACCCGCCTGCCATCGGAGCGCACGAACATCTCCGGCGAGGCGGATACCAGAAACTCACCCTCGCCGAGATTCATCAGTGCGCCGTAAGGCGACGGATTGATCCGGCACAGCCGCTGGAAGACTTCCGCGGGCGTTCGCTCGCACGGCTCGGCAAACAACTGCCCGGGCACCGCCTCGAAGAGATCGCCGCGCGCAAACGCCGCGCGAGCGGTCTCCACGGTCGCCTGATACTCGCCGGTGGCGTGATCGGAAAACCCCTGCCGTGGCCCTCTGGCGTAGGTGCTTTCAGAAGTGTCGCGCGGCAGTCCTTCCGTCGATTTCCCGTTCCAGGCAAATTCATAGCTCAGGACCACACCGCGACCGGCGGCGCGATCATAGGCCAACAGGCGATCGGGCACATAAAGCACGATGTCGCGCTGGTCGGCCTCGCGCGTGCGCTTTTGCACGAGGTCTTCAATCTGGAACACCAGATCGTAGGCAAACGCGCCGAACAGGCCCAGCAGCGGATCTTCGTTCGCCGAGAATGCCGCAACGAGATCGCGCACCAATGACATCACGCTGGCGCGTCGGGTACGCTGGTCTTCCTCTACCGGCGCCGCGCCGCGCACGATGTGACCGGCGATACGGGATGCGGTTTTTTCGGAGATCACGACGCAGGGTTCGCGCAGCACATCGCCAAGAAACGCGATCAGCACTTCGCCGCGTTCGTTCAGCGCCTCCAGTAAAAAGTCGGTCCCCCTCGTTTCCAGCCGCAGCGGCGGATCGGAAAAGCCGAGGTCAAAACTTTCGTAGCGCCCGGGCACCGTCGTGCCTGACGACAGCACCACGCCGGGTCGGCGGTCCAGCAACTCGATCAGAACATCGAGCCGGTTGGCGCCGCCGGAGAACTGCTCCACCGTACGCAATACGGTGAGCCCGCCACGCGTGCGATATTCTTCGCGGGCCGGCAGTGAAAACGCTGTCCTGTTCATGTGCTCCTCTTAACTTAACTTGCCGAGGAAACGCCACACAGGACAACGAAAAGGCCGCACTGTGCTGGCGGCCCTTGACGATTGGAGAAATGAAATCGCACCGGCCACCTCTAAAAGGTGCGCCACCAAAGACGGGATAGGCGATGAACGGTGCTCATAGCCGAGGTAAACACCATCCCGCGCCGCCGGGTCAAGGGCTGATTGCAGAGGTCTGAACGCGGAAAGCAGTCTGGATTGCTTCCTCGCTCCGCTCCCCTCAATGGCGCGGGGCGAGTTGATCCCCACTTCATCGTCATGGCCGGGCTCGTCCCGGCCATCCACGTCTTCCAGAATGTCGGCATGGCAGGCGGCTATGTTTACATTCTGACTAATGGTCCGAACGGCGTTCTTTATGTCGGCGTGACGAATGATCTCGTCCGTCGGGTATTCGAATATTGGTCCGGATTCGTCGAGGGCTTTACAAAGCGGTACGGACTAAAGCGGCTCGTCTATTTCGAAATGTTTGAGGACATTCGGGATGCCATTCAACGCGAGCACAACATCAAGCATTGGTCGCGAGCGTGGAAGGTCCGAATGATCGTGGCTACGAATTCGCATTGGAACGATCTTTTCAACACTATCGTGAAATGAAGACGTGGATGGCCGGGACAAGCCCGGCCATGACGACGATTTCGGCTGTTGCCGCCTCGATTCTCAAACAACGAAACAACGGATGCAGCTTCGCGTTCTCGCGACGCGGAGAGCGTCCGAGGGATAAAAACCAGTCGTCCCTCGAAACAAAGGGCACAGGGAATGCCGGGTGGCCAATGCACCCGCAGCCTCGCGTGCGAAATAAAAAAGCACGGCGAGTCAGTCACCACAGGTTCACCGAACAATCCGGCATTCCCTGCACAATGGTTTTAACAGCTTATGTCGCGCTCTCCCCGGTGACCGGGCTCTTTTGCCACCGTCGCCTGCAGATCACTATCTGCGAGCTTGACGCCAGCGTCGGGGCGTCAGGACCACACGATTTCACCGTCCGCGTCAGGATCGCTCGTCTGGCGACCTGCCGCGTCCATCGCATCCCGCACTCAACGTCCGTTGACGATCGCGATACGCCCCTCTGATCGAGGCGGGACGGGGCAAAGATGAAGGTGATTTGGGGTTTACGCCAAGCGGAATGTTTTTCGCACGAGGACTGGACCACCCAAATCACCTTGATTTGGTTCAGCAAATTAAGTTTTGCGCGCGCCGATCCTTGAGATGCGCCGTCGTGTCTTATGGGACGCGCCATGGCATCGAAGCGTTACTCCCCTGTCGTCGCCCGGCTTGAAGAAGCATGGGTTGTCCTCGGGTTGTCGTCGCCCGGCTTGACCGGGCGATCCAGTATTCACCACGGTTTGCCGCAATGAGCCGCTGGCGCAGTTCTTGGATTTCACATTCGCTCGACATCACAGCGCATCGCTTACTGGGTCGCCCGGTCAAGCCGGGCGACGACAACGGTGGCGTTCGAGCGACGGCACAGATGGCGGTCAACAACGCCTGGGCGGAGCGTGCGCTACGGTGGTGACGCGCCGTCGCGGCCTATGGGACGCGCTATGGCATCGAAGCGTTACTCCCCTGTCGTCGCCCGGCTTGACCGGGCGATCCAGTATTCACCATCGTTTGCCGCAATGAGCACTGGCGCACTGTTAGAGTCCACATACGGGGGAGCCCACATTCGCTCGACATCACAGCGCATCGCTTACTGGATCGCCCGGCCAAGCCGGGCGACGACAACGGTGGCGTCCGAGCGAATCGACATCGGTGGGGTTCGGGCGACGGCACAGATCAAATTCAACAACATCGGTTCGGGGTGTGCGCTACGGTGGTGACGCGCCGTCGCGGCCTATGGGACGCGCTTTTCATCGAAGCGTTACTCCCCTGTCGTCGCCCGGCTTGACCGGGCGATCCAGTATTCACCACGGTTTGCCGCGATGAGCACTGGCGCACTCTTGGGGTCCACATCCGCTCGACATCACAGCGCATCGCTTACTGGGTCGCCCGGTCAAGCCGGGCGACGACAGCGGGGGGTCGGGCGACGGAAGGTCGGGCCGTCAACTCATCCCAGATGCTTGCGCAAGAATTCCGTGGCGCGTCCCCAGGCTAGTTCTGCCGCCTCGCGGTCATGGACGGATTGGCGTTGCTCGTTGACGAAGGCGTGCTCCGCATCATACCGAAACAACTCCAGCGACTTTCCGGCGGCCTTCATCGCTTTCTCGAACCCATCGACCACTTGCGGCGTGCACCAATCGTCCTTGGCGGCGAAATGCGCCTGAAGCGGGATTTTCACATCAGCAGGTTTGGCCGCCTGCTCCGGCGGAATTCCGTAGAACACCACGCCTGCTGCAAGCTCCGGAATTCTGGTCGCGCCTATGATGGTCACGGCGCCTCCCAGACAAAAGCCGGTCAAGCCGACCTTGGCACCGTTTCTGGCCAGATACTGCGCAGCGCCGCGCACCGTCTGCGTGGTCGCATCCATGAAATCGAGCGAGTTCATTTCCCTGCCCGCCGCCTCGGTGTCGTGATAGGGCACCACCTTGCCTTGGTAGAGATCGGGCGCCAGCGCATCGAACCCGGCCAGCGCGAAGCGGTCGCACAGTCCCTTGATCTGATCCTGAAGCCCCCACCACTCCTGGATCACCACCAAGCCCGGGGCGTCGCCGCGCGCGGCGTTCGCGAGATAGCCTTGCGCATCCTTGCCGTCCGGACGCTTGAACGAGATGCTGGTACCCATAGGTTCCTCCGGATCTTCTCGATGGGAATTTCGGTTGACCGCTATCTTGTGCGCTGTGCGGCCGGGAAGCAATCACTTGCCTCAAAGGGCCGGGTTGCCGGAGCAGCACTGGCCCGGCGCGCCTCCCTAGCCGTCGTCCGTCCGCCCAACAAAAAAGCCCCCGCAGGGGCTTTTGAGCAAATCCATCAGGTCGGGATCAGTGCGCGTTGGCCCAGACTTTTTTCTTGGTGAAGTACATCAACCCGGTGAACAGGATGAGGAACGCGAACACCTGCAAGCCCAGCCGCTTGCGGGCCTCCATGTGCGGTTCCGCAGCCCAGGTCAAAAACGTGCTGACGTCCTTTGAGTATTGCGCGACCGTGGTGGGTGCACCGTCGTCAAACGTGACCTGGCCGTCGCTCAGCGGCTTCGGCATCTTGATGGCGTGGCCGGGAAAATACTTGTTGTAGTAAGACCCCTGGGGGATGCTGACGCCCGCCGGCGGCTTGTCTTCGAAGCCCTGCAGAAGCGCATCCACGTAGTTCGGCCCCTGCTCCTGGAATTGCGTGAAAAAGTCGAAGATGAAGTTTGGGAAGCCGCGCTCGTACGAACGGGCCTTTGTGATCAACGACAGGTCTGGCGGGGCAGCGCCCCCGTTGGCTGCGCGCGCCGCCTGCTCGTTCGGAAACGGCGAGGGGAAGTAATCGGCGGGACGCCCCGGCCGCTCGAACATGTCGCCCTGATCGTTCGGGCCATCCTTGATCTTGTACTCAGCCGCGAGCGCCGCTGCCTGCGCCGTCGAGTAGCCGGGACCGCCGGGATCGGCGAGATTGCGGAACGCGATATAAGACAGGGCGTGACAGTTAGCGCAGACTTCCTTGTAAACCTTGAGGCCCCGTTGCATTGAGCCGCGATCGAAGGTGCCGAACGGGCCGGCAAACGACCATTTCTGCGATGGCGGCGTATCCGTCTCAACGGCGCGTGCACTGCCGGCGTTACCGGCGAACAACGCACCCGCTACCATCAGCGCGACGACGGTGGACACCATCGGCGCCTTGCCTCCGGTTTTCGCCAGCACGTCCTCGGCGATCGAGTTGGGAATTGGCCGCGGTTTTTCGATCCGGCTCAGCAGCGGCAGCAGTCAGGCATCCAAGAGGCCCAGCTCCCGGGACCGGGCGACCGCCTGGCTGCGTGAACAGGTGCCGAGCTTCCGGTAAATCGATATGGCCTGCGACTTGACGGTATGCGGTGACAGAAACAGTTCGGCGCCGATTCGGGGCGAGACAGGTGTGTGGTGAGCATCGGAAGCACCCGCAGTTCGGCACTGGTCAGGGAGGAGGGCCCGGGGATGCGCGAGGCGAGGTCGGCCGACAGCTGAGCCCGGAGCGCCCGGGCCTGGCTGACCAGGGTGCCGAGGTCGGGCCGGCGCTCGAGCAGCTCATCGATTTCCCGCATCAGCGTCCTGGCCCCGGCTATGTCGGTCAGCGCGAGGTGCACGCGGGTGAGCTCGATCCGGGCCTGGACGGCCAGGTGGGGGTATGGCATAGGTCAGCCCGGGCCGCAGCCGCTGGGCGCTGACGAGTTGCCGGCGCGCTTCGGGGACATCTCCCCGGTGCATGGCTGTGCGGGCCTGTACTGCGCAGGCGAGGACAGTCTCCATCCCGAGCCGGCGCAACGCTCGGGCACCGGCCGGTCCTCATTACCAGCGGCTGGCCAAAGCCGGGCACTACTGCTGCGCGCATGGGGAAACTCCCTCTCGTCTGACCCGGCACCCTGCCGGCCCTCCACAATGCCGACGAACGCCCCGCGCCCTGCAGGGATGACGGTCATGGCCCGGCGGGACCTTGGTCCCGACTCCCATTCCTCAAAGAGAACCTCGGACCGGCAGAAGGGCCGTCCGGCCGTCCCGAACGGGTGCCGACGCGCCGACGATGCAACTGGGAGCCAGGCCGGACTTTACAGTCCGTGTTATTCACGGATATTCACCAGCGAAAATATGCCGCGTCCCGCTAAACCGTCTTATATGGCGGCGCGGTCCCGGTCGCCGGTCCGGACGCGCAGGGCGCCGTCTACCGGGGTGACCCATATCTTCCCGTCGCCGATCGTTTCCGTCCTGGCGTGCTTGGCGATGGCCTCGACCAGGGTTTCCACGTCGTCATCGAGGGCAACGACGTCCAGCCGGATCTTGGGCAGCAACGTCACCCGGGGCCGGCCGGCCCCGGCGGCGAGCTGGCCGAATTGCCGGCCGAAACCACGGACTTCGGTTACGGTCAGGCCGTTCGCCCGGTTGTCGATCAGGGTGCCGATCAGCTCGTCGAGCTTGTCGGGCCTGACGATGGCTGTGATCAGTTTCATGCCAGCTCGCCTCCGCTTCAGCCTGCGCGCTTCACATGCTGCGCATGCGGTGGAACTTGCGGATGTCGTCCTTGCCCGCCAGCAGCGCCAGGCCGGTGACTAGCAGGACGACGCATGCGGCGATCCTCAGCGCCGTGCCGGTGATGTGCTTCATGGTCCGAGCCTTTCTGTTCCGCCCGGGACGGATTCCCCGGGACTGATCAGGTGCGGCGCGGCCCGCGGCCGACACCGCAGCCTCACTGTCGCGGTCCGCGATGCCGCGGGCTAGGGCCAAACAGCCAGCCCTGCCGGGACCTGGGTCCCGGGCGGTCCTAGCCGGCGGTGGCATCCGCCTGGGTGATCGTCTCGGCGATCCGGTCCAGAAAGCCGCCGAGGGGCCTCGCGGCGGTGCGGTGGCCGTCCTCACCGGGGTCGGCCCGGTAGACGCCAGCCAGCTGGAGCAGGGCGGCGCCGGGCCCGGCCGGGATCAGGGTGAGGTCGGCGTCGAGCACGGGGAACGGCTCGCCGTCGTGGCCGCCGGTCTCCCACCTGACGGCGAGCACCGCGCGGCCCGGCCGCGTGATCAGGTCACGGAAGCAGGACCGGCCAGCCACGGCGTACCGGGCGGGGCGCCCGCGGCGTAGGCGTCGGCCGAGACCTGGGTAAGCACGCCGCTCCCGGTCAGCGCCGCCAGCCGGGCCAGCGCCACCTCGAAGCTGACATCGAGCGTTGCCTCGTCGCTGACGAACATCGCTGGCCTCCTCGCTCCGCGGCCGCGGGCGGCGCGCCGAAACGGCCAGCCCGCCGCTACCCGCGACGGCCTCGCAAGCGCGATCCCGGCGCAAGCCTGGCACGGACCACGCCGATGACGGCGACCGGCCGCGGCCACCGCCGACGGGATGGTGGTCGGGCCGCTGGCCGGGCTCGAGAAGACCATGTCGCCGCCGAAGAGGCCGTCGAACAGGACCGCGAGCCACATCGCGACGATGCTCACCGCGCCCCAGAACACGGGCACCAGGAGCAGGGAGGCGATGCTGTCGCGATCCGGCCCGGCGGTCGAGGCCCATGCATGGTTGCAGTCATGACAACCTCCTCAATCACGATCTCACCGTTACCCCGGCAGAACGCGCGCCAGGGGCGTATCACTAGCTTCCCGGTACGAACGTGACCCGCGTGACCGCCGGACCAGAGGTGCGCCTTGGTGCACACCGCTGCCATGCCCCCCGCTGACACCGTCTGGATTTCCGCGACGCGCGCTCACCTTCGCCTTACGCCCGGAGCGCGATGGAGTCTCGCTGGGCAACGGAGCGATCGTGATCGAAGACATGGGCGTGATCCTTCCCGACGGCCGGGTGACTGCGCACCCCAGGTCAGCCTGTCCGTCGCGGCGTGACACGCGAGATCGGTCAGGCCGCGGACGAGGACACCACCGGCCTGGGTGGCGGCGACCACCACAGCCTCCACCAGGCCCTCGAAGGTAGTGGCCAAAGTCGCCCTGGTCCGCCGGGCGAGGCTGGGTAAAAACGGGAGATGATCCCAGGATGGGCCGTGCTGCGCGGCTACCGCCGCGCCTGGCTGGCCGGCGACCTGGTGGCCGGCGTCACCGTCGCGGCCTACCTGGTGCCGCAGGTGATGGCGTACGCGACGATCGCGGGCCTGCCTCCGGTCACCGGCCTGTGGGCCGCGTTCCCGGCGCTGATCGTCTACGCGCTGCTCGGCTCGTCCAGGTCGTTGTCCATGGGCCCGGAGGCGACCACCGCGCTGATGACCCTGGTGGCCATCAAGCCGCTGGCCGCCGGGCACCCGGTCCAGTACGCCAAACTCGCCAGCACGCTCGCCCTGCTCACCGGCCTGATGGCGCTGGCGGCCTGGCTGCTGCGGCTGGGCTTCTTCGCGGACCTGCTGTCGCGGCCGGTGCTGGTCGGCTACATGGCGGGGGTGGCCCTGATCATGATCGGCGATCAGCTCCAGCGCGCGACCGGCGTCCCGGTCCGCGGCCAGGTGTTCTTCGCCCAGGTCGGCTCGTTCGCCCGCGGGCTGAGCCAGGTAAAGCCCGCCGTCCTCGCGGTCTCCCTGTCCGTCCTGGGGTTCCTGCTGCTGCTGCGGTGGCGCTGGCCCCGCCTGCCGGGGCCGCTGCTGGCGGCGCTGCTCGCCACCGCCGTGGTGGCGGCGCTGCACCCGGGCGGAGTCAGCGTCGTCGGCCCGGTCCCGGCGCGGCTGCCGGCCGTCGGGCTGCCCACCCTGGATCCCGGGGTGCTGCGCGAGCTGCTGCTCCCCGCGTTCACCGTGCTGATCGTGGGCTTCACCGACGACGTGGTGACGGCCCGCTCGTTCGCGGACCGCGACGAGAAGATCGTGGCGAACCGGGAACTGCTGGCGCTCGGCGTCGCCAACGCCGGCGCGTCGCTGGTGCGCGGGTTCCCGGTCAGCAGCAGCGGGACCAGGACGGCGATCGCGATCGCCGCGGGCCGGAAGACCCAGGCGTACTCGCTGGCCACGGCGGTCTCCGTCCTGGTCGTCCTGCTGGTCGCGCGGCCGGTCCTGTCCCGGTTCCCGACGGCGGCGCTCGGCGGGATCGTCATCTTCGCCGCGCTCAACCTGATCGACGTGGAGGCCTTCCGGCGGCTGCTCGCCTTCCGCCGGACCGAGCTGGGGATCGCCGTGGCGGCGGGCCTCGGCGTGCTGGCCTTCGACATCCTGTACGGCGTGCTGGTCGCGATCGCGCTGTCAGTGGCCGACCTGCTGGTCCGGGTGGCCCGCCCGCACGACGCGATCCAGGGGATCGTCCCCGGCCTGGCCGGCATGCACGACGTGGACGACTACCCCGACGCGCAGACCATCCCCGGCCTGGTGGTGTACCGGTACGACGCGCCGCTGTGCTTCGCCAACGCGGAGGACTTCCGGCGGCGCGCGCTGGCCGCCGCGGACCGGCCGCCGGGCCCGCTGCGCTGGTTCGTGCTCAACGTCGAGGCCAACGTCGAGGTGGACTTCACCGCGCTGGAGGCCATGGAGGCGCTGCGCGAGGACATCATCGGCCGCGGCGCCGTCTTCGCGCTCGCCCGGGTCAAGCAGGACCTGCTGGCCCGGCTGGAGGCGTTCGGCCTGGCCGGCAAGATCGGGCCGGAGCTGCTGTTCCCGACCCTGCCCACGGCCGTGCAGGCCTACCAGGACAGGACGAAAGACCCCCCGGCCGGCAACCAAGGCCCATGACCGCGGCCGTCCCGCTGACCGAGGGTGGAGGGGAAAGCAGGACATCCATACCGAACGGACCTGGGTTCATGGCGACCGCGACCGCGATTCCCGCCCCTGGCGGCGGGGCGGGGCGACGGGAGGGATGAGAGATGGACATTATCTACGAGCGCCCCCCGCTGCCTACCCGGCGGCGCTGCGGGCGGTGGCCCGCTGCTCCGCCAGCACGGCGCGGCTGCTCTGGCAGCACCGGCTGCGCCTGCCCGCCCGGTGGGTGGGGACGCGGCTGCGCTTCGCCGACGGCACCTCGGCGCGGGTGTACCGCGAGACGGTCGTCGACCGGGGCGCGACGCTGGACCCGTGCGTGCTGGTCGTGGAGTTCCGGCTGCGCGCCGTGCGCGGCCGGGGGCACGCCGTGTTCCGCCGGGAGAGCCTGCTCAACACCCCGCTGTTCGCCGGCTTCCCCGGGTTCGTCTCCAAGCTGTGGCTGGCCGACGACGACCACGGCCGCTACCGGGGCCTGTACGAGTGGGACGGCCCGCGGCTGGCCGAGAACTACGCGCGGGCCCTGTGGCGGGTGCTCGCCCTGGTGTCGGTGCCGGGCTCGATCCACTACGTCGTGCTGCCCGGGCTGCGCCGCGACGAGGTGCTGGAGCGGCCGCACCTGCTGGGCGGGGACGAGGCCTGGTGGCGCCTGACCGAGCGTCGGCGTGACGGCGGACATCCTGGTGGCGGGCGCGGGCCCGGCCGGGCTGGCCCTGGCCCTGCAGGCCCACGACCACGGCGCCGCGGTCCGGGTCATCGACCGGCGGCCGGAGGCGGTCCGGCCGTCCCGCGCGCTGATCCTGCATGCCCGCACGCTGGAGGTGCTGCGCCCGCTCGGGGTGACGCAGGCGCTGCTGGCCCGGGCCGACATCGCGCCAGCGGCGGACCTGCGGCTCGGCTCCCGCGTCGTCCGCGTCACGTTCGGCGACCTCGCGCTGCCGGACACCGCCTTCCCGCACCTGTCGCTGGTCCGGCAGATGGACGTGGAGCGGGTGCTGGCGCAGGCGCTGGCCGACCGCGGGGTCGAGGTGGAGCGCGGCACCGAGCTGGCCGCGGTGCGCGACGAGCCCGGCGGTGTCCGGGCGGTGCTGCGCACGCCGGCCGGATCGGAGGAGGCCCGGTTCGGCTTCGCCGTCGGCTGCGACGGCCCGGCCAGCACCGTGCGGGCCCAGGCCGGCCTGGGCTGGACCGGCCGCGTGTACCCGGTGGAGGTCGTGCTGGCCGACGCCGAGCTCGACGGCGATCTGCCCGGCGACGCCGCCCAGGTCGTGGCGGGGCGGGGCGGGCTGCTGTTCGCCTTCCGCCTCGGCGAGCGGGCGACCTGGCGGCTGCTCGCGACCCGCCCCGCGACGCCGGGGCGGCTGGACCCGGGCCGTTCGGCCCCCCGGTTTCCGCCACCGACCTGCAGGCGCTGATCGACGCAGGCGGGCCTGGACGCGCGGATCACCGACCTGCGTGGTCCGCGCGGGTCAGGGTGCAGCGCCGGGTGGCCAGCCGGTTCCGGCGGGGCCGGCTGTTCCTGGCCGGGGACGCCGCGCACGCCTACTCCCCGGCCACCGGCCAGGGGATGAACGCCGCCATCCAGGACGCCGCCAACCTCGGCTGGAAGCTCGCGTTCGCCGCGGCCGGCCGGCCCGGGACGGGCCGCTGCTCGACTCCTACGACCGCGAGCGCCGGCCGGTGGCGCGCCAGCTGCTGGCGCTGACCAACCTGGCGTTCTGGGCCGAGGCCGGCACCGGGCCGGTCCCGTCCGCGTTCCGCGCCCGGCTCGCGCCGCTCGCCGCCCCGCTGCTGCCCGCGCTGACCCGCCGCCGCCTGGTCGCCGCGGGATCCGGCTGGTGTCGCAGCTGGGCGTGAGCTACCGCGGCAGCCCCCTGTCGGTGGAGGGGACGCCGCGCCGTCCTGGCGGTCCCCGCGCCGGGGACCGGCTGCCCGACCGGCTCGTCCGCGCGGACGGGCGGAGCGTCCGGCTGCACGAACTGCTCGCCCGGCCCGGCGTGCACATCCTGCTCGACCGCGACGCGGACCGGCTCGAGGACCTGGCGCCGGGCCGGTTCGTGACCGTCCACCGCCTCACCAGCGTCCCGGGCCGCGGCGTCACCGCCGTCCGGCCCGACGGCTACATCG
>CAVXRI010000017.1:0-32306 GCA_963764155.1 uncultured Alphaproteobacteria bacterium
TACAGGACGATCGTAACCTTGCCGAGGAAGAAAGAGCCGTGGACGTTGGGCGCGACAAGAATGTAGTCGAGCACCAGCAGCGCGACGGTGAGACCGTCACTAACCCGCAGGATATTCAACACATCCGGCAGCGAAATGAAACGCCATTTCGTCGTAGTCAGGTTGAAAATGTAACACACGAGAACAGAGAACACAGGAAGTAAGGCAGGATGCGCAACAGCAGTGGGAGACGAGCAAAGAAGCCATCACCGCCTTCAAAGCGCAGGTAGAACGCCGCAAACAGCGCCAACGTGGTAGCGGCGACATCATGGGCGGCGATCAGAAAGTTGCGGTGAGTAAGTTGCGAAAAGCGCGTCATTGCCAAGCCAATCGGTCAATCATCATCCAGTGGCATCGATTTAGGCCAAAGACCATCCGGCGCGCGCTAAGAACTCATCCCACATGCACATGCTACAATCATAGTCTTCACGAATTGCCCGGCTTTGGTGCTGTCGATTCGCCTTCAGCACCATCCCGCCCGCAACGCCGACACCCAAGCACGTACATCCACCCCTCGTGAAAATCGAAGATGTGGGAATTGAACAGCGAGGTGAAGATGTTTTGTACCACCACCAGTAATCCGATCCAGTTTGCCAGTCCGTCCCCACGAAACAGCAACAGATGCAAGAGCCACATCGCGTATAATACGACGATTTCGATTGTGCCCCATTGAATAGCGACGTTCAGGGTCTGGTTGTGCGGGTTGCCGATTATTTCACTGGAGGCAAGCCCGACCGGGCCGGTTGCTGCCTGCTCAAAAAGCCCCCGGGTCGATCCAGTCCCGTGGCCGATAACTGGCGCTTGGGTAAAGAATCGCAGTGATTTCTGCCAGAATTCGAGCCGTTGTCCGATCGAGGTCGAAACACCTCGTTTCTTATAGATTGGTATTGCCCACTAAATTCGCTGAGCGTCAGTTGCAGCTGTGGCGAGGCCGTCCAGGCGACCACCACAACAACGCCATCGAACACAAGATCATCAGGTTGGTCCGCCAGTTCAGATGCAGCAGGCCGAAGACGGCCAACATGATCGGCATCGTCACCAGCGCGGTTCGTGAAACAATGACGAACAGCATGGTGAGACGAAAGTCGATGCAATGGCGCAGAGCAAAATGGCCAGCCGAAGCCTTCCCGCGCGCAAGAGCGTGATGATCGGATAAGCCAACGCTACGGCGCAAAGCGCGAACTCCTGACTCTGATCGATATAGTTTTTGACAAAAATTCCGCGTGAGGCGACCGCTTTGGCCTTAAGGGTGAAGCCGGGGTCAAACACCACGATCCAGGACATCGCCATCAGCAGCATGCAGGACAGGAGAAACGCAACCAAAACCCAAAGGCCGCGCTCCGAGCGCTCGAAATGATAAAGCAGCACCGGCAGACCAGCAGCTTGACCGTCGGGCCAACCGCGTGGAGCCGAGTCCCCACGAGGCATCGGACCACAACATGCCCGAACCGCCAACGCGAACAATGCGATCGGGGCAGCGCACATCGGACGATTCAGCGACTGCAGGAACGCCGGAACGTCGAAAACGCACTATGGCGATCAGCATCGCGGTCGCAAAGATCGCAGGCAGCGATGTCGACCAGGGAAGCGAAAGCGCGACCAAGATCGCAAAGACATCCACCGCGGTTGCCCAGCCGGCTGGATCGCGCCACCGCATGATCGGCAGCGCCATCTTCGATTTTCCGCTGATAGCGTTCACTGCTTGCCTCGTTGTGCACGATCGACCAGCGACGTCGTACTGAAGCCGGGCAATACATCGACCAGTAACACCCCTCCTCCCTCGGATTCGACGATCTCGTGACCGACGACCTGCCCGCGCGTAGTAGTCGCCGCCTTTAACCAGCACGCTCGGTTTGACCTGGGTGATAAGCCTGATCGGCGTGTCTTCTTCGAAAATAACCACGAGATCGACCGCCTCTAATGCCGCCAGAACCTCGGCGCGTGCGCGCTGATGCTGGACCGGCCATCCCTCGCCTTTGAGCCGCCTCACCGAGTGATCGCTGTTGAGACCCACCACCAGCCGGTCGCAGGCGCCGCGCGCGGCGGTCAAGACCTTGACATGACCGGGATGGAGAATATCGAAACATCCGTTGGTGAATCCAACTCGTAAACCCTGTTGCTTCCATTCCGAAAGATGAGCGTCGAGATCACCGCCCTCGACAACGATCTTTTCTTCCGCGGCAAGGGATGCGTGCGGCAGGATCCGTCGTCGTAACTCCGCCGAGGTCACGGTCGCGGTGCCCTTCTTGCTGACGGCAACTGCCGCCGCCGCGTTGGCCACCCGCAAGCACGTCTCCCAATCCGCGCCCGTCGCGCGGGCCACGGCCAGCGTGGCCGCAACAGTGTCGCCTGCCCCCGAAACATCGCGCACCTTCACCGGATGGGCCGGCACATGGATCGCCTCACCGCTTCGCAGCACCAGCGTCATTCCCTGCTCGCTTTGCGTCACAAGGATGGCCTCACAGTCCGCGATTTGCATGGCATCCTGCGCGGCATCGGCGATGCTCTGGTCGGAATCTGCGCGGCTGCGTGTCGCTTCCGCAAATTCCTTGCGGTTAGGCGTGAGCAGCGTCGCACCCCGATAAATCGCGAAGTTGACGTTCTTTGGGTCGACAATCACTGGCTTGCCCAGCTTGCGCGCGGCGTCGATGACGTTACGGATCACGCGCGCGGTCAGTACACCCTTGGCGTAATCAGACAGCAACACGATATCCGCGCGCGCGAGCTGCGGCAGGATCGAGTCAATCAGTTTCTGCTCGACATCGCCGGATGCGGGCGCTGCCATTTCCCAGTCCGCGCGCAGCATATGGGTGGCGAAGTGCTCGGAGACAAAACGCACCTTGCGCGTCGTCGGTCGGGCGGATCGCAAACCAGCACGCTTTCGACACGGCTTTCCCGCGCGAGGGCCTGCTGCAGTTTCGTGGCTGCCTCGTCCTCGCCGATCAAACCGACAAGAATGCAGCGCGCGCCGAGCGAAGCGAGGTTGCGCGCGACATTGCCGGCTCCCCCGACATTGGTCTCGCTCCGCTGCGCCGCGATCACAAGCGCAGGCGCTTCGGGCGAAATCCGCGAGACCTCGCCATATACAAACTCGTCGAGCATGAGATCGCCGACGCAGAGCACCGTCCGGCTCATCATCGCATTCGACAAGGCATCAAAATCAAACATCGTGACCCATTGTGTTGCGCGTTCAGCGAAAACGATCAGGCTGGTCGAGGTAGGCCTTGATGTACGAGCCAACTCCCGCTTCCAGAGAAGTGAAACCGCCGTTGTAGCCGGAAGCGAGCAGCCGATCGACTTCGGCTTGCGTGAAGTACTGATAGCTGGCGCGGATTGCCTCGGGCATCTCGATATATCGAATGTTCGGCGGCAAGCCGAGCGCTGCGTAAGCCGAAAGCATCGAGATCCTTGAAACTTCGCGCTTTGCCCGTTCCCACATTGAAAATGCCGGAAACGGTTGGTGTTGCGAGAAGCCAGATGATCACCCGCACCACATCCTCAACATAGATGAAGTCGCGCCGCTGATCGCCATCGGCTATTCCTTCACGATGCGATTTGAACAATTGCACCGGACGACCCGCCTTGATGTCTTCGAAGCGCGTGGCCAGCACACTCATCATCTTGCCCTTGTGGTATTCGTTGGGCCCGAACACGTTGAAGAACTTCAAGCCGGCCCATTGTGGCGGCAGCTGGTCGCCGCTCGCCGCGCGCTCGGCAACCGCCATGTCGAACAGATGTTTGCTCCAGCCGTAGAGATTCATCGGCCGGAGCGCCCTGAGCGCCGGCGAGCGACCACTCATCCCGAAATCCCTGCGCGCCATCGCCATAGGTCGCTGCTGAAGAGGCATAGATGAAAGGGGTGCCAGTGGCCGTGCACCAGTCGAGCAGCCGCATCGACATCCGGAAGTTGGTTTCAATGACGAGATCGCCGTCGGTCGCCGTGGTCTCCGAAATCGCGCCGAGGTGAATGATCGCATCCAGCCGGCGACCTTTTAGCCAATCCATCAATTCCCCGGGCGGGACGACATCCACGAGCTGGCGCTTGGCAAGGTTGCGCCATTTGCCGTCTTGGCCGAGCACATCGGATATCGCGACGTCCGTGCGACCCGCGTCGTTCAACGCAGCCACGAGATTCGACCCGATAAAACCGGCGCCGCCGGTCACCAGCAACATTCAATAGCCTGCCCATATTGTTGCGGCGCAAGCTTTGCCCCACTCCCGCCCCTCAAGCAACTTCGCAGGCTGGCCCTGTTGAAAGCTGTCAGGCGGCTTTACCTCGCCGCGGGGAGCAGTTACCGACAGGACCCTAGGGATAGCCGGCGAACGCTAACGAATGAACGATGGTTCAGTGCATACGCTAGAAGTCGATCCCGACGACACGCGCCCGATCCTGATCATCCCTTACATGTGGATCGGTGATTTCGTGCGCGGCCACACCGTTGTTCGGGTGCTGAACCGGCGTTGGCCCAACCGTCCTGTCGACCTGCTCGCCACGTCCTTGTGCGCCCCGCTGGTCGACTACATGCCCGGCGTCCGCGCCGCCATCATTACGGACCTGCCACGAAGCCGGCTCGCGGTAGCCAAGCAACTGGGTCTCGCGGCCCAATTACGGGCGAGAAGCTACGGCACCGCGCTGATCCTGCCCCGAACCTGGAAATCCGCAATCGCGCCGGCGCTGGCCGGGATTCCGGAACGCGTGGGGTTCGTCGGTGAATTCAGGTTTGGGATGGTCAATCATTGGCGCTGGGGTGAGCGGGCCCTGCCCCGTTTCATTGACAAGAACGCGGCCCTGGCCCTGCCTGACGGCGCGCCATTACCTCCGGAATGGCCGGTGCCCCAGCTCAGGGTTCCCCACGATGAGATCGAGCGCTGGCGACAGGCGCGGGGGCTCGGCAGCTATGGCGCTGTCGCTTTGGCCCCGGGCTCCGTCGGCGCATCCAAACGCTGGACCTACTATGCGCAAGCCGCTCGGCTGCTGACGGAGCAGGGATTGGACGTCTGGGTGGTCGGCGGTCCCGCCGAAAAGGAACTGGCTTCGCAGATCGTGGCCGCGGCAGGCGCTCGCGCCCACGACCTTACCGGCACGGACCTGCGCAACGGCATTCTCGCAATGGCCGCCGCAAAACTGGCGATATCGAACGATTCCGGACTGATGCATATCGCCGCCGCCTTGGGCACGCCGACCATGGGCATTTTCGGGCCCACGAGCCCGTATCATTGGGCGCCACTCAACGGACTTGCGGCAACGATTCAGACCAAGACTGTCGTGCCTTGCCAGCCCTGCCATCGTCCGGTCTGCACCATGAACGACCATCGCTGCATGCGTGACATTCCCGCATCGGACGTCGTCGAAACCGCCCAGCGCGTGCTGCGGGAAGCAGTTGGAGCATGAACGTCATGCAAAGACCCGCCGCCTTCCTCGATCGCGACGGCGTCGTCAACCACGACGACGGTTACATGGGCACGCGCGACAGGATCCGGTGGATGCCCAGCGCGGCGAAGGCAATTCGTCGGCTCAATGAAGCCGGCTATTTCGTCTTTTTCTTCACCAATCAATCCGGCGTCGCCCGCGGCTTCTTCACGGAAGACGATCTGCGCGCGCTGCACGACTGGATGCGCAGCGAGCTTGCCGCGCAGGACGCACGTATCGACGACATCAGGTATTGCCCACACCATCCCGACGGATCGGTCGCCGGGTATCTCGAAAACCATCATTGGCGCAAACCGGCGCCCGGCATGATCCACGATCTGATGGAGCACTGGCCGGTGCGACGGGAAGGCAGTTTCGTTATCGGCGACCGGCCGACCGACATCGAAGCCGCGGAAGCAGCGGGCCTACCAGGCTTCCTGTTTTCGGGCGGAGATCTCGACGCCTTTGTTGCCGAGGTCATGGCTCAGACCAGCGTACGATAGACGTCCGCGATCCGGCTTGCTTCCGCATCCAGGCTGAAATTCGCAAGTACGCGCTCGCGTGCGCGGACGCCCATCGCGGCGGCAGAGGCAGGATCGCCCATCAAGGGCTCCAATGCAGCCACCAGCGCGTCGACGTCGCCGGGCGGGGTCAGCACGCCCGTCACACCATCCTCAACCACCAGCGCGGCAGCGCCCGCGCGCGATGCGACCAGCGCGCAGCCTGCCGACATCGCCTCGATCAGCGTCAATCCAAAACCTTCGTTGCGCGAGGTGAAGGCGTAGATTGTAAGCCGCTGGTACCAGCGCTGCACCTCCTCGATCTCCAACTCGCCGGTGATAACGATTCGTGACTGCAGGCCCGCGTCCTTGATCCGCTTTTTCAGATCGTTGGCGAAACCAAGCTGGTCCGCCGTGGCAGCACCGACCATGACCGCTGTGAAATCGGGGTGGCGCGGCAGCAGCCGGCACATCGCATCCACAAAGACGTCACTGCCTTTTTGTGCGCGTACCCTGCCGAAGCAGCCGATCGCATACCGACCGGGCAAGCCGGTTTCCAGGAACGCCGCGGCGCGATCCGACGGCGGCGCATAGACATCGGTATCGACCCCGTGCGGAATCACCGTCGCCGCCCGCTTGAGGAACGAGGCCGAGATTCCGCTGGTCGCAATGATCGCATCCATCCGCCTGATCAGCCAGCGCGTGATCCAGCTGTGGTGGCGCTGCGCGGCCGAGGTGAACACGAGCCTCAGCGGCCAACCCAGCGATCGCAACAGCACGCCAACGATCATCTCGTTGTTGCGCCGTGCATGCCAGATCAGCGCCGCGCGACGGCCCCACAATTTCAGGAGATCGGTCGCCCGGATTCGGGAGACCCCATCGGGCACCTGGGAACCGAGCCATGCCGTGCGAAACAGCTTGGCAAGCTTGGGCGCCACCATGCGATTGGTCGCGGTAACACCGGAGTAGCGCCTGTGCAGATTCGGTACGATCAGTTGCAGGTCACCGGCGGAAATGTTCTCGATCGGCACGAGGGGCTCCGTTTCGCGCATTCCCTATACGCAACATTAAGCATAGTGGCCAGTTCGCTCGCGCCGAAACCCGCTCTTCACACGCCCCGAACTAGCATCGCGAGATAAACGCGAGAGCAGCAGAATCACGCCCAAAATTTTAGTTGCGCACGATTTCTTCGCCAAACGCACGGCAGTTTGGCGGATTATGCGCCGGGAGCAGGTGAGATCATGACCGTGCTTGTTACAGGCGGCGCCGGCTATATTGGAAGTCACATGGTGCATGCGCTGGTGGAAGCCGGCGAAAGCGTCGTGGTGATCGACGACCTCTCCACAGGCTTCTCCAACTTCCTGCCTGAGAGCGTACCGCTCTTCATCGGCGATGCCGGCAACGAGAACCTCGTTGAAAACGTGATCGCCTCGCACGAGATCCAGAGCATCATTCATTTTGCCGGCTCGGTCGTCGTACCCGACTCCATGCGCGATCCACTCGGCTATTACCGTAACAACACAATGACGACGCGCAGCCTGCTGAAGGCGGCGGTAAAGTGCAACGTCAAACACTTCATCTTTTCCTCCACGGCAGCCGTCTATGGCAATCCAGACCAAGTGCCGGTCCCCGAGCACGCGCCAACGCGGCCGCTGTCACCTTACGGCTCGTCGAAACTGATGACCGAAATCATGCTGCATGATGTCGCCTCCGCCCACGGCATGAATTATGTCGTGCTCCGCTACTTCAATGTGGCGGGCGCCGATCCGAAAGCCCGCATCGGGCTCGCTACCGAAGGTGCGACCCATTTGATGAAGATTGCCGTCGAAGCGGCCACCGGGCAACGCGCCAAAATGGACGTGTTCGGTACCGACTACCCGACTCCCGACGGAAGCTGCATCCGCGACTTCATTCATGTCAGCGACCTCGCGCAGGCGCATCGCGCTGCATTGTCTTATCTCGGCGGCGGCGGGGCATCGATCACCTTGAATTGCGGTTACGGGCGCGGCTACTCCGTACTTGAAACGATTGAAGCGGTACGGCGTGTCTCGGGGCGTAACTTTGCAGTTCGATACGCCGCGCGTCGGCCCGGCGATATCATGACCATGGTCGCCGATACTGCCCGCATTCGCTCGACGCTGGAGTGGACGCCACAATTCGATGACCTCGAGACCATTGCAGCTCATGCGTTGGCTTGGGAACAGAAGCTGTTCCGCGAGCGGTACGGTAATTTGGACCAAGCCGCATCTGCTTGAAGCCCCGGTTTGTGCCAAGACTTATTGGGCTTGAAAAACCCAGATAGAGCGGGCAATGAGACCATTCGCAGTGACACGCCGGCGAATCTGGCTGGCGTTGTCAGGGAACGCGGATGGCAGAATTTCCGAAGAAAATCACTGACGATCCGTATGGCGCCGCGATTCTGATCCGCCGTCTGATCATGGAGCAGGGAGCCGCCTATTGGCGGCGGTATCTGCTCGCCTTCCTGTTCATGGGCATATCGGCCGCCGCAACTGCGGTCTCCGCCTATATCCTCGGCCAGGCCATCAATCAGGCCTATGTCGATAAAAATGTTCGCGGGATTGCCCTGCTGTCCGGGGTGACCATCCTGTTGTTCATGCTCAAGGGTGCGGCGACCTACGGGCACACCGTGATCCTTTCAAAGATCAGCAATGCGATACTCGCGAATAATCAGCGCAGGCTGTTTGCAAAGCTGATGAGCGAGAGCGTCGGCTTCTTCTCTGAGCGGCACTCGTCCGAGTTTCTGGCTCGCCTGACCTCAGGCGCGAATTCCGTTACCCAGGTTCTCAGTCTGCTGGTGAACGCTCTCGGGCGGGATTTCCTGCTGCTGATCGGCCTGATCGTGGTCATGCTGATGCAAGATCCGTACATGGCGATCTTGGGATTTTTGGTGGCGCCGCCGGCCATGCTGGTGCTTCGCAAGCTGGTCAAGCGCATCAAGGGGCTTGCCTACGACCAGTTTACCGGCACCGCGGACATTCTCGAGACGATGCAGGAATCGCTGCAGGGCATCCGAACGGTCAAGGCGTTCACGCTCGAAGACAGGATGCGGCAAAGGATCAACGAGAGCATCGAGATCGTCGAGCGCAACGCCAACAAGATGGCGCGGCTCTCCAACCGATCCAGCCCGTTGATGGAAACGCTCGGCGGCTTCGCGGTCGCGGGCGGGCTTCTGTATGGCGGCTATAGCGTGGTTGCGCTCGGCGCCACGCCCGGTCAGTTCTTTTCGTTCCTGACGGCGTTCCTGCTGGCGTATGAGCCGGCAAAACGTCTTGCCAGGCTGAATATCGAGCTGAACTCCGGCCTGGTCGGCGCGCGCATGCTGCTCGAAATCGTGGATAGTCCCGCGAGCGAACATTCCGACGACGACAAGCCTGAACTGAAGCTGGTCGATGCGCGGGTCGAATTGCGCGACGTCAGCTTCGCCTATCGGGAGAACGAACTGGTTCTCAACCGCATGAGCTTCGTTGCCGAGCCCGGTAAAGTCACCGCGCTGGTCGGCCCCTCCGGTGGGGGCAAATCGACGGTTCTGGCGCTGCTGTTGCGCTTCTACGAGGTCACGGCGGGCGACATCCTGATCGACGGACAGGTGATCTCCAAGGTGTCGCGAAGGTCGTTGCGCCAGCAGACCGCCTACGTCGGGCAGGACGTCTATCTGTTCCGCGACACGATTCGCCAGAACATCGCATTCGGCAAGATTGGGGCCAGCGACGCCGAGATCATAGAGGCCGCGAAAGCCGCCTGCGCGCATGACTTCATCATGGCCTTTCCGCTCGGCTACGACACGCCGGTGGGCGAGCACGGCACGCAGCTCTCGGGCGGTCAACGGCAGCGGATCGCGGTGGCCCGTGCGCTGATCAAGAATGCGCCGATCATCCTGCTCGATGAAGCGACAGCAGCGCTGAACTCGGAATCCGAGAAGCAGGTGCAGGAGGCTATTGAGCATCTCTGCCAGGGCCGCACCACGATTGTCATCGCCCATCGGCTGCACACCATCATGCATGCGGACGCCATTCTGGTCGTTGAGGCCGGTGAGATCGTCGAGCGCGGGCGTCACGACGATCTCCTGCGCCGGGGCGGCCGCTACGCCTCGTTCTTCCGGCTGCAGCAGCGCGAAACCGGGCCGCTGACACTAGCCCCCATCATCGCCAGGGCGTAAAACCAGCGCCTTCCCGCTCAACTCCGGCCGAGATCGCTTATGAACGCAGCATCCTTTGTCATTCCAGCACCCACCCAAGCCTCAATCCCCGTGGCAGGGGAATCGAAATCATTCCCGGTCCGCCGTATTTGGTGTGTCGGGCGCAACTACCTCGAGCACATCCGCGAAATGGGCAATGACGAACGGGCGCCGCCGTTCTTCTTTGCCAAGCATGCCGACATGCTCGAGCCTGACGGCGCCGTCATCCCCTACCCGCCCCTGACCAAGGACCTGCATCACGAGGTCGAACTGATCGTCGCGATGAAGAGCGGGGGCCTCAACATCCCGTCCGACAAGGCCCTCGACCACGTTTACGGCTACGCCGTCGGGATCGACCTCACGCGCCGCGACCTGCAGCAGGCGGCGCGCAAGAAGGAGCGGCCCTGGGAAATCGGCAAATCATTCGATCATTCCGCTCCCTGCTCGCGCGCTTCAGCCGTCGTCGAAGATCGGACATCCCGCGAAAGGCCGGATATGGCTCTCCGTCAACGGCACCGAGCGGCAGACGGGCGATCTCACGGAACTGATCTGGAGCGTGCCGGAGATCATCTGGCAGCTCTCTCAGCAGGTCGAGATCGGCGCCGGGGACATCATCATGACGGGAACGCCGGCGGGCGTCGCCGCGCTATCGCCCGGGGATCGTATTGAATGCGGGGTGGACGGCGTCGGTACGCTGAAAGTCGCCATCGGCAAGGCGGCTTGATCTCTCCTTACCTTCCGACAAAAGACGAAGGCCCCGGACCCTGTTCGGGGCCTTGTTCGTTACGCCGAAGCGATGATTCCCTCAGTTTTGCGCCAGCGCCTGCAGCCCTTTGAAGGTCAGCCGCTTGGGGTCTCTGACGCCGGCGAGGTAAAGACCGCGGATGAAAGCGGTAAGCGCATTTCGGTCGCAGCCGGTCAGCGCGAGCACGGACTCCACCGCAATTCTCTGAGCTTCCATCGGCTTCCCCTTGCTGCAGCCTGCAAACGGCAGCCTAGGCGTGTTTCGGTTAATCCCCCGTTAACTGTTTCCGATTCGCAGAAAGCGTTGAATACGTGAAACAACGCATGCGACCTCGACCGCAACGCCGCGGCGTCACGAATACTTCATCACCCCGTCATCGATCTTGCCGAATCGCAAGGAGACGATGTCGAGCGCGTAGTTCTGATACAGCCGCCACGGCCGTTTCGATCCCTGCTTGGGCATTTTTGCGACCGAACGCTGCACGTAGCCGGAAGAAAAATTCAGCGACGGCAGCTCGGTGATGGTGGGATCGGTGTTGTGCGGCATGCACTGTTTATAGCCGTGCCGATCCATATAGTTGATGAGCCGGCAGACGTATTCGCAGGTGAGATCGCACTTCAGCGTCCACGACGCGTTGGTGTAACCGAACGCTGACGCCAGATTGGGCACGTCGGAATACATCATGCCCTTGTAGTTCAGCGTCCGCGCGAAATCGACGGCGCGGCCGTCGACGGTGACCTCCATCCCGCCCAACACCTGGAGCACAAGGCCGGTTGCGGTGACGATGATGTCGGCCTTGAGCTCGCTACCGTCCTTGAGACGGATGCCGGCTTTCGTAAACGTATCGATCTCGCTGGTGACCACCGAAGCGCGCTTTTCCCTGATCGCCTTGAACAGGTCGCCGTCAGGCACGAGGCACAGCCGCTGATCCCAGGGATTGTAGCGCGGCGTGAAATGGGTCGCGACGTCGTAGTCGGGACCCAGCGCCATCTTGACGCCGCCGAGTATCAGCTCCTTCACCCGCGCGGGCTTGCGGCGGCTGAGCTGGAAGAAATACATCCCCCACATCACGTTGCGCCAACGGATCAGATGATAGGCCAGCCGCGCCGGCAGATTGCGACGCAGTTTGTTGGCGACCGGGTCCTGCGCCGGCCGCGAGACCACATAGGTGGGCGAACGCTGCAGCATGGTGACATGGCCCGCGGTTTTGGCCATTTCCGGCACCAGCGTCACCGCGGTTGCACCGGAGCCGATCACCACTACGCGCTTTCCGGCGTAATCGATGTCATCGGTCCATTTTTGCGGATGCACGATGCGGCCGGCGAAATCCGCCGTGCCTGCGAACTCCGGCGTGTAGCCTGCCTCGTATTTGTAATATCCCGAGCACATGAACAGGAAATTGCAGGTGAAGCGCACTATCTCGGTCGAGCCTTCGCCCACCCTGCGCTCGGCCTCCACCGTCCAGCGCGCATCTGGCGATGACCACGACGCACGCTTGACCCGATGGTTGAACCGGATCTTCCCCTCAATGCCGTTCTCGGCGGCGGTCTCGCAAACATAGTTCAGAATGCGCGGCCCGTCGGCAATCGCCTTTGGCTCGGTCCACGGTTTGAACGAGTAGCCAAGCGTGAACATGTCGCTGTCGGAGCGGATGCCGGGATAACGGAACAGGTCCCAGGTCCCGCCGATGCGGTCGCGGCCCTCAAGGATCGCAAACCGCTTGCCCGGGCACTTCTGTTGCAGATGAAAGGCTGCACCGACGCCGGATAGCCCGGCGCCCACGATCAGCACGTCGAAATGTTCATCCGCCATAACGTCTCCGTCCCCCGGCCCGGGCACAGCCCTGAACAGCCCTATTGCATGCATACGCGGGCTCGGCCGCCGTATCCATCCGTTCGACAAGATGGATCGGCTCTCGGGTTCGGCAACAACGAAGTGGGACGGCTTAGTACCGGTAGTGATCCGACTTGAACGGGCCTTCCGGCTTGACGCCGATATAGTCCGCCTGATCCGGCCGCAGCTGCGTCAGCTTGACGCCGATCTTGGCGAGATGCAGCCGCGCCACCTTCTCGTCCAGCGACTTCGGCAGCACGTAGACTTCCTTCTTGTACTTGCCATCCCTGTTGTTGGCGAACAGTTCGATCTGCGCCAGCGTCTGGTTGGTGAACGAGGCCGACATCACGAAGCTCGGATGACCCATGGCGTTGCCGAGGTTCACCAGCCGGCCTTCCGACAGCAGGATGATGCGGTGGTTGTCGGGGAAGGTGATCTCGTCGACCTGCGGCTTGATGTTGTCCCACTTCAGGTTCTTCAGATGCGCGATCTGGATCTCGTTGTCGAAGTGGCCGATGTTGCAGACGATGGCACGGTCCTTCATCGCGCGCATATGCTCGATGGTGATGATGTCCTTGTTGCCGGTGGCGGTGACGAAGATGTCGGCGCGGGGCGCCGCGTCTTCCATGGTCACGACCTCATAACCTTCCATCGCCGCTTGCAGCGCGCAGATCGGATCGACTTCCGACACCATGACGCGGCAGCCGGCCTGGCGCAGCGATGCGGCCGAGCCCTTGCCGACGTCGCCAAAGCCGGCGACCATCGCGACCTTGCCCGACATCATGACATCGGTGCCGCGGCGGATACCGTCGACCAGCAACTCGCGGCAGCCATACAGGTTGTCGAATTTCGACTTGGTGACGCTGTCGTTGACGTTGATCGCCGGGAACAGCAACTTGCCGCTCTTCTGCATCTCGTAGAGGCGGTGCACGCCCGTGGTGGTCTCTTCGGAGACGCCCTTGATGTTCTTGGCAATCTCGGCAAACCAGCCCTTCGGCTTCTCCTTCAGGAGCTTCTTGATCAGCGCGAAGAAGACTTCCTCTTCTTCCGAGCCCGGCTTGTCGAGGAAGGCGGTATCGCCCTGCTCGGCGCGGTAGCCGTGATGCACCAGCATCGTGGCATCGCCGCCGTCATCGAGGATCATGTTGGGCGTACCGCCACCATGCCAGTCGAACAGTTTTGCGGTGTAGTCCCAGTATTCCTCAGCGTTTCGCCCTTGACCGCGAACACCGGAATGCCTGCCGCTGCGATCGCCGCCGCCGCATGGTCCTGCGTCGAGTAGATGTTGCACGATACCCAGCGGATGTCGGCGCCGAGTGCTGCCAGCGTCTCGATCAGGACCGCAGTCTGGATCGTCATGTGCAGGGAGCCGGCGATGCGCGCGCCCTTCAGCACCTGCTTCGGGCCGTATTCTTCGCGGGTCGCCATCAGGCCGGGCATTTCGGTCTCGGCGATCGAGATTTCCTTGCGGCCGAATTCGGCGAGCGAGATGTCCTTGACGATGTAGTCGCTAAAGGCGGGTTTCTTGGCGGCGGCGGTCATGTGGTTGATCCCTTGAAAGGCAATCCTCCGAAATGCACCAGTGCTTTCCGGAATACCTGCGAGATGAATTGCGGGTGACTTAAACGGCGCGCTTGAGCGGCTCGACGAGATCGGTCTTTTCCCAGGAAAAGCCGCCCTCGTTATCAGGCGTTCGGCCGAAATGACCGTAGGCCGCCGTGCGCGCATAGATCGGCCTGTTGAGATCGAGATGCTTGCGAATGCCGCGAGGAGTAAGGTCCATCGCTTCAGCCACAGCCTTCTCCAGCCGGTCTTCGCCGACTTTTCCGGTGCCGTGCGTGTCGATATAGATCGACAGCGGCCGCGCCACGCCGATCGCATAAGCGAGTTGCAGCGTGCAGCGATCGCTAACCCGGCGGCCACGATGTTCTTGGCGAGATAGCGCGCGGCATACGCCGCCGACCGATCGACCTTGGTCGGGTCCTTGCCCGAGAACGCACCGCCGCCGTGGGGCGCCGCGCCACCATAGGTGTCGACAATGATCTTGCGGCCGGTAAGACCGGAATCGCCGTCCGGGCCGCCGATGAAGAATTTCCCGGTCGGATTGATGTGCCAGATGGTCTTGCTGGTGATCCAGTCCTTTGGCAGCGCCGCGCGTATGTAGGGTTCGACGCGTTCGCGCACCTGATCGGAGGTCATGTCCTCGACCAGATGCTGGTGCGAGACAACGATCTCGCGGGCGCCGACCGGCTTGCCATTCTCATATTGCACGGTGACCTGGCTCTTCGAGTCCGGCCCCAAAACCTTTTCAGTTCCTGCGTGGCGCGCTTCCGAGATCAGCCGCAGAATCTTGTGGGCGTAGAAAATCGGCGACGGCATCAGGTCAGGCGTCTCGTTGCAGGCATAGCCGAACATGATGCCCTGGTCGCCCGCGCCTTCTTCCTTGTTGCCGCCCGGCTGCATGGCGTCGACGCCCTGCGCGATATCAGCGGATTGCGGGTGCAGCAGAATTTCGATGTCGGCCGTTTGCCAATGGAAGCCGTCCTGCTCGTAGCCGATGTCCTTGATGGCTTCGCGCACCACGCTTTCGATCTGCTCGTGGGTGACGGACGCAGGACCGCGGGTCTCACCGGCGATCACCACCTTGTTGGTGGTAGCGAGCGTTTCACAGGCGGCGCGGATGGCCCAGGGATCGATGCCGGCCTTGGGGCCTTCGCGGTAAAACAGGTCGACGATCTCATCGGAAATGCGATCGCAGACCTTGTCCGGATGGCCTTCGGAAACTGACTCTGAGGTGAACAGATAAGACGCGCGCATCAAGCAACCCCTTTTTCCGCCGGATGCGGCGGGCGTTTCAAATGTGTCCTGAATTGTCAGTCTCGACGACGCGAGATGACGTAGGATTCGTCGTAAAACCAAAGCCCGTTATGCTTGCGCAAAACGTCTCTGGCGGCATCGAGACTGCGTCCGCTTTGAGCCATTTCCGTCAACCGGTCGTCTTCAATCTGGGCGACATACACCGCCGCGTTCCATGCTGCAAAGGCCGTAGAGGTTCCGATCGACCCGGTGACCTCGTTGGGCAGCGCTTCCATATCATATCGGAAAATCGAACGGTTATCGGCGTAGGCATTAAAGTTCAGGTCTCGCCCGGCCGATCCCAGTTCGTATTTCACCGCGCGCAATAACTCATGACGGCTCACCGAGAAAGGATTTTCTCCCGGCCATACCGCCTGAACGATCTCCATGCCCGGGTCCAGCCCGTGAGAGTGGATTCCGATCAGCCGGCCCCCCGCCCGCAGCGCCCGCGCCAGCGGTGCGATGATGCGCTTGGCGCGGAAATTCACAGAAGATTTAGCCCGATACGGCTGAGAAGCGATAATCAGGTCGAAGTTGGCTTCCGAGCGGCCGGCCCGTGGAATGATCGAATCCAGCAAAAAGCGGTGGTCTTCCCGGTACAGCACGATCGCGACCGGCCTTTCATAGACCGGCATGCCGGAGCGTGGGCTGACGCTGGCCCGCCAGTTCTGCTCCAGGAAGGGCCCCAATTCGGCAATCTGGGCTTCAAATTCGCCGGAGGATGCACCCCGCAGCGCCACCTCGTGCCAGATCATGCCCGCTGCCGCCGAAGGCGACGCCGGGGTCAGCCAAGGCGCCTCGGCATAGTACATGTTGGTGAGCACAAACACCGTCGCCGGATGCTCGAACAGCCGGTCCGGCACCTTTTCCAGGATCAGCCGGACATCCTCAAGGCTGAGCTCCTTGCCGGCGATATAGAAGGGCATGTGGGGAAAGCGGACGTGCATCGAGCGCATGACCCGCGCCAGCACGGTGCCGTCGCCGACGCCTGCGTCAAACACCCGCAGCGCCGGCGGCCGGGGGTGAATGCTGGCAAGCTCCAGCGCCACCCGTTCGGCGATCACCCGCTTTTCGCCGCAGGTGTGCACGAACAGCAGATATTTCTGGCGGTTTTCGAAAAACCGGAAGTTGCCCCTGGGATCGCGTTTCTCGGGCAGGACCTCGAGCCCGCGCGGCGGCGCGACGCCGCCGGGTATCGAGGCTGCGATATAGGCGTGGATGCGGTCGAGCGTATCGATGGTGATGCGCTTGCCCTCGCGCAGCCGGTGAACCAGCTTGCCGTCATTGACCGCCCGCCTGCCAAAGGTCGATTCGGCCATATCGGCCTGCCGGCAGAATTCGGAAATAGCGCTGAGGATCTGGTCGTTTTTCATCGGGCCGGGTTTTGAGGGCAAGAGCTGGCTGGTGGGCAGTCGGCGACAGTGGGCTGTTCTATCATCCCGTGCCCACCGTGGGAAATGGGGTCCGCGCTGGGCACGATGCTGATTTCATATGCAGCCGTCGATCCGGTCCACCAACGAACGATCAGGCGGCGGATGACGCTCAGTCCCGCTACTCTGAACTAAGCCTTAGCCGCTTTGCGCCGCACGAGCCGCAATGCGCTGCGCCTCGATCCCGATCTCGCGCAATTGCCCAGTCGGCGAGGCAATCTGACCGCAGAAATAAAGCCCGGCCGCTTTCGTAGTTGCCCGGTCAGAAGCGGCATTCCACTGTGATCGAATACACCGGAGACATCTGGCAGCAGCAAACGCAAGTCGGGCGGAAGCCAGTCGCAAGAATAATCGCATCGAAAGCTTCCATTCTCCCGTCGTCAAACACCACTCCGTCTGAGGTCAAGCGATCGATACCGCCGCATATCTTGATCGAGCCGTCTCTGATTTTGTCCAGCGTGCCGATGTCGATCAATGGCACACGGCCGTCCTCTTCGACCATTCGGCGCGGCCCCTTGGAAGCGCGACGCAAGCCCAGCGTTTCGATCTCACCGACAGCGAGGCGCAGGATCGGCGCATTGATCGCGTCGACCAACCGCGCCGGAAAGTTTCGATACAAAATCGCCCATGCCAGAATCGGAAATCCCAGGAGATCGCGAGGCAGAACCTGAACGGGACTTCGTACCGACATCGCCACATCAATGCCGGCATTCGCTAGATCCAGGGCGATCTCGCCGCCCGAATTGCCGAAGCCAACGATCAACACGTGCTTTCCCGCGTATGGCGCAGCATTCCGATAATCGCTGCTGTGCACGAGGCCGCCTCGAAATGATTCCAAGCCTGGCCATGAAGGCCGGTAAGGCGCGCTCGCTATGCCCGTCGCCACCACCATCACGGGGGCTGAGGCCGAGCCTTCATCCGTGTCGGCGCGCCAGCGCGTGCCGTCGCGCCGAATGCGCGAGACCGCCGTGTTGAAAGCAGGCCTGACGTCGAAATGTGCGGCATAGTCTTCCAGGTATCGAACCATCTGCTCCCGAGATGGATACACCGGGTAGGTTTGCGGCATGGGCATTCCGGGCAAGCCGGAGCGGTTGCGGTCAGTGTGAAGGTGAAGGCGGTCGTAATGCCGTCGCCAGACGGCGCCGACCTTGTCAGCCTTTTCCATCACCGTAACGTCGAGCCCCGCTGCACGCATCGTCACCGCGCAGGCCAGCCCCGCAGGGCCAGCACCTACTACGATCACGTCAGCATCTCGCACCGTACCCTCCGTAGAGAGTTAGTTACTTCCCCCAGACCTCGTTGGCGATTTCGACGCCCAGTCTGAGCTTGGCCCACTGTTCTTCCTCAGAGAGGATGTTGCCCTCTTCGGTGGAGGCGAAACCGCATTGCGGCGAGACCGCCAGTTGTTCGAGCGGCGCGAAAGTCGCGGCCTCTTGCAGGCGGCGCTTGATGTCGTCCTTTTTTTCAAGCTCGCCGAACTTCGAGGTGATGAGGCCGACCACAACGACCTTGTTGCCTTTTGGAAGATATCGCAGCGGTTCGAAACCGCCGGCGCGGTCGGAATCATATTCGAGGAAGTAGCCGTCGTAATTGGTGCCGGCCAGCATCGTCTCCGCGACCGGTTCATAACCTCCCGAAGAAATCCAGGTGGAGCGGAAGTTGCCGCGGCAAACGTGGGTCGTGATCACCATGTCGGCGGGCCGCTCGGCGATCGCGTAGTTGATGATCCGCGCGTATATTTTCTGCAAGCCTTCCGGATTGTCGCCGCGCTCGCGCGCTTTTTTCAGTTCGTCCTGCGAACAGAGATAAGCCCATACCGTGTCATCGAACTGCAGATAGCGGCAACCGGCATCGTAAAACGCCTGGACCGCTTTGCGGTATGTCTTGCCGAGGTCCTCAAAGAACTTGTCGAGATCGGGATAGACTTCGCGGGAAATCGAGTTACGGCCGCCGCGGAAATGCAGCACCGCAGGCGACGGGATCGTCATCTTGGCAGTGAGATGCGCTTTGTCGCACTGCTTTTTCAGGAACTTGAAATCCTCGATCATCGGATGATCGACGGGAAAATCGAGCTCGCCGATCACACGGACGGCGTCATGTCGGGTCTCGACGCCGGCAAACTGGATGCCCGTCTCCGGATGAAACAGCTCGCAGCCGGTGAGATTTTTGAGAAAATCGAAATGCCACCAGGAGCGGCGGAATTCGCCGTCGGTCGCAAGCTTCAGGCCGGTCGACGCCTGCCTGTGCACGATCTTTTCGATCTCCATGTCCTCGATCTTGCGAAGATCATCGGCCGATATCTCGCCTTTCTCCAGCTTGGCCCGCGCCTCCTTCAGACGCGGCGGCCGCAACAGGCTGCCGACCTCATCGGCCCGGAAAGGAGGTTTTGTTCTCTGCATCATCTCAGCTCCCGACAACTAAGCTTCAAGCAATTCTCTTGAAGAAAACGAGTGAAAGTAAACTAATGCCCGGCCCGGCCCGCAACGCCCAGATATTTGTCCAGCACCGAGGTGTTGCTTTTCAAAGCGGCGCTTGGCGCATCATGAACGATCGCGCCGCGCTCCAATATAACAACGCGGTCGGCGAGCCCCAAAATCTTTTGTGCATTCTGCTCGACAATAATGGAGCAGATGCCGCCCGATCGGGTGATGGTCCCGATCGCGGCCAGCAGCTCCTCCACGATGATCGGCGCGAGCCCCTCCGTGGGCTCGTCCAGCAGCAGTACCTTGGGGTTCAGCGTGAGCGCGCGGCCGATGGCCAGCATCTGCTGTTCGCCGCCGGAGAGCTGGTTGCCCAGATTGTTGCGGCGTTCCTTCAGCCGCGGAAACATCTCGTAGACCTTGGCGATCGTCCACGGTCCCGGTTGCGCCACGGCGGTCATATTTTCTTCTACCGTCAGCGAGCGGAAGATGTTGCGCTCCTGCGGCACCCAGCCGATCCCGGCGCGTGCCCGCTGATCCGGCCGCAGCGCCGTGATGTCGACGCCGCCAAGCGTCACCGTGCCGCTAAAACGACGGGTGATCCCGACCACGGAATTGATCAGCGTGGTCTTGCCGGTGCCGTTGCGGCCCAATAGCGCCAGCACCTGGCTCTCTGGCAGGCTCACAGACAAGTTGGGCAGCACCACGGCCTGCCCGTAACCGGCGCGCAGGTCTTTGATGGTGAGAAGATCAGGCATCGGAGGTCTCACCGAGATAGACCGCCTTGACCCTGGGATCCCGCGCTACTTCGTCCGGCCGACCTTCGACCAGCACCGCGCCGTTCACCAGCACGGAAATGCGATCCGCGAACGAAAACACCAGATCCATATCGTGCTCGATCAGAACCACCGTGACATCCTGCGGCAGCGCCGCCACCGCCGCCAGAATGTCGTGGCGCTCGCTTTCGGGCACGCCAGCGGCCGGCTCGTCGAGCAACAGCACGCGCGGCCTCGCCGCAATCGCAACCGCAATTTCCAGCAGACGCTGCTTGCCGTATGGCAACGTCGCGGTCGGGTCATTCATGACGTCGAGCAGATGAAATCGCGCCAGGTTTTCTGTTATTTCGGCATTGACGTCGTCGCGGGTGCCCATGGCGCGCCACCAGTCGCCGCCGCGGCCGAGCCGCTCCGAGACCGCCAGGCCAATCGTCTGAAGCGGCGTCAGATCGGCGTAGAGCTGGTTGATCTGGAAGGTGCGCGACAGGCCGCGCAACACGCGCCGGTGCACTGGCAGGTCCGTGATATCTTGACCTTCAAGAATTATCCGGCCGGCGTTGGGCTTGAGCACGCCGGTGAGAAGGTTGATCAAGGTGGTCTTGCCGGCGCCGTTCGGGCCGATCAATGCGTGGCGGGCGCCCTGCTCCACCTTCAGCGAGACATCGCGGGTGACCCTGAGCCCGCCGAACGACTTTTCCAGTCCTGCTGTTTCCAAGGCGTAGGTCATGGCGCGTCGCCATCGGGAACGCTAACGACGGCGTTGCGTCCGGCTAATCGCCTGATGAGCATATTGGGGGCCCACAGCGCGCCTCGATGTATCCGCTCGCGGCCGAGCATGACGATAACCACCAGCACGAGGCCGATCCAGAACTGCCAGTATTGCGGCGTGATGGTCGAAAACACCTCCTGCAATAATCTGAACACCACGGCCCCGATCAGCCCGCCATAGAGATAGCCGGTCCCGCCGATCACGACGACCAGCATCAGGTCAGCGGAGCGCTCGAACGAAAATACGTCGAGCGAGGCGAGCGCGGTCGTCTGGGTAAACAGCGCGCCTGCTATTCCAGCATAAAACGCCGACAGCGTGTAAACAGCGATCAAACGATGATCTACCGGGATTCCGATCGCAGCCGCGCGCAGCGGGTTGTTCTTGATTGCACGCAACGAGAAGCCGAACGGCGAGTGCACGATCCGCCGCGCCAGCAGGAACAGCAGGAACAGCACGGCGAGCGAGTAGAACATGCCGGTTCTGCCGAACATGTCGAATGCGAACACACCGAGGATCGGCTGGATCTCGATGCCCTGCAGCCCGTCGGTGCCGCCGGTGATATCCGAAAAGCGTTCCGCGAGCGCCTCCAGTAACAGCGCAATTCCGAGCGTCACCATCAGCCTGGTCAAATCGGCGCCGCGGATCACCAGGAAGCTCGTCAGAAAACCCAGGACCATCGCCACAAGTCCAGCTGCGATCAGCGCGAGGACTGGTTCGCTGATGACGCCGTGCAAGGCGAGCAATCCGGCCGAGTAGGCCCCCGCGCCGAAAAATGCGGCATGACCGAGCGAAACTATTCCCGCGTAGCCGAGAATAAGATCGAGCGACAGCGCAAACAGCGCGAGCCGCACGATATCGGTCATGATCAGGTAGCGGGAGGGAAACAACAATGCGCAGCCAAGCGCCAGCGCCCAGAACGCGGCCTCGCTCCAGCGCCAGCGCGCCTGTCGAAGGCCGTGGTGTGCGACTTGAGCCTGAGCCTGCGCGTCCATCGGCACGCTCAACGCGCCGTCGTGCGGCCAAACAGGCCGTTCGGGCGCCAGATCAGGATGACGATCATGATGGTGTAGATCACGAACGGCCCCAGTTTCGGCACGTAGTATTTGCCGGCGACGTCGCCGATGCCGAGCAGGAGCGATGCCAGAAACGGGCCGGTGATGCTGGATGAGCCTCCGACCGTCACGACGATCAGGAAGTAGATCATGAATTTCAGCGGGAAGTACGGATCAAGCCCGAGGATTTCGGCGCTCAGCGCCCCGCCCAGCCCGGCCAGGCCGCAGCCAAAGGCGAAAGTGAAAGCAAACACCTGTGGCACATTGATGCCGAGCCCGCTGGCCGCGCGTGGATCATCGACCGCCGCGCGCAAGCGGCTGCCAAACCTGGTGCGCGCCAGAACCAGCTGCAACGCTGCCGTCAACAGTCCGCAGATCACGATGATCATCAGCCGGTAACGGCCGATGCCGACGCCGAAAAAGTCGATCTGCCCCTCAAGCGCCGAGGGCAGCTTGATGAATATCCGCGACGAACCCATGATGTAGTCGACGGCGGCCACCGACATGAAGACAAGTCCGACCGAGAACAAGACCTGGTCGAGATGGCTTCTGGCGTAAAGATGACGATACAAGAGCCGCTCCAGCACCGCGCCGATCAGGGCGCTCGCGACAAAGGCCAGCGGCAGTGCCGCGAAGAACGGCCAGCCGGACTGATTGACCAGCACGGCGCAGACATAGCCGCCCGCCATGGCAAAGGCGCCATGCGCGAGGTTGACGAAATTCATCAGCCCTAGCGTCACGGCAAGCCCGCAGGCAAGCACGAACAGCAGCATGCCATAAGCCACGCCGTCGAACAGGATTGGTGAGGACGGAGGTCATGAGAACGGGTCAGCCAGACATCTTTGGCATCGTGTCTGGTGCGTGAACGCTGGCGCATCTGAGAAGGCGGCATTGCCATCTCGGATGCGCCAATCACGATTCGAGAACGCGGAAGCGTCGTTACTTCTTGGTCTTGCCGGGGTCCTTGACGGCATCGAAGGTCGCGAATTCGACGTTGTAGAGTTCGCCGCCGACCTTCTCGACCTTGCGGATGTAGATGTTCTGCACGATGTCGCGGGTTTCCGGATCGATCGAGATCGGACCGCGCGGGCTTTCCCATTTCGCGCCCTTCATGGCTTCGATCAGCGCATCCCCATCGGTCTTGCCGCCGGTTTTCTTCAGCGCCTCATAGATCAGATGGATGCCGTCATAGCCGCTCACCGCCATGAAACCCGGACGGCTGCCGAAGGCCTTCTTGTAGGCCGCGACGAACTCCTTGTTCATGGCGGACGGATGCGCCGCGGAATACAGATGCGCCGTGACGGTTCCCAGCGCCGCATCGCCCATGCCGTTGAGGAGATCGTCATCCATCACGTCGCCGGGGCCGATCACCTTGATGCCGGCCTTGTCCAGCCCGCGCTCGGCATATTGCTTCATGAAATTGCCGCCCTGTCCCGCCGGAACGAACACGAACATCGCATCCGGCTTGGCATCCTTCATTCGCTGCAGGAACGGCGCGAAGTCGGGATTGGCGAGGGCACCTTGACCTCCTCGACGATCTGGCCGCCGCCGGCTGTGAAATGCTCCTTGAAGAAATTCAGCGCGTCATTGCCCGGCGCGTAGTCCGAGGTCAGCGTCGCGACCTTCTTGATGCCGTTCTTCACCGCCCAGTCGCCGATGATGGTGGACGATTGCGCCAGCGTGAAACTGGTGCGCACGATATAGGGCGAGCGCTCGGTGATGATCGAGGTGCCGGCGGCCATCACGACTTCCGGGATCTTTGCCTGGGTCGCCAGCGGCGCTGCCGCGAGCGCTGCCGGCGTCACCCCGAAGCCGGCGATGAAGCTGACCTTGTCATTGACGATCAGTTCCTGCGCCAGCCGCTTGGTATTGTCGGGGACGGCGGCGTCGTCCTTGAGAATCACCTCGATCTTTTTGCCGGCGACGGTGTCGCCGTGCTGCTGCATGTACAGCTTCACCGCGTTGTCGATCTGCTTGCCGGTCGAAGCCTGTCCGCCGGTCATCGGCAGGATCAGCCCGATCTTGACGGCGTCTTCCGCCCGCGCAGGGCTCAAAACCGACGCAAACGCGAACGCGCCGGCAATGGCAGCGCCGAAACCGGCCTGCGACAGAAACGTGGTGCGAAACAACATGAACGCTCTCTCCCTGTTCGGCTTTGAGCCGAGTCCCCGGCCCTGCCTCACCATAGCCCAGATTTTTCGGCGGTGTACCGGAGTGGCATGGCGTCCAATCCGCGCGGCGTTGTCAATTGCGACGATGGGAGTGATCGGCCCCGGTTCGAGACTGCGATTGAAAGATCGAGGTATTAAGAAACCTTCGTACACGGTGGTTCTGAGCCATCCCGATGCGCCGTAATTACAACAGAGCGACGGTCCTATTGAAGGCTATAAATGCCGCATCAACTCGCGAACGTTGCTTGCCGCTGCCTGTCTCGCATGCGTGCCGCGAGCTGCGGCGGCATCAACGAAAAGCTCGCCGTTACCGGCGACTACATCCCGCGATGGGCTGGAGGCCTGCCGTCAGACGCACCGCCCCGTGCCGGCACCAAAGAATACGATGAGTACATGAGGGAGCGGGAGCGCAAGCGCCTGATGCCCGCAGCGGAACGGGGAGACGAGGCCAAGCCCAACGCAACATCCTGCCGCCCGTGCATTGCAGATCGCCGTGTCGGCCTGCTAGCAGGCCCTCAGCTCTTAATCCATAAACACCACGGTTTTGCGACCATTCGGGATCACCCGATCTTCCAGGTGATATCGGATTGCGCGGGCCAGGACGCGGCGTTCGATATCGCGCCCCTTGCGAACCAGATCGTCAGGTGAATCGCGGTGGCTGATCCGCTCGACGTCCTGATCGATGATTGGCCCCTCATCGAGGTCCCTGGTCACGTAATGGGCGGTGGCCCCGATCAGTTTGACGCCACGCTCATGCGCCTGATGATAGGGCCGCGCGCCCTTGAAGCCCGGCAGAAACGAGTGATGGATGTTGATGCAGCGCCCTGAAAGCTTCGCCGACATCTCGTCCGAAAGGATCTGCATGTAGCGCGCAAGCACTACGAGATCGGTCTTTGTCTGGCCGACCAGATCCCAGAGCGCCGCCTCCTGCTCGCGCTTGTTCTCCTTTGTGACCGGCAAATGATGAAACGGTATCTCGCCGAAATCCAGATTGCTGTAGGTTTCACGCGGATGGTTGGAAACCACCGCCGTCGGGATCATCTGCAGTTCGCCCGTCCGCCAGCGATACAGGATATCGGCCAGGCAATGATCGGATTTGGAGACCAGCAGCATCACCCGGCGGCGGGCGGCGCGGTCGCGCATCTGCCAGTCCATGCCGAAGCGCTCCGCGATCGCGGTAAAGCCGGTTTGCAGAGCGGAGAGTTCGACCGCGAGATCGGCCGCGGTGAACACAACCCGCATGAAGAACTTTCCGCTCTCCACGTCATCGAACTGCTGAGCGTCGAGGATGTTTTGTCCGTTATGGGCAAGGAAGGTCGAGACCGCCGAAACGATGCCCGGTCGATCCGGGCAGGACAGTGTCAGCACGTATTGATGATTGGGCATGGTGAGGCTTGATTTGGTGTGGAAGTGGCGCCCTGCTCTATCACCGCAGATGGCCTTGCGCCAATCGCTCAAGGGTGAGTCAGGATCAGAAACAGAACAACACGGCTCTCCAGCGTTAAGCGAACGTCATGGCTGAACGGCTCAAGGGCTACCGCATCCTGATCCTGGAAACGCGCGAGGAAGCGCAGTTTGCCCGGCTGCTCACCGAGCAGGGCGCGGATGTGCTGCAATGTCCGATGTTCACCATCCACGACGCACCCGACCCCGCGCCGGTCGAGGCCTGGATCCGTCGTTTCATCGCATATCCGTTCGATGATCTGGTGCTGATGACCGGTGAAGGCCTGCGCCGCCTGATGAAGCTCGCGCGGCGGATCGGGCTGGAGCGGATTTCGTCGCGGCGCTCGCAAGATCGCGAAAATTCGCACGCGGCCCAAAGCCCGGCCGGGCCTTGCGCGAGATCGGGTTGGAGCCGCAGCAAACGACAGAGAAGCCAACGTCGGAAGGCGTTGCCGAGATGCTGCCCGCGCCGATCTGCGAGGGCATCGTGTCGGGCTGCAACTTTACCCCGACAAAGATCACAGCGTCCTGATCGGGGCCATCACGGCGCAAGGCGCCGAGGTGCATACCGTGTTGCCTTACAGCTATGACGCACGCGCCGCCGATTCCAGCATCGTGACCGCGATCGAGGAGATGGCCGATGGCCGCATCGACGCGATCGCTCTCACGAATTTGGGACAGGTCCGCCGTCTGATCGAGGTGGCGCGGGCGCGCGGCTGTGAGAATAGACTACGTGAAGGCCTTGAACGCACGCCGATCGCCTCGGTCGGGCCGGTGGTCTCGGACGAACTCAAATCCCAGGGCCTGCGTACCGATATCTCTCCGGCCGACGGCGCATACTTCATGAAGCCGCTTATTTCAGCGATGGCGGCAGCGCTGAGCAAAGCGCCGCCACGTGCAGCAGCCGCGAGAAAGAGAGGCAATCCAGAACTTAAGGAGAGCAACTCCTCGATCTCTTCGCCTCGGTTGACGTGTCTGCTATTCGCCAGCGTCTTTAGCTTTGGCAAATAGGCCTGATAAGCGCGCTTGAGACCGTCCTCAAGCCGGGTCTGAGCGCGCCAACCGAGCCCGGTCAGGCGACTGACATCGAGCAATTTGCGTGGGGTGCCGTCGGGTCGCGAGGTGTCGAAACTGATCTCGCCGCGATAGCCCACAGTGCGGCCACAAGCTGCGCGAATTCGGCGATCGTGATGTCCTCACCGGTCCCGATGTTGACGAGCCCCGGCTCAGAATATGTTTTCATCAGATGGATGCAGGCGTCGGCCATGTCGTCGACATACAGGAATTCGCGGCACGGCGTGCCGGTGCCCCAGACCACGACTTTCGATGCGCCGGACAGCTTCGCCTCGTGAAAGCGACGGATCAGCGCGGCGACAACATGACTGTATTCGGGTGGTAATTGTCACCGGGCCCATACAGGTTCGTAGGCATCACATTGATGAAATCGGACCCGTACTGGCTGCGATAAGCTTCAACCATCTTGATTCCCGCAATCTTGGCGATCGCATAAGGCTCGTTCGTCGGCTCAAGAGGGCCGGTCAAGATGTCTTCCTCACGGAGCGGCTGAGTGGCGAGCTTTGGATAGATGCAAGAGGAGCCGAGGAACATTAGCTTCTCCACACCGCTGACATGCGAGGCGTGGATGACGTTGGCGGCGATGATCAAATTGTCGTAGATGAACTCCGCGCGCAGCGTGTTGTTGGCGGCGATCCCGCCGACTTTTGCGGCGGCCAGAAAAACGGCCTGCGTACGTCTCGGCAAACCAATCAAATACCGCCGCCTGATCGCGCAGATCGAGGTCATTGCGGCCGATGGTGATCAGTTCGACGTTCTCTTGACCTAGCCGGCGCACCAGCGCGGCGCCGACCATGCCGCGATGCCCGGCGACGAAGACCTTCTTGCCCGTGAGGTCAAACCGAGCCATTGCGATCCGCGGCCTCTCGCCTTGCGATCTCGAGATCGCTGGCCACCATTTCCTTGACAAGCATGGTGAAACTCGTTTTCGGCTTCCAGCCGAGTTTTTGCCGGGCCTTGCTGGCATCGCCTATCAGGATATCGACTTCGGTCGGACGGAAATAAACCGGATCGATGCGCACCACTGGTCTTGCCGGTCTTGCCGTCCAGGCCGGTCTCCTCGATACCCTTGCCGCGCCACTCGATGCTGCGGCCGATCTCGGCAAAGGAAAGCTCCACGAACTCGCGCACTGATGTGTGTCGCCGGTCGCCAATACGAAGTCTGGGCTCTCCGCTGCAACATGCGTGCATGCTCGACATATCCCGCGCATGTCCCCAGTCGCGGTTCGCTTCGAAGTTGCCCAGATACAGCGTGTCCTCAAAACCGGGCTCGATCCTAGCGAGTCCTCGGGTGATCTTACGCGTCACAAAGGTCTCGCCGCGGACGGGCATTCATGGTTGAACAGGATGCCGTTCCAAGCGTACATGCCGTAGGCTTCGCGATAGTTGACCGTGATCCAGTAGCCATAGAGCTTGGCAACACCATAGGGCGAGCGAGGATAAAACGGGGTAGTCTTTCTGCGGAACTCCTGGACCAATCCGTACAGCTCGGAGGTAGAGGCCTGATAGAACCGGGTCTCCTTTTCGTGCCGAGAATTCTAATGGCCTCAAGCAGACGCAGAGTGCCGAGGCGCGTCAGAATTCGCCGTATACTCTGGCTCCTCAAATTTGAAACCTTAACGTGGCTCTGCGCAGCGAGATTGTAAATCTCATCTGGCTTCACTCTTTTGAACAATCTGGATCAGGCTGCTAGCGTCAGTGAGATCGCCATAGTGAAGGAGAAAATGAACTAGGCCGTTCTGATGCGGATCTTCATAGAGATGGTCAATGCGTGAGGTGTTGAAAGAGGACGAGCGGCGCTTGATCCCGTGCACCGTGTATCTCGAGGCGAGCAGAAACTCCGCCAGATAGGCGCCGTCCTTCCGGTAACGCCGGTAATAAGCGCAACGCGCCGTTTAAAATCCTGAGCCGCCATGTCTACTCCAATTAAGCGCTGGAAATCACCCTGAAAGTGGGTAACGACGCCAAATTGCGCCTCCGCTACCGGGCAGCCAGCAGGGCTGGCCATAGCATTCGACTCTGCCGAAGTCTAATCCCAAACTCGATGGAGCTCCGGGCAACCAGCGCCGGAATTTACCTGCGCCTTGGGTTCGCGACGCTGATGAACTCGTGCTCACCGATTTCAGGCAACAAGAGAGTTAAACGGAGGTTTCAAGGTACAGGGAAGTTAAACGGCCCCCGCGAAAACGAGCCGATGCGGCCAGATGCGGCGAGGTCCGGGTGCGGCACTAGCCCGCACGACTCCGGCGGCCATGCAGGCTAGGCTGTCCTCGGCAGGACAACGAGAAGTCCGCGCTGCCGGCATTATTAGCCGGATGGCTTACCGGCAACGGCCGTTATAAGGTCGGCATCTGACTAGGAAACGATAGATCAAGAGCGCGTCAAGCGCCTCATCTGGAGGAATGAGTGGCTCATACATTGGAAGTGCGCGGGGTATCGCTGCGCTTTGGTGGCGTGCGTGCGCTTACCGAAGTGAGTTTCGGCGTCGATGAAGGCGAGCTGTTCTCGATCATCGGGCCCAACGGCGCCGGCAAGACCTCGATCGTCAATTGCATCTCGGGCCGTTACCGACCGACCGAAGGCCAGTTGCTTCTACCGCGGCCGCGACATCACCGCACTCAATCCCAATGCCCGCGCCTCTGCTCGGCATCGGCCGCACCTTCCAGAACCTTGCACTGTTTCACCACATGAGCGTGCTCGACAACATCATGGTCGGGCGCCATCACCTGCTTGAAGAACAACTTCATCACGGGATCGCTGTACTGGCTGACCGGCGCGCGGCGTGAAGAACTGGAGCATCGCCGCAAGGTCGAGGAGATCATCGATTTCCTCGACCTGCAGTCGGTGCGCAAGGCGACCGCCGGCACGCTGCCCTACGGCCTGCGCAAGCGCGTCGAGCTCGCACGCGCTATGGCGCTGGAGCCGAAACTGATCCTGCTCGATGAGCCGATGGCCGGCATGAACTTCGAGGAAAAGGAGGACATGGCGCGCTACATCGTCGATCTGAACGAAGAGTTCGGCATGACCGTCATGATGATCGAGCACGACATGGGCGTGGTGATGGATATCTCCCACCGCGTCATGGTGCTGGATTTCGGCCGCAAGATCGCAGAGGGCGATCCGGCCGCGGTGCTCGCCGATCCCCATGTGAAGCGCGCCTATCTCGGCGAAGAGGACGAAGTGCTGGTCGATCCCGACGATTCACCCCTGCCGCGCGGAGAGCGCGGCATGATGGACTACGCCGGACGCGTGGCAAAGGCGGACACTTATCCGAAACTGTTGCGCCTGAACGCCACGAGAACATGGCGGCGAGATTGCGCTGCGCGAAAAGGATTTCGGGCTGTGGCGCCTGTTCACCTGGGATGATTATCAGAGCCGGGTGCGCGATTTCACGCTTGGCCTGGTCGAACTCGGGCTCGGCCGCGGCGACGTGATCGGGATCATCGGCGACAATCGGCCGGATTGGGTTTCGGCCGAAATCGCCAGCCACGCGATCGGCGCGATGAGCCTTGGGCTGTATCGCGACGTGCTGGATGAGGAGGCCGCCTATCTGCTGAACTACGGCGAGGCCAAACTGGTCTTCGCCGAAGACGAAGAGCAGGTCGACAAGCTGTTCGACGCTTGCTGATCGCGTACCCGCGCTCAAGCACATCGTCTATTCCGATCCGCGCGGCATGCGGAAGTACGATGACCCGCGCCTGATGGAGGCCGACAAGCTCGCTGCCATGGGGCGCGGGCGCGCCGCCCGCGAGCCGGACCTTTACGACAGGCTGGTCGACGCCTACCAAAGGCGAGGACGTCGCCATCCTCTGCACCACTTCGGGCACGACGGCCAATCCGAAGCTCGCGATGCTCGCCGCGGGCCGCGTGCTGCGCCATTGCGCCGCTTACCTCGCCTTCGACCCGAAGGGACCGGACGACGAATACGTTTCCGTGCTGCCGCTACCGTGGATCATGGAACAGGTCTACGCGCTCGGCAAAGGCCTGCTGTGCCGGATGAAGGTCAACTTCGTCGAACAGTCCGACACCATGATGAACGACTTCCGCGAGATCGCCCCTACATTCGTGCTTTTCGCGCCGCGCGTATGGGAATCGATCGCAGCCGACGTGCGCGCGGGCGTGATGGACGCCTCGCCGCTCAAGCAAAGCCTCTACAACATCGGCATGAAGACGGGCCTGTCCGCGCTGGAAAATGGCAAGCGCTCGCTCATCGCCGAGGCGTTACTGTTCCGGGCCTTGCGCGACCGCTTGGGTTTTACCCGGCTGCGCTCGGCGGCAACCGGCGGCGCGGCGCTCGGTCCCGACACCTTCAAATTCTTCCGGGCGATTGGGCGTGCCGCTGCGCACGCTGTACGGCCAGACTGAGTTGCTCGGCGCCTACACCCTGCATCCGGCCGGCGCGGTCGATCCGGACACAACGGGGGTTGCTATGGCCAAGGATATCGAAATCCGAGTCGATCGACCCGGATGTCCATGGCGTGGGTGAAATCGTGGTGCGCCACCCCAACATGTTCCTTGGCTATTACAAGAACCCGGAAGCGTCCGCGGCCGATATGGAGAACGGTTGGATGCGTTCCGGCGACGCCGGCTATTTCGACAGCAACAAGCAGCTGGTCGTGATCGACCGGATCAAGGATCTGGCGGAGACGTCGCGCGGAGAACGCTTCTCGCCGCAATATGTCGAGAACAAGCTGAAATTCTCGCCTTACATCGCCGAAGCTGTAGTGCTCGGCGCGGGCCGCGAGGCGCTCGCCTCGATGATCTGCATCCGCTACTCCGATCATTTCGAAGTGGGCCGAGAAGAACCGCATCTCTTTCACCACCTACACTGACCTCGCCTCGCGCCCCGAGGTGTACGCGCTGCTGCGCAAAGAGGTGGAAACCGTCAACGCCACGCTGCCGTCCGCGCAGCGAATCTCGCGATTTCTGCTGCTTTACAAGGAACTCGATGCCGACGACGGCGAACTGACTCGCACGCGAAAAGTGCGCCGCAGCGTCATTAACGAGAAATATGCCGATATCATCGAGGGCATTTATCGCGGCGAACACGACATACCCGTCAATACCGTAATCCGTTTCCAGGACGGCACCACGCAACGGATCCGAACCACGCTAAAGGTGGTCGATCTTTTCCAACCTCCGCCGCTTGCGGAGGCCGCGGAATGAAGGGATCGGATACGCAGAGCGCTTGGCTTCGCCTCTCCCCCTCTGCGGGGAGCAGTCGGATCGCACTGGCAAGGCGAGGCTGCGGGACCGAAGTCACAGCTCGGCTTCAGCAACCGAGCAGTCGTTCGCAAGCGTCGGGCGCGCTCCGTTCTAGATCTCGTTAGCTTTTCGCAAGTGGATACTCCCCCTCACCCGGATTGCTTCGCAATCCGACCTCTCCCCGCACGCGGGGAGAGGTGAGCGCCTACCGTATTTCGATGAACACCGCCTTCCTGATTCAGCTTCTGGTCAACGGCCTCGTGGTAGGCACGCTGTACGGCGTGGTCGCGATGTCTTTCGTGCTGATCTACAAGGCAACGCAGGTGGTAAATTTCGCCCAGGGCGAATTGCTTCTGATTGGCGCCTGGGTTTGCTGGGCGCTGCTCGC
>CAVXRI010000018.1:0-140812 GCA_963764155.1 uncultured Alphaproteobacteria bacterium
TGCTCCAGGTGACGCTCGACGACGCCGCCCAGGCCGATGAGATCTTCTCGATCCTGATGGGCGAGGACGTCGAGCAGCGGCGCTCGTTCATCCAGCGCAACGCCAAGGACGTCCGATTCCTCGATATCTAGGAATCTAATGATATTCTAGAATCGATAGAAGCAACGAGAGAGACGAAGACAATGACTGAGACCCCCAGCGACCTCGGCAGCGCGGACCGAGGCCCGGCGGCGGCCGGATCGAGCCGATCGAGCTACAGACCTCGATGCAGCGCGCCTACATCGACTACGCGATGGCCGTCATCGTGGGCCGCGCGCTGCCCGACGTACGCGACGGGCTCAAGCCGGTCCACCGCCGGGTCCTCTACGCGATGTACGACGGCGGCTACCGGCCCGACCGGGGCTTCTCGAAGTGCTCGCGCGTGGTCGGCGACGTGATGGGTCAGTACCACCCGCACGGCGACACCGCGATCTACGACACCCTCGTCCGGCTGGCCCAGCCGTGGGTGATGCGCGCCCCGCTGATCGACGGCCAGGGCAACTTCGGCTCGCCGGGCAACGACTCGCGGCCGCGATGCGATACACCGAGTGCCGGATGGCGCCGCTGGCGCTGGAGATGGTGCGCGACATCCACGAGGACACCGTCGACTTCCAGCCCAACTACGACGGCCGCTCGGCAGGAGCCGACCGTACTGCCCGGCGCGCTTCCCCAACCTCCTCGTCAACGGGTCGGCCGGCATCGCGGTCGGCATGGCCACCAACATCCCGCCGCACAACCTGCTCGAGGTCGCCGCGGGTGCGACCTGGGCGCTGGAGCACCCGGACGCCACCCGGGAGGAGCTCCAGGACGCGCTGCTCGAGCGGGTCAAGGGCCCCGACTTCCCCAACGGCGCGCTGATCGTGGGCCGCCAGGGCATCGAGCAGGCCTACCGCACCGGCCGCGGCTCGGTCACCCAGCGCGCGGTCGATCGAGATCGACGAGGACGCCCGCGGTCGCACCTGCCTGGTGATCACCGAGCTGCCCTACATGGTCAACCCCGACAACCTCGCGCTCAAGATCGCCGAGCTGGCCGACTCCGGTAGGGTCCAGGGGATCGCCGACGTGCGCGACGACACCTCGGGCCGCACCGGTCAGCGCCTGGTCATCGTGCTCAAGCGCGACGCCGTCGCCCGGGTCGTGCTCAACAACCTGCTCAAGCACACCGAGCTGCAGACCAACTTCTCGGCCAACATGCTCGCGCTCGTCGACGGCGTCCCGCGCACGCTGATCGATCGACCAGTTCATCAGCAACTGGGTGACCCACCAGATCGAGGTCATCCAGCGTCGTACGCGCTTCCGGCTGGCCGAGGACGAGCGCCTGGCCCACGTCCAGCGCGGCTAGTCAAGGCACTCGACGCGCTCGACGAGGTGATCGCGCTGATCCGGCGCTCGCCCGACGTCGACGAGGCCCGCACCGGCCTGATGGCGCTGCTCGAGATCGACGAGATCCAGGCCCAGGCGATCCTCGACATGCAGCTGCGCCGGCTGGCGGCCCTCGAGCGCCAGAAGATCATCGACCGGCTGGCCGAGCTCGAGCTCATCATCGCCGACCTCAAGGACATCCTGGCCAGCGAGCCGAGCGTCAGCGTCAGATCGTCATCGACGAGCTGACCGAGATCGTCGAGAAGTACGGCGACGAGCGGCGTACCCAGATCATCGCCGCCGACGGCGACCTCTCGATGGAGGACCTGATCCCCGACGAGGACCTCGTCGTCTCGATCACCCGCGGGGGCTACGCCAAGCGCACCCGCTCGGACGCCTACCGGACCCAGAAGCGCGGCGGCAAGGGCGTGCGCGGCGCGACCCTGCGCGGCGACGACGTCGTCCAGCACTTCATCGCGACCACCAACCACCACTGGCTGCTGTTCTTCACCACGGCCGGCCGGGTCTACCGCACCAAGGCCTACAACCTGCCCGAGGCGTCGCGCGACGCCAAGGGCGGTCACGTGGCCGGGCTGCTCAGCTTCCAGCCCGACGAGGACATCGCGCAGGTGCTGGCGATCCGCGACTACGAGCAGGCTCCCTACCTCGTGCTCGCCACCCGCAACGGTCTGGTCAAGAAGACCCGTCTCGGCGACTACAACTCCCCGCGACAGGCCGGCGTCATCGCGATCAACTTCCGCGAGGACGACGACGAGCTGATCGGCGCCGAGCTGGTCGTCCCGACGACGACATCCTGCTGGTCTCCCGCAAGGGCAAGGCGATCCGCTTCCCGGCCGACGACACCCAGCTGCGGCCGATGGGCCGGGCGACCTCCGGCGTTCCGGCATGAAGTTCCGCGACGGTGACGACGGTGCTGTCGATGTCGGTGATCCGGGCCGAGCAGGTGGCGGCCGAGGACAGGCGGAGGGCCGCGAGGACGCGCGACGCGGCGGGACGCGACGTGACAGCCGCAGTACGTCTTCACGATGACCGACGGCGGCTTCGCCAAGCGCACCCGGATCACCGACTACCGCTCAGCAGTCCCGCGGTGGCCTCGGCATCAAGACGATGTCGCTGACCAACGAGGAGCGCGGCGTCCTGGTGGGCGCGTTCATCGTGGTCGAGGGCGACGAGATCCTCTCGATCACGGCGGGTGGACAGGTGGTCCGCAGCCCGATCAACGACGAGTTCCGGCCGACCGGCCGCGACACCATGGGCGTCAAGTTCGTGACGCCCAAGGGCGGTGACTCGGTCGCCGTCGTCGACCCGGTCGGTGGAGACTCCCGAGGAGCATCCGGCCCGCCGAGGGCGACACGCGCGAGGAATCGCCTGATGTGGTCCCGGGTGCAACAATCGAGGGCAGCACGCGCGTCCGAGATGACGACCCGAGGTCCGGTGAGGAGTCCCGAGCGCGGGGCCGTCGACGATCCAGAGAGTGAGGGCTGATGACCGAGCGCTCCGCAGACCAGAGCACGCACCGCCACCCGCCCGGACCCCGAGGCCGACACGCAGCCCGTCCCGCAGGCGGGTCGACCAGACCGCCCAGCGCAACGGCCGGCCGCCACTGGCGAGCGCCTGCAGCGCCGGAGCACTGCAGCGGCGGACGCAACGCCCGGCGGCCACCGCTGCGCGGCCGGCCCGCGGCCGCCGCCCCCCCGGTGACCGCAGCCCCAGAGCACCCGGGCCCGAGCGGCCGGCCCCGACGCCCGTGCCGGTGCCCAGCCCGCCGCCGCAGCCCACCCGTCGTACGGCGGCCAAGGCGCGGCCCGCGGGCCCGCGCCGTGCGCGGCTGCGACTGAGCCGGATCGACCCCTGGTCGGTGATGAAGGTGTCGTTCCTGCTGTCGATCGCCTTCGGCATCGTCACCGTCGTGTCGGTCTTCATGGTCTGGTCGGTGCTCGGCGCCGCCGGGGTGTGGAGCTCGATCAACAGCACGGTCTCCGACATGGTCTCCAGCGGCAACAACGACTCGACGTTCAACGTCCAGGACTACCTCGGCACGTCGCGGGTGCTCGGCTTCACGATGCTGGTCTCGGTGATCGACGTCGTCCTGATCACCGCGATCGCGACGCTCGGCGCCTTCCTCTACAACATGGCGTCCTCGCTGCTCGGCGGCATCGAGGTCACGCTCGCCGAGGACCCGCCTGACCGCTCGCCGGCGTCTTTGGGCGCCCTCCGGCGCTGCGGTAATCTTCCGCGTCGGCCGCCTCGGCGGCCGTCCTGGTCGGTCGTCCGGCCAGCCCCGGGCCTATAGCTCAGACGGTTAGAGCGCTTCCCTGATAAGGAAGAGGTCAGAGGTTCAAGTCCTCTTAGGCCCACCAGTACACACCTCTGGGAGATGCCAATGAAGAAGATCCTGCTGATCGCCCTGGCCGCCGTCGGCGCGCTGATCGCGAAGCGCAAGCTCAACGAGGGCCAGCACGAGCAGGCACTCTGGGCCGAGGCGACCGACAAGGTCGACCGGGCCTGACCACACCACTCGGCGATCGCTGCCGGTCCGGGGCCTTGGCGCAATTGGTAGCGCACCTGCTTTGCAAGCAGGGGGTTAGGGGTTCGAGTCCCCTAGGCTCCACCACGAGAAACCGCAGGTCAGCCTGCGGTTTCTTTTCATTTCCGGGCTAACCCCATGCTGGCTCCTGCCCCGCTGTGGGGGACTGGTGGGGGATTCGTCCGGCTCTGCGGCCTCAGCGGGAGCATAAGTGGCGAATCCCTCCCAAGTGTCGGGCGCATTTACTAAGGTCGACGGAGTGAAGCGAGCAGTTGAGGGAGTCCGCCCGAATGAGGCCGTGGATCGACCGTCGACGGGCGTGACAGCCGAACGCGTCAGCATCGTGCCTGGCGTTTCGATCCTGGGAGTCCTTGGGCACCTCAACTACGAACCATGGTTCGCGCTGGCCGAGTACGTGGACAACGCGATCCAAAGCGCGGCCAAGTCTTACGCACAGATCGTCCGCCTCGAGCCGAAGTACGGCTGCGGGTAGACATCGACTATCAGCGTGAGGATGGCGGCCGCACGTCATTGCCGACAACGCCGGCGGGATTGCCCATCACGACTTCCGCGCCTCAAGGCCGCTGAGGTGCCGCCTGACCGAACTGGGCTGTCCGAGTTCGGGATGGGCATGAAGAGCGCGTCGATCTGGTTTGCGCAGAACTGGCGAGTCGTCACGACGAGCATCGGCGATCCGACGGAGTACTCAGTCGAGTTCAACATGAATCGGTGTTGCAAGATCAGGTCGAAGATCTGATCGTCACCACGCAATCCGCGCCGTCAGCCGCTCACTACACACGGATAGAGCTCTGGGACCTCAACCAGTTCCTTCCCGGGCGCACGATGGGCAAGGTGCGTGATCACCTCCGCCAGATCTATCGCGGGTTCCTCCGAGACGACCGCGTGATCCTGACCGTGGCGGGCCAGAACATGGAGTACGCAGAGCCGCAGATCCTGCGCGCCGTCGATGTCCGCTCGGAAGCCAACCAGGACCTCTCCAAGGAGTCGAAGGAGTGGCGCAAGGAGGTCGACTTCGTCTTCGGCAATGACATCAAGGTGGCCGGATGGTGTGCGATCCGAGCCGAGGGCCGCACCAGCGGCAACGGGCTCTCGCTCTTCCGCCGCGGCCGGGTCATTGTGGGGAGCGGCGAGTCGCCGTACCGACCTACCCGCATCTACGGAGGAGGCAACTCGTACAGATCGCAACGCCTCTTCGGGGAGCTCAAGATCACCGGGCTACCAGTCAGCCACACCAAGGACGGCTTCCAGTGGCATGGATATGAGGAGGAGTTCGAGGAGAAGCGCGCGAGGCCCTCGACTCGGAGCCATTGCCATTGTTGAAGCAGGCCGAGCACTACCGAGCTGGCAAGCCTCCAAGCAGGAGCAGAAGCGAATCCGCGAGGCGACCGAGAACACCGCAGACGTCGTTGAGCGCGAGTTGCCCACAGCGTTGGCTGAAGGCATCGATGAGCCAGTTGACCCGGTGGTTCCTACGGAGGTCGCTGCATCCGAGGACACGATCGGGGACGTGGAGCAGGAGTTCTCGTTCGGCCATCAGGGCCGCACGTGGACGCTTCGGATGACCGCCTCCTCCCGCCCGGAGAGACTCGCTGGCTCGTGCGGCACGTCGTTTTCAACGACCGAACCATGATCGAAGCGGCCTTGATGAGCTTTCGCGTCGCCGTTGCCTCCGCGACAGCGGCGACAATGCTCGGTACGCTGGCGGCAGTCGGCGCTTTCGCGAGGCGAAGATTTCCGGGGACGGACGCTGTTTTCGGGCATGCTCTACGCGCCGCTGGTGATGCCCGAAGTCATCACCGGTCTTTCGCTGCTGTTGCTGTTTGTCGCGCTGAATGCGGAGCGGGGCTTCTGGACCGTGACCATCGCGCACACCACGCTGACATGAGTTTCGTGGCGGTCGTGGTGCAATCGCGGCTCGGCTCGCTCGGACCGCAGCCTTGAGGAGGCGGCGATGGACCTCGGCTGCGCTCCGGTGGGCGCATTTCTTGCCGTGACGCTGCCGTTAATCGCCCCGGCTATCGCTGCGAGCTGGATGTTGGCGTTTACGCTGTCGCTCGACGATCTTGTCATCGCGAGCTTCACGACGGGACCCGGCTCGGCGACGCTGCCGATCCGCATCTATTCGGAGGTTCGGCTCGGTGTGAAACCCGAGATCAACGCGATCTGCACACTCGTAATCGGCATGGTCGCGGTCGTCATCGTGGTCGCTTCGCTGGCCTCGAAGCTGTCCGGCTCGCAACGCGAGAGCGCCGCACCTTTGTAGGACGTCTTTCCGAGCGGAGCGCAACATTTCAGGGCCACAGAATTGTTGTCGCTTCCTCGCAGCGATTTGGGCTTGGCGTTAACGTCTGAACATTCACGACTTTACCGCGCCCGCGGTCAACCCCCCGACCATATAGCGCTTGAAGACGTAATAAATCGCAGCGGGGGGCAGGGCGTAGATGAATCCGGTCGTCATCAACAATTCCCAAGGCGAGTCGTCGGCGGCGAGGAAATTGCCGAGCGCGACAGGCAACGTGATGTCGGTGTCGTTCGATAGCAAAAGAAACGCGTAGAGATACTCGTTCCAGGCGAGCAGCAGTGCATAAGTGCCAATGGCGACCAGCGACGGCATCATCAGAGGGATATAGACCATACGAAATATCTGCAGCGTGGTGGCGCCATCCATGACGGCCGCTTCATCCAGTTCGACCGGCAGCTTGTCGGAGGCCTGTTTCAGAACCCAGATCGCGTAGGGCGAGGCAATGGTCACCATCGCCAGGATCAGCGCCCAGTGATTGTTGAGCAGTCCGTAATTGCCCATGGTGCGGTACATCGGAACGGCCAGGAACGCGGCAGGGATGAAATAGGTGAACAGCGCGAGATTCATGACGAGCCGGCCGCCGGCTACGCGCAGCCGCGAGATCGAGAAGGCCGCCGCGGTTGCGATGAACAGCGTAAGGGCGCCGACCGCGACCGCGATGACAGTCGAATTCCAGAACTGCACCCAGAAATCCCGCAGGAAGTAGTGCTGCTGGCGAAACACGATTTCGAAATTGTGCAGGGTCGGATGATCTGGCCACAGCTTGCCGGAGAACGCGTCCTCTTTAGGCGAGATCGCAAACAGGAACATGTGGTAGATCGGCACCATCGTCCAGATGAACACGGGAATGCCGATCAGGAGGAGCCGAGCCTCGGTGCCGATTTCGCGCAATGACGGTAGCTTCATCGGGACAGCCGTTTCATCATGAAATAGACCAGGGGCAGCACCAGCGGCAGCGCGCAGACGATCGACGCCATCGCGAGGCTAAGCTGGTCGAGCCGAAGATAGCGGATGCCGAGCGTGGCCAGCACGTGCGTCAGGTCGGCAGGCCCGCCGCCGGTCAGGAGATAGACGCTGTTGAAATCCCCCAGAGTCCAGATCATCGAGAGCAGGGTGCACGTGAGATATAGCGCCTGCATCGAGGGCCAGGTGATGAAGCGGAATTTCTGCCACCATGTTGCCCCGTCCACTTCGGCGGCTTCGAACAGGTCCTGCGAGATGGCGAGCCGGCCGGTGATCAGGATCAACGTCCAGAACGGCAGCGACTTCCAGATATGCACACCTATTGCCATCGTTAGCGCCACCGCCGGATCGTTCAGCCAATTCGGGCCGTCCTCGCCGGTGAACTTGAAGATGAGCTGATTGATCACGCCCCATTCCGGATTGAACATGAAGCGGACCGAGAGGATCGTCGGGATCGATGGCACCGCCCAAGGCAGGATGAACAATACCGAAAGCCACTTGATCCATGTGCGTGACTGCACAAAGAAGCCGGACAGGAAGAGCGCGACGAGCATCTTGAAATTGATGCCGATCACAAGAAAGATCAGCGTGTTGATTGCGGCTCGCGCGAAGATCGGATCGTGATAGAGCGAGACGTAGCTCGATGGCTGGCGGGCGAGCCAAAGGCCATAGCCGACCGGGTAGACCACAAAAGCCAGGAACACGAGCACATAGGGCGTCAGTAGCAGGATGCCCCAGACTTGCGGTGGCGTGAGGCGCGCCGAGAGCGGCGCACTGGAAAGAGCCTGATCGGACGTCGAGAGTGTAATCGCCATGGTTTGCGCACTCAGAAGCGAAGGCCGGCTGCAATAGCGGCCGGCCTGTCTTGTCCCAACGATCTCAGCCGGCAACTTCCTTGATGCGGGCTATCAACTCGTCGACGGCCTTGTCGACCGGCACTTCTCGCTCACCACCCGGTTCATCGCCTTTGCCCAGACGTTCTCGTTATTGAGGATGGTGAACTTGTAGTTTTTGGTGAAGTCGAACGGCGTCGTACCACCCGTGAACTGCGCATAAACCGCTTTGCGATGGCGATCGGCCTGCCAGAAGGGGCTCTTCTGGCCTGCGACCGTGACCGGGAACCAGCGGCCGAGCGCGCCTTCGACGTAGGGCCCGAGGTTTTCTTCCTGTAGCAGGAATTTGATGAATTCCCTGGCCTGCGGCTTGTTCTTTGCGCTGGTGAAAATAACGCCGGTTTTGACGTCGGAGCGGTATTTGATCGGCGCACCATCCGGCTTGTTGGGGAACGAGGAGGTGATGATGGTCTCCTCGTAAGCCTTTTTGCCGGCTGCGCGCTGTTCGGGCGTCAAGGCCGGATTGGTGGAATCCTCAAACCACTTCGCCGCGATCGAGATCGTGAAGTTGTGGGTCATCACAATCGTCTTGTTGTGGAAGGCGACGTTGTTATCCGGGTCTTTCCATGTGGTGGATGAGGGCGGCGTGCAGCCCTTCAAATAGGTGTCGGTGTAATCCTTGAGCGCGCCAATCAAGCCTTGCCGCACCTTGGGATCGTCGACGAGGAGCTTGCCTTCGTCATCGACCAGCTTCACGTCATAGGCGTCCATGAAAGTATAGAACGACTGAAAGGAATCGGTGGATTCCACGCCCATCGGCTGCCCGACGCCATAGACGCGCGAGCCCGTTGCCTTGCGATAGGCGGGTTGCACTTTGTCACACCAGAAGGACCAGTAGTCCGCCCACTTGTTAGGAATGTCGCTGGGTTTGAAGCCGGCCTGTTCGAGCATGTCACTCCAGATCTGGACGTGCATGCTCTGCTGCTTCAACGGAAAGCCGTAGTAGCCTTTTTTCTTGGTCTGGCCGTTGTAGAGATAGGCGGTCTCCAGCGTGTTCGGCGCAAATTCCGATTTGATCGGGAGCAAAATATCCGAGAGGTCCTCGAGCTTGCCCTCAAACGCCCATTTTCCTCCCGCCTGTACGTCGTAAGTGTCGGAGTAGGCGACGTCCGGCACGGTGCCGGAGTCCAGCGCCGCGACCGTCTTCGGGATCATGTCCTGAACAGCATATTGCGACAGTTCGACCTTGATGCCGGTCTTTGCTTCGAACTTCTTGACGACAGCGAGCAGCGCGTCGTCCTCGGACTTGTAAAAGCCTTTCGCCCACCAGACGGTAATCTTCTCCTGAGCTATCGCCGGCGCTGCCGCATACAGAAGCCCGGCAGCCGCGAACACAATGGACAGCGCACCTCTTCTCCTGGATCCCACGTCATTCTCCCTGATCTGCCGGTTTTTTTAACCGCTTGGATCAAAGAATAGCGCATGGGAACGGCCCGATCTAGCGGGATGATGTCAACCTTGGGAGTTGTCGGCAGCGTGCAGGCCGAATTGACGCTTAGTTCGGTTTTGCGTTGTCAGCGGCTGTCGGTGCATTCGCCGGCGCGGAGCCTGCGGTATCCGGTGTGGCGCTTTTCCGGCCGCCGCCGCTGAAGCGTTCCAGCACTGATCGTACCGCGTCGCGGGTCTTGCGATCCTTTACCGCGTCCAACAACGGAGCGGATGCAGGTGAGCGACGGATCAGGCTTTCCGGATCGGGAAACACCAGCGGATCGTCCCACGGACCCTGCACCACGAACGGCAGATCGAAGCCGGCTGGTGAATTCGATGCCGTCGTGAGGCTGGCGACGCCCTTGAGGTCGTACTCACGTGAGGGCACCGAGGCGGTGCCAGTCAACGTGATGCGCGCGGCCGGGCCTTCGACGCGGATATCTTCGGCCGTCGCGATGCCATCGGCGAACTTAACCGCGATCGTCAGATTGTCGTAGGGCGTCGAACCGTTGCGAAAATTGCCTCCGCCGGAGAGCGGCCGCCGCTCCAGCCGTTTCAGCAATTGCTCGACATTGAATCCGGAGATTGCGCCGTCATGACCGTTGAGCGTTGCGGTGCCGTCAAGCGATTGCGCCAGCCCGAATGGACTTGCGCCCGATGCCACGAGAGAGACGTTCAGATTTCCTCGTCCGGACAATTTGTTGATACCGAACAGTTCGCTGGCGCAGGATTGCAAATCGACATCGGTGAACTGGAATTGCGCCTTCACATCGGCGACGGCGTCCGAGCGTGCGACGCCGAACGAGCCCTTCGCAATCCCGCCATAGACCTGCGCTTCCCCGACACTCAGCGCCAGCGCGCCGCCGCGCAAATTCGCCCCGAAGGCAGTTCGCCCGAGTTTAGACCCGCCGACAGTCACGCGGGCAGCCGACAGGCGCATATCCAGATCGGTGGTGGACAGTGAGTTCAGATCGAACAACTGCCTGTTCCAGTCGCGCGCCCCACTTGCCAGCAACCGGAAGGTGGAGATGTAAGGCGTGAAATCGAGGGCGTCGGCCGCGAGCGTCGCCTGCAGGGTTTGCCGGCCGCTATTGGCGTAGGTCATTACGCCTTCGGCCACGTTGCCGTCGAGTTCGACGTTGACATTGGTAAGCGCGATCGAAGCGCCGACGACATTGGCGCGCGCTTTCAGCGCAAAACGGCCGAAGCCGCCGCTGCCGGGCGGCGCCTGACCAGCCCATCGCATCGCGTTGCGCAGCGACGTGCTGTCGATGGTCAACGTTCCTTCCATCATCGCGCTGGTGCGATTGGCCACTGTCCCGTCGAACGCCACCTTCAACGGCGCGCTGGTCAGCCGCGCCTTCAATCCGGAGCGATCGCCCGATAACGCGGCGAGGAAATCGCTGGCGCTGACAGAGCCGTCGACGCGCTCGCCGCGCCAGTCGAACTGTCCGGTCGCGGCGAAAGAACGCGAGATCGAGGGCCATGCGAGCGAGAGGTCGATGTCGTCGAGCTTTTCCGAGACGTGATTGGCGGCGTCCTCATAGGTGAGCACGCCGTCCTGGACGCGAATTTCGGAGAATGAAACCGCGTTATCGGCGCCGGGCTTCATGGTGCGCGCGGTCGTCTGGATGAACGGCGTCCAGTTGCTTTCGCCATCCGCTTCGCGAACGACATCGAATTAGCGGCCGGAGCATCATGACATCGGCGATCTCGAAACGCTGCAGCAACAAAGGCAACAAACGCAAGTTCGCGGTCAGCACGTCGACGCGCAGCGCGGGCTCGGCGGTGCCGCCGCCCTTCAGCCCGACGTCATGAAAGGAGACATAGCTTCCGGGGAATACCGAGACTTCGATCGCCCCTTCGACCACAAAGTCGAGCCCGGTGACGGCCCGGATCTGCGCCTCAACCGCCAAGCGGAGCGCGTCTCTGTTGATGAGCCAGGACGTGGCGATCAGGCCGAGCAGCGCCAAACCGAGCAAGGCCGCAACAGGCGTCCCCAGGCGCTTCATTCCTTGGGCCATCGTCAATGACATATCCCGATCGGGTTGAGTTGTCGGCTGTTGTGAAGGACGGGCGGGCCGAACCCGTGAAACCGGCGCAACTTGGTCGGTTTTCTTGACGCTTTCAAGGCCATGCTCGGGTGTATGCCCGTTCTTGACGCGACAATTCGCTCATTGGCGCGGCTCTTTCGATGAGGCGTTGGATTCGGGCCAGAACGATTGTTTTCCCGCGCCTGTGAGGGAGGGCGGTGGCCGTGTTGTCATTGACGCCTTGCGAAGATTTCGCCTAATAATCCCGACAATGCAGGCGGTCAGCGCCGCTCTCGATCAGGTAAAATCACATGAAAAAGGTATATCCCGACGCCAAGTCGGCCCTCGACGGCATTCTCAGGGACGGCATGATGATCATGTCAGGAGGCTTTGGCCTGTGCGGGATCGCCGAGACCTTGTCCGATGCGATCCGCAACTTCGGCGTCAAGAACCTCACGGTCGTTTCCAACAATGCCGGCGTCGACGGGATCGGATTGAGCCGGTTGCTCGAGACGCGGCAGATCAAGAAAATGATCTCGTCGTACGTCGGCGAGAACAAGCTATTCGCGCAGCAATATCTCGCGGGCGAACTGCAACTCGAATTCAATCCGCAGGGTACGCTCGCCGAGCGCATCCGAGCGGGCGGGGCGGGTATTCCAGCCTTCTACACCAAAACCGGGGTCGGCACGCTGATTGCCGAAGGCAAGGAGGTCAAGGAATTCGACGGGGAAACATATCTGATGGAGCGCGGCCTGTTCGCCGACCTCGCGATCGTCCATGCCTGGAAGGGCGATACCGCAGGCAATCTCGTCTATCGCAAGACCGCGCGGAACTTCAACCCGATGATGGCGACGGCTGCAAAGATCACGGTCGCGGAAGTCGAGCATCTGGTGCCCGCTGGAGAGATCGATCCGGACCACATCCACACGCCAGGCATTTTCGTCAAGCGTATCATCGAAGTCGGTACCGCCAAGAAGCGCATCGAATTCCGCAACACCCGGCCGCGTTCCGAGAAGGCGCCGGCAGCCGCAACGGGAGTAGAAGTCTGATGGCATGGACCCGCGAACAGATGGCGGCCCGTGCCGCCAAGGAATTGCGCGACGGTTACTACGTCAATCTCGGCATCGGAATCCCGACGCTGGTCTCGAACTACATTCCCGAGGGCATCGACGTTCAGCTGCAGAGCGAGAACGGGATGCTCGGCATGGGGCCGTTTCCTTATGAGGGCGAGGAAGACCCTGATCTCATCAATGCCGGCAAGCAGACGGTCAGCGAATTGCCGACCACCAGCTATTTCTCCTCCGCCAACTCGTTTGGAATGGTGCGCGGCGGGCATATCGACCTGTCCATCCTGGGCGCGATGCAGGTCGCCCAGAACGGGGATCTCGCCAACTGGATGATCCCCGGCAAAATGGTAAAGGGCATGGGCGGCGCGATGGACCTCGTGGCCGGCGTCAAGCGCGTCGTCGTGGTGATGGAGCATTCGGCCAAGGACGGCCCGAAGCTCCTGAAAAAATGCGTTCTGCCGCTCACCGGCGAGCGGGTAGTCGACATCGTCGTCACCGATCTCGCCGTCTTCACCATCGATAAGCACGGCAAGGACGGCATGGCGTTGATCGAACTCGCCGACGGCGTAACGCTGGACGAGGTGAAATCGAAAACAGAAGCCGAGTTTCGGGTCGCGCTGAAGAACGCCTAGCTGTTCACCGTCATGGCCGGCTGATCCCGGACATGACGGTTTTCTGCTGCCTCATCGTTGGGTAGCCGGTCGGGCTGCCCCCATCATGAAGCTTCCTTCAACACCGCCGGAGCTGTGTCGTCGCGCTTGAGTTCCTCGAGGCTGCGGTGACGCGGCTCAATGCCGAGCGCCCAGACGGTGACGATCTGCACCACCAGCAAGCCGATCATCAACGACATCACGCCGGCTACCCCGCGGGCCTCGAACAGCATCACCACCAGGAAAGGCGTAACGATGGTCGCGCCGCGGCCCAGCGTATTGACGATGCCGGAAGCTCGCAGCCGCACCTCGGTCGGAAACAGTTCGGGGATATAGATTCCGAACAATAGCGCGACCAGCACGTAGATCGGCACCGTCAGCGCGAAGCCGACCGCCGGCAGAAGGACCGGATCCGAAATCATGGGATAAATGATGCCGAGCACGACGGTGATCAGCGAGGCGGTGATGATGGTCGGCTTGCGTCCCCAATAATCGGCTGTCAGTGCGCCGATCGCTGAGCCGACGGGGGCACCCAGCGCCATTAACAACGAGTATCCGAACGAGGTCGCGACAGAGAGACCCTGCTTGATGAAGAATACCGGGAGCCACGTAACGAACCCATACAGCAGCGTATTGATCGTGATGAGGCAGACGGCGCCGACGATCATACGCGACAATAGCGGGGCGGTGAGCAGCGTGGAAAGATCGCTGGATGCGGTGACGGTCGAACTGGTGGAGGGCGCGGGCAGGGGGCGGCCCTGCGCGGTCTCGCGCTCGATCGATTGCATCAGTGCTTCGGCCTCCGCGCTGCGCCCTACTGCCTCAAGCCAGCGCGGCGACTCCGGAAGCGCTTTGCGCAAATACCAGACGACGAGCGCGCCGATGCCGCCAAGCACGAACATCGCGCGCCAGCCGAAATTTGGAACCACCAGCGAGGCGACCAGCAGCGAAATCGGTAGCCCCAGAACCACGCAAACCGTGGTGAAACCGGACCACCTGCCGCGTGAGCGCGCGGGCATGAACTCGGTGATGGTCGCATAGCCGACGACGTTTTCTGCGCCCAAGCCCACGCCCATCACGAAGCGGCAAGCAATAAGGACCGCCATATTGGGCGCAAACGCCGCCGCCAGCGATGCCAGGCCAAACACCAGAAGATTGAACTGGTAGGTAAATCGCCGGCCGTAACGATCGCCGAGAAAGCCTGTGCCGAAGGAGCCGAGCATCATCCCAACGAACGTTGCCGAGATGAACGCGGCGTTTTGCGGCGAGCGTCGAAAAGCCTGTTTTCAGCGTAACGCCGAGCACGGTACCGGCGACGTAGATGTCAAAGCCGTCGAAGAACATGCCGATGCCGACCAGCAGCATGATGCGACGGTGAAACGGACCGATCGGAAGCCGATCGAGACGGCCGCCTGAGTTTACCGATGTCATATGTTCTCTCCCCTATGTATTTTTCTCGGCAGATGTTGGTGCCGGTTTTCGAAGCGAATGATTGGCCGCTAGTTGAGTCGACGCTGGCCCGCCGTGTCTCGATACCAGTCGAACGGCTGATCGTGGGTAGCCACCATCACGCTCTTGACATTGAAGTGGTCGTCGAAGCTTTCGGTGCCAAATTCGCGCCCGACGCCGCTATCGCCGACGCCGCCCCAGGGCGAGGCCGGATCGAGCCGGTGATGATCGTTGACCCACACGATGCCGGCCTTGACGGCTGCAGCAAGGCGATGCGCGCGGGCGACATCGCGGGTTCGGATCGCGGCGGCAAGCCCGAATGGCGAGTTATTGGCGAGCCGCAGAGCGTCCGCTTCGTCAGTGAAACGCGTCACCGAGGTGAATGGGCCAAACACTTCCTGCTGGAAGATGCGCATGTCGGAGGTCACATCGGCAAACACCGTCGGCTGCACGAAGTAACCGTTCTCGTGACCTTGTATCCTCGCCGCCGAGCCTCCCGAAACCAGCCGTGCGCCGTCAGCGCGGCCGAACTCGCAATAGGACAACACGCGCTCGCGCTGGCGAGCCGAAATAACTGGTCCGAGCTGTGTCGCGGGATCGAAGGGATCGCCGATGCGAATGGTCTGTGTTTTCAGTTTCAGTTTCTCGACGAACTCGTCGTAAATTGAGGCCTGCACGATATGCCGGGACGCGCAGACGCAGGTTTGCCCCGCGCCGATGAAGGCGCCGAACGCTGCGAGATTAACGGCGCGATCGACATCGTAGTCGTCGAACACCATCACGGGGGTCTTGCCGCCAAGCTCCATTGTCTGGTGCGCGAACACTTTGGCAGCGGCCGCGCCTGCGATCCGGCCGGCTTCGGTGCCCCCCGTCAAGACCAGCTTGTTGATATCGGGATGTTCGGCGAGCAGCTTGCCCGTCCCCTGGCCGAGGCCGAGCACGACGTTGAAGACGCCCGGCGGCAAGCCCGCCTCGGTGAAAATCTGCGCCAGCTTCAATGTCGTCAGCGGCGTGTATTCCGAAGGTTTGACCACCGTCACGCAGCCGGAAGCGAGAACCGCGGCCAGCGATTTGCACAATATCATCAGCGGGTGATTGAACGGCGTGCAATTGGCGACGATGCCGATCGGCGTTCGCAACGTGTAGTTCAGGTAAGAGCCTTCAACGGGGATCACCGCGTCACGCCGCGACAATGCGAGTCCTGCGAAATAGCGGAAGAAATCCGGCAGCCGCGAAAGCTGCGCGCGCGTTTCGTTCAGAGGGCGGCCATTGTTGAGCGTTTCCAGCCGGTACAATTGCTCCAGATTGGCCTCGAACGCGTCGGCAAGGCGGTTGACCAGCCGCGCACGCCCGCGAATGTCCATCCCGCCCCACGCCCGCCCTTCGAAGGCGTTGCGCGCGCTCCTCATGGCGCGGTCGACATCCGCTGCAGTCGAATTCGGAATACGCGCAATCACATCGCCGGTCGCAGGATTGCGCACCTCAAGCATCTCACCAGAGCCGGGCTCTATTTCCCGGCCGTCGATGAAGTTGCCGTGAGTTTCAATGTCGATCCGATCAGCTTGGGCTGCAATATTCAAGGCTCCCTTCCTTCCACAATCACCGCATTGCGCTTCAGTGCCGGCAGCACGCGTTTTTCGGTTTGGTCGATATGCGCCTTGATGATGCGCCCAGCGCTGCGCCCGTCACGCCGCTGCATCGCCTCGATCAGGGCAACGTGTTCGGCGACGAGCTGAGCCGGGTCATGGCCACGCAGGTTGGCAACGCTTACCCGTACCAGACGATCGGCCTGTCCGATCAGGTCGCACAGCGCGGCCGCCATGCGACGATTGCCTGACGCGTGCGCCAGCGCCGAATGGAAGGCCCGGTTATAAGCGATGAATTGCTCATGATCGCCGGCAAAGCGCCGGAATTCATCCAACCCTTTCAGCGTATGATTGTTGGCGTGCTCGATCGCTTCCCCGACGCAGGCGGGTTCGAGCGCAAGACGGAACCGCAAGAGGTCGCGGGCGTCAGCGATGGAGATCGGATTGACACGATAGCCCTGGCGCGGTTGCACGGTGACGAGGTATTCGCGCTGGAGCCTCAACAGGGCCTCGCGCACCGGTTGGCGGCTGACCGAGTATCGCTCCGCAAGCTCCTGCTCGCGTACGTCGTCTCCGGGCGCCAACCGACAGCTCAAAATATCAGAGCGTAGGCTCTCGTAGACATTCTCGCGCAACGACATCCGCGTTTTCCTTCAATGTCGCTGATTTTGCAAAACGTGAAATATCACGTCAAGCCAAAATGCTTGAAATGCCGACGCTTTGGTCTATCAATCGCGCTTGTAGGCCCAGATATGGGCGGGGCCGGGGAAGAGGGCAGGAATGGATCGGCTTTTGGCGAACGCCAGCGTCAATGCGGCGGAGTCGGGCGAGGGCCCGCCGCTTTTTCTGTTTCACTCGTTGCTATCGGATCGGGCGAGCTTCGCCGGCATCGTCCCCGAACTATCGCGCTCGTTTCGCGTACTCGTTCCGGAGTTGCCGGGCTTCGGCCGCTCGCAACCGATCAGCGGAGGGCTTGCGGCGGTCGCCGACCGCATGGCGGAAGCGGTGAGGGATGGCTCCGGCGGAGAGCAGCCCCTGGTGCTTGGGAACGGCTACGGCGCGTTCGTCGCGCTGCAGATGGCGATCCGGCATCCGGGTATCGCGGCGCGGCTCATTCTAGCCGATGGGGGCGCAGCCTTTTCTGAGCCAGGGCGCGAGGCTTTTCGAAACATGGCCGCAGCGTCCGCGGCCAAAGGATTGTCGGCGATCACCGATGTCGCGATGCGCCGCCTGTTCGCTCCGGAATTTCAGGCGCAGCATCCAGATCTGATGCAGGATCGTCGCGAGGCATTCCTGCGAACCGATCCGGAGGTGTTTCGCGCCGCCTGCGCTCAACTGGCCGGTCTCGACCTGCGGAAGGAGCTTGCAAGTGTTCAGGGGCCGGTGCTGGTGCTGGTCGGCGAACATGACGAGGCGACCCCGCCGCCGATGTCGTACGAATTGGCCGCGGGTCTGCCGAACGCGCAGTTGAAAATCATTCCGGGCTGCGCCCACGTGCCGCAACTGCAATCGCCCGAAATCTTTTTAGAGGCAATCCGCGATTTCCTGCCGGCGGCACGCAAGATGCCAGCTTGACGGACGATCTGCGCGACCGATGCTGGCAAGATTGGCCGGCGCGCGGAAATTCGCGCATGGGCATCCCGCCGTCCTCTAAGTACGCGCCAGCGCGCGGGCAAACACCAGTTCGATCAGCGTGCCTGAACGCGCGGCGGTCTTGATATGAAATTGAGCGCGGTTGGCTTCGGCCAACGCCTTCGTAAGTGAAAGTTGGATGCCGGAATTCTCCGCGCCCTGGTCAGAAGGCGGCGAAGTCCGGAACGGCTCCAGCGCTGCGGCAACTTCGCCCTCGTTCAATCCGTGCCCGGTGTCGCGCACCCGCAGTATCACCTCTCCGAAATCGGACAGCGCGGTGGAAACGATGACCTGCCCGCCAGCCTTGGCGAGATGAATGGAGTTGCCGATCAGGTTTTGCGTGATCTGACGCAAAGCACGGGCGTCGGCGACGACCGGCGGCAACCGCTGCGCCAGCGAGGTACGGATGATGATGCGCTCGCGGTTGGCCTGTGGCTGCATCATGGCTACGCAAGCCTCGACGAGTTCGTTGAGGTTCTGGTTGGCGAAGGTAAGCTCCAGCTTGCCGGTCTCGATGCGCGATAGTTCAAGCAAGTCGTCGATCATCGCGACCACGCGTTCGCCAGACGCTCGAATGTCCTTCATGTATTCGACGTAGCGCTCATTGCCGAGCGCGCCGAACCGCTCGGCCATCATGACTTCGGAAAAGCCGATAATCGCGTTCAGCGGTGAGCGTACGTCGTGGCTGATCCGCGCCAGCACGTCCGCCTTGGCGTTCGCCGCACGCTCCGCGAGCCGCCGCGCCTGCTGCAATTCGCTTTCGTTTTTCTTGCCGTGCGAAAGGTCGCGAAACACCGCGAAGAAATTCGGTCCCTCCGCCCGCGTCCGCCCCATGGTGAGCGAAATCGGGATGATGCCACCCTGGCGCACGCGGCCGAGCACGTCGCGCCCGTGCTCGAGCAAGCTGGCGGCATCGGTTCTGTTGATTGCTCGCAGATACTCCTGCACGCCGCGTTGGCTCTCCGGCGCGAACAGCTCGATCAGATTACGCCGGACGAGATCGGCGCTCTCATATCCAAACAGGGCTTCGGCGCTGCGATTGCACGTGTGGATGTCGCCCGCGGCGTCAAACATCACGATGCCTTCGGCAGTGGTGTCGAGAATGGCGCCGAGCTCTTCGGCGGTGGCGTGGCCAGCCGCTGGCGGCGCGGTGGGGGGGACCGCCTGGACGGTTGCGGTCGCGGCCCGCGCGGCTTCGGTCTGCGGAAGGATCATGGCTGGCGAGAAGATCAGCGCAAGCGCGGAATCGCCGTCCCAGGAAATTGTGAACAGGCGCGCCTCAGTCGCCGGGCAGGTCTCGCCCTCGCGGCCGGGACCCGCGGAAATCGTCACCGGCATGCCGGCTTCCGATCTGCTGCTGGCCGACGACACGCCGGCCTCGACATAAAGCGCATCAACCCCGCCGGCCTGCTCCAGCGCCTGAAGGCTCGGATACCCCAGCCGCTCAAGAAATGCCGGGTTAGCATAGAGCAACCGGTCGAGCCGATAGATCAACACGCCTGTGGGCAGGAGATCGAACAGCACCCTGTCGCGGTCGGCTTCGCCACGCGCCGGCGGCTCTGGCTCGGCCAGCCATTCCGGCTGTTCGTTAGCGACAGGCTGCGGTTCGGCCGTTCGCTCAACAGAACCGTCCTCCTGCGCGGATGCGGTGCCGCTCGTCGGATCAAGGCGGGCCGACAATTGCCGGGCGATCTCGTCGAAGGCGCTGTTCTCTCCCTGCGTCAGCGCGGGCAGTCTTAACTCGCCGACCGGACGAAACGGCACGACGTTCGCCGGCGTTTCCACGCGCTGTTCCAGGTCGGTTTCCGGAGAAGACTCGACGAGAACCAAGGCGGGAGCCTCAGAACGCCGCCGCGAAGCAATGGAGCGCTCCGCTGCAGGGGGGTGTTGTACAGGAGCGGACAGAACGATGTCGGCCGAAAGGGAGTGCGGTGCAGGCGGATCGCTGAGCCGCTCAAATCGGCGCAGCGCGGCAAGCCGTGTCAGGCCATCAAGGTCCCGGCAAACGCCAAAGCCCCGATAACCTGCAAAGCTCCGTTCCCGGTCGAACACTGGCAATCCCGCTAGATCGACCGGCAAATTGCCGCCACCATCCACGGGCCAGTGCAGGGTGATTCCGCTCCAGGTGTCGCGCGAAGCGATTGCTTTGGCGATGCCGCCGTCCCTGTCCAGTTCAAGCCTCTCGGCGATTTCACTCCAGGGCCGGCCGAATGCGGCTGCAATGCGCGGCCCGATCAATCCGACGAATTCAGCCGAACCCAGCAGGAAGCGTCCGTCGGCGTCCATGTGCCAAGTGAAGCGTAGCGGGTGCAGGCGCGGCCTCGGCGTCGGCTCATCGAGAGAACATGCGTCCTCTTTATCTGTATCTGTCGCAGTCGGCTCAGAACACGGCGGGAATACTTCATCGGCTTCGGCCGGCGCTTCATCTGATATCGCCGCCGCTTCATCGGCGGTCTCAAGGTCGGAAGCGATCGCCGCTGGCTCTGCCGTCGCAGCTTGCGGGGCAACGGGCGTAATCAGGGCGACAATCCCGGCGTCGATGCCAGTGCCGAGCCGCTGCAGCACCAGTTGGCCGATGTCGATCCTGGTCTCGAAGCGACCGTCCGCCAGTGCCCTGCAACTCGCATCCGCAAGTCCCGCCTTGCTCAGATGGTCAAACCCAGGCAGCGCGTGCGCGGCAGCGCTTGCCGAGACCAAATTGCCGTCGCGATCGAACGCTGCGACCGGCGCGCCGATGCCACTAACGACCCGCTTCAGCCGTTCGGGCAGCGGCATGGGCCGGCCTGCCCCGCGACGGCCGCGACCAAAATGGCGGGGTTCTCGTCGGCAAAGCCGAGCACTGCGCAAGCGCAGGTTGCGAGCATGCCAGGCGGTGCACCGAACCCCCGCAAACGCTGGATGCGGACGGCTCCATTCGACGGCAGCAGCCCGGCGAGTTGCGCGATTTGTCGGCGATGTCCATCCGCCGGACCTAACGTCGTCCTCGCCAATTCTGATGCATCGGCGGCGCCGAACACGCTCGCGCCCACCGGGTTGGCCCACAGAATTTCTGTGCCGTCGCCCGACCACAACCATGCGGGAAGGGCGCCCGTCGCGTGCACCGCGAGCCGCGGATCGGTCAGGCTGCGCAATTGGAAATTCGCATGGGTCATTGTGATGACTGGCCGGCTTCCTGTGTGACGAGGGCGCGGTCAAGGGCCTTGAACGGAGACAGAGTTAACGAAACGTTAGTATTGCCTGCTGCGGAGGGCAGGTCCACGGCGAGGGCGGGAGAGACCTGAAATCAAAGGCGGGATAATGTTAATTCAGGTGAACTTCGGGAGCCTCTCCGGCGTTGCCTGTAGCACTTCAAGTGGCACCTTGCGATGGTCCGGGCCGCTGTAGAGCGCGTCTTCGGCATGAGCAGAAGGACAGGGAACCGCGGGCAGAGACGCGCGGCGAACGACAACAGGACATAGGGAGAGCGGGAGATGAACGAAGAAGCGCGTGACCGTTTTGAGATTCCAAAAGAAATGCGATCCATGGCTGAAGCCAGTTTCGAACAGGCGCGCAGGGCTTTTGAAAAGTTTGTGGCTGGAGCGCAAGCCACCGCGGGGTCGATGGAGGAGCGCGGTGAGAGCGTTCGCGCCGGGGCCAAGGACATCAGCGCAAAGGCGATCTCCTATGCTGAAAAGAACGTTCAGGCCTCGCTCGACTATGCGCAATCGCTGCTGCATGCCAAGGATCTGCCCGAAATCATGAAGTTACACAGCGAGTACGTGCAGGGGCAGATGCGCTCGTTCGCGGAACAGGCCAGCGAACTGGGTCAGGTCGTGAGCCGGACCGCCATCGACGCCGCCAAGCCGAAAGGCTGAGCCGTTCTCCGGGCGGCTTTAGGTTGCAGCGCACCGCGGACACAGTACCGGGGTGGGACCTGCCTGCCCCCGCATGCCGGGTTCCGGCATGCGTTGGTCACATACGCGGCATCACAACGCAGGTCGCATCGCTTGCACAGAATTGACACGATGAAGATGTTTTCTTCGCCCGCGCCCGATGATGGGCCTTCCCACCAGTGATCCAGTTCGACGTCCCGCACTTTGACCGGCGGGCACGCAATGGTCACATCAACTCAGCCCCTTGCCGAAGGACAGAGCTATGACCAATCCCGCAGATCCTTTTTCCGCATCAATTATCCCTCTCCAAGTTCCCGAGCAGATGCGTGCATTCGCCGAAAAGGGCGTTTCGCAGGCCCGTGATAGCTACGCCAGGTTCAAAGACGCTGCCGAGACCCAAAACGGTACCATTGAGGCGGTGTTCACCAGCGCGTCCCGAGGCACCAGCCAGTATTCGGCCAAGCTAATGGAATTCATGAAGACCAATACAACTGCCTCGCTAGACTTCGCGCACGAACTATTTGGCGTTAAGTCGCCAACCGAGGCGCTGGAGCTATGGACCTCGCATATCCGTAAACAGTTCGAGACGCTGACCGGGCAGAGCAGGGAACTCGCCGAACTGGGCCAGCGCGTTGCGGCCGAGACCGTTGAACCGATCAAGACGGGCGCTTCGAAATTCTACAAGCCGGCCGCCTGATCGATTAGAAGCCGGCCGCCCGATTGATTTGTCCGATTTGTTAAAAAAGCCCGGAGCGTCAGCCTGGGCTTTTGCCTTGTCGACGGCTCCGCAGCCGTTCAAGTTACGGCCTTACGGCTTGCCAAAAGCAAGGGTTGCACCTAGTTTCCGCCCAATTCGGCACCCCCCCGTCCCGGGCGCCCGAGCGATGCAGTTGTAGCTCAGTTGGTTAGAGCGCCTGTCTGTGGAACAGGAGGTCGGTGGTTCGAGCCCACCCAACTGTACCAGCGACCAGATCGACCTGATCCCCCCATGATATTCGAAGGTTGGCCCGATCATTCGCTAACCAACAGCCGGTCAACCGGCCCGATCACGTGCCGGAGTCCAGCCGCACTCGACCAAGCCCTACAAGGTTGGTCCCCATGGCACTAATTATTGGTTTTTCGATTGAACGATGCCGGCTCCTAGGCGTCAGGGCCGGGTCGATCCAGTAGGAGTCAACGGACGATGACCACAAAGAAAGAAAAAACGATCACGAAGAAGGCGAAGAGCTCAAAGGACGGAAACGAAGGAGACGGCCCCTCTGAACTGATAGATGCGAGAATTAACGAGCTGAGTGATTGGCGGGGCGAGACGCTCGCAAGGGTGCGAACTCTGATCAAGCAGGCCGACCCCGAAGTAGTCGAGGAATGGAAGTGGAGAGGAGTGCCGGTGTGGTCGCACGCCGGAATTATCTGTACCGGTGAGACGTACAAGAACGTCGTGAAGATGACGTTCGCGAAGGGCGCCTCGTTGGAGGACCCCTCAGGCCTCTTCAACTCCAGCCTCGAAGGCAACACCAGGCGTGCCATCGATCTTCATCAGGGCGACAGGATTGATGAAAAGGCCTTGAAGGCGCTCATTAGTGCCGCCGTGGCACTGAATACGTCCTCAGCTGCCCAGCGACGGGCAACGAAACGGTAGTTTCCTTCCTGGAACTTTCGGCTCCGTTCCGCGTCATAAAAAGGCCAGTTTTCCACGCGGGAGGAGTTGCGATGGCCACGCCAAAGAACGCTACCGTTAATGAAGCGAAGCAGGACAACCAAACGGCGCAGCAGAACAAGCCCATTATCGATCAGGTGGCTGATCTGGCCGCGAAAGCTGCGGGCGCGTTGGTCGAGACAGCGGTGAAAGCCGGCGCGAGTAGAGCGACCGCGGCGGTAGCCAAGCGTGCTCCTGCCTCGCTGAAGAAGGCCGCGAAAACGGTCGGAAGAGCCAGCAACACGAGCGGCAAGGCGGGTGCGAAGGCTACGGTCAAAGCACGCCCGGCAAAGAAAGCGGCCTCAAGGAAAAAGAGCGCCGTAAAGACAAAGCGGATGAAGTCTCGGAAGAAGGGTGGCCGAAAGTGAGCGGCTCCGAGCGCTGATCAGCGGTGCGAAGAATGAAGGATGTCTCGCAACTGGCCAGCGCGATTCTGGTATTGGCTTTCGCAAGCGTGATGTTGATCTTAGGGCAATTGTACAAGAACCAACCGCTAAAATTTGCAACCGCGCCGTTGGCGCGACTAACTGCAGCTGAAGCGGTCGGCTGGACAAATCGGCTCAACAGACTTCCCTAAGCATTTGCCGATCCGCGCGGACGAGCAGAGACGGCCGTGCGCGATGGAAGGTCAGGTGTTGCCCACCCCGGTCTCGCGGCGGCTTGCCAATCTTGCGTTGTTCACCCACAGTCCGCCGACAACATCGAGGCAATTCGTGGTGGCTGTTCCGTCGCGGAATTCCTGGCTTGGCGTGTTGCTCGCATGCGCGGTCGTGATGCAACCGGCGGCCAGCCATGCCTACACTCCCGAACAACAGCAGGCATGTACCAACGATGCATTTCAATTCTGCAGCGCTGAGATTCCCGATGTGGATCGCGTCACCCTCTGCATGATCAGAAACAAGGCCCAGCTCTCGCCGGGTTGCCGGGTCTATTTCAAGTCGGGGCCCGATGAGGCGACGGCCACACCAGGCAAGCCCATGAGCATCAGTCCGGCGGCGGCCCACAGGCCGGTCGGCAGCAAGTAGCCCAAGCGCGAAGACCGATGCGGTCCCGCTGAATTTTTATCCATCTAACTCTTTTGGGACTCGTTGTCGGAGCGGTTTCGTGGAAAGCCGTCGCGGGGGACGATTCTCGGGGAGGTTGAAATGACAAATTCGCTAAATCTGCGCCGCAAGTCCTGGATGCAGCGCACTTAAAAACGGTGGTTTCGGTTCATTTTGCATGCCTTGCAGGTTGTAGTGTGACTCAAAAGACAACCTTCTTACTATTCAGTGGCTTCGTCACAATTGCCGCTAAATTGTTCTTCCACGAATCAGCGCGGTGATTCATTTTCGCCTCCTGGGGTCAATCTGGAGGCCAAGGTATGAACGTTGTTGTTTTCGCATCGCGTAAAGGCGGCTCGGGGAAAAGCACCTTGGCCGCTCATCTCGCTGCACAGATCAAGGCGACAAAGCCTTGTCTGCTTGTCGACGCTGATCCGCAGGGATCGCTGACGCTCTGGCACAAGCTGCGGGGCACCAACGAGCCGCCGATCAAGACGGCCATCAATTCTGTCAGCGGGATTGTAGCTGCAGCGAGACGCGACGGGTTCGAATGGGTCTTGATCGACACCCCGCCGAATCTCTCGGCCGTTGTCGATGACGCCATCAAGAACGCCACCATGGTGATCATCCCGGCACGGCCGGGCGTGTTCGACGTCAACGCGGTGCAGGAGACGATTCAGACCTGCCGCTCGGCGCGCAAACCCTATGCGGTCGTGCTCAACGGCGCGCCGGCTCGGAGGGATGAATCGGAAAGCCCGATCGTTACTATTGCGCGCGAGCAGCTTTTGAAATTCCGCGCACCGGTTTGGGGAGGTCAAATCACCAACCGTTCCGATCTGTTGATGGCGCTAAGTCATGGCGAAGGCGCGCGTGAATATTATGCCGAAGGCCGCGCGGCGCAGGAAATTGCCCGGCTTTGGGCTGCGATCGAGCGTTCAGTGAAGGCGATCCGCGGCACGGTCTCGGCTTCAGGCGCGATGCATAAGCAAGCGGCCTGAGCGCGTAGAGAGCTAAACGGCAGACATGAAACGCGCGGACCTCCGCGCGTTTTTTTATGCCCGATTCGAGAACCCGATTTCTCACGTCCGAGCTGGCTCGAGCCTGAATAATCGCGGTGCTCCGCCGGCGAGGCTGTTAGGCCACCATCAGCACGTAAAACGCGATTACTGGTGACAGGCACAGTATCACGGACCAGATGCCTATCGCCCACACGATGTCCTCGGTGGTGAAACCCTGTTGTTCAGGCACCAGATTTGCTTTGGTATCCGAAACGGTATCCACAACGCCCCCGCGTTTTGCTGTTCTAGCTGCGAGCGTGATACGCGATCGGTTTTAAAAAGCCGGTTGTGAATTCGCTTGCATTTGATCGCAGGTGATACCCGGGATTAACTATGCCGATCCCTGAACCTAGCCTCAGCTTCGCATCAACACATGCAAAGCCAGGACCGGCACCAAGCCGAGCAACACCGCCCAAAGGCCGAATGAGGAGACCATCAGAAGGTCCTGCACGGTTTCAGCCCTGACGGATATCCGATGGCGATCTGGCAAAGCTTGAGTGCTCATTGTTTCCCCCGTCCTGTGTGGCGGGCGATCAATACGACCTGAGTTTTAAAGTTGCCGTCGGCGTGTGCAGCAAATTCGAATGGACGGCTTTATCCTGAATTAACCAGACCGGAGCCTTGGCAAGCTTCCGCTCGTCGCTCGATCTCCGTATCGAGGAGGGCTGCGAGTTCGGCGCTCACGTCCACCATGGGCAGGCGGACCTCGGCGCTGTCGATCAAACCAGTTCGGGCTAGCCAATACTTGGCGGGCGCCGGGCTCGGCTCTGCAAACAGCAGCCTCGTCAGCTCGGAGATGATCTGCCAGCGCTCGAGAGCGGCACCGCGCTTTCCCTCTCTCAGGAGGGTGCGCACCGACGCGAATATCTCTGTCTCGATATGGGCCGACAACGTTATCGCACCGTCGGCACCGTCGGTGAGCGCCTCGAAGTATTGCGTGTCCTCGCCGGTCAAGACACGAAATCCGGCCGGCCGTCGGCGCAGGAAATCGAGCGACTGCGCGCGATCGGCACAGCAGTCCTTGAGACCGACGATGTTGGAATGTTCGGCGAGATGCAGCAGCGTGTCGTTCGCAAGGTTGATCGCGGTCCGGTAGGGGATATTGTAGAGCACAATCGGCCACGACGCGTGATCCGCGAGCGCGGTGAAGTGCTGCAGCAATCCGCGCTGCGACGGCCGCGAGTAATAGGGACTTGAGATCAAGTAGCCGTCGATCGGCCAGGCGGCGGTCTCGTCCAGCGCCTCCTGCATTCTCCTCGTGTCACTGCCGGACAGGCCAAGACAGATCGGAACATACCGGCGGCTCTCCGCTATCTCCGCATGCGTCACTGCCACGATCCGCTCGAGTTCGCTTGGGGCGAGCGTCAGGCCTTCGCCGGAGGTCGCCGCGAGAATAAATCCGCTTATCGGCGCCTTTGTGTAGTGCCGCACCAGCCTCCGGAGCGACATCTCGTCGACTTCTCCGTATTGAAAGGGCGTGACGAGCGGCAGCCAGAGGCCCGTCAGGTGAGTTTGAATGTCGGTCATTCGTCCATTCTCCTTGCTAAAGCTAAGCGCCGGAGACGAGGACAAACAAAAAACCCCGTCCTTGCGGCGGGGTTTCGGATTCTACGGTGGCGGGGAATTATCGCGCGCGTCGATCCGAAGTGCCCCAAAGGGGACCTCGTTTTGAAGGCATCGCTGCGCACGAATTCGTGATCATGCGCAATGATGAGCGACCAGAGCGGAGCTGTCAAACGCAGCAGGTCGTACCCAGAAAAAAAGCCGGGCTCAGAAAGAGCCCGGCTGGAGGTATTGGCCACGTGAGGCCGACACAATCACCTTCCAAGAGGGATTACTGAGCTTCCGCGCCACTGGAGGAGGGGGACAAATGCGCGACGCGAACTCTCAGGGTCCACGCAGTATGATCCTCGCCGGCGCCTCGCAGCAACCATCCAGGCCGCATGTCAGTCATGCGGAAATCAGGACGGCCAACGCTGCGCCTTGCTCACCACGAAGTCCCGGAAAACCTGAACCCGTGCGACCGTCTTCAACTCCTCCGGATAGACGAAGTAAGTATCAAGCTGGATCGAAGTTCGGATTCGCCGAATAATTGTACCAGCCGATTGTTTTCTTCGACGAGATAATCCGGCAGTGCAGCGATCCCGAGCCCCTGCTGGCACGCGCGCACCAACCCCAGAATGTTGTTGACCTTGAAGTAGGCCTCGCGCGGACCCGAGCCGTTGCGGCCGGCATCTACCAGCCAGCTTCGGTTCTGCAGATGCGGAGCGACCTGACCGTCGCTCAGCATGATGATCCGATGCGCGTCGAGTTCATCGAGTGTGCGAGGGGTGCCGAACCGCTTGATGTATTCCGGTGAGCAATAGGCGTGAAAACCCATCGCGAACAGCTTGCGCTGAATGAGATCAGGTTGGGTCGGCTTGCGGGTCCGGATCGCGACATCGGCCTCGCGCATGGAGAGGTCGAGCTCTTCGTCGGTGACGATCAGCGATATCCGGATCTCCGGATAGAGCGCGGTGAATTCGCCGAGCCTCGGAATGAGCCAATTGATGCCGACGCCCGGCGTGGTCGTGATTTTGAGATCGCCGCTAGGCCGCTCCCGGCTGTCGGTGAGCTTGGCGCGAGCCGCCTGCAATTGCATGAACACGTCATGCGCCGTCCGAAACAACAGGTCGCCTTGTTCGGTGAGGATAAGGCCGCGGGCATGGCGATGGAATAATGATACAGAAAGTTCCTGCTCAAGCGCGCTGACCTGCCGCGAGACGGCCGATTGCGACAGCCCAAGCTGCTCGCCGGCATGCGTGAAGCTGCCCGCTTCTGCAGCCGCATGAAACACCTTCAGCTTATCCCAGTCCATATCCGTAAATCCGTCGCGGGTTCGAGGCATAATCGGTCTTCATTCAGCCGCAGCGCGTTCGCTCGCGCGCAAGGCAAGAAAGCGTTCGGCTTCAAGAGCCGCCATGCAGCCCAGGCCAGCGGCAGTCACGGCCTGACGATAAATTTCGTCGGCGACATCGCCGGCGGCGAATACGCCGGGCACTGAGGTCGCGGTCGAGTTCGGCGCAACCTCCACATACCCGGAAGGTTTCAGTTTGACCTGTCCGATCACGAGGTCGGTTGCGGGTGCATGGCCGATCGCGATGAAGACGCCATCCGCCGGCAACTCGCTCAGCGCGCCGGTCTTGATGTTCTTCAGCCGCACCTGGCTGACCTTCACGGGTTCTTCGCTGCCGTGGATTTCGTCGAGGATGCTGTCCCAGACCACCTTGATCTTGGGATGCTTGAACAACCGATCCTGCAGAATGCGTTCGGCGCGGAAATGGTCTCGACGATGCACGATCGTCACCTGCGATGCGAAGTTGGTGAGGAACAGCGCTTCCTCGACCGCAGTGTTGCCGCCGCCGACCACGACTACCTCCTTCCCGCGGTAAAAGAAGCCATCGCAGGTCGCGCAGGCCGAAACGCCAAACCCTTTGAATTTCTCTTCCGAGGGCGTCCCGAGCCAGCGCGCCTGCGCGCCGGTGGCGAGAATGACGGTCTCGGCGAGATAAACGTCGCCGCTGTCGCATGTCAGACGGAACGGACGCTGCGAAAGCTCAAGCTTGGTGACGAGATCGGTGACGATTTTGGCGCCGACATGCGCGGCTTGTTTTTCCATTTGCTCCATCAGCCAGGGGCCCTGGATGACGTCGGCAAAGCCTGGATAGTTTTCCACGTCGGTGGTGATGGTGAGCTGCCCGCCCGGTTGAATGCCTTGTATCAAAACAGGTTCCAGCATCGCCCTTGAGGCATAGATCGCGGCGGTATAGCCCGCCGGACCGGAACCGACGATGACGACCTTGGCGTGGATCGGAGCAGGCATAGGCTGTGTCTCTTATGCGGGAATTGGCTGACGCTTGAGCGAAATGCACCGGGAAAGGCATCGCAGGGGCGCCGAAAGTGTCAAATCCAGTGTAGGATATCTGGCGAGCCATGCAAGAATTGCAATCCGTATCGGCATATTTTCCCGGCCCGCAGTGCCTTGGGGCCCATACTCACGCAATAAAATTGCGCAATCCCAGCGAGCTGGGATATGAGTGTTGCGTTCACTTGTCTAACAAAAACTCTGTCCGGGAACCTTGAGTCACGTGCCGAAGAATCTCGACGAAATCGACCTCAAAATTCTCAACGAAATCCAGGCCGACGGCCGAATCACGAACGTCGAACTGGCCAAACGGGTCGGCATTTCCCCGCCGCCTTGCCTGCGCCGCGTGCGAACGCTCGAAGAGGAGGGCTACATCCAGGGCTATCGCGGACTGCTCGATCCGCGGCGGCTCGGATTTGATGTCACCGTGTTCGCCTCTGTCCATTTGTCCAGTCAGGCCGACGCCGATCTGCGCGCCTTCGAGGACTTCGTGCGCGCCGAGCCTTTGGTGCGGGAATGCTGGATGTTATCAGGCGAGGTGGATTTCATCTTGAAATGCGTGGCGCCTGATATGGCAAAGTTTCAGGATTTCGTCACGCACCTGACTGCGGCGCCGCATGTGCGCAACGTCAGAACCTCGCTGGTGCTGCATAATTCAAAATATGAAGCGGCGGTGCCGCTCGAAACCAAAATGCGGATTTGATGCCTCTCGTTCCGGGTTCTCACACGAACCCGGAACGAGAATTCAATCTCAAGCTTTTTTCCGCATCAATGCGTCAAGGCTCCAAGGTCCGCCGCCGGCGCACGTGAGATAAAGGCAGGAGAAACAGAGCAGGATCGCAAGTGTGCCGCCATTCAAAAGGGGGATAAAGGCCCTTGGGAAATGCGTGATGAAGTAGGCGAATGCCATTTCACCGCACAGGATAAAGGCCGCGAGCCGCGAGAACAGGCCGAGGATCAGAAGACCGCCGAGAACCAGTTCGAACATTCCCGCGACGCCGAACAATGAAAGCGCCTCTACCTTGTCGAACGGCGCGACCACCGGGATTTTCAGAAGTTTCGCCGCGCCATACTGAAAAAGCAGCAATCCCGTCATCACACGAAAGATGCTGAGTAGCGCCGGCTCGCCGGCAGCAAGCGTTTTATCAAATTTTTCCATGATCGCCCCCTAGTCCCGCTTCATCGCGGCATCGATGCTCCAGGGGCCTGCGCCCGCGCTCGCCAAATAGAGAAAGGCGAAGCAGTACATGATCGCCAGCGTGCCGCCGTTCACCAGAGGAAAAAACCCCTTTGGGGCGTGTGCCATGAAATAGGCGACCGCCATTTCACCCGAGAGAATGAACGCCACCGGGCGCGTCCACAAACCCAGGATCAAAAGCGCGCCGCCGATCAGTTCGATAAAACCGGCAGCACCGATCAGCGAGAGCGGTTGAACGTTCGCGTAGGCTGGATAAACGGGGAATCCTATGATCTTCCCCATGCCATGTTGGATGATCATTAGCCCGGCGATAATGCGCAGCACGCTCAAGGCGCGAGGCCTCCAGGCTGCCAATGTTTCAATCATGACGCTCCCTTCAAGCTTCCTGCAACTGATTCGTATCGCCTTGCAGTGTTCGGGAAAAGTCCATCGCGACAACAAAAATCGTCGGGATTTGCGAAGCAGCAAAGGAATAATGTAAGGGCCCAAGTGTCGGCGACGGGCGTTCCAGTCGGCGGATGAAGTCTCCAACGGACCTGTGGTGAACATGACCAACGAAAAGGGCCGGGATCATCCCGGCCCTTGTTGCCAAATCAAGGATGCGCAGTATCAGCGAAATTCGACCTTGGTTATTTCGTAGGCCTTGGCGCCGCCCGGCGCCATCACTTCCACCGTCGTGCCCTTTTTCTTGCCGATTAGCGCGCGCGCGAGCGGCGAGGTGATCGAGATGCGGCCCTTTTTGGCATCGGCTTCCACTTCGCCAACGATCTGCCAAACCGCTTTCTTGTCCGTATCCTCATCGACCAGCGTGACGGTAGCGCCAAACTTGACGGTGTCGCCGGAAAGCTTGGTGATGTCGATCACGTCGGCGCGCGCCAGCTTGTCCTCAAGCTCCGCGATACGGCCTTCATTATGGGACTGCTCTTCCTTTGCGGCGTGATACTCCGCATTCTCCGAAAGGTCGCCATGAGAGCGCGCCTCCGCGATGTGCTCGATGATGCGCGGACGCTCCACCGATTGGCGCTGCTTCAATTCGACCTCAAGCGCGGCATAGCCTAGCGAGGTCATCGGAACCTTTTCCATCATCTCTTCTGTCCTTCAATCGAGCGGGCCGCTGGGCGGCCTGCACGACGCACATGTTCGATCGGGTTTTCCGGGCGCAAATACCGCGCCGGCCTTCCCATGCTGAGCCGCGCCGAACAAAACTTTCCCACGGCCGGTGGGTTCCGGTCATGTCGGGCTTTGTCGCCAATCACTTGATGGGGGCGCCGCCCCGCCCAGCCAGCAATCAGGTTTCGGAAAAATAGCTCTGCAGGGTGCGGACCTCAAGGTCCCCGTCCAGATAGGCGCGGATGCCCTGAGCGGCCGCCACGGCACCTGAAAGAGTGGTGTAATATGGAACTTTATGCAAGAGGGCAGCTCGCCGCAAAGAGCGGCTGTCGGCCAGCGCCTGCGGCCCCTCGGTGGTGTTGAAAACCAGCTGGATTTCGCCATTGGTGATGGCGTCCACGATATGCGGCCGGCCTTCCAACACCTTGTTGACCTTTTCGGTCGGAACGCCCTGGTCCGTCAGGAACCGCTGCGTGCCCGAAGTCGCCATCACCTTGAAGCCGAGCGAGTAGAGCAGGCGTACGGCGTCGGCGATCCGGGTCTTGTCGGTCTCGCGGACGGAAACGAACACCGTGCCCTTGCGGGGTACGCGGGTGCCGCCTCCAAGCTGGCTCTTGGCGAAAGCGATCTCGAACGAGCGATCGAGACCCATCACCTCGCCGGTCGATCGCATCTCCGGACCCAATACCGTGTCGACGCCAGGGAAGCGCGCGAACGGGAATACCAATTCCTTGACGCCCACATGCTGGAGCTCGCGCTTCTTGAGGCCGAACTGGGCTAGCCTCTCGCCGGCCATAATCCTTGCAGCAATTTTTGCCACCGGCGTGCCACTTACCTTGGCGACGAACGGCACAGTGCGCGAGGCCCGCGGATTGACCTCCAGCACATAGATCACGCCATCCTTGATGGCGTATTGCACGTTCATGAGCCCGACAACGTTGAGGCCGAGCGCGAGTTCGCGCGTCTGCCGTTCGAGTTCGGCGGTGGTCTGCGCGTCGAGCGAATGCGGCGGCAGCGAGCAGGCGGAATCGCCGGAGTGAATCCCGGCCTCCTCGATGTGCTCCATGATGCCGACGATGAACGTATCCTTGCCGTCGCTCAGGCAATCGACGTCGATCTCGATGGCGTCGGAGAGATAACGGTCGAACAGCAAGGGGTTCTTGCCGAGCACGGTATTGATCTGACCGGTCTTGTCGTTGGGATAGCGCGCCTTGACATCGGCGGGCACGAGTTCCGGCAGCGTGTCGAGCAGATAATCGCTGAGCTGGGTTTCCTCGCGGATGATCTGCATGGCGCGGCCGCCGAGCACGTAGGACGGGCGTACTACAAGCGGCAGACCGAGATCTGCAGCGACCAGCCGCGCTTGCTCCACCGAATAGGCGATGCCGTTCTTTGGCTGTTTCAGATGCAGCTTGTCGAGCACGCGCTTGAAGCGATCTCGGTCTTCCGCGACGTCGATGGCGTCGGGTGAGGTGCCGAGGATCGGTATATCGGCGGCCTCCAGCGCGCGGGCAAGCTTGAGCGGCGTTTGGCCGCCGAACTGCACGATCACGCCATGCAACGTGCCGTTCTTGCGCTCGGTCGCGATGATCTCCAGTACGTCTTCCGACGTGAGCGGTTCGAAATAAAGCCGGTCGGCGGTGTCGTAGTCGGTCGACACAGTCTCGGGATTGCAATTGATCATGATCGTTTCGTAGCCGGCATCGTGCAGCGCGAAGCAGGCGTGACAGCAGCAATAGTCGAATTCGATTCCCTGGCCGATCCGGTTAGGGCCGCCACCGAGAATGATGACCTTGCGCTGGTCGGACGGCGCGCTCTCGTCGGCGAGTTGCCCCGCGAACGGCGCTTCGTAGGTCGAATACATGTAGGCGGTGGGCGAAGCGAATTCGGCCGCGCAGGTGTCGATGCGTTTGAAAACCGGCCTGACGTCGAGCGCATGGCGCCTTGCGGTCAGTTCGGCCTCTGTCATGTGCGCGAGCACGGCCAGCCGCGCGTCGGAGAAACCCATGGCTTTCAGGCTGCGCAACCCGAACGCATTTCCCGGCAAGCCGTGCTTCTTGACCTTGTCCTCCATCTCGACGATGCCGCGTATTTCGGCGAGGAACCACGGATCGATCTTGCAGGAGGTAAAGATATCGTCGTTGGACCAGCCAAGGCGCATGGCCTGCGCCACCTGCAGAATGCGGTCCGGCGTTGGCGTACCCAGTGCGGCGCGAATCGCGTTCTTGTCGTCGCCGCGGCCGAGCCCCTCGATCTCGATCTCGTCGAGCCCGGTCAGGCCGGTTTCGAGGCCCCGCAACGCTTTCTGCAAACTTTCCTGGAAGGTGCGGCCGATCGCCATCACTTCGCCGACAGACTTCATCGACGTGGTCAGGGCGTTCGAAGCTCCCGGAAACTTCTCGAACGCAAAGCGCGGAATCTTGGTTACGACATAGTCGATCGTCGGCTCAAAGGAGGCGGGCGTTGCGCCGCCGGTGATGTCGTTTGCGATCTCGTCAAGCGTATAGCCAACGGCCAGCTTGGCGGCGACCTTGGCAATGGGAAAGCCGGTGGCTTTCGACGCCAATGCGGAGGAGCGTGAGACCCGCGGATTCATCTCGATGACGACCATGCGGCCGTCGGCCGGATTAATGCCGAACTGCACGTTGGAGCCGCCGGTCTCCACCCCGATCTCGCGCAGCACCGCCAGCGAGGCGTCGCGCATGATCTGGTATTCCTTGTCGGTCAGCGTCAGCGCCGGCGCGACCGTGATCGAATCGCCGGTATGGACGCCCATCGGATCGAGGTTCTCGATCGAGCAGATGATGATGCAATTGTCTTTCTTGTCGCGCACCACCTCCATCTCGAACTCTTTCCAACCCAGGACGGATTCCTCGATCAGGACTTCGTCGGTCGGGGAGGCGTCGATACCGCGCTCGACAATCTCGATGAACTCGGCCTTGGTATAGGCGATGCCGCCGCCGGTGCCGCCCATGGTGAAGGAGGGACGTATAATGGCGGGCAGGCCGATGTGGTCGAGTGCGCGCAGCGCGTCGGGCAGGTTCTTGGTCTGGGTAGAGTGCGGAGTTGCCAGCCCGATCCGGGTCATCGCCTCGCGGAAACGGCCGCGATCCTCCGCCTTGTCGATGGCGTCGGCCGTGGCGCCGATCATCTCGACATCGAATTTGGCAAGCGTGCCCTGCCGGCGCAGCGACAGCGCGCAGTTCAGCGCGGTCTGTCCGCCCATGGTCGGCAACAGCGCAAACCCGCCGGGTACGACGTAGCGTTCCTTTTCGATGATCTTGGCAACGATTTCCGGCGTGATCGGCTCGATATAGGTTGCATCGGCCAACTCCGGGTCGGTCATGATGGTGGCCGGATTGGAGTTGACGAGGACGATGCGATAGCCCTCTTCCTTCAGTGTCTTGACCGCCTGAGTGCCGGAATAATCGAATTCACATGCCTGGCCGATCACGATCGGCCCGGCGCCGATGATCAGGATCGTGGAGATGTCGGTTCTCTTGGGCATCAGCTCTCACGGCGGGAAATCAGGCACAAAAAAAGGGCGCGCATGCCGCGCGTCCCCTTAAGCCGGAGCGCGATAGTTACCTTCGCGCGCGGGTGGTCTTTAGACCAGTTTTTGCAGTCGCGAAAGGGCCCTAGATGGGCCATCAACCGCCATTTGCAGCAATGATTGGCGTTCGCGGGAATTTGGAGGCCCGGCCTGGACTTGAACCAGGATAAAGAGCGATGCACTGCTCTCGCGTCAAAGCTTTCCGCCACCGGGCCGCCGCGATCATTGCCGATCCGGGCAGGGTGAGCCAGCTCGTCTGTCGATTAACCCTAACCCGCCGAGTGCGCAAAGGCGTGGCGCGCGATGAACGTCATTCGCCGGGGATTGTGGCCGATATTGAGATGGGCGCGCGAGGCGGTGAAGCCGGCGTTCGCCAGCTTGGCGGTAATTTCCGCCTCGCTGTAGCGCTGCAGACCGACACGTGATCGCAATTGCCGGTAATCCGAGAGCGCGGTCGAGATCAGGCCGCGGAGCGCGTCTCTAAAGAAGCCGTGGCTTGCGGCGAAACGCAACAGCGCGACGATATCGGTCAACATTCCGATCTCCGGACGCAGGATGTCGCCGATCACCAGGCGCCCGGACGGGCTTCAGCAATCGCCTGATGACGGCAAGCGCGGAATCGAGTTCGGTTGCGGTCATGTATTGAGCCACCGAATTCATCACCGCGAGGTCGACCGACTTCGCTTCCATGTTTCGCAGGTCTTCCAGCGAGCGCACCCTGATCTTGGTGTTCGGCGCGAAACGCGCGATCAGTCGCCCGCGCACGCCAGGTGCGGGCTCCGCCAGGATCAGCTTGCCGCACGCGTCAGCCACCCGCGCGGCCGACAATGCTTCACCGCAGGAATAGTCCAGTACCGTCGCATCCGGCGCGGAGATGTAGGCGATGATATCCCGCGCGATGATCTGGAAGTGCAGGTCGCGATGCCGCTTGCTCGCATAGATCGTATGCGTGGAGTCGTAATAATCGATCCAGTCATCCATGACGCACGCAATTCCGGTAGAACAAGGTTCCGGCAAAGGAACCGGCACCTTGACGATGCGTTAGATGGTCCGTCGCCCGGTGTCTACGCCCCAAGCGTCTCGTTCTTAACAGGGAGGTTCAACGTGAGCAAAGCTAACTCCGACAACAAAACCAACAAGATCTCGCCCGATCTCGACACCCCGACCGACCTCGCGCCCGCAGCGGTTGAGAAAATTTCGGCTTCGCTGAACAGACTGCTCGCCGATGCGTTCGCGCTTTACCTGAAGACCAAGAACTTCCATTGGCATGTCAGCGGCAGGCACTTCCACGACTATCACGTGATGCTTGATGAGCAGTCGGATGCGATTTTCGCGACCACCGACCAGCTTGCCGAACGCGTGCGCAAACTCGGCGGCACCACGGTGCGCTCGATCGGACAGGTCGGCAAATTGCAGACCATCAAGGACAACAATGAGGACTATGTTCCGCCGCGTGAAATGTTGCGCGAACTGATGGAAGACAACAAACATATCGCCGCCGCCATGCGTAAGGCGCACAAACTCTGTGATGACAACGAGGATTTCGGCACCGCCGGCTTGCTGGAGACCTTCATCGACGAGACCGAGCGGCGGACCTGGTTCCTGTTCGAGGCCAGCCGGCAGGAAGGCAGCAACGCAGCATAGGCCTTAAGCGTAAGGGCACACTGCAAGCTCAGGCCGCTTAGGCTTTCCACAGCCTCACCAGAGGACCGTCGGCTCCGATCACCGGATCGGAGTTCGGCAGGTCCACTTGCGGAATGGTGATCAGTGCCTTGCGGTGATTTTCAGGGGTGGGTCGCGTGATCTGCATTTGCGGACCCGGCGGATAGGCGCCCACGACGGAGAAATCGCTGCTTGCGGACAGGCGTTGATGACCTGTGCCGGCTGGCAGGATCGCGACGTCACCGGCTGCAACTTCCAGTTCCTTGCCGCTGTCGCCGCCGAAGCGAACCCGCGCGCGCCCGCGGGCCACACCGAGCGCCTCGTGTACGGTCGCGTGGTAGTGAAGATAGTCGAAGATGCCGTTGCGCCACATGCCGCCCCAGCCGTTGCGGCCGAACAGGTGTTCGATGGTCTGCTCGGGATGCTCGTTCTTTACATCAAGCACGTCCTTGTAGATCAGAAACGGCAAGGGGTTATTGGGAACGAGCCCATCGTCCTTGAAGAGGAAGGTGAGCGGTTCGATATCCGCGCTGACCACCGCCATGATAATTCTCCCGCGTATGCGACCGAAGCATCGTCCGGAAAAGCGGATAGCGTTTGCTCCCGGGAGATTTGCTCCAGGCATGCATCAAACGGTTCTTAGCGGCTTGCGTTCCCTGTTGCTGCCTTGGGTATCTCGAAAACGAGGCAGGTCGTGGTGGCGTGAGCGAGCAGGCGCCCGTTGGCGTCCGTGATCCGCGCCTCGGCGGTGGCGGCCCGGCGACCGACATTGAGCGTCCGGCCCTCGGTGCGCACGGGACCCGTATCTTTCGTCATGCCGCGGATGAAAGAGACCTTGAATTCGAGCGTGGTATAGCCGCTGCCTGGCGGCAGCGTGCTGTGGATCGCAAGTCCCATCGCCGAATCCAGCAGGGTGGCGGCATAGCCGCCGTGCACCGAACCGATCGGATTGTAGTGGCGGAAGGCGGGCGTGCTGTGCAGCACCACAACGCCGGCTTCGGCGCTGCAGTCGAATGGCTCGATACCCTGCATGATCGGCGGGGAAGGCAGTTTGCCGTTGAAGATGCCGCGGACGAAATCGATTCCGGCCATCCCGGCCATGACTTCCGTCGGCGTCACGCCATATTCGATATCGGCTTTGCCGTCCATGGGACCGACCCTGCGCTCATTCCATGACAAGCGTCATACGAAATGGCACTTCGGCCCGCAACATGTTGCCGGTCTGCAAAGCGCTTTTCGGAAGATATGGTTCAAGCGAGCCGAGCAGGCCGCAAAGAACGTGGCGCTGCTAGCAGCACGCCCGGCGCCGTTCCTCAGGCGCGTTTCTTCGTTCGCATCAAATCGGCGAAGCGCTTGAACAGATAGTGCGAGTCCCGCGGGCCGGGCGACGCTTCCGGATGGTACTGCACCGAGAACACCGGCTTGCCGTCAAGCTGGATGCCGCAGTTCGACCCGTCAAACAGCGAGATGTGGGTTTGCGTCGCGCCTTTTGGCAAGGTCGCCTGATCGACCGCGAAGCCGTGGTTCATCGAGGTGATTTCCACCTTGCCCGTGGTTTCGTCCTTGACCGGATGATTGGCCCCGTGATGGCCCTGATGCATCTTTTTGGTTTTGGCGCCGACGGCTAATCCCAGCATTTGATGGCCCAGGCAAATGCCGAACATCGGTGTGCCTGATGCAATCACCTTTTAAATCACCGGCACCGCATACGTGCCTGTCGCGGCGGGATCGCCTGGACCGTTGGACAGAAACACGCCGTCGGGCTTCATCTGGAGAATGTCTTCGGCCGACGTAGTTGCCGGCACCACTGTGATCTTGCAGCCTTCACCGGCAAGCAAGCGAAGGATGTTGCGCTTGATGCCGTAATCAATGGCGACAACGTTGAACTCTGGCGCGGTTTGCCGGCCAAAGCCCTTCTCCCAGGCCCACGGCGTTTCATCCCAGGTGAAGCGCTGGCCAGAGGTCACCATCGGCACGAGGTCCATGCCCTCGAGCCCCGGCCATTCCCGCGCCTCTTCCTTTAGGCCGTGGAGGTCGAACTGCCCGTCCTTGGCATGCGCGATCACGGCGTTGGGCATGCCCTTGCTTCGGATCAGCGCGGTCAGGGCGCGGGTATCGATACCGGAGAGCCCGATGACGCCACGCGCTTTCAGCCATTGATCGAGATGGCGAGAGGCGCGGTAATTAGACGGGTCGGTGATGGCCGAGCGCAGGATGACGCCACGCGCGCCTGGTGTCGCCGCCATGTTCACGGTTTCGATGTCTTCGTCGTTGGTCCCGACGTTGCCGATATGCGGAAAGGTAAAGGTGATGAGTTGCCCGGCGTAGGATGGATCGGTGAGGATCTCCTCATAGCCGGTCATCGCGGTGTTGAAGCAGACCTCGCCCACGGCCTGGCCTTCGGCACCGATGCCAAAGCCTTCCAGCACCGTGCCGTCGGCAAGTACGAGAAGCGCGGTCGGCTTGTGGTCCGGCCAGGCGGCGTCGTTTTCGATGGTTGTCATGAGGCCTTTACATAGTCGCCGCGTTCGCTCGCGTCAAAGCCGGAAGCCTGCGATTCACATGCGCTTTACGTCTATTTGACAGGCCGGGTAGGGGTCATAATCTACCGTTACCGCCGGGAGCCGTTTCCGGCTCCAACCCCTCAAATCCTGAGCCGCTTCCATGGACAATTCGATGCCGATTTTGCTGGTTCCTGGCTTTGCGTGCTCGGCCCGGATCTACACGCCTATCATCCCCGCGTTGTGGCGGATCGGCCCGGTGATGGTTGCCAATCACATCCGCGATGACAGCATGGGCGCCATCGCCCGCCGTATTCTCGCCGAGGCGCCGCCGCGCTTCGCGTTGGCCGGGCATTCGATGGGCGGGTACATTTCCTTCGAGATCATGCGCCAAGCCCCCGAGCGGGTGGCGAAGCTCGCGCTGATCAACACGCAGGCGCGGCCGGATACGCCCGAAGCCAGCGCAGTACGGCGTGCGCGAATTGCCCGGGTCCGCGATGGCGGCCTCCACATGGTCATTGACGAGATGCTGCCGCAACTGGTGCTGCCGTCCCGCGCCGTCGAGCCGGCGTTGCAGCAATTATTCCACGACATGGCCGACGATGTCGGGCCCGAAGGGTTCATCAATAATCAGACCGCGATGATTGCGCGGGTGGATTCCCGGCCGACCTTTGCGAGCATCCGATGTCCCACCCTGGTGTTGACGACCGATCGTGACGTGCTGATCCCGAATGCGCTGTCGACGGAAATGGCGGATGGCATCCAGGGCGCCAAACTGGTGATGATCCCCGATTGCGGTCACTGCCCGCAGCCCGAACGGCCGGAAGCCACGGCCGATGCGCTGATCAAATGGCTTCGGAACTGAGTTGTTTGTGGGCCGAGAACCGCCTAGACCACGAGTTTCCCGGAATGTGAGGACGGCACGATGCTGCGCGACGACATCAATAATGCGGTGAAGGATGCGATGAGGGCCAAGAATGAGCGCAAGCTCTCGACGCTACGCATGGTCAATTCGACGATCAAGAATGCCGACATTGACGCGCGCGGGCAGGGAAAGCCGCCGCTGTCGGATGCCGACCTGCTCGGTGTGTTGCAGAAGATGATCAAGCAGCGACAGGAGTCGGTCGAACTCTATGACAAGGGCGGCCGGGCCGAACTGGCCGCGCAAGAGCGCGAGGAGATCGCAATCATCTCCGCCTATTTGCCCCAGCAAATGTCGGAGGCCGAAGTCAAGGCGGCGATCACGGCAACGATCGCCGAAACCAATGCGAGCGGCGTGAAAGATATGGGCAAGGTGATCGGATCACTGAAGGCAAAATACGCGGGGCAAATGGATTTCGGCAAAGCCAGCGCCATGGTGAAGGCGGCGCTGAGCGGATAGCTCAAGCATGGTGGGAATATTGCTTGGATTGCCATCGCGGCCGAGAGGTCAGCGCGAAGCAAGTGGTCGCTAGAAGCTGATCAAAAGTTCTGGCTGGCTTCTTGTGAGCAAGAAAGCTTTCAGTCCAGGGGGGAAAATGAGGTTCGCGCGGATAGCGGCAGTGGCAGCAGGCGTCCTGGTATTCGGCGTCGCGGCGATTCTTTTGTTCGGCGCCTTGACGATGCGCTCGCGGCAAATTTCGGTGGCGCCGGTTGCGGCCGTGAAGGTCGATGAAAAGGCTGCTGCCGAACGGCTTGCGGGCGCGGTACGGTTCAAGACCATTTCCCTTGATGATAAGCCGAACGCCAGCGCAGAAGCGTTTCTTGGCCTGCACGACTATCTGGCGCAGCAATTTCCCCTGGTTCACCGGACGCTCAATCTGGAAAAGATTGGGCAATACAGCCTGCTCTACACGTGGCCGGGTTCGGACCCGTCGCTCAAGCCCATCATGCTGATGGCACATCAGGACGTGGTTCCGATCGCGCCCGGGACCGAAAAGGATTGGGTTCATGAACCGTTCGGCGGCGATATCGCCGATGGTTTCGTTTGGGGCCGCGGATCTTGGGACGACAAGAGCAATCTTCTTGCCGTGCTGGAGGCGCTGGAGAAACTCGTTGCCGCCGGTGCAAGCCCGAAGCGAACCGTCATCCTTGCCTCCGGTCATGACGAGGAGGTCGGGGGCGCGCTCGGCGCGCAAGCCATCGCTGCCTTGTTGAAGACCCGGGGGGTACAGCTCGAATTTGTGCTCGACGAAGGTTCGCTGATTGCCGAGGGTATCATCCGAGGCATCGAACGGCCGGTCGCCTTGATTGGCGTTGCCGAAAAGGGCTCGACGACGCTCGCGTTGACCGCCGAAGGCCCGCCCGGCCACTCGTCGATGCCGCCGCAGGTCAGCGTTATCGGCGCGCTCAGCAACGCGGTTGCTCGTCTCGCCAGCCACCAGATGTCGGCCCGGATTTCGGGGGTCGCACGCGAGATGTTCGAAACCCTGGCTCCGGAGATGGGGTTCCTGAACCGGGTGCTGCTCTCAAATCTTTGGCTCACCGAACCGTTGGTTCGATCGCAACTGGAGAAGCTGCCGTCTACCAACGCCGTGATGCGCACCACAACCGCCTTGACCGTTATCAACGGCGGCAACAAGTCGAACGTATTGCCAGGCCGCGCCGAGGCCCTGGTCAATTTTCGCATCCTTCCCGGAGATAGCGTCGCGTCGGTCGAGCGCCACGCCCGCACCGTGATCGCTGATCCCTCCATTGCGGTGGCCCAGTTCGGCGAGGGGCGGGAACCGTCTGCGGTATCGCCCTCGAACGGCAAGGCCTTTGACTTGATCGATCGGACGATCCGGGAAACGATGTCAGACGCGATTGTCGCCCCAAGTCTGGTCATCGCGGGCACGGATTCCCGGTTCATGAGCGACCTGTCTGCAAATGTGTATCGCTTCGAGCCGATCCGTGCCAGAGCGGACGATCTTGCGCGATTTCATGGCACCAACGAACAAGTCTCGATTGTGAACTATGCCGAACTCATTCAGTTCTTTCATCGCCTGATCACCGTCTCTGCGATCGAGGGACGCTGAAGCGGGCTGTCGAAACCGGGGACGGCGCTACTCATGCTCACGCAATCCGCTAGCTACGACGAACTCTACCGCAATTTTCGTTGGGAAATCCCGTCGCGTTTCAACATCGCGACCGCATGTTGCGACCGTCATGCGGACGGCAGCGGCCGGCTGGCGTTGATTTATGTGGACGAAGACGGCGCAGAGACCCGCACGTCGTTTGACGACGTAGCCGAAATGTCGCGCCGCTTTGCCAATGTTCTGAAAGCCGACGGCTTGGTTCGCGGCGACCGCGTCGCGGTGTTCCTGTCGCAATCCCTGGAATTGCCGGTGGCGCATATGGCGGCGTTCCGCTCCGGCATGGTCTCGATCCCGCTGTTTGCGTTGTTCGGCGAGGATGCGCTGGAATTCCGGCTGTCGAATTCCGGCGCGAAAGCCGTTGTGACGGACGAGACCGGTTGGCAGAAACTTGCAAAAATTCGCGACCGGCTTCCTGATCTCATGAGCATCTACGTGATCGGCAACAGCGCTCACGCCGGCAATAAATCGTTCTGGGCTTCCATCAAGGCGGCCTCTGACGAGTTTGCCACCGTCGATACTTCGGCGGATGACCCGGGGCTGATCATCTACACTTCAGGTACGACCGGTAATCCCAAAGGCGCGCTGCATGCGCATCGCATGGTGCTCGGTCATTTGCCGAACGTCGAGATGTGCCACGACTTCTTGCCGCAACCCGGCGATCTCATGTGGACTCCGGCGGACTGGGCATGGATCGGCGAACTCGTCAACGCGCTGTTCGCCGGTTGGTATTATGCGGTGCCGATCGTTGGTCACCGCGCCCGCAAGTTCGAGCCGCATGCCGCGATGCAGATGATGGCTGATCTCGGCATCCGCAACGTGTTCCTGCCGCCGACTGCGCTGAAGCTGATGCGGCAGGCTGACGTGAAGCACGCCGGCGTCAAGCTGCGCAGCATCTTCACCGGAGGTAAATCGCTCGGCGGCGAATTGCTCGGCTGGGTGCGCGCGACCTTTGGCATCGACGCGCACGAAGTGTACGGCCAAACCGAGTGCAATCTGGTGATCGGCAGCAATTCGAAGCTGTTTCCGATCCGCCCGGGCGCGATGGGCAAGGCAACTCCCGGTTTCGACGTGCGTATCCTCAATGAGGCAGGCGAAGAATTGCCGCGCGGCCAGCGCGGGGTCATCGGCGTGCGGCAACCTAATCCATGCACCATGCTTGAATACTGGCGAAATCCGGAAGCCACGGCCAAAAAATTCGCCGGCGACTTTCTGTTGACCGGCGATCTCGGCGTGCAGGATGAGGACGGGTATTTCTGGTACGTCAGCCGGGAGGACGATGTGATTACCACGGCCGGCTATCGCGTCGGGCCCTCGGAGATCGAGCACACCCTGATGAAGCATCCGGCGGTGGCAATGTCCGCCGTGGTCGGGATTCCCGATCCTATCCGCACCGAGTGGATCAAAGCCTGGATCGTGCTGCGGCCAGGCTTCATCGCCGGCGATGCGCTGGCGCGTGAGATTCAGGAGTTTGTGAAGGTGCAACTCGCGGCGCACGAATATCCGCGTTTCGTTCAATTCGCCGACACCCTCCCGATGACGGCCACCGGCAAGGTGCTGCGGCGGGAATTGCGGTCGCTGGGCTGACGGAGCTTTGCGCGGCTCGCGAAGCGTCAGCCCGGAACAATGAAACATCGGGCATCGCGCATCATCCCGGGGATGCCGGGGACCATTACGGCGTCCCGATGCCCAGTTCCCTTAGCGCGGCCATCATGCGCTCGGGCGGCTGTACCCTGATGAGCGGCGCGTGGCCGGTCTCGAGCAGGCTCTTCAGGCCCGAGAGGATTGCCGGCCAGCCCTGACGCCCGCCTGACAGGATGTCGTCGCTGAGCGGCCGGTCATGCAACTCAGTCATGGTTAGCCGAACGACCTCACCCGCTGGCTCGATCTCATAGCTCACGAGCGTCGGGCCGAGCCTTTCGATCAGAGCCGGCCAGTTGACGTTGAAGGTCACGGTGAGTTTTCTCGGCGGATCGCATTCCACCACTTCGCCGCTGATGTGCACCGAACCATCCGGCTGGCGGAGCACATACGCACCGCCAACTTTCAGATCGGCCTCAACTGCATTGCCGAAGAAATATTGCCGGCTGAACTCAGCCGAGGTCAGCGCAAGCCAGACTTTCTCGGGCGTTGCGGCGATGTAGGTGGTGTAGACGGTCGCCGCCTCGAATTTGCCGATGTCGATCACTCAAACACCTCCTCAATGAGAATCGCGCCAATCGCAGCGGTCGTTCCGCTCATGAGCTCTTGGTCGGCAACACCACCGAGCCGGTCTCGAGCAGCGACTTGAGGTTCGAAATGATGCGTGGCCAGCCGCCGGACACCGCCTCGATGAATTTGGACTCTGCGCGCTCGATGGCGTGGGTGATGCTCAGCTTCACCGCTTGAGGGTTGGCGTCGGGAACGGCTTCGATCTCGAACGTGCATAGCGAATGGCCCTCGGCCTTCATCTCCGCGTTCCATTCGTTCCGCCACCTGATGACGAGGCGTTGCGGTGGGTCGGATTCGACGATCTCACCTGCGTCGGCGATCCGGCCGTCCGCGAAGACCAGCTTCCACGGCGAACCTGGCTTCCAGTCGCTCTCGCAATGCATGCCGAACCAGTATTGCCGCATGAACTCCGGAGTGGTCAGCGCGGACCACAAGCGCTCGGATGTGGTTCGGATGTAGGTGACATAGACGAATGCAGGCTTACTCATCGCGCTTCTCCAGTTGACGTTTCAATTCGCTCAGCGCGACGAGCTTGCCGCGCTCGAATTTCTTGATCCATCGTTCACCAATCTGATGGATGGGCACGGGATTCAGGTAGTGCAGTTTCTCGCGGCCATTCCTGAGCGTGGTGACCAGGTTGGCCTGTTCGAGAATCGCAATGTGTTTCGTCACCGCCTGACGCGTCATCGCAAGGCCCTCGCACAGCTCGTTTAGCGTCTGTCCATTTCTGACGTGCAGCCGGTCCAATAGGGACCGTCTCGACGCGTCGGCCAGCGCCCTGAAGACCTCATCCATCGCGAAGCATGATAGGCAACCAAATGGTTGCATGTAAAGGGAGTGTTTTCACACAGCGCATTCGGGCGTGATATCGTCTGCCCGGCCAACGCAGATTGGTTTGGTGTAAGGGTGGAAGACATGATTGATTGCGTCAAGTTCGCGCTTGGTTTCGCTTGTTGTCTTCTGATGTGCGGCGGGGTTGCTGAGGCTCAGCAACAAGTGATCGGAGCGCCGCCGGAATTCTCCAACATGAGACTGGTTGGGAGCAACGATTTGCAGGCGCGCAGCGCCTATCAGCCGACGATCCATCATCAGGGCGAGCGCTGGATCGCCTATATCGGCCATCATGGCGGCACAGACGATGTGCCTAATCCTGTCAATCCGCAGACTGGAAATGCCGAGCCGAACGGCACCTCGATCGTCGACGTTACCGATCCCGCGCATCCGCGCTATCTCCGTCACATTCCCGGACAGGAAGGCAAGTACGAGGGCGGCGGCGCGCAGATGGTGCGCGTCTGTGACGGCAAGCTGCTGCCCAAAGGCGATCCCAACGCGGTTTACATGCTGCGCACCTTTGGCAGCGAGGCGCATGAAATCTGGAACGTCGCCGATCCCGCCAATCCCGTGTTGATTACCCGTATCGGCGGACTAAAGGACACGCACAAAAGCTGGTGGGAATGCGACACCGGCATCGCCTTTCTGGTATCGGGCGCGCCCGATTGGCGTACTCGCCGCATGACCCAGGTGTATGACCTCAGCGATCCCGCGCATCCCCGAAAAGTAAGGGATTTCGGCTTGCCCGGTCAGGAACCCGGTTCAACCGGCGCGGTGCCAACCGAACTACACGGGCCGATCTCGACCGGCCCCGAAGGCAACCGCGTTTATTTCGGATACGGCACCGACAAGGGCGGCATCCTGCAGATTGTCGATCGCGACAAGCTGATCAATGGACCGAAGGAGCCGACGCCGGACAATCTTCGTTATCCGGAAATCTCCCGTCTGGCGATGTCCTCGTTCAACGGCGCGCATACGACCTTCCCGATGAAGGGGATGCCGATTGCCGAATTTGCTCGAGACAAGGACGGCCAGACACGCGACATCGTGATGATCGTTGACGAGGCGATCCGAAACGAATGCGCCGAACCCAGGCAAATGGTCTGGTTCGCTGACGTCACGGTCGAGAACCGGCCCATGATGATTTCAAGCTATACGGCGGATGAGGCGAGCGGATCGTTTTGCGAACGTGGAGGGCGGTTCGGTTCGCATTCCTCCAATGAGAGCATGGCGCCGGCGTACTACAAGAAAATGGCCTTTATCGCTTTCTTCAACGCGGGAGTGCGCGCGCTCGATATCCGCGATCCCTATCATCCAAGGGAGGTCGGCTACTTCATCCCCGCGATCACAGCGGCGACCGACAAGCGCTGCGTGACTATCGACGGCAAGGATCGTTGCAAAGTCGCGATCCAGACCAACAACGTCGAAACCGACGAACGCGGCTACATCTATATCGTCGATCGAGCCAATACGGGACTGCACATCTTGGAATTGACCGGCGATGCCCGCGCGATCGCGGGCTTGCCATGACGGTCCTGACGAAGCGCAGCTTGTCGGTCGGCGTGATCGTGGTTGCGCTCGGCGCATTGTCAGCCGTTGCGGCTGTCGAATTTGTCCGCCCGCAGGCCGACGACAGGGGATTTCAATGGCAGGAGATTGCCTGGCCATTTCCACGCGACGGCTGGCCCGCTGGCCGCGCGTTCCGCTGCGCCACGGCGGCGTGCGCTGATATCGAACTATACGTCCGTCCGAAGATCGGCTTCTGCAACTGCGAGCGCGGCGTCGCCGATGACGACGAAGTGGATCGGGTCGCCGATGTCGATCTGATCAGCCAAGTCTTCGCGCCAATCGCGCAGGGCGAGGTCGTCCGCTTTGCCGGGATGGCCGGCCGATCGAGGAGCTACGATCTTCGCATGTCCGACGGTTCGCTGCATGCGGCGGTCGGTATTGCTGTGTCGCGTCGCTGCGATCTTTTGGTTGCGGCCGCGCGGGGCAGGGGCGAGGCGCCGGCCATGCAGCGCGCTGTGACGGATTTTCTCTCGTCCAACGCGATGTCGCATTGGATGATCGCGGCGCTGGATGGACAGTAACCGATCGCAGGTCTTCTGGCCGGAGCCGTTTTGGGCTAGGACGTGGTGGCGGGCCGGAATGGTCGGCTCTGTAATTTCCGAGTGACCCGATGTCCCTTCAAGTCTATCTCGCCTTTGTCGCCGCCTGCATCGGGTTGGCCCTGTTGCCCGGGCCGGTCGTTACGTTGGTGATCGCCAACGGACTGCGCCATGGCACCCGAGCGGCGCTGACCAACATCGCTGGCGTCCAGGCCGGCCTCACCATCGTGATCGGCATTGTCGCCGTCGGGCTGACGTCGCTGATGGCGACGATGGGCTATTGGTTCGATTGGGTGCGCTTCGCAGGCGCCGCCTATCTGGTCTGGCTTGGAATCAAGCTGATCCGCGCGCCGGTCGAATATGTCGACGCCGACGCGAAGCCGCCGCCACCGCGCGGCGGGTTTTTCCTGCAAGGTTTTCTGGTGCTGCTGTCCAATCCCAAGGTGCTGGTGTTCTTTGGCGCGTTCATTCCGCAGTTCATGGATATGAGCAGGGATCATTTCTCGCAGGTGGCGCTGCTTGGTTTCACCTTCATGATCACGGGTGCAATCACGGACTCGATCTACGCTTTGCTTGCGGGCCGGGCGCGGTTGTTTTTCTCGGCGCGACGAACGCGGTTGCTGTCGCGCGTTTCCGGAGGCTTCATGATTGGCGGCGGCATCTGGCTCGCCTTGACGCGGGCGCGCTGATCGCGATCAAATCGATAACAGGCGATCGGTTCGCAGCGTCGTCTCGATGGCGCCCAGTACCCGCGCCAGCCGATCGGCCCATTGCCGTTGACCGGCCTGATCGGCGATCAGGTCCTGGCGGATTTCGATGCCAGTATTGATCAGGTCGCGGGCCTCGCCGTGCACCGGAATGGTGTAGTCCGTCTCATCGCTCACCGCATAAGGTTCGTTGTCGCCGACCACGAGATCGCCCTCGGCGCGCAAATGTTTCAACAGCCGCGGCGGCAGCCTCGTGTCGCGCTGATAGAGTGTCCCAATGTGCCAGGGCCGCGCGATCCCGGCGTAAACCGGCGTAAAGCTGTGCAGCGACACCAGCACGGTCGGCAAATGGCGATGCAGGCGCTGGTCGATGACCGCGCGAATGCGCTCATGATAGGGATCGAAAACCTGTCGTCGCCGTGTCTCTGCGGCGGCCGGCGAGATCGCCTCGTTACCGGCGATGATGGTGGCTTCGCTGATGCGCGGAATCGAACTCGGCACTCCCGGCGGACGATTGCAGTCGATCACCAGCCGCGAGTAGCGCTGCGCGATCAAATGCGCGTCGAGATGCTTTGACAGCGTCTCCGCGACGCCGGCGATCCCGATATCCCAGGCGATATGCCGCGTCAGCTCGCTCGCCGGCAGCCCGAGATCGCCTAGCACCTTCGGTATCAGACGGCCGAAATGGTCGCACGTGAAAAGGAAAGGCGAGCGGCCCGCCGCATTATATTCCTGTACGGGCGGAACATCTCCGTCACCGAGGAGTAATTGTGGGTCGCCGCCGCTGTCCAATGCTATTTCCCTGAAATGTTGCCCATCGAAGCAGCATGTCGATCTAGAAATGAGCAGCCATCCCTGTAGATTAGATTGCTCAGAATCACGATGATCGCTTCGACGATGCCGTTACTTACCATCCATCACAAGACCGAATACCGCTATGCGCACCCCGTGGCGTTCGGCGAACACCGCATCATGCTGCGGCCGCGCGACGGCCACGACATTCGCGTGCTCGCAAGCCGTCTCGACATCGTGCCGGCGCCGATGTCGCTGCGCTGGATCCATGATGTATTCGGCAACAGCGTCGCTATTGCGACCTTCGACGAGCGCGCGGCAAATCTTTCGTTCACCTCTACCGTGACCGTCGATCATACGCCGGCCGAAGAGTTTGTGCCGACCCCGGACGACCCCGCGTATTTTTATCCCTTCCTTTACGACCACGAGGAGTTTCCGGACCTCGTCCATTTCATCACGCCGCAGTACAGCGATCCCGGCGGCGCGCTCTCGGCATGGGCGCGGAGTTTCCTCGATGAAGAAGCGCCGACGCCGACGTTCAAGGTTCTCAGCGGCATGACGCATGGCATTCGCAAGTCTTTCACCTATCGCAGGCGTCACGAGCAGGGCACCCAGCATCCGCTCGATACTTTGCAGACAGCATCGGGGAGTTGCCGAGACTATGCGCTGTTCATGATCGAGGCGCTGCGGCGGCTCGGCATCGCCGCGCGCTTCGTCTCCGGCTATCTGTTCATTCCGGACGATCGCGGCACGTATGTCGGCGGCGGCTCGACCCACGCATGGGTGCAGGTTTATCTCCCGAGCGCCGGCTGGGTCGAGTTCGATCCCACCAACGGCATCATCGGCAGCCGCGACCTTGTTCGCGTTGCCGTTGCCCGAGATCCGAGGCAGGCCATTCCGCTGCACGGCACTTATCTCGGACCGGCCGATGCATTCGTCGGCATGGAGGTCGGCATCGAAGTTGTCGAGGCGGAGGAAAGGGCGGAGGTCTGATCATGGAGATCAAGGTCGGCTTCGAGATTGGGTATGCGGCGGTCCAACCGACGCCGATGGTGATCATGCTCTCCATCCACCCCTCGCGCCATCAGGACATCGTCGGCGTCGAGACCATCGTCGCTGAACCCGATGCGCCGATCGGTTTTTATCGCGATAGTTTCGGCAACGTGTGCGGCCGACTGGTGGCCCCCGCCGGGGGCGTCACCCTGCGCGGCAACGCGCTGGTGCGCGACAGCGGCTTGCCGGACGCGGTGGTGCCGACGGCGCAACAGGTCCCAATCGATCAACTACCCGACGATCTTCTGCTCTATCTGATGCCGAGCCGCTATTGCGAGACCGACAAACTCACCGATATCGCCTGGTCGCTGTTCGGCAATACGCCGCCCGGCTGGGCGCGGGTACAGGCGATTACCGAATTCGTGCATAACCATGTCACGTTCGGCTACGAGCACGCTCACCACATGAAATCTGCGCAAGACGTCTTCGAGCAGCGCGCCGGCGTCTGCCGCGACTTCGCGCATCTGGCGCTGACCTTCTGCCGCTGCATGAATATTCCGGCGCGCTATGGCACCGGCTACATGGGGGACATCGGCATTCCGCCGGATCCCATGCCGATGGATTTCTCCGGCTGGTTTCAGGCCTACCTTTCCGGGCATTGGTACACGTTCGATGCCCGGCACAATCACCCGCGGATCGGCCGCATTTTGATGGCCACCGGTCGCGATGCTGCCGACGTTGCGCTGACTACGAGCTTCGGCCGGATGGAGCTGGTGAAATTCCACGTCGTAAGCGACGAGGTGGTCGTGGCCTAGCCGCGTTATGGCGCGCGAGAAAAGTTCCGACTGCCCTGTGAATAGCCGTTATAAAGCCAACAATCTTCGTTTCTCAGGGCTTCATCGCGATAATCATGACCGGTTGGCATCGGCCTTCGACTCGGCACACAATCTCCTATGCGCTTTACGCCTCAATTTCTCGATGAGCTGCGTGCGCGGCTTCCCGTTTCGGAAGTCGTCGGCCGGCGCGTGAAGTTGAAGAAAGCAGGGCGAGAATGGAAGGGCCTTTCGCCGTTTCAGCAGGAGAAGTCGCCCTCCTTCACCGTCAACGACCAGAAGGGCTTTTATCACGATTTCTCCTCCGGCAAGCACGGCGACATCATCTCGTTTCTGATGGAGACCGAAGGCGTCGGCTTCACTGAGGCCGTCGAACGTCTAGCGTCGATGGCCGGATTGCCGTTGCCGGCCTCGACGCCCGACGCCGCGCGTCACGAGCAGCGCCGCAAGACGCTCTACGAAGTGATGGAACTGGCGACGAAATTCTTTTGCGATACGTTGGCGTCCCGAAACGGCGCCAAGGCGCGCGGCTATCTCGCCGACCGCGCGATCTCGCCGGCAACGCAGGTGCAGTTTCGCCTCGGTTACGCTTCCGGCGAACGCTTCGCCCTGAAAGAGCATCTCGGCTCGCTCGGCATTCCCGTTGACGACATGGTTGAAGCGGGACTGCTGGTCGCGGGCGACGACATTCCCGTGCCGTACGATCGCTTTCGTGACCGCGTGATGTTTCCGATCACCGACTTGCGCGGACGCGCCATCGCGTTCGGTGGCCGCGCGTTGGACAAGGAAGTCAGCGCGAAGTACCTCAATTCCCCGGAAACGCCGCTGTTTCACAAGGGCGACAATCTTTACAACCACGCGCCGGCGCGGCTCGCCACGCATAACGGCGCGCCGCTCGTGGTTGTGGAGGGCTATGTCGATGTGATCGCGATGGTGACCGCGGGCTTCGCCGCGAGCGTCGCGCCGCTCGGCACCGCGCTCACTGAAAACCAGCTCGCGCTGTTGTGGAAGATGGCCGACGAGCCGATCCTCTGCTTCGACGGCGACAAGGCCGGACAGAAAGCGGCTTGGCGCGCCGCCGACATGGCGTTGCCGCACCTCAAGCCCGGCAAGAGCCTGCGCTTTGCGCTGTTGCCCGAAGGTCAGGACCCTGACGATCTCGCACGTTCAGGCGGTCGCGGCGCCATCGAGGAAGTGATTTCCGCGGCGCGCGGATTGGCCGATGTGATCTGGTCGCGCGAGATCGAGGGCGGCACCTTCGCAACGCCCGAACGGCGCGCGGCGCTGGAAGCGCGGATCGGCGAACTCGCCAACAGCGTCCGGGACGAAGTGGTGCGGCGCTATTATCGACAGGATTTGGCGGAGCGGCTGCAACGGACGTTCGCGCCGCAAAATGCGCGCGCCTTTGGCGGGCGGGGTAATTTCGGCGGCGAATTGTCCCGGCGCTTCGCTCCGCGTGGGCCCGGTTCGAACGGACGATTTGCTCCTGGCGGTCGCGGGCAGGGACCGGCGGGGGCTCAAGGTTTCGACCGCGGGCCCTATCAGGCGTCGAGCCCGCAGCTTGCGGCTAGCCCGATCATGCGCGGCCAGCGCAGCACGATTTCCCGCCGGGAGGCGCTGATCCTGCAATCCCTGATTAACCACCCCTGGCTGTTGCATGACCATTTGGAGGAGGCGGCGGCGCTTGAGTTGGCGCACCCGGAGGCTCACAGGCTGCGGGCAGGGATTATCGCGGCCTTTGCCCACGATCATCACCACAGCCCCGATCCATCCGAACAGGCCGAGAAAATGCGGGCCGACCTGGAAGCGGTCGGATTTTCTGAGCTTGTTCAACGAGTTGATCGCTCGATCACCACGGCGGCAGTATGGGGCGCGCGTCCGGGGGCGGCCCGGGAAGACGTTCTTTCCACGTGGCATCAACTAGTTGCCTTGCATCGGCAGTGGCACACCTTATTTAGGGAGCTGAAGGATGCTGAGCTGGCCTTGGGCGAAGAACCCAGCGATTCCAATCTGGCATGGCTTCAAGACCTCAAGGCCCGGATGGCCGAAGTCGATGGCACCGAGGCTCTGATCGAGGGTTTCGGCGAGCAGTCGGGCCGGTTCCAGCGGAGCGTTTGACTGAAAAATGCTGCGGACGGTTTCGGCCGGAACTGCGGAAAGGACTCGCCAAACCCATGGTTTGGCCGCAAAAACAGGGTTAGGCGAAGCTTAAGAGCCTATGGGCTAATAGCATCACGACAAGAGTGCGAAACCAGCGATAGGGACATCGGGGGTGGCGACAGGTTTGCGCCGCCCTTTCCGCGTCAAAAATGAAGTGATCCGGCGGGCGCGGCGACGCTGCCTTGCATGAAGCGCGTTTTGGAGAGCAATGAATGGCCAGCAAGGCAAAGACGCTGCAGGTAAAAGACAAGGAAAAAGACGACAAGGCAGCCGATGCCCCTGAGAAGGATTCCACGGACGCTCCCTCGCCGTTGCTCGATCTGTCGGATGCTGCCGTCAAAAAGATGATCAAGCAGGCCAAGAAGCGCGGCTTCGTGACCTTCGATCAGCTTAATGAAGTTCTCCCTTCCGACACCACCTCGCCTGAGCAGATCGAAGACATCATGTCGATGCTGTCAGACATGGGCATCAACGTGTCCGAAGCGGAAGAAGCCGACACCGAGGAAGAAAACAAGGAAGACGACGCCGACGAGACCGACAACGAACTGGTCGAGGTCACGCAAAAGGCCGTCACCGAAGTCAAGAAGTCCGAGCCGGGCGAGCGCACCGACGATCCCGTCCGCATGTATCTGCGCGAGATGGGCACGGTCGAGCTTTTGTCGCGCGAGGGCGAAATCGCCATTGCGAAGCGCATCGAGGCCGGCCGCGAGGCGATGATCGCGGGCCTGTGCGAAAGCCCGCTGACCTTCCAGGCCATCATCATCTGGCGCGATGAACTCAACGAAGGAAAGATCTTCCTGCGCGACATCATCGATCTCGAAGCGACCTATGCCGGTCCCGACGCCAAGAACAACATGAACCCCGCGCTGCTGGGCGCGCCGCTCGGCCCTGATGGCCAGCCGGTCGCGAATGGCGATGGCTCGGCCGTCGCGCCGCAGGCGATGCCTGCCGCCGTCGCGCCACCCGCTGCTCCGCCCTCGCCAACGCCGTTCCGTCCCGCGCCCGCTTCCGTCGAACCCGGAGGCGAAAAGGACGCCGGCGAGACTGCCGCCGAATCCGACATGGATGACGACGAGTTCGAAAACCAGATGTCGCTCGCCGCGATCGAGGCCGAGCTGAAGCCGAAAGTGGTCGAGACCTTCGACAAGATCGCCGACAACTACAAGAAGCTGCGCCGTCTGCAGGAACAGGACATTCAGAACCAGCTCCAGAACGAGACGCTGTCCCCGGCGCAGGAGCGCAAGTACAAGAAGTTAAAGGACGAGATCATCGTCGAGGTGAAGTCGCTGCGGCTCAATCAGGCCCGCATCGACTCGCTGGTCGAGCAGCTCTATGACATCAACAAGAAGTTGGTGTCGTTTGAGGGCCGCCTGCTGCGTCTCGGCGACAGCCATGGCGTCGCGCGGGAGGATTTCCTGCGCAACTATCAGGGCTCGGAGCTCGATCCGCGCTGGCTCAACCGCGTCTCGAAACTTTCCGCCAAGGGCTGGAAGAATTTCGTCCACCACGAAAAGGACCGCATCAAGGATCTGCGTCACGAGATTCAATCGCTCGCAGCCTTGACCGGGCTTGAGATCGGCGAATTCCGCAAGATCGTGCACGGTGTGCAGAAGGGCGAGCGCGAGGCGCGTCAGGCCAAGAAGGAAATGGTCGAAGCCAATCTGCGGCTCGTGATTTCGATCGCCAAGAAATACACCAACCGCGGCCTGCAATTCCTCGATCTCATTCAGGAAGGCAATATCGGCTTGATGAAGGCGGTGGACAAATTCGAATACCGCCGTGGCTACAAGTTCTCGACCTATGCCACGTGGTGGATCCGGCAGGCGATCACGCGCTCGATCGCGGATCAGGCGCGCACCATCCGCATTCCCGTGCACATGATCGAGACCATCAACAAGATCGTGCGCACCTCGCGCCAGATGCTGAACGAGATCGGCCGCGAGCCGACGCCGGAAGAGCTTGCCGAAAAGCTCGGCATGCCCTTGGAGAAGGTTCGCAAGGTCCTCAAGATCGCGAAAGAGCCGCTGTCGCTGGAAACTCCTGTTGGTGACGAGGAAGACTTCGCACCTCGGCGATTTCATCGAGGACAAGAACGCCATCCTGCCGATCGATGCCGCGATCCAGTCCAACCTGCGCGAAACCACCACGCGCGTGCTGGCCTCGCTCACGCCGCGCGAAGAGCGTGTGCTGCGCATGCGCTTCGGCATCGGCATGAACACCGACCACACGCTGGAAGAAGTCGGCCAGCAGTTCTCGGTGACCAGAGAGCGCATCCGCCAGATCGAGGCAAAGGCGCTGCGCAAGCTGAAGCATCCGTCAAGAAGCCGGAAGCTGCGGAGCTTCTTGGATAACTGATCTCTCCCCTCACCCCGAGGAGCGCCCAAAGGGCGCGTCTCGAAGGGTGAGCCGGCCCAAGAGGACGCGCAATCGCAAGCTCTCTCGGTACAAAGAAAAAACGGCGGGTGAAAGCCCGCCGTTTGTTTTGTCGGTAGCTAACGCACTCCGCTAGCGCGCATGACGCAACGTTTACTTCTTCTTCGCGCCGACGCGGCTGATGCTCTTGATCGCCAGTGGCGTGCGGCCGGATTTTTCGGCAATCTCGCGGTCCTGCTCGACGATGTACCCGCGTGCCGGCTCGTCTCCATCGAGTTCCGCCGAGAAGTTCAGTGGGCACGCGCCGGTTGGAACGCTGCGAGTTGTCTTCATAGACGATATTGAAAAAGGCGTGTTCGCCTTTGGGATTGGTGCCGGGTTTTTTTGCCATGGGCGGCTTGTCCTCGATAAGGCCGCCGCTGTCAAAGAAAATGAGGACTTCCCGATATGCGCGCTCGAACGCGCTTAATTCATAGTTTAGTTTATGGCGACGGCTTTGGATTGCAGGTCGAACCAGATTTCGCGGCCGGCGCTCCGGTAACCTTTGAAACAAAGCTCGCTCACAGGATGCCGCTCCCGCGCGCTGCAAACCCGGAGAGCCGACCAGCCGCAAAAAAGCCAGCGCAGCAGCGTAAATGTGTTCATGTACTTCACTAGGCCGAGGAAGCATTTCATGACCAAGCGCAAAGAATTGACGACCGCCGCCCTGTTGACCCTCGCGTCGCTCGCCTGTGTGAGCCCCAACGCCAACGCCGCGCAATGCGGCAGCGGACCCGGCGGCTTTGAGAGCTGGAAGCGGGCTTTCGCGGAGGAGGCGAGGGCCAAGGGGATCGGCGCATCGGGTGTCGCGGCGCTGATGGGGACGAACTACGCGTCGGCGACCATATCCGCCGATCGCGGCCAGCGCAGTTTTAATTTGTCGCTCGATCAGTTTCTGGCGAAGCGGGGCGCCTCGACGATCGTTGCGCGCGGGCGGGCGCTGAGGCAATCGCAAGCCGCGATGTTTGCATCCATCGAGCAGCGCTATGGGGTGCCGCCGGGGCCGCTCATTGCTATCTGGGGCATGGAGACCGGCTTCGGCAGCCAGCGCGGAAACCAGAACATGCTCTCCTCGATTGCTACGCTCGCCTATGATTGCCGACGGCCGGAATTTTTCACGGACCAGCTTCATGCGGCGCTGCATTTGATCGATCGCGGCGTTCTCTCGGCAGCCACGCGCGGCTCGATGCACGGCGAAGTCGGCCAGACGCAGTTTCTGCCCAAGAACATCCAGGCCTACGGCACCGGCAATCTCGACGTCGCCGCCAACGCGCTGTCCTCGACTGCTAATTTCCTGAAAGCGCACGGCTGGCGCGCAGGCGCAGGCTACCAACCGGGAGAGGCCAATTTCGCAGCCATCCAGGCGTGGAACGCCGCCGGGGTGTATCAAAAGGCGATCGCGCTGATGGGCCGTCAGATCGATGGCGGCGAGGGCCGGTCGGCAGCGCGCTGAAACGAGGGTTGCAAGGGCGGGTTGCCGTGACCCGGCTCCGCATCGTCATGCCCGGGCGAGGCGACGAAGCTTTGCTTCGCGCCGAGGACCCGGGCATCCACGTCTTCCTTTTACTGCTCAAAACGTGGATGGCCGGGTCAAGCCCGGCCATGACGAGGTTAGGGTGGTGGTGATGCCAGGCATGGACGGTATTTGCCGCGCGTGATCCTCTCATGGCATCGTCCTGGAATATCAGGAGGTAAAAAAGGATTCGCATGCTCAGATTTCATTTGGCAATTTTGTTCGGCGCTCTCATGGTCACCAGTCCCGCGCTCGCCGCGCGCTGCGGCGGCGATTTCAACAGCTTCGTCGCGAGCATGTCGTCGGAGGCGCAGGCGGCCGGCATTTCACCTGGTGTGATCAGCTCTGCGCTCGGCGGTGTCACCGAGGATGCGGCGGTGCTTAGTTTCGATCGGCGCCAGCACGGCACGTTCAAGAAGAGCTTCGAGCAATATGTCTCCACCCGTGTCGGCCCGGGGCGGATCAATGGCGGGCGGGCAATGTTGCAGCGTCACGCCGCGCTGTTGTCGCGGATCGAGCAGCGGTTCGGCGTGCCGCCGCAAATCCTGGTCGCGATCTGGGGGCTGGAGACCGATTTCGGCAAGGGCGACATGGGCAAGCTGCCGGTGTTTCGCGTGCTCGCGACCATGGCGCATGATTGCCGCCGCACCGAACTGTTCCAGGGCGAATTGCTCGCGGCGCTGAAGATCGTGCAACGCGGCGACCTGCCGCTGCGCGATATGATTGGCGCTTACGCCGGCGAAATCGGCCAGACGCAATTCCTGCCATCATCCTACATCAAGTACGGTATCGACTTCGATGGCGATCGACGTGTCGATTTGCGCCATAGCGTGCCTGACGTGCTGGCCTCCACCGCCAACCTGCTTCAAACCAACGGCTGGAAAGCTGGTGGGTCCTATGAAGAAGGCAGCGCCAATTTCGAGGCGATGCGCGAATGGAACCACGCGACCATCTATCGCAAGACCATCGCCTATTTCGCGGATCGGCTTTTGGGACAGTAACGGATCAGCGCCCCGGTGCCGAGGCTTCGCGGTCCATTACTTCGCGGACTTGGCCAACCGCCGCGCCAGCACGGCCCAATAACCCGCGGGCCGCAATCGCTGCAGGATATCCATGAACCGCGCGTCGTTCCCGATCAGGATGCGGGGACGATTTTTCTCGATGCCTTCGATGATGCGCAACGCGGCGGTGGCGGGCGTGGTCTTGGCGACGGCATCGAACCGCTCGATCGATTCCGCGCGCCGTGCATTGTCCGTCATCCCGGTTCCCGTGTGGGAGTTGCGTACGATGTTGGTGGCGACACCGCCTGGATGCACCACCGACAGCCGCACCGGACTTCCCGCCATCTGCAATTCATGCCGCAGGCTTTCGGAGAAGCCGCGCACCGCGAATTTCGCCGAGGCATAAGCGGTCTGACCCGGCGGGGCGATGATGCCGAAGATCGAGGACAGGTTGACGATGTGCGCCTCCGGCTGCCGTGCGAGATGCGGCAGGAACGCGCGGGTCGAATGCACCACGCCCCAGAAATTGATGTTGAACAGCCAATCCATCTGGGTCTGATCAATCTCATGGAACTGGCCTAGCAGCGCGACGCCGGCATTGTTGATGACGATCCTCAGGGCGGAATGCGCTGTTATCGCGGCTTGCGCGAACTCGGCGATCTGTCCGGGCTCGCCAACATCCAGCCGATGGACGGTGACCTTTCTCTTGTGCGCGCCCGCGATCTCGGCGGCAACCGACTGCAAGCCGGCCTCATCGCGATCCGCGACAGCGAGATCGCAACCGCGCGCGGCAAGTTCCAGCGCCAGCGCACGGCCGATGCCGCTGGCCGCGCCTGTCACGGCAGCGGCGGCTCCATCAATTGCGGTCATCTCGGCTCCATGCTGGCTCGGATTGCGCGGTCAAGCGCCGATAGGTCAGGGTGCCATCCTTACATTTTTTAAGTTTGAAGCTGAACCTTATGCCAGCTTCTTTTTTAACCCACGTTACTTTTGCGCGGGGGCGCTTCTGGAGGCGACAATGGGACCAGCGAAGCCTTTCCGCTCCACCGCGCTGATCGTTGAAGACGATCCAATGCAACGCGCCATGGTGTGCCTCCTTCTCGAAGAGAGCGATTACGAGGTCATCCAATGCGAAAGCGGAGAAGCCGCTGAACTCGTGTTGCAGGCAAACGCCGGCTGCCTCTCGCTGATGATGACGGACGTTAATTTGGCCGGTCGCATGAACGGTGTGGAACTCGCCGTTATTGCGAAACAAAGCAATCCGGAACTCGACGTCATCGTTACCTCCGGCAAGCCGCTCCCGCAGCGGTTGCCCGATGGCGCGAAGTTCTGGTCGAAGCCGTGGCCGCCGCTCGATATCGTACGCGAAGCGGAAATGGTCCACGCCATTGAGAAAAAAGAGAAGCACTGAGGCTCGCGCTCGAAGAGGATGCTGCCGCTAAAGGCGGGGAGCACAACGAGCGCACAAATGAAAAAGGCGGGCTGGGTGCCCGCCGCTTTGAAAAAAATTTCGGAAGCCGGGTGCCCGGGCGGAGCAAAGCTCCACCCGGGCGTGAAGACTACTTCTTCTTCTTGGCTTTGGACTTCTTCGCCTTCTTCGCCTTCTTTGCTTTCTTAGCCATAGTATCCTCTCAAGGTTTTAACGGATGAAACGCGACACGAGGCATGCTCGGCGGAGGGCCAGCCTCGCAAAAACCTCAAATGTAAACTCAGCAAATTCGCGGCGCGCTGCCCCGCTCCGTCACGGCGTTGTCATTGCGTTATCCACAGTTGTTATCGATTTCGGCATGTTTTCCCATCAAATGACCTGAGATCGCGACCTCGCCACGGTTAGCCGCGACGAAGATGCGGCGCAGCGCATCTTGCTGCGCCAAGCGCTGCATCCATTGCCGCGTCGCGCGAGCGATCTTCATCAATTCAAAACCACACTGCCCACTACGCAGCCGCGGTTGAGAGTCCGTTAAGCGGCGTGGTCGCATTTTCCATGTCAACAACAGCGACGGATGTCGCGAAGGCTGTTCAAAACAACAGAGGACAGGGCAATGCGCGTTCTGCGGTCGCAATGCTGAGCGTTCCGACACTGTGGACGGTGTTCGTCATCAATTTTCTCGCGCTGGGCCTGATCTGGGCCTACATCATGCGCAGCTATCCCTCATTTGATGCCGCGCGCTTCTGGACCGCTTCGGCGTTTCTCGCCGCCACGGGGGCAGCATCAGCGATGATGCGCGTCGTCTTTACGGAGTCGCTCTTGCCGCTTCTGGTAGGCGGCACCGTTCTGGTCTTTGCCGCCGGTCTTGCCGCGATGGGCATCCACCGCTTTTTCGGCCGCAACCCGACCTGGCGTTCGACGTGCCTGCTCACCGGAATAAGCGCCCTCGGGCTTGGCTTCTTTGCTTATGCGTATGACAGCGCGCCGATGCGGATATCGATCTACTCGGTCGCCCAATCCCTGCCGCTGGCGATGTCGTTGAAGCTGTTGTTGTCGCGACAGGATGAACGCAGCAATCCCGGCGCCCGGCTCGCGGGCGTTATCGCCATTCTCATCATCGGCATCTACGTCCTGCGCCTGGTGGCAGGGCTGTGGCATATCGGCGGCGACTTCAACTTTGTGCGCTTCAACCAGTTGCAGTCCGGCCTGATCCTGCTGCTCGTGTTCTTGTCGATGGCGCTGAATTTCGGATTCCTGCTGATGGCGATGGATCGCCTGCGCAACGAGGTCGCCGATCTCGCGCTGCTCGACGATCTCACCGGCGTCGGCAATCGACGGCATCTGGTGCAGCGGCTGACGGACGAATGTGCAAGGTCCGAGCGCAACGGCGAGCCCTTCGCGCTGCTGGTGATCGATCTCGATTGTTTCAAAGAGATCAACGACACTTACGGTCATGCCGCCGGCGATGCGTGCCTGCAGCATTTCACCCTGATGGCGCAAACTCGCCTGCGCCGCGCTGACATGCTGGCGCGTACCGGCGGGGACGAATTCTGCATTGTGCTGCCTTCTTCCACGTTGCGCGAAGGGGCCATGATCGCGCGCCGCGTGCTGGAGGTGTGCCGCAAGGATGCCGAGGCCTGCGTCGGCGCCGACATCCCGATCGCTGTGTCGATCGGCGTGGCCCAATGGACGAGGGACATCGGGGTGTTCGCGGATCGACTGATCGCCCACGCCGACCAGGCGCTTTATGCCGCCAAGAAGGAAGGCAAAGGCCGCTACGCGGTTTACGAACCATCGCCGCCGGTTGCGCCCGAGGATGATCGGGAACCGGAGCCGGCCGCCCCTCACAACGCATAAAAAAGCCGGCGTCGCCGCCGGCTTTTGTACTGATCATCAGAGCCGATAAGACTCTAGTGCGCGGCTTCCAGCGCGGCCGCTTCCTGACGCGCGATGGTGCCTTTCACCGCAGACTGCACCTTCTCAAAGGCGCGAACCTCGATCTGCCGCACGCGTTCGCGCGACACGCCGAATTCGGCGGCGAGGTCTTCCAGCGTCATCGGATCTTCCGCAAGACGCCGCGCCTCGAAGATACGGCGTTCCCTCGGGTTGAGTACGCCGATCGCGCCGTTCAACGCATCCCGGCGATGATCGAACTCCTCGTGCTCGGCCATCAAGGCTTCCTGGTTGGGCGATGTATCGACCAGCCAGTCCTGCCATTCTCCGGCCTCGCCATCCTCGCGGATCGGCGCATTGAGCGAGGCGTCGCCGCCAAGCCGGCGGTTCATGTCCACCACATCCTGATCCGTCACGCCGAGGCGTTTGGCGATCAGCTTCACCTGATCGGGATGAAGATCACCTTCGTCCAGCGCGGAGATCTTGCTCTTTGCCTTGCGCAGGTTGAAGAACAGCTTCTTCTGGTTCGCGGTGGTGCCCATCTTAACGAGCGACCACGAACGCAGGATGTACTCTTGTATTGAAGCCTTGATCCACCACATGGCGTAGGTGGCGAGACGGAAGCCCTTTTCGGGCTCGAACCGCTTCACCGCCTGCATCAGGCCGACGTTGCCCTCCGAAACGACTTCGGAGATCGGCAACCCGTAGCCGCGGTAGCCCATGGCGATCTTGGCCACGAGCCGGAGATGGCTGGTGACGAGTTCATGTGCCGCGTCGCGATCGTCATGCTCGCGCCAACGCTTGGCGAGCATGTATTCCTGCTGGGGTTCCAGCATCGGAAACTTGCGGATCTCGGCAAGGTATCTTGAAAGGCCGGATTCTCCATTGAGAACCGGCAGACTAGCTGTACGGGCCATTGAGCGCCCCTCCAGTGGTTCAGGCCCCCGATAGCGGCGGGCCAGGCAGCGGCCGCTTGGTTAAAGCCAGCCGGGCTGCGATGTTCCGCGTTGATTATTCAACGCACACGCAACATACACCAAAGGGGCCCTGATAGGGAAGGATTGCTGACCTCACGTCGCCGTGTGGCTGGCATAACGTATTGGCATAGCAAGAGTTTTTTAACCGGCCTGCGTCATAGGGCCGCTCGCAAGCCGGTCTTTCAGGAGAAGCAAATCCTCCGGCAACGGCGCTTCCCAGCGCAAAACTTCCCCGGTTCGGGGGTGCTCCAGGGCCAGCAAATATGCATGGAGCGCCTGACGGCCGAGCGACCCCAGCGCGGCCTGACCCTGCGGGCCCAGTTGGCTGGCTTTGGTCTTGAAGTGGGGTCCATACACGGCGTCCCCCATCAGCGGATGGCCGATATGGGCCATATGCACCCGGATCTGATGGGTCCGCCCGGTCTCGAGGCGGCAGGCCAGCAGCGAGCCGACCGGCTTGCCATCACGACCGCTAAAAACTTCCCGGATTTCCCAATGGGTGATGGCCTCGCGACCGCTCGCGCGCACGGCCATTTTCTCGCGTGCGTGCGGATGGCGGTCGATCGGTGCGTCCACCGTGCCGTGCTGCCGGTTAGGCACACCCCAGACAAAGGCGAGATAGCCGCGCTCCATCGCGCCGGTCCGGCCGTGGTCGGCGAACTGCGCGGTGAGCGACTGATGCGCACGGTCATTCTTCGCAACGACCATCAGCCCCGTCGTGTCCTTGTCGAGCCGGTGCACGATGCCGGGGCGGCGAACGCCGCCGATGCCGGAAAGGCTTGCGCCGCAATGGGCGATCAACGCGTTCACCAGCGTGCCGGTCTCATGGCCGGCGGCCGGATGCACCACGAGATCCCTCGGCTTGTTAAGGACGACGATATCGTCGTCCTCAAAGACGATATCGAGCGCGATATCTTCGCCCGCAGGCTCCGCGGGCGCGGCTTCCGGCAGGTCGATTGTGATCGTATCCCCTGCGGCGACATGATAAGCGGGATCGCGGATGGGGACGTTCCCTTGCATCGCAGACTTGGCCGGCGACGATCAGCGCTTTCAGCCGCGAGCGCGACAGTTCCGGCCGGCGCACCGCGAGGACACGGTCGAGCCGGGGCGATCCCTCATCGCCGGCGACGGTGACTTCCAGCCTTTGGCTGTGGCGACATTCGAAGATGAGTTTTGCATGACCGAAACTGCTGTGCCCCAACCGACAATCGAGCAAGCCGTGCTGTTTGCGCGGGTTCGGCGGATGATGCTGATTGCGGGCCTTACCACGGCTTTGGCGGTCGCGGCCGTTCTGATCGCCATCGGCTACCGCCTTTTCCGCTCGGAGGGAAGCACAGTAACGACCGACGCCACGGCGACCCTGCCCAAGGGCGCCCGCATCGTCTCAACCGGCGTCGCCGGGGACCGGCTGATGGTGACGCTGGACCTCGGCGGGGTGACCGAAATCCGCACCTTCGACGCGCACACCCTCAAACCCGCCGGCCGGCTGAAATTCGCCAACGAGCCGTGAGCAGGGCAGGGGTGAAGCCCGGCGCATGCCCGGCAGGCTTCGCTCCGGGCCGGCGAGCCCGGGGTTGAAGCGGTTTAACCAACTCCAAAGGACCTTCAGACTTGCCTTGCGAACGGCGAATTTCGCCGCTATTGCCTCAAGCCGCACGCTCCCTTCGTCTAGCGGTTAGGACGCGGCCCTCTCAAGGCTGAAACAGGGGTTCGATTCCCCTAGGGAGCGCCAGTCGGGCTCGCGCCGAACCAGTCGGCCACCCACACGCCTTTACGAAGCAAGGCTATTGCTGCCGTGTTCCATCGCGGCCGCAAATAAAGCGTGTGCCGGCACTGTGACTTGGCTCGTCACTCACCGATTTTGGTTCGCCCAGTTAAATCGTTTTACACCTTCATGGTCGAGCACGAATTCCGGGATTACTCGTTTCACGTCTGTGTCGCGCACCAGGGGTAGCGTTCGATTGTCGAGGATTAGCCATTCGCTGTCGACGCGAGTGGCAACCGCGGCATGATCTTCGTTCCGGAGAGCTTTCTCAAGAGGACGATCTTCACATCGTTCTTGGCGACACCTGCCTTTAGCAGGGCGACGTACTTGACGATGGCGTAGTGTCCTTCAGGGCCTGATGGGTTGGCCACTTTGACATACATCAAAGAGCCTTAGGCGGTCCGGCGGCGAAGTATCCGCATTGCCGATCCACCCGGCTGCTTGAATGGCGGGAACGAGAGCAGAGGGATGTCCAAACAAGGTCGCTTCCACCAGCGTTTTAACGATCCCCTCCTGACACTAATGACGCTGATGCTCTCGTTTCTTCTGTTCGGGATTGGTCCGATGCAAGCTTCCGGCATCATGACCGGACAGCACTTCGGATACTTCTTCGGTCTGGTGCTCCTACCCGCTGCGTTTCTGTATTCGCGCAATTTCCTGGTAGCTGCCCCTATCGCACTCGCCAGCGCGCTTGTGGTCACGGCCGCCCTTCTGGACTTCGAAAAGTCACCGCGCACCGACCTCTACCTCGATTGCGCCGCGTGGCTGATTGCGGGCCTCGCGCTAAGCGTCGTGGTAGCGCGCGCCGTGTTCGGGCCGGGCCGGATCACGTACCACCGCGTTGTCGGCGCAGTCCTGCTCTACCTCATCATCGGACTGATATTCGTCGCCTTATACGGCTTCGTCACCCTTTCGGCCCCGGTGGCGTTCACAAATCTTCCGCCGCTTCATGGCGACTTTGCCGTCTCCGGCAATCTCATCTACTTCAGTTTCGTGACCCTCACGACCACCGGCTATGGCGACATTGTGCCCCTGCATCCGTTTGCGCGAAGCCTTGCCAATGTCGAGGCAATCATCGGCCAAATTTATCCAGCGACTTTACTGGCGCGCCTCGTGACCCTTGAACTGGCGCACGAGCGTGGCCCATGATCTATCAGCGGGGAGGAGTTCGACGCGCGGGATTGTGACTCAGCTCGCCACCCGCCGATTTCGACTCGCCCAGTTGAATCGTTTCACACCTTCATGGTCGAGCACGAATTCCGGGATCGATCGTTTCACGTCTGTGTCGCGTACCAGGGTCAGTGTTCGATTGTCAGGGATCAGCCATTGGCCGTCCACGCGAGTGGCAACGCGCGGCATGATCTTCCTTCGGGAAGAGATTTCTCAAGAGGACGATCTTCACATCGTCGTCGGCAACACCTGCCTTAGCAGCGCGACATATTTGACGATTGCGTAGTCCTCACAGTCACCTCGACTGGATCGCAGCGTTTCAAGCGGATCGCTCCAATGCGGCGTCCACTTGACCGGCAAGGTTTATGACAATGCTCATTTCACTGACCTGTTCGGCTCTACCAATTCCCGCCGCAACACCCTGCGAAAAATAATCAAATTGCAATTCACAATCGGCCACGATTTGTGACAAAAATGCTAAGCTTAAATGTCAGTTCGGGTTTTCTCCGGAGCGTCTCGTGAGTATGAAATCCCCAGGTCGGGCGAATTTGCTGGTCTGCTCAAATCCTCTGGGTTGGTGGTGGGGTTTGCTGAGCCTGGTCAGCGCCGCCAATATCGGGGCTTGGATGTTCATGTACCATTACCTCCATGAACGGCCCACTGGCGATCTTGGCATTACGTCCGGGAGAGAGCTCATGCTCCTTCTCTGTGGGGCTTATGTCTTCGGTTGCGCATTCAGGTCATTCCTCCCACGCGCGGATGTTCAGCGAATTTGTCTTTTCGACACCTGGCTCTCAAGTGTTGTGGTCGGCCGATCCGTCGCAACCATCGCGGAGATCTGCTTCGCGGCACAGTGGGCGATTGTCCTGCATCAGTTGAGTACGATCATGGGAGCGGGCACCTCGCTGAGCGCAGCCTGGGCGATTGTGCCCTTGATCATTATCGCGGAATGCTTCTCCTGGTACGCCGTGTTGACGACCAACTATTTAGGCAATGCCATCGAAAACTCCATTTGGGCCGTCGCCTTTTTCGTAGTTGGGATTGGCCTATGCCGGCTCATACCAGAGTTTGACGGCGCGGTTCGGGTGACCCTCGCCATCGCGACCATCGGGATCGCAACCTATCTGACATTCCTCATGACAATTGACGTCCCGATGTACCTCAACCGATGGCGGGCCGATCTTGCCCTGGGAAGCAAGCCCTTAAGACCTATAGAAGGCCTCCGGGACGTGAGCACGCGATGGGTGGTGACGCACGATCTTGCTGAGTGGAAGGACGAGATCGTCTGGATGTCGCTTTATTTCACCACCGCGGTCTGGGCCAGCCTGGCGCTGTGCGCGTTTAGCGCGCTCGGGGATCGTCTCCCGCATTATCGCGCCGAAGCCGCACTCGCAAGCTCGCCATGATGCGCGTTTGCAGCAGAGCAATGCCGGACTCTACACATTGTCTCCGGTGATGATTGGACGTGGAGCGTCGGCTTCCGATTCACAGTTCCCGCGGGCACTCTAGCGCCCCGTTTTGGAGCAAACGACGCAGGCGAGTTCTGATCCACTTTTGAGGCTTATGGCGCAAGCCAAAGTCATGATAAACGTATCGGAGACTCGGTTGGCGGTTGCTCGCAAACAGGAGTGACGCAAATGGGTCGACCGGCCATTGATTTCATCGCGACGGAAGTGCGCTTTGGCGCGCAGAACTATGAACCGCTAGGCGTCGTTCTATCGCGCGGCGAAGGCGTCTGGGTGTGGGATACACAAGGCAACCGTTATCTCGATTGCCTCTCTGCGTATTCGGCCGTGAACCAGGGCCACTGCCATCCGAAAATCCTGGCCGCCATGATAGAACAGGCGGGTAAGCTGACGCTGACATCCCGCGCATTCCACAACGACCAACTGGCCTCGTTCTACGAGCAGATCGCGGAACTTACCGGGTCCCACAAGATACTGCCAATGAATAGCGGTGCCGAGGCGGTGGAGAGCGCTATCAAGGCCGTGCGCAAATGGGGCTACGAAGTAAAGGGTGTGCCGGATGGTCAGGCCGAAATTATCGTTTGCGCCGACAACTTCCACGGACGCACCCTCGGTGTCATTGGCTTCAGCACCGACACGGCTTCACGTAAGCATTTCGGGCCGTTCGCGCCGGGCTTCAGGATCATCCCGTTCGGCGACCCCAAGGCGCTGGAGGAGGCGATCACGCCGAACACGGTCGCCTTCCTCGTCGAGCCAATCCAGGGAGAAGCCGGCGTCATCATCCCGCCGCCCGGCTATTTCGCAACGGTACGCGATCTCTGCACCGCACATGACGTGATGCTGATCCTCGACGAGATTCAGACCGGGCTCGGCCGCACCGGCAAGCTGCTCGCCGAGGAGCACGATGAAATTGAGGCAGACGTGACGCTGCTCGGCAAAGCATTGTCTGGTGGCTTTTACCCGGTCTCGGCGGTCCTCTCGAACAACGCAGTGCTTGGCACGCTGAAACCCGGTCAGCACGGCTCGACGTTCGGCGGTAACCCGCTGGCTTGTGCGGTGGCGCGGACAGCTTTGCGCGTACTTGTTGAGGAAGACATGATTGAGAACGCGGCGGTCCAGGGTGCGCGGTTTTTGGATGGCCTAAGGAGAATACGCGCGAACACAATCCGCGAGGTGCGCGGACGCGGCTTGATGCTGGCGATCGAACTTCACCCGGAAGCAGGCAAAGCACGCCGTTACTGTGAGGCACTTCAGGAGCAGAGGCATCCTTGCCAAGGATACGCATGAATATACGATCCGTATCGCGCCGCCGCTCGTAATCACCGGCGATCAGGTCGAGTGGACACTGGAGAGGATCGACGCCACTTTGAGGCAGGATTTATCGTGACAGCAATTCTCGGCAGGAGCGGAGCGAAGGAAGAGACCAACTGTTCGCGATCTGATCCTGCTGGAAGCAAGCCAAAACCTCAGGATGAGATGTGAAGCTTCGGCAGAAGTCATTGCCGGTGAGTGAGCATCAGGACGCGCTCGCCTCGGCGGGCGCCGCGCTTGGTCTCGTCTGTTGCTTGCGGTAGCCCGTCGTTGCTTCCCAGACACCGCGTTCGCCATCGACCAACAGGTCGAAGATGGCGTCGATGGAATGCGGAGCGGCGCGCACGATAAGGGCTCTTTTATGAACCTGCATGATGCGCCGTTCGAACTCGTTGTAGCCGTCATGAACCGGGGCGGCTCCGGTTCGTGTCGGGCCGGCATAGTAATCCCGGTGCTGAGCTGACCAGTCGCCCGAAAAGACCGCGAGCGGAAGGTCGAGCTGCGCGTACGCCGCCGCGAGCCGCTCTGAGGTGGAGGGGTACCCAGGTTGGCATGACCGGCTAACTCCGCGCGTGTCGATGATTGCCCAAGGCATCCGCTGGCGAAGGCTGGAGGCAAGACGGCCGGGATCAGCGATGTCTGATTCGGCCCCGCCGACAGGGGCGGAGTCCAGTCCTCGAATACGGGCGGCGGCCTCGATCACGCGCGTCAATCCGTCGTCGTCGCCGACAATGAGCAGAAGGCGTTGGCAGCGGCCTTGCGTCGATCGTTTGCTCTTCGCCGTCAATCTGTACAACCGCTCCTGGCGGCGCCACCAACCCGGCCGTTCAAGCACCGGGTGATCGAATTCTCCGAATTGTGCCAGCGATCGCACAGCTCGGCCGATCAGCGTCCGCCGCGGAGTTCCGTTGCGGGTATCGAAAGCTCCCGGCTCGTAAAATCCGCGATCGAGAAGTCAGCAGCGAATTCCAATCCACCGCTCCGAACAGTGACCAACTGGTCACGGCACGAATGTCCGCGCCAGTACGGCGCAGCCGTGTCGCCGCGTTCCATACTTCCATGAGCCAGCGGACCTGTTCCTCTCGCGTGGAGCCGTGGTGTACTTCCGTCACGGCGATTGGAAGCTGATATCGATCCCAGACTTCCCGCAGGCGGGCTTCCGGGCCAACGTGCCTTCTCGACAGCGGCATGCGAACCGCTTCCAAGTCGGCGTAGCGATCGCGTTGATTGCCTCCGGCAAATTCTGCTGGATACGCTTCAACACGCGGGTGCAGATAGCGTTCGCTGGTCGGATAATGATTCACGCCGACGATATCGGGCGTGCACGGCTGGTCACAAAACAACTCGAGGTCGGCCTGCTTGATCCCATGCTCGAGAAGGTATGTGTAAAGCGGATGGTCGCGGTTGACCCTGCCGCACAACAGATCGAAGCTCAACCAGCGACGGTCATTCTCGAAATCTGCCTGGTACTGCAACCGAGGCGCGCTGAATGTTTTTCCGATGTCTTCCGTCTGGATCAGTTTAGCGGTCGGCGTAACGCGTCGCACCGCCTGCATCGCGAGAGCCACCGCGCGGCATTGATTGACGAGCGCTCGCAAGAAGCTGGAAGTGTCGCGCGCATGGGGATACCAGTGGCCATACAGCGCGCTGAACTCGCGGTGGTCAATGGCTCGTTCACAGGCGTGAAAAATTCAATCCAAGGGTAACGCTGAGCGACCCGTGATGCATGTGCGGCTAGCAGAGACGGCAAAGCGGGATCAAGCAGGTTCGTGTATCGCGGGCCGCTGCCGTGATGGAGCAGGCCACCGATGACGCGGATTCCCAAATCGTCAAGCCGACGCAACCGGATATCGTGCCAGCGCCAGTCGCCGACCGCCGGGTTATCAGGAGCGATGGTCTCCCAGACGATCGGGTAGCGCAGCGTACGAATTCCGAGGGCGGCGATGCGATCCAGATCGTCCAGCCGATACTGGTGACCGGTGTCCACAACCTGAATTCCTGAACCGCCCTCCGATGCGGGCCACGGTGCATTCCACGCCTCCCCAAAGTTCTGGATGCGCGTTGGACCGCGCACCGGGCTTTGAACTCATGGCGTGCTCGCGGGCTGCAACATCGACATGCTGCTGGCAGCTCTGACAAGCGGGACCGACTGGTTGATGCGACGGAAAGTAGCCAGCGCCTGGCCTACAACCTGGTCCATGTTGTAGTAGCGATAAGTCGCAAGCCGGCCGACGAACCAGACGTTGGGCTGGGCGAGAGCGAGCGCTCATAACGCTTGTACAGTTTCTGGTTTTCCGGCCGCGGCACCGGGTAGTAGGGGGCTCCCTTGTCGCACGGGTATTCGTAAGTCAGGCTCGTCTTGGGGTGCTCCTGGCCGGTGAGATGCTTGTATTCGGTCACCCTTGTATAGGGCTCCCTTGCGGATAATTCACGACGGCGACAGGCTGGTGCCACGGTTTGTCCATCGTCACATGTTCGAAACGAAGAGATCGGTACGGAAGCTTGCCAAAACGAAAGTCAAAGAACTCATCAACCGGCCCGGTGAAGATCAGACTTGCGAATATCTGAATGTCGTCGCGGATTTCGCGATAGTCGGTCTGTAGCATGATCTTGATATTCGGATGGCTGAGCATCCGTTCGAACATGCGCGTAAATCCGGCTGCCGGCATGCACTGAAATTCATCTGTGAAATATCGGTCGTCGCGGTTGGTGCGGGTCGGGACGCGCGAGGTGACGGACTTGTCCAGCTCCGAAGGGTCCACTCCCCATTGCTTGCGGGTGTAGCCTTGAAAAAATTTCTCGTACAGTTCACGCCCCACCCTGGACACCACTACGTCTTCAGACGTCTTGATCTCCTGCACCGGCTCCGCTCGCTCGGCGAACCAGTTGTCCAGCTCTTCTGAGCTGAGGTTCAGACCATAGAGCCGATTGATGGTATCCAGGTTGATAGGTATCGGCAGCAGCTTGCCGTCGACGTCAGCCAGAACCCTGTGCTCGTATGGCCGCCAGGATGTGAATTGCGAAAGATAATCGAACACCGATCTCGCATTGGTATGGAAGATGTGCGGGCCATATTGGTGGATAAGCAACCCCGCTTCGTTTTGACGATCATATGCATTGCCGCCGATGTGGGCCCGACGATCTATCAGCAGCACACGCTCGCCGCGCTGGCTCGCTATGCGTTCCGCAAGGACACTGCCGGCGAAACCCGCTCCTACGATGAGCCAGTCGAACATCATGCACCTCGCACCAGAATTGAGGGCTCGGCAAGCTGAGGGGTTTCCAGCGCACGATCCATCAGGCGCGACATCCCGCGCCACGTTTTTTCCCACGACACCACAGCCAGATGCCGGTCGACGCGTTGCAGCCAGTCCGGCCGGAGCTCACTGAGCAGTGCTTCGGCCTTGGTCACGAACCCATCCGCGCCATCGGCGATTTCGACGAGGCCCGCATCGCCGTACGGACGGATGACGTCGGTAATCGGCGTCGACACGACGGGAACGCCGGCGGCCAGGAACTCCGGAGTTTTTGTCGGACTGATAAAACGAGTTGCGTCATTCAGCGCGAACGGCATGATCCCGACGTTCCAGCCGGCGAGATAGCGCGGCAGATCGGAATAGGGCTTGCTGCACGAGCCAATGGATATTCGACCGGCGCGGCAATGTTGCGGGATCGATCTTTACGACCGGACCGATCATCACGAATTGCCAGTCTGGCCGCCGCCGGGCCAACTCGTCCACCAGCGCAACATCAATTCGTTCGTCGATAACGCCGAAGTAGCCGAGACGCGGCTCTGCTATGCCAACCTGATCGGTCGGCTCCGGCAATCCCGCCCGCCGTGCCTGCGCGAAGTGTTGCGCATCGATGCTGGAAGGAAAGGCGTGCAGATTGGAGTGCCGCCCGCGTTTCGCCTCATAGAGACTTTGCCCGCCGGTGAAGACGATTCCCGCGCGTGAAAGCAGCACCGCTTCCAACTCCAGCAACTCGCGCGGTGCGCCTGCAAACAGGGACAGTTCATCCATGTTGTCGTAAACGATGAGGTCAGGCTGAAGGTGGGCGCTAAACGTCAGCGCCATCGGCGTGTAGTACCAGGTGATCAGAACATCTGATGTGAGTGTCCTCACTACTTGATCAAGGAGCGCGTGCTGCGCGTCCATCCTTTGCGCTTCGGTGAGTTCGGCAGGCAGGATCGGAACCGCTACGCGCACGCCAGACGGGTCTTCACGCACATCCAGACGAGGTTCGTTCGTATCTTCGAACATTGGTTCTTCGAAAAAGAACACCTCATACTGATGCGCAGCGCGCGTCATCAAATGTTGGGGTCTCTGGAACACGAAGTTCCAGCGCAAATGCGAAAAACAAATCAGTGTCGAACGCGTGGGTATCTGGCTGGGATTCGTGGTCACTGCTTCTCTCTTTGTCGCGCGCGATGATCGGACGTGAACCTCGTCCGGTCCGCGACGAAACGCGATCAGAGAAGAGGGACATTTGCCTTGCCCCAACGCCTTCTTCTACTTGTCGTTCCTCAGTGATGATGGACCATTGCTGTTGTCGTAAGCGGCGTCTGGCGAACGAGCGGGAGCACACAGCGATCAACGCCGCGCAGTAGCGTTAAGCCCTCAGGCATCGGAAGACGGAACCGCAGGCCGGCAACGCTTTGCGCACTTCCGCCATCTTCCCGGCCTAAGCGGCCGCGGGGAGATTTTTCCGTGAACGAATATCCCAGGTTATTGCTCGACGGCGTTTGGTCGTTTTTGCACGTTTCAAATCGCTCGCTCCGTCCAGCGGAAGTGCGGGCGATCACCGTGCCCGGCGTGTGGCAGGCGCAGTTCCGCGATCTCTGCATGCGTGCCGGCATCGGAATTTATCAGCGCGAATTCACGATTTCGAACGGATGGCTGCGGGATCGCGTGTTCCTGCGCTTCGGGGCCGTATTTCATCATTGCCGGATTTGGATCAACGAACAGCTTGTCGGCGACAACGAAGGTGGATTCCTGCCGTTCTCGTTCGATGTCACGCCTTTCCTGACCGAGGGACTCAACGAGATCAAGGTTCGTGTCGAGAGCCCTACCGACGATCCGATGGAATTCGTCGAGGCGCCCTTCGCCGAAATTCCCTTCGGAAAGCAGAGCTGGTACGGCCCGCTGTCTGGCATCTGGCAGTCGGTCTATCTCGAGCGCCGCGCCAAAGATCATTTGGCTGGCATCCGTGTTCATTGCCAGCGGGAAACCGGAGAGGTCGACGCGAGGGTCCGCTTTGCGGCCGCTCTCACCTCGAATGCTCACCTGGAGATGAGCATCACATCGCCCATGGGTGAGAAGGTAGCTCTTGCGCGCCTCGATGTTCCCGCCGGCCGGGAATTGGCCATGCTTCAGGCCGCAGTGCCGGAAGTCCTGGCCTGGTCCCCTGCGCACCCGCATCTGTATCAATTGAACGTATGCGTCACCCGGGATGGTCGCGTTGTCGACGAAGCCCGGGAGACGTTCGGATTTCGTACCATCGAGGCGCGCGATGGAAAATTCTTTCTCAACGGCGAACCGCTCTACCTGCGCGGCGCGCTCGATCAGGATTACTATCCCGACACGATCTGCACGCCGCCTTCGACCGAGTTTCTGGAAGACCAGTTCCGCAAGGCCAAGCAGCTCGGCCTCAACTGCCTACGCTGCCACATCAAGGCGCCGGATCCCAGGTATTACGAAGTTGCCGATCGGGTCGGCATCCTGATCTGGGCCGAACTCCCCAACGGCGGATTCTCGACCGAGAAGTCGCGCGCCCGCAAGGAGCGTACCCTGAGGGGCATTGTGGACCGCGACCGCAACCATCCTTCGATCATTTGTTGGACTATCATCAACGAAAATTGGGGAGTTGATCTCGTCCATGACGCCGATCATCGGCAATGGCTGAAAAACCTCTATCTCTGGCTCAAGGCCTACGATCCGTCGCGACTCGTCGTCGATAACTCGCCGCTCGCGCCGAGCTTTCACGTCTGCACCGATATTGCCGACTATCATTTCTATGCCGCACACCCGGATAGCCGACATAAATGGGATCGGTTCGTCGACGGCCTTTCCTCCCGCGCCAACTGGCTGTTCAGTCCGCACGGCGATGCCGTAACAGCACATGACGAGCCGATCGTTTGCTCGGAGTTCGGCACCTGGGGCCTGCCCTATCCCCATCAACTCGCCGATGTCGATGGTCGAGAGCCCTGGTGGTTCGAGACCGGCCACGATTGGGGGGAGGGCGTGATGTATGCGCACGGGGTGGAGAACCGATTCCATGACTGGAGCCTTGATCGGGTGTTCGGGTCCTTTCGGCTCTTCGTCGAGGCCGCGCAATGGCAGCAGTTCCGTGGCTTGAAGTACCAGATCGAGGCGATGCGACGTCGGCAGGAGATCGCGGGCTACGTCATCACCGAGTTCACCGACTGTCACTGGGAGGCGAACGGGCTGCTCGATCTGCGGCGAAACCCGCGCGTGTTCCACGAGGTGTTCCGCACCATCAATTCCGACACCATCGTCATCCCGCGCTCCGAGCGGCTCGCCTTCTGGGATGATGAGCAGGTGCGGATTGGCGTCGCTGTCGCGCACGGCGGCCACACCGTCGAGAACGCGACGCTCGATGTTTCACTTGATAAGTGTTGGGTCAGAGTTCCCTGCCGGTTGGACCCCGGCGCGGTTGCAAACCTTGGAAGCATCGCATTGACGCTTCCCCCGCTATCCATCGCGCGAAACATGGTGGTGAACTTCGACTTGCGCCGCGCTGACGGAACGGTGATCGCGTCCAACACGCTTGAGATCGCGGTGTACCCGAGCCGAGTTCGAACCGCGCGACGGGACGAAAGCGTCTGGTCCCCTGAAGGGCATCTCCGCGAGCGGTTGCGGAAGCAGGGCTACGCGATTGCGCCCAGCATGGAAGAGGCGGACCTTGTGCTGGCAACCCAGCATGATCCTGGCATTGCCGCCTATGTGCGGGGCGGGGGAAAGCTGCTGCTGGTGCCCGAGGGCGTCGGGACCTTGAATCCGTTCTTTCCTCATTGGCAGGATGTAAAAGTGCAAAGTCGCGACGACACGGTTTGGCGCGGCGACTGGGTTTCCTCCTTTGCGTGGCTTCGCCGCGGCGGCGAGTTCGCAAAGTTACCGGGCGGACCGCTGATGGACGCGGCCTTCGATCGCGTTATTCCCGAGACCGTCATCAGCGGATGCAATCTACTTGATTTTCAGGCGCGGGTTCATGCGGGCCTGGTTGTCGGCTGGATCCACAAGCCGGTCGCACTCATCGTTGAACGCAGCTACGGCAAGGGTCGCCTGTTGGTATCGACGATCCGGGTGTTCAGCGAACCGGCCGGCACTGATCCCACCGCAACCGTTCTGCTCGATAGCCTGGTCCGGACTCTCGCCAGGGACGTAGTATCAGTCGATCAGATTGCCGACGCTGGGGCGCAGCTTTCCCCGGGCCTGATCGAGCCCGCCAGCCCGGTCTGAACTCCGGCGTGAGGGTTCGCGGGAAGAGAATTCTCGCGAAGCCTTGCGTGATCAATTTCTGGGGGGCTCCGGAACGCTATCACTCGCTTGCATGTTGCAAGCTCGATGCCTCGCTATCACTTCGATCTCGTCGATCAGACCACCGTCGCCGACCAGGGCGGGCGGCAGCTTGAGGATGACGATCACGCCCGCGCGGTTGCCGACAAGCTTGCAGAAGAACTAAATGCACGCCGGCCCGAACTACGCGGCAAGAATTACAAAGTCCTCGTCACCAACGACGAGGGGGACGAAATCCATCTCGCCCCACTCGATCGTTTCCGGCTGGTTTCCGACCCGTGACAGCCTGCCGGGACTATTTGTCATGGCGTGCGGTCGCGGCATTTAGGGTGCTACAAGAGCGCTCAACGGACCCTTCGTGCTTTGGTTCCAAGCGAGACAACCCGGTCTGGAGCCCAGGAACTTTCCGATCGAGGCCCGAGCGCCAGCGCAATCGTCTTCTCCAGGCATCGATCAAAACACAGCGGATGAAGCGATTGGACGCGTTGTATAGTCAGGACGCTTAGCTGCAGCTGACGGACCCGGCATGAATCTCAAAGCTCTGCTTGCCATCGCGTTATTGCTGGTTGCGCCGGCAGCGCAGGCATCGGAGCGCTGGACCAGTGCGGAAGCAAACGACTGGTACGGCAAACAGGAGCAGCTGACCGGCGCCAACTATGTTCCCTCGAACGCCGTGAACCAACTTGAGATGTGGCAAGATGCTACGTTCGACCCGGCGCGAATTGAGCAGGAGTTGGGCTGGGCTGAGCGCATCGGCATGAACACGATGCGGGTCTTTCTGCACGATCTACTCTGGGAGCAGGACAGCGCCGGGTTTACGCGCCGCATCTCGATGTTCCTGCAAATCGCGCAGCGGCACCACATTCGGCCGATGCTTGTGCTGTTCGATTCCTGCTGGGATCCTAATCCGCGGCTCGGCGAGCAGCCTGCGCCCAGACCGGGCGTTCACAATTCGCGATGGGTGCAGAGTTCAGGCGCCGGGGCGCTGACCGATCCGGCGCAACGTCCTCGCCTCGAGGCATATGTGAGGGGCGTCGTCGGAGCCTTTTCCCACGACGAACGGGTGTTGGCATGGGACGTCTGGAATGAGCCGGACAATCGAAACGAAGTGAGCTACGGCTCGCTGGAGCCCCTCAACAAGGTCCAATTGGTTGAAGAGCTGTTGCCCTTGGTCTTCACATGGGTGCGCTCTGCAAATCCGGTTCAGCCAATCACCAGCGGCCTCTGGCACATTCCCGCGCCAGCGCAGCCGCTGACGCGCATCGAGCACATACAGATCGATAATTCGGACATCGTCTCGTTTCACAATTACGACGACGCCAAAAGTTTTGAAAAAGAGGTGGAGTTGCTGGAGGCCTATCGCCGGCCCATACTCTGCACCGAGTACATGGCGCGCCCCCGCGGAAGTACCTTCGAGGCTGTTCTTCCTGTTGCGCGCAAACACAACGTCGCGGCGATCAACTGGGGCTTGGTCGCCGGGAAAACGCAAACGTTCCTTCCCTGGGATTCCTGGCAGCGGCCTTACGTGGATCGCCAGCCCGCGTTGTGGTTTCACGACATCTTCCGGAACGATGGATCACCGTATCGAAGCGAAGAGATGGAGGTCTTTCGCACCTTTGTCGTTCGGCAGCATCCCCGGTAACTCGTGAGCTTCGATCCAGGCTCGCCTCGCAGCCAAACTTGTCCAACCCGTTTCGAATTAGCCTGATCGCACCGGGAGCCAGCATTGAAAAAAGCCGCATCGCGGCGGCTTTCTCCATTAAGTCGGAACTCATGATCGGGTCCTTGGGGCGACACTCCAAGGGAAGCATCGGCCCCGCCCTTCGCGGTCCCGATCGCTAATGGTGTTTGACGTGACGTGTGCGATGATGAGCCGTCGTCGAGGAAGTGCCGGTAGAATTCGGAACCATCTGATTCCTGGCTCCACGCTGGCTTGAGGCACCTTGTCCACCGACATCCCGGTAGAAGGTTCCACCGCCGCCAGCGCCAGCCCCGCCGGCACCTGCGCCACCGCCCCCGGCACCGCCGCCACCACCAGCACCTTGAGCGAACGCCGAACAAACCGAAGCGCCGGCGATCAGCGCAGCGCCAACAATGGTCACTATCTTCTTGTTCATCACAAACTCCTTCCTGTGTTCTCCGCTCCAACGATGCCGGCGCGCCGTTGTTCCTGTGGTTTCGGAAGGAGGGCGCGCCAAGCCGCCGCCTCATTTCCTGCTTGCAACCCTTACGTGTGCTACTTGATTTCCTCCGGTGAATGATCTGGTGAATCAAATCCAAGCTTCAGATAAACTCCGCTACATGCGCGATTTCCACGGTGTCTTTCCCTACCTGGTCTCTCCCGTTAACGCCGACGGCAGCATCCGGCGCGAGGTGTTGGCGCGGCTGTGCGACGACCTCATCAAATCGGGGGTGCACGGTCTGACGCCGCTCGGCTCGACGGGCGAGTTCGCCTATCTCGACCGCGCGCAACGCGAGACCGTGGTGCGGACCACGATCGAAGCCGCGCATGGCCGCGTGCCGGTGATTGCGGGCGTCGGCTCGACTTCGACGGCGGATGCGGTCGCACAGGCAAAGAACTACCAGAAGGCCGGGGCCGATGGGATTCTTGCGATCCTGGAAGCGTACTTTCCGCTGGGCGACGCGCAGGTCGAATCCTATTTCCGCGCCATCGCGGATGCCGTCGATATTCCCGTGGTGATCTACACCAATCCGCAATTTCAACGTTCGGATTTGACGCTTGATGTGATCGCGCGGCTGGCCGCTCATCCGCGCATCAGCTACATCAAGGACGCCTCGACCAATACCGGGCGGCTGCTGTCGATCATCAATCGCTGCGGCGATGCGATCCGGGTGTTCTCGGCCTCGGCGCATATCCCAGCCGCGGTCATGCTGATCGGCGGGGTAGGTTGGATGGCGGGCCCGGCCTGCATCATTCCGCGGCAGAGCGTCGAATTGTACGATCTTTGCAAGGCCGGGAACTGGGATCAGGCGCTTGTGCTGCAACGGCGGCTGTGGCGGGTCAACGAAGCTTTTGCGCGCTACAATCTCGCGGCCTGCATCAAGGCCGGGCTTGCAATCCAGGGCTATGAGGTCGGCGATCCCATCCCTCCGCAATCCGCGCTGACATCAGACGAGCGCAAGGCGGTCGAGGCGATGCTGCGAGAGATCGCCTGATTCAGCACATGGTTTCCAGCCTCGGGGTAAAGCGCTACGTCAAGCGCGCAATTGCCTGCGGGACAACGACCCTTGGTTGTAACGGCCGAAAAATCCGCTAAAACCCCGCCTCCAGCAAGAGACTCGAAGGACAACTGATGAACATTCTACCCGGCAATATGCGGTTCGGTGCGGGACAGCCGGTCAAGCGTTTGGAAGACCAGAGACTACTGACCGGCAAGGGACAGTTCATCGACGACAAGCCGGAGGAGGGCGCGCTGTGGCTGCATGTGCTGCGCTCGCCCCACGCTCACGCGAACATCAAATCCATCGACACGGAATCCGCCGCCGCCATGCCGGGTGTCGAAGCCGTCTATACCGGGGCCGATCTGGTCAGGGACGACATCGGCACCATTCCGACGCTGTCGATCTTCAAGCGGCCGGATGGCTCGCCGATGACGGTGCCGCCGCGGCGCTTGCTCGCCCATGAGGTGGTGCGATTTGCCGGTGAGCCGGTCGCCGCCGTGGTCGCGACGTCGCGTGCACTGGCCCAGAGCGCGGCCGAGGCGATCGAAAATCGAATATCAAGTGCTGCCCGCTGTGGTCGATCCGGTGGAGGCGATCAAGCCCGGCGCGCCGCTGGTGTGGCCCGAGGCGCCGGATAATGTCGTGGCGTCGATGAGCTATGGCGATGCGGCCAAGGTCGAAGAAGCATTCTCAAAGGCCGCACACGTCGTCTCCCTCGATCTCGTCAGCCAGCGTTTGATTCCCTCCGCGATGGAGCCGCGTTCGACGATCGCGCATGTCGAAGGCGCATCGGGCCGCCTGATTTTGCAGGTGCAGTCGCAAACGCCGGGCTCAACCCGCGACGTGCTCGCGGAAGCCGTGTTGAAGCGCTCAAAGGAGAGCATTCGCGTGCTGGTCGGCGACATCGGCGGCGGTTTCGGCCAGAAGACCAACCTCTATCCCGAAGACGGCATCGTGGCGTATGCGGCGCTGAAATCGAAACGGAAGGTCCGCTGGCGCGGCGATCGCACCGACGAATTCGTCGGCGGCACCCACGGCCGCGATCTGACCTCGACCGGCGAGTTCGCGCTGGACACCAAGGGACGCGTGCTGGCCTATCGCGTCCGTTCAATCGGCGGCACCGGCGCCTACAGCACCGGTGCGGGAAATATCATTCCGCTGGTGCTGGGTCCGTTCGTGCAGTCGGGTGTCTATGACCTGCCGCTGATTCATTACGAAATCAAATCCGTGATGACCCATACCGCGCCGGTGGGAGCCTATCGCGGAGCGGGCCGGCCGGAAGGGGTGTTCATCGTCGAGCGGCTGATGGACGCGGCGGCGCGCCAGATCGGCATGGACCCGCGCGCCATCCGCAAAGTGAATTACATCAAGCCCGCGCAACTGCCCTACACAAACCCGGTCGGACAGGCCTATGATTCCGGCGCCTTCGCGCACATGCTGGATCGCGCCGCCAAGCTTGCCGACTGGGATGGCTTTGCCGCGCGCAAGCGTGCCGCAAAAAAGAAGGGCCTGCTCTACGGCCGCGGCCTCACCAGCTATATCGAGTGGACGGGCGGGCGGGCGCACACCGAAAAAGTCAGTTTGCACGCCACCGCCGAGGGACGTGTCGTCCTGCATTCCGGCACCATGGCGATGGGGCAGGGCTTGCAGACCACCTACACGCAGATGGTTTCAGAATCGCTCGGCATTCCCATGGACAAGATCGACGTGGTGCAGGGCGACACGGATCTCGCGACCGGTTTCGGCAGCGTCGGCTCGCGCTCGCTGTTTGTGGGCGGGACGGCGGTGGCGGTCTCCACCAATGACATGATCAAAAAGGCCCGCGAGAAAGCCTCGAACCTGCTGGAAACATCCGTCGAGGACATCGAGTATCGTGGCGGGTGTCTTACTGTTGTCGGTACCGACCGGCGAATTGGGCTGTTTGAGATCGCACAGAAGGAGCGCGGCGCACGACTGAGCGTCGACAGCGAGGGCGAGGTTGATGGCCCGAGCTGGCCGAACGGCACGCATATCTGCGAGGTCGAGATCGATCCGGAAACCGGCGTCACCCGCGTCGTCCGCTACACCACGGTCGACGATGTCGGCATCGCGGTGAACCCGATGCTGGTGACCGGCCAGGTTCACGGCGGCGTGGCGCAAGGCATCGGACAGGCTTTGTACGAAGGCGTTGCCTATGACTCAGAAGGGCAGTTGCTCACCGCAAGCTATCAGGATTACTGCGTGCCGCGCGCCGACGACATTCCGTCCCTCCAGGTCACGCTCGACGAATCCGCGCCTTGCCGCACCAATCCATTGGGCGCCAAGGGCTGCGGCGAATCCGGCGCGATCGGCGGGCCGCCCTGCATCGCGAACGGCGTGATGGATGCGCTGAGCGAATTCGGCGTTAAGCAGCTCAACACGCCGCTCACTCCGCAGAAAGTCTGGCGCGCGATCCAGCAGGCCAAAGCATCGCGGGCGTGAGGGTTCCGACGTGCCTTCGCAAACCAAAGTGTAGGGCGGGTTAGCCGGAGGCGTAACCCGCCGATCCCGCGCGGCAGTTGCTCACCGGCGGCGAAATACGCTTCGCTGTTGCGCCCTACCGCCCTGAGAACGTGGCGTCGCTGCAAGCACAAATCAGTACCGCAAATCTTGCGCTTCGCGCTTACGTCTGTCCGGAAATGAGGGCAAGATAGAAGCTCGGGCAGTAAGTATCAGGCCGGCTTGCCTTACCTTCCGCTGGCGCATCTGATACCTGCGAGGCTTCAGCAGGAGAGGATTCGATGCGCAGACTGTGGACCGTGCTGGCGACGCTGGCGACGTTGAGCCTGACCAATTGCGGCTACAACGTCATCCAGACCAATGACGAGCAAGTGAAGTCGAACTGGTCCGAGGTCGTCAACCAGTATCAGCGCCGCGCCGATCTCGTGCCTAACCTTGTGAACTCGGTGAAGGGCTTCGCGCAGCAGGAAAAGGACGTTCTGCTTGGGGTCACCAACGCCCGCGCCAAGGTCGGCAGTATCCAGGCGACGCCCGAGCTGCTTAACGATCCCGGCGCATTTGCCAAATTCCAGGCCGCGCAGGGCGAGCTCTCCAGCGCGTTATCGCGGCTCCTGGTGGTCACGGAAAATTACCCGCAGCTCAAATCGGACGCTCTGTTTCGCGATTTGATGTCGCAACTGGAGGGCACTGAAAACCGGATCACGGTGGCGCGCAACCGCTACATTAAATCGGTTCAGGACTATAACGTGACGATCCGCTCGTTTCCGACCAACCTGACGGCGATGGCGTTCGGATACAAGGAAAAGCCGAACTTTACGGTCGCCAACGAAAGCGAAATCTCGACCGCGCCGAAAGTGGATTTCAATCCGACGCCCGCACCTGCAAAGTAGCTGGATAAGGCTTGGCCGTGATCAACGCCGCAAGGGCCTTCATTCTCGCGTTCGCGCTCTGCTGGATCGGTGCGGCCGCGGCGGATGTCGCGGTGCCGCCGCTCACGGGACGAGTTGTCGATCAAACGGGAACGCTGAGCAGCACCGACATCAGCTCGCTGACGCAAAAGCTGAAGGATTTCGAGACGAGAAAGGGCAGCCAGATCGCGGTGCTGATCGTTCCGACGACAGCGCCTGAGACTATCGAGCAATATTCGATCCGTGTGGCGGAAGCCTGGAAGATCGGACGCAAGCGGATCGATGACGGCGCTTTGCTTGTGATCGCCAAGAACGACCGTCATCTGCGCATCGAAGTTGGATACGGCGTCGAGGGCAGCCTTACCGACCTCACCACCAGGCGCATCATCGACGAGGACATCACGCCGAAATTCAAGGCCGGCGATTTCGCGGGCGGGGTTTCCGCCGGTGTCGACCGAATGATCGCGGTAATCGAAGGCGAAAAGTTGCCGGTGCCGGAACCGCCGCACTGGCAAAGTCCGGGGTCGCTGAGCAACATCGATCCGCTCAATCCGTTTGTCATCATCGCGGTTTTCGCGGTCGGCGCGATGCTGCGCACCACGCTCGGTCGGTTGTTCGGCTCCGCGGCAACGGGTGGCATGGTCGGTTTCCTGGCGTGGCTTTTCGTCGGCTCGATTGCCGCCGCGTTCATCCTGGGCATCATCGTTTTCATCTTCAGCATGTTCGCCGGCCCTTTGGCCGCGGCGAACATGGGCGCGGGGCCGGGCCCATATGGCCGACGGTGGGGTGGCGGTTATGGCGGCCCGTATTCCGGCGGCGGGTGGGGCGGCGGCGGAAGTTCGGGCGATAGCGGCGGGTTCAGCGGCGGCGGCGGCAGTTTCGGCGGCGGCGGCGCGTCAGGAAGCTGGTAGGGAGAACGCGCGAGCATGGGCATCAAGCGTATCGGCAGGCATCTTCTCGAGCACCACTGGCGTGTGCGGCGGATTTTTCCGCCCAAGGCGCTCGCTGACATTGAGCAGGCGATCAAGGCAGGCGAGGCGACGCATTCCGGTCAGGTCCGCTTTGTCGTGGAAGGCGCGCTGGACGGCGTTCCGCTGTTTCGCGATCAGCCAGCCCGAGAACGCGCGCTCGATATCTTTTCGCATCTGCGGATCTGGGATACCGCCCACAACAATGGCGTGCTGATCTATCTGCTGCTCGCCGACCGCGATGTCGAGATCGTCGCGGATCGCGGTATCGACGCGAAGGTCGGCGATGCCGGTTGGGAAAAGATCTGCCGCGACATGGAAGTGGAATTCAGGACAGGGCATTTCCAGCGCGGTGTCATCAACGGGATCGCGGCGGTGTCGCAGCAATTGGCGACGCATTTTCCAAGACACGGAGCGGGGCGTAACGAACTGCCGGACGCTCCGGTGGTGATGTGAATTCGGGTCGCGTCATTCAGATAGCGGGATTCATCCTTCGAGACGCAGCGCAGTAGCGCTGCTCCTTCAGGAGGAGGTGCTTGCGTTTCAGGTCCTCATGGTGAGGAGCGCGGCAGGGCCGCGCGTCTCGAACCATGGCCACGGAGCGTAGGGCGGGATTAGCCGAAGGCGTAATCCGCCGAACCGCTCGGCTCGCAGCGGCGGCGCAATACGAATACTGGATCGCCTGGTCAAGCCGGGCGACGACAAGGGGGGCGTTGTTGAACCATCTGTATCGTCGCTCACACCCCACCGGTGTCGTCCCTCGAACACCACCGGTGTCATCGCCCGGCTTGACCGGGCGACCCAGTAACCGATGCGGTGCGTCGAGCGCAGGGATGTAAACCCAACAACTGGGACCAGTGCTTATTCCGGCGATGATGGTGAATACTGGATCGCCCGGTCAAGCCGGGCGACGACAGGGCGCGTTGTTGGACCGGAGGCCACCGATCCTTCGAGACGCGGCGAAGACGCCGCTCCTCAGGATGAGGCTTTGAGACGGGGCCAAGAGGCCGCTCCTCGGGATCAGGCCGACCGGGATGAACTCAGAGACCCTCATGGTGAGGAGCGCGGCAATGCCGCGCGTCTCGAACCAGAGGCCACGAAGCGCCTCCTCACCATGAGGGACAGGTCGCCCCCCGTCACCTGCGAGGAGCGAAGCGACACGGACGGCTGCTGCCTATGCCTTTGCCGAGGGGCGCTGCGCGACGCGGGCGACCCATGCGGCGATGTTGGTGTTGGCGGGGTCGAGCGGCTGGCCGACTTGTTTGCCGAACTCGAGCCAGCAATAGAGCAGGATATCCGCAAGCGTGAAGCGATTGCCGCAGAGATATTCTTTCCCCGCGATCTGACCGTCCAGCCATTGCAGCCGGTTCGCCGCGATCATCTTCAGGCCCGGAGAAGCTTCGGGCGCGACCGGAATCCGCTTTTGAAAAAACTTCAGGCCTTCGCCGAAACGGTAGCCATTGGCGAGGTGTTCGCAGATGTTGAGATCGACGCGCCTCGTCCACATCCGGCACTCTGCGCGCTCTTCTGCCGTCGATCCGATCAGCGCGGGCGCGGGAGACTTCTCTTCGAGGTATTCGCAGATCGCGGTGATCTCCGAGAGATAGCTGCCGTCATCGAGCTCAAGCGTCGGCATCTGGCCGTGTGGATTGCGCTTCAGATGCGCTTCCTGCCGGTTTTCGCCGCCGCGCAGATCAACGGTCTGTTTCGGAATTTCGATGCCCTTTTCCGCCATGAACATGCGGACAACGTGCGGGTTGGGGCCGATCGAGTCATAAAGCTTCATCCGTCTTTTCTCCTGTCCAATACGGCAGCGCTGTTTGTGGCTACCTTTGAACAGGCCGCCGCGATCCCTGTCAAACAGCCGAATATGCTAGCCGTCGTCGAGCTTGTTGAGGTCGCGCACCGACTGCATGATCGGCTCGAAGTTCGATCGCGCGTCCAGCGCCTCAAACAATTGTGCGGTGTCCGACAAAAGGCCGTGCGAGCGCTGGATCGCGATACGCACGTCGTCCTGCGGCGTGTCGGACAGTCGGCCATGCCCGGACAGCAGGATTTTGGAATTGAGCCCCTTCAGTCGCTCCAGCGACTGGATGTAGTCGCTGATGCTGCCCGAGCCGAATACGCCGCCCATCACGCCGCCGGGCATCAAGGTGTCGGCGGCGAACAACAGCCCGTTGTCCTGATCGAACAGCGTGATGCAGGCCGAGGTGTGGCCCGGCGTGTACATCACGTGGAGGCGGAAATTGCCGAGATCGATCAGATTGCCTTCTTCCAGCCAGAGATCGACATTGATCGGCTCGTTCGGTTCGTTGAACATCTTGCGCAGCATCGAGAAATCGTCGCGCAGCATGATTTTGTTGGCGGCGAGACGGTGCGCGGCGATGAAACTACGCCCGTGGAAATGATAGGCCGCGCCAATGTGGTCGAGATGTTCGTGACTCAACACAACCAGCTCGATCTTCTCGGGCGGGCATCCGACATGGTTCAGGCACGCCAGCAAATGCGGATAATTGCTCGACAGCCCGACGTCGATCATGATGGTGCGCCGGCTTCCGCGCACCAGATAGGCGTTGGCGGCCCGGTTCTTGAAACGGATCTGATAGACGTCTTCGGCCGCCTGGATGAGCGAGCAGAGTTCGGTTTCGAGCAAGGTCTTGAATGGGCTCGGTCTGCGGTCGCTCATGGGTTTGTCGCGGTCCTGAACGTGACGGCGTTGGATGCCCGCAATCGCTTGCTGAGTGCATCCATGATCATCAGAGCGAATGCAGGCTGCTGGCTGACGAGGTACACGAAGCGGGCATGGTTGATCCGCATCACGCGCGTGTTGGGTGCGGCCGATATCGCCGAGGCCGAGCGGGAGGAGCCGTCGATGACCGCCATCTCGCCAAAGAATTCGCCCTTGCCGAGCGTCACGATCACGGTCTTGTCTGCGCCGTGCAGTTTCGCGATCTCGACGTTGCCTTCCAGCACCACGAACAACTCGCGACCCGTCGAGCCTTCTTCGAAAATGACGTCACCGACGCCGAATTCGTTAATGCACTTTTCGATGGCCATAGCCCGCGATGCCTTCTGGCTGGCGCCCCCACTGGTTAGCGCGCCATGTTAGACGGGAAATCCGGCCGCGCAAACGTGCATTGCCCGGTGCCGCAGAGCAGCATAGGAGGAACTATCTGCAACTCACTCTCAACCAGCGCCCCCAAACCCGCCCCAATGAGTTCCTAGGATTCAGGTAGCGTTGGCTTCGCAGACGATTTGGCAAGCTTCGAAATCAATCACCGTCGGAGACTTCAAACATGAGCGAACAACCCGCTGAGCAAACCCAGGGCGAACCTGGTTCCCTGAGCGCTGGGACAACCTCTGCCGATCCGTCCGGTGCGCATCATGGGCCGGTAACGGCGTCCGCGCTGAAGACGAGCTCTGTGGAGATTCCGGGGATAGCGGCCGATCACGAGGCACCCAAGCCCGATGATGTGTCCGGTGCTGAAACCTCGAAGCCTGAGTTATCGCAGTCCGATGTGCCCGGGCCCGCGACGGGCAACACGTCTAGGCCTGAACCGATCAAAAAACCGGAGACGATTAGCCTCGACCCGGCAAAGCCGGCCGCGAAATTGGAGGCGCCTGCCAAGCTCACGACCATTGCGCCGGGCGCGCGCCCATCGAGCAACGAGCAAGTTCGGCAAGCCAAGACCGAGGCGAGCGTCGGGCCGTTCGGCAAGCGCCGCTTCGCCGGGATAGCTGCGGTGGTGGTGCTCGCGGCCATTGCAGGTGCGCTCGGTGGAGCATTGGCGACCGCCAATCTGAAACACCTTGTCGGCGCGGACCTGATGGCCTCGGCCACCGGCACGCTCGACTCTTCGATCGCCCGGATCGAGGCGGAGGTTTCCGCTCTCAGGGCCAGTGTCGAGCAAACCTCTCAGATGGGCGCGGCCCAACTCAACAAGACCAGCGATCGCCTCGATAAACTGGAGAAAGCGCAAGCCGAACCTGCCGCCAGGCTCGCCAAACTCAGCGAGGCCGTGGACAAGCTTCGCGCAGCGCCGGCGACGGCCGCGCCGGTCGCTGCAAACAACGTCGCCGCAAAGGAGGTCACCGGCTCGGTCGCGCCCACGGCGGTAACAGCGACGCCACCTCCAGCACCCAAGCCCGAAGTCGCTCGCTTGCCAACCGTCGATGGCTGGGTGTTGCGTGACGTGAGCTACGGCGCTGCGCTGATCGAAGGCCGAAGGGGAACCTACGAGGTCTATGCGGGCGATGCCATTCCCGGTCTGGGCCGTGTCGACGCTATACGTCGCCAGGACGGGCATTGGGTGGTTGTGACAAGCAAGGGCCTGATTGTCGCGCGGTGAAAGCGGTTCACACTGCGGCAGGACCTTAGCTCTCTTCGTGAAGGTTTGGATGGAGCCTGCTTGCGTGGTGTTAGTGACGGTATGAACTGCGCCTTGCGATCACTTGTCGCCATTTTGGCGGTCTTATGCAGCACGTTGCCCGGGCGCGCGGCGCAGGATAGCCCGCTCGAACGCGGCACGGCGATCACCGATCCCCTTGCGTTGCGCGAACTGGATGGCGGCAGGTTTGGCCTCGGGGCAATGCTCGCCCCGGCGCGGTCGTCGAACATGCCGCTCGACAACCGGGATTTGTTTGCTTTGGCTTCCATGGCGCCGGTTCGCAAGGCGCTGGATGACGAGTTCGAAAAGTATATCGCGCGTCACAGATCGGATCTGCCGAACGAGACCATTGGTGTCGGGGCGTCGTTCGATCTGCAGCTGTTCGATCGCGCGCTGCTTTATTCTCCGGATAGCCGCTTCGTGCTGGCGGGTATCGTCAACCGCATGGATCGCGCCTGGCTCGACCAGAGGCATTGCGGTGAAATCCGGCTGATCTACCGTCTGACGCGGACGGCCGCGCCGGACATCGCCGATGCAGCGGCTTCACCGCGTCTGCCGATGACGTTGAATATCGTGCTGAAGGCCAAGGGCGATGTCGCGAGCAACGCCGGCACCGAAGCGATCACCTGCGCCTCTATCGCGCGCCGCTGGCTGACCGCGGGCAATCTGCAACTTCACGGCGCGGAGCTGGCGCAGAAACTGACCGGCAGTGACGGTCCGCTGGATCTCATTTTGTCGGAAAACATCGCGCGCATCGAGACCAATCTTCAGGTCGCGCACGCGCCGAAAACCCCCGCTCGCGACTTCCGTACCGATTATCTGATGAAGGTGTTCGACTACAACGGGCCATCGGCCGTGTTTGTCGAAGCGTCGCTGGAGAACCAGATCGATCGCGACCGGCTTCTCGGGGATGAAAAGCTCAGATCGGAATTCAAGAAATGGCTGCTCGATCCCGAACGCATTACCGAACTCGACCGGGGCACGATCCTGATCCCGGATCGATTTCTTGCGAGGGCGGCGGTCGCCGGGACCCCGGTCGGATTCGCACGGCCGGATTTGCAGCCGGCCTTTGGCCTGGTCGAGGAAGATGAAACGAGCGATCCGGTATTGCCCCGTGACGACGTTGTCACCGCGTTGGAGAAAGCGGGAAAACGGGGAGCGCTGCGAAACATTCGCTCGGTTGCCGGTTTCGAGCGGCGACTGAATGACATCACCTGCTCGGGATGTCACCAGACACGCGGCATCGGAGGTTTTCATTTCCCAGGGGTCGACTGGATGGCGGCCAATCCGTCCAACTCGCGGGTGGTCCCGGCTTCTCCGCATTTTTTTGGCGATCAAGTCAGGCGGCGCGACATTCTAACCGCATTGCGCGATGACAAGCTTCCCGATTATTCCCGCGGCTTTTCCAGCCGGCCGCAATTGCGCGGCAGCACCGAACTGGCCGGAACTGAATATGACGACGGCTGGGGCGCACATTGCTATCTGCAGCGCGCCAGGCCGGCCCAGCTCGACCGCAGCTTCCGTTCCTGGACGTGCGCCAAGGGGCTCGCCTGCCAGGTCGCGAACGAGGCGACGGGAATGGGCATGTGTTTCGTGAAGAGCCGGTAAATGTCCGGGCCCGCGAGGCGAGTCCGGTCTCGCCGGATTAAAGTTCGCGGGCCAATCGTGTTTCATCGCGGCAATAAAAAAGACGGGGCGGGAGCGTGGACGACATCATCATCGTCGGGGGCGGTATCGGCGGACTAACGCTTGGGCTTGCGCTGCACCAGGCGGGGATTTCTTGCCGGATATTCGAGTCGGCGGCGAAGATCAGGGCTGTCGGCGTCGGGATCAACCTGCTTCCGCATGCGACCAGTGAACTTGCGGCGCTTGGGCTCGCGCCAGCGTTGGGGCGCGTTGCGATCGAAACCAGGGACGCGACTTTTTTCAATCGCTTCGGACAGTTGATCTATCAGGAGCCGCTCGGGCGCGCGGCGGGTTACGAGCATCCGCAATTCTCGATCCATCGGGGCGATCTGCAGAAGGTGCTGCTTGACGCGTTCCGCGCACGTGCAGGGCATGACCGGCTCACCACGAACTGTCACTGCGTCGGTATCGAGCAGGATGAAGCCGGGGTCACTGTGACGTTTACGGCCGGCCCGAACGGCGCATCGCGCACCGCGGTGCGGGGTGGTGTCGCGGTCGCCTGCGACGGGATCAATTCTGCCGTCCGCAAGCAGCTTTTTCCGAACGAAGGCGAGCCGCGATATTCCGGGATCAACATGTGGCGCGGGGTGACGCGGTGGAAGCCGATGCTTTCTGGCGCGAGCATGGTCCGGGCAGGGTGGTTGTCGCACGGTAAGATGGTGATCTATCCGATCCGACCGGCGGGCGATGACGGGTTGCAGCTCATCAACTGGGTGGCCGAGATCGAGACGCCGGTCTATCGCAAGCGCGACTGGAACAGAACCGGCGCGCTGGATGATTTCATCGGGCCGTTCGCGAACTGGCACTTCGACTGGCTGGACGTTCCCGCCTTTATTCGCGCTGCCGATAATGTGCTGGAATTTCCGATGATCGATCAGGATCCACTGCCCCGCTGGAGCTTTGGCCGGATAACGCTGTTGGGCGATGCCGCTCATCCGATGGTGCCGCGCGGCTCCAACGGCGCAGGTCAGGCCATCCTGGATGCGCGGGCGTTGACGGTTGCTCTGTGTGAAAACAACGATCCACTTGCCGCGCTCGCACGCTACGAAAAGCAGCGGCTTGAGGCGACCACGAGAATCGTTCTCGCCAACCGGAGCAATCCGCCGGACGCTATTCTGCGCGAGGTGTTTCAACGCACCAATGATCGGCCTTTTGACAGGATCGACGATGTCATCAGCCGCGACGAGCTGGCTGCGATTTCCGAAAGTTACAAACGCGTCACGGGCCATTCGAAGGGTGCGGTGCGCCGCGCCTGAAGTGCGCGGGACCGAGATCCGGGGAAAAGCGCGTAGATGAGGGACGGGGAGAGGATGAGTGGCGATTTCTGAAGGGCAAGGTAGTGGCGGATCGGTCGTTGATGTCGTCGATTTTATCGACCAGCGGCCCGTCGGCGGTTTTCAGATCCGCTTGCTGCTGACCTGTGCCGCTGTGTTGTTCCTTGACGGCTTCGACACGCAGGCTATTGGATATGTCGCTCCCGCGATCGCCAAGGAATGGGGGCTCACCAAGGCCGATCTCGGTCCGGTGTTCTCTGCCGGTCTGTTCGGGCTGATGATCGGCGCGCTGGTGTTCGGACCTCTGGCGGACCGCATTGGCCGCAAGAGAATTATCATTTTCTCGGCTCTTGCATTCGGCATCGGCGCGCTCGCTACCGCCTTCGTACACGATGTCGGGGCGTTGCTTGCGATCCGGTTCCTGACCGGGCTCGGTCTGGGCGGCGCGATGCCCAATACGGTGGCGATGACTTCGGAGTTCAATCCGCATCGCCGCCGCGCCACGATGGTCATGATCATGTTCTGCGGATTTTCGATCGGCGCAGCGCTCGGCGGTTTTGTTGCGGCGGCGCTGATCCCGCAATTCGGCTGGCGCTCGGTTTTCATTCTCGGAGGCGTCGCCCCGCTGATCTTGATTCCGGTTCTGGTGCTGCGATTGCCTGAATCCATCCGCTTCCTCGCGCTCACTGGCCGCGCCCCGGAGCGCGTTGCAGCGCTGCTCGCCCAGATCGGCCCGAATTTCGCATTCCCGCCGGGGACTCGTTTCGTGGTGCATGAGCCGGCATTGGCCGGATTGCCGGTGCTGCACCTGTTTCGGGAAAAACGGACCACTGCCACCTTGCTGTTATGGGTCGTGTTTTTCATGAGCCTGCTCGATCTCTATTTCATGGCAAACTGGTTACCCACCGTTCTCAACGACCTCGGCGCTTCGGTATCCGCGGCCGTGTTGATCGGCTCGATGCTGCAGGTAGGCGGCGTGGTCGGAACGTTCGCGCTCGGCAGCATCATCGACCGCTTTTCTTTCCGCGCGTTGGCATTGGTCTATCTGGTCGCGGTTTTCGCGGTCGGCGCGATTGGCCATCTCGGCCATTCCGCCGTTCTTGTCGCGACCGCGATCTTCGCAGCCGGATTTTGCATTGTTGGCGGCCAGATCGCCGCCAACGCCCTTGCAGCCGGCTTTTACCCAACCGCCGTGAGGGCGACCGGCGTCGGCTGGGCGCTTGGGATTGGAAGGGTCGGCTCGATCATCGGCCCCCTGATCGGCGGCATGTTATTGACCGCGCGGTGGAGCACGGCGTCGGTGTTCATGACCGCCGCCATCGCCGCCTTGTGCGCGGCGCTGGCGGCATTTTCGCTCAGTCGGCTCGTCGGGAGGAGTGGCGATAACGCTGTCGATCAGCCTACATCCATTGGCCGCACGCTGCGCCCGGCGCCGACGGCCGGCAATTGAACTCTTTTAGCGCATGCCAGTTGTCATGCCGTCGATGCCGGAGTTCAGGAGAATGGATACATCCAGCGGAGATGAGAAGCAGCGGAACCGCGAGATCGCGCAGAATGAGGCGGAGCGGCAAACCACGGGCGACATCCGAGTCAGCGCCTGGACCATCGCTTTCGTCGCCGTCGTGGGCGTCGTAGCGTTTGCGCTCGCGTGGGCATGGATCTACCGCTGATGATCAGCCTATCGCGCTCGACGCTCGCAAATTCCGGATCGAGGCGTCGTCGTAACCCGCCTTGCGCAATATCTCATCGCTGTGCTCGCCGATTTCCGGCGGACGTCGCGGCTGCACCTTTTTGGATCCCTCCACCCAGATCGGGCTGTTGATGGTCAGCATGGTGTCATTCTCGAACGGCACCAGTACTTCGTTGTCCAGCATCTGCTTGTCGTTTGGAATGTCGTCGAGGATACCGACCACTCCGAACACCAGGCCATTGCCGTCGAGGATCTTGCGCCATTCGGCAAGGTCCCTGGTGGCAAAGATGTCGTCGAATATCCTGATCAGTTCGAGCGAGCGCGCATGGCGATCGGGCTTGGTGGCGAACCTGGGATCGCCGACGAGATCCTCCCGGCCGAGGCAGCGGGCCAGCGTCGGCCACTGCCGCTCCTCGTTGAGCAGCGAGAGAATGAGCCAGCGGCCGTCCCTGCATTTGTAGTGGTTGGTCACCGCATTTAGTGCGTGTTCGCGCGACCGCCGCTCGCCGAATTTCGCGCCGCATAATTTGGCCTGCGCCAACACTCCGCCGGCCCAGATGCCGTTGGCCATCAGGTTGGAGGAGACGTGCGAGCCCTTGCCGGTGCGCTCGCGTTTGTAGAGCGCGGTGACGATCGCGCCGTACAGCGCCATAGCGCAGGGGTGATCGCCCATGCCGGCGACCGATCGTGCGGGCGTGGTGTTGGTGTCCGCGCGTACCAGGTCCATCAGGCCTGATCGCGCCCAATAGGCATTGCTGTCGAAGCCTGGCTTGTTGGCTTCCTCGCCCTTTTCGCCGTAGCCGGTGAAGGAAGCATAGATCAGCCGCTCATTGAGCGGTGCGAGAGATTGGTAGGTCATGCCGAGGCGCTCGCGCACGGCGGGCGGAAAGTTGGTGATGAACACATCGGCTTCGGCCGCAAGCCGATGCAGCACGGCCTGTCCCTCCGGTTTGGAAAGGTCCAGCGCAAGGCTCTTCTTGTTGCGAGATTCAAGCAGCCACGCGAAATTATGCTCGCTGACCGGATAACCCGGGAGATTCGGCAGATTGCGGTAGGGATCGCCAGATCCCGGCGGTTCGATCTTGATGACGTCTGCGCCGAAATCCGACAGCACGGTCGCAGCCGCCGGCGCTGCGATGAAACTTGCGCAGTCCAGGACCTTGAGGCCGTCGAAGATGCCCTTTTCCATTTGGCGTTGCTCCCTGACGTTTATCGACTTCGTCCGCAAGCTTCTCGTTGCGGACGAGAAATCATTTGACCGATGTTGGGCGACGATGCAACCGCTACTCCTCGCCCGACAACAACGCCGCGTTGCCGCCGACCGCGGCGGTGTTAATGGTCACCGTTTGCTCGGTCGCGAAGCGCGGCAGGTAATGGGGCCCGCCGGCCTTGGGACCGGTGCCCGACAGCCCATAGCCGCCGAACGGCTGAACCCCGACGACGGCGCCGATCATATTGCGGTTCACGTACACATTTCCGACCTGAAGCGCGTCGATCACCTGCGCGATCGTATCATCGATCCGAGAGTGTATCCCGAGCGTCAGGCCATAACCGGATTGTTCGATCCGTCGGACCACGCGGGCGAGCCGATCGGCGGGGTAGCGCACCACATGGAGGATGGGGCCGAACACTTCCTCGCTCAGTTCCGCAGCATCGGACAATTCGAAGATATGCGGCGCGACGTAATTGCCCTCGGGCGCCACGCCCGCAAAATGCACGCGCGCCTGTTTGTTCATGCGTTCGATATACGAGTCCAGCCGCTGTTTGGCTTCGGCATCGATCACCGGCCCAACGTGCGTGGCCGGATCTTTCGGGTCGCCGATTTTCAGTTCGCGCGCGGCGCCCGCGATCATTTCGATCATCCGCTCGGCGACGTCGTCCTGCACGAACAACAGCCGCAGCGCCGAGCAGCGTTGCCCGGCCGAGCGAAATGCGGACGTAACGACGTCGTCGGTGACCTGTTCGGGCAGGGCGGTCGCGTCCGCGATCATCGCGTTGATGCCGCCGGTCTCCGCGATCAGCGGCACAATCGGGCCGTTCTTGGCCGCGAGAGCACGGTTGATGGATCGCCCCACTTCGGTCGAGCCGGTAAAGACGACCCCGGCGATATCGGGGTGCGCGGTGAGCGCCGCGCCAATACTGCCGTCCCCCGTGACCAGACGCAGTGCCGAAGCGGGCACGCCGGCTTCATGCAGCAAGCTAACGGCCTCCGCTGCGATCAACGGGGTCTGCTCGGCTGGCTTGGCGACCACGCTATTGCCGGCCATCAACGCCGCGGTCACCTGGCCCAGGAAGATCGCCAACGGGAAATTCCAGGGCGAAATCGCAACGAACACGCCGCGACCGCGCAGGCAAAGAACGTTGCTTTCACCGGTCGGGCCCGGCATCGGTTCGCCGCGATCAAACAACTCGCGGCCCTGCGCGGCGTAGTAGCGGCAGAAATCGACGGCTTCGCGCACCTCCGAAAGCGCGTCGTCGAGGGTCTTGCCGCCCTCGCGCTGCAGCAACGCGATGTATTGTGCCACGCGTAGCTGCAGCAGGTCGGCGGCTTTATCCAGCGCCTCTGCCCTGATCCGGGCTGGCGTTGCGCTCCAGCTATTAAATCCTGATCGCGCGGCCGCAACTGCTGCGTTCGCCTGTTGCGGCGTTCCGTCGATAACGCTCGCAGCTGCCGGTGTGAATTCCTTCGAAATAGCTGAGATCAGCGCATCCAAAGCCGCGCGTTCACCGAACTCGACGCCGCGGGAATTCACCCGTTGCGGCCGGTACAGATCGCGCGGCGCAGGAATTTTCGGATGCCGCGCGCGCTCAGGGCTGCCGATGATCTCGGCGGGACGTTGCAGCAAGGTTGCAACCGGCACCGCATCGTCGGCGGCGAGCGCCACGAAGGAGGAGTTGGCGCCATTCTCCAAAAGTCGCCGCACCAGATAGGCGAGGAGATCGCGGTGGCTGCCGACTGGCGCATAGGTCCGGTAGGCCAACTCTGGATGATCTTCAGCCAAAGTGGCGTACAGCGCGTCGCCCATGCCATGCAGGCGCTGGAATTCGAAATCGCCCTGCTCACCGGCAAGCTGCATAACAGTCGCGACCGTCAGTGCATTGTGAGTCGCGAATTGCGGAAATAGCCGAGGGCGTAACGCCAATAATTGCCGAGCGCAGGCGATGTAGTTGAGGTCGGTCATCGCCTTTCGGGTGAACACTGGATAGCCGTCAAGGCCGCGCTCCTGGGCACGCTTGATCTCGGTGTCCCAATAGGCGCCCTTGACCAGACGCACCATCAATCGCCTGTTCAGTGTCCGCGCAAGTTCATCGACATACGCGATCACCTCTGAAGCGCGTTTCTGATACGACTGGACCGCCAGCCCAAAGCCACTCCACTGATCGAGCGATGAATGCCGAAGCGTCGCAGCGATGACATCGAGCGACAATTCCAGCCGGTCGGCCTCTTCGGCATCCACGGTGAAATTCAGATCATACGTCTTCGCGCGTTGGGCCAGATCGAGCAGACGCGGCACCAGCTCCGTCATCACCCGGCTGCGGCTCACCGCCTCGAAGCGTGGGTGCAGGGCGGAGAGCTTGACCGAAATGCCGGGCCGGTCCGGTAACGCCTGCTCCCCGGCCGTACGGCCGATCGTTTCGATCGCGCTGGCGTAGGCGTCGAAATATCGTGTTGCATCTCCGGCGGTGCGCGCGCCTTCGCCGAGCATATCAAACGAATAGCGTGGGGCGCGCGACGAAGGCGAGCGTGCCCGGGCGAGCGCGGCTTCGATGGTTTCGCCAAGGACGAAATGGCTGCCCATCAACCGCATGGCCTGTCGCGTGGCCGCGCGAACCGCTGGCGCACCGAGCCGCTTTACGAGCCGTCCGATGGTTCCTTGCGGGGTTTCGCCGGGCTGAATTACCCGCGCGGACATCCCAAGCGCCCAGGCCGAGGCATTGACCAGGAACGCCGTGGACTTTGTTTCGTGATGGAGAAAATCGCCTTCGCCGAGTTTGTCCTCGATGAACTGGTTTGCGGTGGCGGCGTCCGGCACACGCAGTAGCGCTTCCGCCAGCACCATCAGCGCCAGCCCTTCCTTGGTGGACAGCGCGAATTCGCGCAGCATGTCCTCGACGCCGCCGAGCCGGTCGCGTTCGGCGCGGATCGCTTCGATCAGGCGTGTGGCGGTACGATCAATTCGGGCGTTCTGCGCCGCGGTTAATCCGTCCGTACTGAGAAGCTTTGCCGCAATCGAGTAATCGTCGGGCGCGTAGGCGGAGCCAAAGGACGGAAAGGGCGGGGTGTCGGACGTCATGCCATGCCTTCAAGCCGCGGTGTTTTACCACGCAACGGGCCGTTCGGCTTCGCAAAACAAGTCCCGCGCGGCAAGAGCATTACTGCTCTCGCCGGAGGTCGTAAGTTTTTCTGAGATTTTAAGCTCGACCCGGATTTGGTCCGGGAACGCGCCTACTCCGCGCGTACTGCGCTATACCTTAAGGTTCTCGGCCGAGGTCTTGCCGCGATTGGCAATCTCTTCGTACTCGACCGTTTGCCCTTCATTGAGGCTCGAAAGACCAGCCTTCTCGACTGCTGAAATATGAACGAAAACGTCCTTGCCGCCCGTAGCTGGCTGGATAAATCCGTAGCCTTTGGTCGGGTTGAACCATTTAACAGTACCTTTAGCCATCACGCCGTCTCCGCGGGATTAAAAATAAAAAACGAACAGCCGGTCCCCGCCAACCGGCATGTCCGGCGGAGAAAGATACGCTGATTGGGACAGGCTTGAAAGTTCAAACGATGGCGGGATTTAGTCGAAAACGGGCCATATCGCGGTGCATCAGCGGGGTTTTGCCTTATTTCTTTCGTCGGACTTGGTAAAACCGCGGCTGCTTCGCGCATGCGTCCAACCCACAGCCGCGCGTTTTTTGGGAACTTGAGGCCCAAAATTCAGGGAACCGGAGGGCCTGCGCCGGGATGAGCCTCAATAGGTAGCGGCGAGATAATCGACGATTTTGCCGACTTCGGCTTCATCGATCGGGGCGCCATAGACCTTGATCATCTTGGTGACCTCCGCCTGCCAGAAATCCTTTTTGAATTTAGGACCTCGTGGCTGGGTGGTGATGTAATCGGCGGAGTGACAGCCGGTGCAATTGTTCCGTACCACATCGAGGTTTGGTCCGGGTTTGAGGGCCGCGGTTTCCTCGGGAAGTGTATAGGCAAGCGGTGTGGCTTGCGCCGAGGCGAGGCCGAGCAGCGCGACGGCGGCTAAGGCCTGAAGCGAAACACGAGGCATGGTCATTCTCCTCACGCCGCGGTCACGCGAACGGTTTCGATAACGTTCCGCAAATAGCCGGCCGGATTCCATCGGGGATCGGCCGGTTGAGTATCTCCGGCGTTGTTGGTGGCGCGAACCTTGAGTTCGTGGCTGCCCGCCGCGAGCCGTATCGGCAGCGTCCATTCGCGAAAAGAATAATTTCCGAGATCCTTCCCGAGTTTGGCTGGCGTCCAGGTCTTGCCGCCATCTATGGATACGGCGACCTCCTTGATGCCCTTTCCGCCATCGAAAGCTATTCCCTTCAAAACGGTGTTGCCCGGCTTCAATTTTGCGCCATCGGCCACGCTGGTGATAAAGGAGCGAACGGTGAAGCGGTTGATGGGGATTGTCGCTTTAGGCGCGGTGCCCGGCTCGACGCAGTTGCACGGCGTATCCGGAATGCGGTAGGCCGTCTTCATCCAGAAGCCGTCGAAGACGCTGTCGATGACGGTAATCTCATTGAGGTGCTTTACCCAATAAGTGCCGTAATAACCGGGCACGACGAGGCGAAGCGGAAAACCATTGAGAACGGGCAGGTGGTCACCGTTCATGCCGTAAGCGAGCATTACCTCACCATCGCGGGCGTGATCGATGTCGAGCGCCTTGACGAAGTCCGGAGTCTTGTCGAGCACCGGTCCGTCCATGCCGTTGAAGGTGACCTGTTTGGCGCCTTGTTGCACGCCGGCCATATCGAGCACGGTTTTCAGCGGCACGCCGCGCCAGCGCGCATTGCCCATCGCGCCGTTGCCTAATTGGCCACCGGCAACCCGGGGGTCGAACAGCCCGCGGCTGTTTCCCGAGCATTGATTGACCGCGACGAGTTCGACCGCTCTCAGTTTCTTGATCTCTTTCAACGACAGCTTTAGCGGATGATCGACCTTGCCCTTGACCTCCAGGGTGAATTTGTCCGGATCAATATCGAGCGGAACATTCGCGAGATGATAGCGCACGAAAAAAGCATTGTTCGGCGTGATCGGGCCGGCGTTGAAGACTTGAAACGGCGTTTCCAGTTGTGGCGGCCGGCTGGTCAGCCCGATCATGGGACGCTTCTGCGGATATCTCACTAACGGCCGTTCGCCATTATCGAACGGTAGCGTCAGGGTCTCGGCGATCGCCTTCACGGAACTGAAACCTGTCGCAAGGGCCGCGATGCCGGTGCGCTTGATCAACTCTCGTCTATCGAACATTCGGGCTTGCTCCGGAGCTTCTGGTTGAGCCGGTCGCGACCGGAACTCAAGTCACGCGATACTCGCACCCATACTATCGAAGTCAAATCGTGGTTTCGGCGTGTAGGCCCGGATCCGATGCGGCCAAGGCGGAAACGGCTTCCGGATCTTCGACCAGTTCGGATAACGTCTTTGCGTTCGCGACCGTGCGCACGAGCATCGGTTCGGCTCGTCCGCGGATCGTTACCTCCCGCTGCGGCAAGGCGCCGGCCCCAAGCCCGGCAGTGAGGCGGACGTCTTCCGAGATGATCGCCTCACATCCGATGGTCTTGGTCATGTCCTGCAGCCTGGCGGCGACATTGACGGCGTCGCCGAGTGCGGTGAACACCATGTGGTCGCGGTAGCCGATCTCGCCGACAATCACCTCTCCGCCCTGAACCCCGATCCCGAAGCGAATCGGTTCGCGCAGATCGTGGCTCAAGAATTGATTCAATTCCTCGACATTGGCCGCTACTCTGGCCACCGCCTTCAGTGCCTGACGGCAGGCGGTCTGCGGCCCGGTGGATAATCCGAACAGCGCCAGCATGCCGTCGCCGGCGAATTGATTGGGTCGGCCGCCACACTCGATCACGGCCTGCGATACCGCCCCAAGGAAACGGTTGACGATGAATACGGTGTCGAATGGCAATCGCTTTTCGGCAAGTTGGGTCGAACCGCGCATGTCGACGAACACGCTCACGAGATAACGCTCCTGGCCGATCCGGGCCGGGTTCGAAGCATGCATATTCGCGGACATCAGGTGCGGCATGAAAAGCTGGAAGAACGAAAGATCCGACGTCGGTCGCAATTGACACGCCAAACGGATCGACGGATCGGACGCGCCCACGCGTGCAAGCACAAAGGCCTCTCGCGGCGAGGGCGCGGGAAGTTCGCCGCTATCCCCGATCACGCGGATGCGGCAGGTCGAGCAACGCGCGCGACCGCCGCAAACGCTCGCATGCGGGACATTGTTGCGCAGGCTCGCCTCGAGCACGCTGAGTCCCTTTGGCACGCGGATGGTGCGACCGTTGCCGTAGGACAGCGTGATCATGCCGCCGCGACGCTCATGCAGCAGCCGCGCGCCTCTCGCCAGCAAGACAAACCCGATCAGGCCGAGATAGCCGGTCAGGAAATAATCGGCGATATCATCCAATGTTTTCTGCTCGGCTGCCGTTCCGACCTCGCGTTGCGAAAGATTGTTCGCCCGCCATTCGGGTTGTTGGCTCTGGGCGAGCACGGTTCTTCCACCCTGATAGAAGCCCAGCAGAGCCAGCGTCGGGATCAGCACGGCGAGCGCGAGCAGGAAGGGCGCCGCGCGATTGTAAAAAGCTTTCATTCGGAACCAGAAATGAAGGCCGATGCAGCCATGCACCCAGGCGATGATGAGCACCGCGGACATCTGCCAAGCCTTGTACGGCCATGCGACCCAGAATGCATAGAGCTCCTGTGGATAGAGCTTTTCATGTCCGAAAAGGGTTTCGCCGACCCGCGCGCCGACGACATGGGCGACGATGAGCGCAGGAACGCTCAGCCCAAGCACAAGCTGAAGCGGCTCGATCGCTTTCCAGCGGAATTGTCTGCGCTGGTACAAAGCCCAAATCCCCAAGCCCGAGTGCACCAGCACCGCGCTATAGAACACGATCACGACCGGAAGAAATTGCCAGAACATGGTGTGGATGCGTACGCCGGCCGCCAGCGCATCCATCGATATGTTACCGAGCGCATGGTTGAGAAAGTGGCTGATCAGATACGTGAACAGCACAAGCCCGCAGGCAAGCCGAACCTGCCGCACGCCTATGCCGCGGGTCCATCTTGCGAGTTTGTTGCGAAATGCCATGCGATCCATGAAAACAAGTATCGACGATAGGTGACGTTTATTCCACTCCAAAGGCATCGATTTGATTTACCCACAGCGGTCCGCGGCCGAGTTGACACCCCCGTGGGAGTCGGGGAGAAAGCGCCGTGAAAACCGCCCCGCCAGAAATTCCCGCGAAGCCGGACGTTTCCGCTGCCCGGCAATGGTTGGCGGCTATCATCATCATCGCTGCGATGACCGGATTGCGGGTGATCTATGCCAGCGTGATCGATCTGCGCACGGACGAAGCCTATTACTGGACTTGGTCAAAGGAGAGCGCACTCTCGTTTCTCGATCATCCGCCGATGATCGCCTGGTTCATTCGCTTCGGCACAGCAATCTTCGGCGACACTAATTTCGGCGTCAGGTTTGCCGGCGTGCTGGCGATGCTGCTCACGCAAGTGCTGCTCGCCGACATCGTGCGCCGCGTCACGCATGATGTGCGGGCGATAGCAATTGCAGTGCTGTTGCCGGAAGCAGCGCTGTATTACGGCCTGCTGATGGCCAAGGTCTCGCCCGACACGGCGTTGATCCCGTTCGCAGTCGCGATGGTCTGGGCGTTGGTCCGGCTCGTGGAGAGCGATGATGCGCGCTGGTGGCTCGCGGCGGGCGCCTTCGGCGGGCTTGCGCTATTGTCGAAATTCACCGCGATCATGCTGCTTCCGGCGGTAGCGGCGTTCATGCTGGTGCCGGATTGGCGTCGCCGCTGGTTGCTCAGCCCCTATCCATGGCTCGCGGCGCTTCTCGCCGCTGCGCTGTTTGCTCCCGTGTTGATCTGGAACGCGCAGCATGATTGGGCGTCGTTCAAGTTTCAGTTCGTGCGGGCGGCTGCAACCCGCGAGGTGTCGCTTCGCACCCTCGGAGACTTCATCGGCCTGCAATTCGGACAGGTCGGGTTCGTCATGCTGCCGGTTGTTCTGTCGGCGGTGACGCTGACGGCATGGCGCGGATATCGGCGAGGCGAGCCGATTGCGATCCTGCTATCCACCTCGGTCCTCGTACCGTTTCTTTATTTCCTCTGGAAATCGCTCACGTTACGTGTTGGCGACACCTGGCCAATGTTCATCTGGCCGATCGGCTTTGCCGCCGTCGCGATCAACATCGCCGTGCTGCCGGGCGAGGGCTGGCCGGTTCGGATGACGAGATCGACCGTGCGATGGACCAGGATTGCGATCGCTTCGGGCATAGCCACGGTCGTTCTGGTCTTTCTGTATTATGTCGTCAGCCCCTTCAATTTCATCGGCAAGGCCGATCCGATCGGCGGCGAGGCGGGGTATCAGGAGGTCGTTGAGCGCGCGCAGGTCGAGTTGCAAAAGACCGGCGCAAGCTGGATCGCGACCACGGACTACCGCACCTACGCGATGCTGCGCTGGTTCCTCAGGGATCGCGTCCCTGTGATTCAGTTCAACGAACGCGGCAGGTTTCAGGGCTTCCGCGACCCCGGCATGAGCCTGATTGCCGGCCGTACCGGTCTTTATGTCGGGCGCGAGCCCGATAACGAAAATCCGATCTGGTATTACGTCACACCAACGCGGCAGCCGCTCGAGCGTGTGCCGCGGGTCTGGCGCGGGGTCGTGATGGATACGTACGCGATTGAAAAACTGACCGATTGGACGCCTGAGCTTTCGCCGCCGCCCGACTCTCCTCTGTTTCGCTGGCGCGCATTGGCTTAACGCTCTACTCGTCGGCCTCGCGCTTGCGGAGCAGGTCCTTTGCCAGATCGGCAAGCGCGGGCCGCGGCAATGCGGTGAACGGGAGAGGGCGGGTCACCTCGATTGCGGCGAGCCCGAGCCGCGCGGTGAGCAGCCCGTTGAGGATGCCTTCGCCGAGTCGCTGCGAGAGCTTTGCCGCGATGCCGTGGCCGAGCATCTGCTGCACCAGGCTGTCGCTCGCCGCCATTCCCCCGGTGATCGCGAGGTGTGCAATGACATGGCGCATCAGCCGGATCATTCCCAGTGCGCCCGGCCGGCCGCCATACAGCCGCGCCAATTGCCGGATCAACCGCAGCGACGCCACAAACACGAACAGCACGTCGATCAAGGCGCGAGGGCTGACGGCGGTGACGACTGATACCCGTTGCGCCGCCGCCGAAACCAGCCGGCGCGCCTGCTGATCGAGGCCCGTCATCAGTTCGCGTTCGGCCAGCTTGATCATATCGGCGCCGTCGATGATGTCGCCGGCATGGCCCAGCAGCGCGGCCCGGGCGCGGGCCTGGTGCGGGTTTTGATGCGCCAGTTTGAGGAGGTCATCGACGATCAAACGGCTTGCGGCACGATCATCGCTGACGAGCACCTCGGCGGCGCGAAGATGCAGTTGTTCGATCGCCGCAAGTCGCGTCAGGCCGAGAACTTCGCGCACCGTCACCACAATCAGCGCGAGCGCGGCGATGAACGCGAGCGCCACCCCAAGCATCCCGAGGCTTTCGCTCCGCGCGAACAAATCTTCGATCAGCTTGACAACGCCGAGCCCAACGCCGAGCAGAACCAACCCGGCAGTGGCAGCCCAGAACACCGTGCCCCAGCGGAACGCGGGTTTGACAGGGATCGCGGCCTCGAGCGGCACCGGCAACAGCGCGGGATCGGACTCGGGCGTGATATGGACGGCGCCGCGGGCGGCGCGGGGGGAGTCCTCTGCGTCCATCACGGTCACGGCGGGATCGTCGAGCTTGAAGGTCGCCGGCCGCCGGTGCTGCGTTCGCTCGCTCATTGCAGTTTGTCTCCGATCAGGAACTGGAGGGCGCGGTCGAGGCGGATGTGAGGCAGAGCGGGCTGATTTGTGCCGTCGCGTTCGAGCAGTGGCGGGCGAAAGCGCAGAAAGCGAAAATCGGCGTTTCCGCCCGCGGCGCTGGCGAGACCGCGGAACGCGCCTTCACCTCTAAAGAGGTCCTCGGGGTTCGCGGGCAGATCGCCCGGAAAGGTTGCCACCTCGGTATTGCCGTCGAAGGCCTCGTCATTGGCGCTCTCGCCAGATGCGGGTGTGCCCAGGATCGAGGGTAGTCTGTCGCGACCGCGCTGCACCTGGGCCTCGCGGGTGGCGCGCACCGCGGCCAGTGCCACCACGTCGATTGCAGCGCCGGTACTCTCGGCGCGGGCCACAGCCCCGGTCAGCGCGCGGCGCAGTACCGCCTCCAGCCGATCGTGACTGGAATGATGCAAATGATCAGCTTTGGTGGCTGCAAACAGCACGCGATCAATTCGCGGCCGGAACAGGCTCGAGATAAAGCTGCTGCGGCCAATCCTGAAGCAATCCAGAATGCCGGCCAGCGCCGCTTCGAGATCGTGCAGCGCCTCGGGGCCCGAATTGAACGCAGCAAGCGCATCGACGAGTACGATCTGGCGATCCAGCCGGGCGAAATGGTCGCGAAAAAAAGGGCGTACCACGACGTCCTTGTAGGCCTCATAGCGCCGTCGCATCATCGCCCATAGCGAACCGTCAGGTGCTTCGGCATCGGCGGGAACATCGAGTGGCGCAAACGTCAGCGCCGGCGAGCCGGCCAGATTGCCCGGCATCAGAAAACGGCCCGGCGGCAGCAGGCTCATGGCGAAGGTCTCGGCGCGGCAGGCCCGCAAGTAGTCGGTGAAAAGCTTGGCGGCGGTCAGCGTCGCCTGTTCGTCCTCCCGCCCGTTTGGCTGGAGCGTACCGAGGAAAGCGTGCCACTCGGATGCAAGATGCGCGCGGGGCTTTTCGCGAGACAGAGCGAGGCTTTCATGGGACCACTGCGCGTAGCTTTTGTTGAGCAGCGGCAGATCGAGCAGCCATTCGCCGGGATAATCGACGATATCGAGGGTGAGCCTGCGATCGGCGCCGTTACGCCGCTGGTAGTCGATGACGAGCCGCAATTCGCTGATGTCGACAGTCGAGTTGGGCCAGCGTCGTTCCGCGATCAACTCCCGCACGTGGCCTTCATAGTCGAAACGCGGCACAGCGTCGTCCGGCTGCGGCTCGAGGCGCGCGCGTGCGATGCGCCCCGTAGCAAACGGCTCGAAAACCGGAAAGCGGCCGGCTCGCGTCAGCCCGTGGACCAGCGCGGTGATGAATACCGTCTTGCCGGCCCGCGACAATCCGGTGACGCCAAGCCGGACCGTTGGATTGAAGAACTGCTCGCCGTAATCCAGTAGCGCGCGCGCCGATAGCCGCGCTTCCTCGACGATATCCTGGAAAGTGGGGGCCATGCGGACGTAGCAAACTCAGGTGATGCAAAGGCGGTCGAACTGCCTGAAAAGGTGGCGATTGAAAGGCTGAAATCAAGCGTCGCATTCGAGCGCGATCCAGAGCGAAGCGGGAACACGAACGGAGCTCGTTGACCTCTCGCGACCTATGTTTTATCGCTTCGGCACCGTAGAGATCGATGAGGTCGCATGTCCATCTTCAGACCGAAGCAACCCGCCTCGACTTCGCATCATGCGGCGGCCGGCGTAGTCGGCTGGAACTATGATCGGGCGGAATTGATCGCCGACGGCATCGTGCATGCGGTCGGTGTATGCCTGGGATTGATCGCCGCGACCGTGCTGGTTGTGCTCACCGCCATTTACGCCACCGCGATCGATATTGTCGTGGTGTCAATCTATGTTGCGGGATTGCTCGCGATGCTCGCCTTGTCGGCGAGCTATAATCTGTGGCCGGTATCACGCGCCAAATGGGTTCTGCGGCGGTTCGATCACTCGGCGATTTATGTGCTGATCGCAGCGACCTATACGCCGTTCATCATGGAAGTGAAGGACAGCATCTTCGCCGTCGCGCTGCTCATCGGTGTGTGGTGCGTTGCGATTTTCGGCATCGTGCTGAAACTCGGCTGGCCCGGCCGCTTCGACCGGCTTTCCGTCGGGCTTTATCTCGCGTTGGGCTGGAGCGGCGCGATGCTTTATGATTTCGTCGTCACCGCGCTGCCGAAAATGGCGCTGTGGTTGGTGGTCGCGGGCGGCGCGCTGTATAGTCTCGGGGTGATCTTTCACGCCTGGCGTCGGCTGCGTTTCCAGAACGCGATTTGGCATTTCTTCGTGCTGCTGGGCGCTGGCTGCCACTACACCGCCGTCCTCGATCTCGTGTTGAGTTGAGATATCTATCCAAGCAATGTCTTGGGATACCGGGCGCCTGTTTTCGGGTTGCCCTAAATAGAGGATTGCAGCGATGCAGGTGACGGGCAAGGTTGTGATCGTCACTGGCGGGGCCAACGGCATCGGCAAGGCGCTCTGCGAAACCTTTCATCGAGCCGGCGCGGCCAAGGTCGTTGTTGTGGATCTCGATCATGCCGGCGCCCGAGGCTGTCGCGGCGTCGGTCGGCGGCGCGGCGTTCAAATGCGATGTCGGGCAGGAAAAAGATGTCCTGCATGTCATTGAGGAAACCGAACGGATGTTCGGACCTGTTGCGCTGTTCTGCTCCAATGCCGGGATCGGCGGCGGTTTCGATCCGTTATCGGTGAATGCCGGCGGAACGTCCGACGAGCCTTGGTCCCGCAGCTGGGCTATCCACGTCATGGCGCACGTTTATGCGGCGCGGCATCTTGTCCCACGCATGAAGGCGCGCGGCGGGGGCTATTTTCTGAACACCATCTCCGCGGCGGGTCTGTTGTCCCAAGTCGGAAGTCCGGCCTATTCCACCACCAAGCATGCCGCGGTCGGTTTTGCGGAGAATCTCGCGATCTCGCACAAGGCCGACGGCATCAAGGTTTCGATCTTGTGTCCGCAGGGCGTCGACACCAACATGCTGCGTTCGATTCCGAAAGGCCCGCAATCCGGCGACGGCGATCTGTCGCCGGAGCAGGTCGCGAAAGATGCGCTGGCGGGTATCGAGCAGGAAGCGTTTCTGATTTTGCCGCACCCGCAAGTGCTCGGTTACATGCGCAAAAAAACCGAGAACTACGATCGCTGGATCGCAGGGATGGCCAAAATTCAGGCCGGGATGCGCGAAGCTTATCGGAAATAGCCGAAAGCGTTTCAACGCGAATGAACCTTGCCGTCAGCTCTTCGCATATAGAAGCGGCACCGCTGCATCCACGACAACCTCGATCAGGCTGACGCCATCATGCGCAAGGCCGCGCGCCAGCGCGGGCGCGAGATCGGATGATGTGCTGACGCGCACTGCGTCGCAGCCCAAGCCCACTGCGATCCCTACGAAATCGATGTCAGGTAGATCGAGGCCGGGCACGTTGCGGACCTGCATCAATTGGCTGAACGACTGCAATGCGCCGTATCCGGCATTGTTGATGACAACGATGGTCAGCGGCAAATTGCGTTGCGCCGCGGTCCACAGGGCCTGAATGGAATACATCGCCGAACCATCGCCGATCAGGCAAACGGTGCGGCGGTCGGGCCGGCCTAGCGCCATGCCGACCGAAGCGGGCAAGCCATAGCCGAGACCGCCGCTTGCCATGGTGTAGAAACTGTCCTGTCCGGCCATCGGCAGAAACTTCTGCATCGCCGTGCGATGCGACGGAATTTCTTCGACCAGCGCTGCGTCGTCAGGCATGGCCCGCGAAAGCGCGTGCAGCAGGTAGTCGACGGGAATTGGATCTGTCGGTTCTGGCACCGGAGGCGAACCGCGGCCAGCCGGAACCGGGCGCTTGGTGTCCGGCAGCAAATCCAGCAGCATGTCCAGCGCGGGCTTCATGGTGGCGATGATGCTGGTGCCCATCGGCGATACCGAAGCCGCGTTAGGGTCCTCGATGATCTGATAGATTGTCGTCGCGCCGTCGAAAATCGCGGCGTGACCCTCAACGTGAAAGGTGAAAACCGGCGCGCCGATGACGACGATCAGATCGTGCCCGCGCAACGCATCGGAAAGCGGTGCCGGCGAGGCATGGAGGAAGCCGGCGAATTGCGGATGCCGCTCCGGGAAAGAGCAGCGCGCCGAGAACGGGCTGGCCCAGACGCTGGCTTTCGCCTTCTCCGCTAGCCTCACCATCAACTCGACGGCACCCGCGCGGTCGACCGCGGGGCCGACGATGAGGGCAGGGTGCTTGCTTGCGGCGAGCGCCGTCGCAAGCGCTCTCATCGCTTTCGGATCGGGTCCGATTTCCCGGCTGATCTGACGAGCCTCGATGGATTGCGACAGATGGCTCCAATCGTCGACCGGGATGGACACGAAAGTCGGCCCGCAGGGCGGCTGCATCGCGATGTAATAAGCGCGTGCGATCGCGGCCGGGACGTCTTCGGCTCGCGCGGGCTCGATGCTGAACTTGACATAGGGCCGCGGAAACTCGGTCGCGCGCTCGGCATAGAGAAAGGGCTGCAGCGGCAGGATGGATCGCGCTTGTTGACCGGCGGTGATCACCAGCGGCGTCTGGTTGCGATGGGCGTTGAAGATGTTGCCGAGTGCGTGACCGACGCCGGCGGCGGAATGCAGATTGACAAAGCCGGCGTTACGGGTGGCCTGCGCATAGCCGTCGGCCATGCCGACCACGGAAGATTCCTGCAAACCCAGCACATATTCGATATCGTCGGGCCAGTCGCTCAGGAACGGCAGTTCCGTCGAGCCAGGGTTGCCGAACACTTTTTTGATGCCGAAGGCGCGCAGCAGCTCAAAAACTGCTTGCTTGACGGTGATGCTGGCCCGCGATGACGGCGTAGTCTTTACCACGTCGCGGTGCCTTTCATGGTCGGCTGGCCGGCTGAGTTCGCCGTCCAAAGCTCCATCCCGCCACCGTTCTTGTTCGCATTCACGGAGAACTCGCTGCCTTCGAACAGCGGCTGCACCCCGCGATATCTCAGGTTTTTGGGCGGGGCGCCGCCATGCAGTTTCGCCGCCAATTCCACAATGAATGCCGCTTGCAGGGGCCCGTGAAAAATCAGGCCGGGATAGCCTTCGACCTTGGTCACGTAATCGCGGTCGTAGTGAATGCGATGACCGTTGAACGTCAGCGCGGAATAGCGGAACAGCAGCACGGGATCGGCCATGTGCGTTTCGCGATGCTGCGCAGCCGGAGCCGGCGCGGACGGCTTGGCCGGTTGTTGCGGGCTTGAAATGTCGCGGTAGACGATGTCCTGGCGCTCGCGGATCGCGGTGCCGCGCGCCGTTGTGATCAGATGCTCGACGGAAACGAAACACAACGCGCCGGTCGAGCCGGTTTTCATGGTGACGTCCGAAATGCGTGAGGTCCGTCTCGCTTCATCGCCGACGCGCAGGGCGTCGAAAAACTCAAGTTCGCCGCCGGCCCACATCCGGCGCGGTAACGGCACCGGCGGCAGGAAGCCGCCGCGGGTCGGGTGGCCGTCGGGACCCAGTTGCGCCATGGGAAACACCGTCGGCGCCACGCACCAGTGAACGGTAAAGGGCGCGGCGTCGCCCGGCTTCGGCTCCCCGATCTCCTGGAACAGCGTCGCGCGCAGCTCCTTTACCAGTTGCGCGGTGACGACATCGGACGCCTCACTGGTGCGGCCGATCCATTGGCGCAGATAATCAAGGTCGAGCTTTTCAGTCATGACGATTTCCGAACGCGAGAGACTTGGGACGTATCGGCGCGGTCGCCGATCCCAGGCACGGCGCCATACCGGCGCGGCTGGTCGACGAAAATGGCGGCGGGGGCCGGATAGCTCACAGCCCCCTTTGGCGTTTCCACCTCAATGCGGCGCAGATGCGGATGAACCGCGAGATCGGCCATGCTGTTGACCTCGGCGAATGCGATGTCGGAATCGGACAAACGCTTCAGGAGCTCGTCGCGGGTCAACTTCGCGAAGATGTCGCCGACCGCCTTGTCGGTGAGCTGACGGTTGCGGACGCGCTCGACCATATTGGAGAATTTGGGATCGGCAGGCAGGTCGGGCTGACCCAGCACGTCCGCGCAGAGTTTCTTCCACTCCCGCTCGCTCTGGATCGAAATCAGGATGTCCTTGCCATCTCTGGATCGGAATACGCCATAAGGCGCGATCGAGGGATGGGCGAGGCCCATGCGTTGCGGTGGATTGCCGGCCTCCGAATTGAGCAGCGGCACCGTCAGCCAGTCCGCCATCACGTCGAACATCGAGATGCGGATATCCGCGCCCTTACCGGTGCGCGAACGCGCGATCAAGGCTTCCAGGATCGATGCATGGGCGGTCGCGCCGGTCGCGACATCGACGATGGACAGGCCGACGCGCGAAGGCCCGTCCGCTCCGCCGGTGATCGAGGCAAGCCCGCTCTCCGCCTGGATCAAGAGATCATAGGCCTTGCGATGGGCGTACGGGCCATCGTCGCCATATCCGGAAATAGTGCAGCAGATCAGCGCCGGATAATCCTTCTTCAGTCGCTCCAGCGAAAAGCCGAGCTTGTCCATGGAGCCCGGCTTGAGATTCTGCAGCAACACGTCGGCGCCGGCAATGAGCTGTTCGAGGCTGTGACGGCCCTCTTGGGTCGCGAGATCGATCACCACCGAATGCTTGCCGCGATTGAGCCAGACAAAATAACTGCTCTGTCCCTTGGCGGCGGCATCGTAGCCCCGCGCGAAATCGCCCTCCGGCCGCTCCACCTTGACGACGTCAGCGCCGGCGTCCGCCAGGCGCGAGCTGCAGAACGGCGCGGCGACGGCCTGTTCGATCGCAACGACCTTGATTCCATCGAGCGGCAGCATGTGATTGCCTCAGTAAGAACGGGGCATCCCGAGCACGTGCTCGGCGATAAAGGACAGCACCAGATTGGTCGAGATCGGCGCGACCTGATAGAGCCGCGTCTCGCGGAATTTGCGCTCGACATCATATTCCTCGGCAAAGCCGAAGCCGCCATGGGTCTGCACGCAAGCGTTCGCCGCTTCCCAGGACGCGTCGGCTGCGAGCATTTTGGCCATGTTGGCCTCGGCGCCGCAATCAAGGCCGGCCTCGTATTTGCGGGTCGCTTCCTTCACCATCAATTCAGCGGCCCGCATCGAGGCGTAAGCTTTAGCGATTGGAAACTGGACCCCCTGGTTCTGGCCGATCGGACGACCAAACACGGACCGCTCCCTGGCGTAGTCTGATGCCTTGGCGATAAACCACTTGGCGTCGCCGATGCATTCGGCCGCGATCAAAATGCGCTCGGCATTCATCCCTGAGAGGATGTAGCGGAAGCCCTTGCCTTCCTCGCCGATCAGGTTCTCCGCCGGCACCCTCATGTCCGTAAAGAACACTTCCGTGGTCGAGTGGTTCATCATGGTGCGGATCGGGCGGATCGAGAGTCCCGCATTTTTGGCTTCACGCATATCGACGATGAACACAGACAATCCATCGGTGCGCTTTTTGGTCTGCTCCTTTGGGGTGGTGCGCGCGAGCAGGATCATCAGGTCGGAATGTTCGGCGCGACTGGTCCAGATCTTCTGGCCGTTCACGATGTAGCTGTCGTTGCCTTCGCGCCGGGCGAAGGTCTTCAGGGAAGAGGTGTCGGTGCCGCTGGTCGGCTCCGTGACGCCGAAAGCCTGCAGCCGCAACTCGCCGCTTGCGATCTTGGGCAGCCATTGGGCTTTCTGCTCGGCAGAGCCGTGTCGCAGCAGCGTGCCCATGGTGTACATCTGGGCGTGGCAGCCGCCGCCGTTGCAGCCGGCGCGCTGGATCTCCTCCAGGATAGCCGCCGCTGCTGAAAGCTTCAGCCCCGCGCCGCCATATTCTTCGGGGATCAAAACCGAGAGATATCCGGCCTGCGTCAGCGCGCCGACAAAGGCGCTTGGATAGGCCATCTCGCGGTCGAGCTTGCGCCAGTATTCGCCGGGGAATTGGGCGCAAAGCTTCGCAACCGCGTCGCGGATATCGGCGTATTCGTCTTGTTGTTCTTGTGCAGTCATGAAAACCCGGCCGGCAGATCGAGGGCGCGCATGGTGGCCGTGCAGAATGCGCAAAGGCGTTCGGACTTGTCGTCCCTGGTGAAAACTTCGACCGTGGCCACACCGATCGAACCCGACATTTGCAAGGTTTTGGCGCGGGCCACAAGCTCTGCACCATCGGCGGGGCTCAGGAAATTCACTTTGATTTCGACGCTGACGCCGATCCGCCCCTTGGGCAGCGCTGAAGTGATGGCAATGCCGGCGGCCTGATCGGCCAGCGCGGTGATGACGCCGCCATGGAAGTGGCCGAAGAACTGCACCAGATCCTCGCGGCGCGACAAAGCAAGCTCGGCGCGGCCCGGTTCGACCGCGACCACGCGGAACCCGGCGGCGCCGGTAAAGCCCTTGGCTGTAAGGGTTGCGGCAAGATCCGGCGGGTTTAGCTCGGCGCTCAAGAGACTATCGACTTAAGGAAGGGATGCGTACAGGCAAGGATTCGATACCGCGCACGAAGCTGGAATAGACCCGCTTCGGCTCGCCTACCACCTCGATCCGGTCGAAGCGTTTGAGTATCTCCTGCCATACGATCTTCAATTGCAATTCGGCGAGCCGCATGCCGACGCAGCGGTGGATGCCGAAGCCGAATGACAGATGGGTGCGTGGACGCGGGCGGTCGATGATGAATTCGTTGGGGCTCTCGATCGCCTCTTCGTCGCGATTGCCCGAGACGTACCACATCACGACCCGCTCGCCCTTTTTGATCTTCTTGCCGCCGATCTCGGTGTCGGCCAAAGCGGTACGGCGCATATGGGCCAACGGTGTCTGCCAGCGGATCACCTCCGGCACCATGGAATCGATCAGCTCAGGGTTTTCGCGCAGCTTGCGGTACTGGTCGGGATTTTCGTTCAAGGCCAGCACCGAGCCGCTCATGGTATTACGCGTGGTGTCATTGCCGCCGACGATCAACAGGATGATGTTGCCCATCAGATTGTCGCCGTCCATGTGACGCGTCGCGTCGCTGTGCGCCATCATCGAAACGAGGTCGTTGCGCGGCTCGGCCTTGGCGCGTTCGTTCCAGAGCCTGGTGAAATAAGCCGCGCATTCGTCCATTTCCTTGCGGCGTTGCTCCGCCGACTCCACGATGCCGCTCTTTGGCAGCGCCGTCGAAACGTCGGACCAGCGCGTCAGCTTGCGGCGCTCTTCCCAGGGGAAATCGAACAGCGTCGCCAGCATCTGCGTCGTCAATTCGATCGAGACCCGTTCGACGAAGTCAAAGGTCTCGTTGCGCGGCAAATTGTCGAGAACTTTCACCGAGCGCTCGCGGATCAGCCTGGCGAGTTCGTCCAGGTGCGTCGGCGTGAACATCGGCGACACCGTCTTGCGCTGGGCAGAGTGCCGCGGCTGATCCATCGCAATGAAGCTCGGCCAGTCGTAGCCCGGCGGCACGTCCCGGATCGAGATGCCGCCAAGGCTGACGTCGGAGGAGAAGACGCCGTGATTGGTGTCGACATGCATGATGTCGTTGTATTTGACGACCGACCAATAAGGTTCGATCGGTGAGTTGGTGCAGTAGTGCACCGGCTCTTCCTTGCGCAGCCGCTCGAACCAAGGCCACAGCGTGTCGTTCTGAAACAGTTTCGGCGCGCCCGGGTGGAAATCCCTGAGCGGCGTCGAGTAGGCTTCCTCGCGCGCCAGGCGCTGAAGCTCACGCTTGTCGGGGCGGATGGCGGTCTGCACGTTCATCGTCATTCCCCGCGTGGCTTGAAAGGCGATCAGCCGGCAATTCGGACCGGCAGGGTCTCGTAGCCTTTAACAAAGCTCGAATACACCCGCTTGGGCTCGCCGACCACCTCTATATTGTCGAACCGCTTCAGGATTTCTTCCCAGATGATCTTCAGCTGCAGCTCGGCAAGTCTGAGCCCGACGCAACGGTGAATCCCGAACCCGAACGAAATGTGAGTGCGCGGCCGGGCCCGGTCGATGATGAACTCGTAGGGACGATCGATGACGTCCTCGTCGCGGTTGCCCGAGACGTACCACATCACGACCTTGTCGCCCTTTCTTGAACTTGTTGCCGCGGAATTCGTAATCCTGCAGCGCGGTCCGACGCATATGCGCCAGCGGCGTCTGCCAGCGGATCACTTCGGGCACGAAGCTGTCGATCAAATCAGGATTTTCGCGCAGCTTTTTGTATTGGTCCGGGTTTTTGCTCAGCGCATAGACGCTGCCCGACAGCGTGTTGCGCGTGGTGTCGTTGCCGCCGACGATCAACAGGATCAAATTGCCGAGGAAATTCTTCGGGTCCATGTCGCGCGTCGCCTCGCTGTGCGCCATCATCGACAGCAGGTCGCTCTTCGGCGGCTGATTGATCCGCTCGTTCCAGAGCTTTCCAAAATAGGTCGCGCACTCCAGCAGCTCGGCCTGCCGCTCGTCTTCCGTGGCGACAAGGCCGTCCGGGCCGGGAAGGGTCGTGGCGACATCGGACCAGCGCGTCAGCTTGCGGCGGTCCTCCCAGGGGAAATCGAACAGCACGGCGAGCATCTGCGTGGTCAGTTCGATCGAGACCTGATCGACCCAGTCGAACACCTCGTTCCGCGGGCAGATTGTCGAGGCATTCGGCCGAGCGCTGGCGGATGTTGATCGCGAGCTGGTCGAGATGGGTCGGCGTGAACATCGGCGCCACCGTCTTGCGCTGCGCGCCGTGGCGCGGCTGGTCCATGGCGATGAAGCTTTCGCGCCGCAGGTCGGAGGCGACGTCGCGGATGGTGATGCCGCCGAGCGAAGCCGCCGACGAGAACACCGCATGATTGGTCTCGATGTCCATGATGTCGTTGTATTTGGTCACCGACCAATAGGGCCCGAACATGCTGTCCCTGCAGTAGTGCACCGGGGCTTCCTTTCGCAGCCGGTCGAAATAGGGCCAGAACGTATCGGTTGTGAAACAGCTCGGGATCGCCGGGATTGAAATCTGTCGAGCGGCATCGAAAAGGCGCGTTCCCGCGCGGCGCTCTGATCGAGGTGTTGAGCGGGATCGATGGTCCCGTGCATCGGTCGGCTCCCTGACTTGTCTGCCCGCCCTGGTCATCCGGAGGCGCGTTATTCCGGCGAATTACATCCCGTTGCGCGCGGCAGGGCAAGGGCAGTTTGCGCGCATCTGCCGCTGGTAATGCCGCCGCGATCCGGCGACGGCCCCTTCTCGGCCTTTTCCGCCCGTGACAAGCTTGTTTGCAACGAATAAGGCTGTGCACGAACAAGCCGCATGATTTGCCCGGAGGCACGCCAGCCCATGATTCCCAACGCGCATCGGATGTTCAATTTCGATCTCGGCGAAACCGCGGACGCGATCCGCGAGACCGTGCAGGATTTCTCAACCCACGAGATCGCGCCGCGCGCCGCCGAGATCGACAAGAGCAACCAGTTTCCGCGCGATCTCTGGCCGAAGCTCGGCGCGCTCGGCCTGCACGGCATCACCGTCGAGGAGGAATATGGCGGCTCGCGGGCTGGGCTATCTCGAGCATTGCATCGCGGTCGAGGAAATCTCGCGGGCGTCGGCGGCGGTCGGCCTGTCCTACGGCGCGCATTCCAACCTTTGCGTCAACCAGACTCCGCCGCAACGGCAGCGAAGCGCAGAAGCGGAAATACCTGCCGAAGCTGATTTCCGGCGAGCATGTCGGCGCGCTGGCGATGTCGGAGCCCGGCGCCGGCTCCGACGTGGTGTCGATGACGACCCGCGCCGAGAAGAAGGGCGACCGCTACGTCCTCAACGGCAGCAAGATGTGGATCACCAACGGCCCGATCGCGGAAACGCTGGTGGTCTATGCCAAGACCGATCCGGCCGCCGGCCCGCGCGGCATCACCGCCTTCATCATCGAAAAAGGCATGAAGGGATTTTCCACCGCGCAAAAGCTCGACAAGCTCGGCATGCGCGGCTCCGACACCGGCGAACTGGTGTTCGAGGATTGCGAAGTGCCGGAGGAGAACGTGCTCGGCGAGGTCGGCCGCGGCGTCAACGTGCTGATGTCGGGGCTCGATTACGAGCGCTCGGTGCTGGCCGCCGGTCCGCTCGGCATCATGCAGGCCTGCCTCGACGTGGTGCATGCCCTATGTGCACGAGCGCAAGCAGTTCGGCCAGCCGATCGGCAGCTTCCAGCTGGTGCAGGGCAAGATCGCCGACATGTACACCACGATGAATGCCTCGCGCGCCTACGTCTACGCGGTGGCGAAAGCCTGCGACCGCGGCGAGACCACGCGCGAGGACGCCGCCGGCGCCATTCTCTATGCCTCCGAGAAGGCGACGCAATGCGCGCTCGACGCCATCCAGCTGCTCGGCGGCAACGGCTATATCAACGACTATCCGACCGGGCGGCTGTTGCGCGACGCCAAGCTTTACGAGATCGGCGCCGGCACCAGCGAAATCCGCCGCATGCTGATCGGACGCGAGCTGTTCGAAAAATCGGCGTAGAGATGACGTCGCCGCGAACGCGGACCGATCACGCCGTGGTGCGCTCGATGCGCGTCGTATTGAGCTTCGAGCAGACGGCCCTGCATATGGGTCACGCTCGGAGGGACGACACAGATGCCTACTCCGCCAGATCGTTGACCTTCCGCACCCACACCCGCACGTCGACAAGCACCTCGGGCAGCACCGCCTTGACCTCCGGCGACGGTCATGCCGGCCTTGATGCGCGGATCGTAGAGAATGTTCAGGATGTACTGGTCGTAGACGTCGAAAAATCCCATCGACACATTGTCGTTGAACATGGTCCAGGGCACCGAACTGGTGTCGTTGATCGGCCCCAGCGACTGCAGCAGTTCCTCATAGGCGCAGTCGAGGAAGATGAAATCGCCGTTGTCGACGGTGAGGATGACGTCGGAATGCTCGATTTCGATACTTGCTCGTTCTTGCGGAAGCCGGACAGGCATTGCGGATCGAGCGAGGTCCTGATCTCGCGCGCCCGCTCGCTGCCGTAGAAGGTCGTGATGGTGCGATAGAGATCGCGGTCGCGCACCAGCTTGACCAGGACGTTGGCGCCTTCGCCGTTCTCGGCCATGGCGATGTCGAGATGCTGAACGCGCTGGCCGATATCGGCGACGACTTTGGCGAGCTGCGCCTTGCGGTCGCGGCCGGTTGCCGTCGGCGAACACCCGCACCGGCACGTCGTATTTCCGGATGCGGTCGACCCGGCCGGCCAGATGATATTCGGCGCCGAACGCGGTCTTGAAGAAACCCGTCGACGATCTCGCTGTCGGTGAAGATCTTCTTCTCCGCGCGCTGGCGCGAGGCGATGGCGGGAATTTCGCCTGGACCGCTGCCGGCGGCGATCGACGCCGTCGAAGGCGACGGCCGCCAAAACGGCCGCGAATCATCCGAATCAGGCCTGCGAACGCAGGGCGAAGCATCATCGCTCTGCGACGCCGCTGCCGCAACCGGCGAGGTGCGCGCAAGGCCTGATCAGCGGTCTCGAACCGACGCCGCGAGCTAAGTTCCGCTTCGAGGTGCACGCTGCCGCCTTCTAGTTCTTCACCACCACGGTGGCGCCGACGGAGACGCGACTGTAGAGGTCGGTGACGTCGTCATTGGTCATGCGGAAGCAGCCCGACGATACCGCCTGGCCGATCGTCTCCGGCTCGTTGGAGCCGTGAATGCGGTACAGCGTCGAGCCCAGATACATCGCGCGCGCGCCGAGCGGATTGTCGATGCCGCCGGCCATGTGGCGCGGCAGATCGGGCCGGCGCGCCAGCATCTGCGAGGGCGGCGTCCAGCTCGGCCATTCCTTCTTGGCGGTGATGCGGTGGACGCCGCTCCAGCGGAAGCCGTCGCGGCCGACGCCGATGCCGTAGCGCAGCGCCTGGCCGTTGGGCAGCACGAGATAAAGCCGCCGCTCGGCGGTGTTCACGACAATGGTGCCGGGCGAATAGTTGGCTGGCGATAGTTCACGGTGGCGCGTGGAATCGGGCTTGACGCCGCCGCCAGCCGCCGAAAAAGAAGTTCGGCCGCCGCCCATGATGTCGCGGCTGTCGAAGCTCTGGGCATGCGCAGGCCGGCGCCGGCCAGCACGCGATCATCGCGGCAAACAGCGACGCAAAAGTCCGGGTCATTGTATCCCTCGCGTAAATAGCGAATTGCCAGCGAGACAGGCCACAATTCGCGCGATTTCGCAAGCCACGGCCGCGTGAGCGCGGCGAATTTTCAAGCGTGCGGTTAAGAATAGCGTCATGGCTTCGCACCCTTTGGCGAATGGCGTGAACAATGCCTGCGAACCTTTGACGAAACGCGCTGGGAATGATTGATCTTCCTGAATCAAACAATACCGCGAACGGGAGCGGAACGATGAACGGTGCGGAAAGTCTGGTGCGGACCCTGGTCGCGGGCGGCGTTGACGTCTGCTTTGCCAATCCCGGCACCTCGGAGATGCATTTCGTCGCCGCGCTGGACCGGGTCGAGGGCATGCGCTGCGTGCTCGGCCTGTTCGAGGGCGTGGTGACGGGCGCGGCCGACGGCTATTTCCGCATGAAGGGCACGCCGGCCTCGACGCTGCTGCATCTCGGGCCCGGCCTCGCCAACGGCCTTGCCAATCTGCACAACGCCAAGAAGGCGCAATTCCGGCATCGTCAACATCGTCGGCCAGCACGCGACCTACCACATCGGCTACAACGCGCCGCTGACCTCCGACATCGAGGGCCTGGCGCGGCCGATGTCGGCCTGGGTGCGGACCTCGCCGGATGCGAAATCCGTCGCCGACCGATGGCGCGGCGGCGATCGCCGCCGCCAAGAGCGCGCCGCCGCAGATCGCGACCCTGATCCTGCCCGCCGACACCGCCTGGAACGAGGCCGACGGCATCGCGCAGGTGCCGGCGGAAAGCCAGCGCGCGAGCTATTCGCCGCAGGCCGTCGAGAAGCGGCCAAGGTGCTGCGCACGGCGGCGCGCAGACGTTGCTGCTGATCACCGGCAGCGCGCTGACCGAGCAGGGGCTGGCGCTGGCGGCGCAGATCGCCGGCAAGACCGGCTGCAAGGTGATGGGCCAGACCTACAATCCGCGCATGGCGCGCGGCCGGGGCCGGTTTTCGATCGACCGCATTCCCTATGTGATCGAGCAGGCGCTGCCGATCCTGAAGGATTTCAGGCACATCGTGCTGGTCGAGGCCAACGATCCCGTGGCGTTTTTCGCCTATCCGAACAAGCCGAGCATGCTGAAGCCGGAGGGCTGCGAGGTGCATCGCATGACCTCGTGGCGGCGAAAATTCGGTCGCGGCGCTGGAGGCGCTGGCCGGCTGCGCTCGGCGCCAAGCCGGCGGACGCGAAGCCGCAGAAAGCTGGTCGAACTGGCCAAGCCGACCGGCGCGCTGACCCACGCCTCGATCGCGCAGGCGATTGCGCATGGCGATCCCGGAAAACGCCATCGTGGTCGACGAATCCATCACCACCGGCCGCGGCTTCTTTCCGCCGACCGCGGCGGCCGCCCCGCATGACTGGCTGCAGAACATGGGCGGCTCGATCGGGTTTTCGACGCCGGTCGCGACCGGGGCGGCGGTGGCCTGCCCCGATCGCAAGGTGATCTGCATGGTCGGCGACGGCAGCGCGATGTACACGCTCCAATCGCTGTGGACCCAGGCGCGCGAAGGCCTCAACGTCGTCACCATCGTGTTCGCCAATCGCATCTATCAGATCCTGCGCGGCGAATTCGACGGCGTCGGCGCCGGCGAGCCGGGCCAGCGCGCCCTGGACATGCTGAAGATCGACCGGCCGACCATCGATTTCGTCTCGCTCGCCAAGGGCATGGGCGTGCCGGGCCGCGCGGTCGACAATGTCGACGATTTCAACAAGGCGCTGGCGGAAGCGATCGCCGAGCCGGGGCCGCGGCTGATCGAAGTGCAGATGTAAGGACGATCGGCGAATTCGTGCGCAGCGGCGTGATATCCGCACGAGACAGGATGCCCGCTGCTCCGCAACGACATTGAAGCGGAGGTGCAACACATGCAGGCCGAGCTGAACAAGGTCGTAGCGGCGCTCCGGGAGTTCTACGCCCGCGAGACGCACCTGCTGGAAAAGGATCTCGGCGAGCGCACGCTGACCCACCGGCTCGGCGGTGCATCTGGAAAAGCAGTTTGCCGGACTGGGAGGTCGATTGCGATTACGACCGGCTCGGCGAGCGCACGTTGCGGCTGCCAAAGGGCAGCATCGTCTCGACCGACGATCATCTCGGAAAGTCCGTGCTATCCCGATATCGTCGTGCACCAGCGCGACATTCCCAACAATCTGCTGGCCATCGAAGTCCGCAAGGCGAGCAACCACCAGCCGCTCGAACACGACCGGCACAAGCTGCGAGGCGCTGACCGACCCGCATCTGTGGTTCGCCTACCGCATCGGGGTGTTGCTGACGCTTGCGCGAAACAACGTGACGTCATCGGAAGTCTATGTCGGCGGCAATTGACGACCGCCGGTCTCGGCCTGGTTCGCCGCGCGGTTGGAGGATGCGGGATTGAGTGCGCCATAGCGGCCTGTACGACGTCGTCCGGAGGCGCAAGTTTTATCACTTGACGCGCGGCCTCGAGCATCGGGCAAGGCCTCGAGTTCGCAAACCGCACCCTCGGGTTTCCACCACCGCCCGATCTCGGCCAGCTCGCAGACCAGGCCTTCGGCGCCAGGCCGGCGATCGCCGCCGGCTGCAGATCCCCGCCGCAGCCGGCTCTGCGACGGTTCGGCGGCCATGGCAGCATTCGGTCCAGTGCAGCAGCAGATTTTCGGCCGGGTCCAGATTGCAGCTGATTTCGATCTTGCCCGAGGGCTTTGAAAGCGAGCCGTATTTCGCGGCGTTGGTCGCGAGCTCATGCACGCAGACCGCGATCGCCTGGGCCAGCGCGGCGGGAAGCCGGACGTCGCGGCCGGTGATGCTGACGCGCTTGCGGAGCCGTAGGGCCGCAGCTCTTCCTCGAATGATGGTCTTGATGCTGGCGCCGGTCCAGCGCGACACCGAGAACAGCCGTTGCACATTGGCGAGCGCGCTCAGGCGGCCCTGAAACGCCGCCTGAAACTCTTCCGCGGTATCGGCCTTGGTCAACCGCAGCATGGCCTGGATCACGGCGAGCAGATTGTTGGACCGGTGATCGACTTCCCGGGTCAGCAGCATCATCCGCTCTTCGGCCTGCTTGCGGGTGGTGATGTCGACCAGCATGTTCACCGCCCCGAGTCAGGCGGCCGGACTCGTCGCGCAGCGGCGTCGGATAGGGCATGAAGCAGATGCGCGAGCCGTCGGGCCGTTCGGCGATCGCCTCGACGTCCCGGACCGGGCGATTTTCCCTCAGCGCAATCGCCATCGGACAATCTTCATGGGCCAGCGGCGTGCCGTCGGGCAGGAACAGCTTCCAGGTCACGCACCACATGTCGCCGATTTTCGGGGTGCGGCCGGCAAATCGATGCAGGCGCGGTTGAAGAACGTGATCCGGCCATCGGCGTCGGTCGTGTAGATGGCGGCGGGCAGCGCCTGCAGCAGGTCGCGGAACTGCCTCTCGGTCGAAACGCCTCCGTCTGCTGCCGCGCACGCGCCGGCGTGCTGAGCAAGGATCATTTCGATGTTGGCCTCTTCCGAGCGCCTGAACAGACTAAGCATCGTGCTCCCCATCGCCCCCAAGCGTATCGAACCCAATTCTTCAGGCTGGAAATCCGTTCCGGCTGGGGGGCAGACCTGCATTCTCGTGATTAACGTACTGCGCGGAACCGGATTCGATGGCCGTTGTTGTCGTTCGGGACAGGTTCCGGAGGAGAGCCAATGGACCGGCAATTAGCGCCATCAAGACCCGGCCCGACGCGGAGCACGCGTGAGGAAGACGTCGTCTATGCCGCCGGCTGGACAATCAGCGGTCTGGCCACGCTCGGCACCATCATCGCGGTCTGGATGTTCGGGATTTAAGATAGTCCCCCTCTGAAGAGCGGACGCTGATCACTGCGCCGCCGCGCGCTTCCATTCGGTCATGCCGTTCGCTGGGTCCTGGGATTGTTAAAAGCTTCTAGCTCGTCGTCAGCCGAATGCGAGTGCGAGCAAGAACTTGGACCGGTTCGAGCAGTGAACGGACCTACGCGTTAGTCCAGCACAGATAAGCAAGCAGCGCCTCACGTCGAGATAGTCCGCAGCACCCGTTCGTTTTCCGGGCCGAAGCGGACAGGATTTCGCGTGTCGATATCCGCTTTGGCTCAAGAAAGACCTCAGCGCTGGCTTGAGGCAGGTCGGCGTGCTACGGCGCTTCGAGCTAACACCAGCAGAATACTTTCAACGCCCAATGCTTTCGACATTCGCCGTCACGCTTCCGTTTTTCGCACTCATACTGCTCGGCTACCTCGCCGCACGTCGAGGCATGTTGTCCGATGCCGCAATTCCCGGGCCTCAACGTCTTCGTACTGTACTTCGCACTACCATCCGCGCTGTTTCGCTTTGGCATGAACACGCCTCTACTGCAGTTGCTGAGCCCCGGAATACTTGCAATCTACTCCCTGTGCGCGCTCCTGATGATTGGTCTCACCATCGCACTGACGTGGCGCGGCGCGGTGAGCCTAAAGGATGCCGCGTTCGGGGCGCAGGTCGCTGCCTTTCCCAATACCGGGTTCATGGGGCTGCCGTTGCTGGTAACGCTGGTTGGCCCGGCCGCTGCGGGTACGATGATCACGACCATGGTCGTCGACATCGTCCTGACGAGTTCTGTATGCATCGCGCTTGCGCAATGGCAGGAGGCCTCCAAGCACGGGCACCGCGCCGCTATCGTTACGGCATTGCGCGCCGCGGCGTTAAATCCATTGCCTTGGGCCATCGCGTTGGGGGCCGCAAGCTCGGCTACCGGTCTGAAGCCAGTCGGCCCGATCGACGCAATCGTTCGCATGCTTGCTGATGCAGCTACGCCTGTCGCACTCTTCACAATCGGGGCCGTGCTGTGGCTTGCCAGTAGACATGCCCACACCCGCACACCTGCGTCTCAGTATTTGCCGGTCGCGCTGCTCAAACTTTTTATTCACCCGATGTTGGTAGCCGTTGTCGGAAGGGCGGGGCAAGCGCTCGGCATCGGGATATCCGACTTTGAGATAACGGTACTGACGCTAACGGCGGCGCTGCCAAGTGCAAGCAACGTGTGGGCACTTGCCGAGCGTTACGGGGCCGACAATGGCCGCATCGCCCGGATCATCTTGTCGTCCACACTACTTTCCTTTCTGACACTAAGCGGTGCGGCCTGGTTGCTGCTCCACCGCTGAGTTCGGCGATCTCCGACGCTGGAGGGCGTTTCACAAAAAAAATTTCGCCGATGTCGGCAGAAGCCAAGTGATTTCGTCCTTAGGCCTCATACCAGCACGCCAATGAGCGGAACGTGGCGGGCAGCTACATTTCGGACGGAGTGGATGGCAATTATGGCTCGGGTCAAAGAGAGAGGACATGCAATGGCAAAGAACACTATTTGTCTGTGGTACGATGGGGACGCTGAGGCCGCCGCGCGCTTTTATGCCGAGACCTTTCCTGACAGCACAGTCGGTGCCGTCCACCGCGCGCCGAGTGACTACCCTTCCGGCAAGAAGGGAGATGTGCTTCTAGTCGAGTTCAGTGTTGCCGGTGTCTCGTGTGTCGGCCTCAACGGCGGTCCCATGTTCAGACACAACGAAGCCTTCTCGTTCCAGATCGCCACCGACGATCAAGCCGAGACCGATCGCTATTGGAACGCTATCGTCGGCAATGGCGGTCAAGAGAGTGACTGCGGCTGGTGCAAAGATAAGTGGGGCATTTCGTGGCAAATTACGCCGCGTGTGCTGACCGACGCCATGGCGGCCGGTGGCGATGAAGCTAAACGCGCATTTGATGCGATGATGACAATGAGGAAGATAGACGTCGCTGCAATCGAGGCGGCCCGCCGCGGCTGAGTTGAGGCGCGGACTTCACGATGGACGCTTTGGCACTTGGCGGAAGGGAACAGTCGTTTGGTGAATGTCCACCTTTGAGGAAGAGCAGACATCCGATGTCAGCTCTTGACCCAACTCGGACATTGGGACCTATAAAGTGGTATAGGCACCGTTCCTGCCGCGCGATCATTCCCGCTTTGTGAGAGCCTCATGCGTCTAAGCCAGCTGGCGATTGCCAGTGCGCCAGTGCTGTTCGTGCTGCTTTGGAGCACGGGCTTTATCGGCGCTCGACTCGGTATGCCCTACATCGAGCCACTCACATTTCTTGCTCTGCGCATGGTCTTCGCGGTGCTGATCATGGCTGCCATTGCCATTGTCGGGCAGGCCAAAGCGCCAAGTCCGAGTGAGGCGCGGCATTCGCTGGTTGCCGGCACTTTGGTTCACGGGCTGTATCTTGGGGGCGTGTACATCGCCATCAGTCAAGGGGTCCCGGCTGGCATTTCCGCGTTGATCCCCGGCCTTCAACCAATTCTCACCTCGACCATCGCCAGTCGCTTCATGGGTGAGAATGTCACAAGGATGCAATGGTTCGGTTTGGCTCTCGGTCTCGTCGGTGTCGTGCTGGTGCTCCACGATCGCGATATCGTTTTGGCCGGATCGGCGCTTGGCTGGACTGCAAGCTTTTTGTCGCTTGTCGGCATTACCTTCGGCACGCTTTATCAGAAGCGTTATTGCGGCAACATCGACTGGCGCTCTGGTAATCTCGTGCAATACATCGGGGCAGGTCTGTTACTCGGTGTTGGCGCTTTCGTTTTTGAAACACGGGAAATCCGGTGGAGCGGTGAGCTGATTTTCGCGCTTGCGTGGCTGGTCCTGGTACTCTCGATTGCCGCGGTCGGGCTGATGTATTGGCTGATCCGCCGCTCGACAGTCACCGGCTTTGCCAGTCTCTTCTATCTCGTTCCGGGTGTGACGGCGATATTGGCCTTCACGTTGTTCGACGAGCGGCTGGACGTGGTGTCGATCTCCGGCATGTTGGTCTGCGCTGGCGGAGTAGTGCTCGCAAATCGCGGCCGGCCGAACGGGACACCCCCTGAGTGATGGCAGAGGGATTTAAACCAGAGCCGCCAGAACACATTTGGGAGAGGGGCCAGCACGGACAAGCCACATGGTTGTATAATAGGCGCAACACCTGAAAGGGTAATGCCAAGCAGCACCGTTCAGGTATCAGACTGAAGGACTCGTCAAATGAGGCTAATGATCATCCTTTTCTGCTTGACGTCCAGCATCGCGGCAAATGCTCAGGGCATCTCGAACGCTCGGGATGGCAGCGGCAATCTCGTCGAAAGGGGTGCGGCAACGCGTTCTTACCCAAGCCAACCAATGGCCAACAGTTCCACGCCCGCAATATCGCCCGCGCCCCAACTCTTTGTGATGCAGCCCACGCCGGGTTTCAGACCGGCACTCACAGATCCAGGCTCATACTGGCGTCCTCACCCTCGCCGGAGGTAGCGGCTCCGCCGTTTTCCGCCGCTCAGCAGTGACCGGCTTTGCCAATCTCTTCATCTCTCCCGGGAGTGATGGCGATATTTGCCTTCAAGTCGTTCAACGAGCGGCGGGACGTGGCCTCGATCTCCGGTATGTTGTTCTGCGCTGGCGGAGTAGTGCTTGCAGACTGGTGGGCGCACAAGGGATCGAACCTTGGACCTCTCCCGTGTGAAGGGCAGTTGACATTGAAACTTATCGTTTTTTTCAACACTAGTGGTTTTTTCCACGGATTTTCCACGGACTTCTGCGTATGGGTAGTAGATCGGCCTGCCGCGCTTCGTAGCTCGCTACCGTGTGGGCATAACGATCGGCCGACTTCGGCGTTCTTCCAGCGCTTGGTGCGGACCAGCCCTTGGGTGTCGAGCCCGCCGTATCGGGTCATCCACGTCCCGTAGGTGTGGCAGAAGATGTGGAAGCCGCCTTCGCGGCGCGGGAAGTAGAGGCCAGTAATTCGCCATGGCCTCCGCCAGCATGTCGCGCAGATGGCCGCCGGGGTGGAAACCGAAACAGCCTCGCGCTCGGGCCGCGCTCAAGGAATGGCACGCCGGTCATCAAAGCTTGAGGTGCGATCGGCCACCGAGCCTCGGGGCGCGAGGGCGCGCAGGTTGACGCCGGAATGCCTCAACTAGCGATCGGCGGGAGGTAAACCGGACGCGGCTCCCCGTTCTTCGTATCGGGATGTAAAGCAGCGACTGCGGTCAAGAATCAGATGCCTCAGCAACGCCCGCAGCGGTTCGCTCAATCCGTTCCCCGGTGTAAAGGTAGCGTGAGGCAGAGCAGACCAAATTCCTGATCGATGGCGTAGCAGTTGTCGAGCAGCGGCAAGGCTGCTCCGGCTCCAGCCAGCTCTGCGGTTTTCTTACCGCGCCAGCCGACGGGGCGATTTACCGTCATTTGTTGCCGGCTCGCTTCAACACCGCTGAAACCGGCGTGTAGAAATTCCGGTTGCGCGGTCGCGGCCGGCGCGTTCGGATAGGTGGCGCTGGCGCAATTGTCGATCATCACCTGGTCGATGTCCTTGATCGGAACGTCGCGGATCGCATAGGGGCCGTCGTATTCGACGATCACACCGATGTACTGATGGTCCCCGTCAGCCCGCACATAAGCCAGCGCCGCGTCGGCAAAGGTTGTTTCACGTTTGATTACCGGACCGGCTGGCTTCTGATCATATTCGCCGAGTTCGATCTGCCGTTTCCAATTAGTGATGACGGCTTGTGCTTTTGCTTCTCAGTATGTTTCGTAGAGCGGTCAACGTAGATCCGCAGGTGGGTGCCACGGCCCGAATAGTACGGCGTTTTGCCCGCACGGGGTTCAATGAGTTTAATCGGCATCGCTCTTCCTCGCGGAAAGCAGCACAGATCCGTGCAATGTCATTTTCATCGAATTCTTTGGTTCGGCCAATGCGGTTGTAGTAGGGATTGCCGGCGGAATCCGCCGGGTGCTTCGACAGCCACCACCTGGAGCCAGCGGTCCGATTTGCCCAGCTCGTTAGCGGCTTGAAGGAAAGTCAAAGGGCGAGGCATCAGCCGGGAGCCATTCAGCAAAGAGGAACGATTCGACTTCGTTCAATAATTTCAGTTTTGGAGGGATTTTGATCCCAGCGAGAGTGGACCCAAGCGCTTGGATGCTGGTCTGGGATAAGGTCGCTTCAACTTACAAATCTCTCTGTCCGCCATAGCGCTTCGGATCGCGAAACACGGCAGTAAAAAGTTTTTCCTCAAGGATATGCTGAGTGCAAATCTCGAAAGAACGAGAGGGGTAATTCGATTGAATAAATATTCAACCGAACGTCTTTATCCCAACCGATCGAGACTTGATCGTTCCGGTCTTTTCTCTTGGCGCCCTGGTGAAGAAGGGTGTCAATAAAGTACGGATATTCAGATTTTTTGGGCAGTTCTTTTATCGAGGTCTAGAACTGGAATTCCGCAAAGGAATTTCGTCAAGCCGCCCGACACGCTTTCTTTTACGAGGAATTCAACGAATGACCCGAAGTCACAATTGATCTTGTCAAAGCCAACGTCGTCGGTCCCCAGCCGTGACCCCAGAGGCCCTAACCAATTCAAGACGTGTTTTCCGGTCGGGCTCTCCGGATCCATTAGGAACCCCGGCAATGCACTTACTTCTTTGCGGCTGGTCCGGCTTCGCGAGTGACACCTGTCGCGCCCATGGCGATGAAAAGCCTTGCCGCGTCCATCGTGCTCATCTCGGCGGCGGCGCTTACCCCGTCCCTTCTGAGTGATAAGTCCCGCCTCACGGGCGAATTTCCCATACGCAAACACGGTCGCTTCGGGCGTTCCTGTGGTTCTCGCCAGAATCTCCACCAAATCCCGGAGAAAGTATCGCCATCGAAAGAAACTCTAATGTTGATGCGACATTAATACCGCGTCTCTAATGCTGGCGCAACAAGAGATGTCGAGTTGTAAATGATATGACCAGGCAAAAGGAAACCCGCCAGAACGACTGGCGGGCCTAATTGCTCAACTGGTCATCTTATCGCGCGCGACGCACCGGATCAGCGTGGCAATCAATAGAAGGCCCGATGAACGACGTGGTCACTGCAGGGCTCGGAGCAGCTGCTCCCGTGACAGGGCCATGTCCGAGACTTGGCCCAGGAGCAATCTGGAAATAGTGCCTAAGCCAGGCACATTGCTTTCCCAGCCATTAACTGGAGCGCGTGGCCGAGGCTTCGGAGGCGCCAGAGCGCGTCTTCGATTTCGCGGAGCGTTTCTTGAACGGGGTGGGGCATGGTATTGATTTGAATAGTCGTTAGCATTGGAGGTCCCCCACGTCTGGCATCCAGGTTGCCGGGGCCGTTGTTCTCAGAATGACCGCGAACGCCTGGCTCGTCGGCCTTGAGCTTTGCAACAAGCCTCGCCTTTTCACACATTCGCAAACGATCCTGGATCCGCCGCATCATACTTGCGGGAGGGATCAACACGTCAACGTCCGCGGGATGTCAAGGTTGGTGATCTGGCCCTCCTAAGCGCGAACCGAAACGCGCGGCCGACGTTAATAGCGCTAGGCTGCCTCGAGGTCCGTGAAAGGAGGAACTGGATGAGCCGTTTCAGGGGCTGAACGTAGGATGCCCAATGCAGCTGAGCGTGAGGCTCGAAAGGTTTTCCGGGAAGCGGAAGCCAAGGCGGCGATGTCCGAGCATGAACGCATTCAAAAAGAGTTCCGCGAGCACTTCAAAAGGCTGAAGACGGAGCGATTGGCTCGCGAAGCAAAGTCAAAGAGGGTTAAGCCGCTCATCCGCTCCTTAACCGACGATTGACTCTTTTGTTTGATGCCGCTTGCACTCGCCTCAGGGTTGCCCTTGGTAAGCTCTGGCTCGGCGGAGCAAGGGCGTAGCTTATTATGAATATCCCGCTGGGGCCATCGTTCGACACAATCAGGGCAAACCTTCTTAAGCCAAAGCAGAATTTGCATCTCCACCGCAGGAAGACCCCGGCCCACTTGAGCGAGACAGTAGCCTGCGGATAATAGAGCAGCCCAATAGAATAGGTAGGTTTGAGGTCGCGTCTATTATCGGCGCGATCGTTTTGGTGGTGATTGCTGCTTTGATGTTCATCCTTTAAGGGTCAAGCTGCTTGTCCATGCAGGCCCGCAAGTTTTCCTCGCAGCAACATCAGTTCAAAATGTCAGCGGGCTAGCCGGCATTAAGCAACGCCAGATTTCGCGTAGTCGAGCACTCGATTGAAGCCCGTGGGCGATGTGTCCTTGCTCAGGTTATGCACGAACCGATAATGGACGATCTTGGCGGGCAGTTCGGCCGCATCTGGCGTGAGACCTCCGCGCAAGCCGCAGATCCGGAAACCATTCTCGCCGATATGCTGGATGGTCAGTACTCAGATCCGGTTCAGGTGCTCGCTTTCAATACCTTGGAAAACTGGTCGGGGATGTTTCCGAGAATGTTGCGCGCGAATTGCGCCGCCGCTGCGATCAGGAAGGCCGCGAGTTGCCTTCGTGTCTGCAGGATTTCGTGGAGCGGCTCGAACGCGGACATCACCGCACTTAGACTTGGAAAGGTCCCTCCGGATTAGCTGCTGAACCGCGCGAGAGCCATCGGAGCCCACGCCCAAGCTTAGCCTCCAACAAGCGTGGAAACCGCGTTCCTGATCGCCCTCGCCGCGTTGTCGGCTTTTATTTGCGACCTCGGCTTACTTGCGAGTTCTTAGAAGCCTTGGAGCTTGCGGCTGCCTTCGTAGCACGCCGGGCTGTTTTCGCGCGGCGCGGCTTTGAAGTTTTCTTGGCTACCTTCTTTCGCGCAGTTGCCGCTCTGCGTACGATGTTGACTTTTCTTCCGATTCATCTCGGTGGTTCTTGGCTTGTCGGCAGTAGCAGCTGCCGATGTCGCTGCCGCCCATTTCCCCGCAGCTTCGGTTGCCGCAAAGTTTAGTTGGTCAATGATGTTGTTGTCCTGCTTCGCCCCGTTATCAGCGCGCTGTTCGGCTTGAGCGCAAGCTTCGGGGAACTTGGTATCACGTTGTTGCTGTTCGATGCCGGTGCGGGGCGCGAAGCCGTTTTCCAAGTTCCGCGCGGCTATTTCGCAACTCTCGGCCCAAAGCCTCAAAAACGAGCTCTGGAACTGAAACCATGGTTTCGGCGCGCCGGCGGCGCAAAGCCTCAGAAACGAGCTCTGGTACCGCAGCAACTTAGCCGCGCTCCCGGCCGGATGGCTCAACAGATTGGTCGGTGCGAAAGCAGCGATCGGAGCGTTGACTGTAAGACCCATCAACGACGCTCCCAGACCTGAGCGGAGCCATTCGTGAAACGTTTCATGAGGTGTCCTTCTGCTTCAAAAGGATGACCAAAGCCGTTCGCATCCGAATGTTCCAGAAAGGGTGGTCTCCATGGCCGCGGTCCAATGACAAGAGCGGGGAAGTAGTTAGGTTCCGCGCGGGAGAATCATTCGGTGGCCTTGCGCGGAAACAGCGGCAGGAAGTGGACGCCGAAGGAGAACCAGCGTTTGCTGGACCTCCTACATGCACGAAGTTCTTGGTCGGCCATCGCAACCGCTCTCAAGCGCACCCTGCTCTCCGTGCCGCACCAAGCGTTGAAGCTGCAGCGCGAGATGCAGCCGAAAGAGTAGGGCACGACCTCACCCCTTTGCCGAGGCGAGGCCGTGTAGGCCAGCGTAGGAGCTGACCAACTATCTGAGGCTTACCAACCGCCGTGGAAGTGACGTCGATAGCCCCAACCGCCACGCCAACCCGGACCGGCGTACGCATACAGGCGCGGTGTCCGTTAGACCGGATATTCTTCCTCAACCACCACCGGCCGCTCTACAACCACCGGCCTGGGAACAACAACGGGCCTGGCAACCACGACGGGAGCCCGCTCCTCGACAACGACAGGTCGGTGCTCGACCACGACAGGTCGGGTTCGATGCTCGGAAGTGTGAACTTCCCGCTCGTAAATTGAACGTTCGCTAAAGTCGGCGGCCAGTGCCGGCGAGGCAAACGCCAGCGCAGTTGCCGCACCTAAGATGAGTTTTCGCACTGCAGTTTCCTTTTTGTGATTTGTGCTCTGGAGGGCAAAACGCGGGACACCGGTTGGTAGGTCCGTCGCGTCAGTTGCACGAATTATAGTTTTTGGTTGTGCAATGCGGACTGAACAGTGCAGTCAGAGACGGTTCAGCGACTTGAACAGAAGTACCAAGGCACGACCTCACCGGGCTTTTGAGGGGAGCTTCTGAGGGTGAGGCCGTGCAGGCCAGTTGGAGCTGACCCATCCGCTCAATGCCAAATGCCCGTCGATCGTTCGGCGCTTCGCTAATCACAATTCAACTACGTTAGCGACAGCGGCTCACGTCGGCACCTATGTTCACTTTGTAACTCAGGCTCTGTTCACTTTGTAACTCAGGCTCCGTGCGGAATAGAAGTCGATGAGTAGCGTCAGCACGGGTCCGATGTCCGACCTGCAAGCACAGGATGGCGTTGGGACGCATCTCTCCCGGTAGGCGCGGCTTTGACGACTACACCTTCAAGTGCGCCACCTGTCACCGCACCGAGAAAGTTTTTGTCGCCCTCAACCCGATGAGAGATGCCGCTGGCTGGCTCGCCGGCGAACTACGGCCGCCCCGCTAGCATGCATCTGCAGGGAACGTCTTTGGATCGTCGTTGTTGAGGCTCGGCTTGCCTCGAAAAAAGCGACGGTTGTTATGCTCAACTCGCTATACCGCCTTTTACAGCATGCCTTACGGCCGAACCATCGCCAACCAAAGCATAGGCCCGGTCCGCTGGACGACGATCACTCAAGCATGGCTGAACTCGTCCGCATACTTCAATTACAAGATGACCAGCGTGAAGGTCGCCGAGCTGGTTCGTTCAGTCATCGTGGTGAAAGGAGATAAGGTCGAAGAAATGAAGCCGCTGCCGAAATGGCGCGCGGATCTCATTACGCGCACCTTCGCAGAACAGGGTTGACGGTGATCGATCGTGTTGGCCGCAGAGGTGGTTGTTCTTCTACGACCCGGTGTGCACCCCCTATAAGGGATTTTACGTCGATCATCACCACTTAGATTGTTGTGCACAAGAGGATGTGCAGCATGTCCGATACCAGACCCGAACTAGGCAAACGGACTGACGCGAAGTGGCGCGAGAAGCGCGAAGCTATGCTTCTGCGAGCACAATCCATGCCCCATGGCAGAGAACGCGATGACCTGGAGCGGCAGGCGCGCCAACTAGAAACCGCCTGTCATGTCAATGAGTGGATTGGATCAGCCGGACTTCAGCAGCCGACGTAAGTCCCTTACCACCGAATTACTGGAACATCGGCCGTTGGTCGCCATCACCGCCGTTCCGCGTCATGCGCGCGCATCCAACACATCATTGACCGTTGGTCGCAGTGCGACATGCATTTGTTCTGATACCACCCACCAGTGGGGTGGTACATCTGCCGACGCAATTTGCGGCTCGATCCGCACATTGAAAGGCGTCTACTGCTTTTGCCGGTGAGTTGAGGAGCACTCCGATGGTTATGAGGTGATCGCGGAGAAAAGGTGCCGTGCCATGGTCTAACCTCCTGTAGGTGAGCGGGTTACTCTAAATCGTATCCTCGAAGATCCCGGCATGGCCACCCGCACGGTGGCTGAGATTACGCCGGCAAACACCTCACTTTCCCTGAGGAAGTATGACCGACCGAAGCGTCACTGCTCGACGCATCGGAAAATGTTCACTCCTTGTGGACGCAACTCTCCCAGTTTCGCTGCGCCGGAACTCAGCGGTTTGCTTGGAAGTGCTTTCTCAGCAGGCATGGAACGTTGTAGCCGCCTGCTACTTGTCTTTGGCGAGGGCGAGTCCGCCACCATTCTCACGATCCCCCGAATAGGAGCTGTCATGATCTGCCGTTTTCTTGGAGCAGCCGCTATCGCCGTATCGCTATTCATTCCCGTTTCGGCCTTTGCACAAGGTGTCCCCGGAGGCATCGAGCAGGGTGCGAGAGATGGTGAACGAGCGGCAGGTCCTGTCGGGGCAGTTGTAGGTGGCGCAGTCGGTGGCGTCGTTGGCGGCGTAGCCGGAATCCTCGGTGTGGACCAACGCCCCCGCTTCCATTCCTATGTCGTCGAACAAAGGCATCCCTCCTATCGTTATCGGGAAGATGTTCGAGTTGGCGCAGTCCTCCCGGACGAAGGCGTTACTTACTACGACGTGCCACCCGAGTATGGCGCGCGTGAGTATCGGTACACGGTGGTGAATGGTCGTACAGTGTTGGTAGAACCGCGAACACGCCGCATCGTTGAGATTGTGGAATAATCATTCAAGGGCCGCCTTTCTGGGCGGCCTTTTTCGTTCACTTCTCAATGCGGCCAAGCTGGGCCATCTTCCCTTGATCGTGGGCGGCCACATGTCCGCTCGACGCGGTACCCGACTGGTTGGCGAACCACTTGTAGATTTCGCGAGGGCTGCTCACGCAGAGCGGCTGTCGAAGTCCCCTGAGGCGGACACGGTGTGCCGAGGCTCACACGTCATGTGGTCAGAATAGCACCAGCGCAAAGCGGGAGCCAATATGAGTGATGATACCGAAGTTGCGTGGCACAGAGATCAGATAGCAAAGAACCGCACCGTGCTTGAGGAATTGGAGGCAGGCAATTCGGCTGGGGGCGACGTATTCCCAGAAACTCAATCCGAGATCGACCGGCTCAAAGCGCAGATAACGCAATCTGAGCTTATTGTGGCCGCCTACGAAAAGGAACATCCCGGGACGCCTTGAGTATGAACAGGGCCGCCACTCGCGAACAACCGCGTAAACGTTTCCAACTGCCAGCAGCCACGCCGGTGTACCGTGGAAGTTTTCTTGATGAGGCCCGGATTTCCAGCTCGTACAAAATGACGCGAAGCCCAAGCGACAACCCTCAGTTCGGAGTTGGCACACCCGGCTTTCTTCGCGGCGCAACAACGAAAAAGGCTTTTCGGTAAGAACCAAGCCATAGCCGAGCCGTTACGGTCAGACCCGAGAAGGAGACCTGTATGCGTGTTCTTGCGATCGCCACGGCGCTGTTGTTGTCCGCTAGCCTCGGCCCCTCACTCGCCCAACCGGACCAGAGTCAGGCCCAGTCCACCCCCGGCCAACCCCAGACTGCTCCAGTGCAACCGGAGCGCACGCCGCAGCAGTCGGAGCAATCGCGCGGGCAAGATCAAAAGCGTGGCGAGGATGTTCAGGTCGGTCGTGATTGGAGAACGCAATCACGCGACGGCGACCTGGGTCGGATGAACTCAAAGCGAGATGTTGCAAATCATAGAGCGAATGGCTCGCAGTTGTCAGAATGTGGAGCGCATGATGGAGCAGATGCATGCCGGGATGCGCGGCGGCGGAATGGATCAGGGCCAAGATCGAGGATACGGTCACGACCAGACTGATCGATCCTCGCGCCAGTCAAAGGTCTGCATTGAATATCCAAACGGCGATCAGTTGTGCCGGTTTCGCGATTAAGAGCCCGGTGCTAGGTCCATTGCTTACCGTACCCATCATGCGGGCGCAGCACCGGCGTTGAGAAGCCGCCACACCGCGTTTACGAGTTGCGCCGGAGCAAATGGCTTAGTCACAAGGACGCTCTTAGGCACTCCCATCGAACGCCAGTTTGCCGCGCCGCCGCCGGTCACATAAACTACAGGAATTTCCGGGTGCATCTGCCTACAACAACGGGCAAGCTGCCAACCGTCCATTCGCAGCCGCCCGAGGTCGATGTCCGTTATCAGAGCGCAATACTGAGGCTCGGCTTCTTCAAGAAGAGCAAGGGCTTCCTCAGCCGAGGCAACAACTGTTGGGCTTAGACCGGCGTCGCTAAGGCTGTCCTCAGCCACGCACTGGATGAAAAATTCGTCTTCCACCAGCAAGACGGTGGGAACATCAGCCTGCATTGCGTCTCTCCCAGACCGAGTGGACCGCAACTTAATCTGCTCGGCCCATTATCAGATAGGCCTTGAACGTGCGGCAGCATATCACACGCGAGGTGCTGTTCAATTTTGAACGGCTTGTTCTGGAACCGAGGTAAGCGAGCTTTCATTCGTTTCGTGAGAGATTGGTTCGCCAGCAAACTCATAGCACTTCTGCCGGAAGCAACTCAAACAGTCGTGGGGATAGCGTTTCGTCAAGTCCATGCCACATTCCATTGCCCTATAGCCGTCTAAAAAAGAGGAAACGCTATGGACAAGCTACAAGAATGTCGCGAGCAAGAATCGCGATATCGACAACGAGCCAAGTATGATCCAGATAACGCGTGGAAGTGGCTCTCTGAAGCAGAGATGTGGGAATACCGCGCCGAAGAGTATCGCAGTTCCCTGTTTTGCGGAATGCAATAGCACTAGCTCAGGCCAATCCAGCTGACGCGAATTGGATCCGAAGCGCGGGAACTGGTTCCCGACGCTGTTTCCTGCGTGATGAGCGCGGCCCCATGTCCTCCCTCTTGCTTTTGCGAGACAGACAGCGGAGCCGCGCCAGCCGTTCTCACGGCCATAAGGGCAATCCCCCGGCGAAGCAGGAGTTCGATGGAACAGAAAGCTTAGGCGGAATTCTGGTCTCGGAGTCAGGCACGCTGTGTCAGCCGTTCTCTTTCGGCCAAAGCGCATTTGAGGAACAGCCGACAATCGTCGTGAGTTATTCTTGCTCACTGATCGCAGGAGCAGCCATGAAACTCAGGACAATAACGATAGCGACCGTTTTTGCGCTCTCCAGCAGCTTTGCGCTTGCACAAACCGGAGGTGGTTCGGCTACTGGCTCGGCCGGTGCGTCATCCGGAACGACGACCGGCGCGAATACCAGCGGGGCAGCAAACAATCAGGGTACCGGCGCGAACGCGGTCCAGTCCGACAAGATGACCACTGGTGCTGGGACGTCCGATAGTTCCGCCAGCGGCTCAATGAGCCATCCTGCTAAGCAAGATGGGCCTGACGGAAAGAACCGCTGACAGACGAAAGCGGCGCATTTGCGGGACAGACCGGCGTAGCCGCTGAATGCTGAGGCGGTAAGAAGTCTGCTCGGCAGTTAGCCGAGCAGACTCTGTGGTGGTTAAATTCACCAGCCGTAATAACCCGGTCCATAGCCGCCGTAATACCCGGGTCCATACACGTATGTTCGACGGACAATCGGATAGGCCGGGACGTAAGCGTAACCCGGGGCGTATCCGTAGGAGCCGTATCCCGGCCCGTAGCCGTATCGCGGACCGTAGCCCCACGCGTTCGCTGCAATGCCGCCTATAACGGCACCCGCAACCAAGCCGCCCGCTATGCCGGGTCCGTACCAGCCTCGCGCTTCAGCAGGAGCCGGTGCAGCCACGGCCGTGAGGCCGACCGTAGCAGCGGTGGCAATCGCCAGTGCTATATTTCTCATTTCCCTTTCTGCACTCGCCTTGGCCCTCCAACAGGCATGCAAACTGAAAGTTGCCTGAAACCACTACCCGCACCTATTTAGGGTCAAATTTAATGTTGCCGAACGCCAATTTTGCAACGCTGGAACGACTGTTCACAATGCCTTCGCAAAAGGGGCACACGGCGTCTCTATCGCGAGATCGGATTGCGCCGACCTGACTGCCGCGAACCCTCCTGGCTGTTAACCCGATAGCGTGCTCCCGGAACCTGACCCTCAGCCTTTCGTTAAGCCTTCGAAGAGGCGGACAAGCATGGAATACAGAGGCATTGAATACGCAGTCTTGCAGAAACCTGATCCAAGAAATTGGAAATGGACCGTTCAGCTTGATGCAAGACGAACCAAGAGCGGCAAGAGTTAGAGCCGATACGCGAGCCTAGCAGAACGGACCATCGAAAAGGCGATCAGCGTTAAACCGCGACCGGAGAACTAGTCAGTGGGCGACGAATGTTTCGCTGGTCTGTGGATTATGAGTTGTGGTCCGCGTCACCGGCTTTTTTGTGCTGACCGACTAACTCATCTATCCAGACCGCAGGAAGGGCGCTGTTCTCTCCGAATTGCTATCGACAGAATGGAAGGGCACTCATGAAGGTTATCGCGATATTTTCAGCACTGATCCTTTGCTCCACCGTTGCTTTTGCTCAAAGCGGTGGCAGCAGTGGCGGTTCGTTAGGCGGGTCCGGTTCGTCCGGAAGTGCGAGCAGCGGCACCGTAAACGGGACGGGCGGCTCTCCCGGCCCAAATACGAGCAATGCTCTGAGCCACGGCACCACCGGAAACAATCTGGGCAATCCCGGCAACAACTCAAACACGGCAAGTGAATTGTCGTCTGGGACTTCCTACAACAACCCCACGGCGAATTAAGCCGTGAAGAAGTCTCGGCAATACCGATACCGGCATTCTGAAGAAGTAGCATGGCGCTGGCAACGGAGAGTGGCAGATAGCCCCGACTCTTCGGCCCGATTATTTTAGCGAGGTTCGGATTTTTGACGAGGCGTCGTAAATTCGATTTTCAGCATTGTATAGTTCGCGAGCAGCTCTCTTCCCGACTTTTCCGCGACACTCTGTTCCGGAAACGCGGTTTTGAAACGGCCATCGACCACCAGCGCGTATCCTGCTGCGGGCGGAAGATCAGCGCGTTCGATGACTCTGGGCTGTTGTGGTTCGAGTTGAAGAGGCTTCTTCATAGCTACTCATCCAAGAGAGTTTGAGGCGGTCGTTTCTGGTCCTGCGGGGGACAAAATTGAAGGGCGGCTAATGCCGAACCGGCGTAAGCACAGACCACGATGATGATGACGCGAATAGCCACAAACATTGCCTGCTCCTGTTGCTTGAGAACAGATTGGCAGAAAGTTGTTTCGTGCACCTTACCGCGCAACAGGTCGCCGCCAACCTTCTCGATCGTGCTGTGCTTGTCGGCGGCAAAAAGTTTTCGGAGGAAATGATGAAACTCTTCCAGCAGTCCGACGATTCCGCGGCGGCCACCCCACCCTCCAGCCCGAACCCGCTCGGCGATGGCGCAATCTCCGCGCCCGGCGCGGAAGCACTCCAAAATCCTCAACCCCATCAACCTCTACCGACAGGATAATTCCGAAGAGCACTATTTCCTCTTCGAGCAGTTCACGAATGACGCGTATTACGTCGTCGCCTCGGCGAGCTCGCCGCCGACCACGGGGAGCTTGCCGAGATCACGGGCGACCGTGGAGCTGCTGGCCGAGCTGGCGGGCCTCTTGCACGGCCGGCGGCACGAGGAGCAGGCCGAGCAGGACGACGGCAATGGCGAACCCGCTGAGGACGAACGACACGGCGAGGACACGGTCGACGTGGAGCCGACGCTCGACCGCCTGCACGAGCGGGTTCAGCGCCAACGCCACGATGAGGGCAACCGTCAACGCGGTGAGTGTGCGCGGTATCTCGTGCAGGAGCGCTTGCGCGGCAACCAGGCAGAGGAACACCGCGAAGACGGCGACCAGCGATCGCCAGTCGATGTCGACCGTGCGCACGCTGACCGGCGGGTCGACCACCGCACGCGAGGCTTCGGGCACGTCCGACACCCCGGTACTGTATGGCCCGACGGCCGCGCAGCAACCGATCGAGCCGAGCCGGCGCAGCGCCTGCGCATCTCCTTGCGCTCGGCAGTGGTTCTCGTGGCGATGCTCGGCGCGCACGCTGGCGCTGATCCGCCTCGTGAGCGTGTCCCCAGCGGGTCCTGGGTGGATTCTCGTCGCCGGCGCCATCGCCGGTCTGCTGCACCCGCTCGTCGCGGCGGCGTGCCGGGCGCCACGTGGCGCTCGCGGTGCTCGCCGTCGTCATCCTCATGGCTGCCGTCGGAGGACTGGTCGCGTACGGGCGTGGTGGGAAGCATCGTGCGGGAGACGCACACCCTGCAGCGCGTCCTGCCGCAGCGAGCGGCCGAGCTCGAACGTTCGTCGGCGGTTCGGCCAAGGTGCGTGGGAGTTCCACCTGGCCGCCCGGACGGTGCCCGGCCCTTCGTGCGTGATGTTCCCAGCTCTTGCTCGGCTTCGTGGCGGCACCGCCACCGACGCGGTCCTCGGCGGCCGCTACCCGCGGCGTCGCCTTCCTCGCCACCGGTGTGCTGTCGATCTTCTTCCTGCTGCACGGCCCGCGCCTGGCGGCGGGCGCCGCCAACCAGGTCGCCGATGAACGGCGCCGTCGCCTCCTCCAAGCGCGTTCCTGGCCGGCAACGCCTTCACACGGTGGTTCGGATACGCCGGGGCGTGATCGCCATGGCCGCGCTGGCCGGAGCCGTCGCGTATCTGGTTGCCCGCATCGCCGGCGTCAGCGGGGCCGCACCACTCGGTTTCCGGGTTGCCTGCCGGGACCTCATCCCGGTGGTCGGCGCGTTCATCGGCGCGCGACCGATCATCAGCCTCGCCGCGGTGCATCGGGAGTGGACGCCGCGCTCGGTTGCCCTCGCATTCGTGGGCTATCAGGTGGTCGAGCAGGTTGCGATACAGCGCCCGCTCCAGCGGCGCACGATCAAGCTGGGCCCGCGACTCGACGGTCGCCGCGGCTTCGCCGGGATCGAGCTGTACGGCATCGGCGGCGCACTGTGATGTTGCTGATCGGCTCGCTCGCCGTCGCCGCCGCCAACGGCTGGCCCCCGACTCGTAGCTACCTAACCGCCGTAGTTCATGCGGGTGTCCTCCATCCGCAGGACGGGGTTTCCTCGGGCTTCTGGAAGCCGCGTCGACGACTCGCCGAGGAACAGCGTGTGGTTGCCGAGCCGACCGACTCGCGCACTTCGCAGTCGAGGTAGGCGACCGCCTGATCGAGGATCGGCGCGCCGGTGATGCCGTCGTGGAAGGGAAGCCGTTGAGGGTGCGCGCGGCGACGTCGACCTCGACCGGCTTGGTGAACTTCCGGACGATCGCGCGGTCCTCGCGGTGTCAGGTTCAGGACGAACACGCCGCCCTGGCGATGAGCCGTGGGTGAACGCCTCCTCTCCACCGACGCCGATCAGCTTCGGGTCGGAAGACGACCTGGGTCGCCCAGTTCAGCGTCATCTCCGTTGCGCCGCTCGCCGTCGCGGCTCCCGAGCACGTAGAGCCCGCTCGGCATCGTCCACACACGCGGCGCCGCAGCTTGTCGTACTCCTCGGGGTCGACGCCTTCGGGGAACGGCCCCGCCGGGCCGTGTTGGACGGGCATACCCCCGAGCCTCGCGCTTTTCCCGCCGCGGTGATCACCACAGCGCGTACAAATGCCGTGCACGCATGGCGGTTGCGTGCATCACCTTCGACCACCTCGGCTCTGCACCAGCAGATGGCCGGCGTGCTGCGCGGCGCGGTCGAAGCCCATGGAGTAAGGGCCTCGACGTTCTTCATCACGGGCGCGGGCAGGCGAGGGCCGATCCGGCCGGGGCGGCCGCCCTCGTCGCCGCCGGCCACGCAGGTCGGCACGCACGGCTGGGCGCACGAGGACTGGGCCGGGCTCGACCGGGACACCGTACGTGGTCCTCCTCGAGAGGGCCACGGGAGCCGTTGCCGCGGCAACCGTACTGGTCGGCAACCGTGGTGCTTCCGCGTGGCCCCTGGCGGTGAGGGGTCGACGGCGACGGCCGGCCTCCTCACCGACCTCGGTTACCACTACGACGCCAGCCTCGGCGCCGACCACATGCGGCCGTCACGGTTGTCGCTGCGCTCGCGGCAGGTTCCGTTCGTATGGCCGGGCGTCGACGGCGCCGGGCATCTTCGGCCACGTGCGGCTGATCCGGGCGGTGGTGCGCGACTCGTGGCTTGCCGCTCTCGATCGCGCCGCGGACACTTCTCGACGGCCTGTTCGTGAGCATCTGCCATCCCGAGATAACCGGCGCCGACGAGGGCCGGGTGGCCGCATTGGCTGCAGTGGTGGCCGCCGCCGTCGCCCACTCCCGTGTGGAAAGGCGGCGACCGTGGGTGCTATTGCCGCGCCAATCCCTGCCTGAGCGTGTTCTCGGTGATCGCCTTCGGGTCGACGAACTACCTGCACTAGGTAACGGGTCCGCCCGCCTTCGAACCCACACCTGACATCCCGTACCCACCGAATGGCTGGCGCCCGACCACCGTGCCGGTGATGCCGCGGTTGATGTACACGTTGCCGGCCCGTAGTTCAGCGGCTGCCTGCGTGAAATGCGGCGGGGACCGTGAAGAACACCGGCGGTCAGCGCGTACCGGGCGCCGGGATGGAGATCGCATCGGAGAAGCTCGGTCGCCCGGAACACTGTGAGCACCGGTCCGAAGATCTCGTCGCGTGCCTGTACGGGCTGTGAAGCGCCACGTCGGCGACGACGGTAGGTGGTACTAACAACGATCCCGACGTGGGCACGTCACCGCCGCTGAGGAGCACGAGGGCCTGCTTGGCGCCCGCTCGAGGTACCCGGTCACGCGCCTGCCGTACGCGTCGGCGTCGATCAGCGGCCCGACGTGGACGCCCGGCCGACGCGGGTGACTCCGACCAGCAGCTCGTCGGCGGCACCGACGATGCGGGTCATCGCCTCGTCGAACACCGTGTCGACCGCGACGACGTGCGACGCGGCCGAACATCTTGCCGGCGTAACCGAACGCCGAGTAGACGATCGTGGGCACCGCCTGGTCGATATTGTCGGCATCGATCACTATGGCGTTCTTGCCGCCCATCTCGGCGACCACCCGCTTCACGTGGT
>CAVXRI010000019.1:0-332146 GCA_963764155.1 uncultured Alphaproteobacteria bacterium
GGCTCGGCCGTCGTCTCGATGCTCTACCCGGTGACCGACACGGTCGTGCTGAGCCTCGGCCTGCTGCTGATCCGGCGGGTGTCGCGCGAGTCGCGGACACCGGTGGTCATCGGCGTCGCCGCCATCGTGCTGCTCGGCACGACCGACCTGGTCTGGGCCGCCCGGTCACAGGCGCAGACCTACACCGGCGGCCACCTGCTCGAGGCCGGCTGGTTCGCCGGCTACCTGGTGCTGGCCCTTGCCGGCGCGCGCGTCCAGGAAGTTCGGTCGGTGGCGACCGCCGACCGGCTGCCCACGAGAGCGATGGGGCTGCTGCCGTACGGCGCCCTGCTCATCGCCACCGTCGCGGCCGTCGGCGACCTGGCGCGGGGCACCAACCCCGGTCTCATCGAGGTCGGGCTGATCGTGCTGCTGGTGACCGCGGTGCTGGTGCGGCAGGCCGTCGCTGTGCTCGACACCTTCGGGCCTCAGCGAGGCGCTGGCCGAGCGCGAGGAGCTGTTCCGCTCGCTCGTCCAGGGCTCCAGCGACGTCATGACGGTGGTGGACGCTGACGGCCGGATCATCTGGCAGAGCGCTGCCGTCGAACGCGTCTTCGGCTACCGCGAGGGCGAGCTGATCGGACAGCTCCTGGTCGACCTCGTGCACCCGCTCGACCTCAGCGACGCCCAGCTGCGGTTCGTCGGCGCGATGGACGCCCTCGGGGCCGGGGGCGCCGACCTGCACCCGTCGCCCGTCATCGAGAACCGGGTACGCGACGCCCGCGGCGAGTGGCGCTACGTCGAGTCGGTGTTCACCGACCGGCTCGACAACCCGGTCGTCCGCGGCATCGTCATCAACACCCGCGACATCAGCGAGCGCAAGCTGCTCGAGCACCGGCTGACCGAGCTCGCCTTCAGCGACGAGCTGACCGGCCTCGCGAACCGCGCACGGATGCGTGCCCGCATCGGCGAGGCGCTGCTCGCCGTGGGACCGGACGACCCGCCGGTCGCCCTGCTCTTCCTCGACCTCGACGGCTTCAAGGCGGTCAACGACAGCCTCGGCCACGCGATGGGCGACCTGCTGCTGCAGCTCGCGGCGGGTCGGCTCGTCGACGCCGTGCGGCCCGACGACACGGTGGCGCGGCTCGGCGGCGACGAGTTCGCGGTGCTGCTGCCGCCGAGCACCGAGCTCGGCGGCCCGCGCGAGGTCGCCCGACGGTTGCTCGGCGTGCTCGAGGAGCCGTTCCTCCTCGGCGACTCCGAGGCCGTCGGTCAGCGCGAGCGTCGGCGTCGCCGTCGCCCGGCCCGGCGACGACCCGGACAGCCTGGTCCGCGACGCCGACCTGGCGATGTACCGGGCCAAGGCGCTCGGCAAGCGACGGGTCGAGCTGTTCGAGCCCGAGATGTACGCGCACGTGCTGCGCAAGGTCGAGCTCGAGCGCGAGCTGCGCGGCGCGATCGAGCGCGGCGAGCTGGCGGTGGTCTACCAGCCGGTCGTCGACATGCGCACGGGCCGCGTCGCGTCCGTGGAAGCCCTGCTGCGCTGGGACTCTCGGCTGCGCGGGCCGGTCGGACCGCTGGAGTTCGTGCCGTTCGCCGAGGAGAGCGGGCTGATCGTGCCGATCGGCCGGTGGGTGCTCGACCAGGCGTGTCGCCAGGTCGCCCGGTGGCGTCGCCAGGGCATCGACATCCGGCTGTCGGTCAACGTCTCCGCCCGTCAGCTGCAGGCCCCCCGGCTGGTCGAGTCGGTCGCGACGACGCTGCGCGCGCACCAGCTCGAGGCGCGCCACCTCACCCTCGAGCTCACCGAGAGCGTCCTGATCGACGACGCCGACCGTACGGTCGCGAAGCTGCAGCTGTTGCGCGACCTCGGGGTCGGCCTCGCCGTCGACGACTTCGGTACCGGCTGGTCGTCGCTGTCCTACCTGCGGGTGCTGCCCGTCGACACGGTCAAGGTCGACCGGTCCTTCGTCGCCGGCCTCGGCCACGACCAGGACGTCGTCGCCCTCACCAGGGCCATCGTCCGGCTGGCGAGCGACCTCGGCATGGCGTTGATCGCCGAAGGCGTCGAGGAACCCGGCCAGGCGCAGCAGCTCACCGCGATGGGTGCGACGTTGGCCCAAGGCTGGTTGTTCGCGCACGCCGAGCTGCCCGCGGTCCTCGGCCCGCTGCTGGCGACGGGCGAGCCGCTCGCCGACCCGGCCCTGCTGGCACAGATCAACGGCACCGTGCCGAGCCAGCTGACCGCCGTCGAGGCCGACGTCCACTGAGCCGGTCGTCATGACCCCGGGCCGTCAGGGACGGGCCCGCCTGCGCCACTCCGCCCGTTCGCGGTGCTCGGCCCGGGGGTGGCCCGACGCAGCGTCGCACCTGCGGCAGATGTGAACCGGCCGGCCCTCCTCGTCCTCGACGTCCTTGCGGACGTCGGCCCAGGCGACGTGGGGGAAGCGGGTCAGCTGCGTACGGTGCAACGGCAGCCCGCACAGCGTCTGGTTGGTGCCGGGCAGCCATGCATGCAGCTCGCCGGCCGGACGGCGCACCCCGTCCGGGTCGACGCTCCGGCCGCTCGCCGCCACGAACGCACCCACCACCACGAGGCCGCACTACCCCGTACGGCGAGGTGGACCCGGCTGAAATCCGGTTCTGGCCGCCGCCGGTCCGTGTCAGGATGCCGCGGGTGCCGCTACCCGGAGCGGGCCGGTGGAGACAGGGTGGTGGCGGTGCAGGAGTCGACGATCGTTCCCGACAACAAGGACTGGACGTTCGTCATCAACGAGCCGTGTCCCGAGTGCGGCTTCGACCCGCGCCGTTGTCAGCGTACGGACATCGCCGACGGGCTGCGGGCGACCGTCGCGCCGTGGAAGGCGGTGCTCGCCCGCCAGGACGTACGGCAGCGGCCTGACGCCGGCACCTGGTCGCCCCTCGAGTACGGCTGCCACGTCCGCGACGTCACCCGCGATCTTCGCCGACCGGGTGCGGCTGATGCTGACCGACGACGATGCGGGGTTCGCCAACTGGGACCAGGACGAGACGGCGGTCGAGGGCCGGTACGCCGAGCAGGACCCGTCGACCGTGGCCGCCGACTACGCCGGGGGGGCTCCGCTGCCGCCGACCTCTTCGACGGGCTCGAGCCCGGAGCAGTGGCAGCGACCGGGTCGTGCGGTCGAACGGCTCGGCGTTCACCGTCGAGACGATCGGCGTCTACTTCCTGCACGACCTCGAGCACCACCTGCACGACGTCGCCGGCTGACGCGGTGCCGGGCCCGCATCGTGAGACGTGGCCGATGCCCGGTTGACACCGTCGGCGGCCTGAGACAGTCTCTGCGTGTGGCCCTTTCCCTCCTCGTAGTAGTCGAGCGCGCCGGCTGACCTCCCGTCAGACAGCGCGCAACCCCTCGCATGCCCTCGCGGCCGAGGGGTTTTTGTTTGCCCGGACCGCCGCCAGCACGCAGCCCGACCAGCCGCACCCGACCAGAAAGGCAACGACATGGCAGAGCAGGTGACCGGAGCGCAGTCCCTCGTCAGCAGCCTCGAGGCTGCGGGCGCTGAGGTCGTCTTCGGCATCCCGGGCGGCGCGATCCTGCCGGCGTACGACCCGCTGTTCGACTCGCGGCTGCGGCACATCCTGGTCCGCCACGAGCAGGGCGCCGGCCACGCGGCCGCAGGGCTACGCGCTGGCGACCGGCAAGGTCGGCGTCTGCATGGCGACCTCGGGCCCGGGCGCGACGAACCTGGTGACGCCGATCGCCGACGCGTACATGGACTCGGTGCCGATCGTCGCGATCACCGGTCAGGTCGCCAGCGCCGCGATCGGCACCGACGCCTTCCAGGAGGCCGACATCTGCGGCATCACGATGCCGATCACCAAGCACAACTTCCTGGTGCAGCGACGCCGAGGACATCCCGCGCACGATCGCCGAGGCCTTCCACATCGCCTCGACCGGCCGGCCCGGCCCGGTGCTGGTCGACATCGCCCAAGGACGTCCTGCAGGCGCGGACCACGTTCGACTGGCCGCCGACCCTCGACCTGCCCGGCTACCGGCCGACCGTCAAGCCGCACAACAAGCAGGTCCAGGAGGCCGCCCGGCTGATCCTCGAGTCCAAGCGGCCGGTGCTTCTACGTCGGCGGCGGCGTGCTCAAGGCGCACGCCGCCGAGCGAGCTGCGGGCGCTCGCCGAGCTGACCGGCATCCCGGTCGTGACCACGCTGATGGCGCGCGGCGCGTTCCCCGACAGCCACCTGCTGCACCTCGGCATGCCCGGCATGCACGGCACGGTCGCGGCGGTGACCGCGCTGCAGCAGGCCGACCTGCTGATCACCCTCGGCGCCCGCTTCGACGACCGGGTCACCGGCAACCTCGCGTCGTTCGCCCCGCAGGCGACGGTCATCCACGCCGACATCGACCCGGCCGAGATCTCGAAGAACCGGCTGGCCGACGTGCCGATCGTCGGCGACGCCCGCGAGGTCATCACCGACCTGACCCGGCGTGCTGCAGGCCGAGCACGAGGCCGGCCGCAGCGGCGACTACGAGGGCTGGCGGCAGACGACGCTCGGCTGGAAGCCGCGCTACCCCGTCGGCTACACCACCCCGAGGACGGCACGCTGATGCCGCAGTAGGTCATCGAGCGGCTCGGCCAGATCGCCGGTCCCGACGCGCTCTACGTCGCCGGCGTCGGCCAGCACCAGATGTGGGCCAGCCAGTTCATCCGGTACGAGAAGCCCTACACCTGGCTCAACTCCGGCGGCCTCGGGACGATGGGCTTCGCCGTACCGGCCGCGATGGGCGCCAAGGTCGGCCGGCCCGGACGCGACGGTGTGGGCGATCGACGGCGACGGCTGCTTCCAGATGACCAACCAGGAGCTGGCCACCTGCGCCATCGAGGGCATCCCGATCAAGGTCGCCATCATCAACAACGGCTCGCTCGGCATGGTGCGGCAGTGGCAGACGCTGTTCTACGGCGGGCCGCTACTCCAACACCGACCTCGTCCGCCGGCGCGCGTCCGTGCCCGACTTCGTCATGCTCGCCGAGGCGATAGGGCTGCGTCGGGCTGCGCTGCGAGACCCGGCCGACGCTCGACGCCACGATCGAGAAGGCGATGGCGATCACCGACGCGCCGGTCGTCGTCGACTTCGTCGTCGGCCAGGACGCGCATGGTGTGGCCGATGGTCGCCGCCGGCACAGAGCAACGACGAGCATCCAGATCGCGCGGGACACCGCGCCCGACTTCGAGTACGAGATCGGGCGACGCGTGAGTACGCGATCGATCGTCATGAGCATCCACACGCTGTCGGTGCTGGTCGAGAACAAGCCCGGTGTGCTCGCCCGGGTCGCGGCGCTGTTCTCGCCGGCGCGGCTTCAACATCGACTCGCTCGCGGTCGGCCCGACCGAGCACCCCGACGTCTCGCCGCATGACGATCGTGGTCAACTCGAGGACCTGCCGCTCGAGCAGGTGACCAAGCAGCTCAACAAGCTGATCAACGTGCTCAAGGTCGTCGAGCTCGACGAGACCGCGTCGGTCGTCAGCGCGAGCTGCTGCTGGTCAAGGTCAGGGCCGACAGCAAGGAGCCGCTGGTCCGCTCGCAGATGCTCGAGACCGTCGCAGCTGTTCCGCGCCAAGGTCGTCGACGTCGCCACCGACGCCGTGACCATCGAGGCGACCGGCGCGCCGGACAAGCTGGAGGCGTTGATCCAGGTGCTCGAGCCGTACGGCATCAGGGAGCTCGTGCAGTCGGGCATGGTCGCCATCGCCCGCGGCGCCCGCTCGATCACGTCCGGCAACGACCGCGGCCTGCGCTCGACCGAGTGCGTCAGCTAGCCCGATCTGAGACGCCACCTCCCCGTACGAGCGGGGAGCCCACCAAGATGGACGCGACTTCGCGCACCATCCACGAAAGGACAGCAGAGCTCACCATGGCCGAGATCTTCTACGACGACGACGCCGACCTGCGCTTGTCCAGGGCCGCAAGGTCGCCGTCCTCGGCTACGGCTCCCAGGGCCACGCCCACGCGCTGAACCTGCGCGACTCCGGCGTCGACGTCCGGGTCGGCCTGCCCGAGGGCTCGAAGAGCCGGCCGAGGCCGAGGCCGAGGGGCTGCGGGTCCTGACGCCGGCCGAGGCCTGCGCTGAGGCCGACCTCATCATGGTCCTCGCGCCCGACACCGTGCAGCGGCAGCTCTACGCCGACGACATCGAGCCGAACCTCAACGACGGCGACGCGCTGTTCTTCGGCCACGGCTTCAACATCCGGTTCGAGCTACATCACAGCCGCCGGCCGGCGTCGACGTCGTGCATGGTCGCGCCCAAGGGCCCCGGCCACCTCGTCCGCCGGCAGTTCCAGGAGGGCCGCGGCGTCCCGTGCCTCGTCGCCGTCGAGCAGGACGCGAGCGGCAACGCGCTCAGGCGCTGGCGCTGTCCTACGCGAAGGGCATCGGCGGCACCCGCGCCGGCACGCTGAAGACCACGTTCACCGAGGAGACCGAGACCGACCTGTTCGGCGAGCAGGCCGTGCTCTGCGGCGGCGTCGTCGGCGCTGGTCCAGGCCGGCTTCGAGACGCTGATCGAGGCCGGCTACCAGCCGGAGGCGGCGTACTTCGAGTGCCTGCACGAGCTCAAGCTCATCGTCGACCTGATGTACGAGGGCGGCATCTCGAAGATGCGCTGGTCGATCTCCGACACCGCCGAGTACGGCGACTACACCCGCGGCCCGCGCGTCGTCAACGCCGCGACCAAGGCGGAGATGAAGCGGATCCTCGGCGAGATCCAGGACGGCACGTTCGCCCGCGAGTGGATCGCCGAGGACGACGCCGGCCGGCCGCAAGTTCGACAAGTACCGCGAGGAGGGCGCGCACCACCCGATCGAGGCGGTCGGCGAGCAAGCTGCGCGGCCTGATGTCCTGGATCCGACAGGACTGACGGCCCGCCAATCAGTAGGATTGCCGGCGTGCCCAAGCCCGTCGTCCTGGTCGCTGAAGAGCTCGCCCCCTCGGCCCTCGAGGTGCTCGCGAGGACTTCGAGCTCCGCCACGTCGACGGCGCCGACCGCGCGGCGCTGCTGCCCGCGCTCGCCGACGTCGACGCCGTGATCGTCCGCAGCGCCACGCAGATCGACGCCGAGGCCTCGCCGCGGCCAGCGGCTCAAGGTCATCGCCCGCGCCGGCGTCGGTCTCGACAACGTCGACACCAAGGCCGCGACCGCCGCGGCGTCATGGTCGTCAACGCGCCGACCTCCAACATCGTCTCCGCCGCCGAGCACGCGGTCGCGCTGCTGCTCGCCGCCGCCCGGCGCATCCCGGCGGCGAACGCCAGCCTCAAGGCCGGCGAGTGGAAGCGCTCGAAGTTCACCGGCGTCGAGGTCAGCGAGAAGACCGTCGGCGTCGTCGGCTTCGGCCGGATCGGCGTGCTGTTCGCCGCAGCGGATGGCAGGCGTTCGACACGCACGATCATCGCCTACGACCCCTACATCTCGGCGGCCCGCGCGGCCCAGCTCGGCGTCGAGCTGGTCACCCTCGACGACCTGCTGCGCGAGTCCGACTTCATCTCGATCCACCTGCCGAAGACGCCCGAGACCAAGGGCCTGATCGGCGAGCGCGAGCTCGCCCTGGTGAAGCCGACGCGTCATCCTCGTCAACGCCGCCCGCGGTGGCCTGGTCGACGAGGCACGCGCTGGCCAAGGCGATCAAGGAGGGTCGGCGTCGGCGGCGCCGGCATCGACGTCTACGCCACCGAGCCCTGCACCGACTCGCCGCTGTTCGCCCTCGGCGACACGGTCGTCGTCACGCCGCACCTCGGCGCCTCGACCGACGAGGCGCAGGACAAGGCCGGCACGGCGGTCGCCAAGTCGGTCAAGCTGGCGCTGCAGGGCGAGTTCGTCCCCGACGCGGTCAACGTGCAGTCCGGCGGCGTCGTCGCCGAGGAGGTCCGCCCGGCGCTCGCCGCTGATCGAGCAGCTCGGCCGGGTGTTCACCGCCCTCGCCGGCACCGTGCCCGCCGAGCTCGAGGTGCTCGTCCGCGGTGAGATCGCCGCGCACGACGTCCAGATCCTCCAGCTCGTCGGCGCTCAAGGGCGTGTTCACCGACGTCGTCGAGGAGCAGGTCACCTTCGTCAACGCGCCGCTGCTGGCCGAGGAGCGCGGGCTGCAGGTCCGGCTCACCTCGACCGAGGAGAGCGACGACTACCGCAACCTGATCACCGTCCGCGGCAGCACTCGCCGACCGGCGAGCAGTTCTCGGTCTCGCGGCACCCTGTCCGGCCGCAAGCAGGTCGCCAAGCTGGTCGAGGTCAACGGCTTCGACGTCGACGTGGCGCTCAGCGAGCACATGGCGTTCTTCCGCTACCACGACGAGCCCGGCATCGTCGGCAAGCTCGGCAACTGCTCGGCTCGCGCGGCGTCAACATCGCCGGATGCCAGGTCGCCCGCCAGGCCGCCGGCGGCGACGCGCTGATGGTCGTGACCGTCGACTCGGCGATCCCGGCCGACGTGCTCGACGAGATCGCGACGGCGATCGGCGCCACCAGCGCCCGCGTCGTCGACCTCGACGAGGCCTGAGCAGCGCAGCTCCCGTACGTCGCACGAGCGCCTGATCCCTTGCGGGACAGGCGCTCGTGGCGTTCCCCCGGGTTGTTCGCGTGCAGCAATCAGCGACGACTGCACGGGAGTCGGTCCCGAGCAGCCGGTCGTGAGCGGGAGATGCCCGAACAGCGGCAGATCGCCGCCAGGCTCGGGGAGGTGTTCCCTGACGAGCCGGAGATGCGGGTGTCCCACGAGGCGATCTACCAGGCCTTGTTCGTCCAAGGCCGCGGTGCGCTGCGCCGCGAGCTGGCGGCGTCGCTGCGGACCGGGCGGACGTTGCGCCGCCCGCAGCGGCAGCCCGGATCACGCCCGGACACCCGGCTCGCGGACCGGGTCATGATCAGCGAACGCCCCGCCGAGGTCGCGGACCGGGCGGTGCCCGGGCACTGGGAGGGTGACCTGATCGTCGGTGCCGACAACGGCTCAGCGATCGGCACCCTGGTCGAGCGGACCACCCGGTTCGTCATGCTGCTGCACCTGCCGGCCGACCACGGCGCGGTCGCGGTCCGGGAGGCGATGGCCGCGGCGATCACCACCCTGCCGGCGGCGTTGACCCGGTCGGTCACCTGGGACCAGGGCATCGAAATGGCCGAGCACGCCCGGTTCAGCGTCGACACCGGCATCCCGGTCTACTTCTGCGACCCGCACAGCCCCTGGCAGCGAGGGTCGAACGAGAACACCAACGGGCTGCTCCGGCAGTACTTCCCCAAGAGCACCAACCTGTCGGTCCACAGCCCCGAGCACCTGCAAGCCGTCGCCGACGAGCTGAACAACCGCCCCCGCAAGACCCTCGGATGGAAGAATCCCCGCGAGGCGCTCAACGAGTACCTCGTTGCAACGACCGCTTGAGATCACCGGCGACGACTGCACGGGAACGGCGACTACCCCACCACGGGCGTCGGGCCGCCGAACGCCAGGTGCGTCGCCCTGCTGGCCAGCAGCCACTGGCCGCCCACCCAGCGGAACTCGTCCTCGTAGTGCCCGACGTTGACCGGCGCGGAGGCCGGCACCATCCCGCCGGTCCAGCCGTCGACCCGGTAAGTCGTGAGGTACGACGTCCCGGTCGCGTGGGTGGGGGAGTGCACCGTGACGAGGACGTTGGTCATCACCCGGCGCGAGAGCCGGTCAGCCGGGCGCGAGCCGAAGTACGAGGCCAGCGCTGCGCGCCCCTCGACGCTCCTGTCGCCCTCGGGCCAGGACCAGCAGCCGTCCTCGGTGAACAGCTCGGCGACCGAGCCGGGGTCGCCCAGGTCGAGACGCCGTACGAACTCGACGACCAGCCGCTCGCAGGCGCGTTCGGCGAGCAGGGTGGCGAGCGTGTCGTCGGTCATGCCACTTTCCTAGCAGTACCAGGCCTTCCGGCGAAGTACATAACAGCGAGCGCCTGCCCACCGTCGTTGGTGGACAGGCGCTCGCCGGACGAAGCGACGTGCTGTACTTCACGCAGAACTTCGTGTGCAGGCCGCTCACCGAGTCGTCACCGGCCCAGACGTCGAACGAGCCCTTGTTGGTGACCCACGTGCCGTTGTTGTCGTAGTAGCCGAGGTTCTTCGAGGTCAGCGTGAACGTCACGGTCTTGGTCTGACCCGGCGCCACGGCCACCCGCTGGAAGCCCTCGAGCTGACCGCACCGGCTGCAGGATCGCCGCGTTCTTGTTGTGGATGTAGAGCTGCACCACGTCGGTGCCCGTCGTCGCGCCGGTGTTGGTGATGTTCACCCGCACCGTCTCGGTGCCCTTGGTCGTGATCGCGGCCGTGGCGACAGCGCGCACTTCGAGAACGCGAAGCTGGTGTACGACAGGCCGTACCCGAACGGGTAGAGCGGGGTGTTCGGCACGTCGAGGTAGCGCGACGTGTACTTGTTGTTCGGGTCGTACGGCCGGCCGGTCCCGAGCTCGTTGTAGTAGATCGGGATCTGGCCGATGCTGCGCGGGAACGTGACCGGCAGCTTGCCGCTGGGGTTGACCTTGCCGAACAGCACGTCGGCGACGGCGTTGCCGCCCTCGGTGCCGGGCTGCCACGCCTCGAGCAGGCCAGGAGCGTTGTCGGCGAGCCAGTTGACGGTCAGCGGCCGGCCGTTCATCAGCACGACGACGTACGGCTTGCCGGTGGCGGCGATCGCCTCGACCAGCGCCTCCTGCTGTCCCGGCAGGTCGATGCTCGCCCGCGACGAGGCCTCACCGGAGTACGACGCCGGCTCGCCGACGACCACGACGGTCAGCGCCGCGGCCTTGGCCGCCGTGACCGCCGCAGCGAAGCCGGTGTTGGTGGTGCACAAGGCATCGCAGCCCTGGGCGTAGGTCACGGTCGGCCGCCGGCACGGCGTTCTTGATGCCCTGCAGCACGGTCGTCGGTGTGCGCCTCGGCGACGGCGTTCTGGCCGATCGGCACGTTCGAGCCGAGCTGGTCGGTCGCGTCGTCGGCGAGCGGTCCGACGACGGCGATCGACGGCGTCGCGCGTCGACAGCGGCAGCGCGTTGTTCTGGTTGCGCAGCAGCACCATCGACTCGTCGGCCGTGGTCCTGCGCCTGCGGCCAGGCTGGCGGGCGTCAGCTCGTCGGTCGCGTAGCGCGAGGCGTCGGCGTACGGGTGGTCGAACATGCCCGCGAGGTACTTCAGCCGCAGCACGTGCCGCACGTCGTCGTTGACCTGCGCGATGCGACAGCTTGCCCGACCTTGACCAGCCCGGGACCGAACTTGGTGTAGGTGTCGTTGATGCTCGGCACCTGGACGCCCATCTCGATGGTGACGCCGGCGGTGATGGCGAGCCGGGCCGCGTCCTGCTCGTTCTTGGCGTAGCCGAACTCGACCAGCTCCTGCACCGCCTGGTAGTCGCTGACGACCGTGCCCTGGAAGTCCCACGTCTTGCGCAGGATCGTGCTGCAGCAGGTACGGGTCGGCGCTGGCCGGCACGCCGTTGAGCGAGTTGAACGCGCTCATCACGGTCGCTGCGCCGGCGTCGACCGCTGCCTTGTACGGCGGCAGGTAGTCGTTGAACAGGCGCTGGGTGGACATGTCCACGGTGTTGTACTCACGGCCGGCCTCGACGGCCCCGTACGCGGCGAAGTGCTTGACCGTCGCCGCCATCTTGGTCGGCGCGGCGTAGTTGGTGCCCTGGTAGCCGTGGATCTTGGCCGCGGCGACGGCGCGAGCCGAGGTACGGGTCCTCGCCGGCGCCCTCGACGATGCGGCCCCAGCGCGGGTCACGGGCGATGTCGACCATCGGGTTGAAGGTCCACTTGATGCCGTCGGCGGTCGCCTCCGTGGCGGAGACCGACTCGTCGCTTGGCGATCGCCGCCGGGTCCCAGCTGCTCGCCTCCATCAGCGGCACCGGGAAGATCGTCTGGTAGCCGTGGATCACGTCGAGCGAGAAGATCAGCGGGATGTGCAGCCGCGACTGCATGCGCCGCCTGCTGGGCCGCGTTGATGTTGGCGACGCCGACCAGGTCGAGCACCGAGCCGATGGTGCCCGCTCTTGGCGGCCTTGAGCAGCTTGGGACCCGGCGTGCCGTTGGCGCCGTCCGGGCCGGCCATCTCGAGCTGGCCGAACTTCTCGGCCAGCGTCATCTTGGCCAGCAGCGCGTCGACCTTCTGGTCGATGCTGTGGCCTTGCTCGTGGCGGCCGCGGTCGTGCTGGCGGCGGCGGGTGTGGAGGTCAGGCCGAGGGTGGTGACCGGGGCGACGACGGCAACCGCCGCGACAGGCACCAGCAGGTGTCGACGCGACAGCCGGCCTCGACGCTGAGGTCCGGGTGCGGGCATGAGGAAGTCCTCTCGAGCGAGCATGCTGACGAGAGCAGCCGGTCAGCCAGGATCAGGGGCCGGCGTGGCCACGGGGGCTCTGGCGAACTGCCCATATCGGACAGTGATCAATCCTGTAGATCCACTTCGGTTGCCTTCCCGGTGAGCGCGCGATGAGTCGCGGGTAAGGGTTTCTCCTCCACCACGCGTGTGAAGATGAACACGACCGCGGCGGTGACCCAGGGCCGTGACCCGGGGCCATACGCTCGTCGGGCCCAGTCGACCCTGGGTGACCTCCTGCCGCAGAGAAGAGCTGTCGCGTGCCCCGTCGTTCACCTGCCCGGTCGCCCTTCGCGGGCCTGCTCGTGGGGCTGGTTGCCCTGCTGGGTACGGGATGTACGGCGGCCCACGACCGTGCCGCGATCCCGGTGGGCGGCGCGGGCGGCGCTGCCTGCGGCGACCGCTGCCGGCCACGAGCGCGGGGCCCACCAGCAGCCCGGTGGTCGCGCAGGCCGCTGACGGCGACCGACCCGCCGGTGCCCGCCGACCCTGTCGACGCGGGGCGGCGCGCTGCCGGGCATGCCGCCGGTGCTCGACCCGCACAACATCTACTCGGCCGACGCGCCCGAACGCCCTGTCCGCTGCGGTGCAAGGGCGACCTGCCGCGGATCTACGTGCCGAACGGCATCTCGGACACGGTGAGCGTGATCGACCCGGCGACGTACAAGGTGGTCAAGACGCTCAAGGTCGGCAAGCTGCCGCAGCACGTCGTGCCGTCGTGGGACCTGCGCACGCTGTGGGTGACCGACGACAAGTCCAACGACCTCAAGGCGATCGACCCGCGGACGGCGACGATCACCCGGACGGTGCACGTCGACGACCCGTACAACCTGTACTTCACCCCCGACGGCAAGTCCGCGATGGTGATGGCCGAGTCGCTGCGGCGCATCGACTTCCGCGACCCGCAGACGATGGCGCTGCAGAAGCCGCTCTACGTCGGCTGCAAGGGCGTCGACCACGGCGACTTCACCGCCGACGGGCGCTACTTCCTCGCCTCGTGCGAGTTCGCCGGCGAGATGGTCGTCGTCGACGTCGCCAAGCGCGCGGTCGACGGCTACGTCCAGCTCGGGTCGACCAAGTACGCGCCGCAGGACGTCAAGCTGTCCCCGGACGGGAAGACGTTCTACGTCGCCGACATGCACGCCAACGGCGTCTGGCGCATCGACGCGCACACCTTCAAGCTGCTCGGCCTGCTGCCCACCGGCAAGGGCGCGCACGGGCTCTACGTCAGCCGCGACGCCGCCACCATGTACGTGACCAACCGCGACGAGGGCTCGGTCGGCCTGATCGACCTGGCCAACGGGACGCTCAAGGACACCTGGCAGATCGGCACCGACGGCGGCAGCCCCGACATGGGCAACCTCAACGCCGCCGGCACCGTGCTGTGGCTGTCCGGGCGCTACAACTCCGACGTCTACGCCATCGACACCCCACCGGCCGGCTGATCAAGATCATCACGACCGGGGTCGGGCCGCACGGCGTGTGCGTCTGGCCGCAGCCCGGCCGCTACTCCCTCGGCCACACCGGGATCCTGCGGTGAGGGCGGTACGACGCGCCAGGCCCTCGTCGCCGTCGCGCTGCTCGCGACAGCGGCCTGCACGGCGGGGCACGGAAGCCGCGGCGAGCGCTCGACCAGGGCGTCCGGCGCCTCAGCGAGGCGGCGGGAGTGCCACCTCAGCGCGTCGTCGACCCGCCATCGGTTCGCCAGCGAGCCGGCGCCGCGTCGACGCTCCGCGGCACCCGGCGCCGGCCTGGGCGAGCCCGCGGCCTGCGGGCTGCACCGTGAGCCGAGCTGCCGGGCCAGCTCGCCGTACCGCTGTCGCGCATGGTGACGCTGGCGATGCCCGACGGCAGCCTCGAGCTGCTCGGCGGGCTGCTCAACGGCGACCACTCGTCGAACCAGGTGCGCAGGTCGCGCTGCCGTCGGGCAAGGTGACCGCTCGCCGGCACCCTGGCGGTCGGCGTGCACGACTCGGCCGGTGCCGTGGTCGGGGGTCGGTCCTACGTGTACGCGGGCGGCGCGGCGCAGGAGGTGGCGACCGTCCAGCGCGCCGTGCCCGGGGGAGCGGCGACGCAGGTCGGCGCGCTGCCGCAGCCGCGGTCGGACCTGGCCGCGGCCGTGGTCGGGTAGCAGCGTCGTCGTGGTCGGGGGCTACGACGGGACGCACACGCTGGCCGACGTCCTGGTCAGCACCGACGGCGTGCACTTCCGGGTGCTGGCACAGCTGCCGGTGCCGGTGCGCTACCCCGCCGTGCTGGTCCAGGGGCAGTCGGTGCTCGTCTACGGCGGAGACGTCGCCCGCAGGCCGGTCGACGACATCCAGCGGGTCGACCTCGACGCGGGCAAGGCGACAGTGGTCGGCCACCTGCCGCTGGCGCTGAGCCACGAGGCCGCGTACGTCCTCGGCGGGGTCAGTCTGGCTGGTCGGCGGGACGACCTCGGCCGGCGCGACGGCCAGCATCTGGCGCTCGGCCGACGGCCTGGCGTTCACCAGGCCGGGTCGCTGCCCGGTCCCTGTCCGACGCCGGCGCGGTCGTCGTCGGCGGCGTCGGCTACCTGGTCGGCGGCGAGACGGCGACCTCGCGGACGGCGGCGATCCTCAGCCTGACCCCCCGGCTGAGACGGCCGGCGAGCAATGACGACGGTCGCGTCGAGGTCGTCGTCGTGCTCCTGCCACGCCTCGAGCCCAGCACCGGTGAATGGGCGAGGAGGCGACGTTGTTGGGACCTTTCGCTTTCTGGCTCTTGGCCTTTGTGCCACCCGCGCTCGTGACCGCGGGGTTCGCCTTCGAGGACTTCTGGCGGTGACGCACGACAACCTGCGGGACTTCCACCGGCGGCGTCGGCACCGGAATCGAGGTGCTTTCAGGCGTCGCCGTCGGCGTGGTCGCAGCCGGAGCTTCTGGCGTCGTCGTCGGCGTCGTGCTCGTCGGCTTTCGCCCGCCGTTGCGGTGCCGGCTTCCGCGGCCTGAGTTTCCCCGGCTTCGCCGCTCGTCGCGGGAGCCGAGCTCGCGTTCGCGGTCGCGCTGGAGCTCGCCGGGGTAGGCGTCGGGCAGCTCCGGCACTTCTTCTTCGTCATCGGAAGGCGGCGGCAACTGATTGCCACGAGGAACATTGCCGGGCGGACGCGGCGCTGGTTCGGAGAAAATGTTGCCGATCTGCGCACGCGCGGGCGTGGCGACAGCGATCGTTGTGGCGGCAATCAGGGCCGCAAGGCCGCTCAGTGCAATGGTTCGGTGCATGTCGCGCGGGTTCAAGAGGCGAATCGGGCTTTCAGGCATTGTACAGGGGTACAGCATTGTCCGCCGCTCGCACGCCCACCGGTTAACACACTGAATACGGCGGGGAAAGGGCGGCATCGCCCTACCCCGACACTGGTAAGATCGCGTTGCAGATGAAATAGTTCGCCTTGCAAGTTCGCGCGGCCCGCCCGCGCTCCGAACCAGAGCCTCCGGAATAACCGGAGCAGCAGGGGGAAGCTACGTGCCCGATCGTATTCGCCTGGATGGCAAGACCGCCGTGGTCACCGGGGCTGCCGGTGTGATCGGCACCGCTACCATGCAGCTGCTCGCCGAGCGCGGCGCGTGCATTGTCGCGGTCGACCGCAGGGACCAGGACCTGAAGGCCGCGATCAAGGAATTGCCGGCCTCGGCGCAGGCGATTGCGGTCACCGCTGACGTGACGGATGAAGACGATGTCGCTGGTTATGTTCGGGCGGCCACCGACAAGTTCGGGACTATCGACGTGTTCTACAACAACGCCGGTATCGAGGGTGAGGTCAGGTCAATTACGGAATACCCGCTGGAGATGTTCCGGCGCGTTCTCGACGTCAACGTGATCGGAGTGTTCCTCGGCATGAAGCATGTGCTCCCGGTCATGCTCAGGCAAGACAAGGGCAGCATCATCAACACCGCCTCGATCGCCGGGTTGATAGGATCGCCGCAAATCGCGGTTTACAGCGCCAGCAAGCATGCGGTGATCGGATTGACGAGAAGCGCCGCGTGGGAATGCACGGCATCGGGCGTGCGCGTCAACTGCGTCTGCCCCGGCCTGATCGACAGCCGGATGCTGAGCGCGATCATTCAGGGGCGCAACCCCGGCAACGCACCCGCTCCCAGCGAGAAGATCGTGGAGCGAATTCCGGCCCGCCGGCTGGGACAAGCATCCGAGGTCGCCTCGATCGTGGCGTTTCTTGCCTCCGATGAAGCGAGCTACGTCTCGGGCGCCGCCTATACCGTGGACGGCGGGCGCACCGCCGCCTAGGTTCATCCCGACAAGTCTCAAGCAGGTTTAAAAAGCAAAGGTCTTTCGCATGCCCGTGAAACTCGATCCCGACGCCGCGGCCGTTTACAAGGCGTTTCTGGAGGCAGGCCGGCCGGCATACGAAACCATAACGCCTACCGAAGCGCGCCAGTTTTATCTGAATAACAGGGCGATCGCCAATCCCGAGCCGCCCGAACTGCACTCAGCGAAATCGCTTTCGATACCGGCTGCGCATGGCTCCATCCCGGCGCGCATGTACACACCGAAGAAGTTGCGGAAGGTCGACGGCCTGTCGCCTTGCCTGGTGTACTTTCATGGCGGCGGCTGGGTGATCGGCGACCTCGATTCCCACGATGTGGTGTGCCGCACGCTTGCGCATGAGGGCGAACTGATCGTTATTGCCGTCGATTACCGCCTCGCGCCCGAGCACAAATTTCCGGCCGCCGTGGATGACGCCATCGCCGCCACGGCGTGGGTCGCCAGCAATGCCAGGCAACTCGGCATCGACGCCTCACGGCTGATTGTCGGCGGTGACAGCGCCGGCGGCAATCTGGCGGCTGTGACTGCGATCGCGTCGCGTGACGGCAACGGCCCGCCGATCGCCGGGCAATTGCTGATCTATCCCGCAACCGATTTCGCGATGACGCAGCCTTCGCATTCAGACCCGGAAACCAGTGTACTGCTCACCCATGCGGCCGTTCGCTGGTTCAGCAATCATTACCTGAGCAACGCCGCCGACGTTGACGATTGGCGGGCATCGCCTGCGCGGGCCACGACGCTGGCCGGCCTGCCCCCGGCCTATGTGCTGATCGCCGGCGGCGATCCGCTGCGCGACGAGGGCGACGAATACGCCAACCGCCTGAAGGAGGCCGGCGTGCCCGTGACCTATCGAAGTTTTCCCGGTCAATTCCACGGCTTCTTCACTATGGGCAAGCTTCTGATGCAGGCCAACGTTGCCGCCAAAGAAATCGGCGACTGGCTGAAGTCGCTGAAATAATCGACCGGCCTGATTGGGCAAGAGCATCGCATGGAAACGTCAGCCTCGATCGAGCTAGCCAAGCATACGCTACTGTCCTGCGGGCTTATTTTGACCATCGGGACGCTGCTTGCCTTTTTCGCGCAGAAAATCAGGATTCCCGATGTCGCGATATTCCTGGTAGCGGGCATTGTAATCGGCCCGCAGGTGCTTGGGCTCGTCGATATCAAAGCGGATTCCGCCCTCAATCAGATTATCCTCCTGTTCGGCGCGAGCTACATCCTCTTTGACGGCGGCGCCTCGCTGCGTTTCGGCGTGCTGAAGCAGGTCTGGATCACGATCCTGGTCATCGCTACAGCCGGACTTATCATCACGACTGTCATCACCGGCATCGCCGCCTATTACATCCTGGGCATACCCTTCATCGTCGCGTTGCTGCTTGCTGCGGTTCTAGCCTCGACCGATCCGGCGACGTTGGTCCCGATCTTCCGCCAAGTCCGGATACGCGAGCGATTGGCGCAGACGGTGATGAGCGAATCCGCATTCAACGATGCGATGGGCGCGATCGTCACATTCGGCGTGCTGGGAGTGGCGATGGGGACAAGCGAATTCTCGCTGACGTCCTCCTCGATCGAGTTGCTCAAGCAGTCTTTCATCGGCATCGTCGCCGGGGGCACCCTCGGATATCTGGCCGCTTTCCTCATCGCACACGAGAGATGGGGCTTCCTCTCTGAGTACGCCCCTGTCATCACATTGGTCGCGGTGATCGGCGCTTACTTCGCCGCCAGTGGCCTCGAGGCCAGCGGCTTCATGGCGGTGTTCGTGTTCGGCATCGTGCTTGGAAACAAGGAAACCTTCGGTTTCACGATGAAGCCGGGCGAGGCGCAGAAGCTGGACGAGTTCGTGCTGACCACCGCGTTCATCATGCGTCTGTTCATTTTCATCCTGCTCGGCGCGCAGGTCGACTTCACGCTGATGAGCCAGCACTGGCTCGGCGGTGTAGCCGTCGTCACCGCATTGATGCTGATTGCGCGGCCCGCAACCGTGTTTTTGTGCGCCCTGCCCGACCGGCGCGCACGATGGAGTCTGGCCGAAATGCTGTTCATGTGCTGGACGCGCGAGACTGGCGTCATTCCGGCAGCGCTTGCAGGCCTTCTGCTCGGCATCAAAGCGCCCGGCGCGCATCTGATTGCGTCCATCACCTTCATCGCGATCTTGATGACGATCCTGATCCAGGCGCCGACCACCGAATGGCTCGGCCGCAGGCTTGGTGTGATGGAGGCGAAAAAAGCTGGCTCATGACCCGAAAGGGTCAGACCGCTTATCATCTTTATTCAAAACCCTGGCGCCGCCGCACGGCTGGCGCAACAGCCACTCCGCACAAAGAAAAAGGCCGCCTGGTTTCCCAGACGACCTTTCCTGTCTTACGGCAGCCCCACATTGACGGGCGATTTCAGAACTTCTGCACCGGGGGCCTATTTCCCGGCCGTACCCTGATCGGAAGCCGCTGCATTTCGGGGCAGTCGCGAACTGGAGCCCGAACCGTCGCGATGGTTTCCCATCTCCGTAAGATGACCCATTGAGCCGCGAACAGCCGGGAGGCGCAAGGCTGCAATGAGCGATGTCCCCGCTGTTCCCGCTGTTCACAGGCCGGGATGGCAACAAAAGAGAGAAATCACGGGATCTGCTGACGCACCGGAACTGAGAACCTTTGTTAACCCGGCCCGCGATAGATTTCCCACCATTTCCGGGCTGATGAACGCTCCCTATGAAAACCGATGTCGTGGCGCAAGCAACCAGCCGGGCAAACCCGGCGGGCTTTGTCGTCGGCGCGTTTGAACAGGCCAGCAGCCGATCGGCCCGCGCCATCGCCACGCGCAAATTTATAAACACTCGAGCGTTCGAGATCGGGGCTGTCGTGCTCGGATCGCTGCTGGCGGGGGCTCTCTATGCCTGGTTCGCCGGCGAGGACATCAATTGGGATTGGCGCAACTATCACGAGTACAGTGCCTTTGCGTGGATCAATGGACGCCTGGATCACGATGTAGCGCCCGCCGGCATTCAAAACTTCTTCAACCCGTTGCCATATCTGCCCGCCTATCTGCTGCGTCACTACGCCGGCGCGCCATACTGGGGAATGCTGCTGGGAGCCGTGCACGGGCTTAATCTGGCGCTGATCTACTGGTGTTCGCGCATCGTGATGCCCGGTGTTGCCAATCGCCTCGCGGTCGTGGCGGCGGTTGTTGTCGCAGCGTTTAGCCCGATGGCGTTGTCCGAAGTCGGGACCAGCTTCGCCGACATTCTCACCGCCCTGCCCGTCATCGCGGGTGTCGGCTTCATGCTGTCCGCAAGTCCACAGCATCGAGCGCGCTGCGTCATCGCCGGATTGCTGTTCGGCGCCGCGGCCGGATTGAAGCTGACCAACATGATTTTCGTCATCGCCGCAGCCGCATCGCTGTTGTCGGCCGCGCACCCCCTAAGCGCGCTTGCCTGGTTTGCGCTCGGCGCCGCCGCCGGAGGGCTCGGCACCGGGGGAGCCTGGGCGTGGGCGTTATGGCAGGAGTTCGGCAACCCGGTCTTTCCATATTACAATTCGCTGTTTCACTCACCAGAAGCGCCACTCTACTCGATGGCCGACATGCGCTTCTTCCCGCGCAATCTCTGGGAAGCGATTGCGTATCCGTTCTACTGGGTGGTCGGCGATCATCGCTCCTCCGAGGGACCCTTTCGAGATCCGCGCTTTGCGATTGTGATCGTGCTGACAGCGGCAACCGTTGCGGCGAGCTTTTTCAAAGCGAACAAAACATTCACGCGGCGCGACAAGCAGTTCCTGCTGTTCTTCGCGGTCGCCTACGGGGTTTGGCTCTTCGGCTTTTCGATTCACCGCTATGCGGTGGCGCTCGAACTCCTCACCGCTCCACTGATCGTGCTGTTGCTTTGCCGTCTGCTCGGCCCTCTTCATGGCAAGCCCTTGGCGCATAACCCGCCCGCTTCGGCGAGTTTCGCGACACTCGGCCTCGTCGTCGCCATCGCGCTGTGGTCGCAACCTGCCGACTGGATGCGACGGCCATGGTCTGATCCATATCGGCCGCAGGTTTCAGAGCAACTTCCCCGCGAGGCAACCTATTTTCTGACCGAGAAGGCGCTGGGTTACATCGTGCCGCAACTGGGGTCCAGACTCGCGGGCCTATCAGGTCGCCGACATATTGATGCCGATCGTTCCCGGCGGTTCGTTCGACCATCGTATCCGCGCGGGCCTCGCCAACCCGCTACCGGGTGGGGTATGGGCGCTGCACCTTCGCGGCAGTCAGCCGCGGCAATGCCTGCTCGACCCCTATGGTTTGCAGATCGACACATCGCGACCCTGCGCGATCATTGAGGGAGCGGAGGGCGCGGAGATCGCGGCGTGCCGGCTGCGGCGGTCGCTGCCGGCCAAACAGGCCAGCACCTGCTGAACGCGACACTCGGCGTCGCCACGAATAAGTGATCGTGAGTTCCGGCCGGAGATCGTGACGCGACAGCACAAACTCATCAACAATCGATATTGCGGCATGTGCACGCCAACCCGACCGAGTTGAAGATTTTGCTGGGGCAACGACACGATGTTTTGCGGAACGAGCTGGCTGCGCATCGCCGTCTTCGTCGCGGGATTAGGCGGCGTGAGCGCGAACGCAGCGGAGCAGACGCCTGTCCGACTCTCGCCCGCACTCTTCCCTCGGATCGCAGTCATCGACGAGCGCTTCCAGTCCTACAATGTCGAGATGTTGGAGGTGACCGGAGGGAAATTCTGGAAACCGTACAGTTCGCAGCTCCGTGGTATGCAGCAGCCTGCATCCGACACACCCGCGGGCATGAATCCGGAAATGTATGAGTACCGGCCTCCGATCGACCTGGGAAACAGCAGATTGCGCAAGCTGGCCACCGCCTTGGGGCCGGCCTACATTCGCGTCAGCGGCACCTGGGCCAACAGCACGTACTTTGCGGAGACCGACGAAGCACCTGCCACACCTCCCGCAGGCTTCAAGGGTGTTTTGACTCATCAGCAGTGGAAGGGCGTCATTGATTTCGCCCGCGCGGTCGATGCGCGGATCGTCACATCCTTTGCGACGAGTCCGGGCGCGAGGGATTCAGCCGGCGTTTGGAATTCCGGGCAGGCGAGCCGATTTGTCGGCTACACCGCCATGGCGGGCGACAGCATCGCTGCGGCTGAGTTCATGAACGAGCCGAATCTTGCGGCGATGGGTGGAGCGCCCAAAGGCTACGACGCCGCCGCTTACGGTCGTGACTTCAAACTATTCCGCGCCTTTGCAAAGCAAACCGTGCCGGAAATGCTGATCGTCGGCCCAGGGTCGGTCGGCGACACGAGTGCCGACGACCCCAGCGCCAATGACAGCGCGGGCTTTTTGAGCACCCGCGCCATGCTTGCCGCCTCGGGGCCCGGGGTGGATCGCTTCTCCTATCATCACTATGGCGCGCTCTCGAAACGTTGCATCGGCATGGACAACCAGACCTCGCCTGACGCTGCGCTGTCGGAAGATTGGCTTGCGCGCACCGACCAGACCCTCGCATCGTATCGCAAGCTCAGAGACCAGTACGAAAGCGGCAAGCCAATGTGGGTCACCGAGACCGCCGACGCCGCATGCGGCGGCAATCCCTGGGCCGCAACTTTTCTGGACACCTTCCGCTACCTGGATCAACTCGGCCGGTTGGCGAAGCAGCAGGTCCAGGTGGTTGCACACAACACGCTCGCCGCAAGCGATTACGGCCTGCTGGACGAACACTCATTCGCACCGCGTCCGAATTACTGGGGCGCGCTGTTATGGCGCAAACTGATGGGAAGCACAGTGCTCGATGCCGGCGTTCCCATTCAGGCTGGCTTGCACCTGTATGCACATTGCTTGCGCGATGCGCCCGGCGGCGTCGCTCTGTTGGCGATTAACACGGACAAGGCCAACACGCACGCGATCCATCTCTCAGTTGCATCGGAGCGATATGCGTTGGCGTCGAGCGAATTGCAGAGCCCGTCCGTGACGCTTAATGGCGCTGAACTCAAACTGCTTGCCAATGACGAGTTGCCGCCGCTGAAAGGCGTGCGCCTACCCGCAAGCGCGATTGACCTCGCACCGGCCTCGATCAGCTTTTTCGCAATACCGGATGCTGACAACAGCGCATGCCGATGAACCGGTTCGCGCGAACTTAATTGCCCGGCGTCCACGGCTGATAATCGCCGGTGGCTTTGGGCCGGCGGCCGCTCGCCAGTGTCGAGCCGGAGGGCCGGTACGCGGCTGGTGTGCCGGTCAGGTTCGGAACGTGGGGCTTTTCCCATTCGCGCGGCGTGTAAGCCTCGTCGGTCGGCGGCACGTCGACAAGGTGATGCAACCAGCCGTGCCACGACGGCGGAACCCGGCTTGCCTCGGTGTAGCCGTTGTAAATCACCCAGCGCCGCTCGAAGTGGAGCACGGGATCGATCTTGCCGCCCTTGGTGCGATAGTAGCGATTGCCCTGCTCGTCCTGCCCGACCAATTCGCCAAATCGCCAGGTCCACAATTGCGTGCCAAAGGTCTGGCCGTTCCACCATGTGAATAGTTTGAGGAAGAGCTGTTTCATGCGCGCGTGGGCCCTGTTGGTCCGGCCGTCATGGCATCCGGCCGCAAAATTGTCCAGTAACGTCGCTTCGCGCTTATCCGCGGTCCAGATCACGAAGTTCCGGTTCCCCAACAAATGAGGGCTAAAGCGGAACTGCATCGCCCTGATGGGGGTTAATCACCATCCCAGACAATGGAGCGCAATAATGATTAGTCCCAGAATGATTTTGAGCACTGCCGCAACTCTCGCCCTTCTGGTGCCGGCGATGGCCCCCACGGCCAGTTTAGCCCAGCAGCACCAAGGCCGAGGCGGCGTAGCGGCAGGCGGAGGCGCGCACGTTGGCGGCGGCGGTGGCCACATGGGCGGAGGCGCACATTTTGGCGGTGGCGGCGGCGCTCGTATGGGCGGCGGTGCGACCATGGGCGGAGGCGCCCGGGTGGGCGGCGCGGCCCCGCAGCAGTTCAACGCAGGCGCGGGCGCGGCCGGGCCGCGCGTTGCGGCTGGTGCAGCTACCACCCAGCAATTCAACGGCGGTCAGCGCTTCAGCGGTGGTGAGCGTTTCAACGGCGGCCAGCGCTTTAGCGGCGGCGAACGCTTCAACGGCGGCGATCGCGGCTATCGTCGTGGCGGCGGCGGCTGGATTCCCGGCGCGGTCGCGGGTGCCGCGGTTGGTGGCGCCATCGCTTCCGGCGGTTACGGTTACGGATATAACGACTACGGACCCTCTTATGCCTATTACAACGGGCCCGAATATTATGACGACCAATATGACGATGGCGGCGCAGTCGCCGTGGTGCCCGGTGTTTCGGATGACTCCGCGGGCTATTGCGCGCAGCGCTACCAGTCGTATGACCCCGCTTCCGGAACCTATCTCGGGTTCGACGGTTTGCGGCACCCCTGCCCGTAACATCGTCTGAAATCTAAATGAGCAAAGGCGGCGCCACGTGCGCCGCCCTTTTTATCCGCCCGCTCAGAACGTCGCCAGCGCCACACCGGCCAACGTGAAGATGAGCGCGGCGATCTGACCGGGGCCGAGTGGCTCATGCAGCGCCAGCGCCGACGCGACTACGCCGATCACGGGCACCGCCATGGTGCCGATCGCCGCCACCGAGGCCGGCAGCCGGGCGAGAGCTGCGAACCAGCTCACATAGGCGACGCAAAACTGGATCACCGTCGAATAGAACACCAGAAGCCAGCCGAGCTGCGTGATCGCGCTCAAATGCGTGGTTTCGACGAAGAGCCCAACCAGTGCGATCGGAAACAGCCGAGTCCGATCTGCCAGGCCGCCGCCGTCACCGGCGGCAAGCGAATCGGCAGCTTCTTGGCCAAGACCGTGCCGAAGGCGAACCCCACAGCGCCACCCAGCGCCATGATGATCCCCGGCAGTTTGGCCTCACTCCCGCTGATGCCGTTGCCGCCCATGATCGCGGCGAGCCCGGCGAACGCCATCACCAGCGCGATCGTCCGCAGCAGCGTCGGCCGCTCGCCGAGAATCGGCCAGGCGAGCAGCGATGCCCATACCGGCATGGTGTAGGCGATCAGCGCCGCTTCGCTCGCAGGCAACCACAACAGCGCCAGTCCCATCAGCACCATCCAGCCCGTGACATTCAGCAGCGCCGCTAGAGCGAGCCGTGGCCAGATCTCGCGGGGCACTTTCAGGCTCTGCCGCCGCGCGATCGCCAGCACCGCGAGCAGCGCCGCGCCGATCACGCCGGTGGCGCCGCGGAGCGTCAGCGGCGGCAATTCGCTCAGCAGGTACTTGGTCACGGGCCAGTTGAAGCCCCACCCGACCGAGGTGATCGCGAGAAACATGAGGCCCGCTGGCGCGATGCGCGCTCGCGCCGTCGCCGGTTTTGATTCTGTCATGTGAACTGGGAGATCGGTTGGAAGCTGGTCCGGCTGCGCAGATTCGGCGGTACTCTGCCCCCTCTGCGCCCTCAAAACCATCGCCGGCCGGGCATGCCTGCCCGGACCCGCGCCTGCCGAAGGTGAGTCTCGGGAGTGCAACCCCGGGATTGCGAATATATCTTGCCCTGTGAAGAGCGGGCGCAGCCGAAATTCCGTGCCGGGCAGCAATTTTTTTCGCTTGGGAATCCCTGAGGACTCACCGATAGTTGGCTCGATCACGGGTGCGGCACTGACCCTGTTTTCCCAGATTTTCCACCATATTTAGTGTTTGATTCAGGAAGTCGTACTAGTTATTGACGGGCGCAGCGGATTTGTCCTAGCTTTGGTCTTGTTCGGCGCGAGTGTTTGGTCCCTCGCCGGTCGCTCCCAAAAGGGTTCCAGTACGACCACCTCCGTAAGCCTTTTTTGGGCGCGACGGCTGCTGGGCTTGTCTGTTGATGGTCGGGGTTTCGGAGCGTCAAAGTGGCCAGAATTGGCTGGCGACGAAGGAGTAGAGTGACGGTTAGCGGCGTTGATATGCATGGGCTTTCGGAGCGGGGGTTCTGAAACGCGCATGTTCGGGGCGGGTAATGCCCCGAAAAGAAACACGGCCGGATTGACCGGCTGAATTGCGAACGCCGAGGCCACGGGGGCAAACTGTGGTTCGGCGGTTCGCGCAAGAAACAACAGCCGGAGCCGCGGGTGGCGGACCGGTCCAAGAAGAATGGGGCACGACTATGCGAATCGAACGGCGCAATACCACTGAAGGCCAGTCACCTTATGCAGGGATCGATTTCAGATTGACGACATCTGAAATTCGCAATCCCGATGGCTCGGTGGTGTTTCGCCTCGAGAACGTCGAGGTCCCCGATTTCTGGTCGCAGGTCGCCTCCGACGTTCTCGCGCAGAAATATTTCCGCAAGGCCGGCGTGGCGGCCAGGCTGAAGAAGGTCGAGGAAGAGACCGTGCCGTCCTGGCTGTGGCGCTCGGTGCCGGACACCGAGGCGCTCGCCGTTCTGCCGGAAAACGAACGTTACATCAGCGAAGGCTCCGCGAGGCAGGTGTTCGACCGCCTCGCCGGCTGCTGGACCTACTGGGGCTGGAAGGGCGGCTATTTCTCCACGGAAGAAGACGCCCGCGCCTTCAACGACGAGCTGCGCTTCATGCTCGCCAAGCAGATGGTCGCGCCGAACTCGCCGCAATGGTTCAACACCGGCCTGCACTGGGCCTATGGCGTCGACGGCCCCGGCCAGGGCCACTATTACGTCGACTGGAAAACCGGCCGGCTGACCAAATCGAAATCCGCCTACGAGCATCCGCAGCCGCACGCCTGCTTTATTCAGGGCATCAACGACGACCTCGTCAACGAGGGCGGCATCATGGACCTCTGGGTCCGCGAGGCGCGGCTGTTCAAATACGGCTCCGGCACCGGCTCGAACTTCTCGCGCCTGCGCGGCGAAGGCGAAAGACTGTCCGGCGGCGGCCGCTCGTCCGGCCTGATGAGCTTCCTCAAGATCGGCGACCGCGCCGCGGGCGCGATCAAGTCCGGCGGCACCACGCGCCGCGCGGCCAAGATGGTCGTGGTCGACGCCGATCATCCTGATATCGAGACCTATATCGACTGGAAGGTGAAGGAGGAGCAGAAGGTCGCCGCCCTCGTCACCGGCTCCAAGATCAACCACAAGCACCTCAAGGCCATTCTGAAGGCCTGCGTCAATTGCGAGGGCTCGGGCGACGATTGCTTCGACCCTGAGAAGAACCCGGCGCTCCGCCGCGAGATCAAGCTCGCGCGCCGCGCCATGGTGCCCGACAGTTACAGCAAGCGGGTGATCCAGTTCGCTCGCCAGGGTTACAAGGATATCCAGTTCGACGTGTACGACACCGACTGGGATTCGGAGGCCTATCTCACCGTCTCCGGCCAGAACTCCAACAACTCGGTGTCGCTAAAGGACGATTTCCTGCGCGCGGTGGAAACCGATGGCGAGTGGAATCTGATCGGCCGCACCACGAAGAAGGTCACGAAGACGCTGAAGGCGCGCGATCTCTGGGAAAAGATCGGCTACGCCGCCTGGGCCAGCGCCGATCCCGGGCTGCACTTCAACACCACCATGAACGACTGGCACACCTGCAAGGCCTCGGGCGACATCCGCGCATCCAATCCGTGCTCGGAATACATGTTCCTGGACGACACCGCCTGCAATCTGGCGAGCGCCAACCTGATCACCTTCTACAACACGGCGACCAAGCATTTCGACGTCGAGGCTTACGAGCATCTCTGCCGGCTCTGGACGCTGGTGCTCGAAATCTCGGTGATGATGGCGCAATTCCCCTCCAAGGCGATCGCCGAACTGTCTTACGAATTCCGCACGCTCGGCCTCGGCTTTGCCAATATCGGCGGTCTCTTGATGACCATGGGCCTGTCCTATGATTCCCGCGAAGGCCGCGCGCTGTGCGGCGGGCTGACCGCGATCATGACCGGCATCGCCTACAAGACCTCGGCTGAGATCGCGGGCGAGCTGGGCCCCTTCCCCGGCTACAAGAAGAACGCGAGCCACATGCTGCGGGTGATCCGCAACCATCGCCGCGCCGCTCACGGCGAAAGCCGCGGCTATGAGGCGCTGGCGGTCCACCCCGTGCCGCTCGATCACGCCTCCTGCCCGCAAGGCGACATCATCGCCCATGCGCGCGCCGCCTGGGACCAGGCGCTCGAGCTCGGCGAGCAGCATGGCTACCGCAACGCGCAGACCACGGTGGTGGCGCCGACCGGCACCATTGGGCTTGTAATGGATTGCGACACCACCGGCATCGAGCCCGATTTCGCGCTGGTGAAGTTCAAGAAGCTCGCCGGCGGCGGCTACTTCAAGATCATCAACCGCGCCGTGCCCGAGGCGCTGCGCACGCTCGGCTACCGCGAAAGCGAGATCGCCGAGATCGAGGCCTATGCCGTCGGCCACGGCTCGCTATCCAATGCGCCGGGCATCAACGCCTCGACGCTGAGGACCAAAGGCTTCACCGATGAAGCCATCGCCAAGGTGGAAAAGGCGCTGCCGACCGCGTTCGACATCAAGTTCGCGTTCAACAAATGGACGTTCGGCGAGGAATTCATCCGCGACCAGCTCGGCATCGGCGCCGAGGCCATCGCAGCGCCGAATTTCGACCTGCTCTCGGCCATCGGCTTCACCAAGCGCGAGATCGAAGCCGCCAACGTCCACATCTGCGGCGCGATGACGGTGGAAGGCGCGCCGCATTTGAAGGCCGAGCACTATCCGGTGTTCGACTGCGCCAATCCCTGCGGCAAGGTCGGCAAGCGTTATCTGTCGGTGGAAAGCCACATCCGCATGATGGCGGCATCCCAGCCGTTCATTTCGGGCGCGATCTCGAAAACCATCAACATGCCGAACGACGCCACGGTGGAGGATTGCAAGGCGGCTTACCTGCTCTCCTGGAAGCTCGCGCTGAAGGCCAACGCGCTCTACCGCGACGGCTCGAAGCTGTCGCAGCCGCTCAACTCGCAGCTCATCAGCGACGATGACGAGGAAGACGACGCGATCGAGTCGTTCTACGACAAGCCGATGGCCGTGCGCGCCGCGCAGGTCTCGGAGAAGATCGTCGAGAAGCTGGTCGAGCGCATCGTGGTGATGCGCGACCGCGAGAAGATGCCGGATCGCCGCAAGGGCTATACGCAAAAGGCGGTGGTCGGCGGTCACAAGGTCTATCTGCGCACCGGCGAATATGACGATGGCCGCCTCGGCGAGATCTTCATCGACATGCACAAGGAAGGCGCGGCGTTGCGCTCCTTCATCAACAACTTCGCCATCGCGGTCTCGCTCGGCCTGCAATACGGCGTGCCGCTGGAAGAATATGTCGACGCCTTCACCTTCACCCGCTTCGAGCCGGCGGGGCCCGTGCAGGGCAACGACAGCATCAAATACGCGACCTCGATCCTCGACTATGTGTTCCGCGAACTCGCGGTCAGCTACATGTCGCGGTTCGACCTCGCCCATGTCGATCCCACCGAGAGCAACTTCGACGCGCTCGGCAAGGGTGTCGAGGAAGGCAAGTCGCCGGACGAGCCGCAAGGCGCGCAAGCCAGCAAATATCTCTCAAAGGGCTTGACCCGTTCACGCACGGATAACCTCGTCGTCGTGCGCGGCGGCTCCTCGCCCTCCTCCACCGACGTTCAGGGCGGCGGATCGCGCGTCACCGCGCTTGCCTCCCACGCCCCGGCTTCGCGCGACACCACCGAAGGCGCAGTCGCGCTAAAGCAGGAAACCCAGCACGACCTCTCGCCGACCGAAAAGCTCGAAGCTCTGCAATGGAGCAAGGCCGGCGCCGTCCGCGAAGCCATGCCGAGCAAGGCCGAACGCCGCGCCGAAGCCAAAGCCAAAGGCTACGAAGGCGAGATGTGCGGCGAATGCGGCAACTTCACCCTTGTCCGCAACGGCACCTGCATGAAGTGCGACACCTGCGGAAGCACGACGGGGTGTAGCTGAGCTTTACATGATCGTCATGCCCGGGCTTGACCCGGGGCATCCTCAATCATCGCGGATTTCTCGCCGCGACCGCCCTGCTACTGCTGCGGCCCCGACATCGAGATATCCCGTTCGGCGCGGAAGAGGTTGCCGTAGAGATTTGCGACCCACTGCCGGCCGCTCGATGTCATGTTGAGATACCCGATGGCGGTCTGAATGTGGGGCGCCACGCTATTCCAGTAGAATTGCGGGTAGCGGTTGATGATGTCGGCGGGCAATTCATACCCAAGCTGACGGTTCATGCCCACCTCTTCGAACTCGTGGTAGAGCGCGTTCGCTTTCCTGAGGTAGTTGGGATCGCCGAGTTGCCCGATGAAATCAGCCGCGCGAACGATGGACGGCTCCTCATCGCATGGTTGCCCGTCGATCGGTGGAAACCTGGTGCCTTCGATGGCGTGCGCGATCCGCTTCTCGTCCAGCGCTGGAATGCCCTCGATCCTCTCCATCACGTACAGCTTCGATCGGTCAACGTGATGAGGCATCAAGCCCGCGTCGGATGAGCCGCGAGGTAACGTCACCTTGGTGCCCGTCGAAGTCGATCACAAACCCGTCCTCGTCGTCCTCCTTGAACAGGCCGCGCACATAGCCGATGTCGTGGGTGATGCAGGCGATCATGACATGCGCGTAGTCATCGGCCGTCAGGTGTTTGTGCAAGGCCCGGCCTCGCAGGATGTCGTGACCCGCAAGCGTGACGAGCAGCGTGTGCTCGACATTGTGATAAAGAGCGTCGCTGTTTCCGATGCATTCGAGCGCAATGCGAGCGGCGTTGGGCACGAACTCCGAGAGCGGCGTCTGCGAAGAACCGAACCGGCGGCGCATGAAGGACCCGAGGAAATTTTCCAGGGCATCGGCCGCCAGCTCCGGCATGGTCATCATGGATGCTACCCCGATGCAGGTACCTTCTCGCGCGCAGCTCCGGAATTCGTTCTGCTTCCAACCATCGCGAGCATAGCGCATCTGCGGCTCGGCGGCTAATTGTTGAATGTGTCGGCTGAAAGCAAGTCACGGCGCAATGCCGCACTGCGCAAGAAACTTGGTCTGTCTTGTCCAGTCGCGAGAGACTGATTTGTGGTTCCGAAAGACTGACACGGCCATGACGGCGAGAACTCTTATAAGCCTCCTTCACCATCGTTCCTTAACTGCTTGGCTTCAAACTGCTCGTCAGTCACGGAGGCAAGTCATGCCGGTGTACGCGCGAGTTATCATGGTGCTTGTGGCGGCTTTCCTTGGCTGGACGATGCTCCGCGCGGCGCGATCGGGCACGGTGATCGATGATGCCCGGTCCTATGTCGAAGGCGATCAGCCGAACCTGTTCGTTTTCATCATGATCGCGCGCTTCTTCTGCATCCTGTTTTGCCTCTGGCTTGCCGCCGGCTACACCCCCCAGGAATTCGCCGCAGAGCTCGGCCTCGGAAGCCTCGGCAAGCTGCTGAGCGATGCGCCCTAGTAAACGACGCCTGCGAGCAACGGTGCAGTCTTGGTAACACCCCTTGGTCGTCCCTGCGAACGCAGGGACCCATAACCACAGGCGCTAGTTGTATCACCGCCACCCGGTTTGCCATATCGGCAACGCCCCTGCAGTCTCGGCTGGGGTTAGGTCGTGCATTCCCAATTGAAGGCGGTGGCTATGGGTCCCTGCGTTCGCAGGGACGACTAGAGATATTCTCGCGTCTCACGGTCGAAAATCGCTATGTAAGCCGTCGCGCCTTCCGGCTAATTTCATCAGGTAAATCAAGCTGATTTGGTTGGTCCAGTCCTGGACTGAAAAACATTTCGCTTTGCGCGGACCCCAAATCACCTTCATCTTCCGCGCCATCCCGCACCTCCAGGAGGGGCGTATCGCGATCGTCACATACGTTGGCGCGGGATGCAGTGGACGCGGCAGCGTCGGGCGCGATCGTTATCGCAGGGCGGCTTTTGCCGTGAGCGATCAACCGGCGCGCGGACGAACGACGCTGATCGCGGACGATGAAGCCGTGTGGTCCTGACACCCGTTGCTGGTGCCAAGTTTCGCGGAAGGCAGGTCGGCCCGACCGGGTTTGACGTGTCTGAATTCGAGAGACGACGGTGACAAGACGAATTCGTCGCCGGGGAGAGCGCGGAATAAGCCGTTAAAACCATTGCGCAGGGAAAGCTGGGTGAAACCGTCTATCCTGTGGTGACTACCTCGTGTGCTTTATTAATTTCGCACGCGAGACTGCGGGTGCAGCGGGCACCCGGCTTTCCCTGCGCCCTCCTTTTTTTAGGGGACGACGCCATGCACACCTCGGGCGCCAGCCGCGAGATCGCGGAGTTGCGTCTGTTGCATCTTCACGGGCCTCTGGTTCGAGACGCGCGGCGTGGCCGCGCTCCTCACCATGAGGGTCTCTTACCTCGTCCTGAGTGTCTCTAACCTCATCCTGAGTGTCTCTAACCTCATCCTGAGGAGCGGCTCCGAGAGGAATCTTCGCCTCGTCATTCGAGGAGCGCAGCGATGTGGCCATCCGACGCGTGTTGCGGGATACTGATCGCTCGCTCCGCTCGCATTGCGGAGAATGAGCGCTAGCGACGGAGCAATCCAGAGTGCCGCGCGGAGACTGCTGGATCTGCTTCGCTCACGCTCGCAATGACGGAGAACTCTATGCTCTCGCTCGCAATCACCGAGAGCATCGCTTCAAAAAAGAAGCCCGGCTGTTTGGCCGGGCTTCCTGTTCGGTTAGTGCGGATGGCGAGGACCGCCGCCACCGGGGGCTCCTCCCGGCGCTCCGCCACCATGCGGTGCGCCACCGCCCATGTGAGGCGCGCCGCCGCCCATGTGGGCTTGAGGTGCTGCTGCCGGAGCGGCATGCGGCATTTGACCCATTGCACCCATCGCCGGGCGCGGGGCGCCGCCACCTTGGGCGTGCGACTGGAACGCCGGCCCGCCGCCGTGGCCGGGCGCTGCGCCAACTCGGCCCATATCGGGACGAGGGCCAGGCCGGTTCATCGGCGCGCCAGAGAAGCGCTGTCCTGCTTGCGGTTGCGCAGCGTGCTGGGGGCCAGCGAAACGCTCGCGTCCTTCACGTCCAGCAAACGGCTGGTGCGCACCCGAGAAACGATCGCCTCGTTCATGCCCGACAAAGGACTGGCGAGTGCCGGAGACACGATCTCCTCGCTCGCGTCCGAAGGACTCACGAGAGAAACGATCTCCTCGCTCCCGTCCGACAACGGACTGACGATCGATCTCACCGCGACCTCTCATGTTAGCCGTGCGTCCCTCCGAAACAACGCCTGCCCGCGCGCCTCGTCCTTCACCCGCAGCGAAGCCTGCGGAGCGGCCCTGCAGGGGCCGAGTGGCGAGGCGAGCGTGCGATTGCCAGTAGCCGTTCCAGTAAGCGCGGCGGTGATACCAGGGCCGGCCTGCATAATAGTTGGACCAGTACGAACTCAGCACGAACGGCACGATCGGCACATCGATCTCGTCGACGTAGTCAGGCAGATAGACGTATCTATTGCGATAGAAATATTCGAGATTGCGGGCCGAGACCCAGCCGCGATCGCCTGCCCAGCTTACGTCGCACCACGCGACGCCATCCAGGCATCCGTGAATGTTGACGCGCTCGCCGCCGGGAATGCGGTCGACTACGGGAAACCCGACACCCGGGCCTGCTCTCATACTAGCCGAATTGGTGACGATGCCTCGCGCTGCCATCGCAGCGGTAGGCGCCATCAGCAGCATCGCTGCGATCAGAGTTCGTGGAATTTTCATGTGGCGTACCCTCCTTGGTCAGTGGGAACGCCGGAAGCACGAAACCGGTTCCGCGATCGGGCGCGGCAAGTTTACGCGGGCGGCATCAGAGAAATTCAGCCACCGGAGCCGAAGAAATTGAACGATGATCGTTCCACCGCGCGTCTCACTCGGGCGCAACCACGTTGCGGTCGCCGCGTTGACGAGAGAGCAAGGAGGCCCAGATGGCATCGAACAATCAGCAACAGAGTCAGACGTCGGAACAGCGCGACGGGGGTTCGCACATGCAAAAATCAAATCCCGCTCAGACCGTCAATCCCGGCGACGAAGCACCGCGCGGAACTCCCGGAACAGGCGAAAACATTTGCCCGGAATGTCGCGGCAGCGGCCGGATCGGCGGCTCGGAATGTCCTAATTGCGGTGGCACCGGCAGGGTCACCACGGGAATCGGGGGCGCCTGAATTTCTGCAGAGCGCCGCAACAGCCGCGCTCTCAAAACGGCGGCGACTTTCTCGCCCGCTGCGCCTTCGCCGCTTCGACCCACCACATGAGATCGTCGGCGAAGCGCGGAAACGCGTGTTCCAGAGCCTTGCCGCCCTCGCCGGTCGGCTTGCCGTCATGCGACAGCGACTGCGCGATCGGCCCGACCGCGATCGTGCTGGACGTGACCACCATCCCCATCTCGGAGAGCGTGCCGTGCCAGGCGAGAGCCGCGCGCGCGCCGGCGAAACGGCCGGCCGAATAACTCGCGATGGCGGCCGGACGCCAGAACCATTCTTCGAGAAAATGATCGGTGAGATTCTTGAGGCCGGGCTGAATGCCCCAATTGTATTCGCCCGTGACAAATACGAACCCGTCGGCGGTTCGGATTTTGCCTGCGAGTTCTTCCAGCGCGGCGGGCGCATTGCCCTTCGGGTATTCCTTGTACATCCGGTCCAGGATCGGCAGGCCGACCTCCTTGGCGTCGATCAGTTCGACCTCCTCGCCGTGGGCGCGGAAGCCCTCGACGACGAATTGCGCCAGACGAATGCCCATCCGGTCCGACCGGTAAGAGCCGTAGAACACGAGAATGCGGTTGCTCATGGCCTCAATATGCTAACATGCCGGGGTATTCCGGGCACCCCGGAACAGCCGCCCTGCCCCTCAAAGCCACTGGTTGCGTCGCTTGCGGCGCGGTAGAGTTCCAGGATGACCGTTACCGACATCGCAAGCAGGACCTACAATCACGGCTGGCGGCTCGACCCCATCGTGCGCAGCCTGCTGGATACCGATTTTTACAAGTTACTGATGCTGCAAATGATTCGGGAGTTCTACCCGAGCCAGCAGGTCACTTTTTCGGTCATCAACCGCAGCCGGCACGTGCGCCTTGCCGAGATCATCGACGAGGGAGAGCTGCGCGCCCAGCTCGATCACGCCCGGACCATCCGTTTCACCAAGAAGGAATTGATCTGGCTCGCCGGCAATACGTTCTACGGCAAGACGCACATGTTTTCGTCGGACTTCCTCAACTGGCTGGCCAATTTTCGCCTGCCCGAATACGAGCTCCGCAATGTCGACGGCCAGTACGAGCTGCACTTCCATGGGCCGTGGACGCATACGTCGATGTGGGAGATCCCCGCGCTCGCCATTCTCAGCGAACTGCGCTCGCGCCAGGTGGTGAAGGGCTTGGGGCGGTTTACGATGGACGTTCTCTATGCGCGCGCCAAGACCAAGCTCTGGAGCAAGGTCGAGCGGCTGCGCAAGCTGGAGGATTTGCGGCTTTCCGATTTCGGAACGCGCCGGCGGCACGGCTTCCTGTGGCAACGCTGGTGCGTCGAGGCGGTCAAGGAAGGGCTGGGGCCGCGTTTCACCGGCACCTCGAACGTGCTGCTGGCGATGGACAGCGATCTCGAGGCGATCGGGACCAATGCCCATGAATTGCCGATGGTGGCGGCTGCACTGGCGAACGATGACGACGAGCTTCGCTGGGCGCCGTATCGCATCCTCGATCAGTGGCGCCAGACCTATGGCGGCAATCTGCTCATCGCCCTGCCCGATGCTTTTGGCACCAAACCGTTTCTGCGAGACGCCCCGGAATGGGTCGCGGACTGGACCGGCTTTCGTCCCGACAGTGCGCCGCCGATCGCGGCCGGTGAAGAAATCATCAAATGGTGGAAGCAGAAGGGCCGCGATCCCAGGGAGAAGCTGCTGGTCTTTTCCGACGCCATGGACGTCGGATCGATCGAGGAAACCTATCGCCATTTCGCCGGCCGGGTGCAAATCAGCTTTGGCTGGGGCACCAATTTGACCAACGATTTCGTTGGCTGCCCGCCGGATGGATCGGTCGATCTCGATCCGATCTCGATTGTCTGCAAGGTGACCTCGGTCGATGGACGGCCAGCCGTGAAGCTCTCCGACAATCCGGAAAAAGCCACCGGCGACCTCGCGGAGATCCAACGCTATCTGCGGGTGTTCGGCGATGCCGGACGGGTTCGCACCGCGGTGCATGTGTGAGGGGGTTGTCAGCGTAAACCGGCGGTTAATTCGGGCGAACTAGAGTTGCGGACGCCTTAGTCAGCCATCGTGAAGCCGGACCTCATGAAAATCGGTACCCTTCTGACCGCCGCGATTGTGTCGGTATCCAGCATCGGCGGCTCACTTGCCATTTATGTCGCCATTACGAAATACCAGACCATCGATAAGGTCTCGGAGGCGCAGAGCAGGCTCGAGATCGTCCGGGCGGTAGGCAACATTCCGCGCTATCTCAATCCCGAACGCGGTTTTGCCACCAATCTCATGCTCGGGCCTCCAGCCATCGATCCAAAGCTGCGGGCGGAGCTTAATGACAAGTACCGCAAGAATACCGATGCCGCGCGCGACAAGATGAATCAAATACGGGCGGCGTTGCCCGGCGGGATGGACGATGGCGCCGCAATCGGTTCCGGTATCGATGCCTTGAATACGAAGTTCGCGGCGCTGCGCGCGAACATCGATCAAGTGCTCGACGGCCCGGCCGAGGCCCGCAAGGACGCCGTGAAAAAACTTGTCACGGATAATGCGGTTTTCAATACCGCGGTCACCGTGCTGCTCGATGAGCAGGTCCGCCGCATGGCACTGCTCGACGGCGCCGCCTATCGTCAGGCGAGCTACGCGAACGTTGCGTGGACCTTGCGTGACATCGGCGGCCTCAATTCCAGCAACCACAAGAACCTCGTGGCGGCCCGGCGCGCAGCGACCGAAGCTGAGAAGCTGGAGTTGAGCCGCTCCCAGGGACGCAACGACCAGATCCTGAGCTCCCTGCAGGAATTGCGCGGCAATCCGGCGACACCGGCCAATGTGGCAGCCGCGCTCGATCACATGAACGAGGCCTATGTCGAGGGTTTCGGCCATGAGATGAAGCTCGCCAAAGAAGGAGCAGTCAGCGGCAAATACGAGCACGATCTCGATACTTTCTTTGCGGAATCCCAACGCGGCCTTGGAGCAATCGTCGAAGTGCGTGAGGCGCTTTACGACAATGCAGACCAGGTTTTGAGCTCCGCGTACTCCTCAGCGCGCCTCAGCTTTCTCATCGCGTTCGCGGGCCTCGCGGCGGTCATGATCGCGAGCGTAGGACTCGTGATGATGGTCCGACGGCGCGTCTGCAAGCCGCTGGTCGATCTCACGGCAACGATGTCGCGCCTCGCCGGCGGCGATGTTTCGGACGAAATATCAGGCTTCGAGCGCAGCGACGAAGTGGGCGCGATGGCCGCCGCCGTCCGGGTTTTCAAGGACAACATGATCCGGGCGAACCGGCTTGCCGCGGAAAAGGACGCCGAAAACGACGTGAAGGTGCGGCGCGCGCTGGTACTGGATGATCTCACCCACGCATTCGAGGCCAAGGTCAGCGAACTGGTGGGCGGTTTGTCGTCGGCCTCCTCCGTGATGGAAGAGAGCGCGCACTCGATGTCTTCGACAGCAGCGACAACCAACCGTCAGGCCGCTATCGTCGCGGCGGCTTCGCAGCAGACCTCCAGCAACGTGCAGACCGTTGCGAGCGCCACCGAAGAGTTGACATCCTCCATCTCGGAAATCGGCCGTCAGGTCGCACAGTCCACCGAGATCGCCTCCCGCGCGGTCGAGAACGCCCGCCGCACCGGCGATACCGCGCGCTCCCTGGCCGAAGGCGCGCAGAAGATCGGCGACGTCGTGAAGCTTGATCCAGAGTATCGCCGCCCAAACCAACCTGCTTGCTCTCAATGCCACCATCGAAGCGGCGCGGGCCGGAGAAGCCGGACGCGGCTTTGCCATCGTCGCATCGGAGGTCAAGTCGCTGGCGGGCCAGACCGCGAAAGCCACCACCGAAATATCCGAACAGATCGCGGCTATCCAGACCGCGAGCGACCAGACGGTGAGCGCCATCAAGAACGTGGCCGACGTGATCGCCGAGATTGATCAGATCGGCGTCGCGATTGCTTCGGCCATGGAGCAACAGGGCTCCGCCACACAGGAAATCGCCCGAAGCGTGCAGGAAGCCGCTCGGGGCACGCAGGAGGTCAATTCCAATATCTCGGGCGTTCAGAAGGCAGCCGACGACACCGGTTCGGCCGCCAACCAGGTTCTTGGAGCCGCAGAGCAGCTATCCTCCCAAACGAGAGATCTCGCCGGGCAGGTCAACCGCTTCCTCTCTGACGTAAGGGCCGCGTAGAGTCAGCGGCGTCATCGAACCCGACATATCGAACGAAATCGCTGTTCGGCTGCCGATCGGACCGCACCGCGTTCGCGGCAAAACTATCATCGGGAAAGCCCATCGCGATGCAGGTCATGATCACCTGATCTTCCGGGATGTTTGCGACCTCGCGCACGATATCCGATCGCATGATGCCCTGCCCGTTGATGACAGAGCCCAGCCCGCGGTCCCATGCCGCGAGCACAATGCCGTAGCAGAGCGCGCCGAGGTCGAAATGGCAGACAGCACCGGGATCGAGCACCCGGTCATAGGCGAGGACCAGCGAGACCGGCGCGTCGAATTGGCGGAACCCGCGCAACACCCAGTCCTGCCGCATCGGCTTGTCGTCCCGCGCGATGCCCATCGCGCCGAACAGTTTCTTGGCGATATCGACCTGCCTGCCACGATGTACGCCCTGATACTCGCCATGCCCGGCGATATCGCGTTTCGGCGTGGCGCTGGCGCTCATTTCTTCCATGTTGCGCCGGCGCACGCGCTCCAGCGGCTCTCCCGTCAAGACATGCACATGCCACGGCTGGGTGTTCATCGAGGATGGCGCGCGTTTGGCAATCTCGATGATCCCCTCGATCAGCGCGCGTGGAACGGGGTCTTTCTTGAAACCACGCACGCTTTTGCGAGTCTCTACCAGCCTCTCAAAGTCCATTCCATACCTTCCTCAGTATGCGTCCCCAGAGTGACGCGGTGTCACGTTTTCCCATCTGCAGCCTTCAGTATTGCTTAAAAGCCGACCTACAGGGCCGGTATTTTAAATCGCAAAATGGCCTTAAGAACTTGATCGCGTCAAGATTCCGAGTTCCAATCGGGACATTGTCTTCGTTCAGGGAGAGAACTCATGAAACGCATATTCCTCGTTGCTATTGTCGCCACGTTCGCTGCAGGCTCCGCCTTCGCGCAGGATGCCTGCGAGAGTAAAGCCGTCGGCAAAGACGGAAAACCGCTCGCCGGCGCCGCAAAAACATCTTTCATGAAGAAGTGCATGGCCGACACATGCGCGACCAAGGCCGTCAGCTCTGATGGCAAGCCGCTCGCCGGCGCCGCCAAGAGCAGCTTCATGAAAAAGTGCGAAAAGGGCGCATGAGGTTCGAGCGGATCTCCTGCCCGGTGTGATCAATTCTCCGGGCGACGCGACGAGTTCGACGCGATAGCAACAGTCGAGGCGTCGAAAGCCGGCAGACCGGCACACCGTTCACCTCGCCGCCTTGTTGGAATCCTCAACGCGGAAAACAGCCTTTGAAGCGCAATGATCCGCCAAAGCTGCAAAGCTTTGGCGGATCATTTCTACGGGCTCTGGACCCCCCAGCCTGCGCCCGTCGAGGTCTACGCGGCGGCCTTGGCCGAGGTCGGGACCGAAGCGATCGTCTTCAGGATTTGCGAAGCGATCTGGTAGGGGTCGCCTTGAGAGTTCGGACGGCGATCTTCGAGATATCCCTTGTAGCCGTTGTTGACAAAGCTGTGCGGCACGCGGATCGAGGCGCCGCGATCTGCAATACCGTAGCTGAACGTATCGATCGACGCCGTCTCGTGCTTGCCGGTCAGACGCATATGATTGTCCGGGCCGTAAACCGCGATGTGATCGGCGCGGTTCTTTTTGAAGGCTTCCATCAACTTTTCAAAATAATCCTTCCCGCCGATTTCGCGCATATGCTTGGTCGAGAAGTTGGCATGCATGCCCGAGCCGTTCCAGTCGGTATCGCCGAGTGGCTTGCAGTGGAATTCGATGTCCACGCCATATTTTTCCGTCAGACGCAGCATCAGGTAGCGCGCCATCCACATCTGGTCAGCGGCCGTTTTGGAGCCCTTGCCGAAGATTTGGAATTCCCACTGGCCCTTGGCTACTTCGGCGTTGATGCCTTCGTGGTTGATGCCGGCAGCCAGGCAGAGATCGAGATGCTCTTCGACCATCTTGCGCGCGGTGTCGCCAACATTACTGTAGCCAACTCCCGTGTAGTACGGGCCCTGCGGCGCAGGATAGCCGGTCGTGGGGAAGCCGAGCGGACGTCCGTCCTTGTAAAAGAAGTATTCCTGCTCGAAACCGAACCAGGCACCTTCATCATCGAGGATGGTCGCGCGCTTGTTCGAGGCGTGTGGCGTCTTGCCGTCCGGCATCATTACTTCGCACATCACCAGCGCGCCATTGGTACGCCCGGCATCCGGAAAAACGGCTACCGGCTTGAGTACGCAGTCCGAGCTATGGCCTTCGGCCTGCATGGTCGAGCTTCCGTCGAAGCCCCACAGCGGAAGCTGATCGAGCGTCGGAAATGAAGCGAAATCCTTGAGCTGAGTTTTGCCGCGCAGGTTCGGCGTCGGCGTGTATCCGTCCAGCCATATATACTCGAGCCTGTACTTCGTCATTCAATTCTCTCACGTTTTGCTATTGGCGAAAAAACCGGAAGCTACCCCGTTCATCCGCACGAATGTACCCGGCCACCATCGGCCGACTGTTACCTAGCAATTAGGGTGCCAAATCGGTGGTTGCTGCGCGCCGGGCCAGGACCTCTTGGCTTGAAACGCTAAGTCCTCCCGCCTGCGGCATAGACGCACGGGTCAAGCCATTCGAGAGATGGGCGAAGCTGTCGCGCGCGCCTATTTGCGCGCCAGAAGACAACCGCTTCATCGGTGAGACTAAAGCTGCGGCACCTTCGCGCAATAATATCCGCAAAACCTGCGCTGCTGCGCAACTTGCTAGTGGCCAACGCGTTGTTTCGGACGAGCCTGCACGGGACGGGGCAAATCCGTGAATGCCTAGAGTTTGTACAGCAAGTGATTTGGTTTTGATCAGGTTGCACAAGCAGCAGGCGCGAACAATATCATGATGTAACCGGTCGAGAATGAGTTGGGGGCGCGCGGTCTGGTCAGACATTTTCGAGACATTTCGACATAAGGAAAATCAAATGAGTGCGATTTTGAATGATGGCTCCGCCAAGATTTATCAATTCCCTTCCGGGGGTCGGGCGGCGCTAGGCGGTCAGCGATATGAGAAGGTCACCTCAGCGAAGGAGCTTGGACCATCGCGCGTTAACGAGGCCGCCTGCAGTGACAGTTGGTACCACGAAGCAGCCATCCAGGAGTCTCGGTTAAAGCCCGGTTGGGAGCGCTGATGCCGGGTAGGAGCTGGATGTCGGGTGCTGCTGGACTTGCAGGTCACCAATGAAAAGGGTCGAAACAAAATTGTTTCGGCCCTTTTTGTTGCCTAAGCTATCCGCGATATTGCGCCGCTCATGCTCGGTCCCTTATTTGGCGGTTTGGATCAGGGCAAACAGCGGCGCCCGGCGACGTTCAAACGTCTTTTCGCTCGCAGAGCACAGTTTGAGCTTATTCGATGTCAGTGTTGCCTAACCGCCATTTCAATCTGGAAGGCGCCAGCAATTTTCGCGATCTCGGCGGCTATCCCGTCGGCGATGGCCGCACCGTCCATTGGCGGCAGATATTCCGCTCCAATCACCTCGGTTTGGTAACGGGCGCTGATATCGAGGTGTTGCGCGGCCTCGGTGTAAAAACCGCAATTGATCTTCGCGGCACCGAGGAGCGTATGACGGCGATGTGCAGCGTCGACGAAATCGCGGTTCACTCGTTGCCAATCGAGCCGACCGTAGTCGCCGCGCTACGCGCACGCGCTGCGGCGGGCACTTCGTTGTCATCGGCCGATGCGCTCGAGGTGATGCGCGTATCCTACCGCAACTACGTTCGGCACAATACCCCGAGCTTTCGCGCGTTATTCGCACATCTGTTGGAAGACCGCGCTCCCCTGGTGATCCACTGCACCGCCGGCAAGGACCGCACGGGTTTTGCGTGCGCGTTGATTCTTTATGCGCTCGGCGTACCCGGCGAGACGATCTCGCAGGATTATCTGCTGACCAACACCCTGTACCGGCGCAACCCTTCGGCCAGCAGCGATCTCCCCGACGAGGTGCAACAAGTGCTTGGCTCAGTCGAGGCATCATTCCTTGATGCCGCGTTCGACGCCATCTCCGAACAGTACGGCGGTCTCGACGCTTATTTCGGCGAAGCCTTAGGTCTCGGGGCGCGCGAACGGACACGCCTCAAGGCGCGCTACCTCGAGCCCTGATATCGGGAGGTGACCGATGTTGAGGCCAGGTTACGCCGCAGCTTCCAATTCGGCGTCGAGGTCGGCTATGACGTCCTCGAACGCCGAAATCGCCTGCTGCACTGCCGCGATTTGCATCAATTCCCAGCCGCTAACCGGCCCGTTGCGGTTTTGCAATGCCACGATTAGGTCCCGACGCTGCTCCTTAAGCTGAACAAGTGGTAAACCGTGATCCGGTAGATTCCTCATAGTGAAGCCCCTGCCTCGTTGAAGATGCCGTTTTAGCGGAAGCATTCTGCTGTCGGCTTACAAAACTCCGACAAATTTTATCGATATGGTCGTGGGCAGTCCTAGCCAAGTCCCGCTGGCCCAAGCTCCAGATCTCCAGGACTTCCCAAATGGCCTGTGAAAGATTGCAACCGGGTTTTGCGCTACCAGGATCAAACCCATTTCGGCGACGAGGCGCAGCATGAACGGAAAAATCATTATTGTGACCGGCGCGTTGGGCGCGCTCGGGAAGGTGGTCGCTGAACAGGCGATGACACGGGGCGCGAAATTGGTGGGCATCGATCATTCGCCGTCACAGGCCTCGCCGACGCCGAACCGGATTGAAATCGGCGGCGTCGACCTGTCGGACCCGACGCAGGCCAAAAAAGCGATCGACGATGCCGCGGCGCATTTTGGCAAGATCGATGCACTGATCAACATTGCCGGCGCTTTCTCGTTCGAAAAGGTCGCCGAGGGCGACTCAAAAACCTGGCAGCGCATGTACGCCCTCAATGTGCTTACAGCGCTCAACGCTTCGCGATCGGCGATCCCGCACCTTCTGGGGTCGACCGCTTCCCGCATCATCAACATCGGAGCGATGGGCGCGGTGCAGGCCGGCTCTGGCATGGGGCCCTATGCCGCCTCCAAAGCCGGCGTGCACCGCCTGACCGAGGCGCTTGCCGCGGAGTTGAAAGGCAAAATCACCGTGAACGCCGTCCTGCCCTCGACCATCGACACCGCTGCCAATCGCGCCAGCATGCCAAACGCGGATTTTAAGAAATGGGTGACGCCGAAAGAACTGGCCGATGTCATCCTGTTTCTCGCCAGCGATGCTGCCAGCGCCGTCACCGGCGCGCTTATCCCGGTGAACGGAAGGGTTTGATCGGAGGATCCGCGCTGTCGTGGTTTTCGCCGCAATTGCCCATGCCAGCCGGTGCCGGTCTAAGATGTCTATGTGGTCAGCATCGCGCTAAAATCAGATGAGTCGCAGGGTGGCCCGGAGGCAATTTGGAAACCGCGCTTTACAAACCCGTCAAACGTTTCCTCGAAAACCTCGGTTTCACCGTCAAGGGCGAAATTGGCGGGTGCGATCTCGTTGCTTTGAGCGGCGAGCATCCACCCATTGTGGTGATCGGCGAATTGAAGCTCAGCTTCAATCTCGAACTCATTTTGCAGGCCGTCGAGCGCGCCGGCGCGTGTGACGAGATTTGGATAGCGGCCCGGATGTCGGTGCGCGGCAAGGGCCGCGAGAGCGATGCGCGGTATCGCAATCTCTGTCGCCGGCTGGGGTTTGGAATGCTTGCAGTGACCGATGCGGGCCATGTGGAGGTGATGGTCAAGCCGCCGACGACGAGCCCGCGCCGCAATCCGCGCAAGCGTTCGCGCCTCGTCGCGGAACATCAGCGGCGCAAGGGCGATCCGGCGGAGGGCGGCAGCACGCGCTCGCCGATTATGACGGCCTATCGCCAGCAGGCTCTCGCCTGCGCATTGGTACTATCGCGTGGCCCCGGGCGCGTGCGCGACCTGCGGGTGAATATGCCCGATGCCGGCAAGATTTTGCTGCACAATGTATATGGCTGGTTCGATCGCGCTGAGCGCGGGATTTATGTTCTGACGGATGCCGGCCGTGCGGCACTGAAACGCTGGCCGCAGCAGCCCGCGGACTTTGCTGCGACTGATTCCGCGCCTGAATGATTGAAGTAACTAAATCAAATTCGTCTCCTGCTCTTCAGTGCATAGCTGAACTGCCACATCGATTTCATATTGCAATGCAACATTATGCCTTCTACTTATCTCGTGAAACGAGGGCCGCATGAGCGAAGACTGGAATACGAAGTACGGACCACGACGCGTTAGACGCGATCCCCCAACGCTGGAGGAAGCGATCTTCGCGGCGGTCGGCATTACCGATGATCAAGACGCGCAAGCGGAGATCGCGGCGTCGTTGATGGGCATGCCGCTCGAAACCGTTCAGGCGGAAGTGAGAAAGCTCGGCCGCGCGACGGCGCGAGTGTCAACAACACGCGTGATCGCTGGTGAACAGGGCGCGCAGCGCTCGGTCGTGGTGGAGCGCCGCACGCTCAGAAAGTTTGGCAACGACAAGCGCACCGGCACTTGAACCCATTCGGAAACTTCGCTTGCAGGCGATCGGCCAATCTCGATGCCTGAATCAAGCTACGTGGCGCCAGCCGTAAATACGGAACAGCATGCCCCAATAAGCGCGATTGAATTTCGCGATCGCGCGCGCGGCATATAGGGCGCCTCCAAAGCCAGCCGGCGCAAGTTCCGGCCGATTGTCCTTTACGAGATCGATGGTGCCGGTGGACTCACCGTGACGGAAGCTCAGCTGCGCCCCGAATTTGCTGGCGAGCGCCCGCATCGCCTCGTTCTGCGCACCCGTCGTGATCCGCAGACGGCGATATCCCTTCGCGTGCGCTTCCGCGATCAATTTCCTGAAGAGAATGCTGCCTACCCCAGAGCGTCGCACCGAGGTTTCGACGCTGAATGCAATCTCCGGCAGAGCTTCCGGTGAGGGCTCCGGCGGATGCAACTCAGCCGCTCCGCGCACGACGCCCTGTTCGAAATAGGCGATCACGACGGTACCGTCGCTGGCGCATTTTTCGGCGTAACGTTCGATAAAGCTATCGTCCATAAAGCCATGAAAGCGATCGTGACGGCTCAGACGGTCCAGCCGCAAAAGATGCTCCCGCAACAGGGGCAATTCTTGCTGGCTCAGCGTCCGAACAACGCCCCTGGCCGACGTCAAACGGCTGTTTTCGTGGTGCACGTCATATCTCCTCGCTGAAAAGCCTTCGAGGAGGCGTCAACTCCCTAGACGCTGTATGTTGTGCGCCGCAACATAGAATTCAAGTCCGTATAATCCCCGATACAAGGTAAGGACTTATAAACCGAAGGGGTATTGCGGGGTGCGCCTTCACAGTACCATCTGTGTTTGCGTCACGATCGCGACGAGCTTGCCGTCCTCGCTCTCCAGCCGCGTTTGCCAGACTTGGGTACGTCGTCCGCGATGAACCGGTGTCGCGGTCGCAATAAGAACCGAGCCCTCCTTGGCGCCGCTGATGAAGTTGGTTTTGCTTTCAATCGTGGTGGTGCCCTTGGCATCTTCGGGCAAATTGATGACCGTAGCGGCGGCGCCGACCGAGTCTGCAAGCGCCATCAGCGCGCCACCGTGAATGATGTGTCCGAGAGTGCACAGATCCGGCCGGACCTTCAGCCGCGCCACCACACGATCCTTTTCAGCTTCCGTGAAAACCACGCCCTTTAGTTCGGCAAATGGCATCTTCAACGAATTGATCTTTTCGAGCGGCGTCATGGCCGGTGGTCCTCCGGTTCTTGTCAAAGATTGAAGATGGATTGTCCGGCCGGTTCAGGCAATGAGCGTCTGGATGACGTCTTGATGCGGTGACAAGGCGGTCTTTCTTCTGCATATGTCCGGCATGGCCAAATTCCCTCCCCGCCGTATTGTCTGCCTCACTGAGGAGACCGTCGAGACGCTCTATTTGCTGGGCGAGCAGGACCGCATCGTCGGCGTCTCCGGCTATGCGGTGCGTCCGCCGCGGGTACGACGGGAGAAGCCGCGGGTGTCTGCGTTTATCTCAGCGGATATTCCGAAAATCCTGGCGCTGGAGCCGGAACTCGTTTTGGCCTTTTCCGACCTGCAAGCCGATATCGTCGCCGAACTTGTTCGCGCGGGCGTCGCCGTCCACGCGTTCAATCAACGCGACGTAGCTGGGATTCTCGCGATGATCCGCACGCTCGGTGCATTGGTCGGAGCGCAACCGCGGGCCGAGCAGCTCGCGGCCGGGTATGAAAAGCGTATCGCGGATATTGCTGCGGCATCCCGTCCCGCCGCCAGGCCGAAAGTTTATTTCGAGGAATGGGACGATCCCCTCATCAGCGGCATCGGCTGGGTGTCGGAGCTGATCGAGATCGCCGGCGGCGAGGACATATTGCCGAAGCTGCGCTTTCAACAATCGGCCAAAGATCGCATCATTTCCCCGGATCTGGTTCGCAGCGCCGCGCCCGACGTCATTCTCGCCTCCTGGTGCGGCAAGAAGGTGGTGCCTGATCGGATCCGCACGCGCCCGGGCTGGAGTGAAATTCCAGCCGTTCGCAACGATCGCATTGTCGAGATCAAGTCGCCGCTAATCCTGCAGCCCGGTCCGGCCGCACTGACAGATGGACTCGACGCGATCGTCGCGGCACTCTGGGGGCGTCGTAGGCTGGCTTCACATGCGCCGGCTCTTTCGAGCTGACCACGTCACCGATCCGCACTTAGATTTTCTCGACGCCACACCATTCCGCGATGAACAGCGCAGTTGTTTTGGTAGATTTTCGCAGCGTGTCCAGGTCGACATATTCGTTGAAGCCGTGCATCGCCGCCCCGCTTGCGCCGAAGCACAAACTCGGAATGTTGTAGTTCAACCCGTAGAACCGCGTGTCGGTGAGCGCGGTGAACGCTAGATCCGGAACAGTGCCGCCATACACCTCGCTGAAAGCTTTGCCGAACGCGGCTTCCGGCGCGGCGGAGTCTTTTAGTTCATATCCTTCGGACAAAAATCCGGACCATTCGACGCCAGGCGGGTTGTTGGACAGGAATCGATGGTCGCGCGCGGCTGCCGACACACAGGCCACAATCTCGTTCTGGCAATCCGCGACCGACCAGCCCGGCAGGATGGCGATCCGGCAATCCACATCACACCATGCCGGTACGCTGGAAGCCCAATCGCCACCCTTGATGATGCCCGGATTGAAATTGATCGGGTGGCTCACCGCCTTGAAATGGCGGTCGCCCTTGGCGCGCTCGTTCCATTCGGTCTCGAGTTTCTCCAAAGCCGTTATCAGATGGTAAGCCGCAGTGATCGCGTTCGAGCCCGACCCCGCTTCAAACACATGCACGGGATGGCCGCGCACCTTCAGGCGAAACCAGATCACGCCGACTTGCGAGCGCACCATCTTGCCGCTCGTCGGTTCGGGAATGTAACAGGCATCGGCGCGATAGCCGCGCTGCAAGGTCGAGAGCGCACCGACCCCGGTGCTCTCCTCCTCGATAACAGACTGAAAATGAATCCGCCCCGTCGGCCGCAATCCCGCGGCCTTGAACGCGTCGAGCGCATAAAGAGCGCCGATGGTCCCCGATTTCATATCGCAGGCGCCGCGGCCGAACATTCTGCCATCCTTGACGACGGGCGAGAATGGTGGCGTCTCCCACATCTCGATCGGACCGGCCGGCACGACATCGCAGTGGCCCTGCACGATCAGCGATTTTCCAGTGTTGGATGTGGGACGATAGGTGCCGACCACCGTGCGCGCTTTCGAGAAATCGTGCTCGATCGGCCCGAAGCCGCGCATATCCTTCAATTGCTCAACGTCGATATGCCAGTCATCGACCTCATAGCCGCGCTCGCGGAGGAGATCACCCATCATGTCCTGGCACGGCCCCTCGGCACCGCGAACGGAAGGGATGGCAACGAAATCCCGCGTGGTCGCAAGCTGCGCATCGAAGCTTGCGTCGACCGCATCCAGTATTCTTGTTCTGTTATCGCCGGCATCCATCACGCTGCTCCCATCTACGACAAGCCCTATCCAACCTATCCTTATCACAGCAAAGGCAGGCCGTTTTGCTTTCAAAATCGCGGTCGCCGCCCTACAATCCGGGACGAGCTGAGTTCCTGGGATGAGGCATGCCCGACAACCGCAATATCCTTTATCTGATTATCGGCGCATTGATCGTCGGCTTGGGCGTCCTCGGCTACAGCCTTTACCAGGCGAAGAAGGAGCCGGAAGGCCTGCAGATCAATGTCGGTCCGAACGGTTTGAAAATACAGAACAAGTGAATTGACGCAATGATGACGGCTTCGCTAATTCGGCGCTTTTGTTTTGCTCTGGTCGCGCTCACGTTAACTGCACCAGCCGCGCTCGCGCTTACCGATCAGGTGGCGCGAGAGCAGGACATCGTCGATCTGCGTCTTGGTCAACGCATTCAGGTCGACGACGGTAGTTGTCCGGCCGGCTCGATCAAGGAAGTCTCTGGTACACGGATGAGCGCCACGGAAATCCTCCGCACCCGAAAATGCGTACCCCGGCAAGGTCCCAAGAAGAAATAGGCGAACGGTTTCATCGCACCGAAGATTGCTTCGTGATCTCCAAGCCGATGACATGCGCCTCAGAAATGCTGAATGAATTCAATCCATCATCCAACGACCGAGTGTCGGTTGTTGAAATCAATTGAACTCGTTCACCGGCCGATTGCGCTGCCAAGAAAACCGGCCAGCCTTTTTTACGCTGCTTTCGGTGGATAACTCTGCTACAAATGTCACGGCCGCTGAACCAATACGCTTCGCGGCCGACCCAAGGAAATCAGTGCAACCTTCCCCGCTCTCGAGCGTTGTATCAGTCGTTCAACAAAGGATGGTCGTCATGAGTAGCGACAGCATCGTTGTTGGCAACAAAGCCTCCAGCCGCAAACCGATGCCGCCCATTGCTGAGAGCGATGGCGCTGTAAAACCGGCGAACGGCTCCTCAAATTCGCTTAGAAAACGGCCGGCCACGATTGCAGGCGCCATGTCGCAGCAGCGCGGCCACAGTAGCGACGAGTCGGCGCCGCAGAAACTGGTTCAGCTCGTAGGCTGTCGCGACGTGAACGCCGCACGGCCGGTCAAGCGGTAATCAACGCCATTCCGGCTTACTGAATAAACTCGCCGCATTTCTGAATGGCGGCGTCACCGCTACCCCAAGGCATGATCGGCACCGATGAGGTGGAGTTCTTCGGCGATCCCTCGATCAGCTTGTCTGAATAAACCATGTAGACCAGCACGTTGCGCTTGGCATCGCAGCCCCGGACAATCTGCATCTTTTTGAAAAACAGTGACCGGCGTTGACGAAACATGTCGTCGCCCTGTTCAAACTTGCCCTTGAAACGGATCGGGCCGGTCTGACGGCACGCCAGCGAGATATCCGAAACCTGCTCAGCCAGGCCGAGCCAGCCGGTAAATCCGCCCTTTTCCGGCACTGTAAAATGGCAAGCTACGCCCTCCACTTCAGGATCATCCACGCCATAAGTGGCCAGCTTGTCGTTCGGGCTGAGCCATTTGAACACGGTAGAGCGGCGAAAGATCAGGTCCGGTTCGTCCGCGGCCAAGGCCGCGAACGGCCAGGAAATCAGCATCAGGAACAACATAACCCAGGTTCTCAAGCTGGCTTCGGGCCGGCTGCGGGAGCGGAATGCCATAAATACCTCCAATAAGACAGAGAAGCTGATGTAAGCGCAGCAAAGGCTCGCAGGAAGGCTGCGAGTGTTGCCGGTCGCTTAACGTAATGTGAGGCTTTTTTGCTAGTGTCGGATGATGCCTCGGCGAAACAGCGGGATTGCGCCGGCTGAACGCGCATTTCGTCTGCAAAGAAAAATAGTACATGGCGTAATCGAGGAGTTTCGGATGCCAAGCGGGTGGGCGCGCAGCTATTCCAAGGCAACTCGACAGTTTTGCCAGCTTGCCATGCTGACCGCCGCGGGCGCGATAGGGGCCGGGTCGCAGGCTCAAGCCGAGTTCTTCTACTGGACAGAAACCAACCCTGGCTTCTACCGCCCGCAGCCGATGACGCCGCCGCGCAGGCAACCGCCTCGCAGCCGTCAGTGGAAGCAAGCAGTGATCCCGCGGAATGAAGCCAAGCCGCAGGGACCAGTGATCATTGCAATCTCAATCGACAAGCAAGAGATGAAGGTCTACGACGCGAACGGATTTTTCGCCTCGGCTCCGGTTTCGACGGGAATGCCCGGCCATCCGACGCCGATGGGCGTATTCAGCGTCATCCAGAAGCACAAGTTCCACCATTCCAATATCTACAGCGACGCGCCGATGCCCTACATGCAGCGGATCACCTGGTCCGGCGTTGCCATCCATGCCGGCGTTCTGCCTGGTTATCCGGCCTCCCATGGCTGCATCCGAATGCCGATGGCGTTCTCAATCAAGATGTGGAACTGGACAAAGATGGGTGCGCGGGTCGTCGTCACTCCCGGTGAGATTACCCCGGTCGCTTTTTCCCATCCGCTGCTCACCGCCATGATGGTCGCGCCCCGGCCAGCTACCGTGGCTGTCGAACCGTTCGAGGACGCGCCCGCTGGTGCAAAGGCCGACAAAGGTCTCTTCAACAAGCCTGCGCGCCTGCAAGCGAGCTTCGAACTGCGGCCGAGCGTTGGCCATTCAGACGGCATCGAGGCGCCGACCGAAATCGCGCCGCTAGCCGTCGAGAGCGCAACCACCGTCGGCAGCGGCATACAGGCCAAGAGCGCAGCAAGCTCCGAAGCTAGAACGCCCCTGCCCGATGAGACCACCGCAAACTTGCCGATCACCTCCATCGAACACGCTGCGGGAAGCGCGAACGAAACGTCCGCAAAGCGCGACAGCACTGGCGGCGCTCCGAACACGGTTCAGTCAATCGTGGTGCGGCCTGAGCGCCTCGCCGCGGTTACAGATGCTGCCACCGACGCAAAAAAAGATCAGGCCCGCGTGGCCGACGCGGACAAGGTGACGGCAGCGATACCTGAACCGCGGAAGCGCGGCGGCCAGATCGCCGCGTTCATCAGCCGCAAGGATTCCGAGACTCTATGTGCGCCAAAACTTCGCGCCGTTGTTCGATATTCCCGTGAGCATCGCTCAGAGCGATCTGCCGTTAGGTACGCATGTCTTCACCGCTGAAGCTGAAAAAAACGACGCCACTGTTTTGCATTGGTCAGTGGTGTCATTGCCTGCCAGGTTTCGCCATGCACGGCGCGCGATAGACGATGAGCGCGCGTTGCGCTCCCGGCTGATTGTGGATGCGAGCGCTGACTCAAGGCCTGCACCGGATGGTCCGGCGGAAGCGCTGGATCGCATCACTATTCCGGCTGATGCGACGGCACGCCTCGGCGAAGTACTCACCACCGGCTCATCAATCATTGTTTCCGATCAGGGCATCAACCAGGGCGAAACCGGCGAAGGAACAGATTTCATCGTTTCCTTGCACTGAGCATTTTCCTGGATTGCAGGGGTTGTGGATCGATTTTCGCGACGGGGCCTGTTCATGATTGGAGTTCCCTCGAACGATTTCGGCGGACAGGAGCCCGGCGGCATCAACGAGATCGCCGAGCACGAATATGGCGTTACCTTCCAATCGCGGCAAAGGAAGCTGTAATCGGCCCGAACGCTCACCCGTTTTACAAGTGGGCTGCCCAAGGGCGGCCAGTCCTGTTAGCCATGTTTACAGAGGTTGCGTTGGCAGCGCCGCGCCAACTGGGCTATGATCCCTCGAGATCGAATAACTCGGGGGACGGCGAAAACGCCAAGCCGAGCATGGAATCAAGAAATCACAAACATGCGGGTTACGGCAGGTCTCGTCTTTGCAGGTGCTATTTCCCTGTGCATGTGCAGCGCCGCTTGGTCGCAAAACGCGCCTGGCAAATCCGCGGCTGGTTCTCAAGCCGCGGCGCAGCCGGCGGCAGCCGCGCCCGCACCGGCGCAGCCGGCCAGAGCTCAGTGCACCAATCCAAACGCGCTTGGGGTCGCGCGCACCGTTGAAATCGATACGACCGGCGGCCCCGGTTTCGGCTTTGAGCACTTCAAGGAGCTGGATTTCCTGCGCGACCACGAGGTAGTGCTGACGTTTGACGACGGCCCTTGGCCGGAGAATACGCCTTCAGTTTTGAAAACGCTGGCTGAAGAGTGCACGACCGGTATCTTCTTCTCGATCGGCAAGCACGCAACCTACTATCCGGAAATCCTCAAGCAAGTTTATGCGGCCGGCCACACCGTCGGAACTCACACCTGGTCGCACGCGACCCTGACCAACAAGAAACTGAGCGAAGCCCAGCGCAAGGAAGAGATCGAGAAAGGTATCAGCGCTGTGAAATGGGCGCTTGGCGGCACATCTCCCGCGGCGTTCTTCCGCTTCCCGGCCCTGCAGCACCCGCCCGAAATGGTGACCTATCTCGGCACCCGCAACATCGCAATGTTCTCCTGCGACCTCAACTCGTTCGATTTCAAGGCTCGCAACGCCAAGCAAGTCATCGACGTGACAATGAAGAAGGTCAACAAACTCGGCAAAGGCATCATCCTGATGCATGACTTCCACAAGCACACCGCAGAAGCGCTGCCCGAATTGCTGCACCAGCTGAAAGCGGGCGGCTACAAGGTCGTTGCAATGCGAGCTAAGGCGCCGGTGCAATCCCTGCCGCAATTCGACGAGGAAATCCTCAAAGACGCCAAGTTGCCGACGGTAAGCCAGCGGCCGGTCTCGAGTGTCGTGCAGACCATTTCGGAATAGCGTTTCGACGACACCGTGTCGGCACTTCGTATTGAAGGCTACGTCATCGTTTCAGCAGACGGCATGCTGGCGAACGCCGATCGCGTAATGCCGGAAGAGTTGAAGTCCGAGGGCGACGCCAGGTTTTTTACCGCAGCACTGGACCGCGCCGCCCTGATCGTCCATGGACGTCACTCGGGTGAAGGGCAGTCGAACTCGCCGCAGCGAAAGCGGATCATCTTGACCCGGACAGTTTCCGCGCTCGAAACCGACCCATCGAATTCAAGGGCCGCCTTGTGGAATCCGGCCGGCGCTTCATTCGAAGCCGCCTGCGCCTATGCCGGTGTAAACTCTGGAACAATTGCCATCATTGGCGGACCCAGCGTGTTTGACATGTTTATGGATCGCTACGACACGTTCTGGCTTTCGCTCGCGGCACGGGTCCACCTGCCCGGCGGTCACCCTTGCTTCGCCGGCGTACCACAACGTTCACCGCAGGAAATTCTGGCGTCGCATGGCCTCGAACCGGGCGATGCGCAGATCCTCGACCCTGTCGAGGAGGTCAGCGTCACGCCGTGGCGGCGCCAGACCTGATCCTCATTTTCTGGTTGTTATTCGTTCCGATGCGATCCGAATGGTTCGCTGGGCTACGGATAAAGACAAGGTCTCGAATACGTCCTTGCCCTTTTCGAGCGCATGCCGTGCAACTGGAGGGCAGCCGGGCCGATTGCGAATGATCATTGTGGTGGTGGTCCAATTCAGCCGTGCGGCCTTGCACGCAACAACCAATCCTTCAATCTGGTCGCTTTTCATGAGGGGAGCGATGATTTCGATAGGCGCCTCGGAAAGAAAGGACAGCGCGGCCACCACATCCACATACTCGCGGCGCACCGCAAGTTTGTTTACGGACTGATCGTTCAGCCTGCCGGTGCGACCGAACTCGAGTACCTTGGCTCGGGCCGATTTATAGTCGATCGGCTCTTCGGCGGGAACTCCCGCGGGAGCTTCGACCGCCGCTTGAATTTTCTTCGTCATGGCCGGAGGTACGGTCTGAAGAAGGCGCGTCCGCGCATCGACCAGCTTTGCTTGAAGTTTTCTGCGCAATTCCGAGGGAACGCCGGATCGCTCCGCCAGCGCCCGTGCAAGGTCGTCATCGCGTTCCGCAGCCTGGCCGAGCGCCGCGTATCCGCGCTCGGAAAAGCGCGCGCCCAAATTTTGCACCAGGGTAGTTTGCACGGCTAAATCTCCGCGCCTCGCCAGCAGATCGCTCAACGGTTCATTGATCGTTTGTCTCGCAGCCATGGCAAGCAGATGTTGTTGGCCGCGCTCACCCGCGATTTGAAGGACATCTTGCTCGGACAAACGATTGGATTTTCTCAGAAGCGGGGCTGCGACCAAGGCATTCTCATGGAGTGCCAGCTGCCGTACGGTTTTCCGCGGTGCCAGGCCGATTTCCGACAGACGGTGGCTGAGTTAAGTCAGCGTCCGCTCCTCTAAGTGCTCAATCAGCCGAAGAATAACGTCATCGAAAACGGCGACTTGGCTCTCACTGAAACGATCGGCGTCCGACGAAAACAATTTCATCACCTGCCGCAGGATTTCGGTCCGCCGCTCCGACGACCAGCCGGCGACGAAGTCCAGTTCCGCGATCAAGGCCATCGATGCTGCTGGTGTAACGGTCAGAATGCTACTCCGATGCGGTGTCCGGCCTTCCAGACCAGCCGGCAGCGCTTTTTTGTGCGGCCGTGAAGCAACTCAAACCGAGGCGGAAGCGGGATACTGCCATCCACTTGCAAACACGCTCCGCCAGCGGAGTAATCGACTATTGTGCAATCAATAACAGGGGCCTTCGGACTGACGATGATCTTGGCAACACCTGAAACCTGACCCGAGGGCCGAACGCGGGCAAATCTTCGCGGATGCTTCATCGGGCCCTGCAAGTACACGGCCAATGGGCCACTCGGTTAGCCAGCCAGCGTACGTTTACTCCATTCAGTTCCAAACTCATCGAACGATGCCAGTTCAAACAACGGGGTATCACAATCAACATGACCGATCGGGCTCGCCGGATCGTTAAAACATGAACCGTGCGACAGAGACCTTCCTGCTGTTCGAAAACAAATCACGCCCTGGTTCGACAAACGATCCGAATCGATAACCGGAAAACTCCGCGAAACAAGCGAATTTGACACAAATCACGTGGGGCGGAGCAGTTCCAAACAGCAATGGCGATTGCAGCGCATCGTCGGTTAACAATCTCTTTCTAAAAAAAGCAGACTTCAGGCTGGCTCGCAACTTGAGGTGATCTCAGACCCGCGACCCTCTGTTTACTGAAAACTTCCGTTTTAGGTTCAGATTGAAAGGCGCGAGGCTGACATTTTCAGCGCACCGCAGGCGATGGCAAAGAGGCCACGCCGTTTTATTTCGTTTGTGTGATGGCCGACCCGGACCATTCGTTTTTGAGCGTAAGATTTCACGGGTAGGCGACCAAGCCGGACCGTTTTTATTGTTTGCGATTGCGAAGGATAAGCGAATGACCTTCGGGATGAGAAAAAGCGAACGCGTCAATTTCGAGCGCGGCGTCGAGGTCTTCATGATGGGGATCGACGGAACATGGCGGCGCAGTTGTTTGATGGTTGACGTCTCGCAAACCGGGGCGCAGTTGTTGGTCGAAGAGTCCATCGAAGGATTGGACCTGAAAGAATTCTTCCTGCTGTTGTCCTCGACGGGCCTTGCTTATCGGCGCTGCAGGCTGGTCCGGGTCTCGGGCGATCAAATTGGAATCGAGTTCCTGGCCCGGGAAAAGATAAGCAAGAAGCGGTCATCGAGGCAGTCGGACACGACGCTCGCTTGATCATTCGGAGGCCACTTTTACTGATGCGCGTTCATGTCGTCAGCGACAGCATCACAGGGTTATCTGCCGTACGCCCCCTGCTGGAACCCCATTACGCTGTGGTATCGGAATTGCTGGGCGAAGCAGAACTGCGGGGCGACGACATCCATGCCATCATCGTCGATGCGGATTTGCGGGTCGTGGGTAACATTTCCGCGTTGAGAAAATTATCGGGAAAATTGAACCGAATACCCAAGCGGGTTTTTCTAATCGATCGAAACGCCCGCCTATCGATCGCTCAGGCCTATGCCTTGGGCGCGACGGCGGTCCTGATTAATCCGGTTGAAAAATCCTCGTTGTTGGCGAAACTGGCCGACAGAAGCCCTGTAATGGCTGCACGCACCGACAGCACGTGCGGCACGCAGGAAGCCGCGATGGCGGGCGCAGTCTGCATAGCCTCGCTGTTCTCGGCGGTATCGAACGGCATACCCGTCGATGTGAAGGGCACCAAGCTCGCCGGTAGCCGGATTGCCGACAGCATCGCCGAAGCGGGGCTGTCCGACTGGCTTACGACGGTTCGCCGTCACCACGAGGGCACCTATCAACACTGCCTCTTGGTCACAGGAATAGCCGTCGATTTCGGCTTGAGCCTTGGTGTCGGCAGAGCGGACATCGAGCGATTGCAGTCTGCGGCGATGTTTCACGATGTCGGCAAGGCCAGGATTCCGCTCGCGATATTGGATAAGCCAGCGCGCCTCGATCGGGACGAGCGGGCCCTCGTCGAAACCCATCCGGCGGTTGGACATGAGGCCCTGAAAGACAACCCGACCATTTCGCCGGAAATCCTCGACGTGGTCCGGCATCATCACGAAGCGCTCGACGGCAGCGGATATCCGGACGGCCTTTGCGCGGAAAGCATTTCGGATTTGGTCAGGATCCTGACCATTTCCGACATTTTCGCCGCATTGATCGAGCAACGGACCTACAAGCCGACCATGTCCCGTGAACAAGCTTATGAAATCATCCAAGGCATGCATGGCAAGCTTGAGATGTCGCTGGTCGCCGCTTTCAGGGACGTCGCATTGAGCCGCTGAACAAGAAGCTTAGACATCGCCATATGCCGCCTCGACAATTCGCGCGCGACGGCTACCATATCCCGCGATCATGAAAAGAGCGCCGATGATGGAAAGGTTCTTCAGCGCATCTACCAGCGTCTTGCCATTCTCGGGCGGCGTCTGGTTCCAGAAGTCGTAGAAATAGAACGTCGAAGCGGCCATATAAATAATCAAAAGAACAGCAAAGAAACGCGCACCGAAATCAAGGGCGATCATCAACCCTGCCACCACCTCGAAAACCCCGACCGCAATCGCCAGTATCTGCGCCGTCGGCATCCCCGCCATCGTCTCGATCTGCGCCGTGTACGGCGTGAACAACGCGGGAATGGTGAGCTTGGCTGAGATAATCTCGGCTGTAGCCTGAATGCCGAACAGCTTGGTCGCGCCCGCATAAACAAAGAGCACGGCGAACAGAATACGCCCGAAAGTAATTAGCGCTGGCATGATCGGCCTCATCGAATGCTTCAAGGGCGGAATCGGTAACGGCGAACCGAAGGGAATTATGAGACTTGCACCTCGAACTTTCAAATCAATCAAAAATCTCTCACCTAAGCTCCACTCGATCGCAACCTAACCGAACAAGGTCGGTTGCTGGCGGCCGGCGCGCTCCTGGGCTTCGACAGCGGCCACCGCTGTCATGTTGAGAACACCCCGCGCGGTCACGGATGGGGTGAGGATATGCGCCGGACGCGACGGGCCGATCAGGATGGGTCCGACCGGAAGCGCATTCGCCAATGCCTTGATCATCTGATAGGCGACGTTCGCCGTATCGAGGTTTGGCATGATCAGGATGTTCGCTTCGCCCTCGAGCTTCGAGTGCGGCAGCACCAGCTTCCTTGCTGTTGCCGAGAGCGCCGTATCACCCTGCATTTCGCCATCCGCCTCGATTTCCGGATGTTTCTCTTTCAGTATTGCGGTCGCCCGGCGCATTTTGCGCGAGGAGTCCGTATCATAGCTACCGAAGTCGGAATGCGACACGAACGCGATTTTGGGTTTCAGGTTGAACCGCTGGACGTGGATCGCCGACAGCGACGCCACTTCCGCAAGCTCTTCCGCCGTTGGGTTTGGCCGCACCTGCGTATCGGCGATGAAAAAAGCGCCTTTGCTGGTGATCAACAGCGCGAGCGCCGCAAAATCACTCACGCCCGGCCGGAAGCCGACGATTTCCCGGACGTGGCGGAGATGGCTCATATAACGGCCCTCCACCCCGCAGATCATCGCATCGGCTTCGCCGCGTACCACCGCTAATGCAGCAATCGCCGTGTTGTTGGTGCGAACCACGGTGCGCGCCGCGTCGGGGGTTACGCCGCGCCGGCCCGCCACGTCGATGTAGGACTGCACGTAGGACCGATATCGCGGATCGTCCTCGGGATTGACCAGGTCGAAGTCCTGGCCGGCCTTGATGGCGAGCCCGAACCGCTTGATGCGGGTCTCCACCACCAAAGGGCGTCCGACCAGGATTGGCCGCGCGAGTTTCTCCTCAAGCACGACCTGGGTGGCGCGGAGCACGCGCTCGTCCTCGCCTTCGGCATAGATCACACGTACCGGCTGGGTCTTCGCCTTGGCGAACATCGGCTTCATGACCAGACCGGAGCGGAACGCAAACCGCTCCAGAAGCGCGGTATATTCGTCGAAGTTTTTGATCGGCCGTGTCGCGACGCCGGAATCCATCGCCGCTTTCGCAACTGCGGGCGAGATCCGCAGGATCAGTCGCGGATCGAAAGGGCTTGGAATCAGCGAGCCCGGCCCAAATCCCTGCGTCTCTCCAGTGTCGAAGCCTTGCGCCACCGCGTCCGACGGCGGATCGCGCGCGAGCTGCGCAATGGCTTCGACCGCCGCCCGTTTCATCTCTTCGTTGATTGCGGTTGCGCCGACATCAAGCGCGCCGCGGAAGATGAAAGGAAAGCACAGGACGTTGTTGACCTGATTTGGATAGTCCGATCGACCGGTGCATATCATCGCGTCGGGACGCGCTTCCCGCGCTTCCTCCGGCATGATTTCAGGCGTCGGGTTGGCGAGCGCCATTACGAGCGGCTGGTCGGCCATCTGCCTGACCATGTCGGGCGTCAGCACATTGGGTGCCGAAAGGCCCAGGAAAATATCCGCCCCGCCAATCACGTCGGCCAGGATGCGTTTGTCGGTCTTTTGCGCATAGACGGCCTTCCAGCGGTCCATCAACGTGTTGCGGCCTTCGTGCACCACGCCATCGATGTCGCAGACCCAGATGTTCTTGCGTTGCGCCCCCATCGAGACCAGAAGGTTGAGGCAGGCGATCGCCGCCGCGCCCGCGCCGGAGGTGACGATCTTGACCTCGGCGAGCTTTTTGCCGTTGAGCCGCAGCGCATTGGTGATCGCGGCGCTCACGATGATCGCAGTGCCATGCTGGTCGTCGTGGAACACCGGAATTTTCATCCGCTGCTTCAGCTGCGCCTCGATCTCGAAGCATTCGGGACCCTTGATATCCTCAAGATTGATCCCGCCGAAGGTCGGCTCCAGCGCTGCCACGGTCTCGACCACGCGCTCAATCGTGTCGGCTGCTATTTCGATATCGAAGACGTCAATTCCGGCAAATTTCTTGAAAAGGACCGCCTTCCCCTCCATCACGGGCTTTGAAGCGAGCGGGCCGATATTGCCGAGCCCGAGCACCGCCGTGCCGTTCGAGACCACCGCGACCAGATTGGCGCGAGAGGTCAGCGACGCCGCTTCTCCGGGATTGTTGGCGATTTCCGTGCAGGCGGCCGCAACGCCCGGGGAATAAGCCAGCGCCAGATCACGCTGGTTCGCGAGCGGCTTCGTCGCCTGAATCTCAAGCTTTCCCGGGCGCGGCAGCCGGTGATAAGCGAGCGCCGCCGAATGCAGATCTTCAGAATAGGACGACATTAACTCCCCCGCGGCCCTAAATCACCATGGGTGTTAGCTTTGAGGCAGATTGAGGCGGATGTGAAGCTCGCGCAACTGCTTCGGCGCGACCTCCGACGGCGCACCCATCAAGAGGTCCTCGGCCCGCTGGTTCATCGGGAACAGCGAAATCTCCCGCAAATTGGTGGTGCCGCAAAGGAGCATCACGATACGATCGACGCCTGCGGCCATCCCACCATGCGGCGGCGCGCCATATTGGAAAGCGCGGTACATGCCGCCGAAGCGCTCGACCACATCCTTCTCGCCATACCCGGCGATCTCGAATGCCTTCACCATCGCCTCCGGCCTGTGGTTACGAATGCCGCCGGATGCGATCTCGTAGCCGTTGCAGGTGATGTCGTACTGGAACGCCTTGATGGTCAGCGGGTCCTGCCCGTTCAGTGCGTCGAGCCCTCCCTGCGGCATCGAGAACGGGTTGTGCGAGAAGTCGATCTTCTTGTCTTCCTCGTTGTATTCGTACATCGGGAAATCGACGATCCAGGCAAGCTCGAAACGCTCCCTGTCGACGAGATTCAACTCCTCGCCCAACTTGGTGCGTGCGAGGCCTGAAAACTTCCAAAATTTGTCGGGATCGCCGGCGACGAAAAATGCTGCATCGCCCTCTTTCAGGCCGAGCGCGTCGCGGATGGCTGCCGTTCGTTCAGGGCCGATGTTGTTGGCGAGCGGACCCGCGCCCTCCCCGCCTTCGCGCCACATGATGTAGCCAAGGCCGGGTTGCCCCTCGCCTTGCGCCCAGGAGTTCATCCGGTCGCAGAACGCGCGGCTCCCGCCGCCGCGCCCGGGGATCGCCCACACCTGATTCTTCGGATCTTCCAGCATCCGCGCAAACACCTTGAAGCCGGAACCGCGGAAATGCTCCGACACGTCCTGCATGACGATCGGGTTGCGCAGGTCTGGCTTGTCGCTGCCGTATTTGCGCAACGCTTCCGCAAACGGGATTCGCGGCCAGACTTTGGTGACCGGCTTGCCGTTCGAGAATTCCTCGAACACGCCCGATATGACGGGCTCCATCGCGGCGAACACGTCGTCTTGCGTGACGAAGCTCATCTCGATGTCGAGTTGGTAGAACTCGCCCGGCAGGCGGTCGGCACGCGGATCCTCGTCGCGAAAACACGGCGCGATCTGGAAGTAGCGATCGAAGCCCGACATCATCAGCAGTTGTTTGTACTGCTGCGGCGCTTGCGGCAGCGCGTAGAACTTGCCGGGGTGAATGCGGGAGGGCACCAGAAAATCGCGCGCGCCCTCCGGCGAAGACGCCGTCAGGATGGGCGTCTGAAATTCGAAGAAGCCCTGCCCTTTCATCCGCTTGCGCATGGAGTCGATAATCGCGCCGCGGGTCATGATATTCTGATGCAGCTTCTCGCGGCGAAGGTCGAGGAACCGGTACTTCAGCCGGATGTCTTCGGGATACTCCTGGTCACCAAAGACCGGCAGCGGCAGTTCGCCGGCAGGTCCCAGCACCTCGATTTCGCTGACATAGAGCTCGATCGCGCCGGTCGGCAGTTCCGCATTGTCGGTTCCTTCAGGACGGCGCCGAACCTTGCCCTCCATCCGCACCACCCATTCGGAACGCAGCTTTTCGGCATCCTTGAATGCCGGCAAATCCGGGTCCACGACGCATTGCGTCAGGCCGTAATGGTCGCGCAGGTCGATGAACAACACGCCGCCGTGGTCGCGGATGCGATTGCACCAGCCGGATAGACGAACGGTCTGGCCGATATCGCTTTCGCGGAGCGCACCGCAGGTATAGGTCCGGTAACGATGCATGGTGCCCTGAAATCAATGTCGGAGGGGTCGAATCGGGGGCTAAAGGCCTGCCCGAACAGGGTTGAGGGTTTACCCGAGGCTGTCAGGCGCGGCAACCGAATGCGCCGGGCTTCGACCCCCGCGAAGGCCCAAACTGACCGGAATTATCGGCGCTTGGACAGCTTAGGGGCGAACGGATTGTCTATTTCCTCGCCCTCCCTATCTTGAACTCATGACGATCCATTTCCCCTTCCAGAACACCTATTCGGCGCTACCTGCGAACTTTTTCGCGCGGGTCGCGCCGACCCCTGTCGTTTCCCCGCGGCTGATCAAACTGAACCGGCCGCTCGCCGTTCATCTCGGCCTCGATCCCGATCGGCTCGACAGCCCGGAAGGCGCCGCGATATTAGCCGGCAAGACCGTTCCGGAAGGCGCAGACCCGATCGCCATGGCCTATGCCGGGCACCAGTTCGGGCATTTCGTTCCGCAACTCGGTGACGGCCGGGCGATCCTGCTGGGCGAGGTTATCGACGCGGACGGCGTCCGCCGGGATATTCAGCTCAAGGGTTCAGGCCCGACGCCGTTTTCACGACGCGGCGATGGACGCGCGGCGCTCGGTCCGGTCTTGCGCGAGTATATCGTGAGCGAGGCGATGGCCGCGCTCGGCATCCCGACCACGCGCTCGCTCGCCGCTGTCATGTCAGGCGAAAGCGTCATGCGCGAGACGCCGCTGCCCGGAGCGGTCCTCACGCGCGTAGCTGCGAGCCACGTTCGGGTCGGGACCTTTCAATATTTTGCCGCACGCGGCGATACCGAGGCCGTGAGACAACTTGCGGATCACGTCATCGAGCGACATTACCCGCATCTGGCGCATGCTGATCGCCGCTATCATGCGCTTCTTGAAGCCGTGGTCACGCGCCAGGCCGAGTTGGTGGCGCGTTGGCTGCTGGTCGGTTTCATTCACGGCGTCATGAACACGGATAACACCTCCATTTCCGGCGAAACGATCGACTACGGCCCGTGCGCTTTTCTGGACCATTACGATCCCGCCGCCGTATTCAGTTCGATTGATGAGCAGGGACGCTACGCCTACGCCAATCAACCGCGCATCGCGCTCTGGAATCTGACGCGGCTCGCCGAATGCCTGCTGCCGTTGTTTTCGGATGATCAGGAAAAGGCTCTCGCCGAAGCTCAATCCGCGCTCGGCGAATTCGCCGAGCAATTTACCGCGGCCTACCACTCGGGCTTGCGCAACAAGCTCGGGCTTTTCACGACGCGCGACGGTGATCCCGCGCTGGTGCAGGACCTTCTGGACGCGATGGCCAAGAACCACGCGGATTTCACCCTCACCTTCCGGCACCTGAGCGACGCAGCCCTCGATCCCGCTGTTGACGCGAAGGTGCGGCAGTTGTTCGCCGAGCCGGCGGACTACGACGAATGGGTGGTTCGCTGGCGGCAACGCACGGGCGAAGAGCCGCAATCCCCGGCCGAGCGGCGAGTTGCGATGCGCGCGGTTAATCCCGCTTTCATTCCGAGAAACCACCGCGTCGAAGCCGTCATTCAGGCCGGCATCGCCAACGACGACTTCGCGCCCTTCGAGGAGCTTTTGACCGTGCTCTCGAAACCCTACGAAGACCAGCCGGCCTTCGGTTCCTACGCCGAACCGCCCGAACCCCACCAGCGGGTGCTCCAGACGTTCTGCGGGACGTAAACCGCTAACTCGCCGTTGTCGTGCAGGAGCAGCGCGCGTTCGAACGCGGTCCGGTGCGCGGAGCTTATCCCGCGCACCCATCAGCTGACTCAGACCCATCACTGATGCGATGCGATCGTCATAGGGTTCTGCAGGCCCGGATCGTTGATCCCGTGCGCGAAACTCGTTGCGCTGTCGACGGCGGAATACGACGCCATCGCCTGCACCAGTTGCGAAAAGCAGGAGTTGATCGTGCCGGCGGAATCTCCGCCCGATGAAGCCACGATAGAGCTGCTGGCGATTAGATTGGCAAGCGTGACCTCGCCATGCGCGTCTCCGCCCGCCACCAATCCCGGCGAAAGGATCGCGGGACCTATCATGAAGTCACTGTTCAGGTCCTGCTGGAAACTGATCTCCTGCAACTGCAGGAAAATGTTGCTACCCGACATCACGCCGCTGCCAGACAATGGGTCGAGGACCGAAGAGACGTAATTGCCGCTGCTGTCAGTATTCCAAATCATATACTGATCAGCGCCGGATGCCTTCAAGGCAACCAGATAAGACCCATCGTTCATTCGCTCAGCGCCAATTGGCGCAAATCCATTAAACTGCCGATCCACGGGCACGTGGTACCATTGCAACAAGGGACCGGACTCGTTAGCGCCAGTCGCAGGATCAAGGTAATAATAGTTTCCGAAGCGGTCGAGCCTGGTTGAGCCAGAGGAACTCCACTGCCACCGTCGGCGGCGTACCTATCGCGCCATCGCCGTTCAGGTCCTGATGGAAGCTGGTTTCCAGCGATTGCAGCGACGCGTCGTTGCCCGACACGGGGTCAAGGACCGTAGCGAAGTAGTTGCCGGTGCTGTCAGCTTTCCAAACGATGTATTTGTCGTCATCGGGTACTTTCAACGCAACCAGATAATTCCCATCACTTTGTAGCTCCGCACCAACAGGCACAAACCCCTGATACGAAGTATCGAAGACGGAGCCTAGTTGGAACAAGGGGCCGGACCCGCCAGCGCCAGCGAGCCGATCGAGATAAAAATGATTTCCAATCTGGTCCAGCTTGGTTGAACCAAACGACTCAATGAGAGGATTGGTGATGACACCATCGCCATTCAGGTCCTGACCGAAGCTGGCCTCAAGTGACTTCAGTATCGGGTCACTGCCCGACACGGGATCACGGACCGTAGCGAGGTAGTTGCCGCTGCTGTCGGCCTTCCAAACGATGTATCTGTCATCGCCGGGCACTTTCAAGGCAACAAAATAAGTCCCGTCACTTTGTCGCTCCGCACCAACCGGCACAAATCCCTGATACGAAGTATCGAAGCGCACAGAGCCCAGCTGCAGCACGGGGCCGGACCCGCCGGGGCCGGTGACCGCGTCGAGAAAATAATTATTTCCAATCTGGTCGAGCTTGGTTGAGCCAGATCCCTCGATCAGCATCGGCGGAACAGCGCCGATGAATCCGTCACCGTTCAGGTCCTGTGCGAAGCTGCTCTCGAGCGATTGCAGCGACGCGTCACGGCCCGAGACAGAATCGAGGACGGTATCGATGTAGACGCCCACACTGTTAGTTCTCCAAACCGAATATCGGTCCTCGCTTTGGTCTTTCCAGGCAACGAGATAAGTCCCGTCACCCTGTTGCTCTGCGCCAATCGGCACAAGCCCATCAAAACTACGGTTGACGGGCGTTGAGCCTATTTGCAGCAAGGCACCGGACCCGGCAGCACCACTTGCCGGATCGAGAAAATAATAATTTCCTATCCGGTCCAGGCTAGTTGAACCAAACGATTCATGGTTACCAAACGATTCTAATCGTCGTCACATCCAGCGGCTTCACGTGGTAACCAAGGACATCGAGCTGTTGCAAGTCGAGCGGCGATAAAACCTGCCTCGTGACGGACGAGTATGTTGCGGCAAAGGGGTCGGTCGGATCAAAGTCCGAATCGAAGTCCGCTGGATCACTGAATATGTCGTAGTCAGCCAATCCGCTGTTGCCGCCGTCCACGGAAAAATAGGTGGGAATACCCATGGCGCCCTGGAACGAACGAACGCCAGCGCTGGTAAAGCGAAACAGGTCAGCAATGTTCGGCGTGGGACCTGCCGCAACGCGGCCGAGCGCATGCGTCAATTCATGAAGCGCCACCCCGCTCAGCAAGTTTGGGCTTATATCTGTCGAAAATAGAGCATAGCCATCTTCGCCAGCGGTATTGGCATTCTCCAATCCCAAAGCCTTCATCTGCGCAGAGGTAACGCTGATTGTTGATTGTCCCTGGATCGATGAACCGGTGGGCAACGTATTGAACGCCGTATCGCCTGCCGCCGCGTGGCTGATCAAGGCGTTCGTGACCGTGGAATAGCCTACCGGAAAGCTAAGGGAGGGGCGGCCACGGCTCCCCCGCCGGTGCCAGCATACAAAATACTCAAATTGACCGTGATGTGATCCGTGATCGTGGCAGCCAGCAGGGTGGCCGCTTGCTCGATACCAGCCCGGAAGCTCTCCGGAGCAGCCCACGCGGCACTGGAGAAGGTGAGGTTAAAGGTAACACCGCCCAAGCCGACGATTAGCACTGGCGGCTCGATGGCACTCTGTTGGACGATTTCGGAGGCGCTAACGCCGTGGTTACTTGCGAGCTCGTTCGAAGCAGCCGCTGTCGGCAAAATTTGCAGTGCCGGGTTGCCCGATCTAATCACACCGACAAAGCTCGCGGAAATCTCATTTGAACTTAGATTGAAAGGGTCATCGAAGCCCGGCGCCAAAATCTGATCGAACGCGTCACCCCCGGCGTTCGCGTCATTTTGCGATTTCTTGGCGTCGAACGATGCTGCTTTGGCCATTTTGATCTGCCATCTCTCTCAAGTCGGAAAATTTGAAGAAGCGGATGTTGGCACTCTCAGGGATCACTTATCTGGCGCTGATCGCCTGCAAACCGCGAGATCAGATGGCCGACCCACGAACGGTTCGTGCTGCAAATAATTGGATAGAGGCGATGGGATCTGGCGGATAGCGCGGACCTCACCGCTAGCGCGCTGCATGGGGTCGCAACAAACAAAATGCTTACATCTGCCATTGGGAAAGCGGAGCGCTCGAACTTAAGTCGCCTGCGAATCAGAGACCCTGCGGCGATCGTAAGATACTATCAATAGTTGTAAAGAGGCGCGACGCAAGCGACGCGATCACACAGCTTCCAATTTCTGATTTGAATTTCAAACAGCGAGCTTTCCCACAACAGGCATCAACGGCCTCTGGTTCTCCCGGCAATGCGAAGCATCGTCCGGAAACGCGCGGCCTTGCCGCGCTCCTCACCATGAGGGTTTGGCAGGCCGTCTCGGAGCCTTATTTCAAGGAGCGGCGTCTTCGCCGCGTATCGAAGGATTAGTGGCCTCTGGTTCAACAGCGCCCCCCTGTCGTCGCCCGGCTTGACCGGGCGATCCAGTACTCACCACCGTCGCCGGAATAAGCACTGGTCGTCTACATCCGTGCGCTTGATAACGCGCTGCATCGGTTACTGGGTCGCCCGGTCAAGCCGGGCGATGACACCGGTGGGATGCGGGCGATGACACCGGTGGTGTTCGGGCGATGACACCGATTACGCATTTAAGCTGGTGCAGGCACACCTCAGCGACCTCACTGCGCGGTCAGCGCCCGAGTTGTTGGATATCCTTTGCCTCCACAATAGAGGGCGCGGGAAACGCCGGGTGCGCGATGCACCCGCAGCCTCGCGTGCGAAGAATAAAAAGCACGGCGAGTTAGTCACCACAGGTTCACCGGGATTACCCGGCGTTTCCCGCGCAATGGTTTTAACGGTTTACTCCGCGCTCTTCCCGGCGACGAATTCGTCTTGTCACCGTCGTCAACGGATTGATGGTTGATCGATCCGGTTGGACCGACTTCGCCTCCGCTAACTTGACACCAGCAACGGGTGCCAGAACCACACGGCTTCACCGTCCGCAAGCAACCGCCGTTCGTCCGCGCGCTGCGATTAGCTCACGAGTCCCAGAGAACCCGCCCTGCTCTCACCTCACGCGCCCGGCGCTGCCGCGTCCACCGCATCCCACACCCACGTTCGTGACGATCGCGAAACGCCCCTCGTGAGAGGTGTGGAATGGCGCTGATTTGTAGAGATGATTTGCCCGACGGGCATAGCGAAAAGTTTTTGGCGACAGGACTGGACAGGCAAATCACTGTTGAAATTCCAAGAGAAATTAGCCGGACCGCGCCACGGGCCTGGTGCCCCATTTTGCAGGCAACCCAAGCGCAAGCGTTCAGGTCTCCTGGACCGGCACAATGCCGAGCGGCCTACGATCCGCCAGAATGCAGCGATCGAATCCGTCCCCGAGCCCCTTGACACAGCGGCGCTTTCGGCCGAACGCCTGTCGCAATCCTGCATGGAACGTTCATGGATCTGATTACTACCACTTCGGAACTCGCTGCAGCCTGCGCCCGCCTCGCCCGTCACCCGGTCATCACCGTCGATACGGAATTCCTGCGCGAAACCACCTATTATCCGCTGCTCTGCGTCGTGCAGATGGCGAGCGCGGAGGAAGCCGTTGTCATCGACACGCTCGCGGAGGGCATCGATCTCAAGCCGTTCCTCACGCTGATGGCCGATGAAAACGTCTTGAAGGTTTTTCACGCGGCCCGACAGGACATCGAAATCGTCTGGCATCGCGCGGGCATCGTTCCTCACCCGATCTTCGACACGCAAGTTGCAGCCATGGTGCTGGGCTATGGCGACAGCATCGCTTACGACCAGTTGGTCGAGCGCGTCACCGGGCATCGGCCCGACAAGACACATCGATTCACCGATTGGTCGCGCAGGCCACTGAGCGAAGAGCAGATCCACTACGCCGTCTCCGATGTCACCCATTTGCGCGACGTGTTCGCGGCGCTGGACGCCGATCTCAAGAAGCGGGGCCGCAGCGATTGGGTAAGCGAGGAGATGGAAGTGCTGACCTCTCCCCGGACCTACGACTTCCACCCGGAGCGCGCATGGGAACGGCTGAAGACCCGCGTGCGCAAGCCGAAAGAACTGGCGGTGCTAATGGAGGTCGCAGCCTGGCGGGAGCAGGAAGCGCAAAGCCGCGATGTTCCGCGCAGCCGGGTGTTAAAGGACGATGCGGTCGGCGACATCGCCACGCACGCGCCGACCAGCCTGGAACGGCTCGCCAATCTGCGCTCGTTGCCAAAGGGTTTTGACCGCTCCAAGTGGGGCACCGACATCGTGGCTGCCGTTCAGCGCGGCCTCGCCCGCGATCCCACGACGCTGCCCAAAATCGAGAAACCGCGCGGCAACTCGAACGGAGCCGCGATCGTTGAACTTCTGAAAGTTCTGCTGCGGATGACCTCGGAGCGGCACGCCGTTGCCAGCAAGGTCATCGCTACCGTGGACGATCTCGAACAGATCGCTGCGGATGATCAAGCCGACGTTGCGGCGCTGCGCGGCTGGCGCCGTGAGCTGTTCGGCGAAGCGGCAATTTCGCTGAAGCATGGCCGGCTGGCGCTTGCCATCGAAAAAGGTCGGGTCGTCCGCGTCGATAGAGCCTGAGCTTCCGATCTAGAGTCTTATCGGTTCTGATGGAATCAGAACCGGACTCCAGCCTTTTGTTTGAGGCGTTTTCTTCACGCGAACCGGGCTCCCCCGGATCAAGTCCGGGGCAGGCTTTCGCTCGAAACGCTCTTGGTTCAAACCGCGATTTTGCGGCTCGCCCGGATGAGTTCGGAACTTTCCTGAACTCCGGCGAAATTGCCGATCACCTTGATCACCGCAAGCTTATAGGAGCCGGCATCACCGACGCCCGGGCGCCTGCAGGCCACCGCATCATTAACGATCTGATATCGGTGACTGCGATGAAAGCCATCGATGACGGTCGAGACGATAGTTTCGTCGAGCGAAAATCCCAACACCACACAACGAACGCTTTTCATGTTGGACATGTAGTCGGCAAACCGTGTCGAACTGTATGCCGACGGCAGCGGATGCTCGAAGGCGAGTTCTCCTGGTCTGGGTTTTAATTCACCGATCCAGTCCGTCAGGTTCGATGCCGGATTGAACCACGCCGCTTGGGCGATGCGCTTGAGGTGCATGACGGGCCAGAGATTGTTTCGCCAGAGCGTCGTCAGTTCGAGGCAGCGCGAGGTAATGGCTTCCGCATCCGTAATGACGTGGCGACGCCCCTCTGTGAGATATTCGGTCTGCAAATCGGCGCAGATGAGGATCGGCGGGTCATCATGCATGGAGGGCATCATTTTTTCGTTGGCATTCAAGTTGGCGCCAAGAGCGCGGGCCGTAGCGGAGAAGTTGCCGCACGGCCCGCCGACACATCGAGAACGCCGGGCCGGTCCCAGTCACCCTCGGGACGAATAATCACGTAAGGGTCGCTGTCGAGCGTGATGGCGTCGGGGCCCGGCTCGATATCCAGAACCATTTCCGTGTAGGAAAAATCGGAAAAGGTGATCTTGCGGTTGTGGCCGAGCGGCTTCGCCCCGAAATGCGCCCAAAAATCGACGAGCCTGTCCTGGGCCTGTCCATAGATTTTTTTGAAACCCTTGCGCCTGACGTATTCCACGCTCGCCTGCACCAGCTTGAACGACACGCGCGAGCGCCGGTACTGATGTCGAACCGCGAGGCGCTCGACTTTGGCGAACTCCCCGAAAAATCGTACACGCAAGCAACCCGCAGGCTCCTTCCCGACGAAGCCGATGAAGTGCGCGGCGACGAGATCGTTGCCATCGAATTCCTCTTCGATCGGACAGTCCTGCTCGGCCAGATAGACAGCCGAACGGATCGCGGTCACGAGCATGAGATCGTTGGGATCACGGGCGATCCGGATCGAGATCGCTCGAGAGTTCGGTTGAACCGATGGAGCGGATCTGGTGCCGTGCATTCGCAACACTCCCCGATGAGACGATTGATGCCGATCGGACCAATGGAAGACGATTCCAGGGCCGCTCATAACACCAAAGGTCGGGCTGGAAGCTCGACGTCGGGCCGAAGCCCAACGCGATCAGCAAATCGCGACCGTCCTTGCTCGACGGCTGAGCGAAATAATTGGCGCCGCGAAATCGCGGCCTTCTCAAATAATGCGCAACGTTACCTAATCCGACGACCGCGCGCCCAAACCCCGCGAGCGCCCATACATAGATAGCGGCAACCTCTTCGTCGGCGCGTGCGAGAAATTGACGAGGAGGATTTTTCAAGTCGATATCGTCAAGCAGCAGTGCATCGTGACCGCGGCAATTGAGATAAAGTAAGGCTATTCCGCCCACCAGCTTACCGGCGCGCTGAAACGAAAAAATGCATTCCGGGTCATCTCGTAGGAAGTTGGCGAGTTCGGCTGACGCGTTCACTCCCGGTATTTCCCGGCGCGCGATCTGGGCGAGAACTTCGAGCTGCGGCTCGCTCGCCAGATCGACAATGATGGCAGACGTGGGCGCGAGCGTGTCAAGCTCATGGCGAGGGCCGCAATCACTTCTTCGTTGAGCCTGAATCTGCATTTAAGTTCCCTTGCCGTTCAAAGTAATCATACCTGACGGGGTCAGCGGGTATGCCACAACGTTTGCATCGGGGTGCTGCACCAACGCAGCACAACAAAGCCGAAGATACTCTTAATGCGAGCTGGGAAGATCTGCGGGCGTTCCTGCTTTGCACGCGGCATCAGAGTTTCCGTAACGCAGCCGAGGTCCTCGGGCTGACCGGGACCACGCTGATGCGCAAGATCGACAGGCTTGAGGAAGAGTTGGGCTTCAAGCTTTTCTTGCGCGACCAGTCCGGACTGTCATTGAGCGACGAAGGCCGTGCTCTGCTGTTCGACGTCGAGCAGATGGAGCGTCTCAGCTTCAATGTTTTTCGACGGGCTTCGCTTTCGACAGACGCCAACGGCTCCGTCCGCGTCGCGGTGACGGAGGGACCGGGCATCTTCTGGGTGTTGCCGAGGCTGATTGATTTTCAGAAGACGTATCGCAAGATTACGGTCGATCTTCGTTGTGCGATGGAACAGGCAGACGTTTCCCGCCTGGAAGCCGATATCTCCATCCAACTGGAACGGCCGACGAATCCCGAGCTCATCGTGACCAGGCTTGGCCGGCTTCACATCTACACATTTGCTGCTGAGGCCTATCGAGACGCTTACGGCATTCCGACGTCGCTTGCAGAGCTTCGCAACCACCGGATCGTCAAGCAGCATGGCGCACAGCTCGACGACACCGGTTACGCTCGAAATCCTTGGGCTGGAGTCGCTGGAAGGAATAGTCGGCATCTCGACCAATTCGAGCGTCGGGGTGCTTTATGCGATCGAGCGAGGTGCAGGCGTCGGATTTTTGCCGACGTCAGCGATTGCGCTCGGCGCGCCTCTCGTTCCGGTCGACCTCGGGATCAACTATCACAAGGATCTGTGGCTCACCTATCACAAGGAGTTTCGCAACTCCGATCGCCACAAGATCGTCATCGATTGGCTTAAAAGCATTTTCGATCCCAGGCTTTACCCGTGCTTTCGCGATGACTTTATTCACCCGAACGAACTCGTCACCCTGATGGCTCCGTCGCGGCGCGACTTCGGATTGCAGGGCTATTCCGCGCCGAAGCCGTTCTGAGCCCAAACCGGTGGTGTTCAACAACGCTCCCCTTGTCGTCGCCCGGCTTGACCGGGCGATCCAGTATTCACCGTCATCGCCGGAATGAGTACTGGTCCCATTTATTGGGTCTACATCCCTGCGCTTCATCGCACCGCATCGGTTACTGGGTCGCCCGGTCAAGCCGGGCGATGACACCGGTGGTGTTCGAGTGACGACACCGGTGGTGTTCGAGCGATGACACCGGTGGGGATCGGGCGGCGATACAGATGGCGTCCGACAACGCTCCCCCTTGTCGTCGCCCGGCTTGACCGGGAAATCCAGTACCGCACCATCATCGCCGGAACTAGCTTGCCGCGGGCGAGATCAGGAAGTTGCCGCAGCCGGCGGATTGCCCGGTTTTGCAGATCTCCCCCTCGAGCCGAACCATGCCGCTGGCGAGCAAGCGCAGCGCTTCGGGATAAATCCGGTGCTCGATTTCAAGCACGCGCTCGGCGAGCGTATCCGGCGTGTCGTGGTCGGTGACAGAGACCGCGCCCTGCATCAGGATCGGGCCGGCATCGGTTTGCGAGGTCACGAAATGCACCGTTGCGCCCGATATCTTTACCCCCGCCCGGAGCGCCTGGCCGTGAGGGTCGAGTCCCGGAAACGACGGCAGCAAGGAGGGGTGGATGTTGAGCATCCGGCCATACCAGCGCTGCACGAAGTCGGCGGTGAACAGCCGCATGAACCCGCCGAGGCAAATCAGTTCGATCCCGTGCTGATCGAGCACCGCTTGCAAAGCGACCTCGAACGCCGCGCGATCGGCGCCGAACGGTTTGCTTTCGATCACGATCGCCGGGAGGCCGCTGGACCGGGCTTTTTGCAGCCCCGGCGCATCCGCGCGATTGGAAATCACCGCCACGATCTCGGCCGGAAAATCAGATGCCGCCGCGCCCTGGATCAGCGCGGCCATGTTCGATCCGCGTCCGGAAATCAGGATGGCGACGCGGCGCTTCATGGCCTCACCACGCCAGATCCAGTTCGCCGTTGTAGACGACGCGATGTTCGCCCGCTGCTGCAATCACTTCGCCCAACGTCGTGACACTCTCGCCGGCGGCCGTCAGAACTTCCGTGACTTGCTCGATCGCGTCCGGCTCCACGATCGCGATCATGCCGATGCCGCAGTTGAAGGTGCGCAGGAGTTCAAGCGGGGCGATGCCGCCCTGCTCTGCCAACCACTTGAACACCGGCAGCACCGGCAACCGCGCGAGGTCGATGCCGACGCCGAGATGCCTCGGCAGCACGCGAGGAATGTTGTCGGTGAAGCCGCCGCCGGTGATGTGGGCAAGACCCTTGATCGCGCCGGTCTCGCGGATCGCTTGCAGGCAGGATTTCACGTAAAGCCGCGTCGGTGTCAGCAGCGCGCCGCCCAAGGTCATCACCGGGGAGAACGGCGCCTGGGCATCAAACGCAAGCCTCGACTGCTCGACGATCTTGCGGACCAGCGAAAAACCGTTGGAATGAACGCCTGACGAGGCGAGACCGATCACGGCGTCCCCAACGGCGATGTCCGGACGCGGCAGCAGCGTGCCCCGTTCAGCCGCGCCGACAACGAACCCGGCGAGATCGTAGTCGCCGTCCTTGTAGAGACCCGGCATTTCCGCGGTTTCGCCGCCGATCAAAGCGCAGCCGGCTTCGCGGCACCCCTCGGCAATACCCGCGACAATCGTCGCGGCCGCTTCCGGATCGAGTTTGCCGCATGCAAAATAGTCCAGGAAGAACAGGGGCTCTGCGCCCTGCACCACCACGTCGTTGACCGACATCGCCACCAGGTCGATCCCGATGCCAGCGTGCAGCCCGCTCTCGATCGCGATCTTGAGCTTGGTGCCGACGCCGTCGTTCGCGGCGACCAGAACCGGGTCCTTGAAGCCCGCCGCCTTCAGGTCGAACAAGCCGCCGAACCCGCCGATTTCGGCATCGGCGCCCGCACGGGCGGTCGCGCGAACCATGGGCTTGATGAGGTCGACGAGGCGATTGCCGGCATCGATGTCGACGCCCGAATCGGCGTAAGTGAGCCTGTTTTTTCGTTCGTTCATGCCGAATTCCGAGTGTTGGGGCTGGTTACGTCGGAATTCCGCCGGGGTGCAATGGCTCGCAACAGGCCTGCGGCTATACTATGTAGACAGGAACCGGTTCACCCCGTCAGGCCAGACTCAAGAGACCGGTAGCCGGGAAGCGCCGTTGAGCATTCCGAACATCATAACCCTGGGCCGCATCCTGCTGGTCCCGATCATCGTCTGGGCTATTGGCTCAAGTCAGATGGAGATCGCGTTCGGCATCTTCATCATTGCCGGGGTCAGCGACGCCGTCGACGGTTTCCTGGCCAAGCGTTTCAACATGGCCAGCGAATTGGGGGCGTTGCTCGACCCGTTGGCCGATAAAGCGCTACTGGTCTCGATCTATATGGCGCTGGGAATTTGGGGGGCGATCCCGCGCTGGCTGGTGATCCTGGTGGTGTCGCGCGATATCATGATCGTATCCGCCGTGATTGTGTCATGGTTGTTCGACAAACCGGTCCCAATCAAGCCGTTGATGGTGTCAAAGTTCAACACAGTGGCGCAGGTGGGTTTCGCCGCACTCGTGCTTGCGGCGCTGGCCTTCGGATTCCAGCCGATGCCCTACGACTACATCCTGATGGGCCTCGTGACGCTCTTTACGCTGGCATCGGTATCGCTTTATCTGGTGGAGTGGGTTCAGCACATGGGCACGATCGAAACGAAGTAGCTTGCGTCAGCGATGGGCCGGCTCGTTCCGGCATGGAGCAACTGCGTGCCAAGCCATTTTCACCCACGCCAATTGGCGTTTGAGTTGCCCTATCCGGAGAGCCTGTCGCGCGATAATTTTCTCGAAGGTCCGGCCAATGCCGCCGGTATCGCGCTGATCGACAGTTGGCCGGATTGGCCGAACCGCGTCATGTTGCTGGTCGGAGCGGAAGGCTCCGGCAAAAGCCATCTCGCAGCCATCTGGGCCGAGCAAGCCGGCGCACGCTCGACGATGGCGAGCGCACTGAGCGCTGCATCCGTACCCGCCGCCTTGGCGACGGGTGCGCTGGTCGTGGAGGATCTGAAATCGAATGATCTCGACGAACGCGCGCTGTTTCACCTGATGAACTTGGCGCGGGAGGACGAGGCCTACGTTCTGATCACCGCGCGCGTGCCAGCCTCCGCACTGCAGATCGAGCTCAAGGACCTGCGCTCGCGGCTGCGCGCAGTCCCGACCATATCGCTGTTGCCGCCGGACGATCAGTTGCTTCGGGCGCTGATCGTCAAGCTTAGCGCGGATCGTCAAGTCAGCGTTGATGAGGCCGTGGTGGCCTACCTGGCGACCCGGATCGAGCGGTCGTACGTGGCCGCCCGCGAGGCGATCGAGCTCCTGGACGGCGAAGCCCTGCGGCTTGGCCGCCCGGTAACCCGGGCGCTGGCTGCTGAATTGCTGGGCAGCCGGTAATCACTCCCCCGGTGCGTCTTGACGGCGCAGGACGCGGGAACGTCAATGTCATCGAAACGTCATCGCGGTAACACATGGTATCGGCTCGCCAGCCGAGATAACCGCCGCTTTACGATTTGGGATGGACCAAGTTCTCATGGAATCCGCACAAGCCATTGAATTAAAAGAAAAAACGGCGGATATCGAAGCTGGCCCAAGCATTACCGCCAGCCCCGAACGCTTCATCAATCGCGAGCTGTCCTGGCTGCATTTCAACCGCCGGGTGCTCGAGGAGTCCGTCAACGCGGGCCATCCGGTGCTCGAAAGGGTCCGGTTCCTGTCGATTTCGGCTAATAACCTTGATGAGTTCTTCATGGTGCGGGTCGCCGGTATCAAGGCCCAGGTGCGCGAAGGCATTGCGGAACGCAGTCCGGACGGGCTCAGCCCCGCAGAACAGCTGGTCCTCGTCAACGAGACCGTTTCACGGCTAGCCAGCGACCAGCAGGCGATCTGGCGCGATCTGCGCGGCCTGCTGGCGGAAGTCGGGATTGTCCTGGTTGACGGCCGCGACGTCGCCAAACCGGAGCGGGCCTGGATCGAGGATCATTTCCTCCGCAACATCTTCCCGCTGCTGACCCCGCTTGCGATCGATCCGGCGCATCCGTTCCCGTTCATCCCGAGCCTCGGTTTCACGCTTGCGCTGCATCTCACGCGCGTTGCCGACGGCAAGCCGATGAATGCGCTCATTCGCATGCCCGGCAAGATCGACCGCTTCATCCGCATACCCGCGGGCAAGGACGGGGTCGTGCGCCTGATTACGATTGAGCAAGCCACAAGCCTTTTCATCGGCCGGCTGTTTCCCGGCTATACCGTCAATGGCCAGGGCGCCTTCCGCATCATCCGCGACTCCGAACTCGAAATCGAAGAAGAGGCGGAGGATCTGGTCCGGCTGTTCGAAACCGCGCTGAAGCGGCGGCGGCGCGGATCGGTGATCCGGCTTGAAATCGACGCCAAGATGCCGGAAGAGCTGCGCGTCTTCGTGCAGCAGGCGCTTTCGGCCGCGGACGATGAGGTCTTCCTCGTCGACGGCGTGCTGGCGATGAACGAGCTGTCGCAATTGACGCGCCTCGACCGTCCCGATCTCGAATTCGCGCCCTACGTACCTCGTCACCCCGAACGCGTGCGCGAGCATGCCGGCGACATCTTCGCTGCGATCCGGCAAAAGGATCTCATCGTCCATCATCCCTATGAGTCCTTCGACGTTGTCGTGCAATTCCTGCAACAGGCTGCGCGCGATCCAGATGTCGTCGCCATCAAGCAGACGCTGTATCGCACCTCGAATAATTCGCCGATCGTTCGGGCCCTCGCCGAGGCTGCCGAGGCTGGAAAATCGGTGACGGCGCTGATCGAACTCAAGGCGCGGTTCGATGAGGAAGCCAACATCCGATGGGCGCGCGACCTCGAACGCGCCGGCGTGCAGGTCGTGTATGGTTTCCTCGAATTGAAGACCCACGCCAAATTGTCGATGGTGGTGCGCCGCGAAGGCGGCAACCTCACCAGCTATGTCCACACCGGCACCGGCAATTATCATCCGGTGACCGCGCGCATCTATACCGATCTGTCCTACTTCAGTTCAGAGCCGGCGATCGGGAGAGACGCGGCGCGGGTGTTCAACTACATCACCGGCTACGCCGCACCGAGCGATCTGGAGAAGATGGCGGTCTCGCCATTGACGCTGCGCAAGCGCATGATCGAGCACATTCACGGCGAGACCAACCACGCCCGCCACGGCCGGCCGGCCGCGATCTGGATGAAGATGAATGCGCTGGTCGATCCCGAAATCATCGACGCACTGTATGAAGCCTCGCAGGCCGGCGTCTCGATCGAGCTGGTTGTGCGCGGGATTTGCTGCTTGCGCCCCGGCCTACCCGGATTGTCGGAGAATATTCGAGTGAAATCGGTGATCGGCCGTTTTCTCGAACACGGTCGAATTTACTGTTTCGGCATGGGACAGGGCCTGCCCAGCGCAAAAGCAGCTGTGTATATCTCCTCTGCCGACTTGATGCCGCGCAACCTCGACCGGCGCGTGGAAGTGCTTTGCCCGTTGCAGAATCCACGGTGCATCAGCAGGTTCTGGAACAAATCATGGTCGCGAACCTCAAGGATAATGAGCAGAGCTGGCAGTTGTTGCCGGACGGATCGTCAACGCGTATGAAGGCCGCGAAAGGCGAAGAGCCCTTCAACTTGCACAACTATTTCATGACGAATCCGAGTTTGTCTGGCCGTGGAAAGTCGCTCAAGGAATCTTCGCCGCGACGGCTCACGCGCCGTAGCGAGCGACATTAAACTGCATATGGAATCCAGCCGGTGAAGCGGCCACGCAAGGCCGCCTCCAACATCGCGGTCATCGATATCGGCTCGAACTCCGTTCGACTCGTCGTCTATGAGGCGATGACGCGGAGCCTTGTCACCGTCTTCAACGAGAAAACGCTGTGCGGTCTCGGCCGCGAGGTTCAGAGCACCGGGCTGTTGGCGCCCGACGCCGTCGACAAGGCTTTAACCTCGCTGCGGCGCTTTCGCGCGCTGTGCAAGGTGCAGAAGGTCGGGCGGGTTTATGCGATCGCCACCGCGGCGTGCCGCGACGCGACCAACGGGCCCGATTTCATCGCGCAGGCCGAGCGGATCTGCGGCGTCCCGATCGAAATCCTGTCCGGGCCGCGCGAAGCGAAACTATCCGCGTTGGGCGTGATCTCGGGCATTCACAGGCCCGACGGCATTGTTGGTGACCTCGGCGGCGGCTCGCTTGAATTGATCGACGTTCGAGGCAACCAGGTTCGCAGCGGGGTGACGCTGCCGCTTGGCAGCCTGGCGCTGCAGGATCTGGCTCACAAATCGCTCAAGCGTGCCGAACGCATCGTCAAAGATGAATTGTCCGATGTCGCCCAGCTCAAGGCCGGGCGCGGCCGCAACTTCTATGCGGTCGGAGGAACGTGGCGCGCGCTGGCGCGCATCCACATCATTCAGAGCGGATATCCGCTGCGTGTGATGCACGGCTATTCGCTACCGGCCTCGGAAGCGCTGGATTTCGCCCGGCGGCTTCGACGTCTAGCGGCCGCGAATATGCTCGCCAACATCGAGGCTGTGGCCGATGCACGCCGGCCGCTGTTGACCTATGCGGCACTGGTTCTCGAGTACATCATCCGCGTGGCACAACCCAAGACCATTGTTTTTTCAACCTTCGGCGTTCGCGAAGGCCTGCTCTACGACATGCTGCCGGAAAAGGAGCGCTCCAGGGATGGCCTGATTTGCGCGGCTCAAAGCCTCAACGAATTGCTGTCGCGATCGGCCAAACACGCCCAGGAGCTGATCGAATGGACGGATCGTTTGGTCCGGGTGGTGCGACTGCGCGAAACCGAAGAGGACCGCCGGCTGCGCCACGCCGCCTGCCTGTTGTCTGACATCGGCTGGCGGGTCCATCCCGACCACCGTGGCGAGCAAACACTCGATCTCATCACGAACGGCAATTTCGGCTCGATCAGTCATCAAGGCCGGGCTTTTGTCGCGCTCTCGGTATTCTTCCGTTATGCCGGTTTGAGCGAACAGAACGAGCCGCCCGCGACCATCCGGGCCCGGGTAACGCCAGCCATGCTCGAGCGCGCGCGCGTGCTCGGTGCGGCATTTCGTGTCGCGCATCTGATCTCGGCGGCGCGCCCCGGCGTGTTGCCGGCGACGCATCTTCGAAGCCGCGGCCGCAAGCTGATGCTCGTGTTCGAACACAGGTTAGTCGATCTGGTTGCCGATCGTGTCGGCAGTCGCTTTAGGCAACTTGCGCGGCTGGTCGGCCGGTCTGGAACGATCCTGCGGAATTAGTGCGTGTACCCATAAATTTTTGGGCCGTAGCGCGAAGGCTAGTTCCGCGTTGTCCGTTCGCGATAAAACCAGAATGGCGGCAAAACATGTCGCGAAAATCCGTGAACGGACCAATGCAGCGCCGTGCGCCGGGGCTTCCAGTTCAGCCCGGCGGCGAAATCCCACGCAGGACGTCCCTGAAAACGCCGTACTGCACTTGAAACGCTCGCGGACTGTAGTCCTGGTAGTATCCCGCAGTCACCACGACAACGAGATCGAGCTCGGGGACGATGCGAATGGACTGCCCGCCCCGGCCAAGCGCGCCGGCCCACTGGATTTCCCGCCCGTTGAACCGGGAGCGACCGAGCCACCACAGGTATCCATACAGCATGTCGTCCGTGCCCTTGAGCTTGGGCGCCGTGGAGGTCTCGATCCATGCCCTCGAAACAATCTGGCGGTCGTTCCAGCGACCGCCCGCGAGGACGAGCTGGCCGATTTTCGCCATGTCGCGCGGTCGCAGACGCAACCCACCTCCGGCGTCGGTATCGCCTCTGACTCTCATCCACTCTGCGCTGGTTATGCCCAAAGGCTCGAACAACGTCGCGCGCGCAAATTCGTCGAGGCTGCGTCCCGTCCCCTTACGGATAATGGCCGACACCAGCGCGAGCGCGCCGGTGTTGTAGAAGAACTCTTGCCCTGCTGCGGCCGTCACCGAACGACCGAGGACGTAACGACACGGGTCCAAGGCCATGTGCATGCGCGCCTCGTCGTTATCGTAGTCTCCAGTGGCCGGCGTCGCTTCCACCCACTCCAGACCCATCGACATGCTGAGCACGTGCGATAGCTGGATGCGGTCCTTTTCAGGGGTACGCAAGTCGGCCAATTCGGGGAAGAAGCTGAAGATCGGTTCGTTGACACCGCGTATGAGCCCCCGATCAATCGCGATCCCGACTGCGAGTGACGCGACGCTCTTCGAAACCGACTTCATGTTATGTAGCGTATCGGCATCAAAGGTGACGTTTTCCACCCGGCGGCCGTAAATGCGGCCGGGTATCTCGTCGGTCCCCCTTAGATAGCGCTCGAACACCAGCTTGCCGCCGCGGGCGACTAGCACGGCATGGATGTTGGCATCGCTCGCGGCGAGCCGATCGGCCATCCTGCACAGCGAATTGCGGTCGACGAGCTTATCCTCATCGATGGAGGCAACGGGCCAGCCGTCATCTCGCGCGGCCGGAACTCCGCAGCCATCAGACGGGTCCGCGTACACCAGCAAAGGGGCGAGCGGTTCCAGCGCAACTCCACCGAGAAGGGAAAGAAACTGGCGCCGTCTCATTCAATTGTCTCGGTCAGCCCTTTTGCGGCCGCCCAGATATATCAGATGATTATGCCAAGGTGGTCAGATTGCTTCAGTTCGTATCCTACCGAGCCCGCAACCTTGTCGAACGATACTTGTTCTGGAGCAAAAGCGGCTATTCGCCGGCTCGCTGCACCGCCTGGATGGCCGGCGGCGACCCCGAGTGTTCGGCGCGTAAGGCACGCCTGCGCCAGATCGATCCCGCTATCAAAACAATGACCGCGCCTGTCACCGATGCGAGCAATTCCATCAGGTTCGCATCGAGAGTGAGGTGCGTCGAGCCGCCGAAAATCGCGGAGGTCGCATCGATATTGAGAACGGTGTTGCCGTCGAGCAGCCGCATCAGGAAGGGATGAACTGCCGGATCGCTCTCGATCACGTCACCCGCAATCCACCCGAGCAGCGTCGCACCGAGCCACACCAGGACCGGAAACTTGTCGAGCACCAACATGATCAGCGCGGCGCCGGCGATGATCATGGGAATGCTGATCGCGAGCCCCAGGATCAATAGCGAAAACTGGCCGTTGGCGGCAGCCGCGACCGCGATCACGTTGTCCAGGCTCATCACGATGTCGGCGATCACGACGATACGCACGGCGTGCCAGAGCGTGGTGCCTGCGGCGATCTCGTTACCCTCGTCTTCGGGCACCAAAAGCTTGGCGGCAATGACGAGCAGTGCAACGCCCCCGATCAGCTTCAGATAGGGCAAGCTCATCAGCGTGGCGACGACGCCGGTGAATGCGATCAACAGGATTACCGCAATCCCCGCGCCGATCACCATTCCCCACAAACGGTTCCGGCCACGCAAGCCCCGGCAAGCCATCGCAATCACCAGTGCATTGTCTCCCGACAACAGCACGTTGATCCAGATGATCTTGCCTACCGCGAACCAGAACGCCGGATGTTGCGCATCGACTTGCAATTGCGCGAAGAAGTTTCCAACGGTGCTGGGATCAATGGCCTGCAATAACAAATTCACACTCAACCGCCCCGATTGCGACCAGCCGCCGGCGCCGATCAACCCACGATTTCGATGCCCGCAAAAAACTGACTGATCTCGACCGCGGCTGTTTCTGCGGCATCCGAGCCGTGGACCGAGTTCTCGCTGATCGATTTCGCATGCACCTTGCGGATCGTGCCGTCGGCAGCCTTGGAAGGATCGGTCGCACCCATCACGTCGCGGTGCCGCAGCACTGCGCCCTCGCCTTCCAGAACCTGAACCACCACCGGACCGGAGGTCATGAAGTCCACGAGTTCGCCAAAGAACGGGCGTGCCCTGTGAACCCCGTAAAAGATTTCGGCCTGTTCGCGCGTCATGCGGATGCGCTTCTGAGCGACGATCCGAAGCCCCGCCTTCTCGATCAGCGCATTGATCGCGCCAGTTAAATTGCGCGCGGTCGCGTCGGGTTTGATGATCGAGAAAGTGCGTTCAATCGCCATGATAACCGTCCTTGAAATGCGGGTGGTGGGAGTTGCGGCGCTTATATCGGCGCCACCGTCGCACGGCAAGCGATCTGGCCATCGCGGTCTACGGCCCGAAAGAATTACAACAATTTCACGAAAGTGAACCAATTCTGCACGGAGCATCCGGGTCTCGTTCAGCTGGCTTGGAATAGGTTTTACTGGACCGAAGACCTCTCAAGGCCTACCGGCCAGCGATTTTAACCATGGCGCTTCTGGCGCCGAGTTGAGGAGACAACCATGCTACGCAAACTTTCGTTTGTTGCGGTCGCCGCGGCTTCGCTCGCTGCCGCCGCTTTGGCGCCGACCTCCGCCTCTGCCCACGGCTTCGGCTGGGGCGGTGGAGGCTGGCACGGCCATCATCATGGCTGGGGCGGCCCGGGCTTCTTTTTCGGCGGCCCCGTCCTGAACAGTTATGCATACGGCGGCTGCTACGTGCGGCGTCTGGTGCCGACCCCCTGGGGTCCCCGATGGCGGCTGGTTAACCGCTGCTACTGAGCGGCAGCGTAGAGAAGGCCCCGGCTAACCCCGGGGCTTTTTCATGAAGTTCTGCTCAATTTTCGATGCTGGAGGCGAGCGGCTTCGGCCAAATCTACGGCCTGCTGCGACACGCGATAACACTCATCTTCAGGATGCGTTCTTGTCACCCATCCGGTTATCTGGCGCTACCCCAATTCAAAGGAGGTGACGCCGAATACCCGGTCCAGTCGCAACCGCCGGATCGCGCCGGTATACATGCGCGCAGTTTCGAACACCGGCATCAGTCCCAAATCTTGCGCCAACGCGACCGCGCCACGGTTGATGCTCGGAACGTCCAGGAAGATCTCGCCGCCTCCCACCCTGGCCAGCAAACCCGACAGAACCAGCTCGGCGGCGGCGCGGTCATCAGCTATCAGCGGGCCGATCTTGCGACCCTTCTGGCAAGGACGGATCACGCCCCAGCCGGCGAGCCTGCCATCGCGCACGAGCGCGCAACCTACATGCCCAGGCGAGCCGATCCAGGCGCGCAGGAATGCGGTCCGCGGAGCCGGAAACACCGTCGCGTCATACGCCTCCACCGTCGCAAATGGGGCTTCGAGCAGCGCGATCACAGCAGCCCGCGGCGCATCCACGGCCGCGACAGTGCCGCCGTACCGGACATTCGCATAAGCGAGTTCGAACCCCGACTTCCTGTAATTTTGCTGCTGCGCGACCACGCCATCGAGCCCGATCACCCGTGGGCCGGCGCGCGCGATGGCGGCGCTCCATATGCGCATTCCATAGCCGCGGCCGCGCAAGTCCTCTCGCACCATGTAGAAGCCGAGGAAGGCGAAGCTCGCACTGTAATTGACGCAGGAGATGGTCGCGGCCGGAGCGCCGTCGAGTTCGCCGATAAGGAAGCCTTCCGGATCGGCCGCGCCGAAGCATGCGTCGTCGGCGAGGCCGGGGTTCCAGCCTTCGGCGGCTGCCCACCTCACGGCTATTGAGATTTCGTCCGGCCGCATGGTCCGGATACTCAGGCCACCGGACCGAAATGACTGCGAAGCTGACATCAACTTCTCACACCAGGACAGGATCTTGCCGTTCGCGCCGATCCGTTGCATCTGGGAACGTCGACTTGACGAGACGACAAACGCGTTCATCAGGCGGACGCTATAGCCTCGATCTCAATCATGAAATCTGAGCCGTAAAGTCTGGACACTTCGACCAATGTAACTGCCGGGGCCGCAGGAGGCGACGTTGTATTGAAGAAACGATTCCGTGCTTCTCGATAAACGGGGAGATTGTCCATGTCCCGCAAGAAGACGGTCAGTTTAATCAGGTTCGTCGCCGTGCAGGCAACAGATCGGAGGGCGATATCCAAGTTTCGAAAAACTTGAACTGCCTGCGCCTGAAAATCATCCTTTCCAACCAGCTCGCCTTCTCGATCAAGCGAAGTTTGACCGGCAATGAAGATGATGCGGCCTCCGCTAATTTCTACGACCTGCGAATAGCCAGGCGGGGTGGCAAGTTCGGCAGGATTGAGTTGTCGGATTGTAGCTTGAGCGTTGTCAGTCACGTGATAAGCCTCCGCCACTCGTAACGACCAAAGTATGTACAACATTCCGCTGAAGTGAGTTCATTTCTGTTTCGGGTCAAAAGCGGACTTGGACCGTGTCAGAGCGAGTTCCGCTTCCCGTTTCCAGACCGGAGACTGGACGTCGGATTGCGGTGCCTGATTTCCCGGTAGGGTTTATGAGGACACGCTGGCTGCATCCAAGGCCGCAACAGTCAGGCTGCGGGGCAGATTTGCGCACAAACGGGGTTGCGTTTGGCTGCCGCTCCGGTGACAAGGCCGCATGCTTTCCATCAACGATATTTCGATCCGCCTTGCCGGCCGGCTTCTGATTGACCATGGCACCGCGCAGATCGTGCCCGGCGCACGCGTCGGCCTGGTCGGTCGCAACGGCACCGGCAAATCCACCCTGTTCCGGGCGATCCGAAACGAACTGCACACCGAGAGCGGAACCATTACCATTCCGGCGCGCTGGCGGGTCGGAAGCTTGGCGCAGGAAGCACCGAACGGTCCCGAAAGCCTGATTGAAGTCGTGCTGAAGGCGGACCTCGAGCGCGACGCCCTGCTGGGGGAGGCCGACACTGCGCAGGACCCGCACCGGATCGCGGAAATCCAAACCCGGCTGGTGGACATTGACGCGCATTCGGCTCCCGCGCGCGCCGCCGCCATCCTGAGCGGGCTTGGATTTTCGACCGAGGACCAGGCCCGGCCATGTTCGGAATTTTCCGGAGGCTGGCGGATGCGCGTCGCGCTGGCCGCGACGCTGTTCGCCGCTCCCGACCTTCTGCTGCTCGACGAGCCGACCAATTACCTGGATCTGGAAGGCACGCTCTGGCTTGAGGATCATCTCGCGAACTATCCGCGCACCGTGATCGTGATCAGCCACGACCGCGATCTGCTCGACACGTCGGTCGACCAGATACTTCACCTCGATCGTGGCAAACTCACGCTCTACCGCGGCACCTATTCCTCATTCGAAGATCAACGCGCCGCCCGCGAGTTGCTCGATGCCAAGCACATCAAGCGGCAGGAGGCCGAGCGCAAGCGATTGCAGGCCTTCGTGGATCGCTTCAAGGCCAAGGCTTCGAAAGCCCGTCAAGCGCAGTCGCGCGTGAAGATGCTGGAAAAAATGAAGCCGGTCTCGGCGCTGGTAACGCAGGACGTGCGAGAAATCACCTTTCCCGAACCTGAGAAGATGCTGTCACCGCCGATCATCGCGGTCGACGATGTCTCCGTCGGCTATGATCCAAAGAGCCCGGTGCTGAACCGCGTCACCTTGCGCGTCGACAATGACGACCGGATCGCGTTGCTCGGCTCCAACGGCAACGGCAAATCGACTCTGGTGAAGTTGCTCGCCAACAAGCTTCCGCCTTTTTCCGGCAACATCACGCGCGCGGAAAAGCTTTCGATCGCTTACTTCGCACAACATCAGCTTGATGAACTGAACGAGGAAGGCACACCCTACGATCACGTTCGCAAGCTGATGCCGGAAGCACCGGAGGCCAAGGTCCGAGGCCGCGCCGGCGCAATCGGGTTTTCCGGCAAGGCCGCCGACACGCTGGTCAAGAGTTTGTCGGGAGGAGAAAAGGCGCGACTGCTGCTTGGGCTTGCCACCTTCTTTGGGCCCAACATGATCATTCTCGACGAGCCGACCAACCATCTGGATATCGACAGCCGCGCTGCGCTCGCGGAAGCAATCAATGAATTTCCTGGCGCGGTCATCATGGTCTCCCACGACCGCTATCTGATCGAAGCCTGCGCCGACCAACTCTGGGTGGTCGCCGATCACGCCGTCACCACCTATGACGGCGACCTCGACGATTACCGGCGGATGGTGCTGTCCGCGCGCGGCATGCGCGCGAACTCGCGCGACCGCGGCGGCAGCGAGCGCAGCAATGGTCGCGACAAGCCGACCGTCAAGGCTGGCAAGCGCCCGCCGTTGAAGCAAAAAATATCTAACGCCGAGGCCGAGATCGCGCGCATCAACGGAATTATCGCCAAAATAGATACAGCGTTGGCGCTACCGGATTTGTTCACCCGCGACCCGAAGCAGGCCGCCCAGCTCACCAAGGCAAGGGCCGGTGCGGCGAACGCGCTGCAACGTGCGGAGGAGGAATGGCTGGAAGCGAGTTCGCAATACGACGGAGCGGCCGGTTAACCGAATGCAGTCGCGCCGCAGCAACGATTACGTTGCGGCCGGCTTCTTCTTGGCTGCCGGCTTGGCAAGCCTTGGGGGCGCTTGCGGCTCCGGCCCGCGCTCGATCGAGGCCAGGCGACCGGCGTTGAAGGTATAAATTCCTGCGCGCGGTCCCTTTGACCAGGTGACAACGGCTACGCGATCGCCCCGCGGGTTGCTGGAAAGGTTCACGGTATCAGGCGCACCGATGCCGCGCACCACGTCGCATTCGGTATGACCAAGCGCTACCGTGCCAGCAGCAGGCGGCGCGCCGGCAGCCCCATCGGTCAGAGCATTCGCGTCCGCTGCACCCGCTGGAGGCGCCATCCCCGGACAAGCGCCTTCGGCACTGACGAGGTCCTCAGCGGTAACCGGCTTGCTGAGCGACAATGGCGGCGTCTCGATCGAAACGTTTTTGATGAAGAGTTGGCCGGGGCGCGAAAACCACTCCGCGTCCTTTGACAGCAGGTCCGACTGAAACATGTCCGCCGCGCCCGAGCAGCCCGCGAGCACAGGTGCAAGCACAAGCAGCGCGAGCAAATGTTTCGAATGAGAAGCTTTGTCCTGCACGATGAACTACGGTCCTACCCCGACGCGGCGCCAAAGCGCTTGTTTCCCACCATCACTTTGCGGCGCCACCATGGCCACACGTATAGCGCCGATTAAACCGAAGACTACCATCAATAACGGCAAGTCGCTAATCCCGTCGCCGCCAGCGGCCCTGCTCATCCGGCTGCCAATAAGTGACTTCAAAGCCGCGCGCTTTGCAGTCGGTCCAGGCTCCTCGCGCCCCCGCCAGGGCGTCGGGGTCATCGCCGTTGAAAACCACCACCATCCGCTCATAGCTGGCCGAGTCCGCCGGCAGGGCTGCGTTGTCGATCAGGAACCTGACATTGGCCTGATTCGGGTTGCTCTCTTCCACCGCAAGCACGATCGGCTGGTCTCGCGCGTCGCCGGCTCGCCATGTGGCATGCGGCAGGAACGAATCGTCGCGATAGGTCCACAAATGGCCGTCGAGTGCATCGGCGCGCTCCTGCGAGTTCGCCTGCACGACCAAGCGCCAGCCGCGCTCCAGCGACTTCTCGAGCAGCGGCGGCAGGACGCTCTCGATCGACATGTTCTGCAGATGATAAAACAGAACTTCCGTCATCGTTTGGCTTCGTAATACTCCGTAACGAGCCGGTCCAGCAGCCGAACCCCGAAACCCGAACCCCAACTCTGGTTGATGTCGGTTTTTGGCGCGCCCATCGCTGTTCCCGCGATGTCGAGATGCGCCCAAGGCGTGTCATCGACAAAGCGCTGGAGGAATTGCGCGGCGGTGATCGAGCCGCCGTTGCGCGAGCCGGTGTTTTTCATATCGGCGAACTGCGAATCGATTTGTTTGTCGTATTCCGGACCCAGCGGCATGCGCCAGACCTTTTCGCCGGTTTCCTGGCCGACCTTGCTCAGGCGCTCCGCCAATTCATCGTTGTTGGAAAACAGGCCGGCATACTCGGTGCCGAGCGCCACCATGATCGCGCCCGTCAGAGTCGCGAGATCGACCATGAATTTAGGCTTGAATTTCTTCGCCACAAACCAGAGCACGTCGGCCAGCACAAGCCGTCCCTCGGCGTCGGTATTGATGATCTCGATGGTCTGGCCGGACATCGACGTCACGATGTCCCCGGGGCGTTGCGCGTTGCCGTCAGGCATGTTCTCGACCAGTCCGATGGCGCCCACGACGTTCACTTTCGCCTTTCGTGCCGCCAGCGCATGCATGAGCCCGACAACGCAGGCGGCGCCCCCCATGTCGCCCTTCATGTCCTCCATGCTTCCGGCGCCTTTGATCGAAATGCCGCCTGTGTCGAAGCAAACACCCTTGCCGATGAAGGCGACCGGCTGATCGCCCTTTTTGCCGCCATTCCAGCGCATGATCACAGTCCGGCCGGGCCGCGCCGAGCCCTGGGCAACCCCGAGCAGCGCGCCCATGCCCAGTTTGCTCATGGCCTTGACGTCGAGAATCTCGACGTCAACACCGAGCTTGCGCAACTGACCGGCCCGACGAGCAAATTCGACGGGGTAAAGCACGTTCGGCGGTTCGTTCACGAGTTCGCGCGCGATGTTTACGCCATCTGCGACATGAGTATCGGGTGCGAATGCCTTGCGCGCCGCGCCGACGTCATCCACCGCGATTGAAACGTCAGCGCGGATGGCCCCGTCCTCCTCGCCATCCTTTTTCTTTGTCTTGTAGCGATCGAACCGGTAGGCGCGCAGCTTCACTCCCATACCCACCGCGGCGGCCGAATCAGGGTTCATCGCGCCGTCCGGCAATTCTGCGATAATGCTCACGCCACCATTGCCCGGCCGCAATTTCCCGGCGGCGACGCCACCGAACTTGAGAAAATCCTTTTCCTTTCAAGCCTAACGGCTTGCCCGTGCCGACCACGAGCAAGCGCTGAACCTCGATTCCCTGGGGCTCCAGCAGATCGAGCACAGCGCCGCTCTTGCCCTTGAACTGGTTGGTTTCCGCCGCGCGCTTCACGAGATTCGCCACCGTTCCCAGCGCCTTTCGGGTGGCCGGGCCGAACTTGAGGGTGTCGTCGCAGAAGACGACCAGAATGCCGCGCGGAGTGGCGGAAAATGGCACGAAGCCAACCTTGACCGCGTCGGACATGGTGAAACCTCCAAATTCAGGGATATCGCGGGCCAGGACGGGCCGCGCGGGTGTGTTGAACGCCTATTCGGCCGCGAGTGACGGGCGGCAACAACCTCAGCTCGGGCTACTATGGCCTGTGACCTACTGTGCTGCCAAGCTCTCCCGTGGCCAGCCGGCCACATGAGGGAATTATTAAGCACTTCCGGGCGGTGCCATGGCGCAGCCATTTTGTTGACGGATCAAAGGGATGCTAGTGAGTATTGTACCGAACTGAAGGAATCGCGGCGCGACCAAGGGGGATCCCATCAAGGGATAGGTCGAGTGCCGCAGTTTGGGTTGCGAGGTGGGGACCGAGCGGTAGGTGATGGGGTCAATCGACAGGTATATATTCCGGACGACGCTGGCATCGTTTGCGCTGGTTCTGGTCAGCCTTACGGGCGTGATCTGGATTACGCAGGCATTGCGCGGCATCGATCTGATGACCAGTCAGGGCCAGACCATCCTGACCTTTCTCGGCGTCACCAGTCTCGTCATTCCGGCGTTGGTGCTGATCATCTCGCCTATCGCGTTGATGATCGCGATCTCGCATACCCTCAACAAGCTGGCGACGGATTCCGAAATCATCGTCATGAACGCCGCGGGCTTTTCGCCTTTCCGGCTGTTTCGCCCTTTCATTTACGCGACGGTGGTGGTGGCTGCTCTGGTCACTTTCATCTCCGCCTATCTCGCTCCCGACGGCATGCGCCGCCTCAAGCAATGGGATGCCGAGATCACCGCCGACGTGCTGGCGAACATTCTGCAGCCCGGCCGCTTCGCACAGCTCGATCAGAACCTGACCATCCGTATTCGCGAGCGGCAACCGGGCGGGCTGCTGTCGGGCATCTTCATCGACGATCGCCGCGATCCGAAGGAACGCGTCAGCATCGTTGCCGATCACGGCACCGTCGTGAAGAGCGGCGGCGGCTCGTTCCTGGTTCTGGAAAATGGAAACCTGGAACGCTTCGAGGCAGGCAAACGCGATCCAGCACTGGTGGCGTTCGGCCGCTATGCCTTCGACATGTCGAAGTTTTCGAACCAGGGACACGACGTCGCATTGGGTATTCGCGAGCGCTATCTTTGGGAGTTGCTCGATCCGGCCGAGGACGACGCGAGCTACAAGCAGTCTCCTGGTCAGTTCCGCGCCGAACTGCATGACCGCTTCATGGCGCCGCTCTACCCGTTTGCATTCGCCGCGCTGACATTCGCGTTTTTGGGCGCGCCGCGCACCACACGGCAAAGCCGCAACTTCTCGATCGGCGGCTCCATCCTGGCCGTTTTCGGTTTGCGCATGGCGGGCTTTGCCTGCTCGGTGATGGCGGTGAAATCGCCGTTAGCTGTGGTCCTGCAATATCTGATGCTGGCGCTCGCGATCGGCGCAGGCTTCTGGATCATCATCGGCGGTGTCGTGCTGGAGCCGCCGGCCGCCCTGATCGAAGCCGTGAACAGATCGAACGAGCGTCTTCTGCGTTTCCTCCGGCGGCCGGCCGCAGCATGAGCATGATGACCAACACGCTCGGGCGATATTTTGCCGGCCGGTTCGTGATTTCGGCGCTTGGCGTGTTCGCCAGCATCTTCCTGCTGCTGGTGCTGGTCGATTACATCGAGATGGTCCGAAAAACATCGGGGCTGGCTTCGGCTTCGGCGGTCATGGTCGCTGAGACGTCGCTGTTCCGCGTGCCGCAACTGCTCGAAAAGATGATGCCGTTTTGCATCCTGATCGGCGCGATGACCTGCTACCTCGCGCTCTCGCGGCGGCTTGAACTTGTCGTCGCACGCGCGGCCGGGGTTTCTGCCTGGCAATTTATCGCGCCCGCGCTGGCAGCCGCCATCCTGCTCGGGACACTTGCCACCATTGCCTACAATCCGATGTCGGCGAACTTGCGCGAACTCTCCAAGCGAATGGAGGCGGAGCTGTTCGGCTCGGCGCCGGGCGGCGGAGTGCAGGACGCGTCCGGCTTCTGGATCAATCAGATCAACAGCGATGGGCAGGTCATCATCAACGCCGCCCGCAGCGAGCAGCAAGGCGTGCGCTTGACCGGACTGACGCTGTTCCGATTCGACACAGACAACCAGTTCAAGGAGCGAATCGAGGCCCGAGAGGCAACGCTCGAGGAAGGCCACTGGCTGTTCAAATCGGCGCGGCGCTACTCGCTCGACGCTCCCCCCGTTGACCAGAGCAGTTTGATTCTTCCGACAAGTTTACCCCGGCCCAGGTTCGCAACAGTTTCTCCACCCCCGAGACTGTGTCCTTTTGGCAACTTCCAACCTACATCCGCTCCTCCGAGAGTTCGGGATTTGCGACGGCAGGCTATCGGCTGCAGTACCACAAGCTGCTTGCGCAACCGTTTTTGCTGGCTGCCATGGTGATGCTGGCGGCATCGGTCAGCCTGCGCTTCTTCCGGTTCGGCGGCGTGCAAAAGATGGTTTTGAGTGGCGTGGGTGCGGGCTTTCTGCTCTACGTGTTGTCGAAAGTAACTGAGGATTTGAGTAAGGCCGAGCTGATGCATCCGATCGCTGCGGCGTGGTTGCCCGTGTCCGTGGGCGGCCTCACCGGCTTTTTGGCCTTGCTGTACCAGGAGGACGGGTAGTGGCTGTTGTCGCCGCCCGCCAATTAAGGTCGTCTGCCACCAGGCAGCGCGCGGCCGCGCGCCGCCATACGAGGCGTTTTGCAAGCCTCCTCCGTGACGTTCTAATCCTGACTTTCGGCCTGGCTTTCGCGGGCGCGGTCGGCATTGCAACGACGGCACCGGCCTTCGCGCAGAGCTTTACCTACAATCCCCGCCCTCCCAATCCGAAGCCGCCGCGCGCCGCCAACGACGGACAGATGCTCGTGCAGGCGGTCGAGGTCGACTACGACTACAACAACTCGCGCGTTTCCGCCGTGGGCAACGTGCAGATGTTCTACAACGGCACCAGTGTTGAAGCCGACAAGGTGATCTACGATCAAAAGACCAAGCGACTTCACGCCGAAGGCAACATCCGCATGACGGATGCGGATGGCAAGATCACCTACGCCGAGATCATGGATCTGAGCGACGACTATCGCGACGGGTTCGTGGACTCGCTTCGCGTCGACACAGCGGACGCGACGCGGATGGCTGCTTCGCGCGCCGATCGATCGAGCGGCAACTACACCGTCTTTGAAAACGGCGTCTATACCGCCTGCGCGCCTTGCAAGGACGATCCGAAGAAGCCGCCGCTGTGGCAGGTCAAGGGTGCGCGCATCATCCACGACCAGACCGAAAAAATGCTGTACTTCGAGAGTGCGCAACTCGAGTTCTTCGGCGTGCCCGTCGCATACATACCGTATTTCTCGACACCCGATCCGACAGTCAAACGCAAGACCGGCTTCCTGATGCCGGGCTTCTCGCAAGCCTCGACCTACGGCTTCGCGGCCGAGACGCCGTTTTACTGGGCGATCGCTCCCGACTACGACGCGACCTTCACGCCGCGCTTCACCACCCGGCAGGGCGTGTTGATGCAGGCCGAATTCCGTCAGCGTCTGCTGAATGGATCCTATCAAATTCGCGCCTATGGCATCGACCAGCTCGATCCCGGCGCCTTCGCCGGCCAGCCTGGTGATCGTCAGTTCCGCGGCGGCGTCGACACCAAGGGCCAGTTTGCTCTGAATGACAAATGGGTTTGGGGTTGGGACGGCGTCCTGCTGTCGGACTACTACTTCTTCTCGGATTATCGGCTGGCTCAATACAGGGACCCGCTCGGATCGTTCCTGAGCCTGCCGACCGAAGCGATTTCGCAGCTTTATCTGACCGGCGTCGGCGATCGCAGCTACTTCGACGCCCGCACGATTTACTATCTCAGCTTCTCGGGTTTCCAGAACCAGGTCCCGATCATCCATCCCGTGGTCGACTATTCCAACGTGATCAACAGTCCGATCTTTGGAGGCGAGGTCAGCTACAAGACCAACTTCACGAGCCTGTCGCGCGAAACCGCGGTGTTCGACCCGATCACGACGCTGGCTAACACCAATGGCCTGTGCCTGACCGCTTCAGCCGATCCGATGGCGCGCTTGCCGTCGCAGTGCCTGCTTCGCGGCATACCGGGGACGTACACGCGCTTTTCGGGCGAGGCGCAATGGCGGCGCTCGTTCACGGATTCGGCGGGCGAAATCTGGACGCCGTTCGCGATCCTGCGCGCCGACGCGATCAATGCGGATATCTCCAACCAGCCGGGCGTGTCGAATTTCCTTCCTGTCGGCGACACCAACGCGCTTCGCGTGATGCCGACAGTGGGCCTGGAATATCGCTATCCCTTCATCAACGTTCAGCCTTGGGGCTCTACGACGATCGAGCCGATCGCGCAGGTCATCATTCGCCCCAACGAGACCTACGCCGGCAAGATTCCGAACGAAGACGCGCAGAGTCTGGTTTTCGACACCTCCGATCTGTTCAGCGTCGACAAGTTTTCGGGCTATGACCGCGTCGAGGGCGGCGGGCGCGCCAACGTCGGCGTTCAGGCGACCACGCAATTCGACCGCGGCGGGTCCGTCAAGGTTCTGTTCGGACAATCCTACCAACTGTTCGGGCTGAATTCCTTTGCGGTCCAGGACATGACCAACACCGGTATCAACTCCGGTCTGGCGAAGCCGAAATCCGACTACGTCACCAGCGTCAACTACTCTCCCAACCGAACCTATACGTTCAGCGTGCGCTCACGGTTTGATGAGGAGACCCTGAACGTTCAGCGGTTCGAAGCCGAGGGCAGAGCGGCGTTCGATCGCTGGTCGGTCAGCCTGATGTACGGCAACTACGCAGCGCAACCGCAGTTGGGTTATCTGAACCGGCGCGAAGGGTTGCTCGGCAGCGCCTCCGTCAAGCTCGCGGCCAACTGGGTTGTCACAGGCGCGGCGCGATGGGATCTCGTCGCCAATCAGATCAACCAGTACATCGTCGGCGCCGGATATGTGGACGACTGCTTCGTGCTCGCCGCCAACTACGTGACCTCCTACAGCTATTCCGCAGGCACCACCCCGCCCGTACTCAGCCATGCTTTCATGTTCCAGATCGGTCTGCGAACGCTCGCCACGACCACCGCGGCGGCGACGGGCGGAACCGGCATACAGTAGAGCGGGCCGTCACGTGCCGGACGACAAACTTTCCATCGCAGATCCAATTGACGAAGCTGACACAGCAAACGATGCCATGATGACGCGCAAATTTACTCGCCGCATTTCGCTCCTTCTGTTGGGATTAGCGCTGTTGTTGGTCGGCGGCGCACTGCCGCTGCACGCTCAAACCGTCGCCGTCATGGTCAACGGCGAACCCGTTACAGACTACGACATCGATCAGCGATCGAAGCTCAATTTTCTGTCGACACACAAGCAAAGCAACCGACAGGAAATCATCAACGAGTTGATCGACGAAAAGGTGAAAATCAAGGAAGGGAAAAAATTCGGCGTTGACCCCAGCGGGTCCGACATCGATCAGGCTTTCGCGCAGATGAGCACGCGAATGCGGATCACGCCGGAACAGTTGGCGAAGTCCCTTGAGAGCCAGGGCATCCGGCCCGACACGCTGAAGGCACGCATGAAGGCCGACATGATCTGGACCAGCCTGATACGAGGCCGGTTCAAGGAGAGCCTTCAGGTCGGCGAAAAGGATGTCGATGCGGCCGCCCACGCCGACACCGGGGACGCGAAGCAACCGGTCGAGGCTTTCGAATACAAGATGCAGCCTATCGTGCTGATCGTACCGCGAGGATCGCCGCCGAGCGCAATGGAGGCACGACATAAGGAGGCCGAAACGTTGCGCGCTCGCGTGCAAACTTGCGACGAGGCGAACTCCTACTTTCGCTCGATGTCGAACGCCGCAATCCGCGAGGCCGTGACCAAGACTTCTGCCGATATCCCGGAAGTACTTCGGAAGCTGCTTGACGACACTCCGATCGGCCACCTGACGCCGCCCGAGGTGACGAAGCAGGGCGTGGAAATGGTGGCGCTGTGCGGGAGGAAGCCAACCACGGTGGATACGCCGAAGAAAAAGGAAATTCGCGAAAAGATGTATGTGCAGAAATACGAAGCGAAGTCGAAAGCGTACCTGCAGGAAGTCCGCAAAGCCGCAATGATCGAATACCGTTGAGCATGGCCAAGCCGCTAGCGCTGACATTGGGCGAACCTGCCGGCATAGGCCCCGACATCGCGTTGATGGCGTGGCTGCGGCGCGATGAGTTGAAGCTTCCCGCCTTCTACCTGCTCGGAGATCCCGATTTCATCTCCAAGCGCGCGCAACAGCTTGGGCTGACTATTCCCCTCGCCGATACTAACGCCAAAGACGCCGCGGCAGCGTTCGGCCGGGCGTTGCCCGTTGTTTCGACCGGCCAAGCCGCAACCGCTCGCCCCGGCGTACCCGACGACAGCAGCGCCGATGCGGCCTTGAATTCTATCCGACAGGCGGTCGGCGATGTCCTCGCCGGCCGCGCGAGCGCAGTGGTTACCAATCCAATCGCCAAGAGTGTGCTCTACCGTGCCGGCTTCCTGCACCCCGGGCATACCGAATTTCTCGCCGAACTCGCGGCCAAGGACGGACATACGCCGCAACCCGTGATGATGCTGTGGTCGCCGGAGTTGGCCGTCGTGCCCGTCACGATCCACCTTCCACTGCGCGATGCCGTGACACGGCTCTCCAGCGAACTGATCGTCAGCACGGCCCGCATCGTGGTCGCGGATCTGAACGGGCGGTTCGGCCTGGCTGCTCCGCGCCTGGCGCTGACCGGCCTCAACCCCCATGCCGGCGAAGACGGCACGCTCGGCACCGAAGACGAGCAGATCGTCGCGCCGGCGGTTGAAATCCTGCGCCGTGAAGGCATCATTGCAAGAGGGCCGCTGCCGGCCGACACCCTGTTTCATGAGGCCGCGCGCAAAACTTACGACTGCGCGATCTGCATGTACCACGATCAGGCCCTGATCCCGATCAAGACGATCGCATTCGACGATGCTGTCAACGTCACGCTGGGATTGCCGTTCGTTCGCACCTCGCCCGACCACGGCACTGCTTTCGACATCGCCGGGACCGGCCGCGCCAATCCAGCCAGCCTGATCGCGGCGTTACGCCTCGCCGCACGGATGACGGCCACAAACCCGCAATGAGCGCCATCGACGACCTTCCGCCGCTCCGCGATGTCATTCGCGAGCACGCGCTGTCGGCTCGCAAATCGCTCGGTCAGAACTTCCTCCTGGACCTCAATCTTACCGCGCGGATCGCGCGCGCGGCGGGCCCGCTCGAAGATGCCACGGTCATCGAGATTGGCCCCGGTCCCGGCGGTTTGACGCGCGCGCTGTTGGCGCTTGGCGCGCGGAGGGTGATCGCCATCGAACATGATGCCCGCGCCCTGCCCGCCCTCGAGACGATCTCGCAACGCTATCCGGGACGGCTCGAAATCATTTGCGCCGATGCGCAAACATTTGATCCCCGCCCCCTGCTCGGCGGCGAACGCGCGAAGATCGTCGCCAACCTGCCCTACAACATCGCCACCGCTTTGCTGGTGGGCTGGCTATCGAGCGAGCCGTGGCCGCCATGGTACGACTTGATGGTGCTGATGTTTCAGCGCGAGGTGGCCGAACGCATCGTCGCGCGCGAGAATGATGAAGCCTATGGCCGCCTCGGAGTGCTGGCGAACTGGCGCACCGAGACCAAAATTCTGTTCGATATTTCGCCCGCGGCATTCGTTCCGCCGCCCAAAGTTACGTCGTCGGTCGTACGCCTCGTGCCGCGCATCGAGCCGGAGCCTTGCGATCGGCGAACACTCGAACAGGTCTCGGCCGCCGCGTTCGGCCAACGCCGCAAGATGCTGCGGCAGAGCCTCAAATCGCTCCCGGCCGATCCTGCCCGGCTCGCGGCCGCGGCGCAGGTCGATTTGACACGGCGCGCAGAGACCGTTCCGGTCGGCGGCTTTGTTGCCATGGCCCGCGAATTGGCGAATATACGAAACGAAAAATAGAACACGAGTTGAGGAGGACACCATGGCGCTAATGCGTCGCCAGTCTTTGGTCAAATTCGATGCGCCGTTGTGCGAGACCATCGTCGACACACCAAAGCCCACGGCCAAGGAAGTCTTGGTGCGTATCGAACGCTGCGGACTTTGTCATTCCGACCTGCACATCCAGGACGGCTACGCCGATCTCGGCGGCGGCAGAAAGCTCGACACCACGCGGGGCATGGCGCTGCCCTTTACGCTCGGCCATGAGATCGCCGGCGTTGTCGATCAAGTAGGTCCCGAGGTTTCGGCGGACCTGATTGGCAAAAAGAAAGCTGTCTTTCCCTGGATCGGCTGCGGCCAGTGCCGCGACTGTCTTAATGGCGATGAGAACCTCTGCGCCAAACAAAGATTTCTCGGCGTGTCCATTGATGGCGGTTTCGCCAGCCACGTGCTGGTGCCCGAAGCCAGGTATTTGCTGGACTACGATCCCCTGCCCGTGAACCAGGCCGCGACGCTGATGTGCTCCGGCGTGACTGCCTACGGCGCCCTGAAGCGGCTCATCGACCGGCCACGGCAGCGCAACTTGCTGCTGATCGGGCTTGGCGGGGTCGGCATGATGGGGTGGCGCGCGGCGGCAAGATTGTCGTATCCGGATTGATGGGCGGCAATTTCAGCCTGCCGATGGTTCAGTGGATTTACAAGCGCATGACGATCGAGGGCTTTATGGTCGGAACCCTGGCCGAGGCACACGAATTGATGGCGCTGGCGCGCGCCGGAAAGATCAAGCCCCCGCCGATGAAGGAAGAGCCGATGGGCGACGTTCAGAAATGGATCGATGCCTTGCGCGCCGGAAAAGTCGTGGGACGCGTTGTGCTAAAGAACTGACCCATTCGCAAGGATCCCCTGTGTCGTCCGCAAGGATCCCCTGTGTCGTCGCCCGGCTTGACCGGGCGATGCAGTATTCACCAGCATCGCCGGATGGGCACTTTGAGTCCACATCGGGCAAATGGTCCCGCGATGTCCTAGCTCATCGGTTACTGGGTCGCCCGGTCAAGCCGGGCGATGACACCGGTTGCTTCGGGCGACGACACCGGTGGGTTCAATAAGGCCGGGTCGGGACGTCCTGCGCTACAGCGGGGACGCGCGTCGCGGCCTGGAAGCTTTACTCCCTGTGTCGTCGCCCGGCTTGACCGGGCGATCCAGTATTCACCGGCATCGCCGGATAAGCACTGGTCGCAGTTATTGAGTCCACATCCGGCAAGCCAAACGCTCGATGTCGCAGTTCATCGGTTACTGGATCGCCTGGTCAAGCCGGGCGACGACGCCGGTGGGTTCGGGCAGCGACATAGGCAGGACTCGAGCGTTCGAAATCCCGCCTGATGCCTCGAACATGACGCCACAATTGGTTCTTTTCGGACAAAAACCGAGCCCGAATTAAGCCCCATCCTCTCCGGAATTGCGGCCTATTCCGACCCAACTCTTTGCCGAGATTGGAACTCGTATTGTTGCGTTTGCGTCACCGGAGATTCACATGGCCCACCGAAGCGCGAAGTTCGCGTCCACCGTCCTCGCCGTTGCTGTGGCGGGCACGATTTTTTCGGCGCTGCCGCGCGGGGTCGCGAATGCCGCAGAGTGCGTCTCCGAACCGAAGGATCAAACGCCTCAACGCAACAAGCATTGGTATTACCGCATCGAGCGCGGTAGCGGACGGCACTGCTGGTATCTGCGGGAAGAATCCGAGCGTTCCTCGCCAGCCGCTTCGACGAGTTCGCCCGCGCTGGAGAAAGCGGATTTGCGCAAGGGAGAAAACACCGCCCCGCATTCAATCTCGGACGCGCGCGCCGAATTGACTCTGCCGCAAACACGGATCGACCACGACAGCCCCGCCGGCGCCCCGCGACCGGCCCAGCCGATATGGCCTAAGCTGGCGGCCGCGGGAAATGACCAGCACATCAACGCCGGGGATGTCTTCACACAGCAATCCTCCATCTCCTCGCGCTGGCCGGAATCATCTGGCGAAAAGCCGCCGGCCAGTCCGCAACCGGCCGAGCTCGTCGCCGACGCCGGACCCGATCCAGTCGCGACACCCTCGCCCAGAGCCGCCGCGCCGGTCGGACCTGGCCGGGCCGATGTTCAGCCCGGAAGGGCCAACGGGTCGGTGCAGATGCTGCTGCTGGTCATTCTCGGCGCGCTGGCGCTCGCCGGGCTGACCGGGAGCATTGTTTTCCGTCTTGGAGGGCGTCCCAGGTCGAACAGCATTCGCGGGAGCCGGCGCGTGGTGTGGGAAACAACGGAACGCCCCGTCCTCGAACTAGAGGACGAGGACGACATGCCAACGCAATGGGCGGATACCGATCAGCCCCCACCGGAATACACGCGCGGCGGCGCTCTGCAGCCCAACGACTCCGACGAACGGATCGACATGATCACGGAATTCCTGGAACGGATGTCCAAGCAGGTGCGCGCTGACGCGGATGCTATTTCTGCAGCTGACTCCGCAAGCCGCGCACAAAAGTTGACAGGCCAACCTGCCGTTCGCGTTTTAGTTGCTCCGCGCGAAGAACCGACTTAACCGCCTCAAAGGCGATCCCGATGTCGTCGTTGACGACGATATAGTCGTAGGCGTCGAAATGGCTCATTTCGTCGCCTGCCTTTTTCATACGTGCACGGATCACTTCCTCTGAGTCTTGCGCCCGCGTGTGCAGCCGTTGCTCGAGCGCGGAAACCGACGGCGGCAGGATGAACACACTGACGACGTCGCTCGGCGAGCGGCTGCGCAACTGCTGCGTACCCTGCCAGTCGATGTCGAAGAGAACATCCTTTCCTGCGGCAAGAGCGGCCTCGACAGGCGCGCGCGGCGTACCGTAACGATTATCGAACACGGTCGCCCATTCAAGGAGTTCGCCGTTCGCGATCATGGAATCGAAACGCTTCTGATCGGTGAAATAATAGTCGCTGCCTTCGACCTCACCGGGCCGCATCGGCCGCGTTGTCGCCGACACAGACATCTGCAGGCCCGGCGTTTCGGCTATCAGCATTCGCGACAACGTGGTTTTCCCCGCGCCCGACGGCGACGACAACACGAACATCAGTCCGCGCCGCTCGACCCCATCGAAACCGTGACCACCAGCCGTCATGTCTCACTCCAGATTCTGAACCTGCTCGCGGAATTGCTCGACGACGTTCTTCATTTCGAGACCCGTATTGGTCAATTCGAGATCGTTCGATTTGGAGCAGCAGGTATTGACCTCGCGGTTGAATTCCTGCGCAAGGAAATCGAGCCGGCGTCCGATTGGTCCGCCCTTGCCTATCATCTCGCGCGTCTGCGAGATGTGTGAAGCGATCCGATCGAGTTCTTCGCGGATGTCCGCCTTTGCCGCAATCAGAAGCGCCTCCTGATTAAGCCGGTCGGGATCGAAGCGATCGGATGACTGCAGAAGCGCCGCGATCTGCTCTGCCAGCCGAGCCTTGATCGCTTCGGGCTTGCGTCCCGGTGCGGCTTCGGCCCTCTTCGCCAGAAGCTCGATCTCGTCCATGCGTTGGCTGAGAATTTGCCCAAGAGCGGTACCCTCCCGACGGCGCATGGCAACAAGGTTGGAAAGCGCCTCCTCGAACGAAACGGCCGCGGCCGCCTTCGCCGAGGCGTCCTCAGCCTCATCACCTTCCGGCTCGATGACCTCGATAACTCCCTTGATGCCAAGCAATCCGTCAACGCTGGGCGCTACCGCGTCGATCTTGCCGGCAAGCTGAGTAGCGGCCTTCACGATCGAGGCCAGCACTTCTTCATTGACGCGCACCGTCGAGACCGCGTTGGCGCGCTTTACGTTCAGATTGGCGTACACTGTGCCGCGCGACAGCACTTCGGTTGCGCGTTTCTTGACGGACGCTTCCAGATCGTCCCAACCGGGCGGCAAACGCATCCGCAAGTCAAAGCCCTTGGCGTTGACCGACTTCAACTCCCATTCGAAGGCGTAAGGTCCGCTGGCGCCATGGATTCGTGCAAAGCCGGTCATACTCGACAGCGCCATCGCGTGAAATTCTCCGGCAGGTGCAGCTAAGGTGGCAGATTCGCCCGGTGCGAGCGCGCGAAGCTTAAAGCGTTTTCGGGAAAAGTGGAATTTGGTTCCGGTCCTGAACGGCTCGGTGCCGCTGCTAACGCTGCATTACCGGAGCCGCGGTGGTCGATTGCGCAGCACCCTCCCGGGCCGGAACGGCAGGCCGAGCAGGCTTTTTCGCGACCGGCGGTTTGGTGGTTCCACCGGTCGTCTCGGCCGGTGTCGCGGCAGCGGCCGGTGGCACCGGATCGTCTGCCGGTTCGACAGTGTCGTTCTGGATCTGCCTTTCCATTGCGCGCAGCTTGACGACGTTCTTCTGGTGCTGATCGTAGGTCTCGGTAAAAGCGTGGCCACCGCTGCCATCAGCGACAAAGAAGAGATCGCGCGTGCGCGCCGGGTTGGCGGCGGCCTCCAGCGAGGCACGGCCCGGATTGGAGATCGGCCCGGGCGGCAGACCGTCAACCACGTAAGTGTTGTAGGGCGACGGCTGGATGATTTCACTGCGTTTGATGGGCCGGCCCAGCGTTCCCCTGCCGCCGACCAGGCCATAAATGATAGTCGGGTCGGACTGCAGCTTTATCTTTTGGCGCAGGCGGTTGACGAACACGGCGGCTACCCGGCTTCGTTCGTCAGGCTTGCCGGTCTCCTTCTCGACGATCGAGGCCAGCACCACAAGTTGCTCCGGCGACTTCAGCGGAACGTCCGGGCTGCGACGCTCCCATATTTCCGCTAACACGCGCTTCTGAGCCTGCTGCATGCGCTGGATCGCCTGCTCGCGCGTGGTGCCGCGCGGGAACTTGTAGGTTTCCGGCAGCAGCGTTCCTTCCCGCGGCACTTCACGCACCGTGCCTGCGAAAATGTCGTTGTCGGTAAGCCGGGTTACGATCTGCTCGGAGGTCAGGCCTTCGGGGATAGTGACGGCATGCTGGACCACCTTGCCTTCGACGATCGTGCCGATAACGTCTCGCAGGGTCGCGTTCTTCTGAAAGGAGTATTCGCCGGGTTTCAATTCCGAGTGCGCCTTCAGCGCAAGAACGGCGCCGATGAATGCCCATCGATTATTGTCGATCACCCCCGCTCGCTGCAGAACGTCGGCGATATCGGCCATGCCGGCGCGCGCGGGAATGCTAACGATCTTGTCTTCCTGGAGCGGGCCGGCAGCTTCGAGCTTCTGTTTACCGTAATAGTAAACGATGCCGGCGCCGATCATCGCGACGAGCAAGATGGTGATGATGGCATTGCCGATCACGACGAACGGATTACGCGCGCGCGCGGACCGCCGTGGCGGCGGCGGAACCTGTTCCGGCTCCAGCGCTGCCCGGGGACTGCGTGGCGAAATGGGCGGCCTCTCACTCATGGATGTAACCTGATCCTGCCGGTTCAATCGTCGCCTGACAAATCCTTTTGCCCGGCCGATAGCACGCGCCCACACTTTTGGTGTCATCACCGAATGAGGCAGAACGGTGGACTTGTTCTCGTTACCAGCTAGTTGAGCACCCGCTGGAAAATTACTGAGGCGTTGGTGCCGCCGAACCCGAATGAATTGGACAGCGCGACGTTGATTTCGCGTGGCCGCGATTGTTGCGGCACGAGATCGATCGCCGTTTCCACCGACGGATTCTCAAGGTTGATGGTCGGCGGCGCAACATTGTCCCGAATCGCCAGGATGCTGAAGATCGCCTCGATCGCGCCCGCGGCACCGAGCAGATGGCCGGTGGATGATTTCGTTGATGACATCGACACTTTCGAAGCGGCGTTCCCCAGCAGGCGTTCAACTGCACCGAGTTCTATCTCGTCGCCAAGCTGCGTCGAGGTACCGTGCGCGTTGATGTAGTCGATATCCGCAGGCGTAATCGCTGCCCGCTTCATCGCCGCACTCATGCTGCGGAATGCACCATCGCCGTCGGGCGACGGCGACGTGATATGATAAGCGTCGCCGGACATGCCATAGCCCGTTACTTCTGCGTAGATTTTCGCCCCGCGCGCCTTGGCGTGACCGTATTCCTCAAGGACGACGACACCCGCCCCCTCGCCCATCACAAACCCGTCGCGAGCCTTGTCGTAGGGACGCGATGCTTTTTCCGGCGTATCGTTGAAGCCGGTCGACAGCGCGCGCGCGGCGCAGAAGCCTGCCATCCCGATTCGGCAAATCGGCGATTCCGTGCCGCCGGCGACCATCACATCGGCATCTCCAAGCGCAATCAGCCGGCTGGCATCGCCGATCGCATGCGCGCCGGTCGAACACGCGGTCACCACGGAATGATTCGGGCCCTTGAGGCCATGTTCGATTGACACATAGCCCGACGCAAGGTTGATGAGGCGCCCCGGAATGAAGAACGGCGAAACCTTGCGCGGACCGCGTCCACTGAGAACCAGTGAGGTCTCGGCGATACCGGACAGGCCGCCGATCCCGGAGCCGATCATGGTCCCCGTTGCGCAGCGATCTTCTTCCGTGGAGGGATGCCAACCGGCGTCATCAAGAGCCTGGCGCGCCGCGCACATCGCGAAAATGATGAAATCATCGACCTTGCGCTGATCCTTTGGCTCCATCCATTGGTCTGGATTGAACGTGGCATTTTTACCGTCGCCGCGCGGAACGACGCAGGCGATCTTGCTGGGTAAATCAGAGACCTCGAACGTCGTGATCTGGCGGGCGCCGCTTTCGCTGTTGAGGATGCGCTTCCAGGTCGGCTCGACGCCACAGCCCAGGGGTGAAACCATGCCGAGGCCCGTGACGACAACCCGCCTCATGTACAGCACTCCAGCCCGGAATAGGCGGCCCATAACAAGAAACCGGTGGACCGTTGGCCACGATCCGCCCGGCTTCGTCAGAACCGCGTCGCGGGGTCAGCTCTTCGCGTTCTTCTCAAGGAATTTGGTGGCGTCGCCGACGGTCAGAATTGTCTCCGCGGCATCGTCCGGAATTTCGCAACCGAATTCTTCTTCAAACGCCATCACGAGCTCGACCGTATCAAGGCTGTCGGCGCCGAGGTCGTCAATGAAGCTCGCGTTGTCGACCACTTTTTCGGGCTCAACACCAAGGTGCTCGACCACGATCTTCTTAACCCGCTCGCCAATCTCACTCATCGTTCAACCTCGTGCTTGTTCCCTTAGACCCGACCGCTGGATAACGAGCCATCGTGGTCGCTAATTTACCTTTGCAATTCCGCTTAAATCTTGATTTGGCCAGTCTAACCGAACAGGCCCGGCGAACGGCGCAGGCTCCGCACCGCCAATATACAGGGTTTCAAATTCCTGCAATGGCGTTGTTTGCCCACCCATTCCGGGTCCGGTTATCATACTTCCACAGCCTTGACTATAAGCCTCGATTGCTCGTCCCAAACAGCGTTTTCCCGCGCTGGCGAACGGGTAAGCGGCTCAAACCATGGCCATCCCGCCATTGACGTGAATTGTCTGGCCGGTCACGTAGGATGCCTCATTCGAGCTCAGATAGACCGCCGCCGCCGCAATGTCTTCGGGCGTGCCCAGTCGTCCTGCCGGAACCTTCGACAGGATCGTTTCGCGTTGCTTGTCATTGAGTGCATCCGTCATCGGCGTCTTGATGAAACCGGGCGCGATGCAGTTCGCGGTTACGTTGCGCTTGGCGTATTCGGCGCCGATGGTCTTGATCATCCCGATCAGCCCGGCTTTCGACGCGGTGTAATTGGCCTGCCCCGGATTGCCGGTCACCCCGACCACCGAGGTGATGGCGATAATTCGTCCAAAGCGCTTGCGCATCATCAGCTTGGTGGCGGCACGGGCGAGGCGGAAAGTCGCGGTCAGATTGACGTTGATGACCTCGTCCCAATCCTCGTCACGCAATTGCACAAACAGATTATCGCGCGTGATGCCTGCGTTGGCGACGAGAATGTCCACCTGCCCCATTGCCCGTTCAGCCGACGGCACCAGTGCCTCGACATCGGCGACATCCGAAAGATTGCACGGGAGCACGTGGGTTCGATCCCCCAATTGGCCTGCGATGGTGTCCAATACCTCCCGCCGCGTTCCTGAGATCGCCACTGTCGCACCTTGCGCATGCAACGCCTGGGCGATCGCACCGCCGATGCCGCCGGTCGCGCCGGTCACAAGCGCCGTCCTGCCAGTCAGATCGAACATCGATATCTCCTCTTGGCGGCTTAAGCTGATGCAGCGGCCAACGCGTCCCTGGCCGCAGCTATATCATTCGGGCCGCCAACGGGGACGCCAACCGCGCCCTCTGCAATACGCTTCACCAGACCGCTTAGCACTTTGCCGGCACCGATTTCGAAAAACCGCGTCACGTTGTTGCTTGCCATGTACGCCACCGACTCGCGCCACCGCACGGTCCCGGTAACCTGCTCGACCAGACGGCGACGGATCTCGTCGGGATCGCTGATCGCTGTCGCCAGCACGTTCGAGACGAGCGGAGCGGCCGGGCGCCTGATGGTGACCTCCGCGAGTGCTTTGGCCATCGCCTCCGCTGCCGGCTGCATCAGCTTGCAATGGAACGGCGCGGATACCGGGAGCAGCATCGCCCGTTTCGCTCCCTTGGCCTTTGCAATCTCGACCGCGCGGTCGACGGCGGCCTTGTCGCCGGAGACGACGACTTGCCCGCCGCCATTATCGTTCGCGGCCTGGCATACCTGCCCCTGTGCCGCTTCGCTCGCGACGGCAGTTGCCGTCTCGTAGTCGAGACCGAGTAACGCGGCCATCGCGCCCGCCCCGACCGGCACGGCTTTCTGCATGGCAAGCCCGCGGGTGCGCAACAGCCGGGCGGTGTCGCTGATGGTGAAGCTGCCCGCCGCCGCAAGCGCGGAGTATTCACCGAGCGAATGTCCGGCGACGAACGCCGCATCGCGTTCAACAGAAAAGCCAGCCTCGGTTTCCAATACGCGCAGGGTCGCAAGCGAGACCGCCATAAGCGCCGGCTGGGCGTTTTCGGTTAGCTGGAGGCTTTCGGCCGGACCGTCCCAGATCGTGCGCGTCAGCTTCTCGCCGAGCGCAGCGTCGACCTCGTCGAAAACCGCACGCGCCACCGGAAACGCCTCGGCCAGAGCCTTGCCCATGCCGACGGCCTGCGACCCCTGCCCGGGGAAAGTGAATGCTGCCGTCATGACGCGCCCTCGTTAGACAGGGCCGTAAGACACTGACGCAGGCTGGGATGTCAAGCCGCGCCGCGGAATGGGCTAGCCGGGCAGCATATCCTTGCCGGAACCCCAATTTTTCAAACGTGCCTCCCAGACACAAGTTCATTTTGTCGCGGCTCCCATAGCGCCCGAGTGAAGCTTTAATCCCGGGCAAGCCAAATGCTCGATGTCGCAGCTCATCGGTTACTGGGTCGCCCCAATCCGGGCGATGACACCGGTGGGTTCGGGGCCACGACATAGGCAGGACTTGAGCGACGACGCCGGTGGGGTTCGGGCGACGCCGGGTTGACTGACGGCTCAGCTAAAAACCACCCGCCGCCTGGTCGCCACCGAGTGCTGCCCCGCCCCGTGCCCGGCGCGTTGCGCTTACCGGTCGCCCGGGACGATCCTCATCGTTTGGCTTCGCCGTCGCAAGCCGCAGCACCGCCAGGTAATTCGGCTGCACTTCCATTCGCTCGCCATGACGGCTTGCGCTGAGGATGCGGTGCAGGCGAGGCAGATTGTAGCAGGGCACGTAAAACAGCAGATGATGTTCGAGGTGATAGTTCACATAATACGGCGCGATGAACAGCCGCTCCAGAAAGCCCGCGTGCGTCGTCCGCGTGTTGCGCAGCGGATCGCTCGAAATCGGGAACGACCGCGTGCTCGGCAATGTTGCGGATGCGGGTGATCACCATCATCCAGGTGAACAGCGGCACAAGCCACAACAGCGGATACGCCCACCACACACCGGCGGCTGCAAGACCGGCGAACAGCATGGCGTTAACGGCGATCTGCCGGCCGAGCTTCGCTGCGAAATGCGCCGCGCGCTGCGCGAACGGCCATTCCGCGGGACCAAGCGCGTTGAGCAATTGCGCCTTGCGTTGCTGGTAGCCGGTCTGCCCGGTGATATCGCGCAGGAACTTGCGGCGATAACTCATGCTTGTGATCGGAAACGGCGCCGACAGCACGAGATCGGGATCATCTTCCTGCTGCGTTCGCGCATGATGTTGCAGATGATAGCGACGATAGGCGCGTGTCTCGGCGAAGATCGGATAGGCGCAGAACCACTGGCTGAGGTTCAGATTGACGGTTTCGTTGGCTGAGAGGCATCCGTGCGCGCCATCGTGCATCAGGATAGCCAATCCGAGCTGACGTGAGCCGATGATCCCGACCGCCAGCAGATACGTCAGCGGATTGGGCCACCATGCGACCAGCGCGACCGAACCGAGGATGAGCGTCCACGCATGCGCGATCAGTGCGATGCCCTTCCAGGTCCAGCGCCGGCGCACGGCGACCAGTTGATCTTCGGTCAGGAAATCCCGAGCGCGCATGCGAAGCGCAGTCATGATGAGGTCTCCCCGTCAGGTAAATCTGAAACGGAAGCGTCGCGTTCGCCAATGAGGCGCAGCCGCGCGCTTTCGGCCTTCGGCCTTGTGGTCGCCTGTTCGCCCAGCACCCGCAGCATCTCGCCGCACAGCTCGTCCGGCGAACGGCCCATGGCATAACCCTCAACCGTCACGCCGATAGCGACCGCCCAAAACCGCCGCGAGGTCGCGTCGGGGTCGCGCAACGTGCTCCAACCATGCCGCTCGATCTGGCCGGCATAGGCCCGCAACCCTTCGCTGTGCAGCCGCTCGATCGTGCGCTCCACCAACGGCGCAAGATCCTGACGCCGCCGGGTCAGGCTAAGGGCTTCCGCGAAAAACGCGATCAAATCGGTCGCGGTGACGCTTTCGACCAATGCTCGGGTGTAGTTCTGCGGGCTCCGTGCCAGGAGCGCTGCTTGTTCGGCCGCGCGGGCCACATACAGCATGTCGCGGCACGCCGCTTCCAAGAACAGCGCCTCCTTGGTGCGGAAATAGTAGGTAATCTGGCTCGGAAACGCGTCCGCCGCGGCGGCGATGTCGGAGATCGAGGTGCCGGCAAGCCCACGCGCCCTGAACAGAACGCTGGCGCCATCGAGCAGGCGAGAGCGCATCGCGCGCCCAGCCGAACGCGTGGCGCGCACGGCGTGTTTCGGGTCGCTCGCCTGCGCGTCGGAAGCCGATTTGATCGATTTGGAGCTCATGCCGATAGTTGTATGCTATACAAACAATAAAGGCAAGATCAGGAATGAACGGAGCCTCGTCCGGCAAGGGACATCGTCAAAAGGCCCCGCGAAGAAAAACGATGCAGAAAACCCGGCCAGGAAACGCGCCAAAAACCTTGCTTGAGCAGGGAAAGTCCTTATAACCCGCCTCATCCGTGGATCCCGGCCGGGAGCTGAACGGACGGTCTCAGCAATTTCACCTTTCAGGCGATGTTGATGTGGCAGGGCCAATCGGCCCGTCGTCCCGTGTTTCCGCCTTCTGAGCTTATTCCCCGAGTCCTTTCCGAAGGTCTCGAAGGGCTTGACGCCGGGAGCCGCGCCAACGTTAGGAAAGGACACCCATGCCCCTTTATGAGCATGTTTTTCTCGCGCGCCAGGATGCAAGCACGCAGCAGGTCGAAGAATTGACCGGCCAGATGACCGGCATTGTCGAGCAGGCGGGCGGCAAGGTCACCAAAACTGAAAACTGGGGAGTGCGCTCCCTCACCTACCGGATGAGCAAGAACCGCAAGGCGCATTTCGTTCTAATGAACATCGAGGCGCCATCGTCCGCAGTCACCGAGATCGAACGACAGGAGCGGATCAGCGAAGACGTCATCCGCTATCTCACCATCCGTGTCGACGAGCATGAAGAAGGTCCGTCGGCCATGATGCGCAAAGCCGATCGCGACCGAGAGCGCGATGATCGCGGCGGCGGCTTCCGTGGCGACCGCGATGGCGGCTTCCGCGGCGATCGCGAAGGCGGCTTCCGCGGCGACCGCGGACCGCGCCGTCCGCGCGATGAAGAAACCACGACGACGGTTGAGGAGTAAAAATCATGGCCGAAGCTGGTGCCCGCCGTCCGTTCTTCCGCCGTCGCAAGACATGCCCGTTCACCGGTGCGAATGCGCCGAAGATCGACTACAAGGATTCCAAGCTGTTGATGCGTTACGTCTCCGAGCGCGGCAAGATCGTGCCGAGCCGCATCACCGCTGTTTCCTCAAAGAAGCAGCGTGAACTCGCTCGCGCCATCAAGCGCTCGCGCTTTCTCGGTCTGCTGCCTTACGTCATCAGGTAATTCAAACGCACTGCGATCGGCGGCATGCGCGCCGCCGGTTCGAAAATTTTCATAAGGCTTCCGGGTCGTCCGGTCGCCGAGGTTGGGGTTCGAAGAACCTCTAACCGCTCGAAAGGAGCGGGACAGCTGATGATCGCGACCCTCCTTATCGCCATGGTGGCCGGTGCCGCCTCGGCCCTGATGTTCGCCTCGATCAATTCGGGCGCGTTGATCTCGCTATTGCTGCTGTATCTCGCGCCATTGCCTTTGATGGTGGCGGGCCTCGGCTGGGGACCGCTCAGCGCCACGTTCGGCGGCATCGCAGCCGCTTCCGCGCTTGGGGCGATCTTCGGCCTTCCCTCCTGCATCGCGTTTGCCGTCATGGTCGCGCTGCCGGCATGGTGGCTCGGACACCTCGCATTGCTTGGACGTCCCGTGACCGGCATTTCCACCGGGAACGGTGCGGCGCCAGCGGCACCCGATGTTGAATGGTATCCCATCGGCCGCGTCCTGCTTTGGATATCGGGCTTTGCCGTTCTGATCACGACAACGGCCCTGCTCACGCTGGGCACCGACGCGGCCGGCATCACCGCTACGCTGCGGAGCGGTCTGCTCAAGATCCTCAGCGTGAGCGATGGAGAAATGACCGGCGAGGTCGACCATATTGTCGACGCGCTGGTTGCGATAGCGCCGGCTGCGGCGGCAATGGTGACCACGACAACGCTGACGCTCAATCTCTGGCTCGCCGCCAAAATCACCGCAACATCGGGACGGCTGCACCGGCCGTGGCCAGATCTTAAAAAGGTGGCGCTGCCGCCGATGACACTTGCAGCGCTCTGCGTTGCAGTCGCGTTCTGCTTTGCCGGCGGAATACTGGCGATCATGGCGCAAATCATCGCCGTCGCCTTGATGATGGATTACGCGTTCACCGGCTTCGCGGCGTTGCACACCTTAACCCTCGGCCTGAAAGGGCGCGCGCTTTGGCTGGGCGTCACCTATGGCGTCGCATTGATGTTCGTCTGGCCTGTTGCCGCGCTCATGGCTCTTGGAATCGCGGACGGCATCTTCGGACTTCGTCAGCGCTACCTCGATCGCAGACCGCCGGCGGTGCCCGCGTCCTGAACTCTACTCAACTCACACCATCATCAGCTCAAAGGAGAACGAATATGGAAGTCATCTTGCTGGAACGCGTAGCCAAGCTCGGGCAGATGGGCGAAGTCGTCCGCGTCAAGGACGGATTTGCCCGGAATTTCCTGTTGAAGCGCGGCAAGGCGCTACGTGCCACCACGGATAATCGCGCCAAGTTCGAGGGGATGAAGGCGGAGCTCGAGGCCAACAACCTGCAGGCCAAGTCCGAAGCCAACAAGGTCGCCGAAAAGATCGACGGCCGCGACATCGTGATCATTCGCCAGGCATCCGAATCCGGTCAGCTGTTCGGCTCCGTGTCGGTGCGGGACATTGTCGCGGGATTGGCCGTCGACGGCGTCACCGTCGGACGAACGCAGGTCTGGCTCGATGCGCCGATCAAGTCGATCGGCAAGCAGAAGGTGGTGATCGCGGTCCATCCCGAGGTCGAAACCAGCATCACGGTCACTGTTGCGCGCAGCGCGGACGAAGCGGAGCGCATCAAGCGCGGCGAGGACATCAGCACGCGTCAGGAAGATCAGGACGCAGCCGCCGAAGCCATCGCCGCTGCCGGCGAGTTCTTCGATCCGGAAGCGCAGCACGACGAACGCTCTGAGCCGAGCGCCGAAGAGGCGACGGAAACCAAGTAATCCGGACTATCATCAAACAAAACAAGCCCGGCCTAATCGGCCGGGCTTTTCGTTTCCGCCGCGGTGGAGCTTCAAACGCGCGGACCGCATTGTGAGACGAACCCCACCGGTGTCATCGCCCTACGACAAATCCCACTGCTGTCATCGCCCGGCTCGCTGGGCGACCCAGTAATCAATGCGGTGCGATATCAAGCGCAAAGGGTAGACCCGATAAATGGACCAGTGCGCATTCCGGCGATGAGGGTGAATACTGGATCGCCCGGTCAAGCCGGGCGACGACAAGAGGAGTGCGGCTGCATTGCCGCCGAGACAAACGCCCGAGGCGAACCTCACCGATATCATCGCCCCTGGACGAACCTCACCGATGTCATCGCCGTAGACTATCCCACTGCTGTCATCGCCCGGCTCGACCGGGCGACCCAGTAACCAATGCAATGCGATATCAAGCGCAAAATGTAGACCCGATAAATCGGACCAGTGCGCATTCCGGCGATGAGGGTGAATACTGGATCGCCCGGTCAAGCCGGGCGACGACCAGGGGAGTGCAGACTGCATTGCCGCCGAGACAAACGCCGAGGCGAACCTCACCGATATCATCGCCCTGGACGAACCTCACCGACATCATCGCTCTGGACGAACCCCACCGGTGTCATCGCCCTAGGCGAACCCCACTGCTGTCATCGCCCGGCTCGCTGGGCGACCCAGTAATCAATGCGGTGCGATATCAAGCGCAAAGGGTAGACCCGATAAATCGGACCAGTGCGCATTCCGGCGATGATAGGCGAATACTTGATCGCCCGGTCAAGCCGGGCGACGACAAGGGAGTAAGGGTCGCCGCTGTAGCGCGGGACCCCGCGACCCGATGCAGCTTATTGGGAAATGGGAGGCGCCGGAGGACCGGCCGGGGTGACGGGCGGCGGCGGGGGAGCGGTCACCACGAGCGCGGGCGCAGCTTGCGAGGCAGGCGTGGACGATCCTGTGACCGGCTCAGGGGACCCATTGGAGACTGCGGCGGCTACGGTAGGCGCGGTCTCGGATTTGCCCTCACCCGAGTTGGACTGACCGGCCTTGGGCTCGGGTTTGAGATCAGAATCGGGCTCGGACTTCGCCTCCGTCTTTGCCTCAGACTTCGGCTCACTCATCGGGGACTCAGTCGGCTTGACCTCAGTGGCCGGCTTGATTTCGGCGGCCTTACCCTGCTCGGTCGCGGTCTGGCTCTGCGGGTTATCGACCTGACCAGGCTCCGCGCCTGCGGGCTCGTCCTTGGCAGTATCGCTTTTCGGAGCTTCCTCGTTACCCGGCTTACCCCGTTTGCTCAGCCGCTTGGACGACAACTTGCGACCGTCGGGGCCGCGTTCGCCCTCGACTTGTCCGGGCACCTGATCCTCCCGAGCCGGCCTTGCGCCATCAGGCTCTCCTCCTGGCCGGGCTAGCCGCCTGCCATGCCCCAAACGGCCGCCCTCGCTTTCGGGCGCGCCATCCGGATCCCGCCTCACCTCCTGACGGATATCCGCCTCTGGCCTGATAGCCTCCGATGACGGTCGTTGAGGCCGGCCAAAGCGATCGAGCTGATCAGGCCTGGGATCTTGCCTCGCTTCCCGAGCTGTTCCTTTTTGGCCCGCCACAGCGCGCCCATCCGCAGCCCCGTTGGAAACCAGATACGACGCCAGTACGCCCGCCATTTCGGGGCTTGTTGTGTAGTGCTGCCGGAGGAAATCCGGACAACGATCCGGCCGGCACCGTTTTCAAAAGGCCGTGCGGACCCTTATGACAGGCGTTGCAAGTTCCTGCGAAAATCTGGGAAGGGCTTTTGCCGGCATCGAGATTCTGCGCCAGCGCCTGCTGCGCCGCCGCAAAGCAGCCGATCGCAAGCATCACCGTCGCTGAAGTGAGCGCTCGGCTCGACATTCCTGTTCTCCAGATGCGGAAATCGCCTCCACTGCCATGATGCGGTGCGGAGGCGGTCACCTTTTAGCCGATTGTCCCGCGAATGGAAGCGGACATATCAGGCAACTACGTCAATGCGATGATTCGGAATATCCGCTTTGTCTCCAATGCAGTAGCTATGCACAGCCTTCGCCAATATGATGGAATTACGGCGATTGGAACCATTGGGTTCGGCAAGCGTCGGATTGTGACGGCGGTAAAATTGGCATTTCCGGGATCGCTTGATCTGGTGGTGTTTCGATGGACCGATTGTTACGCAGCTTTTTGACGCAGTTCATTCGCCGCGGCTCGATCACGTTTACGACCGCAAGCGGTGCGAAATTTACCTGCGGCGACGGCACCGGCGAACCACTCTGGGTGCGGTTTACGACTGCCCAAACCGAACGAAGGATCCTTCTCAATCCGGAACTCGCGGTGGGCGAAGCCTACATGGACGGAACTTTCGTCATCGAGAGCGGGGGAATAGCGGACGTGCTCGCGATCCTGCTCGATCAGCCCGAAATGTTGCCCCGTTGGGCCAGGCCGCAGTGGTGGATGCGCTATCTCGTCAGGCACGCGCGTCAGTTCAATCCGCGCACGCGAGCCAAAAATAACGTCGCGCATCATTACGACCTCGATGGGCGGCTCTACGCCCTGTTTCTGGATGCCGACAAGCAATATAGCTGCGCGTATTTCGAAACGCCGGAAATGACACTCGATGATGCGCAACTCGCCAAGAAGCGCCATCTCGCCGCGAAGCTGCTGATCCGGCGCGGCGATCGGGTGCTCGACATCGGCTCCGGCTGGGGCGGGCTCGGGCTCTATCTTGCCGAAAACACCGGCGCAAACGTCACCGGCGTTACCCTCTCGACGGAACAGCTGCAGGTCTCAAACGCTCGCGCCGCCGAGAAAGGCCTGACGGACTCTGCGAAGTTTCTGCTGCAGGACTATCGTGACGTCACCGGGCCGTTTGATCGCATCATCTCCGTCGGCATGTTCGAACATGTGGGGGTCGGCTTTTACGACACGTTCTTCAAACGTTGCGGCGAACTTCTCACCGACAACGGCATCATGATGCTGCATTCGATCGGCCGCTCCACGGGTCCCGACGTAACCAGTCCCTGGGTTGCGAAGTACATCTTCCCCGGCGGCTATATTCCCGCACTGTCAGAAGTGATGCCCGCCATCGAGAAATCCGGGCTTTTGATCTGCGATACCGAGATTTTGCGGCTGCACTACGCCGAAACGCTGAAAGCCTGGCGCGAACGTTTCATGGCGCGGCGGGAGGAAGCGGTTCAACTCTATGATGAGCGCTTTGCGCGAATGTGGGAGTTTTACCTGGCGGCCTCGGAAATGTCTTTTCGCAAACAGAACCTGATGAATTTCCAGCTTCAGCTGACCAAGCGTCAAGGCGTGGTGCCCATGACCCGTGATTACATTGTGCACGAGGAAGCGAAATTGCGCGCGCTGGAGCGCGGCCACCGGCCTCGGCTTAAGATTGCGGGCGAATGACCCGGCTCAGTTTTCGCAGCGTGCGAATCGAGACGCCGTAACGAGGTCTGAACGTCGGCCGCGCGAGCTGTTCACGAAATTTCTTCAGCGCCAAGCGGTCGCAAGGTACCGCACGCACCTCTGGCCGTGCGGCTTCTTCCATGGCGTCCACAAGCATTGATAGCCAGCACGTCTCTTCGTCTCTGGACCGAGATGACTGAACGTGCCGGGCCATTCTGTATCCTTTGACGCTGCAGCCTGAACCGTCGACCTCACCAACCCTAAAAGCCGCCCGCTGTTCCGGCCACCGGCGCTAAAGAAAACCGCCGATTGTGAATGGCTTCACAGAACACTCGAGTTCGGTGCCTTAAGTCTCGTAGATGGCCCGGAAAACCCGCGAACGCTCACTCGACCCGAATCCCGATCTGCGTACCGACTACGTCCTGATCGTAACCGCTGTCGGAGCGGCCTTGATTGCACTGATTTATCTGTTGCTGGCCTGAAGCAGGCCAGGACGACGCATCGCAACAGTGTCGCCATTTTAATCCGTGTCATCACAGGGCGATAAGGTTCAGGCTCTTCGCGTTTTGTTGGTTCGGTCCCGTTGGAGACAGCGCCGGCTGCCCGGAATCTCCACCGAAAGACCCGTCAAGCTGCACCGCACTACGATCGCCAAGTTTTAATCCGGTCGTTGTGTAAATCGGGCATAAGGCCGGGGCGAGCTTTCATCAGCGCGCCGAGTCGCGCTTTATGCGCCCGCGCTTCCTCAATCGCGACAAGAATACTGCAGAACAATCCGGAACCATGGCCCTAGGTGATTCGAACGTCCTCAAGCTCGCTCCCGATGCGGGAACTCCGGCCTATCGGAGCGCGCCGCACAACATCGAGGCTGAACAGAGCCTTCTGGGCGCGATTTTCGTCAACAACGACGCCTTCTATCGGGTGTCGGATTTTCTCGAAGCGAAGCAATTCTTCGAGCCTATCCATCAGACCATCTATGAGACGTCAGCCAGCCTGATCCGGATGGGCAAGATTGCCACTCCGGTCACGCTGAAGACATTTCTGCCGGCCGAGACGGACATTGGCGGGATGACGGTCGGCCAATACCTCGCGCGGCTTGCCGCGGAGGCCACCACTATCATCAACGCCCAGGATTACGGGCGGACGATTTACGATCTCGCGTTGCGCCGCGACCTGATCGGCATCGGCGAGGACATGGTCAACGTCGCCTACCAGGCCCCGGTAGATTTCGCGCCGAGGGCACAAATAGAGGATGCCGAGCGCAGACTGTACGAACTGGCGGAGACCGGCCGCTACGATGGCGGTTTTCAGCGCTTTGCGCAGGCTCTCACCGTCGCCGTCGATATGGCGGCCAAGGCCTTCCAGCGCGATGGCAAGCTGTCGGGCATTGCGACAGGGCTGCGCGACCTCGACACCAAAATGGGCGGGCTACAGTCCTCGGACCTCATTATCGTCGCGGGACGTCCCGGCATGGGCAAGACCGCGCTTGCGACCAACATCGCCTATAACGTGGCGAAAGCACACCGCAGCGAAACCCAGGTTGACGGAACGATGAAATCCGTTAACGGCGGAATTGTCGGCTTCTTCTCCTGCGAAATGTCCGCCGAACAGCTCGCGACCCGTATCATTGCCGAGCGCACCGGGATTTCTTCCAGCACCATTCGTCGAGGCGGCATTACCGAAAACGATTTCGAAAAAATCCGCGACTATTCGATCGAGTTGCAGTCGCTGCCCTTCTATGTCGACGAGACCGGCGGTCTTTCGATCTCGCAGCTTACGGCGCGCGCGCGTCGGTTGAAGCGACAGAAGGGCCTCGACCTGTTGGTGGTGGACTACATCCAGCTATTGCAAGGCAGCGGAAAGCGCTCCGACAACAGGGTGCAGGAAGTCACGGAGATCACCACCAGCCTCAAGGCGCTGGCGAAAGAGCTGAATGTACCCGTGATCGCACTGTCGCAGTTGTCCCGTCAGGTTGAAAGCCGAGATGACAAGCGACCTCAACTGTCGGACCTGCGCGAATCCGGATCGATCGAACAGGATGCCGATGTCGTGATGTTCGTGTTCCGCGAGGAATACTATCTGGCCAACAAAGAACCTCGCGCAGGCACACCTGAATATGAGAAATGGCAACTGGAGATGTCGCTGGTGCACGGCAAGGCCGAAGTCATCATCGGCAAGCAGCGCCACGGTCCAACCGGCACTGTCGAACTGCACTTCGACGCAGCCGTGACGCGCTTTGGCGACCTCGCCCAGGACAGCCACTTGCCCGATCGGGCTTATTGATCCGCGGGTTGAACCGGGAGAGCATGGCGCGTAAAACGGCGGGATGAACATCGTTTCGGACCCGAAACCGATCGCCGCAAGCACCATCCTCTCGCCTGAAGCCACGCAGGCAGCGGCCCCCGCAACCGCGACCGGCGTGCTGACGATTGATCTCGATGCCCTCGTAGCGAACTGGCGCAAGCTCGAGAAAACCGCTGTGCCAGCCGAATGCGCCGGCGTCATCAAGGCGAACGCCTACGGCTGCGGCATCGACCCGGTGGCGCGCGCGCTTTCTGCCGCCGGCTGCAAAACCTTCTTCGTGGCAACGCTCGACGAAGCGCGAGCGGCGCGTGCAGCGGTGGCGTCGGCCACGATTTACGTGCTCGATGGCTTCTTCCAAAACACTGGGGGCGCCTACGCCGAAGTGGACTGCAGGCCCGTGATCGGCGATCTCAAGGAACTAGCCGAATGGGACATATTTTGCCGTCGTTCGGGTTGGAACGGTGGCGCGGCTATCCACATCGACACCGGCATGAATAGGCTCGGTATGCCCGTGACGGATGCGCAGGGTTTGATTCCGCGCATTACTGCCGGCGATCACGGCATCACGCTGGTCATGAGTTACCTTGTTTGTGCCGAAGCGCTCAACAATCCCGTCAACGCGAGACAGCTCGCGGCTTTTCGCGAGATCGCGAGCCTGTTTTCCGGCGTACCTGCCTCGTTGTCGAATTCCTCCGGCATTTACCTTGGGGCACCGTTCCAGTTCGAGTTGGTGCGCCCGGGCGCCGCGCTCTACGGCATCAACCCGACGCCGGAAGCTGATAATCCCATGCGGCCGGTCGTAGAGGTCAAGGCACGCATTGTGCAGATCCGCATGATCGAGCGCGGAGACTGCGTCGGCTATGGGGGAACGTGGACCGCGCGGCGGCCAACCAGGCTCGCGATCGTGTCGGCCGGCTACGCCGACGGGTATTTTCGCGCGGCGAGCGCGAGCGACGGCACGCGCGGCGCCGAGGTTATGGTCGCTGGCAAGCGCTGCCCGATTGCCGGCCGCGTCTCGATGGATCTGATGGCAGTTGACGTGACCGACCTGCCGCCCGGCGCGGCACGACGCGGCCACATGGTCACGCTGCTCGGCGACGGGATCACGGTCGACGAACTGGCGCATCACTTCGGGACGATCGGCTACGAAGTGCTCACGAGCCTGGGCCCGCGTTACGCACGTATCTATAAGGGCGGCGCAGCCGCGGCCGAGTTCGGCCTGACGAATCGTGTCCGGGTCGGGCAACATCATGCAGGGTTCAGCGACAGGTGACACTTAGCGCTGGTCCGACATGAAGATTGCGACATTCAACATCAACAACGTCAACCGTCGGCTGCCGAACCTGCTGCGCTGGTTGCGCGCGGCCAAGCCAGACGTGGTCTGTTTGCAGGAACTAAAGGCGAGCGATAACGATTTTCCGGTTCATGCCATTAATGACGCGGACTACGGCGCGGTCTGGCGAGGACAGAAGGCCTGGAATGGAGTGGCAATCCTTGCCCGCAAAGCCGATCCGGTTCTGGTTCGAACAGAGCTGCCGGGTGATCGCAGCGACCAGGAGGCTCGTTATATCGAAGCCGCTGTTAGCGGCGTCATCGTTACAAGCCTCTATCTGCCGAACGGCAATCCACAGCCCGGGCCGAAATTTGATTACAAGCTCGACTGGTTCAAACGGCTGCGAACCCATGCCGGGAAATTCCTGAAGCGCGACATTCCGGTGATCCTCGCCGGCGATTACAATGTCGCTCCCACCGAACTCGACATTTATCCGACGCGATCGTGGGACAAGGATGCGCTGATCCAGCCGAAGAGCCGTGCTGCCTACCGCTCGTTGCTATCGCAAGGCTGGACGGATGCGATCCGGACGCTGCACCCATCGAAGCCGATGTACACGTTTTGGGACTACAAGCGTAACCGCTGGCCGCGTGACGCCGGGTTAAGGCTAGATCACCTCTTGCTCAGTCCAAGCCTGGCGTCGCGCCTGATCAAGGCCGGCGTCGACCGCAAAATCCGTGGCGAAGAAGGTGCAAGCGACCACGCGCCCGCGTGGATTGTTCTGAGCTAAGCCGCCGAAAGGCGCCTCACATTGGCGGCGACATGTTGGCGATAACGGCCGACGATAAAAGCGGGCGTCGCGCCCGCCATCAGGCTCGCTCCCGCCTCGAGCGCGGCACCGATCTTTTCGCTGATCATGAGGCGGGCTTCGTGCTCGACGCCCTCGCCGGCGGTCGCGAATTTCTTAAGCCGCAGACCTACGACCTCGCAGGATTCCAGCGCCAGCATCGCGCTTGCGAACCAGGGAAACCCGTATGATCCCGTCAGGACGGGGCGATCATCGAGGGCGTAAATGAGGTGCTTCATGTTGTTGCCGGCCTGATTGAGTGCAAGATGAGGTCGAGTATCCCGGGAGTTCTAACGACAGCGGCGGGATATCGCTGGCATCTTCGCGCTCGTCAAAAGGTCGGATTAACCAAGCGACCGGCAGACCTACTTCCTCAGCGCCGAGCGCGCAAGATGCCCTCGACGCGCGTCATTGACCTTCGGAATATCTCGAGGAGGCGGATTGATCCGATGGTTTGCCGAAGACACTCCGGCAACCTTCGCTCAGACTAGAGCGCTGCCTGCGCATGCAGGCCGTAATCCTCTCCACGTTCGGAATTTCCCACGCGCAGAGTTGCATCACGTCGCCGGTGCAGAGCCGGCGCTGGTCGGCCTGGGTAAATGCGTGACTTGAGAGCGGCAACATTGCCAGACAGAAAGCCAAGACAGAGACTGTCTTGGAATAACGGGCCTTGAGCAAATCGAATCGCATCGTCGCCCCCGAAATTGACCGACGTTGCGGCTCACATCCAGACGGTTGGCCGCCTTGGAATCACTTATCATCGTACTGACACGAACGCTGACGCTTCAAGATTTCCACGCCACACTGCACCGGAATCTTTTTTTCGTTTGTGTTGGTGAGCGAGCGCATGAATTGTTTGGGCGAGTTCCGATTGATAGGCTGACGACAATTGTTTTCCGGATGCTTGGGATGCTGCGCGCCGCGATCGTTTGGCTACTCGTCACCCTTGCGGGCTTCTCTACATCGCGTTCAGTCGTTGCCGACGCTGGCGAATTGGCTGAAACCGCGTAAGCTGGCTCGCCATTTGCTTCCGAGAACCGCGTTTGCATCTCCTCTTTATCCTTGCTGTCGGGCTCTTAGCCGGAACGATCAGCGGTATCGTCGGCACCGGCTCGTCGATCATGCTGATGCCGGTGTTGGTTTACGAGTACGGCCCGAAACAAGCCGTTCCGATCATGGCGGTCGCCGCCGTGATGGCCAATCTGTCGCGCATCCTGGCCTGGTGGCGTCAAGTCGACTGGCGCGCCTGCGCCGCCTATTCCCTGACCGGCATCCCTGCCGCGGCGCTTGGCGCGCGCACTTTGCTGGCTATCCCGTCTCACGCCGTAGATGTCGCGATCGGCCTTTTTCTGATCGTGATGGTCCCGGTGCGCCATTGGCTTGCCCGGCATCACCTGAAAGCTTCGCTGTGGCACCTGGCATTGGGCGGCGCCGTCATCGGCTATCTCACCGGCATCGTGGTTTCCACCGGGCCGCTGAGCGTGCCGCTGTTCCTGTTCTACGGTCTTGCCAAGGGAGCATTTCTAGCGACGGAAGCCGCGAGCTCGCTCGGCCTGTATCTGAGCAAATCGCTAACCTTCGAGCGGTTCGGCGCGCTGACCGGCAATGTTGCACTGAAAGGGCTTGTCACCGGCTCCTCGCTGATGTTCGGCGCCTTCATCGCCAAGCGGTTCGTGCTAAAGCTCGATCCCGATGTATTTCGCCTTGTGATGGATGGGATCATGGTCGCGGCCGGTCTCTCCATGTTATGGAACGCAACGCAGTCCCCCTAACCGGCGATTCCATCTGACATGGCCAAGAACGTGCTTTCCTTTGTCTGCCAGAATTGCGGCGCGGCGTATAACCGCTGGCAGGGAAAGTGCGAGGCGTGCGGCGAGTGGAACACGCTGGCCGAGGAAGACACCTCCGGCGCGACAACCATGCCGGTCTCCATTCGCTCCCGGCGCAAGGGGCGTCTGTTTGCGCTGGAGAGTTTGACGGGAAAAAGCCAGGACGCCCCTCGCCTTCCCTCAGGCATGGCCGAACTCGATCGGGTCACCGGTGGCGGCTTCGTGCGCGGCTCGGTGCTGCTGGTCGGCGGCGATCCCGGCATTGGCAAGTCGACGTTGTTGACGCAAGCGACAAGCCTGCTGGCGCGGGCTGGGCATCGCGCCGTTTACATCTCAGGTGAAGAAGCCGTCGCGCAGGTGCGGTTGCGCGCCGAGCGGCTCGGTCTCGCCGATGCGCCGGTACAGCTCGCCGCCGAAACCTCGGTCGAAGACATCGTCTCAACGCTTTCGCAAGGCGCGGTACCGCGCCTCATCGTGATCGATTCGATCCAGACGATGTGGACGGACACGGTTGAATCCGCGCCGGGCACGGTGACGCAAGTTCGCGCTTCCGCACAGGCGCTGATCCGGTTCGCCAAGAAATCAGGAGCCGCGATCATCCTGGTCGGCCATGTCACCAAGGACGGCCAGATCGCGGGGCCTCGCGTCGTAGAGCACATGGTTGACGCGGTGCTGTCGTTCGAAGGCGAAGGCTCGCAGCAGTTCCGTATCCTGCGCGCGGTGAAGAATTGCTTCGGCCCGACCGACGAGATCGGGGTCTTCGAGATGACCGGCCTCGGGCTGCGCGAGGTCTCCAATCCGTCCGAATTGTTCTTGTCCGAACGCGATCTCGGGACGCCGGGAACAGCCGTGTTCGCGGGCATCGAGGGCACGCGCCCGGTGCTGGTCGAATTGCAGGCGCTCGTGGCGCCGACCTCGCTCGGCACCCCCCGCCGCGCGGTGGTCGGCTGGGACCCCAGCCGCCTTTCGATGGTGCTGGCCGTGCTGGAAGCTCATTGCGGGGTGAAACTGTCCGGGCACGACGTCTATTTGAATGTCGCCGGTGGCCTGCGAATCCAGGAGCCGGCCGCCGATCTCGCAGCCGCGGCGGCGCTAGTTTCTTCGCTGGTTAACGCGCCATTGCCGACAGATGCGGTTTATTTCGGCGAAATTTCACTATCCGGCGCGGTTCGCCCGGTGGCGCAAACGGCCGCCCGCCTGAAGGAAGCAGCCAAACTCGGCTTCGGACGTGCCGTTCTACCGGAATCCGCCCGCGGCGAGGTCAGCGGCGACGCCGGAATGAGCCTTCAGGCGGTCGGCGGGCTGACAAGCCTGGTTGCCGACATCGCCGCACGCGGCAAAAGCGGGGGAAACCGGCCGGGAACAGCGGGCGAGAAAAATGCCACACCGGCAAGATTCCGCCGCTCGGAGGGCTAGCCGGGGCGTGACCTCGCTCGCCATGGCCGGTATACAACCGGCGCGTAACCCGCGTACTGGATGGCGCTATTTCGGCCTTGCCGGATGCATCGTCTGGCCCCCAGTTGGGGCGGCACCGAACAACGCCGATTCGCGGTTTTTGGGACATGAATTCTTCGCCTTACGAGCGGACCTGACCAGCTGATGCCCATAACGATACTCGACCTGATCCTGCTGGGCGTGATGCTGGTCTCTGGGCTTTTAGCGATGGTCCGCGGGTTCATGCGCGAGATCCTGTCGATCGCGGCCTGGGGCGCTGCGGCGCTGGCGACGCTCTACTCGTTCTCCAAGATTTTGCCGAGCGCCAAGAGCTACATCAACAATGACACTATCGCGAGCGTGGTGGTCGTTGTCGGCGTGTTCGTGGGGACGCTGATTGTGGTCTCCGTGATCACAGTGCGGATCTCCGACATGATCCTGGATTCTAGGATCGGCGCGCTTGACCGCACTCTCGGTTTCCTGTTCGGGCTCGGCCGCGGCCTGCTGATCGTTGTGGTCGCCTTCCTGTTCTTTAGCTGGCTCGTTCCGGACAAGCAGCGGCCGGACTGGGTTTCGGGTGCGAAGTCCCGGGTGGTGCTGCAAGGAACCGGCGAATGGCTGATGTCGCTCTTGCCGGACGACCCCGAGAACACCATTTTAAAGAGATTCAAGAAGAATAAACCGGAAGAAGAACAGACTAACTCCGAGCCGCCCCCTTCGGGAAGCAGCGGTGACGGCTACACTAAACCTGCTCGCGACAGCCTTAAAAAGCTGATCGAGAAACCTGCCGTACGCTGATTTGCTAATAGAGAGGCTCAATGGACGAGATGAAAAACCCCTCCGATGACGCCGAACTCGATTTCAAGCTGCGCCCGGCCGAGCTTGAAATGCAGGACGATCTCGAAGGAGATACCCTTCGGGAAGAATGCGGGGTGTTCGGCATCTTCGGCCACCCCTCGGCCGCGGCGATCACGGCGTTGGGACTACACGCGCTGCAGCATCGGGGCCAGGAGGCTGCCGGCATCGTCTCCTTTGACGGAAGCCGCTTTCATAGCGAACGCCGGCTCGGTCTCGTCGGCGACACCTTTGCCCGCCGCGAGGTCATCGAACGGCTGCCGGGCACTGCCGCTATCGGCCACGTGCGCTATTCCACCACCGGCGCGACCATTCTACGCAACGTCCAGCCGCTGTTCGCGGAACTCAATGCGGGCGGCTTTGCGGTCGGCCATAACGGCAATCTCACCAACGGACTTACACTTCGCCGCGAGCTCGTGCGCAACGGCGCCATGATGCAATCGACCACCGACACCGAAGTCATTCTGCATCTGGTGGCGCAATCGAAACGCGGCCGCTTCATCGATCGCTTTATCGAGGCGCTGCGCACCATCGAGGGCGCCTATTCGCTGGTGTCGCTGACCAACAAGAAACTGATCGGTGCGCGCGATCCGCTCGGCATTCGCCCGCTGGTGCTGGGTGAACTCGACGGCTGTCCGATCCTCGCCTCGGAGACCTGCGCACTCGACATCATCGGCGCCAAGTACATCCGTGACATCGAACCCGGCGAGATCATCGTGTTCGACGAGCGTGGCGCGCAAAGCCACAAGCCGTTCCCGCCCAAGGCGCCGCGACCCTGCATCTTCGAGTACATCTATTTTTCACGACCGGATTCAATTGTCGGCGGCAGGTCGGTGTACGAAGTCCGAAAAGCGTTCGGCGCGCAGCTTGCGCGCGAGAGCCACGTTGAAGTCGACGTGGTCGTGCCGGTGCCGGATTCCGGTGTGCCCGCCGCGGTCGGCTACAGCCAGCATTCCGGCGTGCCGTTCGAGCTCGGGATCATCCGCAACCACTATGTCGGCCGCACCTTCATCCAGCCGACCCAGAGCATCCGCGAGTTCGGTGTGCGCATGAAGCATTCGGCGAACCGCGCCGCGATCGCCGGCAAGCGAATTATCCTGATCGACGATTCACTGGTGCGCGGCACGACTTCGAAAAAAATCGTGCGCATGATGCGAGACGCCGGCGCCCGCGAAGTGCATTTCCGCCTCGCCTCCCCGCCGATCCTCTATCCTGATTTCTACGGCATCGACCTTCCCGACCGCGGCGGGTTGCTGGCCGCAACACATTCTCTCGAAGAGATGCGCGAGGCGATCGGCGCGGACTCACTGGCGTTCCTGTCGATCGACGGCATGTACCGTGCTATGGGCGAGCCCGGCCGCGATCCTGCCAATCCGAAGTTTTCCGACCATTGCTTCACCGGGGTTTATCCGACCCATCTCACTGACCTGACCCAGGTAGAGCCGCAGCCGCGTCAGCTCTCGCTGCTGGCGGAAGCAAGCTGAGTTATTGTCCCCGCCTCGGCGCCCGTACCTTGCCTGATGTCGTCGCCCGAACTTCGCGCATTGTCGTCGCCCGGCTTGACCGGGCGACCCAGTAAGCGATGCGGTGCGTCATCGAGCCGAGTAGATCCAATAACTCATTGCGACGATGATGGCGAATACTGGATCGCCCGGTCGAGCCGGGCGATGACAACTTCTTCCTGATGGCAACTTCTTCCTCACGAACTCCTCACAGCCCGTAAGCTATCTCGATGGCCCCATCCCTTTCTTCCCGCATCGCTCTCGTGACCGGCGCCTCCCGCGGCATCGGCTATGCCGCCGCGCGCGCGTTGGCAAAGGCCGGCGCGCATATCGTCGCAGTCGCACGAACGCAAGGCGGGCTTGAGGAACTCGATGACGAAATCCGGAAGGACGGCGGAACTGCCACGCTGGTGCCGCTGAACCTGACCGACTTTGACGGCATTGCCAGGCTCGGCGCTGCGCTGCACGAACGGCACGGCAAGCTCGATATTCTCATCGGCAACGCGGGCATCGCCGGGCCGTCGTCGCCGCTCGGGCATATCGAGCTGAAGCCCTGGAATGATGTGATAGCGATCAATCTCACCGCGAACTTTCAATTGATCCGCTGCATGGAGCCCTTGCTGAAGCAGTCGGACGCCGGCCGCGCGGTGTTCGTGACCTCCGCCGCCGCACACAAGGCGAATGCCTATGTAGGTCCTTACGCCGCATCGAAAGCGGCTCTGGAAACACTCGTGCGTGTTTGGGCCAACGAAACCGCAAGCACCAGGCTTCGTGTCAATCTCCTTAATCCGGGTCCGATCCGCACGCGCATGAGGGCCAGCGTTTTCCCCGGCGAAGATCCGATGACGCTCGATACGCCGGAGCAGGTGGCGGAATCGATCCTGCCGATGTGCTCCCCCGAGTGGACCGAGACCGGCAAAATTTACGACTACAAGTCCGGCGCGCTGATGAATTTTAGCGGACCAGCGTAAGCATTTCCGAGTTGGCGGCTCCTTGGCTTACATTGGCGTCTGAAGCGTTGACTCGCATTCCTCACCGCGATTGACTGCGCGCCAAGCGGCGAAGCCGCAGCAAATACCGGGAGAACGCGTCATGAGGTGGGCACCAGTCAGCGGCCAATACATGCCTCCCGCCGCAAGTTTCGCCAAAATTCTTGCCGCGTGCTTCGCCGCGGCCCTGTTCATCGCGCTGCCGCCCCCAGTCTCCGCCGGTGACATTCCAGCATTCGCCGTGGATGCCTCCTGGCCAAAGCCGCTGCCGAACAACTGGATCATCGGTCAGGTCGGCGGCATCACCGTCGATTGGCAGGGGCATATCTGGGTGATCCATCGGCCGCGCTCGCTGAGCGAGGATGAGAAGGGCGCGACGCTGAACCCGCCCCGCTCAAAATGCTGCGTACCGGCGCCACCGGTGCTGGAATTCGACAGCGATGGGAATCTACTGCGCTCCTGGGGCGGCCCCGGCGAAGGCTACGAATGGGTCGGGCGCGAGCACGGCATCGAAGTCGACGAGCGTGGCTTCGTCTGGATCGGCGGCAATGCCGATAACGACAACGCGCTCCTGAAATTCACTCTCGACGGCAAGTTCGTCATGCAGATTGGCAAGATCGGACCACGCACCGGGAGTAACGACACCAGCCAACTCGGCAAGCCCGCCGAAACCGCCATCGACAAGGACGCCAACGAAATCTACGTCGCCGACGGATACGGCAACCGACGCGTGATCGTCTATGACGCGACGAGCGGCGCGTACAAGCGGCATTGGGGCGCCTACGGAAACCCGCCCAACGACGAGAAGCAGGCAGCCTACGATCCGAAGGCGCCGGTGCAGCAACAATTCGGCAACCCCGTACACTGCGTGAAGATCTCCAACGACGGCCTGGTCTATGTCTGCGATCGCACGCAGAACCGCATTCAGGTGTTCAAGAAGGACGGCACGTTCGTGAAGGAATGGTTTTACGAGAAGAACACGCTCGGCAACGGTGCGGTGTGGGATCTCGCGCTGTGGCCCGACCCGAAGCAAACCTACTTGCTGAATGCCGACGGCGAGAACAACGAGATCCGGGTTCTGAAACGCGACGATGGCAGCGTCGTCGGTACGTTCGGTCACAGCGGCCGCAACGCCGGACATTTTCATTGGGTGCATGCGATGGCCGTTGACCAGCAGGGCAACGTCTATACGGGTGAGGTCGATAACGCCAAGCGCATCCAGAGGTTCAGACTGACCTCGGACGCGCTACATTAGAGCGTTTTCGAGCAAAGTGGAGCCCGGTTCGCGTGAAGAAAACGCGTCAAAACAAATGGCTACAGTCCGGTTCTGATTCAATCAGAACCGCTAAGACTGGAGGTGGATTGCCGGGCCGCTCCAGAACGGCTATCGCAGGCGGTCCGCTGCTGGTTTAGGGCTCCGAAAGAGAGCTACCCCGGCATCAACATTGGAGGGAACATATGAAAACGACGCTCGCGCGGTGCTTCGTCGCGCTTACCGCAATTGCCGGATCAGGGCTCGCGACCTCGGCATTAGCCCAGGACAAGACGGTCAAGATCGGCGTACTCAACGATATGTCGAGCCTCTATGCCGACATCGGCGGCGCCAATTCGGTAGCCGCGATCAAGATGGCGGTCGAGGATTCCGGTCTGCTGGCCAAGGGCTGGAAGATCGACGTTTTAAGCGGCGATCATCAGAACAAGCCGGACGTCGGCGTCAACATCGCGCGGCAGTGGATCGATAGCGACAAGGTCGACGCGATCGCGGACACGCCGAACTCCGGCGTCGCCCTCGCAGTCAGCAATGTGGTCCGTGACAAGAACGCGGTGCTGCTCAATTCCGGTGCGGCGACCGCCGATCTCACGGGCAAAGCCTGCACGCCGAATACGGTCTCCTTTACTTACGATACCTACATGCTGGCAAACGGCACGGGCAAAGCGCTGACCAAAGCGGGCGGCGACACCTGGTTCTTCCTCACTTCGGATTACGCATTCGGCCACGCACTGGAACGCGATACGTCGGCGGTGGTCACCGCCAATGGCGGCAAGGTGCTTGGCGCCGTCAGGCATCCCCTCAATACTTCGGACTTCTCGTCGTTCCTGTTGCAGGCGCAGTCCTCGAAAGCCAAGGTCGTCGGACTTGCCAACGCCGGTGGCGACACCACCAACGCGATCAAGCAGGCGTCTGAATTCGGCATTGTCGCAGGCGGCCAGAAGGTCGCGGCGCTGCTGCTCTTCATCAACGACGTTCACTCACTCGGCTTGAAGACCGCGCAAGGCCTGACATTTACGGAATCGTTCTACTGGGACATGAACGACAAGACGCGCGACTGGTCGAAGCGCTTTCAGAAGCTGTCGCCCAAGGGCACCATGCCCTCGATGACGGTGGCGGGAAATTACGCCGCCGTGCTGCACTACCTCAAGGCGGTGGAAGCGCTTGGCGCAAACCCGCATGACGGCGCGAAAGTGGTCGCCAAGATGAAGGAAATCCCGACGGACGATCCCCTCTTCGGCAAGGGTCCGTTGCGGTCCGATGGACGGCGGATCATTCCGGCCTATCTGTTCGAGGTGAAGAAGCCCGAAGAGTTGAAATATGCGTGGGATTATTACAAGCTGGTCGCGACCATCTCACCGGAAGATGCCGCGAAACCGCTCGAAGCGAGCGAGTGCCCACTGGTTAAAAAGTGATGTGACGACTGACCGGCCGGATTCAGTAAGTCCGGTCGGTCTTTGCTGCGTCAATATCAGTGGAAGCCGCCGGCGATCCCTACAATCTGACCATCCTGGCCGTTGAACCCGTGATGGGACATCGCCTCGCATGCGTCGCCCTCACTGCCTCCCCCGCTTATCCAGGTTACCCGGGCGCGACCGGCTGACCACTTGATGAACGGCTCGACTCCTGCCGGCAATGTAACTCTGCAGCTATCCTGCGTGTGATGAATCACAAGGGTGCGCGGCAATGATGCCGGTGAACCAAGGATCGACATGACATTGTTGCTCGAACCGGACTGCGCACTGAGAAATCCGGATGTCAAAACCAATGCGTCCGGTCTTGCCCCCCGCGCAATCCCTTGCGCGGCGCGTATCGTGCCCATGCTGGTACCGATGGCCGTGACGGGACGCTTGATCGCAGCCATATACTGAACCGCGCCGCTAAGATCGGTGTTCGTATCGACGACAAGCACCGCCAGCCCACGAGCCGCATAGGCATGGCGCGTTCGGACAAGCTGGTTACCCATCATTCCGTGGATGTCGCCGGCATCGCCCGCACGGATCGCCCCGTCACCGCCCGGCATCAGGATCACACTTGCACGCGGCGCCTTCGGCTTGATCAACACGGCACGAGAGCCGCCAATGCTGACCGTCTCGTCGGCACTCGAGCATAGGCCAGCGCAAAAGTGCTGGCGCCAGCGATAGCCTTTTCCGCATAGGCCGGCAGATCGAACGCCGTGACCTGCGCCGCCGCATAGGGCGTGAGGCTGAGGCCGCCGAACGTTGGCGCGACGAAGCGGTAACCGCCTTCAAGCCGGCCGGACCAAGTGTTGGCGTTGAAGCTCGCATGCAGGCTGTCCACACCGGAGATGGTGACGGTGCGATCGGTGGTAACGCCCTGCCAGCCGTAAGCCAGCGCGGCGCTGACATAGGCCGGGCCATGGTCATGACGCACGAACGCGCCGGCCTGGAACAGGTCGCTGCGCCCGCCGCCCAAGCTGTTGGCGACCCCGAAGTTGGTGCCTCCGCCGGTCAGGGCAAAGCCCGCGATGGTGAGAGGCGAGAACGAATAGTCCGCGCCAACAGCCGTGCCGAATATCCGGCTGGTCGTGGTGCTAGTGCCCTGCGCGGCATTGCCGTCGGTGGTTTGCGATCCGCCAAAACCCAGGTCGTCACGCCGGTCTGACCGGCGCTTGCCGTAAACGACGTGAGTCCGGTGAAGGCCTCCGAGAGATTCAGGGTGGTGCCGATGGTAGCCGTCGCCCAATCGCGACCAAGCTTGACCGCAGGCATCACGTAGCTTGGCGCGTCGATTGTCGTGAGCGAAGCGCTCACTGTTCGGTCGATTGGCCCCAGTTCATAATTCCACACGGCCAGAACGTACGGACGGAATCGTCCGAAGTCGAAAGCGGCCTTGTAGCCCAGCGCGCTTATGACGGAGTCGCGCGTCTGGTCTCCGAACGAAAGCGCGGTGAACGACCCGGTTTCGGTGAAGCCACTTACCTTGACTTGCTGCCAGGTCAATCCCGTGATCGGGCCATGAGATCCATGCGCCATTGACGAAATCGTAGCCGCCCTGGACTGCAACCGAGACGTTACCGCCGTGTGTCGTGCCGTTGCTGCTTTGCATGGTTATGCCGATCGGCATAATGCGATTCACGTCGTAGTGCAGCGCCCCATACGTTGCAATCACGTTCGCCCAACCCGGCCCCTTGACGGACCCGGCATAGAGGCTGCCGGCAACTTCCTTCTGCTGGAAGCTGCCGCCGAGTTCAAAACCTGGCTTTTGGGCGCCAGTGGTGATCGCGGCACCGAGTAAATAGCCCGCGGCCCAGTTGTAATCGAAACCGACGGTGCCGGAAAATGGCGTGCTGGGATCGCCAGGGAAGCCCGGCGCGGGATTATCAATTTTTAGGCTTGAGACATCTCCGTTGATCCAGCCGCTGAAACCAGTTCTGCGGCGCTGCCGTGAAATGCCGATCTGGTCTTGAATGCCGGCGACAGTGACGGTGCGTGACTGCACGGCGTTTTCCGCCAGAAACGAAATCTCGCTCGGCGCGACGACCAGGCTGTAGAAGTAATCCGCCTCAAGCTTCTGGCCTGCGGTGGTGAAATGCTGATCGTCAGCGAACAAATGGGTCTGGGCAGCGTCCGCCGAGACGAGATGGGACGGGGCGGCAGGATTCGACGAACAGAGCAAGGCATAAGCGGTGGTGATACCGGCCGGCAGCGTGCAGGCCGTGCTCGCAGGATTACTGTTGATGAACTGAAACCCGAAGCGCGCGGGATCGGCTACAATTGCGAGCCGCACCGAGTTGAAATCTCCCGGAATGAAGTTGACGCCTCGCGCGGCCAGGCCCGACCACAGAGCGTGATTGTATGCGAGCTCCGCCGCCTGCTGCGCCGGATTGCCCGTCGGGAACGAATAATCCAGGCCAGGAACGACAATGGTCCGTGCACCTGCGTTTTGCAGAACGGCGATTTTGTCGCTCAAGCCGTTGGCGCTATGTTGCAGGTACGTGATCTTGTCTGCTTGGGTTACAGGGCTGCTAGCGAACCCGCCAAACGCAAAGGACACGTCATTGCCGCCGGAGCTAATCAGATAAAGGCCGTTGGAGTTGGCCCGGCCGCCGTTCATCGCAAGATAGGTATCGATCTGTCCCGTCCCGCTCGCCGCGGAGCCGAACCAGCAGCAAGCCCAATCACCTATGGCGGCAGCACTTAAAATGCCGATTTCCCGTTGCTTTTTCATCTTGATTTCCTGTTCAGGTTCCGAATTGGGCTGGAGGGATGGAAGGTGCCTATGGACGCCGCTCGACTTGTTCCAACTGGGCTGAGTTCGGCGGCATTGCGAACCGGTGACTGCTCCGCTCACGACGGCCGCCTGCGCTTGTGTGCGAAGGGGTTGGCCTTCTCGCGAAGCGCGATCCGCACCGGCGTTCCCGGAAGCTCGAAATATTCGCGCATGGAATTGACGAGGTAGCGCAGATACGATTGCGGCACCGCATCCGCGCGCGAGCAGAACAGCACAAAACTGGGCGGTCGCGCCTTGGCCTGCGTGATGTAATTCAACTTCAGGCGTCGGCCCGATACCGCCGGCGGCGGGTTGGCGTCCACCGCCTGTTCGAACCATCTGTTGAGCGATGCGGTCGACACCCGCTTGTTCCAGACTGCGTAAGCCTGCTCGATCGCGGTCATCAGGCGATCTATTCCCTCGCCCATCAAACCGGAAACGGCGACGACAGGAACACCCTTGACCTGCGGCAGGCAATGATCGGCGTCGGTGCGCAACGCCGAAATCTGTCCCGGGTTTGCCGGCATCAAATCCCATTTATTCACCGCGATCACCAGCGCCCTGCCCTCGCGCTCGATAAGATCGGCAATCCGCAAATCCTGCTCCTCGAAACGGTTCTGCGAATCCATCACCATGACCACCACCTCGGCGAAGCGCACCGCGCGCAGCGCGTCCGCCACCGACAGCTTCTCCAGCTTTTCCTCGATCCGCGAGCGCCGCCTCAGTCCTGCGGTATCGAACACCCGAAAATTTCGCCCTTGCCAGTTGATCTCGACGGAAATGGAATCGCGCGTGGTGCCGGCTTCCGCGCTGGTCAATAGCCGCTCCTCGCCGAGCAGATGATTGATCAGCGTGGATTTCCCGGCATTAGGACGGCCGACGATGGCGACGCGAATAGGCCGCTTTGCCAGATCCTCATCACTCCCCAACTCGTCATCGCCGTGTTGCTCCTCTTCATCCAAGGGTTCCGGCATGAGCGGGCGCAGCGCGTCATAGAGATCGCTAAGGCCTTCGCCATGCTCGGCCGAAATCTGCACGGGATCACCCAGTCCCAGCGCGTAGGATTCCATCGCGCCGATCTCTCCGTGTTTTCCCTCCGCCTTGTTGGCCACGAGCACCACGGGCTTGTTTGCGCGGCGCGCAAATTCGGCAAAGGTCTGATCGTTTGGAGTGAGGCCTGCGCGCGCATCGATCACGAACATCAGGGCGTCAGCCAGAGCGATCGCGGCTTCGGTTTGCTCCTGCATTCGCGCGGTAAGTGACCCCTTCGCCCCTTCGTCGAGGCCGGCTGTGTCGATCACCGTAAATTCGAGATCCCCGAGACGCCCCTCGCCTTCCCTGCGGTCCCTTGTGACGCCGGGCTCATCATCGACGAGCGCAAGCTTCTGCCCCACCAAACGGTTGAACAGCGTCGATTTTCCGACATTCGGCCGGCCGATGATGGCGATCGTGAAGGGCATGGATCATCCGTGCGCGATTTATCCGACGCATGTCAACGAACATGTACAGGCGGGATTAGCGCGTGAAGGTACCGCTCGGCATAGGGGCCGGGAATGGCGGAGCCGATTGTTGCGCGGACTGCGCGGGCTGAGCAGATTGTGCGGCCGGCTGGTCAGGCGGCGGCGCGGTGGTGCGCTTGCGAACGATTTTCTTAGGCTTCGGGGCCGGCGGCGCGGCCGGAGTGCTATCATCTTCAGGCGCTGCTTCCGCCTCCGCTGGAGCGGCGGCAGGCTCCTGGGTCCGCGCAGTGCTGGCCGCGGCCGGCTGCTTGCCCTTGGCCTTCGATCTCGCAGCCTGCTTTGAGTTCGCCGGCTCGGCGGCCGGAGCCACGGCAGCGGTGGCGGCAACATCGGCGTTCTGCTGATCCTGCTGCTGGGCGCCCCTGTACAACTCTTTCGGCACGCCCTGATCGAGCCCGGGTACGCCTTCAGGAAACACCGGCTTGCGCTCACCGGGCAGCTTTTTCTTGGTGTCCAGGAAATCCAGCAGATCGCTCGGATCGAAGCCCCCGCCCGAACATCCACCCAGCACGCCCGAGAGCGCGATCAGGACGACGGCTGCGATACAACGTTGCGAGCGGCGCATGGTCGATTTCTCGGTCAAAAACATTTCCCGCTGTCAGCTTTTCGCAACTGGCGGCAGCAAACCCTGCAAGGCTTCGGCACGCGAGCGTAGGCCCGGCGGGGTCTCGGCATCGCTGGCGATCTGATCCAGCCACCGCCGCGCTGCCGTCGCATCGTTGGCGCGCCAGGCGGAGAGAGCAAGCATTTCGCGCGCGCTATGACGGAAGGGCGCGGTGGGTGCTGCGGCTGCCTCAAGACGCTGGAGTAAATTAGGGTAGGTCGAGGTGTCCACAAGAAGTCCGGCCGCATGAACCCTGGCTAGATCGCGCTCCACCGTGCCGACAGCAGGATCGGCGGCGATCTCGTCGAACATCTTCGCAGCCGCTTGCGGATCGCGATTTGCGAGTTCGCCGGCTGCACGAAGCCGCGCCAGCATGCGATAGCCAGACGGTGCCTTCGCCGCGAGTTCAGCAAAGGCTGCCTCCGCCTCGGCGTGCTTGTTCTGCTCAGACAATTCGGCGGCCTTATCGAAGGCCGCACCCGCCTCGGCCGCCTTTTTGGCTTCAAGGTACTGATACCCGCGCCAGCCACCCACGGCGGCGACGATCAGGAGCGCCGCGGCCACGATGAAAATGGAATATTTGTCCCACAGCTTCTTGAGCTGTTCGCGACGTACTTCCTCGTCAACTTCGTCAAATAATTCAGACACTTAAGCGCGATCCTATGGCAAAGGCGCAAACCACGGCAAAGGCCCGTCCCCGCGTTCGGCGGCGATATCTTATCGGTATGGCCTTGGCAAGGCAAAGCCGGCCGCATCAGACCCTCAAACGACAGGGTTCGGGCTGGTTGCCGCGCCCGGCAGCGCCAAGGCGTGCTCGGACGGGACCTAAGCTCCAACTACCGGCACGCCGATCACGACCGGATGGAATGCGAAGGCAAGTGCCAGATAGGCGACAAACCCGACCGCAACCGCGATCAGGTCATTACCGGTCCCACCAACCGGGATCGGCGGCGCCCCGGGATCGGCGCGACGCTTCAGCGATATCCGGTCGAAAACCGCCCATCCCAGAAACGAGCCGAACAGGATAATCGAGCCGAGGTCGCCATTTGCGAGCAAATGCGCGAACGCCCACAATTTCACGCCCGCCAGCATCGGGTGTTTCAGGGTCGTGTAAATCCGGCCTCGAATGTATGAGGCGACCACCAGGATAACGGCCGGCAGCATCAGTGCGACCGCGATGTGTTTCAGCGCCTTCGGCGGGTACCAGACATCGATCCAGCCCGTTGCGCGATAATGAGCAAAGCCCCAGACGATCAGGACAAGTCCGATCAGCGAAGCCAGCGCGTACCCCAACTTGTAAGCGCCTTCGCCAGTCGAGGCGATGATGCGCGCGCGCAATTCACGCTGGGTGGTGAGCGTGTGGACGCCGAGAAAGAGCACAAGGCCCAGGATCATTACCGCTAGTCCCATGACCTACTTCCTGGAAGAAAGGCGATGCGAGGTCAAGCCCGGGGTAATCGCAGCCGTCGAACATGTCCGTTCACTGCTTTTCCGACGCCTTGCCCAGCTCGCGATTATCGACATAGCGAATAGCGATCGGACGCCCCACCACGGCGCCGGCCAACCCGTGGGTAAATTTTAGCGGCAGGCAGGCATCGAGCGAAGCGTTGATCGCGTTCAGGTAAGCACTGCGCGTCTCGGCTGGTACGCCGGGAGTTGCAAAGGTCAGGCGTGGCGGCCCGATCATTTCGCCGGACTTCTTGAAACTAAGGCGCACCGACACCTGCATGCCGTTTCGCGCGGCGTCAGGCGGCGGCGGCGACCAGCACGCGCGCAACTCGGCAAACAGGTCTCCGATGGTGTCGAGGTCGTGGTCCGGCTTGACGTAATTCGATGCGGCATCTTTCGAGGGAACGGTTTGGACCGTCAGCTGAAGGTTTTCGCCGTAGGGATAGTCGATCTCAGGAATGCATGGGCCGTGGTTGAAGACGCTGCAAAACGAGGGCGTGCAGGGTCGCCCATCGAGTACGCTGCATGGCTCGTGTGAAAACGGCGTTGAGTTGATTTGATGCCGCCGCCGAGCTTCGGCGCTGCCTGTGACCGCAATACCGAAGAGAACAAACGTGAGGATGACAACGATGCGACGCAACATCAGAAGGCCTCGGATGTTCTCGAGAAGATGATGTTCACCTCGGTCAGTATCAAGTCCGAGAGATCGCCAAGCTAATGCCCTGCCCTAGGCTTTTCTCTTCACATCCTTGATGCTGGAGAAGGTAATTCCCTCGGCGCGCTCGCGCGTGTAGCCGAGATAGAATTCGTTTTTGGCTAAAAACACCGGGTCGCCGTCGACATCATCGGCGACCCCGGAGCCGTTCGCGGCAATGAATGCATCGAGCTTCTTGCGATCCTCGGACGAAATCCAGCGCGCCAGCTGAAATTCACTGACTTCGAAATCCACCGGCAAGGCATATTCCGCTTCAAGCCGCGCCTTCAGCACGTCAAGTTGCAGCGGGCCCACCACGCCGACCAGCGCAGGTGCGCCGTCGCGCGGCCGGAACACCTGCACCACGCCCTCTTCGGACATCTGCTGCAGAGCTTCCTTGAGCTTCTTCGCTTTCATCGCATCCGTCAGCCGCACCCGGCGAACGATCTCCGGCGCGAAGCTTGGAACTCCGACGAAAGCCAGGTCCTCGCCTTCCGTAAGCGTGTCGCCGATCCGCAATGTCCCGTGATTGGGAATGCCGACGACATCGCCGGCAAAGGCCTCGTCTGCCAGCGCGCGATCCTGAGCAAAGAAGAACTGCGGACTGGAAAGCGACATGTTCTTGCCGGTGCGCACCAGCTTGGCCTTCATGCCGCGGATAAGTTTGCCCGAACACAGGCGGGCGAACGCGATGCGGTCGCGGTGGTTCGGATCCATGTTGGCCTGGATCTTGAACACGAATGCGCTCATGCGCGGCTCGGCGGCTTCGACCTTGCGCAGATTGGATTCCTGCGCGCGCGGAGGTGGAGCGAACCGGCCGAGGCCCTCCAGGAGATCGCCAACGCCGAAATTGCGCAACGCGCTGCCAAAATAAACCGGCGTCAAATGGCCCTCACGAAACGCTTCGAGCTCGAACGGCTTGCAGGCCTCCGTTACCAGGGCGAGTTCGTCCTTGATCGCGGCGACGTCAAGATTGGGATTGCGGCCGGCGAGATCGGCAATATCGATCTGTTGCGCAGCGCCGGTCTTGGCCCCGCTTCCCTCGAGCAGACGAATGCCGCCATCGGCAACGTCGTAGGTGCCGAGGAAGTCGCGTCCCCGGCCGACGGGCCAGGTCATGGGCGTGGTGTCGAGAGCGAGCGTCTTTTCGATCTCGTCGAGGAGTTCGAAAGTATCCCGGCTTTCGCGATCCATCTTGTTGATGAAGGTGATGATCGGGATGTCGCGCAGCCGGCAAACTTCGAACAGCTTGCGCGTTCGATCCTCGATGCCCTTGGCGGCGTCGATCACCATCACAGCGGAGTTTACCGCGGTCAGGGTCCGGTAAGTATCTTCGGAGAAATCCTCGTGGCCCGGTGTGTCCAGCAGGTTGAACACGTGACCATCGAATTCGAATGTCATCACCGACGTCACGACCGAAATGCCGCGCTCGCGCTCGATCTTCATCCAGTCGGAACGGGTGTTGCGCCGTTCACCCTTGGCCTTGACCTGTCCCGCAAGATTGATCGCGCCGCCAAACAGCAGCAGCTTTTCCGTCAACGTGGTCTTGCCGGCGTCGGGGTGTGAAATGATCGCAAAAGTCCGCCGCCGCGCCACTTCAGCGGCGAGCGGCGAACGGGGGGATGATTCGGCTGTAACGGCGAGCTCGGACATGGCATGAGCGTTGGCAGGGAAAGCGGGCCGGATCAAGTGCGAGAAGGCCCGGTCAAAAGTGAATAACGGCTGAGCCTCCCTATCTAGGGATCGGACCGCCGTAATCCAGTTAATGCTAGGCTGCTTTTCGCAGTAGCCACACCGCCCAGTACGCCAGCGCAGCGACGCTGGCGGATGCGGGAATGGTGATCAACCAGGCATACACGATCGAACTCGCCACGTTCCAGCGCACCGCGGATGCCCGCCGCGCGGCGCCGACGCCAACAATGGCCCCGGTGATGGTGTGAGTTGTCGACACGGGAACCCCGAGAAATGTCGCCATGAACAGGGTCGCAGCGCCGCCGGTCTCGGCACAGAATCCCTGCATCGGCGTGAGCTTGGTGATGCGAAGTCCCATGGTGCGAACGATCCGCCATCCACCCATCAGCGTGCCCAGCGCCATTGCCGCCTGACATGCCAGCACCACCCAAAACGGCACCGAAAATTCCACGCCGAGATAGCCTTGCGAGTAGAGCAGCACGGCGATGATGCCCATCGTCTTCTGGGCGTCATTGCCGCCATGGCCGAGCGAATAAAGCGAGGCCGAGACGAATTGCAGGATCCGGAACGCGCGGTCCACCGCAAACGGCGTCGAGCGTACCGACGCCCACGACACAATGGCGACCAGCATCATAGCGAGGAGAAATCCGACCAGCGGCGACAGCACGATCGCGAGCAGTGTTTTCGACAGCCCACTCCAGACCGCCGCCGAAAATCCGGCCTTGGCCATGCCGGCGCCGACCAGTCCGCCGATCAGCGCATGCGAACTCGACGACGGTATCCCGAGCGCCCACGTCAACACATTCCACACGATGGCGCCGATCAGGGCCGCGAATATAACCGCGCTATCAATCACGCTAGGCTCAATGATGCCGGTGCCGATCGTATTGGCGACGTGCAGCCCAAACACCGCAAAGGCGACGAAGTTGAAGAACGCCGCCCAGAACACCGCGTATTGCGGACGCAGCACGCGCGTCGATACGATTGTGGCGATCGAGTTGGCGGCGTCGTGCAGTCCGTTCAGGAAATCGAACAGCAGCGCAACGGCAATTAAGCCGACCAATATGGGAAGACCCAGCGTGGCATCCACCGTGCGGCCCTGCCCTATACCTGTTCGATCACGATGCTGTTGATCTCGTTTGCCACGTCATCGAAACGATCGGCGACTTTCTCGAGATGGTCATAGATCTCCGCACCGACGATGAAATCCATTGTGTTGGCGTTGCGGTGTTTGAGAAACAACTCCTTCAGGCCGATGTCGTGGAGGTCGTCAACCCGGCCCTCCAGCTTGGTGAGTTCTTCGGTAATCGACGTCAGCATTGACACGTTCTCGCCGATTGACTGCAACAACGGCAACGCCCGGCCGACGAGATTGGCGCACTCGACCAGCAGCGTACCCATTTCGCGCATGGGAGGTTCGAAGACCCGCACCTCGAACAGCACGACCGCCTTCGCGGTCTGCTGCATCTGATCGATGGCGTCATCCATCGCAGTGATGAGGTTCTTGATGTCGCCGCGGTCGAAGGGTGTGATGAAGGTTCGGCGCACCGCGGTAAGCACCTCGCGGGTGATATTGTCAGCGTCGTTTTCAAATTGGTTGACGCGCTGGCAGAACACCGGGGTCTCCTCGCCGCCACGGAGCATATCCTGCAATGCCAAAGCGCCCTGCACCACCGTGTTGGCGTGGCGGGCGAACAGCTCGAAAAACCGTTCCTCTTTCGGCAGAAAGGCGCGGAACCAATGCAGCATGAGGCATATCCACCATTTGCCGGTCCGGGCTTCAAGCGGCCCGTCACCAAACTGTCATAAACCGATTTCGCCGCAAAAGCTCGCCAACCCCGTGGTTGCAAGCGGGATCATCCACCGCTTTGTGATACCCGAAAGGGCCTAGAAATCTGGTGCTTACAGCGATATGCGAAGGAAATGGGCGATCTCGCCAATGACACCGCGCCGGAATGTCAGCACGCAAATGACGAAAACGACGCCCTGGATCACCGTGACCCACTGACCCGAAGCCCGCCAGGTATTGCTGCATGGCGATGATGACGAAGGCGCCGACCACGGGACCGAACACCGTGCCGAGGCCACCGACCAGCGTCATCAGCACGATCTCGCCCGACATGCTCCAGTGCACGTCGGTCAACGACGCGTTCTGCGCGACAAAGACCTTCAACGAACCGGCAAAACCGGCCAGCGTGCCCGAAAGGATATAGGCGAGCAGCTTGTACTGATCGGTCTTGTAGCCGAGCGAGACCGCACGGGGCTCGTTCTCGCGGATCGCTTTCAGGACCTCGCCGAACGGCGAGTTGATGGTGCGATAGATCAGCAGGAAGCCTGCGAGAAAGCCGGCAAGAACCACGTAATACAGCGTGGTCGGCTTCGATAAATCGAATATTCCGAACAGGTGTCCTTGCGGAATGCCCTGGATGCCGTCTTCGCCGTGCGTGAACGGCGTCTGCAGATAGATGAAATACAGGAGCTGCGACAGCGCCAGCGTGATCATCGAGAAGTAAATGCCCTGACGGCGGATCGCGATGACGCCGGTGACGACGCCAAGCGCCGCAGCGCCGACGGTGCCGGCCAAAATTCCGAGCTCCGGCGGCAAACCCCAGACCTTCAGCGCATGCGCGCTTACGTAACCGGCCGTCCCCAGGAACATCGCATGGCCGAACGAGAGCAACCCGCCATAGCCGATCAACAGGTTGAAGGCGCAGGCGAGCAGCGCGAAGCACAGCGCCTGCATGACGAAATATGGATAAATACCGGTCCACGGCACGACCGCCAAAAGCGCCGCCATGGCGAAGAACACGATCATCTCGTCGCGCATCGCGCGCGGGGTCACCGGCAAGGTGTCGTCGGTCAATGTTGTCATGTCAGGCCGCCCGTCCCGTCAGTCCCGTTGGCTTCACCAGCAACACCAGCACCATCAAGACGAATACAACGGTGTTGGAGGCTTCGGGATAGAAGTATTTCGTCAGTCCCTCGATCACGCCAAGCGCAAAGCCGGTGATGATCGAACCCATGATGGACCCCATGCCGCCGATCACCACCACCGCGAACACGACGATGATCAGATCGGCGCCCATCAGGGGTCGCACCTGGTTGATCGGCGCCGACAACACGCCGGCCAGCGCCGCCAGCCCGACGCCAAGCCCGTAAGTCAGGGTGATCATTCTCGGCACGTTGATGCCGAAGGCGCGCACCAGCGCCGGATTTTCAGTAGCTGCGCGCAAGTAAGCACCAAGCCGCGTTCGCTCGATCAGGTACCAGGTGAGCAGACAGACCACGAGGGAAAACACGACGACCCAGCCGCGATAGATCGGCAGGAACATGAAGCCGAGATTCATCCCGCCCTTCAGTTCATCCGGGATGGCATACGGCAGACCGGAGGAGCCGAAATAATTCTGGAACACGCCCTGCACGATCAGGGCGATGCCGAATGTCAGCAGCAAGCCGTAGAGATGGTCGAGGCCGGTGAGCCATCGCAGCAGCGTCCGCTCCAGGATCATGCCGAAAATCCCGACCACCACGGGAGCAACGATCAGGGCCGGCCAATATCCGAGCCCGGTGAGGCTCAACAGAAAATAGGCGCAGAACGCGCCCATCATATAGAGCGCGCCATGCGCGAAGTTGATGATGTTGAGCATGCCGAAGATCACGGCCAGCCCGAGACTGAGCAAGGCGTAGAACGAGCCGTTGATCAATCCGACCAGAAGCTGTGCGTACAGAGCCTGCATGGTTTCACTCTTTCGCGCTCAATCTCATCATCGCCGCGTAAGCCGCCGGCCCGAAGGCCAGCGGCGTACACGATATCTTACTTCTTCAGGAGAGCGCACTTGCTTTCCGAGAGCGGAGTGAAAGCCTGGTCGCCGGGAACGGTGCCGACCAGCTTGTAAAAGTCCCAGGCAGATTTCGACTCCGACGGCTTCTTCACCTCGAACAGGTAAGCATTGTGGATGGTGCGGCCGTTCGGCTGGATCTGGCCCTTGCCGAACAACGGATCCTCGGTCGGCATCGACTTCATCTTGTCGACGACCTTGATACCGTCGTGCGGATTGCCGCCCAGCGCATCCAGCGCCTTGAAGTAATGCAACAGCCCCGAATAGACCCCGGCCTGCACCATGGTCGGTGGCGCGCCGTTCTTCATGCGCGCGGCGAACTTCTTGGAGAACGCTCGGGTCTGGTCGTTCATGTCCCAGTAAAAGGTTTCCGTGAAGTTCAGCCCCTGTGCGGTTTCCAGTCCGATCGCCTTGACGTCCGTCAGGAACAACAGAAGCGCGGCGAGCTTCTGTCCGCCCTTGACGATGCCGAATTCGGCCGCCTGCTTGATGGCGTTGGTGGTGTCGCCGCCGGCATTCGCAAGACCGATGATCTTGGCCTTGGACGATTGCGCCTGGAGCAGGAACGACGAGAAATCCGACGTGTTGAGCGGATGCTTGACGCCACCGACCACTTTGCCGCCATTCGCGAGGATCACCGCAGTGGTGTCGCGTTCAAGCGCCGCACCGAACGCGTAGTCCGCCGTGAGGAAGAACCAGGTGTCGCCGCCGGCTTTCACCAGCGCCTGCCCGGTGGTGTGGGCGAGCATGTAGGTGTCATACGTCCAGTGGACCGTATTCGGCGAGCACTGCGCATTGGTCAGATCGGAGGTCGCGGCACCCGAATTGATGTAAGTGCCGTTCTTTTCTTTCACCACGTTGTTCACGGCAAGCGCGACACCGGAATTCGGCACGTCGACAATAACGTCAACCTTGTCGACGTCGAACCACTGCCGGGCAATGGCGGTGCCGATATCGGGCTTGTTCTGGTGATCGCCGGATATGATGTCGATTTTCCAGCCCTTGCCGGTCAGGCCGGAATCCTCAACCGCCATCTGTGCGGCCAGCGTCGAGCCGGGCCCGCCAAGATCGGCATACAAGCCGGACTGATCGGACAGCGCGCCGATCTTCACGGTCTTGTCCTGCGCGATGGCAATGCTTCCCGTGGCGAACATAAGCGAGGTGCCAAGCAGCAACGACGCGATCGATCTGGTTCTCATCAGGTTTCCTTCTTTTCCAGGTTTCTTGTTGTTTGCTTCAGACGCCGAGATAAGTGTGAAGCTTGTCCATATTCGCATGCAGTTCGGAGTTCGCGAAGCCGTCGATGATCTTGCCGTGCTCGACGATGTAGTAACGATCGGCCACCGTGGCGGCGAAACGAAAGTTTTGCTCCACGAGCAGGATGGTGAAGCCTTCCTTCTTGAGTCGCGCGATGGTGTGCCCGATCTGCTGGATGATGACAGGCGCCAGACCTTCGGTGGGTTCATCCAGCATCAGGAAATGCGCGCCGGTACGCAGGATTCGCGCAACCGCGAGCATCTGCTGCTCGCCGCCCGAAAGCTTGGTGCCCTGACTGCCAAGCCGTTCCTTCAGGTTGGGAAACAGTTCGAATATCTGATCAAGCGACAGCCCCCCGGGGCGCACGACGGGCGGCAGCAGCAGATTTTCGCGCACATTAAGGCTCGCAAAAATCCCGCGCTCTTCGGGACACAACGCGATGCCCATGCGCGCGATCCGATCCGAGGAGGCTCGAACGATCTCCTGATTGTCGAAACGGATCGAGCCAGAGCGCTTGCCGATCATTCCCATGATCGACTTAAGCGTCGTGGTCTTGCCAGCGCCGTTGCGCCCGAGAAGCGTGACCACCTCGCCGGCATTCACGTTGAAGTTGATGCCATGGAGAATGTGGGATTCCCCGTACCAGGCCTCGAGATTCTGGATCGACAGGATCGGGCCCGCTGCGGAAGACACAGGTTTCGTGACGGCGGCATCGGCCATCTCTGAATCAGCCATGCCCCGCCCCCAGATAAGCTTCTTTGACGCGATCGTCCTTGGACAGCTCGGCATAATTGCCTTCGGCCAGCACGTGACCGCGCGTCAGCACGGTAATGATGTCGGACAGATTGGCGACGACGCTCAGATTATGTTCGACCATCAAAATGGTATATTTCGCCGAAATACGCTTGATCAGCGCGGCGATCTTGTCGATGTCCTCGTGACCCATGCCGGCCATCGGCTCGTCCAGCAGCATCATTTCCGGATCGAGCGCCAGCGTAGTCGCTATCTCGAGCGCTCGCTTGCGCCCGTAGGGCATTTCGACGGCCGGCGTGTTGGCGAACTCGTTCAACCCCACTTCGTCGAGCAATTCGAGCGCCCGAGCATTGAATCGATTCAAAACCGATTTGGACCGCCAGAAATCGAAGGAGCTGCCGTGCTGGCGCTGCAGTGCGACCCTGACGTTCTCAAGGGCGGTCAGGTGGGGAAAAACCGCCGAAATCTGGAACGAGCGCACAAGACCCAGCCGCGCCACATCGGCAGGCGCCATCGCGGTAATGTCGTGCCCCTTGTATAAAATCCGACCCGCCGAAGGCTTCAGGAATTTGGTCAGCAGATTGAAGCACGTCGTCTTGCCCGCCCCGTTCGGGCCAATCAAGGCGTGGATGCTACCGCGACGGACCTTCAATGCGACATCGCGAACCGCAAAGAACCCGGCAAATTCCTTGGTCAATCCTTGGGTTTCGAGAATGAACTCATCGGCCAAACAAGCTTCCCCCATCAGCCGGCGTCGCGAAAGCCCCTCGCCCGCAGCCAATTGTTTCCTAACCGGCAGGTTTCCCAGGAGGTCTTGTAAACTCGTCCCGGACCGCCGCCTCCGGGCCGGAATATGCCGTCAACCCGAGCGGTTAGGCAAGGCGGAAAGCTCAGCTGCCCCGGGCGTAATGCTGTCCGCCAATTCGCCATTAGTCGAATGCGTGCGCCCCGCGGCTTTGGCGGTCGATAGGAATACGTTAACGCTGTTTGAGCGGCCCTCGCGCTTTTTCATGGAAAATTTTCACCTTGGCCCCATAACCGCGCGAGCATTCGAGACGCGCCGCAATTTTCACTGAGCGGCATTCCATATTGCAACCTGGAAGTGGCAGCCTTGGAATTCGCAAGCGCCGACCCCTCAATCGTCAAGTCGATCAAGCAACGTGATCTCTTGAACACCTGGTTGCGGCTTTACGCCCGCACGCAGTCAATGCCGCGCATCGACGAATATCAACCGGCGCGGATCGAGGATGAAGCGCCAGACCTCGTGCATTATACCGTTGAGACTGCGCTCGAGCCCCCGCTCCTGACCATACTGAGCGACGGCACGCGGATGTCTAACGCCTATGGCCATAGCGGCAAGGGCCTTCATCTGGACGAATATCTAGGTCCCCGACTGGCGCCAGTCGTGATGCCCATCTACTACCAATGCATCAAACGCGCCCTGCCCGTCTACACGATCGCGAACATCGACGATATCTACGGGCGAATGGTCGCATATGAGCGTCTGTTGCTGCCGTTCACTGAAGGCGGCGCGGTCACGCACATCATCGCCTCGCTGAAGACCATCAGCGAAGATGGAGGTTTCGAAATCAAGAACCTGATGCGAGGAAACGACACGCTTCCCACGCCGAAGCTTCGCAGCGTCATCGACCGCAACCTATTCCACCGCGCGCCCGGCCGCATCCCGGCGGGCGACGTGATCGAATTCAACTAGCCAACGATCTGCTCTTGCCGCCCCGCGACTTGCCGGGCGCCGTCACTTCCTTTGCATAGACGTCGGGCGTGAAGCCGACCAGCAATTTGCCGCCGAGTTCAAGCACCGGGCGCTTGATCATCGAGGGCTGCGCCAGCATCAACGCAAGCGCCTTTCTTTCGTTGAGACCCTCCTTGTCGCTCTCTGGCAACTTTCGAAACGTCGTGCCAGCGCGATTGAGAAGCGTTTCCCACCCCAGTTCGTCAACCCAGTTCTTCAGTTTATCTTTCGAAACGCCAGCAATCTTGTAATCATGGAAATCATAGCCGATGCCGTGATCGTCGAGCCAGGCGCGGGCCTTCTTCATCGTGTCGCAGTTCTTGATACCGTATATCGTGGTGGGCAAGGCTATTCCCCATTCGAATTTGCACGCTCAAATTAGTCCGGCGACATCCACCGCACCAGATAAATCATTGGCGGCGACCGCAGCTTATCATGCCGGGACCGGGGTAGGCTCGGCCTCGACTTTTGCAATCGGCCTGAAGGTCATCGCGATCAGGAACGCACCGAGTCCCATCATCCAGGACCCGATGTACAGCCAAGCATAGCTCGCGAAGGTGTCGTAGATTAAACCTCCGGCGACCGGCCCTGTCGCCATGCCGAGGCTGCCGGCCATCGCCGTTCCGCCGATCACGGTGCCCATCATCTTCAATGGAAAATTCTCGCGCGCGAGCGAAGCATACAGTGGCATGGTGCCGGCATAGATAAAGCCGAACAGCGCCGCCACGGTATAGAACGCGGCAAGCTCGCGCACGAAGACGTAGGCGAGCGCGCCGAACGCCTGAAGGAGCAGACCTGAGACGAGCACGCGCCGGGCCCCAAAGCGATCGCCGAGCAGGCCGAAGGCGACACGGCCGCCCATTCCGGCCAACCCTTCCACACTGTAAATCGTGACCGCGGCAATCATCGGTATTCCGCAGCTGATGGCGTAGCTCACCGTGTGGATGATCGGGCCCGAATGCGTCGCGCAACAGAAGAAGTTCGTCAGCAGCAAGATTATGAACTGCGGCGAGCGCAGTGCTTGGCCGAGCGACATCTCGGTTTGCGTCTCCCCTTTGGCGGATGGAACGGCCTGTGCGCGTTCAAGCGCCGGCGCGCGACGTACCAGCAACGACACCGGAATCATGATACAGGCGACGACAACGGCGAGGATCTGCATCGAGGTTCGCCAATCATGACTCGAGACCAGCCAGGCAGCGAGTGGCGCCATGGTCATGGGCGCCATCCCCATGCCGGCCGATACCAGCGAAACGGCCAGGCTTCGATGCGTATCGAACCAGCCGGTGACGGTCGCCATCATTGGCGCAAAGATTGCGGCCGCCGCGCCGCCGACCATCAGCCCAAATATGAATTGAAAGGCAACGAGCGACGAGGCCCGGCTGGCGAGCGCGAGACTAGCCGCAAGCACGATCGACCCGGTCAGCACCACCGGACGAGGACCAAGCCGGTCCGACAAGGTGCCCCAAACCATGCTTGTGAACGCCATCGCAAGGAACCCGATCGTCATGGCGCTGGATACGCCGGTGACGGACCAGCCGGTATCCCGCGTGATTGGTTGAAGCAAAACCGGCAATGAAAACATCGCGCCGATAGCGACGCAGCCCAAAAGTCCACCAGCGGCGACAATCACCCAGCGATAGCGAGAATGGCTCATTCCTGATCTCCGATGCATCTCTCTTCGGATACAAGACGAACGGGATTGACGGGAACCGACAGGCAGAGTTGCGCAGCAGATCACTTTTCGTCAGGTAAGCTATTCGCCTAGATGACACGGCGCATCGAGCGCCGCGCGCCATGAAAGCTCCGCTGTCTAGGTGCCGTCCTCGAGACTCACGATCACGGCCGCGTTGGCAATGATGATGGCATCTCCGCCGCTCTCGGCAGGAATCTCCAGTCCGCCTTTGACCGCGGTGACGTTCACAGTGCCGTAAGGCAATTCCTTGGCAACCGCGGCAGTGTCAACAGAACCAGGATCCGGCACGCCGATGGTGACATCGACGAACATGTCTTTCGCCGTCTTTCCCACCAGCCGAAAGAACCCGACGCTGGAGTGGCGGATGGCATCCGATACTGCGCGCCTGGCCGCTTTGGTGGCATCGCGTCCGTGGACATCGACGCCCATGCCCATTTCAGTGATACAGCGCACACGTGCCATTGAGGGTTCTCCAATCAGGCTTAAGCCCGTCAATCCCACTCGATGGTTTTAAGCTACGATAACGCGTTGATCCAGCGGTCTCGGGCTAGAGCGACGTCATCCGCCGGGCCATAACAGAACCGCCAGCCGTATCGGCATCGATCTTCTCGACTGATCGAGGGTTGCTCGTCGCAGTTCGCTGTCGCTCCAGTGATGCCTGCGGCTCGGCCGCGTTCTTAAGACCGCGACGGCATCGCCAGCAGGGCCCGGGCAGTCTCGGACCGAGAACGCACCATCAAATAGAAAGCCGTAACGTGGGTGATCATCAATATCGGCACGTAGATGATCGGGATCGCGTAAGTGGCGGCCAATTCGCCAGCTCTCGCAGGAAGGTCGACCTGGACCGCATGGTAATAGTCGAGAATCAGGTCGACAAACCCCACGAGATTGAAGGCGACGACGAACAGCCAAAACAGCGGACGGATCCTGACCGTGAGAAGCGCCAGCATGGCCAGCACGCCAGTTGCAAAATCCCAGTAGGCGGCGAATACGGCGAAGCTGGCGGGCAGATTGGGACTGACCACGCCCGGAAGAATAAAGACGAGTCCGAAGAAGCGGAAGCTGTGCAACGTGGCGATCGCGCGTTGCGCTTCGACCTGGTCCATCGCTTTGAGCCAAGGCCAAACGTAAACGCCGAAGCAAAGCAGCCACGCGACGTAGCCGAACACAAGATGTATTTGGAACAGGGTTTCCGAGGACATGTGAACTCCTTTCGCGGGGTTACAAGTTTCGAAGGAAGTCGATCATGACGGCGTTGCTCGCCTTAAGCCCGTAGGCTCCGGCTGGCGCCCGAGGGCCTTCGTCCGACCACGGCGGCGAAGCTGGCGCAGCGACAGCGCGTGCAGCAGGATCGAGCCCGGCACCACGAAAGCCGGGGTCAGCACATTGGGATAACCGTCTAATGCCGATGCTTAGAGTATTCGGCACGATCAGCTGGAATGGGCCGGGCGAGATGATCATTCCCAAGGTGATCGCGACGCAGAGGTCCGCGATACCGAAAATGTTCCAGAGGATCGCCGCTTTCCGCCCCTCGGCCGTGCCGGCCGCCAAGGCGATCGCCGTCGGCACAGCAAACAGGCCGGTGAGCACATCGCCAGTTCCTGCCGGCAACGCCCATATGCCGGGCAACTGCCCATGCAGCCAGTAGGCGAGCCATTGGCTGCCGAGGACGCGGTAAAGCTGAAGAGCGACCAGCCACGTCGTGGGCATCGCGTCAAGAAGTTGTCCCATCCGTTTCGACAACAGCAACAGCGGAGCGCCGATGATCACCGGCAGGAAGATCGCCACCGGCAGCAACGGCAAGGAGGTGGCGGCCGTGCGGAACACTCCATTGATGGCCGCCGTCCAGGCGACGCCGGCCCAAAGTGTGAACGGGACCATGATCGCCAGCCAGGTCGTGCGACGCTGGTCCGGAGTCAGGTCGGCGCGCTCAAGTCCGAGCCACACGCCAAGCGCGACGAGTCCATGGATCATCAGCCGAACGGACAACGCCGGAACGCCGCTCTCCAGAAGCGCTGGTGCCGTGTAGATCAACCACGTCCACAGTGCAGTGGATGGAACGATCCAAAGCAAGGCACGCCAAGCGGGATGCGCAGGGACGATTGCAGCGGGAATAGCATCGGTGGTCATCGATGTTCCTCCGTGTGAGTCTTTGCGCTTAATGCCGCTCGGGATTGGCTGTGAGCAAGCCGAGCGGGAAAAGTGGACCGACGGCGATGTACTCGTGGTCCACAATATTTTGCTTGGCCAGCGGAAGGCCCTCCATGATCGTCTGCGCCTCGGCGACGTCCTTGGTATCCAGCAAGAAGACGGCTCCGCGACCATCACCACGCGAATACCACTCACGGATCTTGCCGTTGAGATAGAACTGCACGGTCTGCCGGATTTCAGCTGGCATGACGGCCATGACCTGTTCGCGGGTGACGCCCGTTTTCACAGTAATGATGACCATTACCCCGGTGGTTGCGGGCGACGCGGCTTGTGCTTGGGCAAGTGATGGATGGGTCATGGAAGTAGCGCCTATCAGAGTTAGGGTGAATGCCAGGACGAGGTTACGGATTGTTTTCATCGGTCTCGCTTCTAGGATCACAGTGGCCACCTTTCATCTTGAGACAGCCGGAATGTCGCGGATGTTGAGGTTCGACATCACCGGCGGCTGCTGATTTGCGGGTCAGATTTAGGAGCACTTCCAGCAAGCGGACTATCTGCGATAATGTCGATGGACCATGAAGAGGAACTTCACAGTCCGGCAAGGCGCCCTCGACGGCGTGGAGGCGTTCCTGGGCGTTGCCCAGCACCGCAATTTTCGCAAAGCGGCCTCGGAACTCGGGGTGAGCCCTTCGGCAATCAGCCAGGCGGTCCGCACTCTTGAGGCGCGTGTCGGCGCTGCACTCTTCATCCGCACAACACGCAGTGTCGGCCTGAGCGAAGCCGGCGAACGCTTTCTGTCGCGTGCAAAGCCCGCTTTCGAGGAACTCGTCGCCGCCAGCGAAGGCGCGCGCGATCTCGGGCAGCGGCCGACCGGATTGTTGCGCCTCACGGTACCGCGCGGAGTTGTGCCGATTCTGCTGGAGCCGCTGATCGCATCCTTCTGCCAAGCTTATCCTGAGGTCGAGGTAGAGATCGACGCAAGTGAGGAACTGGTCGATATCGCGGCTGGAGGATTTGACGCCGGCATCCGGCTCGGCCAGTTCATCGCGGCAGATATGATCGCGGTACGGCTTACGTCGTCGTTCCCGCTCGTGGTCGTCGGCAGTCCCGATTATTTACGTCGACGGAGGGGACCCGAGCGCATCGACGATCTGCGCAACCATGCGTGCCTGCGCATGCGCCGCTCGAATGGATCAATCGCGCCCTGGCCTTTCGTCGACGGCAACAAGACAGTCGAGGTAATCGTCTCAGGGCCGCTGGTCGCGCATGACTACCCCACAATGCTCGGAGCCGCGATCCAGGGTCTGGGACTTGCGCAAGTGCCCGCTCCGCTCGCTCGAGGGCCGATCGCAGACGGCCGACTGCGGGCCCTGCTGAAACCCTTCGCCGTCACAACCCCGGGCGTTTTTCTGTACTACCCAGACAAACGTCAGGTTCTGCCCAAATTGCGTGCGTTCATCGAGCACGTGAAATACCGAAGCGCCCCGCGCAAGGGCAAAATTGCGCAGAAGTTGCGCAAAGCCGGTGGTGGAAACGGCTCTTGATGAGAGGGCCGGAAGCGACGCACAGAGCGGTGGTTCATCCGAGTCGAGTAACGATTATTGAGGCCTAGCAACGATCCCCGCTCATACGCTGCGATACTCCATCCTACCCCACAGCACTCCCACTCACTCCCACTCGATCGTTCCGGGCGGCTTTGACGTCACATCATAAACGACGCGGTTGACGCCTTTCACCTCGTTGATGATGCGCGTTGCGGTTTCGCCCAGGAACTTCATCTCGAAAGGATAGAAATCCGCGGTCATGCCGTCGGTTGAGGTGACGGCGCGCAGGCCTACGACGTATTCATACGTGCGGCCATCGCCCATCACGCCGACAGTCTTCACCGGGAGCAGCACCGCGAAGGCCTGCCAGATCGTGTCGTACAGGCCAGCTTTCCGAATTTGATCGATGTAGACGGCGTCCGCGTTGCGCAGGATGTCGAGCTTCTCTTTCGTGATCTCGCCGGGGCAGCGGATCGCAAGGCCCGGCCCCGGGAATGGATGCCGGCCGACGAAAACGTCGGGCAGACCGAGTTCGCGCCCGAGCACGCGCACCTCGTCCTTGAACAGTTCGCGAAGAGGCTCCACCAGTTTCATCTTCATGCGGTCGGGCAGGCCCCCGACATTATGGTGCGATTTGATCGTCACGGACGGGCCGCCGGTGAACGACACGCTCTCGATGACATCTGGATAGAGCGTGCCCTGCGCCAGGAAATCGGCGCCGCCGATCTTTTTGGCCTCCGCGTCGAACACGTCGATGAACAAGCGCCCGATTGTCTTGCGCTTCTGCTCGGGATCAGTAATTCCAGCGAGCTCGCCGAGGAACTGCTTCGACGCATCAACGTGAACGAGCGGGATGTTGTAGTGGTGCCGGAAAAGGTCCACCACGCTCTCAGCTTCGTTCAGCCGCAGCAGGCCATGATCGACGAACACACAGGTGAGCTGATCGCCGATGGCCTCGTGGATCAGCACCGCGGCGACAGCTGAATTGACGCCGCCGGAAAGGCCGCAGATCACCCTCCCCTTGCCGACCTGCAACCGGATTTTCTCGATCGCCTCCTCGCGAAAAGCGCGCATGGTCCAGTCGCCGGTCAGCCCCGCGACCTTGCGCACGAAGTTGCGGATCAGTTTCGCGCCGTCGGGCGTGTGCACGACTTCGGGGTGAAACATCAGTCCGTAATAGCTGCGCTTCTCGTCCTGGATCACGGCGAACGGCGCATTCGGCGATACGCCGGCAACGGCGAACCCCGGCGGCATTTTCGTGATGCGGTCGCCATGACTCATCCAGACCTGGTGCCGTTCACCCATCGCCCAGGTGGAATCAAACAGCCGGCTTGCCGCCTTGACCTCGACATCGGCGCGGCCGAATTCGCGGTGATGGCCGCCTTCAACCTCACCGCCGAGTTGAGCAGCCATGGTCATCTGGCCATAGCAAATGCCGAGCACCGGCACGCCGGAGTTGAAGATCAGTTGCGGCGCACGGGGCGAGCCTTTCTCGTGAACCGATTCCGGTCCGCCGGAAAGGATCACCGCTTTCGGCTTCATTTCCTTGAAGGCCAATTCGGCCTTTTGGAACGGCACGATCTCGGAATAGACGCCCTCCTCCCGGACTCGGCGCGCGATAAATTGCGTCACCTGACTGCCGAAATCGACAATCAGAATCTTGTCGTGCGCCGAGGCCACCGAGGGCATCGACTTGCGGGAGGGCTGTGCTGCTGTCATGGCAAGGAAGTACGCGACAGGACGCAGCCTCGCAACCACCGCAAACAACCGACCCACATGCTTCTGGTCGGATGGGCCAGGAGCGCCATACGTCAATAATGCTGACTTAATTGACTTAATTGCTTCCCCGCTAGGAGGTCTTGGGGTTTGGCAGCTCACGTTGATCTTTGTCGCTTTACAATCGAGACAAAAAAGCCGTCTGTGCCGGTGCTATGAGGGGTCATCAACAATCCCTCGGGCGATTGCCGGGTGGCCGCGGCAAAATTCGCCGCCTTCTCTCCCAGCACCGCTGATGTCTGCGCTGGCGGCATCACGGTGAATTCGGGATGCCTCGCGACAAAGCTGCGGATTTGCTCACCATTTTCCGGCGGCAACACCGAGCAAGTGACATAGGCAATGCGGCCTCCCGGCTTGACCAGCGCGGCCGCGCGATCCAGCACCTCGACCTGCTCTTTCAGCCGCACTTCGAGCGCGCCCGGGCGCATGCGCCATTTGGCGTCTGGATTGCGCCGCCAGGTACCGGTTCCCGTGCAAGGCGCATCGATCAGCACCAGATCGGCGGAAGCCCTGATGTCGGCGAGCGTTTCGCCCTCGCCTTTTGGGGTACGCACATCCGCGTTATGGACGCCGGCGCGCGATAGCCGCTCGTGGATCGGCGCGAGCTGCCGCTTGTCGTGGTCGGTCGCGATCAGGCGGCCTTTGCCCTGCATCATCGCTGCGAGGGCCAGCGTCTTGCCGCCCGCACCGGCGCAGAGATCGATGACCTGCTCGCCGGGCTTCGCGTCGGACAACAAGGCCGCCAGTTGCGAGCCCTCGTCCTGAACCTCGATGGCGCCCTTGATGAAATCCTCCTCGGCATGAATGCCGGGATTTCGAGCGTCCGCGCCGAGATCGATGCGCAGGCCGAGCGGCGACCATGGCGTCTCCCGCGCACCGAGATGCGTTAGCGAGCGCAGCGCCTTGTCGCGCTTCGCCTTCAAGGTATTCACGCGCAGGTCGAGCGGCGCACGGCTCGCCATGGCAGTCGCTTCCGCCACACGCTCCTCGCCGAACACCAGCGCGAGATATCCATCGAGCCATTCCGGATAATCCCCGGCGACTGGCGCGGGTGCATTCTCGAGCGAGCGCGAGGCAAGCGCACCGCGCTCCTTTTCGGTCAATGGCGCCGGGGCAAAGCGGCTGCCGTCGCAGAGAGAGGCAATGGTCTGGACATCCATGCCGCGCTCGAGCTTCAGCATCCCCAGCAGTCGCGCCCGTGGCGTATCCTCGTCCAGGATCCAGGCGCTGGAGGCGCGCCGTCGCAGCACGTCCCAGACAAGGCCCGAAATCGCGGCTCGATCGCCCGAGCCGGCAAAACGGTGCGCGGAACCCCACTCTTTCAGAGCCTTCGCTGCGGGAATGCGCTGCGTTTCAATGGTGTCGATCAGTTCGATGGCCGCGGAAAGCCGGGCAGCGGGAGTCATTCAAAAGCTTTCAGTTCGAGAGTGGCCACGAACGCCTAGATCAGCAACAAAATTTTCAGCGCGAAATACACCCACATCGCAAACAGCACGAGCACGCCTGCAAACCACGCCAACGAACGACGATTGAGATCGTTCGAACTCACAAAGATGCCGGCATGCACGAAGCGCGTGACCACGAACACCCACGACATCAGCACGATGAACAAATCAGCGTGGCGCAACGGCAGCGCCAGCGCGATCAGCACATACAACAGGACCGGCAGCTCGAACTGGTTACGGTAGCAATTGCCGATCTGGGTGGCGCGGGTCGGCCAGTTCTGCTGACCAAGCGCGATGTCCCGGATCTTGGTTTGGCCGCCTACCAAGGCGTTGCGGCGGGCGCCTGCCATCCACAGCAATAGCGCAAACGTCAGCCCGACCTGAATGAAGACGGGCAGCAATACCATCTGGACAGACATGTGAATTCCCCTGCTGAATTCCCCTGCGCTCGGTCGCGAGACCTCAGCTAATAGCGACCGCATCTCGCGCTGACAATCGATCGCTGCTGGTTACCCCCCTTTCCAATTGCGCGGCCGATGAGATAATCGACCCGTCATAACTATGTAATTCGCCCCCGATATGGATGGGTGCATGCCGCAGTTTCGCCTAACGCAGATTTCCGACCCGCACCTCGCACGCAACCAACCAAGGCTGATCGATAATTTCTGCCGGGTCAGCGACTACATCGATGCGACACGGCCCGATCTCGTCATCAACAGCGGCGACATCGCGTTCGATGGGCCGGGACGCCGTGACGATCTGGAATTCGCCAGGACCATGCATGATGCGCTGCCCGTCACCTGCCGCTATCTGCCTGGCAACCACGACATCGGCGACAATCCGACCAAGGTCGGCGCGCCGCCGTCGCAACCCGTGACCGAACAAGCGCGCCAGGCGTTCTTGTCGGTGTTTGGAGAAGAACGCTGGCGTTTTGACGAGGCGGGATGGTGTTTCATCGGACTAAATTCACAGGTCATGAACACTGGGCTCGGTAGCGAAGCCGAACAATGGGACTGGCTCGCGTCGCAACTCGCTGATGTGAACGGCAAGCCCGTGGCGCTGTTCCTGCACAAGCCGCTCTACCTGAACGCGCCTGATGACCCCGAGCTTGCGGCGACATCGGTACGTTATGTCCCGATGCCCGCGCGAAGCCGGCTGATCGAGATGTTCGACGAAGTCGATCTGCGGCTGGTTGCAAGCGGGCATGTACATCAGCGCCGGGATTTCACGTTTAAACATATCCGCCACATCTGGGCGCCATCCATCGGATATCTCATGCCAGATAGCCAGCAGCCGGTGATCGGTAGCAAGGAAGTCGGGCTGATGGAGTACCGCTTCCAGCCCGACAGTTTTGAAGTACGTCACGTCAGGGCATCGGGTTTGGTCGATCTCTACAGCGCCGACTTGGCTTCGGAAGGCTGAAACTGCGTCTCACGCCTTGTCCGGCCCGACCCGCACCAGCTGCTTGCCGAAATTGGCCCCCTTCAGCAGACCGATGAAAGCGCCAGGCGCGCTCTCAAGCCCCTCGGTGACGAACTCCTTGTACTTGACCTTGCCCTCGCGCACCCATTGCGACATGTCGCGCAGGAAATTCGGATGCAGGGCCGCAAAGTCGCTCACGATGAAGCCCCTGATGGTGAGGCGCTTCGTCAGTACATTGCGCATCAGCGACCCAGCCCACTTCGGCGGCTTCGCTTCGGTGTCGTTGTAATGGGCGATGAGGCCGCACACGGGCACGCGCGCGAACGCGTTCAGAAGCGGGTACACCGCGTCGAAAACCGCGCCGCCAACGTTTTCGAAGTAGACGTCGATCCCCTTGGGGCAGGCTTCCTTCAGTTTGGCGGCCAGATCGGGATCGCGGTGGTCGAGGCAATCGTCAAAGCCGAGTTCGCGTTTGACGTAGTCGCATTTGTCCTTGCCGCCGGCGATCCCGACGGCGCGCGCTCCCTTGATCTTCGCGATCTGCCCGACCGCCGAGCCGACCGCTCCGGAGGCGGCCGCTACCACGACGGTTTCCCCGGGCTGCGGTTTGCCGATTTCCAGCAGTCCCGCATACGCAGTCATGCCGGGCATCCCGAGCACGCCGACGGCGGTTGAGATCGGCGCGACTTTCGGATCGATCTTGGTCAACCCCTTGCCGTCCGAGAGGGCATGAGTTTGCCAGCCGGCGCGCGAGAGCACGATGTCTCCCTTGGCCAGACCCGATACGTTCGAGGCGATCACCTCAGAGACCGTGCCGCCCTCCATCACGCCGCCGATCGACACCGGCGCTGCATAGGACGGCCCTCGCTCATGCGCCCGCGCATATAGGGATCGAGCGACAGCCAGATGGTGCGCAGCAAAACCTCGCCCGCGCCCGGGGTCGGCACTGCATATTCCTCGATCCGGAAATCGGATGGCTTCGGCTCGCCGACAGGACGGGAAGCCAGAACGACGCGTTTTCCTTGGGCCATGATCGCCTCCTCCGATGTTTTCTTTGTCATCGCACAGTCTCGACCCGAATGTGCTTGGTCGATCCCGATCGTGCTCCGAGCACCGAATGCAGGAGATTACACCCCGCCCGGATAATTCGGTGCTTCGCGGGTAATAGTGACGTCGTGGACGTGACTTTCGCGCAGGCCCGCCCCGGTGATACGCACGAACTGCGCCTTGCTATGAAATTCGCCGAGATTGCGCGCGCCGACATATCCCATCGCGGCGCGCAGGCCGCCCGCGAGCTGGTGCATCACGTTGGCGACCGGTCCCTTGTAGGGCACCTGCCCCTCGATTCCTTCCGGAACAAGTTTCAGCGTGTCCTTGATGTCCTGCTGAAAATATCTATCCGCCGAGCCGCGCGCCATCGCGGAGACCGAGCCCATGCCGCGATAGGCCTTGTAGGAGCGGCCCTGCCACAGAAACACTTCGCCCGGCGTTTCGTCTGTGCCGGCCAGCAGCGAGCCGACCATCGCGATGTCGGCGCCGGCCGCGAGCGCCTTGGCGAGATCGCCGGAATATTTGATGCCGCCGTCGGCAATGACGGACACATTGGCTTTCTTGCCGGCTTCCACCGCATCCATGATCGCAGTGAGCTGCGGCACGCCGACACCGGCGACGATACGCGTCGTACAAATCGAGCCGGGGCCGATACCGACCTTGATGGCATCCGCGCCCGCATCAATCAGCGCCTGTGCGCCCTCTTTGGTCGCGATATTGCCCGCGATGACCTGCACTGCGTTGGATAGCCGCTTGATACGATTGACCGCTTCCAGCACGCGCGATGAATGACCGTGCGCGGTGTCGACCACGACCAGATCGACGCCGGCGTCGATCAGTCGTTCGGTGCGCTCGTAGCCGCCTTCGCCCACCGTGGTCGCGGCAGCCACACGCAAGCGCCCCTGCGAGTCCTTGCAGGCGAGCGGATGAGCGACCGCCTTCTCCATATCCTTGACGGTGATCAGCCCGACGCAGCGATAGCGATCATCCACCACGACGAGCTTTTCGATGCGGTGCTGGTGCAGCATCCGCTTGGCCTCGTCCTGGCCGACGCCTTCGCGCACCGTGATCAGGTTTTGGTGCGTCATCAACTCCGACACTTTTTGCCTGGGGTCGGTGGCAAAACGGACGTCGCGGTTGGTGATGATGCCGACCAGCTTGCCGGGAATGCCCTTGCTGGCGCCCGTCACGACCGGAATGCCCGAAATGCCGTGATCGCGCATCAGCGTCAGCGCATCCGACAGCATCGCGTCGGGACCGATGGTCAGCGGATTGACCACCATTCCGGATTCGAATTTCTTGACCTGCCGGACCTGGGCAGCCTGGCCTTCGGGGTCGAAATTGCGGTGGATCACACCGACGCCGCCGGCTTGCGCCATGGCAATCGCCATTCGGGCTTCGGTGACGGTGTCCATCGCGGACGCGATAATGGGGATGTTGAGCGGAATGGCGCGGGTGACGTGGGAACGGATATCGACGTCGGAGGGCAGGACATCTGAAAGTCCCGGCTTTAGAAGCACGTCGTCGAACGTTAAGGCTTCGCGGATCTCCTGAAGCCCCTGCACAATCGCCATTGCCAACTCCTTTCGGCGGCGGACCGCCGCGGCTTAACCTGGGGATGAACGCCGCCCGTCGGAGACGCTACCCGCGCCGCCGTCGAATTGAAGCCCATCGATGGGGTTGACGGCGGTCGATAGCATGGCGCAGCGCCGAATCAAAGCGCCATGGACCGGCTTTTTCGCAGGGCAGCCGGCGATCCCGGTAACCGACAACTCAGCGCGGATAGCCCGGCGGCGGCCCGTGCTGGCGGATGGCCTCCACCACCTCGCGATGGCGGCGCTGTTCGCGCTTCATATGAACGGCGATGATCGCATGTGCCGAGGGCACCAGCAGCAGAACGTGAAAAACCAGCCCGAAAATCACGCAAGGCACGATCAGGACCAGATTGAAAATCGCCGAGAAAGGCTGACCGTTCAAGAGCAGCCCGAGCGGCGGCAACAGCGCGGCGAGGACATAAATCATGGTGGGTTTCTCCGGGCGGCTCCAGTGCGCAGAATGGTTTGCATTTAGGTGACTTCGTGAGTTCCGCAATAGCGTGCGCGACATCGGGATGGTACAGCCTTGCTTTCCATTTCCTCCCCCCGCTGGCCCTCCCCGGACTAGATGAATAAAGAGCGCCTGATCCCACTCATCGTGGCCACCGCCCTGTTCATGGAAAACATGGACTCGACCGTGATCGCGACCTCGCTGCCGGCCATTGCTGCCGACATCGGCACCAGCCCGCTGACGCTGAAGCTCGCCATCACCTCATACCTGTTGTCGCTCGCGGTATTCATTCCGGCGAGCGGCTGGACCGCCGATCGCTTCGGCGCGCGCCTCGTGTTTGCGATCGCGGTCGGGGTCTTCATGTTGGGATCGATCGGATGCGCGCTGTCCACTTCCGTGACGCATTTCGTTATCGCGCGCATCGTACAAGGCATGGGCGGCGCGATGATGACCCCGGTCGGCCGACTGGTGCTGTTACGCACGATCGACAAGAGCGCGTTGGTCAATGCGATGGCGTGGGTGACAGTTCCCGCGTTGGTCGGACCGGTGATCGGTCCGCCGCTTGGCGGCTTCATCACGACCTACTTTTCCTGGCACTGGATTTTCCTGATCAACATTCCGATCGGGCTGCTCGGCATCTTCATGGCGCTGCGCTTTATCGATCCGATCCGCAGCGAGAATCCTGAACGGTTCGATATTTATGGATTGGTTCTCGCGGGTGTCGGCCTCGCAGGCATCGCCTTCGGCCTTTCGGTCGCTGGGCTTAATCTGCTGCCGTGGTCGGTGATTGCCGCGCTGATCGTCATCGGCTCAATTTCCATGACGCTTTACGTTATCCACGCGCGGCGCACGGGATCGCCGGTGCTGGATTTTTCGATGCTGCGGCTGCCGACGCTGCGCGCGAGCATCATGGGCGGATTTCTGTTTCGCCTGGGCATCGGCGCGCTGCCCTTCTTGCTGCCGCTTTTGATGCAGGTCGGCTTCGGTCTGTCGCCGTTCCAATCGGGCCTTGTGACCTTCTGCCTCCGCCGTCGGCGCGATGGGAATGAAGACGCTGGCGGCGCGCATCATCCGCACCTTCGGCTTCCGTAACCTGATGACGATCAACGCCGTCGTCAGCTCGTTCTTCCTTGCGGCTTGCGCTCTGTTCACCGTCACGACGCCGCTGCTTCTGATCATGATCATCCTTGTTGTCGGCGGCTTCTTCCGCTCGCTGCAATTCACCGCGATCAACACCGTCGCCTACGCCGAGGTCGAGCCTGCCCAGATGAGCCGGGCCACCACGCTCGTCAGCGTCAATCAGCAACTCGCGATTTCAGCGGGCGTCGCGGTTGGCGCGTTCTGCGTGGAATCCACCATGTGGTGGCACCATGCGAACGAGTTGAGCGCGGGCCTGTTTGCGCCGGCGTTCGTCGTCGTTGCCGTATTTTCGGCGATCTCCGCCTGGTTTTTCTGGCAGATGCCCGACGATGCCGGGCACGAGATATCGGGCCGCAAGGCGGTCGAGATTTCAGCCGCAGAGGCGCCGCGCAGGCGGGCGTGAAAGCCGCCAGCGAGACCACCGGCGACGCCAGAGACCAGCGGCTGGGGTGATCGACGCGCGCGAAGTCACGCCAAATCATTTGCGCATCCGTCATTGCGAGCCAACGGGTCGGGCGCATGCCCGCCCGATGACAGGCTCCGCGAAGCAATCCAGAACTCCTGCCGCGAAAAAAGTCTGGATTGCATCGTCGCTTCGCTCCTCGCAATGACGGTGATGGACTTCGATTCGAATTTCATACAGCCACTAATTCGCACGCGAATCCGCATTCCCGCGACGCTGCGCGCCCGAGTTGTGCTGGAATGTTGTGTCCCTCGAAAAACAGAGGGCGCAGGGAATGCCGGGTGCCCAATGCACCCGCAGCCTCGCGTGCGAAAATGAAAAAGCACGACGAGTTAGTCACCACAGGTTCACCGGATCAGGCCCGGCATTCCCCGCGCAATGGTTTTAACGGCTTACTCCGCGCTCTCCTCGGTGTGCCGGGCTTGTTAGCCACCGTCGTCCCCGGACTAAGAGTCCGAGAACTTGACGCCAGCGTCGGGGCGTCAGGACCACACGGCTTGGCCGTCCGTGGCAGCATCATCCGTCCGCGCTGATGCGCCTGATACCACCGCGTCCACCGCATCCCGCACCAACGTTTGTGACGATCGCGAAACGCCCCTCTTTCGGGACGGGATGAGGGAATCATAAATGTGATTTGGCCTTCTGGAGAAGCAAATTGTTTTTGCGAGTACGACTGGACAGGCCAAATCAGTTTGAATTGCCTCAAGAAATCGGATTTTCCGCGCGAGGTTGTGCGCGGGTTTTGGAGAACGATTGGCCCGCTGATTCGATCTCGGCGAGGCGGCTGCGACCATTTCTGGCCTCGATTACCTGCGCTGGCAAATCATCTGAGGACAGTTGCGGTCACGGCCGCATAGCACGATTAAATCCTGCTGACACATCGCGTGCTTACAGGCTAAACATTCGTGCGGTCACGCTGCGTGACGGCTCTCTACCTTCGGGAGAGAGTAAGCCCTCGGTGACGGTGGCTGCCAGCGTGACCGCGCTCTCATTTTTGCCATTGATATGAAAGCAACCCGCATGAGCGAAGCGACATGCGGGGACGCGCGTCGCGGGATGGCGGCTTTACTTCCTTGTCGTCGCCCGGCTTGACCGGGCGATCCAGTATTCACCAGGGTTTGCCGCGATGAGCGACCGGTCGCATTTCGCACGGCTCGGTTACTGGGTCGCCCGGTCAAGCCGGGCGACGACAGAGGCGGGAACTCGTCCCCAACGCGACGCGTGCCGGGCCAGCCGCACTCGTCCGACTTATGGGGTCATGCGCAACAGTAGGAACGCGCGTCGCCGTCTGGCGGCTTTACTCCCTTTGTCGTCGCCCGGCTTGACCGGGCGATCCAGTATTCACCACGGTTTGCCGCGATGAGCGACCGGGCGCATTTCGCACGGCTCGGTTACTGGGTCGCCCGGTCAAGCCGGGCGACGACAGTCTGTTTTCGGCAGAACGAACTCAACCCCGAAATCCCATCGCCAGCACGTAGCGTTCGGAGGAATCCTGGCGGCTGGAGGCCGGCTTCACGTGGCGGACGCTTGAGAAATCGCGCTTCAATTGCGCCAGCAGGTCGGCGTCGGCGCCGCTCTGAAAGACCTTCGCGAGGAAAGTGCCGCCGGGATTGAGCACCTCGCAGGCAAAGGCGGCTGCGCTTTCCACCAGACCGAGAATGCGAAGCTGATCCGTCTTGCGATGGCCCGTGGTATTGGCCGCCATGTCCGACAGGACGACATCAGCGCCGCCGCCCATCATCGCGGCCAGCTTCGCCGGCGCATCGTCGGTCAGAAAGTCGAGCTGCGCGAACGTTACGCCTGCAATCTCCGGCATCTCCAGAACGTCGATCGCAACGACCTTGCCCTTGCCGTTCGCCGCGCCGATCCGGCGCGCCGCGATCTGGCTCCAGCCACCCGGCGCCGCCCCGAGATCGACCACCGAAACGCCGGGCTTGAGGAAGTGGTATTTGTCGTCGATCTCGATCAGCTTGAACGCCGCGCGCGAGCGTAATCCTTCCCGCTTGGCTTGCGCCACGTAGGGATCATTGAGTTGGCGTTCGAGCCAAAGCTTCGAGGAGAGTTTTCGCTTGCCGCCGCTCTTGACGGTGACGTGCAGCCGCCCGGTGGTGTCTTTCGCCATATCAACTCACCAGGCGCGGAGCGCGCCATCCTCGCGCATCATCTCGACCAACATGCCTTCGCGCAGACCGCGATCGGCAACCCGTAACCGCGGCAGCGGGAATGCATCGCGAATCGCATCGAGAATGGCGCAACCCGCGAGCACCAGATCGGCGCGTTCCACGCTGATGCAATTATTGCTGGCACGATCCTGGTAGCTCATCCGAAGCAGCCGCGCGATCGTCTGGGTGATCTCCGCGTCGCTCATCCAGATGCCGTCGATGCGGCGCCGGTCGTATCGCAACAGATTTAGATGGATGCCGGCAAGCGTCGTCACCGTGCCAGAGGTGCCGAGCAGATGCATGCCGTCGAGATCGCCGCCATGCTCGGCCGCGAACGGCGCGATGTGCTCGGCAACCTCCTTCACCATCAGCGCGTAGGCTTCAGGCGTAACATCCTTGCCGCCGAAGCGCTCGGCCAGCGAGACGACGCCGAGCGGAATTGACATCCAGGCTTTGGTGCGCGGCTCGGCGTTCGGCTCGCCTGGATTGCGCTCGATCCGCACCAGTTCCGTCGAGCCGCCGCCGATGTCGAACAGAATAGCACCGCGGCCCTTTTGGTCGATGAGCGGCGAGCAGCCGATGACGGCGAGGGTCGCTTCCGTCTGCCGGTCGATTACTTCAAGATGAATTCCGGTCTCGGCCGCTACCCGATCGCGAAAATGGTCCGCGTTCGCAGCGGCCCGGCAGGCTTCGGTTGCGATCAGCCGCAACCGGTTGGCGTTCCTCAGCTGAATTTTGTCGCGGCAAACGCTGAGCGCGCCGATAGCCCGCTCGATCGCGGCCTCGCTGATGTTGCCGCTGGTCGATATCCCCTCTCCCAGCCGGATGATCCGGGAAAAGGAGTCGACCACGCGGAATCCGTTTCCGGTGGGACAGGCGATCAGCAGCCGGCAATTGTTTGTGCCGAGGTCCAGCGCCGCGTAAACGCCAGTTCCGGCCCCCCTGAACGGCCGGCTTGGGGCGTAGCGCCCCCTGTGCAAACCGGCGCCGGCCTGACGCTGCGCAAGCCATTGGGCACCTCGTGGCCGTCGCCTCCGCGCGGCCCTGGGCCACCGCGAAGCCGCGTGTCTTCATCCATTCAGACTGTCTTTCCGCGGCCCGTGGCTGGCCGACCTGGAATTCCTTTTCACGGAAAGTTTAGCAGCGCGGGAGGGCAGCGCAACAAGCCATCACATAGGACTATGCTCAATCAGCCGTTGTCGCCGGGTTATCCGTGCATTAACTGGTCGGAAGCCGCAAAATCGCGCAAAACAGGCCTTTCCCCATGCAAGATCATACGTCGCCATCTTCTCGCGAAAACGCCATCGCACTGCAAAAATACGGCGTGGGACAACCCGTCCGTCGCAAGGAAGACGACACGCTGGTCCGGGGCCATGGCAAGTACACCGATGATTTCAGCCTGCCCGGACAGGTTTATGCCTGGATCGTGCGTTCCAGCCATGCCCACGGCGTTATCAAGCGCATCGACAAATCGAGCGCCAAGAGCATGCCCGGCGTACTCGGTGTCTGGACCGGCGCGGACCTGGCCGCCGCAAATTACGCTCCGTTCACCTGCGGATTGCCGCTGAAAAGCCGGGACGGGTCGCCGCTGCTGCAGACCAACCGTCCCGCGCTGGTGACCGATAAAGTACGCTATGTCGGCGACCCCGTGGCTTTTGTGGTGGCGGAGACGGTGGCGCAGGCGCGGGACGCGGCCGAGGCCGTCGAAGTCGATATCGAGCCGCTGCCGGCCGTGACCGACGCCGCCGAAGCGGCAAAACCGGGCGCGCCGCAACTCTACGACCACATCCCGAACAACGTCGCGCTCGACTATCATTACGGCGACAGCGCCCGCATCGATGCCGCTTTCGCCAGCGCAGCGCACGTCACCAAGCTCGACATGGTCAATACCCGCGTCGCCGTCGTGTCGATGGAGCCCCGCGTGGCTCTCGGCGCTTACGACAAGAAAGGCGAACGTTACACCATTCATGTTCCGACCCAGGGCGTGTCCGGCAACAAGGCGACGCTCGCCAGGATCCTGAACGTTCCGCCCGATAAGGTGCGCCTGGTCACCGCGAATGTCGGCGGCTCCTTCGGCATGAAGAACATCAGCTATCCCGAATACACCTGTATCCTGCACGCCGCGAAGGTGCTCGGACGCCCGGTCAAGTGGACCGATGAACGCTCCACCAGCTTCCTGTCCGATAGCCATGGCCGCGCCCAGCTCATTCATGGCGAACTCGCGCTGGATGCCGACGGCAAATTCCTTGCCGTTCGCCTGTCAGGCTACGGCAATCTCGGCGCCTACATCACAGGCGTTGCTCCGGGCCCGCTGTCGCTCAACACTGGCAAAAACCTTGCGAGCGTCTATCGAACACCGCTGCTCAGCGTCGACATCAAGACGGTGCTGACCAACACCACGCTGATGGGCGCTTATCGCGGTGCCGGCCGGCCTGAAGCCAACTATTACATGGAGCGGCTGATCGATCGCGCGGCGGACGAGATGGGGATCAACCGCTTGACCCTGCGCAAGCGCAACTTCATCAAGCCTTCGCAACTGCCTTTCGCTGCGGCATCCGGCGTCACCTACGACAGCGGCGATTTTCAAGGCGTGTTCGAGAAGGCGCTCGAGATTTCAGACCACGCCAACTTCGCCAAACGCAAAAAGGAAAGCCGCAAGCAAGGCAAACTTCGCGGCATCGCCATCGGCTCCTATCTCGAAGTCACCGCACCGCCGAGCGGCGAGCTCGGCAAAATCACCTTCGAGCCCGACGGCTCCGTGAAGCTGACCACGGGAACACTCGATTACGGTCAGGGCCACGCCACACCGTTCGCGCAGGTTCTTTCGGCGCAGCTGGGCGTCCCCTTTGAGAAGATCACGTTGGAGCAGAACGACAGCGATCTCGTTCGTTTCGGCAACGGCACCGGCGGATCGCGCTCGATTACCGCGACCGGTGTTGCGATCGTCGAGGCTTCGGCGCTCGTCATCGCCAAGGGCAAGCAAGCCGCCGCGCACCTGATGGAAGCCGCCGAAAGCGACATCGAGTTCGCCAATGGCCGTTTCACCATCGCCGGCACGGATCGAAGCATCGACGTCATGGAGCTCGCGCGCCGCATGCGTGACGGCAAGATGCCCGAAGGCGTGCCCTCCTCACTCGATGTCGACCACAACACCAAGGACATCCCGTCGACGTTTCCCAATGGCTGCCACGTCGCGGAAGTCGAGATCGATCCTGATACGGGCGTGGTCCGGATCGTGCGCTACACCGGCGTCAATGATTTCGGCACCATCGTCAACCCGATGATCGTCGCGGGCCAATTGCATGGCGGTGTCGCACAGGGCATCGGCCAGGCGCTGATGGAAGAAGTCAGCTACGATGCCAGCGGTCAGCCGATCACGGGATCGTTCATGGATTACGCGATGCCGCGCGCCGAGGACATTCCGTCGATGGTGGTGGGCGATCACCCCTCGCCGGCAAAGTCCAACCCGCTCGGGACCAAAGGCTGCGGCGAAGCCGGCTGTGCCGGAAGTCTCGCAACCCTCACCAACGCTGTGCTCGACGCGCTCTCAGAATACGGCGTCACAGAGATCGACATGCCGCTGACCCCGGAACGCATCTGGCGCGCAATCAGGAACGGCAAGGCGCAGGCCGCTTGAGTCTTACCTCATCAAGCTCTCGTCTTGCGAGGAGCGAAGCGACGAAGCAATCCAGCGCACCGCGTGACGCTCTGGATTTGTTCGCGGAGCCAGTCATCGGGCGGGCATTCGCGCGACCCGTTGGCTCGCAATGACGGTGGGCAAGAAAACGCGACTACGCGGCCGCTTGTTCCCGCGGTTGGTAGATCGCGATGTGGTGGCAATGCGCCAGCGGCGTTTTACCGTTGGCGAGAACCAGCGCATCGAGTTCGACGAAGCGATGGCCTTTCTTTTCGTAATTGCCGGTCACCTTTGCCCGTGCCGTGATCTCGTCCTCGCTTTTTGCAGCGGTGAGAAGCTGCATTCGGCTGCCGACGTGAATCCACGGCCCGAGGAGGGCGTTGTCGACCAGCACCTTGTTCATCACCCGCTGCAATAGGCCCGGATGAGCGAGGCCCTCGCGCGCGTAAATGTCATCCGTTTCCCTGATATCTGCCAGATATTGCTTGCCGGCATCGCCGGCCCAGTCGCGAGGCATAGTGCCGAGCCACTTGCCGAGTTCATAGGAGGACGCATTCACGGGCTTGCGCTCGGGGACCGCAGGCACATCGCGGAAATCGTCCCGGGCGATAGACGGCGTGGAAGCAGGCAATGACGAGGTGCCGGTTGCGCACAACTCGCCACGGCTTCGGACCTCGATCGACAGCCCGCCGTCGTTCTCGAGGCCGTTGATTTCGGCGATCTCGCCGTCATAAACCGGCTTGACGAACCGCGCTTCGATCACGCCGCGTTCGAGAAACGCGCGGCCCCATTTGGCGACGGGAACATGCATCATGTACGCCATCACATCGACGCCCGGCACGAGCCCGCCCGAGAAACCGAACCGGCGCGCCACCGCATCGTCGTGGATCTTGTTTTCGGATTGCCTGGACGTGTTGTAAGCCGAGACGCGGTAGGTTTCGAGCCGGCCTGTCATGCGCGTTTCCTCTGATCGAGCGTTGTTTTTGAGGTTATCGTCGCGCAAAGGAAATGCCGTGGCAAGCCGTGTTTTCCTCGCAATCCCGGCGGCGATAGAGTACCACGCGCGGACCACAGCTTGCCCTTGTAGAACCTGATCGAAGAAGCCGAGATTGAACGCCACCCGCATTTATGTCGACGCCGATGCCTGTCCGGTGAAGGACGAGATCTATCGCGTCGCGGCCCGGCACGGGTTGCCGGTCAGCGTCGTTGCGGGCAACTTCATCCGCGTGCCGCAGGACCCGCTGATCGAGCGCATCGCGGCCGGCTCTGGAATGGATGCCGCCGACGACTGGATCGCCGAACGCGCCGGCAAGGGCGACATCGTCATCACGTCCGATATCCCGCTGGCGAGCCGCTGCGTCAAATCGGGCGCCGAGGTGATTGCGCCGAACGGCAAGCCATTCACGGAACAATCGATCGGCATGACGCTTGCCGTTCGAAACCTGATGACCGATCTGAGATCATCAGGCGAAGTCACCGGCGGTCCCAAATCGTTCGCGCCGCGTGACCGCTCGGCGTTCCTGGCGACGCTCGATCAGACCATCCGTCGCATTCAGCGACAGCGCGCCGATCTGGCCGCGAAACAGAGCTAGACCATGCCGCCGCCGCTCATCCAGTTAAAAGACATCGCGCTGACGTTCGGCGGCACGCCGCTGTTGTCGGGCGTCGAACTATCGGTATCGCAGGGCGAGCGCGTCTGCCTCATCGGCCGCAACGGCTCCGGAAAATCCACGCTGCTCAGGATCACGGCCGGCCTCGTCGAACCCGATGGCGGCAGCCGGTTCGTGCAGCCCGGCGCGACCATCCGCTATCTGCCGCAGGAGCCGGACTTCGGCGGCTTCGCCACGACGCTGGCCTATGTCGAGGGCGGTCTCGGCCCGGGCGATGACGTTTATCAGGCGCGCTTTATCCTCGAACAGCTCGGGCTGCATGGCGACGAAGACCCGGCGCGTCTCTCCGGCGGTGAAGGCCGCCGCGCGGCGTTGGCACGGGTGCTGGCTCCCTCGCCCGACATCCTCCTGCTGGACGAGCCGACCAACCATCTCGACCTGCCGACCATCGAATGGCTGGAGAGCGAACTGAAAAGCCGCCGCAGCGCGCTTGTGCTGATCAGCCACGACCGGCGCTTCCTGACCAATCTTTCCCGCTCTACCGCGTGGCTCGACCGCGGCCATATCAGGCAGATCGACCGCGGCTTCAGCGCATTCGAAGCCTGGCGCGACGAGGTGCTCACGGAAGAAGAGCGCGACCAGCACAAGCTCGATCGCAAAATCGTCAACGAGGAGCACTGGCTGCGCTACGGCGTATCCGGCCGCCGCAAGCGCAACGTCAAGCGGCTCGGCAACCTCTACGCATTGCGCGAGCAGCGGCGGGAATATCGCGGCGCGGTCGACAACGCCAACCTCGCCGCAGCCGAGGCGGAAAAGTCCGGCCGGCTTGTGATCGAGGCGAAAGGGGTCGGCAAATCCTTTGGCGATCGCAAGATCATCGAAGATTTCTCGATCCGGATACAGCGCGGCGACCGCATCGGCATCGTCGGACCAAATGGCGCCGGCAAGACCACTCTGGTCAATTTGCTGACCGGCGCGGATGCACCCGATAGCGGCATGATCAGGCTGGGCGCCAATCTCGAAATGGCGACGCTGGACCAGCATCGCGAAAGCCTTGATCCCAAATCGACGCTGGCCGAGGCCCTGACCGGCGGCCGCAGCGATCATGTGATGGTCGGCGGCAAGCCGAAGCACGTGGTCAGCTACATGAAAGACTTTCTGTTCGCGCAGGAGCAGATGCGCACGCCGCTCGAAGTGTTGTCAGGCGGGGAACGCGGCCGGCTGATGCTGGCGCGCGCCTTGGCGAAGCCTTCCAACCTGCTGGTGCTGGACGAGCCGACCAACGATCTAGATCTTGAAACCCTAGACGTGCTCGAGGACATGCTCGGCGACTACGCCGGCACCGTGATCCTGATCAGCCACGACCGCGATTTCCTCGACCGGGTCGTGACATCGGTGATCGCGCCCGAAGGCGACGCACGGTGGGTCGAATACGCCGGCGGCTATATGGATATGCTGTCGCAGCGCGGGGCCGATCTGAACCGCGAGGCGCGGAAAGTTGCCGTCGGCGAAGATAAAACGCCGTCGAAAACCGCGCCGCCTTCTGTCGCGGCGAAACGCCGGCTCAACTTCAATGAAAAGCATGCGCTGGAAACGCTGCCAAAGACGATTTCAGCCCTGCAGGCCACAATCGCGAAGCACCAGCGGACGCTTGACGATCCCGAACTCTACCGGAAGAATCGCAAGAAGTTCGACGAAGCATCAACCGCTGTCGCGACAGCGCAGCAGGAGCTGGCCATGGCGGAAGACAGATGGCTGGAGCTTGAAGTGTTGCGCGAAGAGATCGGGCAGGCTTAAGCCCATGACCACGCCTCTCGCCGCCAAAATCGCCCGCGAATACGGCACGCCCGTCGCTGTGATCGACATGGACAAGGTCGAGCGCAACATCGCGCGCATTCAAGCCGCCTGCGATGCGGCAGGCGTGGCCAATCGGCCGCACATCAAGACCCACAAGAGCCCGCTGCTCGCGAAAATGCAGATCGAGGCGGGCGCGAGAGGCATCACCTGCCAGAAGCTCGGCGAGGCGGAGATCATGGCCGATGCCGGGATCGACGATATCCTGATCAGCTACAACCTGCTTGGCGAAGAGAAGATGGCCCGGCTCGGCGCACTACAAGCCAAAGCCAATATGACGGTTGCCGCCGACAATTCGACTGTGGTCGCGGGCTTGCCGCAGGCGGCAGCGGCATCGGGGCGAACATTGCCGGTCGTGGTCGAATGCGACACGGGGCGCAAACGCGCCGGTGTCGAAACGCCGGCCGAGGCGATCGCGCTCGCCCGCGAGATCGCGGCATCGAAGGGACTGAATTTCGCAGGCTTCATGCTGTACCCGACGGAAACCGGCTGGGCGGAGGCGCAAAGCTTTTTCGACGAGGCGTTGTCAGGCGTTCGCGGGCACGGACTGGATGCCGCCATGGTCTCGACGGGCGGAACGCCGAACCTCAAGAACGTCGGCAAGCTCAAGGGCGCGACCGAGCATCGCCCCGGCACCTATATCTATAATGACCGCATGCAGGTCGCAGCCGGGGTTGCCGGCTGGGACGATTGCGCGCTGAACGTCTATTCGACCGTGGTGAGCCGCGCGGGTCCTGATCGCGGCATTCTCGACGCCGGCTCCAAGACGCTGACCTCGGATACCGGCGGCGGGCTCGATGGCCACGGCCTGATCCTCGAACACCCCGAGGCAAAGATCGCGCGCTTTGCGGAAGAACACGGCTTCCTTGATCTCACCCGTAGCAACACCCGACCGAATGTGGGCGATGTCGTGCGGATCGTGCCTAATCATGTCTGCGTCGTCGTCAACATGATGGACGAGGTCGTGATGGTGCGCGGCGAGGAGATTGTCGGGACGCTGGCGGTCGCCGCGCGCGGCAAGCTGCGCTGACCCTACCTGGCCAGCAATTGTGTCGGCTCAGTTCGCGCCCTGACCCGAAATCCATTTCAACGCTCCACGTCCCGCCGCCACGCCGGTCGCGAATGACGCCTGTAGCAAATAGCCGCCAGTCGGCGCTTCCCAGTCGAGCATTTCTCCGGCGGCAAATACACCGGACAAACGGCGGAGCATGAAATCGGTATCGAGTTCGTCAAAGACTATGCCGCCGGCACTCGAGATCGCGCGCGCGATGGGCGCCACACCGTTGAGATCCACCGGTACGGCGTTGATGAACCCTGCGAGATCGGCTGGCGATAGCGAAGACAATGTCGCGCCGGAAGTCATGCTCGCTTCGTGCAGCAAACCGATCGCGACCGGCGGCAATTGAGCGGCTTTGCGCAGAAAATTGGAAAAGGATTGCTTGCCGCGCGGCGCCGACAACCGCGCGAGCAAATTATTGCTCTCCATATCGGGCCGCAGCGCGATGTGCAGCACCGCATGCCCCGATTTCGCGATCGCCTCGCGCAATTCCGCCGACAACGAGTAGATCGCGCCGCCCTCAAGGCCCGCGCGCGTAATCCCGACCTCGCCGCGCACGGTATGCGCGCCGAACGTCAAGGCGACGCCCTTGAGCGGCTGGCCTTCGAACCGCTCGCGGAAAACATCCGACCATGCGGCGGTGAAGCCACAATTCGCGGGCTTGAACGGCGATGTCGTAACGCCTCGGGCGGCGAGCGTTTGCAGCCAGCCGCCACAGGAGCCTAGTCGCGGCCAGCTTGCGCCGCCCAGCGCCAGCACCACCGCCCCGGCATCAGCAACGCGTTGTCCGTCCGGCGTTCGAAACAGCAACTGCCCGCCCGTGTCCCAGCCTGTCCAGCGGTGACGAAATGCAAACTGCACGCCCGATGCATCCAGCCGCCGCAACCACGCCCGCAGCAGCGGTGAGGCCTTGAAGCCTTCAGGGAATACGCGCCCGCTCGAGCCGACGAACGTCGGCTGGCCCAACGCGTCGCTCCAGTCCCGCAGCGCCCGCGGCGGAAATGTCTGGATGGCGGCTTCGAGTTTGGGTGCCGCCTCGCGATAGAGGGCGAGAAATTGCGGCAGCTCCTCGCTATGCGTCAGGTTGAGCCCGCCTCGCCCCGCCATCAGGAATTTGCGGCCGGCCGACGGCATGGCGTCGTACACCGTCACGCGCGCACCACCTTGTGCCAGTATTTCGGCGGCCATCAGCCCGGCGGGGCCGGCGCCGATGACGACGGCGCGCATCGTTACCGCTTCAGTCCAGCCCGCGACGCGGCCTGGCCGACATACTTCTGTGTCTGCTGGAATGCGCCTTCAAGCGCCTTTGCCTGCGACATGTCGCTGATCTCCAGGAAACGCGCGGCGATCGCGTCGGGCGTCCAGTCAGAGGGCGGCAGGTTGATGCCTTCGCTCTCCATGATTTTGATCACCGCGAAAGAGCCCGCGCCCGCCCCCATCACAGTACGAGTCGGCGCGTCCTCGCTGAGCAGATATTCCACAGCCGGCGTGATCGCTTCCGGCTTCATCAGTGCGAGCGCCTCCGCCGGAATCAACGCCTCGGTCATGCGGGTTGCCGCAGTCGGCGAAATCGTATTGACGCGGATGTTGCTCTTGCGGCCTTCCTCGGCCAACACGTTCATCAATCCGACAACGCCGGCTTTCGCAGCGCCGTAATTTGCCTGGCCAAAATTGCCGAACAGGCCCGACGACGAGGTGGTGACGACGATACGGCCGTAGTTGCGCTCGCGCATGCCGTCCCATACCGCCTTGCAGCAATAGAAGGTGCCCAGAAGATGCACATCGATTACCTTGGAAAAGTCGGCGAGCTCCATCTTCCCGAAAGACTTGTCACGCAGAATGCCGGCATTGGCGCAGAGCAGGTCGACCGCGCCCCACTCCCTGGTCGCGCGATCCACCATCGCCTTGACCTGCTCGTAATTCGAGACATCGGCGCCGTCAGCCATCGCAACGCCGCCGGCCTTGCTGATTTCCTCAACCACGGCTTGCGCGGGAGTCAGCGACCCGCCGGTGCCGTCGCGCGCGCCGCCGAAATCGTTGACAACCACCTTGGCTCCGCGGCTCGCCAGCCCCAGCGCATGCGCGCGTCCAAGACCGTTGCCAGCGCCGGTGACGATGGCGACGCGTCCGTCAAACCTGATTGTCATGATTGCTTATCCCGGATGTGGCTTTTTCGCATGACCGGACCCAATTCGGGCATGTACCAGCAGAGGCTTCGATAGAACCGGCCAGCTTTGATCAGCGATGGCTTGCCGGGTCAAGCCCGGCAAAAGACGGTTGCTCTACGCGAAATAGATCAAACCGATCCAGTCCGCGACCAGGGCGGGCTTTTGTTCGCCCTCGATCTCGACCGTGACGTTGGTGCGGGACTGCAATTCCGTAGGATTTCGCAGCTTCGCTTCTGCGAGCTGGAAACGGCCGCGAACGCGGGACCCTGCTCGAACCGGTGAGATGAAGCGCAGCTTGTCGAAGCCGTAATTGACGCCCATCGTCGTCCCCTCGATGACCGGCATCACCTCATAAGACATGATGCTCATCAGCGACATCGTCAGGAAGCCATGCGCGACGGTGCCGCCAAACGACGTCTCCTTTTTGGCGCGTTCTGGATCGACATGGATGAACTGATGATCCTCGATTACACCGGCATAGACGTTGATCCGGTTTTGATCCACCAGATGCCACGACGACACGCCAACCTCGTGACCGACCATCTTCTGATAGGCCTCAAGCGAGATCGGCGGTTTCTTCCAGACTTCATTCATTCAACTAGCTCTCCGATCCGGCCCTTATTTTCTGCAACTCCGGGAAATCCTCTTCACGGAATTCTCTGCCCCGCAACGGATCGCCGCGGTCGTTTTCGTGCTCCAAACGACGCAACTGCACGCGGCGGATCTTGCCCGAGATCGTCTTGGGCAGCTCGCTCACCAGCTCGATCCGGCGAATGCGCTTGAACGGCGCGAGCCGCGTGTGCAGGTGCTTGAAAATCGACAGCGCGGTTTCCGGCGCGCGCTCCGCACCCGCGACCAGCAACACGTAGGCCTTGGGAATCGCGAGTCGGATCGGATCGGGACTGGGAACGACGGCCGCTTCCGCCACCGATTCATGCTCGAGCAGCACGCTTTCGAGCTCGAACGGGCTGATCCGGTAGTCGGATGACTTGAACACGTCGTCGGAGCGACCAACGAAGGTGAGGTAACCGTCAGCATCGGCAAAAACGACGTCGCCGCTGCGATAGAGATCGCCGTCCGCGCCGCTCAACTTGCCGTCATCGCTCTGGTAGCCCTGCATGAGACCTGCGGGTCGGCTTGAGCCAAGCACCAAGGTCACTTCGCCCTCTCTGGTCAGTTGGCCGTCCGCATCGGTGATCTGCACCCGATAGCCGGGCAGCGGGCGCCCCATTGAACCGACCTTGACCTTTTGCCCCGGAGAATTGCCGGCAAGTGCTGTGGTTTCGGTCTGGCCGTAGCCATCACGGATCGTCAGTCCCCAGGCCGAACGAACCTGATCGATCACTTCAGGATTCAGCGGCTCGCCCGCGCCGCACACCTCTCGTAGCGCCATTTTGAACGCCGAAAGATTTTCCTGGATGAATAATCGCCACACCGTCGGCGGCGCGCAGAGCGTCGTAACGCCGCAGCGAGCAATCGTCGCGAGCAGCCCTTTGGCATCGAAGCGCGGCTGGTTGACGACGAACACGGTGGCGCCCGCATTCCACGGCGCAAAGAAGCAGCTCCACGCATGCTTGGCCCATCCCGGCGAGGAAATGTTCAGATGAATGTCACCGGGCTGCAAGCCCAACCAGTACATCGTCGACAGCGCGCCGACGGGATAGCTGCGCTGACTGTGCCGCACCAGTTTCGGCTTTGCCGTTGTGCCCGAGGTAAAATACAGCAGCATCGGATCGTCAGCGTTGGTCGGGCGCTCGGGAAGGAACGTTTCGGACGCGCTCTCAGCTTCTTCGAAGGGCAGCCAGCCTTGATTGGTTGAGGTCGCCCCGACGACGATACGGAGAAGCTGTTCATCGCCAATACCGGCAAACTTCGCAACCTGGTCCTGCGATGCCACGACCACCCTCGCTCGCCCGCGATCAAGCCGGTCGCGCAACTCGTCAGGGGTCAAGAGCGTCGTCGCGGGGATCACGACGACGCCGAGTTTCATGGCGGCAAGCATCGTCTCCCACAGCGGGACCACGTTGCCGAGCAACAGCAGCAAGTGGTCGCCTCGTTTCACGCCCTGAGCGCGCAGGAAGTTGGCTACCCTGTTGGAGCGGCGGGACAGCTCCGCGAAGGAAAGTTTAGTCTCCTTCTCGCTTGCGGCATCGACGATCCAAAGCGCAGGCCGATCCTTGCTCTCGTCATTGCGAGCGAGCTCGGCATCGAACCAATCCAGCGCCCAATTGAACGGAACGGGATCGGGCCAGCGGAAACCGGCCACGGCTGCGTCCAGGTCGCTACGATGCTTGAGCAGAAAGGCGCGCGCTTCCTGAAATGTGGTCATTGCTATTTTCCGCTGAGATTTCGAACGTGCTGGATAATGCCGGAGAAGTCCACCCCGCCCTGCCCGGCTGCATCGAACGCCTTGTAGATCTCCTGCGCGTGCTTGCCGAGCGGCGTCGCGGCACCGGCCGCCTTGGCCGCGTCCTGTGCCAACGTGAGATCCTTCACCATGAGGCTCGACGCAAAGCCGGGCTTGTATCCGTTGTTGGCTGGCGAGGCCGGCACCGGTCCGGGTACCGGGCAGTACGACGTCAGCGACCAGCATTGCCCGGATGAGGTCGATGCCACATCGAACAGCGCCTGATGCGATAACCCGAGCCGTTCCGCCAGCGCAAAGGCTTCGCTGACCGCGATCATGGAAATGCCCAGTATCATGTTGTTGCAGATTTTGGCCGCCTGACCCGCGCCGGCGCCGCCGCAATGCACGATCTTTTTGCCCATGGCTTCCAGCACCGGCTTCGCCGACGCGAACGCCTTGTCCTCGCCTCCACACATGAAGGTCAGCGTCGCGCCCTTGGCGCCGCCTGTACCGCCGGACACGGGCGCATCGATCGATGCCATGCCGTTCTTTGCGGCCAGCGCATGGGCCTGCTTCGCGCTTTCGACATCGATGGTCGAACAATCGATGATCAGCGCATCGCGCGCCATGAACGGAATGACGTCAGTCCAGACCGACAGCACATGTTTACCCGCCGGCAACATGGTGATGACCACATCGGCGCCCTTAACCGCAGCCACCGAACTTTCCGCGATGGCAGCGCCATCGGATTTGGCTTGATCGCGCGAGGCGGCCACCAGATCGAACGCGGTCACCTTGTTGCCTGCTTTGACCAGATTGGCCGCCATCGGCCCGCCCATGTTGCCGAGGCCAATGAATGCGATGCTTGCCATTTCAATTCCTCCGCTGGAGCGTTTTTATTTTGAACTGCCGAACACGAGCTCTTCGTTGCCGATCTCGGCGAAATAAGGCGCCAGCATTTCGGCCGTGACATCCTCAATGCGCGGCGGCGACCATTTTGGCGCGCGGTCCTTGTCGATGACCGCGGCGCGCACGCCCTCGCGAAAATCGTCGCTGGCAAAAACCTGCAGCGCCGCCCGATATTCCCGAACCAGGCATTGTTCCAGCGAGGACGAGCGTCGCGCCAGACGCAGCAATTGAAGCGTCACCACCATGCCGCGCGGCGATTTCTCATTCAGCGTCTTCAGCGTCGATAGCGCCAGGTCCGAGCCGTCTCGCTGTAACGCCGCAAGTATGCCCTCCATTCGGTCATGGCCGAACCATACATCGATCTGCGATTTCATCGCAGCCACCGGACCAGAGGCGCCGCCGATCGCAAAACCGGCGATCAGATTACGGATTTCGTCCGATGTCGTTTTTGGCGAGACTTTCGTGAGCGCATGGCGCAAGGCGGGCAGCTTGTCAGATGGCACCACGGCATCGGCAAAGCCGGCATAGATCGCGTCGGGGCCGTTCATGGCCTGCCCTGTAAGACCGAAATAGGTCCCGATCTCCCCCGGCGATCGCGCCAGAAGCCAGGTCCCGCCGACATCGGGAAAAAAGCCCAGCCCGACCTCGGGCATCGCCAATTTTGTGCGCTCGGTGACCACCCGATGACTGCTGTGCGCCGCCAGCCCGACGCCGCCGCCCATGACGATGCCGTCCATGAATGCCACATAGGGCTTCGGGAATTTTGCAATGCGAGCGTTGAGAATGTATTCCTCGCGCCACAGGATTTTTCCGAGATCGCCGCGGCTCTTCGAGCTTTCATAGAGCGCGCGAATGTCGCCGCCGGCGCAAAGTCCGCGGTCACCCGCGCCTTCCAGCAAGATGACGGCAACGGCCGGATCGGCTTCGAACGCGTCGAGCGCCTTGTCGATGTCGCGAAACATCTCCAGGGTCACGGCGTTGATCGCCTTCGGGCGGTTGAGGCGGATGATCCCCGCAGAGCCCTCGCGCCGCGCGATCAGGTCGGGCTCAGCCGCTGTCATCGCGCTCCCTCGATCAGCTTGCGCGCCACGATCAGGCGCATGATTTCGTTGGTGCCTTCGAGGATCTGGTGAACGCGCAAATCACGCACGATCTTTTCGATGCCGTATTCGCTGAGATACCCGTACCCGCCGTGCAACTGCAGCGCCTGATTTGCGACTTCAAAGCCGACATCGGTGCCGAAGCGCTTGGCCATGGCGCAGAGCATGGTCGCCTCGGGATCCCCGCGGTCGAGCGCCGCGGCTGCGCGCCAGACAAAGGTACGCGCCGCCTCCAGTTCGATCGCCATGTCGGCCAGGCGAAACTGCAGCGCCTGGAATTCGTCGAGGCGTTTGCCGAAGGCTTTACGCTCCCTCATATAAGCCAGCGCCTTTTCGAGCGCGTTCTGGGCCCCGCCGAGAGAACAGGCGGCAATATTGATGCGTCCGCCGTCAAGCCCGGCCATTGCGATTTTGAAGCCGATGCCTTCCTCGCCAAGACGGTTGGCCACCGGCACGCGCGCGTTCTCAAAGATTACCGCGCGGGTCGGCTGCGCGTTCCAGCCCATCTTGCGCTCGTTGGCGCCTAGCGAGAGCCCCGGTGTGTCGCCCTCGACGACAAGGGTCGAGATACCGCCCGGCCCCTCGTTGCCGGTCCGTACCATGACGACGTAGAGGTCGCCGGCTCCGGCGCCGGAAATGAACTGCTTCTGACCGTTGAGCACGTAATGGTCGCCGTCTCGCACTGCGCGCGTGCGCAACGCCGCGGCGTCCGATCCGGAGCCGGGCTCGGTCAGGCAGTAGCTCGCCAGCAGCTCCATCCTGCACAGCTTCGGCAACCATTTTGTCCGTTGGGGTTGGTCGCCGAAAGCGTCGATCATCCATGACGCCATATTGTGGATCGATATGAACGCCGACACCGTCGGACAACCCTGAGCCAACGCCTCAAAGATCAGCGCCGCATCGAGCCGAGTTCAGCGCCGAGCCGCCGACATCGTCACGAATATAGATGCCGCCCATCCCAAGGCTCGCCGCCTCGCGCATGACGTCGACCGGAAAATGCTTTTCCTCGTCCCAGCGGATGGCGTGCGGCGCGATTTTCTCAGCCGCAAAATCCCGCGCCATTTCGCGAACGGCAATCTGGTCCTCGTTGAGGGCGAAGTGCATCTGTGCGCGTCTATCTGCTCAGGATTGGCGCATGATACGAGGCCAACCGGCTCCGATCGTCCCCGAGAGAAAACCGGCGCCGATCTTTCCGGTTCATGCGACTAGCTCATCGTCGGGATGGAGAACTCCGCACCCTCTTTGACGCCGGAAGGCCAGCGTGATGTGACCGTCTTCGTCTTGGTGTAGAAGCGGATGGAGTCCGGACCGTGCTGGTTGAGATCGCCGAAGCCTGATTTCTTCCAGCCGCCGAACGTGTAATAGGCGATCGGCACCGGAATCGGCACATTGATGCCGACCATCCCGACATTCACCTTTGCTGCAAAGTCGCGTGCGGCGTCACCGTCGCGGGTGAAGATGGCGACGCCATTGCCATAGTCGTGGTCTGAGGGCAGCGCGAGCGCCTCGGAATAATCCTTGGCGCGCACGACCGACAGCACGGGCCCAAAAATCTCTTCCTTGTAGATGCGCATATCCTTTGTCACGTTGTCGAACAGGCAACCGCCCATGTAGAAACCGTTCTCGTAGCCCTGCATCTTGAAGCCGCGGCCATCGACCGCAAGGGTTGCGCCTTCCTTGATGCCGATATCGACGTAGTTCCTGACGCGCTCAAGCGCCTCCTTCGTGACCAGCGGCCCGTAATCGGCGGACGGATCGATCGAGGTGCCGATCTTCAAGGATTCCACGCGCGGGATAAGCTTTTCCATCAGCCGGTCGGCTGTCGTCTTGCCGACGGGTACGGCGACGGACACCGCCATGCAGCGTTCACCGGCCGAGCCATAGCCCGCGCCGATCAGGGCGTCGACCGCCTGATCCATATCGGCGTCGGGCATGACGATGGCGTGGTTTTTGGCGCCGCCGAAACACTGACAGCGTTTACCGGTCGCCGCCGCGCGCGAGTAGATATATTGCGCGATCGGCGAGGAACCGACAAAACCGATGGCCTTGATATCGGGATCATCGAGAATGGCGTCGACCGCTTCCTTGTCGCCATTGACCACATTCAGAATTCCCGGCGGGAGGCCAGCCTCGATCATCAATTCCGCAAGCTTCATCGGCACGCCGGGATCACGTTCGGAGGGCTTCAGGATGAAAGCGTTGCCGCAGGCAATCGCCGGAGCGAATTTCCACATCGGGATCATGGCCGGGAAATTAAAGGGCGTAATGCCCGCGACTACCCCGAGCGGCTGGCGCAATGAATAGATGTCGATGCCCGGACCCGCGCCTTCGGTGTACTCGCCTTTCAGCAGGTGCGGAATGCCACAAGCAAATTCCACGACTTCGAGCCCGCGCTGAATGTCGCCCTTGGCGTCGGGAACGGTTTTGCCGTGTTCCCGCGCCAGGAGATCGGCGAGCTTGTCGTAATCGCGCTGGGCGAGTTCGAGGAATTTCATCATCACGCGCGCCCGGCGCTGCGGATTGGTGGCCGCCCATTCGACCTGTGCGGCAATCGCATTCTCGACAGCCGCGCGCATTTCCGCCTTGGACGCCAGCGCCACCTTGGCCTGCACATCGCCGGTCATCGGCTCGAAAACATCTGCCGTCCGTCCCGACGTGCCCTTGACCTCGCGGCCACCGATAAAATGCCCGATTGAACGCATGTGTTCCTCCACGCTAACCAGATGCCGATTTTGGGCGGCATCTTGCAGTCTTTACCAGTTTTGTGAAGGGTTTCCGTGCCCGGCAGTTTGCGGAAATGCCGGCGTCGCCTGGCAGTCCCCGTCCAATTCGGCCAATTAGGATGCCGGCTTAGTGCTTGATGGTGCCAGCGGCTCGTTTCGGCAGCGGCTTCTTGGCTCTCGCGGGCGCCGACCGGCCGAGAACGGCCTCGCGCCCGGCACCCAGAATTTCGTCGGAAAATTCGCCGGTACCGGCAACCCGGGCCAAAACCAATGTGCCCATCATTGTCGCCAATGTCGACATCGCCTGTTTGCGCGCGGCCTTGCGCGAACCATCCGGAATTTGAGCGGCGAGCCGTTCGATCATCTGCTCCAGCTTGGCTGCGAATACCTTGCGCGTTCGGGGGCTTTCCCGCGCGATTTCGGCGGCCAGCGTCGGTACAGCGCAGCCATGGCCGGGATCATCCCGATGCACCGGCGTCAGATAGGAATCTACAATGGTCGTTAGCCGCTTCTCCGGCGGCGTCGCTTCGGCGAGCTTGCGCCAATGCTCGGCCGAACGGTCCATCGCATAGGCAAAGGCCTCGATGACGAGCGCTTCCCGGGAATCGAAGTGGGCGTAGAAGCCGCCATGGGTCAGGCCCGCTTCCTTCATCAGATCGGCAACTCCGATGCCATGCGCGCCCTTTTCGCGAAGCCGCACCGAGGCCTTCTTCACGATCCGCGCGTGGGTTTCACTCTTGTGTTCCTTAGAGTATCGCATCATTGGTTCCATAGGATGTTTGCGGTCATATAATAACATTAGCCGCCTCAAATTGCTCCCTTTATTTGACCGGGGCAGCCCGAGCTGCAGGGGGAGCCTGGCCTTGACAAGATCGCCGGTTTGCCCGGGAAGTGGCGTGACAGCAAACGAGACCCCTCATGGAAATGCTGAATGCTCATTGCGGTGTTGACCGCGACCCGCGAGGTGTCGTCCGCCTCACGATCTGCAATGCCGGCACGCTGAACATCCTCAGTTCAGCAGTCACCGACGGGCTGCGAGAGGGGCTGGAAGGCCTCGCGGGCGACCGAAGCATTCGCGTACTGATCATGGCCGGCCAGAGCGAAAAAAGCATGATCGGGGGCGCCGACATCAAGGAAATGGCCAAGCTCGATCAGACCTCCGCCGAGCAGTTCATCACCCGGCTGCGCGATCTCTGCGAAGCCGTCCGCGCCTTCCCGGCTCCGGTGATCGCGCGGATGCCGGGCTGGTGCCTGGGTGGCGGCCTTGAGGTCGCCGCCGCCTGCGATTTCCGCATCGCCGCGCACGACGCCAGGTTCGGGATGCCGGAAGTACGGGTCGGCATCCCCTCGGTCATTCACGCGGCGCTGCTGCCGCGGCTGATCGGCTGGGGCCGCGCCCGATGGCTCGTGATGACGGCCGAAAACATCGACGCGCCGACGGCCCTCGCCTGGGGGCTCGTAGACGCCGTGGCGCGGCCAGGCGAACTCGACGCCACCGTCGAGCACACCGTCAAGGCTCTGCTGGAATGCGGCCCGGAAGCGCTGCGCTCGCAAAAGGCGCTACTCCGGCAATGGGAGGAACTGCCGCTGACGGAATCCGTCAATTTGAGCATCGGCGTGTTCGGCAAATCCTTCCTGACCGGTGAACCGCAGCGGCTGATGCAGGGATTTATCGACCGGAAGCGTTAGATTCGCCGTCATCGCAGCTGGACGGTACAGCAAACACGCAGTTCCGGCTCCGCTCACGACAAGTTTAGGCCCGGATTGGCGTTGCAATTTTTGCAACGCATCATATGATCATCATCATCCAAAAACGTCGACTTAGGAGTTCGCCATGGCTGCCCCTCCGATCCCGTCGTCATCGTTTCCGCCGCCCGCACCCCTCTTGGCCGCTTCATGGGCGAACTCTCACCATTCAGCGCGCACAAGCTCGGTTCCCATGTGATTGGCGCTGCGCTGGCGAGGGCCAAGCTGGCGCCCGAAAAGGTCGAAGAGGTCTTCATGGGCTGCGTGCTGCCGGCCGGACAGGGCCAGGCGCCGGCGCGCCAGGCCGCACGCGGCGCGGGGCTGCCGGATGCGACGGGCGCCACAACCATCAACAAGGTGTGCGGCTCCGGCATGAAGGCCACCATGCTGGCACATGACATTATCAACGCCGGCTCGGCCGGCATCGTCGTGTCCGGCGGGATGGAAAGCATGAGCAACGCGCCGTATTTGCTGGCGAAGGCGCGCTCGGGCTATCGCGCCGGGCACGACCGGATCATCGACCATATGATGATGGACGGGCTCGAGGACGCCTATGAGACCGGCCGCTCGATGGGCGATTTCGGTGAAGCAACCGCCGAGGCGTATCAATTCACCCGGAAAGACCAGGACGCCTATGCCATCGAGACGCTGAACTCGCGCACGCAAGGCGGTCGAGGGCGGTGCATTCAAGGCCGAGATCGCCCCGATCACGGTCACGGAAAAGGCTGGACCGCGCACCATCGCCAACGATGAACATCCGCTGAAGGTCGACCCGGCGAAGATCCCCGGCCTCAGGCCGGCGTTCCGCGCCAATGGCACCATCACGCCGGCGGCCTCCTCCGCGAATGCGGACGGCGCCGCCGCGCTTGTTCTGGCAAGGCGCTCGCTCGCTGATCGTGATGGCCTGTCCTATCTGGCCGAGATCAAGGGTCATGCGACGCATAGCCAGGAGCCGCAATGGTTCACGACCGCACCCATTCCGGCTATTCGTAAGCTCCTCGAAAAGGTGGGCTGGAGCGTTGCCGATGTCGATCTGTTCGAGATCAACGAGGCCTTTGCCGTCGTGGCTATGGCAGCGCAGCGCGATCTTGGCATTCCCAGGGAGAAGCTTAATATCAACGGCGGCGCGTGCGCGCTCGGTCATCCCATCGGCGCCACCGGCGCACGACTGATCGTCACGTTGCTGCATGCGCTGGAGGCTCAAGGCCTGAGGCGCGGCGTCGCGGCGCTCTGCATCGGTGGCGGCGAAGCTACGGCGATCGCTGTTGAGCGTGTTGTCCACTGAAGTCAGGTTGTCCCGAAGCCCCAGGCAGGAAGCGCAATGATCTCGAATTGGCTATCGGCGGCCCTCGCCCGCCGCAATATTCACTATGGTTGGGCGATGGTCGGCGTTACCTTTCTCACCGCGCTGATCAGCGCCGGGACGGTTGGCGCGCCGGGCGTGTTTATCGTCCCGCTGCAACATGAGTTCGGCTGGACCACAGCCGAGATCTCCTCGGCGCTGTCGATCCGCTTCATCCTGTTCGGATTGATGGCCCCGTTCGCGGCCGCGCTTCTCAACCGCTACGGCCTGCGCAACGTGACCTTGGCCGCGCAGTTGATCATTGTTTCGGCGCTGGTCGCTTCATTGGCCATGACAAAGGTTTGGCAGTTGATGCTGCTATGGGGCGTCGTGATCGGAATCGGCACCGGCATGACCGCGCTGGTGTTGGGTGCGACCGTGGCGGCGCGCTGGTTCGCGGGCCGGCGCGGGCTGGTGGTCGGCATTCTCACCGCAAGCGTCGCCACCGGACAACTGCTATTTCTGCCGCTGCTTGCGACCCTCACCGACCGGTTCGGCTGGCGCGTTGCGCTGGCGCTGATCTGCTGCATGCTCGGCGTCGCCGCGTTCGCAGTTTTGCTCTTCATGCGCGACCGGCCGAGCGATCTCGGTTTGCGACCATTCGGGGACAAGGGCACGCAGCCGCTACCGCTGCCGCCGCCCAACAACGCACCGATCTTGGCGGCGGCGCTCGGCGCGTTACGGGATGCTTCGAAATCGCCAGTGTTCTGGATCCTGTTCGCTACCTTCTTCATCTGCGGCGCCAGCACCAACGGCTTGATCCAGGTGCATCTGATTCCGATGTGCCTTGATTTCGGCATTCCTCAGGTTCAGGCCGCCAGCCTGCTTGCAGCGATGGGCATTTTCGATTTCTTCGGCACCATCGTCTCGGGTTGGCTTTCGGACCGCTATGACAACCGCTGGCTGCTGTTCTGGTATTACGGCCTGCGCGGGCTGTCGCTGCTGTTTCTGCCCTTCACCGACTTCTCGTTTTACGGCCTGTCGCTGTTTGCGATGTTCTATGGATTGGACTGGATCGCGACCGTCCCGCCGACGGTCCGGCTGACAGCGCAACGGTTCGGACCGGAACGCGCCAATCTCGTGTTCGGGTGGATTTTTGCCGGACATCAACTCGGCGCCGGCGTCGCCGCGTTCGGGGCCGGCCTGTCGAGGACGCTGCTCGCAACCTATCTGCCGGCCTTCTTCGCCGCCGGAGCGCTGTGCATCGTCGCTGCGCTGATCGTGCTGATCATTTCGAAAACCGATAAGGCGGCCGCACCAACGATTGGATCTGCCAAGGCTTGAGAAACGGCAGGAATCATTTGGGCAACCAGCTCATCAATTGCTGCTCGACCGACCGCCCTGGGTTCGCATTAAAAAACGGGCGGGGAATCCCCCGCCCGTTCGCATCTTCCGAATCTTAGTTACTTAATCCCGCTCTCGTAGATGGCCGGCATCTCACGCGTGATGCCACGATGACGCGATCGCGGCCTGCAGCGACGCATCGTTGGGAACCTGTGTCGCATTGGCTGGATCGAAACCAGTGTTGGCCGCCGAATACGAGGCCATGGCTTGCACTAGTTGCGATACGCCGGAATCGATCTCGAGATCACCGGAAACCTTGATCTCCTGCAATTGCGATGCGCCTGCTCCAAACCAGCCGTCGATGGTGACATGATCGTGGCTGCCCAGGACCGAAATTGAAAGATCAGTCCCTTTTTGCTCGAACCAGAGCTGATCGACACTGACACTTGCCGCGAAATCCAGTTCGCCGCTCGGCGCTGCATTACCTGCGCCACCGTTGGCAATGTGAGCCTGACCTCCGCCAACTTCAAAGTTGAAAACGTCGGCGCCACCGCCACCGAAGAACATCCCGGTGCCGCCTTCAATCAGGAACGTATCGTTGCCTGCGCCACCGTGAACCGTGTCGTTGCTGCCGCTCGCAGCGAGGATGTCACCGCCATCACTACCGATCAAGGTACTGTTCGATCCGTTGATCATGACCGTTGCGCCACCGCTGTTGACGAAAATAGTGTCACCGTTGCCGTCGACGGTGGCCGAACCCAGGCCCGCGAGTGTATTGCGGATGGCAATGGATGCGTCATCGGCCGTGACGTGGTTTTCAGCACCAAAAATCGTGGCGCTGCTGCCAGCCGTCAGGCCGATCTCGGCATTGCTCGCAAAAACGGTATCGCCGAAACCGTTGATGCCGATGCCCACGCCGGCGCCGTGAACAGAGATAATGTCCCCGCTGCCATCAATGCTGGCCGAACCCGCGCTCGTGAGTGAATCCCGAGGCTGATGAAAGCGTTATCGGCCGTGACATGATTGTCGCCGCCGATAATCGTGGCACTGATGCCGCCCTGACTCAGGTTGATCGCAGTGTCGTTGGCAAAAACCGTGTTGCGGTCGCCGTTGATGCTGACCTCAGCGCCAAAGACGTTAATGAGATCGCCGTTGCCGTTGATGGTGGCCGAACCCGCACCCGCGAGCGAGCCGCTGACCCCGATAAAAGTGTCGTCGACATTGACCACCTCGCCAGTGCCGGCGACCGAGATGGAGGACACCCCGAAGGCGGCGCTCACGGTGTTGTGGTCGCCAATGGCAGTAAAGGAACTACCCAAGGCGGTGAAGCTCACGTCCAAAGATACGGTGTTGTCGTTCCCATCCAGGCTGAGGTGCTGGGAATTGCCACCGTTAGCAGCGAAGCTGAGTTGCAGCTCGTCGCCGGAGGCGTGGATCGAACCCCCGTCATACGCGCTAATAATCGCGTTAACACCGTTCTGCCCCAAGGTCAGCGTCTCGCCGTACTGAGCGAGCGATATTCGGTCACCCACCCCGTCAACCGTGTTGGCGCTGTAAGCGTCGTTGAAAGTAATGGCTACACCATCGGCCGTGACATGATTGTCGCCGCCGATAATCTTGGTGATGCCGCCCTGACTCAGGTTGATCGCAGCGTCGTTGGCAAAAACCGTGTTGCGGTCGCCGTTGATGCTGACATCGGCGCCAAAGACGTTAATGAGATCGCCGCTGCCGTTGATGGTGGCCGAACCCCGGCCCCCGAGCGAGCCGCTGACCCCGATAAAGGTATTGTCGACATTGACCACCTCGTCGGCACCGGCGATCGAAATGGAAGAAAGCCCGAAGCCGGCGCTCACCGTGTTGTGGTCGCCAATGGCGGTAAAGGAACTACCAAGGGTGAAGTTCGCGTCCAAAAATACGGTATTGTCGTTCCCATCCAGGCTGAGGTGCTGGGAATTGCCACCGTTAGCAGCGAAGCTGAGTTGCAGCTCGTCGCCGGAGGCGTGGATCGAACCCCCGTCATACGCGCTAATAATCGCGTTAACACCGTTCTGTCCCAAGGTCAGCGTCTCGCCGTACTCACTCAGCGAGATCGTGTCATTCGCGCCGTCAACTATCAGCGCGCTTCCCGAGCCGCTGTTGAATGTGATGGTCGAGCCATTCGTAGTGACAGTATCGCCAGTCCCTGTGACCAGAATCGCGCTTTGGTCAGGTTCGGTGACGGACACGTTGCTATCGGTGATGGTGATGCTCATGTTTTTCTCTCTATCCGACAATGGACTGGTTGTGTTTAGGGCGAGCGCGTGGGCACCGACCGGCAAGCGATCGCGCTTCGCCGGCTAGCGCTGAAGTTTTTTTGCGGGCTCTATTTAATTTTTAGGACCGGGATGTGTTCGCGGTCGCAAGGGCAGACAAAGATCGTCAGCGGCATCAGGGCGACGCTCGCAAATACTGTATCGCTTGTGTTCGTCATCGTTTCCGAAGTTCGCCAGAGAATTGGTGAAGCGTACTTAGGGTACCGAGTATCGTAAAAGTTGTATACCTTGAAACGCTCGCGCGAACGCTTTGCCTTCTGATCAGACAACCCGTTCGTTGTAATGAAGTACAAATTTGCTTCGAAACAGAGTTCATTTGCTCGTATCTACGGCCTGATGGTCATGTTCGTCGCCAATCCCGGGGTGCGCAGCGGCTCGGCCAAGCGCGCAAATTCACAGAGCAGCGAACGGGTCTTTCGGGGATCGATGATCTCCTCGACCCAGAATTTTTCGGCGGAGCGGAAGGGCGAGCGTAGCTTGTTGAGGCGATCCTCGATCTCTTTCAGTTTGGCAGCCGGATCCTCGGCATCCTCGATGTCGGCGCGATAGGCCGCTTCGATGCCGCCTTCCAGCGGCAGCGAGCCCCAATAGGCCGAGGGCCAAGCGTAGCGCATCGAGAAGCGATCCGCCGGCTGATGCACGACGCCGGCGACGCCGAACGAATTGCGCACGATGATCGTGCACCACGGCACCGTCGTCTGATTGACGGCCGCCATCGCGCGCACGCCGTGACGGATGGTGGCGGCCTTCTCGGCCTCGAGTCCGATCATGAAGCCGGGGCAATCCATGAGATAGACGATCGGCAGGTGGAAGGTTTCCGCGAAGTCGACCCAGCGCACCACTTTCTGGCACGCTTCGGCAGTCCACGAGCCGCCATAATGAAAGGGATCGCTGGCGAGCAGCAGCACCGCGCGACCTTCCAGCCGTGCGAGCCCGACAATCATCGGTCGACCGAAATTGGCATTCATCTCGAAGAATGAGCCCTTGTCGACGACGGCCTCGATAATCGGACGCATCTTGTAAACCTGACGGCGGCTGCGCGGCACCGCCTTGATCAGCGATTCCTCTGCGCGCTCCGGGTCGTCGTCGCAGGCAAGCGTTGGCGGCAGATCGAAAACCGACGACGGCAGATAAGACAGGAAACGTCTCGCGCAGGCGAACGCCTCTTCTTCCGTCTCAACGGCGTGATCGACGCCGCCCGCGCGCGTCTGTATGTCGGCGCCCCCGAGTTCCTGCTTGGTGAGGTCCTGCCCCAAGCGCTTTACAACCGGCGGCCCCGCCACGAACATCGCGGAACTCTTGGTCATGACCGAGTAGTGCGTCGCGGCCAGCCGCGCCGCGCCGAGCCCCGCGACTGAGCCGAGCCCGAGACCCACCACCGGCACGCGGGCCATATTCGAAGTCGTGTACCAGTACCAGCGCGTACCACCGATGCCGCCGGGCAGATTGGCCGCGCCCTTGGTCTCGATCGTCTTGACCGAGCCGCCGCCGCCGGAGCCCTCAATGATCCGGATGATCGGCAAACGGAAATCGTGCGCCATCTCTTCCGCCATCAGCGGCTTCGCCGAGATCGAGGCATCAGCCGAGCCGCCACGCACCGTGAAATCATCGCCGACGACGACCACCGTCCGACCGTCGACCTTGCCGCGGCCAAACACGCAATTGGCCGGAGTCGAGTCGCTTGAGTTCGCCGTGGTCGTCATATTCGCCGACGCCGGAGATGGCGCCGATTTCGTGAAAGCTATCCCTATCCACCATCCCGTCGATGCGTTCGCGGACAGTGAGCCGGCCCTGGTCGCGCTGACGCTTGACCTTATCAACGCCTCCCATCTCGCGCGCGAACGCTTCGCGCCGGGCGAGATCGTCGAGCTCCGGCTTCCAGTTCATTCCTCTCCTCCGTCCTGATAATCTTGTTTTTATGATCCGGCGCCGGAAGCGGTTTGCTCTCGACGCGGTTGCTGAAGAGTTCTGCGTCGGCGCCTTCAAGGACGCTACCGATTGCCGCGCCCAACTGGCGCATCAGCGGGGCGACCTCCTTGTGCAGCCGCTTTTCATCATACATCGCGGCCAGAAGACCGATCGAGACCACGACGTAGGTCTGGTATTGCGGCGACCACAACGGGACGGCGACACCGTTGATATGCGGGCTCCACAGCCCGCACGCCACCACGTATCCATGCTCGCGAAGATGCTGGCGGTTGCCGCGGATTCGCGGCTTCAACACCTTGGCTGCTTCGGGTATCTCGCGCTCCATCTCCGCGATCAACGCGTCGCCGACATCGACATCGAGCGCGGCGGTATAGGCGTGACCGGCGGCGGTGCTCGCCATCGCGATGCGGCTGCCGGTACTCTCGTGCAAGCCGAGCGCGTTGGCCGCACGGGCGAATTCGAGATAGACGAGGTGAAAGCGATCCGGGATGACGAACCCGACCGTGCCCGGCAATTGTTCGGCGACGTCCTGCAGCCGCAGCCGGATCAGATTGCGCAATTGCAGGCCGCGCATCATCGAGGTGCTCATCGCTACCGCGCTCGGGCCGATCCGGTATTTCTGGTCGCGGGGCAGATAGACGAGCTGTCCCATCCGGGTCAGCGTATGGGTCAGGCGCGACACCGTCGATCGCGGTAAGCCGCAGCGACTGGAAATCTCCAGGTTGCCAAGCCGCGCCTCGTGCCCTTCGAAGCATCGCAACACGTCGAAAGCGCGCGACACGACCTGGATGACGTCCCCCTCGCCCGAGAGCTCGCCGGCCAGCATTCCCTGCTTACTCAGCCGCTCCGAGCGTCGTCCCATGTGTCCCTCATTCCGTGCTGCGGAATAAAATTCCACTTGCAGAACAAGCTACCTCAGGCAATCTGCCGCCACAACAACAAGCCGGTTCGCCTCCGGCAATCAGAGATACGCGTACCGCACTGCGATGCGCGCGGTTGCTGTCCGGAGGACGTAATGGCAGAGATCAAGGTCGTGACCGAGGTGGCGGGGCGCGTGTGCGCGCTGCCAATCGAAGCCGGCGGTTCTGTTGCCAATGGCGACGACATCGCGTTCGTCGAGGCCATGAAAATGGAAATTCCGATCTCCTCTCCCGCTGCTGGCAAGCTCAAATCGATCCTCGTCAAGCTCGACGACGTCGTAACCGAAGGCCAGGTCGTCGCCATTCTCGACGCTTGAGCCGCGCAGCACTATTGCTCAGCAAAACCGCTGGCTATCGCGCTTTAGTGGCGCGCCAGGGGCTCGCTGGTCAGACCTCTCCGGTTACCGGCTCCATGTCGATGGCAAAGGTTTCGAGGAATTTTGAGGTCATGACGTAGAAGCCGATGGATAGCTGCAGCTCTACCAGAGCCCGCGGCGTCAGCCTCGCGGCAATCGCGTTGAAGGTCGCGTCCGTCGGACGGTTCAGCTTCACGATTTCGTCGGTGAAGGCGAGCGCCGCGCGCTGCACTTCGTTAAAGCAGGTGGCTGATTTCCAGTTTTCCAGCGCCTCGTTCTGCTCGTCGGTGACGCCAACGTTTTTTCCGATGCGCTTGTGCGCTACGACCTCGTATGGCGCCTCGCACAGTATGCCGGTGCGCGTGATCGCCAGTTCGCGAACGATCGGATCAAGCTCGCCCCTGTGACGGATGGCACCTCCCAGCCGGCAATATTGTTCGAACAAACTCGGCGAATGCGCCAGCATCCGAAAGATGTTGGCGTTGCGATTCTTGCCGAGGATTTCGCGCGTGCGATCGCTGGCCTGAGCGGGATCGATGTACTCGATGCGAGCCATGATTCACCTTCTATCTTCTGATTACGAACGGTTTCGCAGCAAGAAATTCTTTACAAAACAGTATCGAGCTGCCGACGCAAGGGCAACACGACTGAGTCAAATTGCCGCCGCAATGCTATTCAACTCTCGCATGGTCGATATTCGCTGAGTGGGGACTCGTTTTAAGCGAAAATTCGTCGCGGGGTGTTTCGAGTAAATTCCGAATGTCATTGACGCGTTTCGCGCGAACGATAACTCACGTCCAAGTCTAGGGAGATTGGTATGAAGGAAGCCACAAGGTGGGCGACCTCGGAAGCCCTTGCGCACATGCTGGCGGTGACGGCAATGCTCGTCATCGCCAGCGTTCTCTTCTACTCGCGATGATCTGTTCGCGTTGAGATCAGTTCGCTTTTTCGAAAAAGGGAACCAGACGACCAGCGAATGGCACAAAGCGCGCGACGACGGGATCACCGATTGCGAGATCCCGCTCCCCATGGGCCATCATGCGAAAGCCTTCCACGGCATCGACCAACACGATGTTATAGGGCACATGGGCTCGCGTCTCCGGCGTCGCCGCCCGGCACACAAGCGAGGCGGCGTAAATCGTTCCCTTCCCGCTCGCGTAATTCTCGATCAGCTCCGTCCCGCCGCAATCCGCGCAGAAGCCACGGCGGAAGTATTGTACGTTGCCGCAGGAACCGCACGATTGATAAGCGATAGCTTGCTCTCCGATGGTCCAATCCTTGGGCTTGCCGCCGTTCATCGCACCCGCTCCAGAAACATGCTGACATGCGACGACAGCACGCCACCGTCGCCGTGCAGCAGCGCCAGCGACGCGTCTCGCACCTGACGATTGCCGGCACGTCCGGTCATCTGCAGATGCGTCTCCACCAGATGCGCCATGGCGCCGCCGACGCCGCAGTGGCCATAGCTCAAGAGACCGCCATGGGTATTGAGCGGCACCGCGCCAGTGCGGCCGAAATAACCTGACCGCACGCGCGCTGCCGCCTCGCCCCGTTTCGCGAGGCCCAACTCTTCCAGCAGCATCGCAAGCGTGATGGTGAAACTGTCATAGACTGCGGCATAGCGCACATCCGATATCGCGACGCCTGTGGCAGCCATTGCGCGCGCTATCGCGATTTCAGCCCCGAGTTCGCTGAGAGGCGGCGCCGCCGTGACATGCTGGTGCGTGTGCGCCTGCGCGCAGCCGAGCACGCGTACACGGGTTTCTCCGGTCGCCTCGCGGCTGACTACAAAAGCCGCGCCGCCGTCCGACACCGGACAGCAATCGAGAAGCTTCAGCGGCAGCGCCACCGGTTTGGACGCCATCACGTCGGCAACCGTAATCGGCTCATGAAATTGCGCGCCGGGATGGGTCAACGCGTGCGCGCGCATCAGCACCGCAAATTCAGCGAGATCCTCCTGCGTCACGCCATATTCGTGCATGTACCGTGAGGCGACGAGGCCGTAATAGGCCGGGATCGTCGGTCCGAGCGTCACTTCGTACTCGGGATGACCGACCTGGGCCAGCGCCTGGATCGAGGCATCGCGGCTCTGCCCGGTCAGTCGATTTTCGCCGCCGACAACCAGCACATGCTGCGCAACTCCGGCGTCGACCAGATGATGCGCCAGCATCGCCATCGCGAGGCCCGTGGCGCCGCCGACCTGCACCGCATGCGCGTAGTGCGGCGTTATTCCAAAGTGCTCGGCAAACACTGTCGCCAGCATGATGTGCGGCGAAACTGTGCTGTACCCGCAGAGAATGCCGTCGATCTCAGCCCGTTTGAGCCCGGCATCCGCGATTGCAAGCTCGGCGGCCCTGCTCATGAGGTCGAGCGACGAGGAGCCTTCGTGCCTGCCGTAACTGGTCAGTCCGACCCCGGTGATAAAGCTCATGGCGAGCGGCCATTCGGCGGCGCGCTCAAGGCAAGCGACCGCGGAGCCTTCGCCGACGCGCGATTAGAGGGCATAGAATGACGAGCTGGATCAGCGGCTCTCATTTGGCGAAAACCTCAATAGGATTTCGGCAGTCCCAGCACTTTCTCGGCGATGAAGCAGAGAATAAGCTGCGGGCTGATCGGCGCGATGCGCGGGATCAACAACTCCCGCAAGTAACGCTCGACATGAAATTCCTTGGCGTAACCGAAGCCGCCATGGGTCATCACAGCCTGCTCGCAGGCCTGAAAGCCGGCTTCGGCTGCCAGATATTTAGCGGCGTTGGCCGCCGGCCCGCACGGCAGGCCTTTATCGTATTGCCAAGCCGCCGACAGCGTCATCAACCATGCCGCTTCCAGCTCCATCCAGTTCTTTGCAAGCGGATGCTGGATCGCCTGATTTTTTCCAATCGGACGATTGAACACAAGGCGGCTCTTGGCGTAATCGGCTGCGCGCGACAATGCCAGCTTGCCGAGGCCGACAGCTTCCGCCGCGATCAAAATACGTTCTGGATTCATGCCGTGCAGGATGTATTCGAAGCCGCGGCCTTCCTCACCGATGCGATCCTCGACAGGGATTTCGAAGTTTTCGATGAAGAGTTCGTTGGAATCGACAGCCTTCCGGCCCATCTTCTCGATTTCGTGCACGGTGATGCGGCTTCGGTCGAAGTCCGTATAGAACAAGCTCAAGCCGTGGGTCGGGTTTTTCACGTCCTCCAAAGGTGTGGTGCGCGCCAGCAATAGGATTTTTTCAGCAACCTGCGCGGTTGAGATCCACACCTTCTGCCCGTTCACGACATACTTCGCGCCGGAGCGCACCGCCCGCGTCTTGAGCTGGGTGGTGTTGAGGCCGGTATTCGGTTCGGTGACGGCGAAACAGGATTTCTGCGTGCCATCGACTATACCCGGCAGCATCCGCTTGCATTGCTCTTCAGTGCCGAACACCACGACCGGATTGAGCCCAAAGACGTTCATATGGATCGCAGACGCGCCGGACATTCCGGCACCGGACTCGGCAATGGTCCGCATCATGATCGCAGCTTCCAGAATGCCGAGGCCGGAGCCGCCATAAGCTTCGGGGATGCAGATGCCGAGCCAGCCCGCGTCGGCCAGCGCGCGATGGAAGTCGGCGGGAAAGCCGCCCTCCTTGTCCTTTTTCAGCCAATACGCATCATCGAAACGCGAGCAGATCTTTCCCACCGCGTCGCGGATGGATTCCTGGCTGGCCGTGAGAGCGAAATCCATGCGTTTCAGTCCTGTAAAGCTGTCGGCGACGGCCTGGTCACGCCGTCTCGCACCATTGCGGCGATCTCGTCTGGCGAGAATCCTACCTCGCGCAGAACCTCCGCACCATGCTCGTTCAATAGCGGAGCCAATCGGATCGGCTCCGCCGGGGTCTCTGACCAGGTAGCCGACACCTTCATGTTGCGGATCGCGCCTTCGGTCGGATGTTCGACGATCGGAAAGAAGTCGGTCGCGACCAGATGCGGGTCCTGCAAAATGGTTTCGAGATCATGCATCGGCATGACCGGCACATCGGCCCGGTTTAGCAGTTCGGCCCATTCGGCTGTGGAGCGGGTCTCGAAGATGCGCGCCAACTCGGCATAGACAGTATCGATGTTGACTGCGCGACCGGAGAAGGTTGCGAATTTGGGATCGTTGCGCAGGTCATCGCGACCTGTGGCCTCAAAGAAATTTTCCCATTGCTTGTCATTATAGACAATGACGCAGATATAGCCGTCGGAGGTCTTGTACGGCCGGCGGTCGCGCGACAGATGACGGGCGTAGCCGCCCTTGTCGAGCGGCGGCTCATACGTCAGGCCGCCCATGTGATCGCCCATCACGAAACCGGCCATGGTCTCGAACATCGGTATGTCCACGCGCTGACCGCGCCCGGTGCGGTCGCGATCAACGAGGCTCGCGCAGATCGCGCCGACTGCGGTCGAGCCCGACAATCCGGTCCACCAGCGCGTTGGGCACATAGCGGGGAACGCCGTCGCCGGTCTGCGCCATCAGCGCCGGAAGCGCCGTCGCGCCCTGGATCAGATCGTCGTAAGCGGGCTTGGCGGCATAAGGCCCGTCCTGGCCGAAGCCAAACACGCCGGCATAGATCAGTCGCGGATTTAACTCGGAGACCACGTCGTATCCGAGCTGCAGCCGCGCCATTGCCTGCGGACGCACATTATAGACCAGCACGTCGGCCGACGCGATCAGGCGCAGCACCGCATCCCGCCCCGCCGGCTTTTTCAGGTCCAGGCAGATAGAGCGCTTGCTTCGGTTGGTATTGAGGAACACAGGACCCATGCCGGGATGTCGGGTCGGGCCGATCAGGCGCGTGACATCACCCTCCAGCGACTCCACCTTGATCACGTCGGCGCCATAGTCGCCGAGCGTCTGGGTGGCATAGGGCCCCATCAGCACGGTCGTCATGTCGATGACCTTGATGCCGTCAAGCGGTCCCATGCTTCGTTCGCTCCCCGGTACGCGCTCTACGAGCCGATAATCGTTCGGTCTACTAACGGCGGGGCGTCGCCAATATCAAGGCCGGCAGGCGTATGGGCTTATGCGTGGGCGATAGCAGCGGTAGTCGTCCCGGCTCAAGACCTGGACGACAGGGATTAAGCATCGCCCATCCGCTACTTCTTTGGCCGGGCGTCTCGTGCCTTGATCAGCCTGTCGAGCTCGTCGTTCTGCTGATTGATGCGGTCGGCTATGCGCGCCTCGTTTCGCTCGCCTGAGGCCGCAGCTGCCTGTTCGATCAATTGCCTGATGTTGTCCTCGAGGATCGCGATCCGATCGTTGAGCTCTGACAATGACAACGAGCTTTCGTTGCTCATGACACATCCTCCAGGACCTACCCAGCCAGAAAGCGCAACACGTGCTCGCCTTGCCGGCAGACGAAAGCGCTTTTGCCGACGCCCTTTCGAAGCTGACTACCTCGCGGGCTCCAGTACAGAGACGTAATTGGCCACCGCCGCGCCACCCATGTTGAAAATGCCCGCAAGCTTGGCGTTCTTGATCTGCATGCCCTCGGGCGCCTGACCCACCAGTTGCATCGCGGTCAACACATGCATGGACACGCCGGTAGCTCCGATCGGATGCCCCTTGGCTTTGAGGCCGCCGGACGGATTGACCGGAAGCTTGCCGTCTTTTTGCGTCCAGCCCTCCTTGACGGCGCGAGCGCCCTGCCCCCTCGGAGTCAGACCCATCGCCTCATACTCGATCAACTCGGCGACCGTGAAGCAATCGTGGGTTTCGACAAAGGAGAGATCTGAAAGCTGCACGCCGGCTTGTTGCAACGCGCGCTGCCAGGCGACCGTGCAGCCTTCGAATTGCAGGATGTCACGCTTGGACATCGGCAGGAAATCCTGCGCATGCGCAGTGGCCCGGAAATTGACTGCTTTGCCCATCGTTTTCGCAGTCTCGGTATCCATCAACACCAGCGCCGCCGCGCCGTCCGACACCAGCGAACAGTCGGTGCGCTTCAAGGGGCCCGCGACAAAGGGGTTCTTCTCGCTTTCGGAACGGCAGAAGTCGAAACCAAAATCCTTGCGCATCTGGGCGTAAGGGTTGGCGACTCCGTTTCTTGTGATTCTTCGCGGCGATCATGGCCAGTGCATCGGACTGATCGCCGTATTTCTGGAAATAGGCTTGCGCTATCTTGCCGAAAACGCCGGCGAAACCGCCCGGCGTATCGCCGTCTTCAGGCAGATAGGAGGCCTTTAGCAAATTGCGCCCGATCTCCGCGCCCGGCGTGCGAGTCATTTGCTCGACGCCGACCACCAGCACAGTTCTCGCCGCCCCTGATGCGATGGCGCGGATGCCCTGATGCACCGCCGCCGATCCGGTTGCACAGGCGTTCTCGACTCGCGTGGCGGGCTTGAACCGCAATTGCGGGTCAGCCTGCAGCACCAACGACGCGGTGAAATCCTGCGCCGAAAAACCGGCGTTGAAATGTCCGAGCACGATTTCGTCGACGTCGGAAGCCGATATGCCAGCATCCGTCAGCGCGTCGTTGGCGACCTTGACGACCAGGCCTTCGACGGTTTCGGTATCGAATTTTCCGAACGGCGTATGCGCCCATCCGACGATGCTGGCTGTCATGACTGGTCTCCCGTAATTGCGGCGCACGGATTAGTCGACGAACTTACCACCAAGTTCGTCCTCGATGTGAATCCGGATAATGTCGTCGAAGGTGTTTTCGGCAGTGGTGAACCCAAGCTGGCGAGCCCGGTCTGCCTCGAAATTGCGCGGCCAGCCGGCAACGATGCCCATGATGAAGGGATCAGGCTCGCGCTTGATCCGGGCGGCCACCTTGTCCCCGGCCACTCGCTTCAAAGCTGCGATCTGCTCGCCCACGGTCGCTGAGAGGCCGGGCATGGTGAGGTTGCGGCGGGCTCCGGCCGCCGCCGTATCCATCGTTCCCGCATGAAGCAGGAAGCCAACCGCCGAGCGCGGCGAAGCATGCCAGTGGCGGACGTCTTCCGATACCGGCAGCAGGGCTTCCTTGCCGGCGAGCGGCTCGCGCAGGATGTTGGAGAAGAAACCGGACGCGGCCTTATTGGGAAGTCCGGGGCGGATGCAGATGGTCGGCAAGCGGATGCCGATCCCGTCCATGAAGCCGCGGCGCGAATGATCCGCCAGCAATAATTCGCCGATCGCCTTCTGCGTGCCATAGCTGAGCAAGGGCGTGTGGAAGAATTCGTCGCCGATGGCGTCGGGAAATGGCGCGCCGAACACCGCGATCGAGGAAGTGAAGACGACCCTAGGCTTGTAGCCGCCCCCGACAAGCCGGATGGCGTCGAGCAGCATCCGCGTGCCATCGAGATTAATGCGATACCCCTTGTCGAAGTCGAGTTCCGCCTCGCCGGACACGATCGCAGCCAGGTGAAAGATGACGTCGGGGCGGCCCGCGATCAGTTTCTCGGCCGCCCCCGCAACAGCAAAATCACCGGCCGTTGTCTCGACGGGGAATCCTGCGTTCTCCGGCCTGGCGGGCGCGACGACGTCATGCAGCGTCAGCCGCGTGATGTCGCGCTTTCCAAGGCGCCCGTCGCGCAACAGCCGCTCACACAGTTTGCGGCCTACCATACCCGCCGCGCCCAGAACCAGAACGTGCAAGAGCCCACTCCTTCTTGTTTGTTTTTGCTTGTTTTCGTTTTTCGCGCGGCTCCGTGCGCCTATTCCTTCACGGCTCCGGTCATTGCCGATACATAGTGCTCGACAAAGAAGGCGTAAAGGATGACCAGTGGCAGCGATCCTGCCAACGCGCCCGCCATCAGCGCTCCCCAGCGATAGATGTCTCCATCGACGAACTCGTTGACGATCGCCACAGGCACGGTCTTGTGCTGGGTGGATTGCAGGAAGGTCAGTGCGTAGATGAACTCGTTCCAGCACAGCGTGAAGCAGAAGATGAAGGCCGAGATCAGGCCCGGTATCGCCAGCGGCAATACGATCTTGATCAGGATCTGCCAGCGGCTGGCGCCATCGATCAGCGCGCATTCTTCCAGTTCGTACGGAATGGTTTTGAAATAGCCCATCAGCAACCAGGTCGAGAACGGAATCAGGATCGTCGGATAAGTCAGGATCAGCGCCAGCGGCGAATCGAACAGGCCGTACTGGAAAACGACCGTCGCCAGCGGAATGAACAGGATCGATGGCGGCACGAGATAGGCAAGAAAGATCAATCCGCCGACGAGGTTCGCGCCCCTGTAGCGCAAGCGCACGATGGCATAGGCCGCCAGCACGCTCGCGATAATCGAGAGCACGGTCGCGCAGACCGCGACGTACATGGTGTTCCAGAGCCAGTGCGGATAGTAGCTTTCGAACAGCAGCTTGTGGAAATGCTTGAGCGTCGGATTCCAGGTCCAGAACGGGTTGAACTTGTCGAGATCGAGCAACTGATCGTCCGGCTTGATGGCGGTCAATCCCATCCAGTAGAACGGAAACAGCAGGATGACGACGATGATCGTCAGCGGAAGATAGATCGTGACTATCTTTCGCGGCACCGACTGCAGGTAGCTCATGCCTTCGCTGTTATCGATGCGCGCGGCGCTTGGCGAGCTACCGGAAAGCACAGACTTCAGATCGAGTTTGGGAGCGGGAACGTCAGTCATTCGACACCCCTAAACGGCAATCACAGCCGCACGAGAGAGATTTGCCTGCTTCATGCATGAGAAACAACACAGCGCAGCGGGGCTCAGTCATTGTTTTCCCCCTGTTGCCATTTGCGGCGCTGCAGGCCGAACCAGGAAACCATGATGGCGGCGAGCAGGAACGGGATCATGGCGCTTGAGATCGCGGCACCCTCGCCGAGCTGGCCGGCAATGATCGCCCGCTGATACGACAACGTAGCCATCAGGTGCGTGGCGTTGACCGGCCCGCCCCGCGTCATCGCCCAGATCAACTGGAAATCAGTAAAGGTGAACAGCACCGAAAACGTCATCACCACCGCGATGATCGGGGTCAGCAGCGGATAGGTGATATGGCGGAACATCTGCCAGCGGGTGGCGCCGTCCAGGGTCGCCGCCTCATACAGCGAGGGCTGCACGGTCTGCAGTCCCGCCAGCAGCGTGATCGCGACGAACGGCACACCGCGCCAGATGTTTGCGAAAATCACGCAGATTCGGGCCCAGGTCGGATCGCCAAGAAAGTTGATGTTCTGCGTGATGAGCCCGAGATGTTTCAGAGACCACGAGATGATCGAGAATTGCGAATCGAAGATCCACCAGAACGCCAGAGCCGAGAGCACGGTCGGCACGATGAACGGGATCAGCACCATCGCGCGCAGCATCGCCTTGAACGGCATGTTCTCGTTCAGAAGAAGTGCAAGGTAGAGACCGATGGCGAATTTGAAGGCGCTCGCGACCGAGGTGTAGAGCAGCGTGTTGAAGACCGACAGCCAGAAGATCGCGTCATCCCATAGCCACTCGTAGTTTTCGCTTCCGATAAATTGGCCGATGCGGCCGATCCGGGTGTCGGTAAACGATAGCCAGATGCCCAACCCCAAGGGATAGGCGAGAAAGAATATCAGGAACGCCATGGCCGGCAGCATGAACCAGAAGCCGAGAAAGTTGCGGTTGTGCTTGAGCTGGTCCCACGTGGTCGCTTCACGAATTTCCTGCTTGGCGCTTCGGGGCGCGAGTGCAATGTCGGCCATAGGCGATGTCCCGAGTTATCGTATCGAAGGAGCAGGCGGCGTTGCCGCCGCCTGCTGTTTGTTTTAGCGATAAATCCGCTTCAGTTGCCGCTCTGCTTCCGCCATTGCGGTCTTGGTGTCCTTGGCGCCGGTGCAGTAGTTGGCGAACATGTCGACCACGATGAAGTCGGCAATCGCGGTCGCCGCCTTCTCACCGGGTGTGCCAATGCCCGAGGCCGGCAGCGCGCGCTTGCTCGCTTGTGAAAACACCGCGTTTTTCGGGTCCGCGGTCCACACCGGGGCGGAGTCATAGGCGTTGAGCGTATGGGTGAGGTAACCCCGCGCGCCCGACAACCACTTCTCGAAGTTCTCCTTCTCCAGCATGAAGGCGATAAAGGCCTTTGATGCGTTCGGATATTTGGTGAAGTTGAACGCCAGGATGGGCACCGCGAGCTGCAGTTCGGTCGGCTTGCCGATCGGACCAACGGGCCACAGCGCGTGATAGATATCGTCCGCCAGTTCCTTTTTGGCCGGATCATCCTTTGCGGCCACATAGATCGAAATGCCGTTGGAGGTCAGGAACAATTCGCCAGACAAGAACGCCTTGTTGTTCGATGAATTGTTCCAGGACGCGACGCCGGGAATGAAGGTCTCGGATAGCGCCTTGGCGTATTCGAGCGCCTTCGCCGTTTCCGGCGAGTTGATGATGACCTTGTCATCCTTGTCGACGGTCCAGGCGTTGTGACCCCAGAGAATGTTGTGCACCCAGGCGTTGGCGTCGCCGGTGGCATGGCCGAGCGCAAAGCCGGCCGGCGTGTTGTTTTTCTTCAGCGCCTTGCACAATTCGAGGTAACCCGCGAAATCGGCCGGGACTTCCTTGAACCCGGCCTTCTCGACGGCGGACTTGCGGTAGGTGATGTAGCCGCCGATCGTGGCAACGGGAATGCCGAGCCAGTCATTGCCCTGCTTGCAGGTCTTTGCGGCGGCATCTGTCCATCCGCCGTACTTCTTGCCGAGGTAGTCCGCGACGTCGTTCATCTTCAGAACTTTGGTCGGGAATAGCTGGGGCAGCGTGTGCAGGCCCCATGCGAGATCGAGGCCCGAACCCGTATTCGCGGCCACCGACGCCTTGGGCTGCACGTCCTCAAAGGACTCGCTGAACACGTTCATCTCGGTTCCGGTGGCGGTCTTGAATGCAGCCACCATCGCGTTGAACGCATCGTCTTCCGCAGGCACGAAACGCTTCCAGCGCATCACAGTGAGCTTGGCGCCCGGCTCAGCCTTCCACGGCGCCGTTTGCGCCCAGGCCTTGGCGAAATCCAGCAGCGCCGGCCCGGTCAGGGTGCCGGCCGCAGCCAGCGCGGTGCCGCCCTGAAGCAAAGCGCGGCGGGTAAAGTCTTGCATCGTTATTTCCTCCGTGTGGTGTTTTTGTTGTGTTCAGCCGTTCAGTCGCTTGCCCGTCGTCTCATCGAACAGATGCACCAGAGACGGGTCGGGTTTGAGCCGGATCTTGTCGCCCGGATTGAATTGATGACGTTCGCGGAACACCGCGACCACCTGCTCGCCGCCCAGCTTGGCGAACACCTGGGTTTCCGAACCGGTCGGCTCCACCACGATGATCTCGGCGTCAGCGCCGTCGTCCGCAATGGTGAAGTGCTCCGGCCGGACGCCGTAGACAGCGGGCCGGCCATCGGAATTGGCGGGCGCCGACTTGAGCGGCAGTTTGACGCCGTTCGGTCCTGCAAAGCCAAGGCTGCCGTTTGCCTTGACGCTGCCTTTAAGAAAATTCATCGCCGGCGACCCAATGAAGCCTGCGACGAACTGGTTGTCTGGCCGGTCGTAGAGCTCGAGCGGGGTGCCGATCTGCTCCACGATCCCGTCATGCATCACAACGATCTTGTCGGCCATGGTCATGGCTTCGATCTGGTCGTGGGTGACATAGACCGTGGTCGTCTTCAGACGCTGATGCAACTCCTTGATTTCCGTGCGCATTGCGACGCGCAGCTTGGCATCGAGGTTGGACAAGGGTTCGTCGAACAGGAACACCTGGGGATCGCGCACGATGGCGCGGCCCATGGCCACGCGCTGGCGCTGGCCGCCTGACAATTGCCGGGGATAGCGGTCCAACAGCGGGGTCAGCGCCAGGATTTCGGCCGCCCGCTTCACCCCCTTGCTGATTTCCTCGCCCCTCGCGCCACGCAGTTTCAGCGAGAAGCCCATGTTGTCGGCTACCGTCATGTGCGGATAGAGCGCGTAGTTCTGGAACACCATCGCAATATCGCGCTCTTTCGGCTGGACATTGTTGACGACGCGCTCGCCGATGGAAATCGTGCCGGAAGTGATGTTTTCGAGCCCCGCGAGCATCCGCAACAACGTGGACTTGCCGCAGCCGGAGGGGCCAACCAGGACGACAAAGGCGCCATCCTCAATCGGTATCGTCACGCCGTGCAGGACCTCAAAACCCCCGAACGACTTGCGCACGTCCCGTATCTGTACCGACGACATCCAATCCCTCCCGATGAACACGACTTCCCACGGTGAACTCCCGCGGTGTTGCTGTTGTTGGGTCGGGTCTTACCAGACTTTTTCGGCGGTGTCGTTGGATCAAAGTCGTACAATGCCTGCCGCGCCACCGGCGTTGCGGTCCCGGCGCTGGCATGTAAAAATCGGGCTCAAAAGAAAATAACGCACAAAATATGAGATGTGCGCTGCGGGAGACCCCATGAACAAGCCGCTTACCGGCGCCGTGAGGCGTAAACTTCGTTCCAGCGAATGGTTCAATGACCCGCACAATCCGGGGATGACCGCGCTCTATCTGGAGCGCTACCTCAACTACGGCCTGACCCGTCACGAACTGCAATCCGGCAAGCCGATCATCGGCATTGCGCAGACCGGCAACGATCTTTCGCCCTGTAACCGTCACCACCTCGAACTGGCGCACCGGGTTCGGGAGGGAATCCGCGAGGCCGGCGGCATCGCCATGGAATTTCCGACCCATCCCATCCAGGAGACCGGAAAACGTCCGACCGCGGCGCTGGATCGCAACCTCGCCTATCTCAGCCTGGTCGAAATCCTGTTCGGCTATCCCCTCGATGGCGTGGTGCTGACCACCGGCTGCGACAAGACCACCCCGGCATGCCTGATGGCCGCCGCGACGGTGAATTTGCCGGCAATCGTGCTCTCGGGTGGGCCGATGCTCAACGGCTGGCACGAAGGCCAGCGCACCGGGTCCGGTACCGTCGTCTGGAAATCCCGCGAACGGCTCGCTGCCGGCGAGATCGACTACGAGGAATTCATGAACATCGTGGCGTCGTCGGCCCCCTCGATCGGCCACTGCAACACCATGGGAACCGCCTCGACCATGAATTCGCTGGCGGAAGCCTTGGGCATGTCGCTGCCGGGCTGTGCCGCGATTCCCGCCCCGTATCGCGAGCGCGGCCAGATCGCTTACGAAACCGGACGGCGGATCGTCGATATGGTTTGGGAGGACTTGAAGCCATCCGATATCCTGACGCAGAAGGCGTTCGAGAACTGCATCGTGGTCAACTCGGCGATCGGCGGTTCAACCAACGCGCCCATCCACATCAACGCCCTGGCGCGTCATGTCGGCGTCGAACTGTCGATCGACGATTGGCAGAAATGCGGCCACAACGTACCCCTGCTCGTCAACATGCAGCCCGCCGGCTTCTATCTAGGCGAAGAATATCACCGCGCAGGCGGCGTGCCCGCCGTCGTGCGCGAGCTCATGCGGCACAAGCGCATCCATGAGGACGCGATCACGGTCAACGGCCGCACCATGGGCGACAATTGCCGCGATGCTCCCAAGCCCGACAATGACGTGATCTGGAGCTATGACAAGCCTTTGGTGAAAGACGCGGGATTCCTGGTGCTGCGAGGCAATCTGTTCGATTCCGCGATCATGAAGACAAGCGTGATCTCAAAGGAATTCCGCGACCGCTATCTGAGCAATCCGAAAGATCTCAACGCATTCGAGGGCCGCGCCATCGTGTTCGAGGGCCCGGAGGATTATCACGAGCGGATCGAGGACCCCGCGCTCGGGATCGACGAGCATTGCGTGCTGTTCGTGCGTGGCACCGGCCCGATCGGTTATCCCGGCGGCGCCGAGGTCGTGAACATGCAGCCGCCCGCCGCCCTGATCAAACGCGGCATCCTGTCCCTGCCCTGCATCGGCGACGGCCGTCAGTCTGGCACATCCGGCTCGCCATCGATCCTGAACGCGACGCCGGAAGCTGCTGCCGATGGTGGACTCGCCATTCTCAAGACCGGCGACAAAGTCCGCGTCGACCTTAACAAAGGTACCGCCAATATCCTGATCTCGGACGAGGAACTGAACAAGCGGCGATCCGATCTCAAAGCGAGGGGCGGCTTCCCCCATCCGGCGAACCAGACGCCTTGGCAGGAGCTTTATCGCAAAACGGTCGGCCAGCACGCCACCGGCGCCTGCATGGAGTTCGCAACCCGCTATCACGATATCGCCGGAAAGATCGGCACCGCGCGGCACAATCACTAGCCGTCACTTGCGAACCAGCGAAGCAATTCAGCGCCATAACGACTGATTTGGCTTGTTCGCTTTGCTCCTCGTCGATGACGCAACGAAAATGAAAGGAAGAACACATGTCGGACCGCCTCAAGGGCAAAAGCGCATTCGTAACCGCAGGGGCTGCCGGGATTGGCCGCGCCTGCGCAGTCGCATTCGCGCGCGAGGGAGCGCGTGTATTTGCGACCGACATCGATGAGAAAGCTCTCGCGGCCTTGAAGAGCGAAGGCGTCACCGACGTGGCGCGGCTTGACGTGCGCGACAGTGCCGCGGTCGCGGCGATCGCCAAGCGCGTCGGCAATGTCGACATCCTGCTGAATGCGGCGGGATACGTGCATCACGGCACCGTGCTCGATTGCTCCGACGAGGACTGGGATTTCTCCTTTGATCTGAACGCCAAGTCCATGCATCGGACGATCAGGGCGTTTCTCCCGGGCATGCTGCAAGCCGGTCACGGCTCGATCGTGAACATTTCCTCTGCGGCCGGCGTCTTCAAGGCCGCCCCCAATCGTTACGTCTATGGCGCGACCAAGGCCGCGGTTGCCGCCCTCACCCGCGCGGTTGCCGTCGACTTCATCACCAAGGGCATCCGTTGCAATTGCATCTGCCCCGGCACGATCGAGACGCCGTCGATGCTGCAGCGCGCCGCGACGGCTGGGTCGGGAGGCCGGGACATGTTCATCGCGCGACAGCCGATGGGGCGGCTCGGCACGGCGGAAGAAATCGCCTCGCTCGCGCTCTATCTCGCCAGCGACGAGAGTTCGTTCACGACGGGCGTCGCTCACATTGTCGATGGCGGCTGGACCCGCTTTAAGCGAGAAAGATCATCCATGAACAAGATCGACCTGAACGGCCGCTGTGCCGTTGTTACGGGAGGCGCGCAGGGTTTCGGCCGCGCCATCAGTGAACGTTTCGTGGCATCCGGCGCCAAGGTCGCGATCTGGGATCATGACCTTCCGTTCGCTGAAAAAACCGCGAAGGAAATCGGACCCGCTGTCAGCGCGTTTAAAGTCGACGTGTCAGATCTCGCCGAGGTCGAAAAGGCGCGCGATGCGACGTTGAAGGCGTTTGGCAAGATCGACATTCTCGTCAACAATGCAGGGATCGCCGGTATCAACAAGACGGTATGGGAGACCGACCTCGAGGAATGGCGCAAGGTGCTGCGCATCAATCTCGACGGCCCGTTCATCTGCTGCAAGGCGGTCGTGCCGTCGATGCTCAAGCAGAACTACGGCCGCATCGTCAACATCGCCTCCATCGCCGGCAAGGAAGGCAACCCGAACGCCGCACATTATTCGGCTTCGAAAGCCGGACTGATCGCACTGACGAAATCGCTGGGCAAGGAGCTTGCGCAGCACGACATCCTCGTCAATGCGGTGACCCCGGCCGCGGCGAAAACCGCGATCTTCGACCAGATGACGCAACAGCACATCGACTTCATGCTCTCGAAGATCCCGAAGAACCGTTTCGTGCTGGTCGAAGAACTTGCCGCTATGGTGGCATGGCTGGCGTCGGAAGACTGTGCGTTTTCCACCGGCGCGGTGTTCGACATTTCCGGCGGCCGCGCGACTTACTGATTTTTGAAATCACCGGCGGTAATCTCATGATCCGGGAAGGCGGGTGCCTGTGCGGCGCCGTCCAGTTCAAGGCGGAAGGCGAGCCGGTCAACGTTTACGTCTGCCATTGCCGCACTTGCCAGAAGGCAATGGGCTCGCCCTTCTTCGCACGCGCGCTGTTCCGCCAGAGCGCGTTGACGGTCCAGGGCGAGACGTCGCGCTACGCCTCGTCGGCGGCGGTTGATCGGGTGTTCTGCAAAGCCTGCGGTACGCGCCTGTTTGCCTGGCGAAGAACGGGGACGATGGCCGGGGTCGCGCTGGCGACCTTCCATGACCGCAACGCGCTCACGCCGACGGACCACATCTGGGTCTCGGACAAGATGAACTGGATGAAATTCGACGACGGCTTGCCGCAACATCCGGAGGCGGCTCCCTAACATACGCCCTACCGCTCGTTCATCGAATCCGTGATAGCCTCACGGCTCAAGATGAAAATGAGAGCGGAATCGCAATTGTTATCGAATACAACGCTTTACGACATCTCCGTCTGGGTATTGCCGCTGTTCTCGCCATCACCTTTCATGAGGCGGCCCACGGCTTCGTCGCGCATCGCCTCGGCGACAACACCGCCTGGCAACTCGGGCCGGGTCAGTTTCAATCCGCTGAAGCATATCGACCCGTTCGGCACGTTGATCTTGCCGGCGATGCTGCTGCTTGTCGCACTCGCCGTTCCTGTTCGGCTACGCCAAGCCCGTGCCGGTGAACTTTCGCGCCTTGCGCAATCCGCGGCTGGATATGGTCTTGGTGGCGCTGGCCGGACCGCCACCAACATCCTGCTCGCGCTGCTCGCGGCAGCGGCGTTCCACGCCCTGCCCTGTGCGCCGGCGAATGCGGCGCAATGGGTCGCCGACAACCTGAAAAACGCTCTGATCATCAACGTCGTGCTGGCCATCTTTAACATGTTGCCAATTCCGCCGCTGGACGGCGGCCGGGTAGCGGTCGGCCTGCTGCCCAAGGTGCTGGCCTACCCGCTTTCACGGCTGGAGCCGTTCGGGATGCTGATCTTGATCGGAATTTTGATCCTGCTGCCCTTGGCAGGTTCGCAGTTCGGTCTAAATCTTGATGTTATTTCGGTGATACTGCGGACATCTGACTGGATACGTTATTCAGCTCCTTCTCCTGGTGACTGGCAACGCCTAGCCCAAGACCAGCGAGCAGCCAAGAAATGCTCCAGAGGCAATTTGATCAAAGCCGCTGACATGTTGATCGCGCGACGAGCCGACACCAGGGCCCGCGCCGATTTTGCGACCTGGAAGATGATGGCGAAGCTGAACGGCGCGTCCGCGCTTCCCGCCGAGGCTCAAGACTTCCTGACCAGCTACAAGGGCTGCTCAAGCCGAATGGCGGAGGCCGAGGCGACTGAGGCAACCATCAATCTGATGTACAAGAGCATATTATGCGGAGATGGGCGGCGCCGGAGCACCGCCCGAAGTTCGCGCCCAGTCTAGCAAGTCCGGCGAGCGACAACGTCACCGCTTTCAGACGGCCGCCGCCTCCCGGCTCAAAGCCGGCGTCATCCGGTCCCAACAGCAAGCCGCGGCTTCCGGTGGCGTTGATCTTCGCCTGCCTCGTCGTGGTATATGTCGGCATCCGGTATCTCTGGCGATAGCGTCGAGCGTCGCAGCACGATCGCCGAGCCGGCCGAATCAGCTCTTTCCCTTGACGCGGAAGATCACCGGCAGGGTGAAACTCAGCCCTTCGTCGGCAACCAGCGGCGGGGGCTGCGGCACCGGATCGGAACGCCGCACCATCGCGAGCGCCGCCTCGTCGAAAGCCGTGTCGCCCGATCCCTTGACGATGTTTGTCGACAGCACGTGGCCCATCCGGTCGAGCGCGAACGCGACCACGATCTCGGCGCTCTTGTGCGAGCGCTCGCCGGATAGCGTTTGTGCCTGTCCAGATGCGCGATCAGTTCCTTCTGCCAGGTGGCGCGAACGCGCCGCGCGCGTCTCGCCCGTGCCCTGCGCCGGGGCGACCGAACGCGGGCCTTGCTGCATGTCTCGAGTGCTCGGCGTGGCCGTCGCTTCGGCGGCGACCGATTCCTGCGAGGCGGAGTCTGCACCGCCGCGACTTGGTGTCTTCCTCCTCCGGCTTTTTCGATCGTTCGGTGTCACGACCCGGTCCGGGTCGTCGGTCTCGGTTGGCGTATCCTTTGGCAGCTCCGTGTCCTTGAGCTCGGCCTTCTGTTCGGCAAGCGCGGGCGAAGCGACGGACGCGTCGCGATCCGGCCCCGGCGGCAGGTCGGTCGGATCAACGCGCGGCGACGTCATTTCCAGCCCGATCTCGATAGCCGGCGCCCCGAGCGGATCGTCTGCCTCGTCGGCGTGCAGATGCGCGACCGCGAGCGCCGCGCCGCCGAGATGAAGTGCAAGCGCGGTGAGCCCGGCGAAAATCCAGAGCCGCCGCGAGGGTTTTGTGTCGGTGTCGAGGCTCGGTCATCTCGGATCGCCGCCGCTCAAGGTTTTGGACAGCTGGCGCCGGCGCTTGCGACGCGCCGTCCGGAACGCCCTCAAGCGCCACCAGCTTGATCTTCGCGTAGCCACCCGCGCGCAGAATCTCCAGCACGTCCATCAATTCGCCATAGGGTACGGCGCGGTCGGCGCGCAGGAAGATGAAGCGATCCTTGCTCGCATCGGCCATGGCGTCGAGCGAGCGAACCAGATCGACCCGCTTGACCGGGGTTTCCCCGATCGCCACCGCGAGATCGGGCTTGATGCTGACATAGGTCGGCTTGTCCGGCTTCTTCTGCGGGGTCGCGGTCGATGTCGGCAGATCGATCGGCAGATCGACGGTCGACAGCGGTGCCGCTACCATGAAGATGATCAGGAGAACCAGGATGACGTCGATGAACGGCGTGACGTTGATCTCATGCGTTTCGGCGAAATCGCCGTCGTCGTCGAGATCAGTGTCCGCGATCGAAACGCCCATCGCCTACTCCGCCGCGCGCGATGGCGCGCTCACATGGGTGCGATCGAGATCGCGCGACAACAGCCGTGCTGCCGCGCCGGAGGACGCGGCCGACCAGTTCGAGATAGGCTTTCGTCACCCGCGCGAAATGATTGTAGATGATGACGGCCGGGATCGCCGCGACCAGACCGATCGCGGTCGCGAGCAGCGCTTCGGCAATGCCTGGCGCAACCACCGCGAGATTGGTGGTCTGCGACTTCGAGATGCCGATAAAGCTGTTCATGATGCCCCACACGGTGCCGAACAGCCCGACAAACGGCGAAGTCGCGCCGATGGTGGCGAGCAGGCCCATGCCGAGCCGGATCCGCCGCGCCTCAGCGCGCACGATCTCGGCGAAGCTCGATGCTGCACGCTCCTTGATGCCGCTGTCGCTGGAGATACCTGCCGACAGCCGCGCCTCGCGCATCGCCGCGGCCAGGAGCGACGACAACACGCCGCCCTTGCCGCCAAGCGCGAATTGCGCCTCGGCGAGCGATCTGGCGTCGCCGATCTTGCGCGAGTGCGGCGCGCACGCTGCGTCTGGACCAGCGACAGCTCGATCATCTTGGCGATGAAGATCGTCCAGGTCAGGAGCGACGCAAAGGCGAGCCCGATCATCACGGCCTTCACCAGGATGTCCGCTGACAGGAACATCGACCATGGCGATAGTTCGCGGATGGCGCGCCGCGGTGGAGTTCAGGGCCCTCGCTGGATTTTCCGCGACGCTCGCCGGAGCCTCGAGTCAGACGTTGCAGCAGCCGGGGGCGAAGCAGCAGGCGCACTCGACGCGGAAGGCTGGCTCGCGGCCGGAGCTGGCTGAGCAGCAGGCGCAAGCTGGCGCTGCTGCGCGAAGGCCGCCGATGCCAGCGAAGCGATCGTCAGCGCCGTCAACAACTTAAGAATGGTTCTAATCATTACCGCACTCTCTCCGGCTCGGTCGCGGATGTTTGGTTATGCCGGCTAAGTTGACCGATTCAAGGTCAATTCGCCAGGACCGCAGACAAAAGGTCTTGAACCCCTATCATCTGACGCCTGTTTCCGTGTCACGCGTCCTCGCCCAAACACGTTTTGCACGAAAGTCATATCGCAGGCGCCAATTGCAGCTTCGCTAGAACCTGTAGATTGCTTTCAGGCGAATGGTACGCCCTTGCCCCGGCGAGATGTTGTTGTTTCCGTCAGCCGAAGCCCAGTAACCTTTATTGAAGATATTCTCGATGTTGAGCTGGGCCCGCCAGTTCTCGTTGACTTTGGCGTATAGCGCGGCGTCGAACCGGACGAAGCCCGGCAGTCTCACGGTGTCATCGGAAGAAGCATAGGAGTCGCTGAAGTAGATCACGCCAACGGCGGCCGCCCAAGTCGGATCGATCTGATATTTATTCCACCACGAGAATTGATTGTAGGGCACGAGTTGAACCCGATTACCCCTCAGAAACGTCGGCGGGGGCGGCGGGATCGCGGTGGAGGCATTGGTATCGCTGCCGAGACGGGCGTCCGTGTAGGCGTAGCCTAACGTCGTCTGCCAAGCATCACCGACATATCCGGTCATCGCCGTCTCAAACCCCCTGATGACGTTCGAGCCGCTGATCGCGAACTGGCCTCCACCGATCGCCAGTGGAACATTCGTGCGATTCAATTCGTAGACCGCCGCCGTGTATAGCAGCTTGGGTAGAATGTTCCACTTGATGCCCACTTCGGTGTTTTCGAACCTCTGTGGCGGTATCAACGCTGAGCCGGTGTTGATAGCACTGAACTGATCGCCCGATGACGGCAGGTATGAGACGCTGTACGCAGTGTACAGCGACAGATTGTCCATCGGTTTGACGATCACCGCCGCGCGCGGCGAGATCGTGTCATCCGTTCGTTGACGGTAGATGCTTGTGTTCTGGTCGGTTGCGGCCATATCGAACCGATCAAACCGCGCACCGGCCACCAACTGAAGCCAACGAGTGACGTCAATCTGATCCTGGACGTACGCTGACTCGACGAAAAGCCGGTACGTGCTGAACAAGTCGGATTGGTGACACCGGGCGACAAAGCTCGCCGGATACTGATGGATGAAGTCGATTGTGCCGAAGAAGGTCGGGTTAAATGGATCGCCAGGGGCCGAACTGCGTCCGGTCGAGGCAAAGATGCCGGTGTTCCGAAGATCGATTCCGGTTTGCCGGCCGAACTCGGTTCCGAAGGCGATCAGTGTGCCGTATCGAACCGGTCATCGTCTTGTAGATGAAGTCGGTTTGATTGAAAGCGTTTTCGCGGTTAGTCGTGTGGTTGTACGCGTTGTAGCTGAACGTGCCGACCGGCGACACGAGCTGCCCGGGATAAACGTTCTGGTAAGCGCGATTGAAGTCCGCGTACAGCGACGAGTTCTTGACGGTCAAGCCGTTGCCGAAATCGTGCTCGACGACAGCCATTCCGGTCTGCACGTCCGCGTAGGTGCTGTTGTAGGTCGGGCTACCGAAGAATGCGAGTAAGATCGCCGTTCGGTGCAAAGGGCGAAGTCGGATTAAACCGTGTCCCAATGCCGATGGATGGATTGCCGCGGTCGGCAAGTTCCTTGTCGTGATAGTACTCGTAGCTGAGCTTGACCCTGGTGTCGTCGTCCGGCTTCACCGTGACGGTCGGGTTGAACCCGTAGCGCTCGAGATGCCCGTAGTCGCGAAACGTATCGCTGCCCTCATAAAACGTATTCAGGCGCACGGCGACATTCTCGTTTACGGCCTGCCCGGCGTCGAGCGTGACGCGGCGATCGCCATACGAGCCAGTCTGGGCGCTGGCTTCATAGATCGCAGTGCCGTCGGCTTCTTTGAGCGTGCGATTGACAACGCCGCCACCGGCTCCGCGCCCAAATACCAGCGCGCTGGGCCCCTTTAAAACTTCCAGGCTCTGCGTGTTGTAGATGTCGCGATAGTATTGCACGTCGTCGCGGAAGCCGTTGACGAAGAAGTTCGCACTGGAATCGACGCCCCGGATGATAAGTTCGTCCCGGTTGCCCTCGCCCTGATGCACGGCCACTCCCGGAACGTAACGCGAGAGCTCCGTGATGCTGTGCGTGCCCTGGTCCTGAATGAAATCCTTCGTCAGAACAGCGACGGACTGCGGAATGTCGATCAGAGGCGTGTTGGTCTTGGTTGCAACGCTCGTGCTGCCGGAAAAGTAGCCCGCCGTGCCGGTGCGGGCATCTTGCGAAACCGCGAACGGTTGAACTGCGGGTTGCTGTTCAGGACGGCGCGCAGCCTCCTGTCTCTTTTGCCCGCCGCGCTCAGCACGCCGTGATGGCGCGTTCAGCGGATGGCGGGGCGCGTCGGGCGCGGTGACCTGAATAGCTGGGAGCTGGGACTCCCGCTTGGGCGGTTGCGCTTCCGCCGTTTGCGCTTGGGCAGCCCCGGCGAATACGACCGACACGATTGCAAACGCGCTCGCGGCGGCAAGGAAGGTTCGCCTGAGGCCGTTGCTTGCGAAATCGCAGACCGGTTTGTCGGTCGCGATCGAACGCCGCGATCGCGATGCTATTGCTTGACCCATTGCCGCGCGACCCGAAGCCTTAATCCAGTCTGCTCGTGCGCTTTATTCCGACGAGCGATCAGCGTTGGTATCCGGCTCGAAAAAAGGGGTCAACGCGAATACGGCTTTCACTTTTTAAATCCATCCAGATCAAAGCCGTTCTAAGTTTAACTTTGAAATCGTTCTAAAGCGTATCCTGATGGCATTCCAACTCGACGCGGTAACACGCCCGATACGGAAAGAAGGGACGGTTAAAATCCTGACGTCATGCACGTTGAGAAATGTATCCCGATCGCTCCAGTGTGGAAGGCATCGACGGCGACCGCAGTGGCTCACAACTCGAGATGCGGACGATCTGACGGCCGGCCGCGGTCATGTGTCGGGCGATTCGAGCAATGATCGTTGGGCCCCTGCACCGCTCGAGCGAAGTTGTGGTGTCAAAGATCAGCAAACGCCGGGTGCCGAGATCGACCCGAAGCTGCACAACAAATCAGCGTTTCGGTCCAGCGGGATTAGGCACGGTGGCGCCTCGAAAGTTGCGAATTGTTTAGAATATTCAAGCCCTAGTGTGTTTACTCTTAAAGAGCATGGATACTATATCTGCCCCGGTGGGAACCCTTGGAGAGACCTCCAATTCTTATTCTTTTGGCCTTGCTGCCGATGAGCTGACACGATGAAGTCACGGACAATTCGCTGGGTTTTGCTGGTTTTGGGCTTGGCGCTTGCCGGCTATTTCGGCTGGCAGCGCTTCCACGGCCGCCAACTGGCGGAAAACGCGCAAAACTCGGCCCGCCAGCCTGCTCCGGTCCGCGTCACGGCAGCGCCGGTGGAGAAGACCGATTTCCCGGTCTACCTGACCGGACTGGGAACCGTTCAGGGCTTCAACACAGTACAGGTCCGCACCCGCGTCGATGGCCAGATCGACAAGATCGCCTTCCAGGAAGGCCAGCTGGTGAAGCAGGGTGAGTTGCTCGCGGAAATCGACCCGCGTCCCTTCCAGGCTGCGCTCGACCAGGCCAAGGCGAAAAAGGCGCAGGATGAGGCCAATCTCGCCAACGCCAATCTTGACCTGCAACGCTATACAAAGCTCGGCGAGTTCGCGACCCGGCAACAGACCGACACCCAGCGTTCCACGGTGGCGCAGTTGACCGCGCAGATCGCCGCCGACGACGCCACGATCGCCAACGCGCAGACCCAGCTCGATTACACGCAGGTAAAGGCGCCGATCTCCGGCGTCGCTGGCCTGCGCCAGGTTGATATCGGCAACATCGTCAATGCCTCGACACAGACCGGCATCGTGACGATCGCTCAAATCGAGCCGATTGCCGTTATCTTCACCGCACCGGAAGAGCAGCTCCCGTATATCAACGAAGCCCAGGCGGTTAGCCCGCTCAAGGTCGTCGCGATTACGACGGACGGTAAAAAGCCATTGGCAGATGGAAAACTGGCGGTAGTTAACAACCAGGTCGACGCGACAAGCGGGACTATTCGCCTCAAGGCGGTGTTCGACAACAAGAACCATGCGCTGTGGCCGGGCCAGTCTGTATCGACACGGCTTCTGGTCAGGACGCTGAAGGATGCCACGGTGGCCCCTGACGACGCGATCCAGCATTCCACCGATGGCCTCTACGCCTACACGGTGAACCAGGACAACAAGGCTGAATTGCACAAGGTCAAGGTCAGCCAGTCCATCGACGGACGCTCCGTGGTCGATGAGGGGCTGTCGCCCGGCCAGCAGGTGATCACAGGCGGGCAGTTCAAGGTTCAACCGGGTACGCTGGTCAGCACCGCCGTGGCGAGTTCTGACGCGACGGAAAACAAGGTCCGCAAGGAATGAACGGCGGAATTTCCGGACCCTTTATTCGCTATCCCATCGGCACCTCGCTGCTGATGGCGGGCATCCTGTTTATCGGTCTCGTTGCCTATCCGCTGCTGCCGGTGGCGCCGCTGCCGCAGGTGGACTTCCCGACGATCCAGGTCACCGCGAACTTGCCGGGCGCAAGTCCCGAAACGATGGCCTCCTCCGTGGCGCAGCCGCTCGAGCGGCAGTTCGCACAGATCCCCGGCATCGCCCAGATGACGTCGACCAGCTACCTCGGCACGGCGGCAGTCACGATCCAGTTCGACCTCAACCGCAACATCGACGGCGCCGCCAACGACGTTCAGGGCGCCATCAACGCCGCCAGCGGCCAGCTGCCCAAGAATCTTCCTTCGCCTCCGACCTACCGCAAGGTCAACCCGGCGGACTCGCCGATCCTTCTGTTATCCGCGTCTTCAGAAACCCTGCCGCTCACGACGGTCAGCAACTCCGTGGATGCGCAACTCGCTCAACAGATCAGCCAGATTTCCGGCGTGGCCCAGGTCATCATCGGCGGGCAGCAGAAGCCCTCGATCCGCGTGCAAGTCGACCCCGCCAAACTGGTGGCCAAGGGCCTGTCCCTGGAAGACGTCCGCGGTCAGATCGCGATCACGACGGTCGACAGTCCCAAGGGCAACATCGATGGCGAAAAGCGGGAGTACACGATTTACGCCAACGACCAGCTGCTTGAAGTCCAAGGACTGGAACGACGTCATCGTAGCCTATCGCAACGGCGGGCCGTTGCGAATTCGCGACATCGGCCAGGCCGTGACCGGACCGGAAGACGCCAAACAGGCCGCATGGGCTAACGGCAAACGCGGCGTGTTCCTCGTCGTGTTCAAGCAGCCGGGCGCCAATGTCATCGAGACCGTCGACAAGATCAAGTCGCTGCTGCCCAGGCTCGTCGCCGCCATACCGCCGGCGATCAAGATCGAACTGATCAGCGATCGGACGCAGACCATTCGCGCCGCCGTCGAAGACGTTCAGTTCACGCTCTTGATCACAATCGCGCTGGTCGTGATGGTGATCTTCGTATTTCTACGCAGCTTCTGGGCAACGGTCATTCCAACGGTGACTGTGCCCCTCGCCCTGCTCGGCGCCTGCGCGCTGATGTGGGTATTCGGCTATACCCTTGATAACCTATCGTTGATGGCGCTGACGATTGCTGTGGGTTTCGTGGTCGACGACGCCATTGTCATGCTGGAGAACATCACCCGTTATATCGAGGAAGGCGAGAAGCCGCTTGCCGCCGCGTTCAAGGGCGCCCGTGAAATCGGGTTCACCATCGTGTCGATCAGCATTTCGCTGGTTGCGGTGCTGATCCCGCTTCTGCTGATGGGCGGCATCATCGGCCGTCTGTTCCGTGAATTTGCCGTGACGCTTGCGATGACGATTTTCGTGTCGATGGTCGTATCGCTGACGCTGACGCCGATGATGGCTTCCCGTTTCCTGCGCGCCCACGGTGAGACCCAACACGGCAAGCTCTATCAGTGGAGCGAGCGTGCGTTCGATGCGATGCTCCGTGGCTATGAGCGCGGTCTTGACCTCGCCCTGCGCTGGCGGCTCGCGACGATGTGCATTTTCTTTGCAACGCTCGGGTTGTCGATCTACCTGTTCATGGTCATTCCCAAAGGATTTTTCCCGCAGCAGGATAATGGCCTGATCACCGCCACCTCCGAAGCTTCGCAGGACATCTCGTTTGCCGCGATGAAGGACCGGCAGGAAGCGCTCGGCAAGGTCGTGATGGCCGATCCCGATGTCGCCTCGGTCGCGATGGCGATCGGCGGCAGCGGCAGAGCGGGCAATAACGGCAACCTGTTCATCACGCTCAAGCCGCGCAGCGAACGCACCGCATCCGCTCAACAGATCATCGCCCGCCTGCGCCCGAAGCTTGATAAGGTCGAGGGCGCCCGCCTCTATATGCAAGCAGCTCAAGACGTCCGGCTCGGCGGCCGGCCGACGCGGACGCAGTTCGAATTCACACTGCAAGATGCCAACCTTGCGGAGCTGAACGAGTGGGCGCCGAAGATCCTGACCAAGATGCAGACGCTGCCCGAATTGCGCGACGTCGCGACCGACCAGCAGACCAAGGGCACGACAGTCGAATTAAAGATCAATCGCGACACTGCCTCGCGCTACGGCATTCAGCCGCAACTGATCGATGACACCCTGTACGACGCCTTCGGGCAGCGCCAGGTTACGCAGTACTTCACGCAGCTCAACAGTTATCACGTGATCCTTGAGATCCTGCCTGAATTGCAGGGCAAGCTCGACACTCTGGAAAAGATCTATATCAAGTCGCCGACAACCGGCGATCAGGTGCCGTTGTCGACATTCGCGACGTGGACCAGCGTGCCGGTCCGTCCACTCTCGATCAGCCACCAGGGCCAGTTCCCGGCCATCACGATCAGCTTCAACCTCGGCCAGGGCGTGGCGCTCGGTCAGGCAACCGCTGCCGTCCAGAGATCGATGGTTGAACTTGGCGCGCCGTCGACGCTCAATTCGAGCTTCCAGGGTACCGCTCAGGCCTTCCAGCAGTCGCTCGGCACCGTGCCGCTGCTGATCCTGGCGGCGCTCGTGGTGGTGTACCTGATCCTCGGCATTCTCTACGAAAGCTATATCCACCCGCTCACTATTCTCTCCACGCTGCCTTCGGCAGGTGTCGGCGCGCTCGCGATCCTGATGGCGTTCGGTTACGACTTCAGCCTGATCGCGCTGATAGGCATTATTCTGCTGATCGGCATCGTGAAGAAGAACGGCATCATGATGGTCGACTTCGCGATCGCGGCCGAGCGCGATCAACACATGACTTCGGAGCAGTCGATCCGGCAGGCCGCGCTGTTGCGCTTTCGTCCGATCATGATGACTACAATGGCGGCGTTGCTCGGCGGGGTGCCGCTGATGCTCGGAACCGGTACCGGATCGGAAATCCGCCAACCCCTCGGTTACGCGATGGTCGGCGGCTTGATCGTCAGCCAGGCGCTGACGCTGTTCACGACGCCGGTGATCTATCTTTATCTGGACAAGCTCTCTAACGCATTCTCGAATTGGGGCTTACCCGCCAGCGTCGACGACGAGCCCGCAACGGCGGAGCACGACTCGGTCAAGGAAGCGGCCGAATAGCTCGACGGGCGCAGCACCGCGTTCCCCAGCAGACGAGGATGTCCTGGGCCTTCTGGTTCACCTATTCGGCCGCGATCTGACGCGGCGCGGGCGGCGGAGTGACTAGATCGGCGGCGAGTTGGGCGTAACGCGCCTTGGCATCCTGCACCGCCTTTTCCTTTACCGGCCCAAAGCCACGGATGCGTTCGGGCAGAGACAGTAGCTCGACCGCGGTGTCGATCGTAACTGGCGACAGCAAGCGAAGCACGCTCGCGACGTCTTTTTCGTAGCCGGCAATCAAATCACGTTCGAGCCTGCGATCGGCGCTGCGGCCGAAAATATCGAACGCCGTGCCGCGCAAGCCGCGCATTTTGGCAAGGCCCCGGAACACGGGCATCATCCAGGCACCGAAAGCCCGCTTCTTCGGCCGCCCCAACGCATCGACGCCGCCACCCAGCAGGGGCGGAGCGAGATTGAAGTTGAACTTGAAATCGCCCTCGAACTGATCGCGTAGTTGTCGTTCGAACTTGCCGTCGGTGTAGAGCCGCGCGACTTCGTATTCGTCCTTGTAGGCGAGCAGCTTTGCATAATTGATCGCAACGGCGCGCGGCAGTGCGTCGCCATACCCTCCATCCAGCGCGGCGTTCCGTACCTGCGTGACCAAAGCGCGATACCGCTCGGCCAGCTTGTCGTTCTGATATTCGGTCAGGAAGGCGCTACGATGAGCAATGATTTCGTCCAGCGACATCGCGTCCAGCGTTTTCACTGGGACCGTATCGTCCTGGCCTTTCATCATTGCGTTCAGCTTTGCGGGATCGGCTGCGGCAAGCCGCCCAAGCCGGAAGGCCTGGGTATTCATTTTGATGGAGACGCCGTTCACCTCGATTGCCCGCTCGATCGCGCCGGCGGAGAGCGGCAACAAGCCTTTCTGAAAAGCATAGCCCATCATCATCATGTTGGTGGCGATGCTGTCGCCAAGCAGAACTTCGGCAGGCTTGGTGAAATCGAAGAACGAGGAATCCTTGCGCAGCTCGGTTTCCAGCACATGATTGACCTTGCGGCTCTGGAAATTGAAGTCGCGATTAAGGATGAAATCCGCCGTCGGAATGACGTGGCTATTGATAATGCCGGTGGTGCGGCTGGCTTCGCAAAGCGAAATAGTCTCCTTTGACGCCGCGACCACCTCGTCCGCGGCAAGCACGAGATCGGCAGTCCCGGTGACGATGCGTGAGCAGGTAACATCAGCGGTGTGTTCGGAAAGCCGTACATGGCTCAAGACCGCCCCGCCTTTTTGCGCGAGGCCCGACATGTCGAGAATCATGCTGGCCTTGCCTTCGATATGCGCGGCCATGCCGAGCAGCGCCCCAATCGTAAGCACGCCAGTGCCGCCGACCCCGCCGACGGCGATGTTGTAGGGCCTCTCCAACGTAGGCAGCGATACGGGCTCCGGCAGATCGCCGACGTCGGCGAGATCGGGTGGCGCACGGCGGCGAAGCTTGCCGCCATCGACCGTTACGAAGGACGGGCAGAAGCCCTTCACACAGGAGTAATCCTTGTTGCACGTCGATTGATTGATCGCCCGCTTACGCCCGAGTTCAGTCTCTAGCGGCTCGACCGATATGCAGTTCGACTGCACCGAGCAATCGCCGCACCCCTCACAGACCGCCGGATTGATAATCACCCGTCGCGGCGGGTCCTCCATGAGGCCGCGCTTACGGCGGCGGCGTTTTTCGGCCGCACAGGTCTGCACAAAGACGATTGCGGAAGTGCCCTTGATCTTGCGGCAGGCTTTCATCACCTCGTCGAGAGCGTCGCGATGCGCGGTCCTGGTTCCCGGTGCTATCTCGGAAGGCGGATAGGCGCCCGGATTTTCGGAGACGAGGTAGATTTCGCGGATGCCTTCCGAATGAAGCTGGAACGTAATCTGCTGGGGCGAGAGATCGCCATCGACATGTTGACCGCCAGTCATCGCGGTCGCGTCGTTGTAGAGAACCTTGTAGGTGATGTTGGCGCCGGATGCGACCGCCTGACGGATCGCGAGGCTGCCGGAATGGAAGTAAGTGCCGTCGCCGATATTGGCGAACACGTGCTCTTCCTTTGTGAACGGTGCGACGCCGACCCACGGCACGCCTTCGCCTCCCATGTGGGTGTAGGTCTCGGTGTTGCGGTCCATCCACAGCGCCATGAAGTGGCAGCCGATGCCGGCAAAGGCGCGGCTCCCTTCAGGCACCTTGGTCGAGGTGTTGTGCGGACAGCCCGAGCAGAAGTACGGCGTGCGCGTCACCGGAGCGATCGCCTGCATCTGCGACGCCTCGCGGCCGTTGAACCAATCGGCCTTGGCGCGCAGCATCGCTGCAATCTCGGGATTAAGGTTGAGCCGCAATAGCCGCTCTGTCAGCGAGCTCGCGAGCGAGGCAACGCTCAGCTCCGCGGTGAAGGTCAGGAAGCGCTTATCGTGATCGTCCATCTTCCCGACGATGCGTGGGCGTACGTCGTCGCGCCAGTTGAACAGCTCCTGCTTCACCTGGTTCTCAACGATCTCCCGCCGTTCCTCGACGATGAAGATCTCCTCGAGCCCCACCGCGAAGTTCCGCACGCCTTCCGGCTCCAGAGGCCAGGGCATGCCGATCTTGTAGAGCCTCAAGCCGATCTTGGCGGCGACCTCCGGCGTAATTCCCAGTTCGCGCAGCGCCTGACGGATATCCTCATAGCTCTTGCCGGAGGCCATGATGCCGTAGCGAGCGTTCGGAGAATCCATCGTGATGCGGTTCACTCTGTTCGCGCGCGCAAACGCAACCGCCGCAAACCCCTTGTAATCTTGCAGGCGCCGATCCTGCTCGTAGCGATCATCGGGCCAGCGCAGGTTGAGCCCTCCCGGCGGCATCTCGAAATCGGTCGGGATCACGAACGGGGTCATCTCGTCGCTGAGATCGATCTCCGCCGTGGTCTCCACGGTCTCGGTGATGACCTTCATGCCGACCCAGCAGCCTGAGTATCGCGACATGGCGATACCCAACAGGCCCATCTCGATCATCTCGTGAATGCTGGAGGGGTAAAGGTAGGGCATCAGCGCCGAAATAAAGGCGTGGTCGGATTGATGCGGCACGGTCGATGATTTTGCGCCGTGGTCGTCACCGGCGAGACAAAGCACGCCGCCGTTTTTCGACGATCCTGCCGCATTGCCGTGTCGGAAGACGTCGCCGCAGCGATCGACACCGGGACCCTTGCCGTACCAGATGCCGACCACACCATCATGTCGCGCGCCGGGCGATAGATTGAGCTGTTGCGAGCCCCAGATCGCTGTTGCCGCGAGGTCTTCATTCACCCCTGGCTGAAACTTGATGTTATACTGCTCGAGGTGTTTGCGGGCGGCAAAGAGTTGCTGGTCGTAGCCGCCGAGCGGCGATCCTCGATAACCGGAGATGAACCCCGCGGTGTTCAATCCGGCGGCGCGGTCGCGGCGGATTTGCGCCATCGGCAATCGGACCAGCGCCTGAATCCCGGTTAGGAAGACATGGCCGGTGTCTTGGGTATATTTTTGATCGAGACTGATCGGACCCTGGTTTATTCCCATTTTTAGCCCTCTTAACCCTTTGGTCGTCCGGTCATTTCAGCTAATCATTGCAACACGCGTTACCAGTCTATGTCGGTTTTTTACAAGAAGGCACCACAATTCTCGGCAAGGAAGACCTGCGTTAGCAGATCGCAATTTCGTGCCCGGAATGGCCCAAGCGCATTATGATTTGTGTCGCTTCGTGGGGCTCTCGCGAAATGACGTAACAGCTCGGTGCCGTAACACGTGAATTGATGCAGGGGAGGACTCCACCTATGCGGGCGATTCTCGTTTGTTTGTTTTTGTGCAGTGCATTCGGCTTCGGCGCGGCACGAGCTGCACCGTCGGATGAGGCCGTCGCGCACGGCAAGGCGCTCACAGAAGCCGGCAATTGCACGGGCTGCCACACCGCCGACCCCGCAAAGCCGTTCGCCGGGGGAAAGCGAATCGGCAGCTTCTTTGGCGCGATATACTCGGCGAACCTTACGCCCGACCTTGACAGCGGGATTGGCGGCTGGAGCGATACGGATTTTTACGGCGCGCTGCGTAACGGCGTGGCCCCCGATGGCACCCGTTATTACCCGGTCTTCCCGTATCCTCATTTTACCAAGCTCACGCGGAACGACATTTTCGCGATGCGCGCCTATCTCGCGACGCTGGCGCCTTTCCGCAACACCATCCCGCCGCCTGAGACACGCTTTCCCTTCAACTACCGGGTGCTTATTCGCGCTTGGAATTATCTGTTCTTCCGGCCCGGCATATTGCAGCCTGACCAGCAGAAAGGCACGGATTGGAATCGGGGGCGTTATCTGGTGGAAGCGCTCGCCGATTGCGGCGGCTGCCACACCCCGAAAAACCTGCTCGGCGCTGACAAGCGCGGCCAGGCGTTCGGCGGAAACGAGGTAGAGGGCTGGTTCGCGCCTCGGCTGGACGGCGCCGAGCGAACCGGGCTCAAGTCCTGGAGCGTCGAAGACATCGTCGAATACCTGCAGAGCGGCCGCAACGCGAAGAGCCATGCCAACGGTCCGATGACCGAACTCATTGTCAACTCGACCTCGAAGATGAGCGACGGCGATGTCCGCGCGATTGCGGTGTATCTGAAAGGTCTTCCAGCGGGCCCAGCCGAGCCCGCCGTAACTCCGCCGCCGGAAGCCAGCATGAAAGCCGGCGAAGCCGTCTACGCACGCGCCTGCACCTCGTGTCATGAACCCAATGGTTCCGGCGCACCGCGCACCTATCCACCGCTGCCCGGCAACGCGCTGCTGCAGTCCGCCGATCCCTCCAGCACGCTTCGCGTCATCCTCGATGGCGCGCAGACCGTCACCACACCGCGAGCGCCCAACACCGGCTCGATGCCGGGATACGCCAAGGAATTGTCGGACCAGCAAGTCGCCGAAGTCACAAACTATATTCGAAACTCCTGGGGCAATTCAGCGCCGCTTGTAACGCCCGAACAGGTGGCGAAAGCGCGCAAGCCACGATAAGGCGGGTCGGCGACGCCGATCTCCGTGGACCCCGCGTCGAACTCACGGCGGCTTCGGTCAGGTTGAACTTTGCGATCGTCGATGATTCCGGGAACTCAGAGCGAAGGTTCCGGAAATCGGCGACCTGGAAAACGCAAGGCTACCGGAACCCTCGCCCGGCCCCAGTCATTATACCAAGGGCTAAAGGAGGAGCCACTCATGGCCAATGAACGCTTTCCGGATGATCCCTCACGTCCCCGTTTGGGCGAGGACCAATTCGGCCGCACGTCGCGGCTTGAGACCGAATTGCAGCCGGACCCCGAACTTGCCGAGGGTCCCGCCAGCACCGGCAAAATCGCGATGTTCGCCCTCGCGATTGCGCTCGTGTTAGGCGCGGTTTTCTACGGCCTGAATAATACGAGCGTCGACAAGGCTTCGACCGCGCCGCCAGCCAAGACCGCTCAGACCCAGCCGGCATCGCCTCAGCCGCCTGCTTCGACCGGCAACAACAATCAACCGGGCGTGACAACGGGTTCGGGAACGAACCAGCCGACGCCGCCCGCGTCGTCCGCGACAGGCTCGGAAGTCGATCGCTCGGCTACTCCGCCTGCCGGACAGTCCAACAAATAACGGACAGGACGTTTAGGGATTCCAAAAAAGCGGCGAGCAGCGATGCCCGCCGCTTTTCTTGTGGGCGTCAACCGAACATGTTGTTCAAGTCGCGGCCGGGATAGCCGCTGCCAAGTTCGGTGAATGTGCCCTGCTCCGCCATCTCGCGTGCCGCCTTCATGAATCCGGCCCAGGCGGAACGCGCCAGCGAGCCGCCGACGCTGATGCGGCGCACGCCCAAATCGCCCGCTTGAGCAAGCGAAAGACCCGCTGTTCCGATCAACAAATTCACCGGCTTGGGATGCACAGCCTTGACGACCGCCGCAATCTCTTCCCTGGTCTTGATGCCGGGCGCGTAAAGGCAATCCGCGCCAGCTTCGGAATAAGCCTTCAGTCTGTCGATCACCAGGTTCAGATCAGACTGCCCCCACAGGAAAGCCTCGCAGCGGCCGGTGAGGAACACTCCGCTCTGGTTGGCATCGATCGCAGCCCGTGCCGCCTTGATACGCTCAATCGCCAGGTCGCGGTCATAGAGCGGTTTTGCCGTGTCCCCGGTGGAATCCTCAATCGAGAGGCCGGCGACCCCTGTGTTTACGGCGCGGGCGACATTGGCGCCGACCTTTTCGGCTTTGTGGGCAAACCCGCCCTCGAAATCGGCGTTGAGAGGCAAATCGACCGCCGCGCTTAATGCGGTAAGGTGTGCCAGCACCTCGTCAACCGTGACGCGATAATCGGCCTTGCCGATCGTCCATGCAAATCCGGCGCTGGTCGAAGCGACCGCCTTGAAGCCCAGATGCTGGAGCGCTTTCGCGCTGCCCACATCGAACGGGTTGGGCAATACGAAGCAGCCGGATTCATGTAACTTGCGAAAATTGGCGCGCTTGTCCGCTGTGGTGATCGGCATGATCAATCCCTTTCATTCGCTCAAGCTATTCCGTGACTTTGCGCAGAAAAGTACGCTCCTCCGCAACAATTATTCTGTTCTCCTCGGCATAGCCAAAATTGGCCATGCCTTCGCTGTCGCTGCGAAGCCGCGCGCGGTAGCTTTCATAGGCAGCGAGGCTTTCGAACGAAATCAACGCCAAAGCGATGTTGTTAGTGCCCTCATGAGGCATGAAATAGCCGATTAGATCGCCCCCGCATCTGGGAATGATTGAGAGCCAGCGCTTTGCATATTGCTCGAACTGCGCGCGCTTGAAGGGATCGATCTGGTAACGGATGACGACGGTGACAGTCATGGCAAACTCCGGCTTAACGAATTCGTTTCGACCTCCGAACCTAGTATCTTGATTGACGTCGATGCTTCGGCTATCATCGAACCATGAAAGCTGGTCCTGACATTGCAATGGTCGCGGCGCTGGTAGGCGACCCCGCCCGCTCCAATATGCTGACTGCCCTGATGAGCGGCCGTGCGCTGACTGCGAGCGAGCTCGCGCAGGAGGCCGGCATCACGCCGCAGACCGCCAGTTCACATCTGGCGAAGCTGGAAGGCGGCGGCCTGATCGAACCGGAAAAACAAGGCCGCCATCGTTATTATCGACTTAGCGATCCCGACGTCGCCGGCGTGCTTGAAGGCCTTGCCGGCCTGGCGGCACGCGCCGGCCATATGCGCGTTCGCACCGGGCCCAAGGACCCGGCGTTGCGCCGCGCCCGAATTTGCTATGACCACCTTGCCGGCGACCTCGGGGTGCAGATGCTGGACAGCATGAAGCAGCAGAAGCTGCTGCGGCAAAAAAAGCAGGACATCGAATTGACAACCGAGGGCACGCGGTTCCTCGAAAAGAACCTGCAGATATCCACTGACGCGCTCCACCATCCGCGCCGGCCCGTTTGCAAGGCTTGCCTGGACTGGAGCGAGCGGCGCCATCATCTCGCGGGCACCCTGGGCGCGGCGATTATGTCGCGCTTCACGGAACTGAAATGGGCAGCGCGCAATTCTGCCCCGGGCAGCCGTGTCATCAACTTCAGCCGCCATGGCGAAAAGCGCTTTTCAGCGCTGTTCGGCAGCGGCGAATAGCCCTCCGGGAGTCCAATGCAACGCATCTTGTCCGGCGCGATTTGTGCCGCCACCTTCCTTACTCTCATTTGTCCGTGCAGCGCCGCAGACGCCGTACTGCGCGAACCCTATGGGGTCGCACTTGAAGGGTTTGCGTATCCGTATCCGGTCAACCTGCTGCCGCTCGTCAATGACGGCGAACAGGTGCGGATGGCTTATATGGATGTGGCGGCGGCGCAACCGAACGGCCGAACCGTGGTCCTGCTGCATGGCCGCAACTTCCCGTCCAGCTACTGGGCGCCGGTGATCAAGACGTTGAACGATGCCGGCTACCGCGTGGTGGTGCCCGACCAGATCGGCTTCGGCAAATCCTCCAAGCCCCAGGGCGACCTGCACTTCGACACGCTCGCCCGCAACACCATCGCGCTGCTTGATTCCTTGCAAATCGCGAAGGCGGATGTTGTAGCGCATTCGTTGGGCGGGATGCTCGCGGTTCGCGTCGCCCGAGCCTATCCTGAGCGGATCGCCCATCTCGTGCTCACGGCCCCGATCGGGCTTGAGGATTACCGGCTTTATGTTCCACCGACTCCGACCAAAAAGATTCTGGAGAGCGAGGACAGGCTGACAGCGGACGGTTATCGCAAGCAGCTTGAGGCGAATTATTCACTGAAGCTGCCGCCCGAGCAGGTGACGCCTTTCATCGAGGCACGCTTCAACATCAAGGGAAGCGCAGAATATCCGCGGTGGCTGCGCGCCTTCGTCAGTTCCGGGCAGATGATCTATCGCGAGCCGGTCGTGCACGAGATCCCACTGATCTCAGCGCCGACACTGTTCATCATGGGCTCCGACGATCACAACGCGCCGGGCCGGCCGAATGCGCCGGAAGCGCTGCGGCCGAAAATGGGCCACAACGCGGAACTCGCCAAGGCGCTTGCATCAGTGATGCCCCATGCGCAAGCCGAAGTGATCCCGAACACCGGGCACCTGGTATTTCTGGAAGCACCGGACAGATACAACGAACTGGTGCTGAGGTTTCTCGCCTCGCCATAGCTGGGCAGCGAGCAAATCGGCGCATTCACATCAGGTTCAGATGGCTTCCTTTAGGTTTGATGTATCGACGCGTTTAGCGATCGATCTGATCTAGACGTGCAGCAGCAAATCCGCGGCGGCCACTTAATGGGAGAAAACATGAAGTATCTTTTTCTGGCAGCTCTGGCTGCGACCACGATCGGAGGTTTCAGCGCCGCCGAGGCGGCCGGCGGATGCGGCCCCGGGTTTCATCGCGGCTACTATGGTGCTTGCCGTCCCAATCGAGAGGTTATCTTGGTTGAACCTCGCGTCGAACGGCCCATCGTGGTGGTGCCTCGTGGCCGCATTTGCGGACCGGGCTTCAGCTGGCGCTACGGCCGCTGCCGGCCGTTCTGATCGTGCCCTACACGAACGGAAAAACCCCGCTTGCGCGGGGTTTTTTTGCACGCTTTTCGGCTCAACAACGCTTGTCGTCGCCCGGCTTGAACGGGCGATCCAGTACTCACCAGCATCGCCGGAATAAGCACTGGCCCCATTTATTGCGTCTGCATCCCTGCGCTTTATCGCACCGCATCGGTTACTGGGTCGCCCGGTCAAGCCGGGCGATGACACCGGTGGTGTTCGAGCGACGATACCGATGATGTCGAGCGACGAAATGGGGTTCAACAACGCTCCCTTGTCGTCGCCCGGCTTGACCGGGCGATCCAGTATTCACCACCATCGCCGGAATAAGCACTGGCCCCCTTTATTGCGTCTGCACCGCATCGCTTACTGGGTCGCCCGGTCAAGCCGGGCGATGACACCGGTGGTGTTCGAGCGACGATACCGATGATGTCGAGCGACGAAATGGGGTTCAACAACGCTCCCTTGTCGTCGCCCGGCTTGACCGGGCGATCCAGTACTCACCAGCATCGCCGGAATAAGCACTGGCCCCATTTATTGCGTCTGCATCCCTGCGCTTTACCGCACCGCCTCGGTTACTGGGTCGCCCGGTCAAGCCGGGCGATGACACCGGTGTGTTCGAGCGATGACACCGGTGATGTCGAGAGACGAAATGGGGTTCAACAACGCTCCCTTATCGTCGCCCGGCTTGACCGGGCGATCCAGTATTCACCACCATCGCCGGAATAAGCACTGGCCCCCTTTATTGCGTCTGCATCCCTGCGCTTTATCGCACCGCATCGCTTACTGGGTCGCCCGGTCAAGCCGGGCGATGACACCGGTGGTGTTCGAGCGACGATACCGATGATGTCGAGCGACGAAATGGGGTTCAACAACGCTCCCTTGTCGTCGCCCGGCTTGACCGGGCGATCCAGTATTCACCACCATCGCCGGAATAAGCACTGGCCCCCTTTATTGCGTCTGCATCCCTGCGCTTTATCGCACCGCCTCGGTTACTGGGTCGCCCGGTCAAGCCGGGCGATGACACCGGTGTGTTCGAGCCATGACACCGGTGGTGTTCGAGCGATGACACCGGTGATGTCGAGAGACGAAATGGGGTTCAACAACGCTCCCTTATCGTCGCCCGGCTTGACCGGGCGATCCAGTACTCACCAGTATCGCCGAATAAGCACTGGTCCCATTTATTGCCTCTGCATCCCTGCGGCAACCCGAATGACGAGTCGCTTGCGCGTTCGGTCACCAGTAGTGGCGATGGTGCCAATGGTGGTGACGCCAACCCCAATGCCGGTGGCGCCAGCCAGTGGCGGTGGTGCCAACCCCAATGACGGTGGTGCCAGCCCCAATGGCCGTGGTGGTGCCAGTGATGTCCCCAGTGCACTTCCTGCGGCTTGAGACTGTTGACCTCGTCGCTGGACGTAACGGCGGGGTCGGCGATTACGCCGGCGGATGGCACTCTTCCGCTCTCGACGAGATGATGGGGCGATAACGGCGCCGCCTGCACGCTGACGGCCAACGCGGCTACAGCGGCAAGTCCAAAGGTGACTTTCAAGAAGTTCCGACGTTCCATCGCAGCTCCTCCTTTGTTGTGAAAGGAGAGTTTCGCTGCGGGGACATGAACGCTCGCTGAATTTCTTCCGCGTTCACTTAGCGTTTCTCCCACCGACTGAGCGCGATGATGGCCGGGCTTGACCCGGCCATCCACGTGTTACTTGCTGACCCTGAAGACGGTCATGCCGGGCACAAGGTCGGGCATGACAATCATGTTCCAAGGAAGTTAGAATCACAGTGGCAGGTTGTCGTGCTTCTTTGCCGGCATCTCCACCTTCTTGTCCCTGAGCATTCCCAGCGCGCGCGCGATCCGGCGGCGAGTCGAGTGCGGCATGATGACGTCGTCGATGTAGCCGCGCTCGGCCGCGATGAAGGGCGACAGAAAGCGATCTTCGTATTCCCTGGTGCGCGCGGCGATCTTGTCGGCATCGCCGATGTCCCCGCGGAAAATGATCTCGACCGCACCCTTCGCGCCCATCACCGCGATCTGCGCAGTGGGCCAGGCGTAGTTCATGTCGGCGCCGATTTCCTTTGAGGCCATCACGTCGAAGGCGCCGCCATAGGCCTTGCGCGTAATCACGGTGACCAGTGGTACCGTGCATTGCGAATAGGCGAACAGCAGCTTCGCGCCGTGCTTGATCAACCCGCCATATTCTTGGGCGGTGCCCGGCAAAAATCCGGGAACGTCGACGAACGTAACGATCGGGATGTTGAAAGCGTCGCAGAAGCGCACGAAGCGTGCAGCCTTGCGCGAGGCGTCGCTGTCGAGCACTCCCGCAAGGACCATCGGCTGGTTGGCGACGAAGCCGACGGTGCGCCCAGCGATCCGGCCGAAACCGGTGACGATGTTCTTCGCAAACGCTTCCGATATCTCGAAGAAGTCCGCCTCGTCGACGACCTTCAAAATCAGTTCCTTCATGTCGTAAGGTTTGTTCGGATTCTCGGGGATCAGCGTATCCAGTGACATGTCGACCCGGCCGATGTCGTCGAAACTCGGCCATTCCGGCACACCGTCTGTATTGTTGGACGGCAAAAAGTCGATGAGGCGACGCATCTGCAGCAGCGTCTCAACGTCATTCTCGAATGCGCCATCTGCGATCGAGGAACGCGAGGCATGCACCGAGGCGCCGCCGAGCTCCTCCGCCGTGACGACTTCATTCGTCACGGTCTTCACCACGTCGGGTCCAGTGACGAACATGTAGCTGGTGTTTTTCACCATGAAGATGAAATCGGTCATGGCGGGCGAATAGACATCGCCGCCGGCGCAGGGACCCATGATGACCGAGATCTGCGGTATCACGCCCGAGGCAATGACGTTGCGGCGGAAGACGTAGGAGTAGCCGGCGAGCGCGGCGACCCCTTCCTGAATGCGCGCGCCGCCGGCGTCATAGAGCCCGATGATCGGCGCTCTCGCCTTCATCGCCATGTCCTGGATCTTGACGATTTTCTGCGCGTGCGTTTCGGAGAGCGAACCCCCAAATACGGTAAAGTCCTTGGCAAAGACGAAGGTCTTGCGGCCGTTCACGGTGCCCCAGCCGGTGACGACGCCATCACCCGGCACTTTGGTCTTCTCCATCCCGAACTCGGTCGATCGGTGTTCGACGAACATGTCGAATTCCTCGAACGAACCCTTGTCCAGCAGAACCTCGATGCGCTCCCGCGCGGTAAGTTTTCCGCGGGCATGCTGGGCCTCAATGCGTTTCGTGCCGCCGCCGAGCTTCGCGCCGGCGCGCCTCTCCTCCAGGATGTCCAGAATTTCCTTCATTGCGCCCGCCTGTCCCCCTGCCGAACCGTCTCGAGCGGTTCTAACACGGCATTTTCACGGCGGGAAACGGCCTCCGGGCGTCGGACGGCCCTGCCCGCTGCGCAATCCCCCTGAAAGGGCAGCGCGGCGCTAGGCGGGCCAAACGGCGGCACTACCGCGAATCGGTCGCGAGCGGTCCTACTTTTCGCCGACCTTGAACGGAGGTTCCTTGCCCGCAGGCACGGTTTCCTCCGACATGGCAAGAAGCATGGCGACCATGACGTAGTTGCCCGCGACGGCCGTCAAATCCACAATCTGCTGGTCGTTGAAAACCTTCTTCGCCCGCGCATAGGTGTCGTCCGATATCTTCTGCGTCGTCGTGAGCTCGGTGACGAAATCGTACACCAGCGCCTCATCCTCGGCCATTTTCGAAGGACGTTTTCCCTCCTTCAGCTCCGCAATGATCTCGGGGGCGAGACCCGCCTTCGCCGCAATCGGTGCATGCGCGAACCACTCGACTTGCGAGCGCCACTGCCGCCCGATGATCAGGATTGCAAATTCGTTCAGCTTGGCTGGCACCGAAGTCTGCCAGCGCAGATAATAGAACAGATCATAGAGCCGCTGACCCAGCACCGGGCTGCGGAGCATCGGGTTGTACGGCCCGGCAAGGCCTACGCTGGAAACCTTCATGATCTGCTCACCGAGCGGCTTCTGCTTCTCGTCAAGCTGATCCATCGTCAACTGCGGAAACCGCGGCTCTTTGCTGGTCGCGGGCGCGGCGAATATTGCGGCGGCGAACCAACTGGCTCCGGCTGCAACAGCAAGCGAGGAGATCCAGACTGGGACTAATTGCATCGTTTCCTCCGGGCTCTTTTCTTCTGAAACGAAGCATAGTGTGGCGAACGGCGGCGCACCAGAACCTTCGCAGCTCGATTAGCAACCTGCCCCACCCTCGCGCGTTACAGCGCAGCAAATCTGGCGGAGGAGGTGGCAATGTCGGGATCGAATTTTACGCGCGCGGGCCTGCTTCTGATATCGCTGGGCCTTGCCGGAAACGCATACGCCGTGGTTTCTCCCTTCACCGCCATGGCAGGTTCATGGTCGGGCGGAGGCGTCCTGAACACAGCCGACGGCAATCAGGAGCGGCTGCGCTGCCGGGCATTCTATGATGTTGCGGAAACCGGCATTGAACTTCGACTGAACCTGAGATGCGCCAGCGAGAGCTATAATTTCGATCTGGCGAGCCAGGTTCAATATCGCGGCGGAGCGATTTCCGGACAGTGGAGCGAGGCCAGCCGGAACGCAACCGGGACGCTTGTGGGTACTGCCGTAGGCGATCACATTGAGGCGGCGGCGCAAAGCCAAACCTTCTCCGCCGCTTTGTCCTTGACGACCCACGGAGGCAGGCAGACCGTTTCGATCCGGCCGCAGGGAGGCAACATCACCGAGGTGTCGCTCGCGCTCAGCCGCCGCCAACCGCAAGCTGGGCGCTGAAATCAACTGAGTTGCGCGCTAGAGCGCGCCGATATCCGTAAGACACTGCTGCGCCAGCGTCATGCGGTCGGCAATGTGACGCTGTTCGCGAATGTCCACATTGAGTGCAAATACCGTGCGGGCGCTGCCCTTCTCGACCCAGCCGACCAGCCACCCGAGCGACGGTTTGCCGATTTCGGCGCCCAGCAGTCCGGTCTTGGCACGGATGAGCGAGTCACCGGCTTCGGTCACCGGAAGTATATCGCGCACCACTTCCTGGCTGCGCTTCGAGACGGGCAGTACGCCCCGCCGCAGCCGATCGAGAAAATCGATCTGCTGCACCGGATCAATACGCAAGTTTCCGGTCAACCAGAACTGATCGATTCCACCGCCGATATCGTGGTTGCCGTAATCGAGGAGGTCGACGTATTTCTGCATACGCTCTTGACCAATCCGCCGGGCGATCTCCTGATAGACCGGTACGGCAGAGGCGGCGATGGCGGTCCGCATAGTGTGATCGCAATTCCACGCCTCAATGCTGCGCGTCACCCCGTCCCATCTAAAAACATCCTTATCCGGGTCCTGCACCACACCGGTCTCAAGCGCGATCAGCGAGTTGGGAATTTTGAAGGTCGAAGCCGGCAGCTTTGCTTCAGCGGAGCGATCCTTGTCGCTGGCGATGACCAGATAATCATCGACTTTGTAGCCGACGAATGTGCCTGCCGTTCCCATTTCGGTGAAGTGCTTCGCAAGATCCTCGCGAATCTCGCTGCGCTGATACACGACATCGGCATAGCTGCGCGACGGCAGGACACTTGCAGCCGTCAAAAGCCCGAGCACATGGCGACGATCGATCAAATGGTACCATCCCGAATTGACGATGGCGGGGACGATGCGGCCGAGATCGTGGTGAAACCATGACGAACGCAAACAGGAATTGCTGACGTGCAATTTGACGGATGGCTCGGTCTTGATGCGCCATGGACGCGCTGTTCAGCGAATTCGACCGGATAGCCTCAACACGAAGATCAGCACTTCGGCGACTGCCTTGTAAAGCTCGGCGGGAATCTCGTCGCCTAGTTCGACGTTGGAGAGCGCGCCCGCAAGCATCTCGTTTTCTTCGATTGGAATGTCGTGAGCTTTGGCGAGCTCGACAATTTTGGCGCCGATTGGTCCCCTGCCCTTGGCGATCACTCGCGGTGCGCCGGTCCTGTCGTAATGCAGCGCGACGGCAAGACGGCTTTTGATTTCCGTACTCACAGCGCGCGATCCAGAAAATGCCCCGCCTTTGCCGGCGCGGACTGGGGCGGCGTGCCGTCACGAATTACGATATCGCCTGGCTGAAGCTCGGCCTCGCTCAACGCACGGCTGAGATCTCCCGCCCCGGCGCGCAGTTGGGCCGCGGTCGCAGGCCGCTCGGCCCACATCCGAACCGAGGTTCGCTCGCCGACCAGCGACACCAGCGCATGAACCGGGCCGGCCGGTTCGACGTCGAGCGAAAATCGCGCCCGCCACACCCGCTTTGCCGCCTCGACCTCGTTGCCGCCACCGTCGCGCGCAATCTCGAATTGGGCCATCGCAGTTCCCTGCGGCGTCATGAACGGAATCTCAAAGTTCCAACGCGGCACCGAAGCATCGGTCTGCGGCAGCGCGGCATCGACACGATCCGGCAAGGAGGCGACCTGCAACAGGGTTTGGCGGGCGAGCGCTGCGTCGGTGTCGCTGAGAAGCTGATGCGCGACCACGCCGAGCGGCGCGTTTGGCGCGATGGATGGTCCGGCCACGGGCTGCGCCGATGGCAGCGCGCCGCGAAAAGGCGGCGGCGGGATGTTGGCGCGAACGGCAGCAAACTCGTTGCGTCCATCCTGCAGCGTCGCCTTTACTGACAACGCGTCATTGGCTGACCGAGGAAACTGTTGCAACGCTTCCTGCAGGAGATTCAGCGCGGCCTCAGTGGTGGTCGCGCGACCCCCAGTGTTCAGCAACGCCTCGGACAGCACGATGCGGCCTGCGCGACCTGCGTCCGGCGTCTGATCGGGAGGCGGCAGGACGAGCGATTGCAGGTTTGCGTGACCCTCGATTTCAGGCGCGATCGATGGCGCGAACTCAGCGATTACCGCGCGCTGTTCGGGAGGCGCGGCGACGCCAGCGGAAATCACGGATGTAGGCGATGTCGCCAGCGGTTCCGATGCTGTCAGCGTGCCCAATTCGGCAGAGCCCGCTTGGGCTGGTGCCGCTTCGTTACTTGCAAGCGAAGTTACCAGGGCCTGCCGAAGCACGATCAGCGCGGCCTTGAGATCGGGAGCGCCGGCAGCCGGTAAAGCCGATCCCGACGCCAGTGCAGCTTCCAGAAACAGCCCTGATTTTTGAAAGGCAAGCTGGATGCCGGCGCCATCGAGCTTTTGATCGAGATTGGTCTGTTGCGCCAGGACTTGCTGTACCGCCTGCTGCAAGCCCGGCGGCAAACTGCCTGCCGCGATCACGCTAGCTAAATTGGCGAACAGCGGCGCTTGGCTAGCCTGCTGCGTGACGGCGGTCGCGGCAGCTACCGAGACCGCGATGCGCTCGAGCGGCGTCAGTTGATCGGCATGCGAGCCGGGAATTGCCGAAACCGTAACCGGTCCACTCGGCGCCAAACTGATATTCTCCGAAGTGGCAACTGCGCCGGAATCAGGCGCCACAATCGCAAGCCGGATGCCGGCCGCCGTCTGCGATACCGCGAGCTGCAGCTTTTGGCCGGGTTGCAAAGCGACTTCCGTGGCAACGTCGATCGAAAGCCCGGCTATCGCAATCCGCACCAGATTGTCGGCGAGCGTATCGAGCACCTGCGCGCTGATCGTGGTGCCCGGCTGCAATACAGGTTCGGGCAATGCGCCTTGAGCGGCGGCAACAACGGGAACGATTGGGTTGACGGGAACGACCATTTCGAGGGTCCAGCTTGAGCTCGCAAGCTAGCCCATGCGTCGTAAACCTCTCGTTAACCGGGCGGCCGAAGCACGTTCAGAATGAACGCCGCAGCGCGGAAATCGACCAGCCGAGCAGCCCGGCGGGCGGCTACTTCTTCATCGACGCCCCATTTGTCGGCGTTCCAGTCCTCATCGACATGCGCCGCCGCCCACACCTGATCAGGACGGAGCACGCCCTTCTCCAGCGCCAGCGCAAGCAGCGCAGACCCCGTGAGCGTCGTCACGACATGCATGGCGGCAATCGACCAGGCATCCGCCGGCAACGCCGCGCGGGCCGCCTTGACCGCTGTTTCCGGCTGGCGAACATGGATGATCCCTTCGGAGAGGATGAAATGGGCGCCAAGCGCGTCGGCCGCCCAAAACAACACCGGATCCCAATTCGTCGCTTCGCGCGCCACCAGCGCTTCGGGATGTCCGGCGCGATAGAACAGGAGATCGGTCTCCAGATATTTCGCGATATCGTCCCTGACCGCCTCTACCCGATCGACCACGCCCTGGACCACGCTGTTGGCAAACCGCGTCATCGGCATGGTCAGGGGATCGATGGTCTCTCGCTGCGCTTCCCATTCCGCGGCAACCGCATCGGCAATCTCCCTGACAGGCACGATCACCTGACGGCCGGAAGGCGTCCGAATTGGCTTGCCGTCGAGCGTAATGGCAAAGCCGCCATCGGCATCGCTCACACCGGCATGGGCGTAGAACCGCTTGCGCTGCGGCGTTCGCGTGGAACGCCGTACCGCCTCCTCCGGATCGAGCGGGGACTGTCCCGCAACTTCATCGAATAACTCACGCATGCGATTGCTTCCGTCGTTCGCCCCAGGTCACGCAAATGCTGAAATGGGACGTTCGCTCATGGCAGGAATGTCGTGATCCCTTGGCGTCGTGCAAGGCAGACCGGTCTTATTCTTCCGGCGCGTTTTCGATCGGATCGAACCTGTCGGCGTCGAGGCCCAGCAGGTTCCAGGATTGCAGCATGTGCGGCGGAAGCGGCGCGGTCGCGTCGATGACGCCGCCACGCGGATGCGGAATGACGATCCTGCGCGCCAGCAGATGCAGCCGTTTCTGCAGGCCTCCCGGCAGCTCCCAGTTCTCGCGGTTGAAATATTTGGGATCGCCGATGATGGCGTGATCGATGTGCGCCATATGCGCGCGCAATTGATGCGTTCTTCCCGTGACCGGCTTCAGAGACACCCAGGCAAGTTTCTGCGCGGCCGTTTCCACTACCGCGTAATAAGTTACCGCATGGCTCGCGCCTTCATCCCCATGCGCGGCGATGCGCATGATGGTGTCGTCCTCGCTCTCCTCCTTGGCGAGATAGGTGGAGATGCGACCTTGCTTCGGCTTCGGCACGCCGGCCACCAGCGCCCAATAGATCTTGCGAGCGGAGCGATGCCGGAACGATCCAGTCAGCGCAGTCGCGGCAAAACGCGTTTTTGCGACCAATAGGCAGCCCGAGGTTTCCTTGTCCAGCCGATGCACCAGCCGGGGTTTCTGGCCCTTGGCATCGCGCATGACTTCCAGCATCTGGTCGACGTGGCGCGTGGTTCCGGAACCGCCCTGGACCGCGAGCCCGGCGGGCTTGTTCAGCACCAGCACATCGGCGTCTTCAAAGAGCGTCATGGCTTTCAGCGCATCGAGCGTCTTCAGCGCGGCTTCCGAGACGTGGCTGGTCGCCTTGGGTGTATCGAGCCTCAGCGGCGGAATGCGAACGCTTTGTCCTGCTTCGAGCCGATCATTGCTGTCGGCCCGCTTGCCGTTGACCCGCAGCTCGCCTTTCCGGACGATACGCTGGATGTGCGAGAACGAGAGTCCGGGAAAACGCGCTTCGAGAAAACGGTCGACTCGCATGTTGTTCTCGTCGGGCGTCACCACCACTGTCTGTACTTTGGTCGGCAACGGCAACGGTTCGGCGACGGCCTTCGGGGGATCGGCCATCACGCGCGGTGGCTTCACGCCACGCGGCGTTGAGAAGCGCGCAGGCTTGCCCGCCGGACGATGTCCGGACACGCGCTCGCCTGGCGCGCGGTTACCGCGCGTGTCCTTGAAGCGATCAGGCTTGGGGCGATCAGCCTTCGAGCGATAGCCTTGGAGCGGCTGTTCTTGCGATCGTCCCTGGAGCGCTCATCCCCCGTGCGGGGCTTTGAAAATGGTCTTTTGATCCGTCGGCTCATGGGTTGTTCGGTAGCTTAAAAGCGGCCAATGGTCACGGCGAAATCACTGCAAAACGGCTCCTGACCGACCATGTTCGGGAGATGATGAACGAGCAAGCCCGTGCAGATGGGCCGCCCCGGCCACGTAAATGACCTGGGCTTGCGGGCTCGAACTGCGCGAGCAGGCCCCCGACGGCCACATTCTGGATTTCGCCGAAACGGGGAAGTAACAGCTAGAGCAGTATCTCGCTGACGCTCACTTGCATTGCGCGTCATTTTTGAGGTGCGCCAAATCGGCACTGGCGTTGACGGAAGGACGTTGCTTGGTCGCCTCGTCAGCAGCCGAGCAGGCACCGGCCCGGTCACCATTCAGAAGCCGCGCATAAGCAAAATTCTGACGATGCGTCTCCGAAATCTGGCGTGTCGATAACGGCCCGCTCAAGTATCGGTTGGGCGTCACGAGGACGCTTCGCGATCATGAGCATCCGGCCATAATCCGCGTTGACTGTCTTGAGTGGATTGGGTTGTTTTCGTGCAATCTTGAACAGTTCGTCCGCGAACTCAATATCGTTAAATCGTATCTGCGCGACCGCGGCAAGACCATGATACACTTCACTCTCTTCCGGCAGCAAAACAAATGCTTGGTTGAACCGGCGCGCGGCCTCAGCGGGATTTCCGCGACGCAGTGCTGTCCAGCCTCGCAGCGCCGTTTCGTGGAATGCCTTTTCTCGTGACCCAGTCTGATCAACTATGGTCTTCAGAAAGCGTTTGTCTGCATCGTCTAACAGCGATGATTTTTCAATAAAGCCATAGAATGGCTGTTCGTTGGTGGGCGCCGAATAGGTTCTCTTTGTTACTTTTATGCCCGGTGCAACCTCGACTACTTCAGCAAGCGCGGCCTGAGCCGTTAGCAAAAGCACTAGCACAACCAACCAACAGCCGACCGAATTCGCAGCCGCGCTGCTTCGTGAGGTCCAAGTCGTTGCGGAAGACCCCTTCCCGTAATGGCTCACAGTTGCTCAGTCCTCTAGCTTCTGAAGTAGCGAAAAACCCCACGAATCGTCGGAGCCAACACTACTAAAACGTGTATACAGTGCTAGGTGCATCTTACGGCACTTAATCAGATCGGCGAGGAGGTGGTGATCGAGATGTATTCAGGACGCATGCATGTTGAGCTTCCTGACCCAAGCCAACCATTCGTTGAGGCTATACGTTTCCACTACGCTGGCTGCGCAGCTTCGCCCAGTACTCAAGCCGCTTGCGGATTTCGCGCTCGAAACCACGGTCGGGCGGATCGTAAAAGGTTTGCCTACCCAAGGCTTCCGGGAAGTAGTCTTGCCCCGAAAAGGCTTCCGCCGTGTCGTGATCGTATTCGTAGCCGGAGCCATAGCCTTCTGACTTCATCAATTTCGTCGGCGAATTCAGGATGTGTTTTGGCGGCAGCAGCGACCCACCCTGCTTCGCCGTGCGCATCGCCGCGCCAAAGGCCTTGTAGGCGGCGTTCGATTTCGGCGCGGTGGCGAGATAAATGACGGCCTGCGCGATCGCGAGCTCTCCCTCCGGAGAGCCGAGAAAATCGAATGCTTCCTTCGCCGCGTTGGCAACGACCAGCGCCTGCGGATCGGCGAGACCGATGTCCTCCACGGCCATGCGAACCACGCGCCGCGCCAGGAACAGCGGGTCCTCGCCCGCATCCAGCATTCGCGCCAGGTAATACAGCGCCGCATCGGGATCTGAGCCGCGCACAGATTTATGCAGGGCCGAAATCAGATTGTAATGGCCATCGGCGGATTTGTCGTAGATCGGAGCGCGGCGCTGCAGGATTTCCTGCAATTGCGGGGCGGTGAAAATCTCCTTCTGTCGCGCGGCACGCCAGACCTCTTCAACAAGCGTGAGCGCGGCGCGGCCGTCGCCGTCGGCCATCCGCACCAGCACCGCGCGGGCCTCCGCATCCAGCGGCAGCTGCTTGCCCTCTATTTTTTCCGCATGGGCAAATAATTTTTCGATCGCCTCCGCGTCGAGCGAATGAAACACCAGCACGCGCGCGCGCGACAACAGCGCGGCGTTGAGTTCAAAGGAGGGATTCTCGGTGGTCGCGCCGACCAGCACCACAGTGCCATCTTCCATCACAGGCAAAAACGAGATCCTGCTGGGCGCGATTGAAACGATGCACTTCGTCGACGAACAATAGCGTTCCCTTGCCCGTTTCGCGCCGGGCACGGGCGGCGTCGAACGCCCGTTTCAGATCGGCGACCCCGGAGAACACGGCCGATAGCTGCTCGAAATGCAGTTCAGTGGCATCGGCGAGCAATCGCGCCACCGTGGTCTTGCCGGTGCCCGGCGGCCCCCAAAAGACCAGCGAGCCCAGCGTGCGCGTTTCCAACATGCGCGTCAGCGCGCCGTCAGGCCCGAGGATGTGGTCCTGACCGACGACATCGGAAAGCGTGCGCGGGCGCAGCCTGTCCGGAAGGGGACGCGGCGCGTCCTGATCCATCCCCGCGGCGGCGAACAGGGTTGCGCCTTCGCGTGGTCGCTTCGGGCTCATCCGCCGAGAGTAACATTGATTTGCTGGCCGCCGCGCATCAACGTGATGCGCCAAAGCCGGGAGGCCTCGCGGGTCGCCGCCTCGAGATCACTCGTTTTACCGACCTTCTGGTTGTTGATCACGAGAATGATGTCGCCCTTCTGAAACCCGACACTGGCTGCCGTGGAGTTGTCGGGGATATCGGTCACGACGACCCCATCGGTGTCCGCATCCAGATGCAATTCGTCCGCCACCGCCGGCGAGATGTTGGCGACCTTCGCCCCCTGCAGCGGGGAGCGTGAGGTCAGCACCAATTCGTTGCGACCTGTATCGGGCGCGATTTCCAACGGCACCGTCAGCTTGATCGGCCGGCCGGCGCGCTGCACGTCGATTTGCGCGGTGCCACCGAGCGGCCGGGTGGCGAAGCGATAATCGAAGGCATTGGGATCATCGACCGTCTGTCCGTCGATCCCGACGATCAGGTCGGACGATTTCAGGCCCGCACGGGCGGCCGGACCGGTCGGAACGATGCTTGCGACCAGCGCGCCGGTGGGAAGCCGAAGCCCGAGGCTCTCGGCGATTTCCGGCGTTACCCCCTGCAACCGGGCGCCAAGCCACGGCCGTTTCACAGCTTTGCCGCCGCTCTTGGCGGAGGCAACGACAACCCGCACCATGTTGGCAGGAATGGCGAAGCCAATGCCTTGCGATCCCCCGGATCGCGAGAAGATCGCAGTGTTGATGCCGGCAAGCTTGCCGCTCATGTCGACCAGCGCGCCACCGGAATTGCCGGGGTTGATAGCCGCATCAGTCTGGATGAAGAACTGATAATCCGTGATCCCGACCTGGGTCCGCGCCAGGGCTGAGATGATGCCATGCGTGACGGTCTGCCCGACGCCGAAAGGATTGCCGATCGCCAGCACGACGTCGCCCACCTGCAATTCATCGGAGTTGGCGAAATCGAGCGTCGGAAACTTCTCGTGGGAGTCCTTCAGGCGCAACACCGCCAGATCGCTGCGGCTGTCCTTGAGCACGATTTCCGCCTCGAATTCTCGCTTGTCCGACAGCGACACCTTGACCTGATCGGCGCCTTCAATGACGTGAACGTTCGTCACGACGAGACCCGAGGGGTCCACCATCACGCCCGAGCCAAGCGATCGCTGCATTTGTTCGGGCTGCTGACCCGGCACACCGAAGAACCGGCGAAAAATTGGATCGTCGAGCAAAGGATTGCGGTTCTGGATCACCTTGGCGGCATAAACATTGACCACCGCCGGATGGACGCGCTGCACGATCGGCGCATAGGACAGTTTCAATTCCGCCGACGAGGCCGGTACGCGGCGATCCTGCGACGCTGCAGGGCCCATAGCAGCCAGCGAGAGCAGCAGTGTCAGAACAACGCGCATATCGATCATGAAAAGATATCCTGGAAGTGGGTCGGACGAATATAGGTGTTCCGGCTCACGAATAGAAGCAATCGGTCCCTCTCGGGGCGGCGCCTGCACCGAGGAAAAACACCTTTTCCTGGCCTTTGCTTGCAAATCCGTCCGTCAGGACGCAGTTAAGGCACGATCGGCATTTCTGCCAAAGCCAAGGAGAGCCGCCAATGAAGGCCGTGGGCTACAAGAAATCCCTGCCGATCGAGGCTGCGGATGCGCTGGTCGACTTCGAGACGGCAACACCGGAACCGCGGGGACGCGATATCCGGGTTGCCGTGAAGGCGATCTCGGCCAATCCCGTCGACTACAAGGTCCGCAAGCGCGCGGCGCCGCCGGATGGCGAGATCAAGATCCTCGGTTTTGACGCCGCCGGGCTGGTGGACGCGGTCGGCCCCGATGTGACCTTGTTCAAGCCAGGCGACGAGGTGTTTTATGCGGGCTCGATCCAGCGCCAGGGCACCAATTCGGAATTCCATTTAGTGGACGAGCGCATCGTCGGCAGGAAGCCGAAGACGCTTTCCTGCGCGCAGGCCGCGGCGCTGCCGCTGACATCGATCACGGCCTGGGAATTGCTGTTCGACCGGCTGGGTGCCGTGCCCGGCAAAAGCGTCGATCCCCGCAGCCTATTGATCGTCGGCGGCGCCGGCGGAGTCGGCTCGATCCTCATTCAGATCGCACGGCGATTGACTGGATTGACCGTTGTGGCCACCGCCTCTCGACCGGAATCGCAAAACTGGTGCGTCGAGCTTGGAGCCCATGCCGTCATCGATCATGCCAGGCCAATGAAGGAACAGATCGAGAAATTGAAGGTGCCGCCTGTGGCCCTGATCGCAAGCCTCACCAACACCGATCAGCACTACAAGGCGATCGCGGATTTTATGGCCCCGCAGGGGCGATATGGTTTGATCGACGATCCCAGCGAGTTCAACGTCAGTATCTTTAAAGGCAAGGCAGTCTCGATTCACTGGGAATCGATGTTCACGCGCTCGTCGTTCCAGACCGCGGACATGATCGGGCAGCACCAGCTCTTGAACGATGTCGCCGATCTCATCGACAATGGCGTGCTGCGCACGACTTTGCATCAGACATTCGGCACCATCAATGCCGCCAACCTGAAGCGCGCTCACGCGCTGCTTGAGACAGGTAAATCGCGCGGCAAGATCGTGCTGGAGGGCTGGTAATTGCGGATAAGCCATTCACGATTTTGCCTCTCCCCGTTTCCGGAGAGAGGCAAGGATCGTGAATGCTCCAGCTCCGAGCATACGTATCGATCAGTCCAGCTCCTGCACGACGGTGCGAGTGCCGGGATCAACCAGTATCACCCGGTTCCCGGAATAGACGTATCGATATTTGGTGAGTGACGGACCCCAATCCTGGGGGACAGCTTCCAGTTCGACGTCGCTGGGCAGCCTGCCTCCGACGACGATCCTTTCCCTAGTTTCGACGGGACGGATCTTGTGCTCGGTGATGTAGGTCCTGATCTTGGTTCGAGACTCCGGTTCAATCGTGACCGCCGGGCCGGCGTGGCCGGTAGTAGTCACCGTCGTCTGAGCATTGGCCATCGTCGCAGTTAGCGACGCGGCCGCAGCCAATATCAGCAGCTTCTTCATCGGGGGTCCTCCTGTTGCCGCGACATCGCGGCATCAGGAGAACGACTTTATCGCGCTTCCGGTTCCGGGGTCGGGTGGCGAACGAGAGGGTTCCATTGCGAACTAGTTGCGAGCGAGGGATTTCGAAAGAAGTGACGCGGCCAACTTCGGCGTCAAAAAAAGCTTCTCCCTTTCGGCAACAAAAAAGCGGCGCACCGGGCGCCGCTTTTTAAAATCTTGATCGGGAAGATCTACGCCGCCTCCGCTGCGGAGTTTTCTTGCACGGGACCTAAATCCTGACCCTTGGCATCGACGTCACGGTCGACGAATTCAATCACCGCCATCGGCGCGTTGTCGCCGTAGCGGAAGCCGGCCTTGATGATACGGGTGTAGCCGCCCTGGCGATCCTTGTAGCGGGTGGCGAGCGTATCGAAAAGCTTCCGGGTCATCTCGATATCGCGCATTTCGGAAATCGCCTGGCGCCGCTTGGCGAGTCCGCCCTTCTTGCCGAGAGTGACCAGCTTCTCCACGATCGGGCGCAACTCCTTTGCCTTTGGAAGCGTGGTGACGATCTGCTCGTGCTTGATCAGCGCCGCGCACATGTTGGCAAACATCGCGCGCCGGTGCTCGGCGGTGCGATTGAGCTTGCGGTGAACCCTGCCGTGACGCATGGCGTCCTCTCTCTGTCATTTCCGGACGGCGCGGAGCGTCGATCCGGAATATCGATATGCACTGCGGGATTCCGGTTCGCGCCGAAGCGCGCTCCGGAATGACGAAATCAGTAATGATCCTCGAAACGCTTGGCCAGCTCGTCGATATTTTCCGGCGGCCAGCCGGGCACTTCCATACCGAGATGCAGGCCCATCTGCGCCAGCACTTCCTTGATCTCGTTCAGCGACTTGCGGCCGAAGTTCGGGGTACGAAGCATTTCCGCTTCGGACTTCTGCACGAGATCGCCGATGTAGACGATGTTGTCGTTCTTCAGGCAATTTGCCGAACGTACCGACAGTTCGAGTTCGTCGACCTTCTTGAGGAACGCCGGATTGAACGCGAGATCGGGAATGATCTCCTGCGCCACTTCCTTGCGCGGCTCTTCGAAATTCACGAACACGTTGAGCTGGTCCTGCAGGATGCGCGCGGCGAACGCCACCGAGTCATCCGGCGAGATCGCGCCGTTGGTCTCGATCGTCATCGTCAGCTTGTCGTAGTCGAGAATCTGACCCTCGCGGGTGTTCTCGACCTTGTAGGACACTTTGCGGACCGGCGAGAACAGGCTGTCCACCGGGATCAGCCCGATCGGCGCATCTTCCGGCCGATTGCGCTCTGCGGCGACATAACCCTTGCCGGCCGCGACGGTGAATTCCATGCGGATTTCCGCACCTTCGTCGAGCGTGCATATCTGCAGATCGGGGTTGAGCACAACCACGTCACCCACCGTCTGGATATCGCCGGCGGTGACAACACCTGGACCCTGCTTCTTCACGACCATGCGCTTGGGGCCTTCACCCTGCATCTTGATCGAGATGTCCTTGATGTTCAGAACGATGTCGGTGACATCCTCGCGAACGCCCGCGATGGAGGAGAACTCGTGCAGCACGCCGTCGATGTGAACCGACTGCACCGCCGCGCCCTGGAGCGAGGACAGCAGGATGCGGCGCAGCGCGTTGCCAAGCGTCTGGCCAAAGCCGCGCTCAAGCGGCTCGGCGACCAAGGTCGCGTGGCGGGTCGGATCGCTGCCCGGGGTTACCTGGAGTTTGTTCGGGCGGATAAGTTCTTGCCAATTTTTCTGGATCGTCACTGTTTCACCCATACAGGCCAGTTAGTTTGCAGGCACTGATTTGCCGACTAAACCACTGGCGTTGGAGAGATTGCGGACTAGTCCGCAGCTTGCAAAGAATTCTCGACTGCGATGCGCGGGACAACAGTACGTCGTCCGCGATCTTGTTTCAGACACGCCGCCGCTTGCGCGGACGGCAACCATTGTGCGGGATTGTCGTCACGTCGCGGATCGATGTGACGGTGAAGCCCGCGGCCTGCAGCGCGCGAAGCGCCGATTCGCGGCCCGAACCCGGGCCCGCAACTTCGACTTCCAGGGTACGCATGCCGTGTTCTTGCGCCTTCTTGGAAACGTCTTCCGCCGCAACCTGCGCCGCATAAGGCGTCGATTTGCGCGAACCCTTGAAACCCATCGTTCCCGCCGACGACCAGGCAATGGTGTTGCCCTGTGCGTCGGTGATGGTGATGGTCGTGTTGTTGAACGACGAATTCACGTGTGCGACGCCGGAGGCGATGTTCTTGCGCTCGCGGCGGCGGATGCGGGTGGCTTCCTTGCCCATTCCAAAACCTTTCTCAACGATCTCAACGCCGCCGTAATGCCAGCGGCTACACCTAAAACGTGAGCAGCGAATGCCGAGTAGCGGACACAGTCGCTACTTTGTTCGCTGTTCGCTTATTTACTTCTTCTTGCCCGCGATGGACTTGGCCGGACCCTTGCGCGTACGCGCGTTGGTATGGGTGCGTTGACCACGCACCGGCAGTCCGCGGCGATGACGCAGGCCGCGATAGCAGCCCAGGTCCATCAGACGCTTGATGTTGATGCCGGTCTCGCGACGAAGATCACCCTCGACGAGATAGTCGCGGTCGATCACTTCGCGCATCTGCAGAACTTCCTGATCGCTCAACTGGCTGACGCGGCGATCGAGCGGGAATCTTCACCTTGTCCAGAATCTCGGCCGCGCTCTTCTGGCCGATGCCATGGATGTACTGAAGCGCGATCAGCACGCGCTTGTTAGTCGGGATATTCACGCCGGCGATACGGGCCACGGACTTTTCTCCTGTGCCGATCCGAACGGAAAGGCTCTGTTTTTTCAATTTCGACCAGGTGTCCGCAAACGCGAACACGACGCCTTCCCCCTTGGAATTCCCGGGGACCCGGCATCGTCTGAATTATCCGACTTGGATGCGGGGCTTATTAAAGGATTCAACGGGGTTTCGTCAACCGCCGCTAAGCTTTAGCTCGCTTTTTCGTCACCTTTTTTGAAGCCTTCGCAACCTTTCGGCCAGGACGTGCCTTCGCGCGCCTGACAGCCGCTTTAGTGACCCTTGGAGCCGTTTTCGAGCCCTTTTTGGTGGCCCTCCCTGCCCCGCCGGCCATTTTAGAGGCGGCTCTGACGGGCTTCTTCACTGCACGGGCTGCCTTGCGGGCAGCCCCGGCTTTTTTGTTCATTTTCGGTTCCACCGCCCGCATGGCGGTCAGTATCCGGTTAATGTCCCGGCTAACTTGCTCGATGGTCATCATTCCATCGATGGTCACCAGCTTACGGCGCTCCGAGTAGTAGTGAATCAGCGGCTCGGTTTGTGAGCGATAACTCGCCAGCCGCTTTGTCAGCACTTCCGGGGTATCGTCGATTCGCACCTCTTCGCCGCGCGCCCTCGTCTCCGCCGCACGGGTTTCGACCCGCTCCAAAAGCGCGCTTTCATTGACACGTAGCTCGATCACGGCGTCGAGCTTCATGTGCTTTTTCTTCAAGAGTTCGTCCAGCGCCTGTGCCTGCGGCACAGTGCGCGGGAAGCCGTCCAGGACGAAACCTCTCGCCGCATCCGTCTGATCGAGCCTGTCGGAGATGATCCCGATCACGACATCGTCCGGCACCAGACCCCCGCTGGCCATGACATCCTTGGCCTTCAGGCCAATCGGGCGTCTGCGCCGCGACCGCGGCACGCAGCATTTCCCCGGTCGAAAGCTGGATGATGCCGTAGCGATGAATCAGCCGTTGCGCCTGGGTTCCCTTGCCCGATCCCGGCGGCCCCAGAAGAATCAGTCTCATTCGTGTTCGGCCCCCCGGCGGTCGGTGGCGTAACCCCGCACACCTTTTGTTGTTGGTTTCAATTCGCCCCGACTGCGTTAACGGCGACGCCCTCTCAACTTCGACTTCCTGATCAGTCCCTCATATTGGTGGGCGAGCAAATAACCCTGGACCTGCGCCACCGTATCCATGGTCACGCTGACCACGATCAGCAGCGACGTGCCGCCAAAGTAGAACGGCACCGAAGCGTAGGAAATCAGAATTTCGGGGATCAGGCAGACAATCGCGAGATATATCGCGCCGATCACCGTAATTCGCGACAGCACGTAATCGATGTATTCGGCCGTGCGTTCGCCGGGACGAATGCCCGGAATGAAGCCGCCATGTTTTTTGAGATTGTCGGCGGTTTCGGTCGGGTTGAACACGATCGCGGTATAGAAAAACGCAAAAAACACGATCAGCGCGAGATACAGCACGAGGAACAGCGGGCGGCCGTGGCCGAGCTGGGTGTTGATCCATTGGAACCATTCCGGCCCCTTACCTGCGTTAAAGTTCGCAACCGTGGTCGGCAGCAGCAGCAGCGACGACGCGAAAATCGGCGGAATCACACCGGAGGTATTGAGCTTGAGCGGCAGATGTGAGGACTGGCCCTCGAACATCTTGTTGCCGACCTGACGCTTCGGATACTGGATCAGCAGCCTGCGCTGCGCGCGCTCCATGAACACGATGAATGCGATCACCGCGACCGCCATCACGATCACGATCAGGATCAACCCCGTGGACAGCGCGCCCTGCCGGCCAAGTTCCAGCATGTTGGCGAGCGCGGAGGGCAATTCGGCGACAATACCGGAAAGGATGATCAGCGAGATGCCGTTACCGATTCCGCGCGAAGTGATCTGCTCGCCCAGCCACATCAGGAACATCGTGCCCCCGGTCAGCGTGATAGCGGTTGAAAGACGGAAGAACAGGCCGGGGTCGCTGACGACGTTACCGGCACCCTCCAGCCCGACCGCGATCCCGTAGGACTGAAATGCCGCCAGCAGCACCGTGAGATAACGGGTGTACTGGTTCAAGGTCTTGCGGCCGGCCTCGCCTTCCTTCTTCAGCGCCTCGAGCTGCGGCGACACGGTAGTCAGGAGCTGAATGATGATCGACGCCGAGATATACGGCATGATGTTGAGCGCGAAGATCGCCATGCGGTGAATGCCACCACCGGCGAACATGTTGAACATGCCGAGAATGCCCCCGGCCTGCGAGCGAAACACCTGCTCCCAGATGTTCGGATCGATGCCGGGCAGCGGAATGTAGGTGCCGAGCCGGTAAACCAACAGCGCACCCAGCGTGAACCAGATGCGCTTCTTCAGTTCGTCGGCTTTCGCCAGTGCCGAGAAGTTGAGGTTTGCCGCTAATTGTTCCGCTGCTGAGACCATCTTTGGCTTTCTCCCGCCGCCCTTGAAGCCCTGACGCGTCCCAATAAGGGGAGATCAGGCAGACGCCGGACATTATCTGGTGCTCGGCTTCGATAAGTCCATCGTCCGGTGCTGCGGATTGCCCGCCCGGGTCGAACGATGACGCAGATGTTACGCCGCCTCGCCTTCGTCCTTTTTCGGCGGCGCCAGGACTTTCACCGTGCCGCCCGCCTTCTCGACCGCCGCGATGGCGGATTTGGATGCGCCGTGAACCTCGACGTTGATCTTGGCTTTCAGTTCACCGCGGCCGAGCAACCTTACGCCATCCTTTGACCGGCGCAGAACGCGGGATTTCACCAGCGATTCCGCATTGATGGTCTCCTTGGCGTCCAGCAGCTTGGCATCGATCGCCTGTTGAATGCGGTCGAGATTGATCTCGGCGAAATCGAGCCGGAAGATGTTGGTGAAGCCACGCTTCGGCAGGCGGCGATGCAGCGGCATCTGTCCGCCCTCGAAACCCTTGATGCGTACGCCGGAGCGTGCGGTCTGGCCCTTGCCGCCGCGGCCAGAGGTCTTGCCCTTGCCTGAGCCGATGCCGCGGCCGACGCGCATCCGCTTTTTGCGCGAGCCGGCGTTGTCGGCAATATCGGTGAGCTTCATCGTTCGCTTCCTTTGTCTCTGGGGCATCTCGGCCGAAAGCGGCTGGCGCTTTCGGGATCCTGCTCCCGTCTTACTTCTCGCCGACGATGCGTACGAGATGTTGAACTTTCGCAATCATGCCGCGAATTGCCGGGGTGTCCGGCAACTCGGTGACGCGGCCGATCTTGTTGAGCTTCATCCCAATCAAGGTTGAGCGCTGCGAGTGATGGCGGCGGATCGCGCTGCCGGTCTGCTCGACCTTGATGGTTTTTGCGGCCTTGGCCATCGTCTTAACTCCGAAATGCGCGGGTGAATGCGCGTTGTTTAGTCGGCCGTCACCTCGGCATCGCCGCCGACGCGGCGCGCCTGCAGCGCGGATACCTTGATGTTGCGGCGCGCCGCAACCGAACGCGGCGAATCCTGATGCTTCAGGGCATCGAAGGTCGCGCGAACCATGTTGTAGGGGTTTGACGAACCGATCGATTTCGCCACCACGTCCTGAATGCCGAGCGTCTCGAACACCGCGCGCATCGGGCCACCGGCGATGATGCCGGTACCGGCCGGCGCCGCCCGCAAATAGACCCGACCGGCGCCATGGCGGCCGGCAATATCGTGATGCAGCGTGCGACCTTCGCGCAGCGCCACCCGCGTCAGATTGCGCTTCGCCAACTCGGTCGCCTTGCGGATCGCTTCCGGCACTTCGCGCGCCTTGCCGTGGCCGAAACCGACCCGGCCTTTCTGGTCGCCGATGACAACCAGCGCCGCGAAACCGAAACGCTTGCCGCCCTTGACCACCTTCGCCACACGATTGATGTGGACGAGCTTGTCGACGAACTCGCTGTCGCGCTCTTCGCGATCCCTGCGTCCGCCGCGTTCGCGTTCACCTGCCATGGTGTTTCCAATCTCCAGAGAGGCTTGAAGCCTCTGTCCTCGTATCAGTCCAAAATCAGTTTAAAAGCTCAATCCGCTCTCGCGCGCCGCGTCGGCCAAGGCCTTGACACGGCCGTGGTAGAGATAGCTGCCGCGATCGAACACGACTTCCTTGACACCGTTTTTAACAGCACGTTCCGCCAGCAACTTGCCGACGGCCTTGGCCGCATCGACGTTGGCGCCGGTATTGCCGCTGTCGCGCATCGACTTCTCCAGCGAAGACGCCGACGCGAGCGTCTCGCCCTTCAAGTCGTCGATCACCTGTGCATAGATGTGCTTCGACGAGCGGAATACCGACAAGCGGGGACGACCGCCGGCAGAACGCCGCAGCGAATTCCTCACGCGCTGCTTGCGCCGGGCATTCGTAACCTTGGTTCTCGTCATAGCCGGCTCCGTTACTTCTTCTTGCCTTCCTTGCGGAAGATAAATTCATCGGAATACTTCACGCCCTTGCCCTTGTACGGCTCCGGCGGACGATAGCTGCGGATTTCGGCGGCGACCTGGCCGACACGCTGGATGTCATTGCCCGTCACGGTGATCTCGGTCGGCTTCGACACCGTGATCGTGATGCCTTCCGGGATCGGGTAGACAACGTCGTGACTGTAACCGAGCGCGAGTTGCAGGTTCTTGCCCTGCATCGCGGCGCGATAACCGACGCCGGTGATCTCCAGCTTCTTCTCGAAACCCTTGGTGACGCCCGCCACCAGGTTTGCGACCTGTGCGCGCGCCGTGCCGTAAAGCGCGCGGGCGCGATTGGTCTCGAAACGCGGCGCGACATTGACGCTGCCGTTTTCGAACTTCACCTCGACGTCGTCATGCACCACGAACTGAAGCTGACCCTTCGGCCCCTTCATCTTGACGGTCTGTCCTTCGACGGTCGCGGTCACACCCGACGGGACCGTCACAGGTCGTTTGCCGATACGTGACATTGCTAAAATCCTTCCTCAGAACACCGTGAAGAGAATCTCGCCGCCCACATTCGCGTCACGCGCGTCGTGGTCGGCCATGATTTCCTTGGGCGTCGACAACACCGAAATGCCAAGGCCGTTATTCACACGCGGCAGGTTCTTCACCGAGGCGTAAACGCGCCGTCCCGGCTTGGATACCCGCTCGATCTCGCGAATGACGGGCTCGCCGTCGAAATACTTCAGCTCGATCTCGAGCTCGCTTCGGCCGGATGCATGCTCGACGCTGGCATAGCCGCGAATGTAGCCCTCGGACTTCAGCACTTCGAGGACGCTGGCGCGCATTTTCGAGCCCGGGGTCGAAACCTTGGACTTGGCGCGCATCTGCGCATTGCGGATGCGGGTGATCAGATCGCTGATCGGATCGTGCGTGGACATCTGCGATCCTCCTTACCAGCTCGACTTCACGAGCCCGGGAACCAGGCCCTTTGAGCCTAGTTCACGCAGCGCGATACGGCTGAGCTTGTTCTTGCGGTAGTTGGAACGCGGACGACCCGTCAGCTCGCAGCGGTTGCGAATCCGCGTCGCCGACGAATTGCGCGGAAGTTCGGCGAGCTTCAGCGTCGCCGCGAACCGCTCTTCCATCGGCTTTTTCTTGTCGGCGATGATCGCCTTCAGCTTCGCCCGCTTGGGCGCGGCGTTCTTGGTCATTCGCTTGCGCCGGTTATTCTTCTCGATCGAACTTTTCTTTGCCATGCTTGGCTCCTGGGTTTCCGCGTTTGAGAGGCTGATCAGCGTCTCACTGCCGGAACGGGAAATTGAATGCAGTCAACAAGGCGCGCGCCTCATCGTCGTTCGGCGCCGTAGTGCACACCGTGACGTCCATGCCCCATGTTTCACCGGCCTTGTCGAAGTCGATTTCGGGGAAAATGATGTGCTCCTTGATGCCGAGCGAATAATTGCCGCGGCCGTCGAAGCTCTTCGGGTTCAGGCCGCGGAAGTCGCGCACGCGCGGCAGCGCGACGTTCACCAGACGATCGATGAACTCGTACATGCGCGCCTTGCGCAGCGTCACCTTGCAGCCGATCGGCTGGTTTTCACGCAGCTTGTAGGTTGCAATCGCGACGCGCGAGTAGGTCACCACCGCCTTCTGGCCGGCGATCAGCGACAGATCGGCCGCCGCCATTTCCGCCTTCTTGCGGTCATTGACGGCTTCGCCGATCCCCATGTTGAGGACGACCTTGTCGAGCCGCGGCACCTGCATGACGTTGGCGTAGCCGAACTGTTCCGTCAGCTTGCTGCGGATGCTCTTGTCGAATTCCGCGCGCAGGCGCGGTACGTATGCGGACTCAGCCATCGATCTCTGCTCCCGAGCGTTTGGCAACGCGTACTTTCTTGCCATCCGCGTGAATCTTGAAGCCTATGCGGGTCGGCTTGCCGTCCTTGCCGACATAAGCGACGTTGGACAAATGGATCGGCGACTCCTTGGAGATGATGCCGCCCTCCTGCGCCTGGGTCTGCTTCTGGTGGCGCTTGACCAGGTTGATGCCGCGCACCAGCGCCTTGTTCTCGGCGGGACGCACCTCGAACACCTCACCGGTGCGGCCCTTGTCGCGGCCGTTCAGCACCATCACCTTGTCGCCCTTGCGGATCTTGGCGGCCATCACAGCACCTCCGGCGCAAGCGAAATGATCTTCATGTGGTTCTTGGCACGCAGCTCGCGGGGAACGGGTCCGAAGATGCGGGTGCCGACCGGCTCCGACTGATTGTTGATCAGCACGGCGGCGTTGCGGTCGAAGCGAATAACGGAGCCATCGGCGCGGCGAATGTCCTTGCGGACCCGCACCACGACGGCCTTCATCACGTCGCCCTTCTTCACCTTGCCGCGCGGGATCGCTTCCTTGATCGAAACGACGATCACGTCGCCCACGGTGGCGTAGCGGCGCTTGGAGCCCCCAAGCACCTTGATACACATGACACGGCGTGCGCCTGAATTATCGGCCACGTCGAGGTTGGTCTGCATCTGAATCATTGATGCACCTCGTCCTCTCTAATGCGCACTCCGCGCTTTGAATTCCCTGAAACCGTCGTCCGCGTGGAGCGGCTTCAGGCCGTTTTCTTCTGCTCGCCGCGGACCACCGTCCAGCGCTTCAATTTCGAGATCGGCTTGCTTTCCTCGATCCAGACCGTGTCGCCCGGCTTGAACTGATTGTCCTCGTCGTGCGCGTGATAGTTCTTCGATCGGCGGATCGTCTTTTTGTAGATCGGATGGGTGAAGCGGCGATCGACGCGCACCACAATCGTCTTGGCTTGCTTGTCGCTCACGACCACGCCCTGAAGGGTACGTTTCGGCATATCAGGCCTCTTACTTCTTCTTGGCGCGCTGTTGCGCGGCGATGGTCTTGATGCGGGCGATATCGCGGCGAGCTTCACGCAGCCGGGTGGTATTCTCAAGCTGCCCGGTGGCGCGCTGGAAGCGCAGGTTGAACCGCTCCTTTTTCAGATTGAGGATAGCGTCATCCATCTGATCGGGGCTCATCGCGCGGACATCGGAAGTTTTCATCTCGGCCATATCGATTACTCCGCGATGCGCGCAACGAAGCGCGTCTTGATCGGCAGTTTGGCGGCGGCCAGATTTAATGCCTCCCGCGCCGTCTGCACCGTCACGCCGTCGATCTCGAAGATCACCCGGCCCGGCTTGACGCGCGCCACCCACAGTTCGGGTGTGCCCTTGCCCGAGCCCATGCGAACTTCGGCCGGCTTCTTCGATACCGGCACGTCCGGGAAAATACGGATCCAGACGCGGCCCGCACGCTTCATGTGGCGGGTCAGCGCGCGGCGGGCGGCCTCGATCTGTCGGGCCGTGACACGATCGGGCTCCATGGCCTTCAGGCCGTACTGGCCGAAGGACAACGTCGCGCCCGAAGTCGCAACGCCGTGGATGCGGCCCTTATGCGCCTTCCGGAACTTCGTTTTCTTTGGTTGCATCATGGCTTACGCCCTCAAACCTTTTCTAAAGCCGTCTCAGGCGGCATCGCGGCGAGGCCGCGCAGTGTCGCCCTCGGCCATTTTCTTGTCCTGGGCCATCGGATCGTGCTCGAGGATCTCGCCTTTGAAGATCCAGACCTTGACGCCGCAGGTGCCGAACGTGGTGAAAGCGGTCGCCACGCCGTAATCGATATCGGCGCGAAGCGTGTGCAGCGGCACCCGCCCCTCGCGATACCACTCCATGCGCGCGATTTCCGCGCCGCCCAGACGCCCCGAGCAGTTGATACGAATGCCCTCAGCGCCGAGACGCATCGCCGACTGCACCGCGCGCTTCATGGCGCGGCGGAACGCGACGCGGCGCTCGAGTTGCTGCGCGATCGATTCGGCGACCAGCGTGGCGTCAAGCTCGGGCTTGCGGATCTCGACGATATTGATGACGACATCGGAGGCGGTGATATCGGCGACACGCTTGCGCAGCTTGTCGATGTCGGCGCCCTTCTTGCCGATCACGACGCCCGGACGCGCGGAGTGGATCGTCACGCGGCACTTCTTATGCGGACGCTCGATCACGATGCGCGCGACCGCGGCCTGCTTCAATTCCTTGTGCAGGATTTCACGGATCTTGACGTCCTCGTGCAACAGCTTGCCGTACTCGTTCTTGCCGGCGAACCAACGGGAATCCCAGGTCCGGTTGATGCCCAGACGCAGCCCGATCGGATTGATCTTCTGACCCATCGTTTTCTCCTGCGCTTGCTTAAGCGCTCGCCTCGACCTGACGAACAACGATCGTCAGCTGCGAAAATGGTTTGAACACACGGCCCGAGCGGCCACGGCCGCGCGGCGCGAAACGCTTCATCACAATGCCATTGCCGACATGCGCTTGGGATACCACCAGATCGTCGACATCGAGATCGTGATTGTTCTCGGCGTTGGCGATCGCCGACTCCAGGCACTTCTTGACATCAACCGCAATCCGCTTGCGCGAAAACTGCAGGTCCGCGAGCGCAGCCGAAGCTTTCCGGCCGCGGATCAATTGCGCGACAAGATTAAGCTTCTGCGGGCTAACGCGCAGCATCCGGGCAACCGCCTTGGCCTCGTTGTCCGGGAGGCTCCGTTCGCGCTTTGGTTTGCTCATGGCTTACGTCCTCAAACCTGATCCCTTAAGCCTTCTTGGCTTTCTTGTCGCCCGAATGGCCGTGGAAGGTACGGGTCGGCGAGAACTCGCCGAACTTATGTCCGACCATTTCCTCGTTGACCGAAACCGGCACGTGCTTCTGGCCGTTGTAGACGCCGAACACCAGGCCCACGAACTGCGGGAGGATGGTCGAGCGGCGGCTCCAGATCTTGATCACGTCGTGACGGCCGGACGCTCGGGCGGCATCCGCCTTCTTGAGCAGAGAGCCTTCGACGAACGGGCCTTTCCAGACTGAACGAACCATGTCCGGCGTTCCTTACTTCTTCCGCTTGTGGCGGCTGATGAGAATGAATTTGTTGGTTGACTTGTTCGAGCGGGTCTTCTTGCCCTTGGTGGGCTTACCCCACGGCGTAACCGGATGACGACCGCCCGAGGTGCGGCCTTCGCCGCCGCCGTGCGGATGGTCGACCGGGTTCATTGAGACGCCGCGGTTGTGAGGCTTGCGGCCAAGCCAGCGATTGCGGCCGGCCTTGCCGATCGAGATGTTCATGTGATCCGGGTTCGATACCGCGCCGATCGTCGCGGTGCAGCGGCCGTGCGCAAGGCGCTGCTCGCCGGAGTTCAGGCGGATGATCACGTAGTCCTGGTCGCGGCCGACGAGCTGGGCGTAAGTGCCGGCCGAGCGTGCAAGCTGGCCGCCCTTGCCGATCTTCAGCTCGACATTGTGGATGATGGTGCCGATCGGCATATTGCCGAGCGGCATCACATTGCCCGGTTTCACGTCGACATAGTTGCCGGCAATCACGGTATCGCCAACTGCGAGGCGCTGCGGAGCCAGAATATAAGACTGCGTGCCGTCGGTATATTTCACCAACGCGATAAAGGCGGTGCGATTCGGATCGTATTCCAGCCGCTCGACCGTCGCCGGCATATCGATTTTGGTGCGCTTGAAATCGACGACGCGGTAGGCCTGCTTGTGGCCGCCGCCGCGAAAACGCACGGTCATGCGGCCGGTGTTGTTCCGGCCACCGCTGGCGTTCTTGCCTTCGGTCAACGCCTTGACCGGCTTGCCCTTATAAAGAGCCGAGCGGTCGACCATCACCAACTGGCGCTGGCCTGGCGTTGTAGGATTGTATGTCTTCAATGCCATCGTACTGTCGCCTTATAGTCCGGTGGTAATGTCGATGCGGTGTCCCTCTTCGAGGGTCACGATCGCGCGCTTCACGTCCGACTGCGAACCGAAATTGCCGCGGAACACCTTGGTCTTGCCCTTGCGCACCAGCGTGTTCACGCTCTTCACTTTGACGTCGAACAATTTCTCGACGGCTTCCTTGATCTGCGGCTTGGTCGCCTTTGCCGCAACCTTGAACAGAACCTTATTGTGTTCGGACGCGAGCGTGGCCTTTTCGGTCACGACCGGCGACACGATGATGTCGTAGTGGCGCGGATCGATGTTCTTCATTTGAAGCGCGCCTCCAGCGCATCGATCGCCGCCTTGGTCAGCACCAGCTTCTGGCGACGCAGTATGTCGTAGACGTTGATGCCCTGGATCGGCAGCACGTCGATATTCGGTATGTTGCGGGCCGCCGCCGCGAAACCGGTATGCAGCTCGGCGCCATCGATGATCAGCGCGTTGGTCAGCCCGAGCCCGGAGAATTGCGACACCAGGGCCTTGGTTTTGGCATCCTTGAGCTGCGCGTTTTCGATCACGAGGAGACCGCCGTCCTTGGCCTTGGCCGAGAGCGCATGCTTGAGGGCGAGCGTGCGAACCTTCTTCGGCAAACCCGTCGCGTGAGAGCGAACAACCGGGCCGAAGGCACGCCCACCGCCGCGGAACTGCGGCACGCGGGCCGAGCCGTGACGAGCACCGCCGGTGCCCTTCTGCTTGTACATCTTCTTGCCGGTGCGCCACACGTCCGCACGGCCCTGGGTCTTGTGGGTGCCGGCCTGGCGCTTGTTGAGCTGCCACTGCACGCAGCGTGCGATAAGATCCTGACGCGGCTCGAGACCGAAGATCTCGTCAGAAAGCTGAACGGAGCCGGCGGCCTTGCCCTCAAGAGTTGTGACTTTCAGTTCCATCTCACGCGCCCTCTTGCTCGGCCGGAGCCTCGGCAGACTGCACGCCGTCCGCCACCTTGAACTTGCCGGGCTTCGGAGCTTCCTTCGGCAGCGGCTTCTTCACTGCGTCACGCACCGCGATCCAGCCGCCCTTCGAACCGGGCACGGCGCCTTCGACCAGGATCAGGCCGCGTGCGACGTCAGTCTGCACAACGCGAAGATTGAGCGTCGTGATGCGATCGACACCCATGTGGCCGGGCATCTTCTTGTTCTTCCAGGTCTTGCCGGGATCCTGGCGACCGCCGGTCGAACCGATCGAACGGTGCGAAACCGACACGCCGTGGGTGGCCCGCAGACCGCCGAAGTTCCAGCGCTTCATGCCGCCGGCGAAACCCTTGCCGACCGAGGTGCCCGTGACGTCGACGAATTGGCCGACCACGAAATGGTCGGCCTGAATTTCGGCGCCGACCGGGATCAGCGCGTCCTGCGACACGCGGAATTCAGCGACCTTGCGCTTCGGCTCAACCTTGGAGACCGCGAACTGGCCGCGTTCTGCCTTGGGCATATAGACCGTCTTGCGGGCTCCCGAGCCGAGCTGCAGCGCAACGTAACCGTTTTTCTCGGTCGTGCGGTGGCCCAACACCTGGCAGTTGCCCAGCTTCAGCACGGTCACGGGGATATGTTCGCCGGTGTCCGTAAAGACCCGCGTCATCCCGACCTTTTGTGCGATCACTCCGGAGCGCATCGGCGTGCTTCCTGTTCTTTCTGTCCGCTGCTTGCGCGAACTAAATTCCAAAAACTTAGAGCTTGATCTCGACGTCGACACCGGCAGCCAGATCGAGCTTCATCAAAGCGTCGACGGTTTGCGGGGTCGGGTCGACAATGTCGAGAAGGCGCTTGTGAGTGCGCATCTCGAATTGCTCGCGGCTCTTCTTGTCCACATGGGGCGAACGGTTGACGGTGAACTTCTCGATGCGGGTCGGCAGCGGAATGGGTCCGCGAACCTGTGCACCGGTCCGTTTCGCCGTGTTCACGATCTCGCGGGTCGACGTATCGAGAATTCGATGGTCAAACGCCTTGAGACGTATGCGAATGTTCTGGCCGTTCATTGCCTTGTCTCTCTGTTCCGTCGTGGTCGGGCTCGTCCGGCCATCCACGTCTAAAAAGGGAAGTCGGGGATGCCCGGCACGAGGCCGGGCACGACGACGGATAGTTTGTTACTCGATGATCTGGCGACGACGCCTGCGCCGACGGTGCGTCCGCCTTCGCGGATAGCGAAGCGCAGCTTCTCTTCCATCGCGATCGGCACGATCAGGTCCACTTCCATCGCGATGTTGTCGCCCGGCATGACCATCTCGGTGCCTTCGGGCAGATGCACGACGCCGGTCACGTCCGTGGTGCGGAAGTAGAACTGCGGCCGATAATTGGTGAAGAACGGAGTATGACGGCCGCCTTCTTCCTTGGTCAGGATGTAAGCCTCAGCCTTGAACTTCTTGTGAGGCTTGACCGAACCGGGCTTGCAGAGCACCTGGCCGCGCTCGACTTCCTCGCTCTTGGTACCACGGAGCAGCGCACCGATGTTGTCGCCGGCCTGGCCCTGATCGAGCAGCTTGCGGAACATTTCAACGCCGGTCACGACCGTCTTCTTGGTATCGCGCAAGCCGACGATTTCGATTTCTTCGCCGACCTTAACCACGCCGCGTTCGACACGGCCGGTGACAACGGTGCCACGGCCCGAGATCGAGAACACGTCTTCGACCGGCATCAGGAAGGGCTGGTCGATCGGACGCTCCGGCTGCGGAATGTAGCTGTCGACATGCTTCATCAGCTCCATGATCGCGTCGTGGCCGAGCTTCTTGTCCTTGTCTTCCAGGGCCGCCAGCGCCGAACCCTTGATGATCGGGATCTTGTCGCCAGGGAAATCGTACTTCGAAAGCAGTTCGCGAACTTCCAGTTCGACCAGCTCGAGCAGTTCCGGATCGTCGACCATGTCGCACTTGTTCAGGAACACCACCATCGCGGGAACGCCGACCTGCGTGCCAGCAGGATGTGCTCGCGGGTCTGGGGCATCGGGCCGTCGGCGGCCGACACCACCAGGATCGCGCCGTCCATCTGCGCTGCGCCCGTGATCATGTTCTTCACGTAGTCGGCGTGGCCCGGGCAATCGACGTGGGCGTAGTGGCGGTTCGCGGTCTCGTATTCGACGTGCGCCGTCGAGATCGTGATGCCGCGCGCTTTTTCTTCGGGCGCCTTATCGATCTGGTCGTACGCCGTGAACGTCGCACCGCCGGTTTCCGCCAGCACCTTGGTGATCGCCGCTGTTAGCGACGTCTTGCCATGGTCGACGTGACCGATCGTTCCGATATTGCAGTGCGGTTTCGTACGTTCAAACTTTGCTTTGGCCATTTGACTCTCCGTTCAATCGTTGACTGCCGTCAACGACAATCAGGCAAACTTCTTCTGGACTTCCGCCGACACGTTCGCCGGCGCTTCCGCGTAGTGATCGAATTGCATAGTGAAGGTGGCGCGACCCTGGCTCATCGAGCGCAGGTTATTCACGTAACCGAACATGTTCATGAGCGGCACCATCGCGTTGATGACGTTGGCGTTGCCGCGCATGTCTTGACCCTGGATCTGGCCGCGTCGCGAATTCAAGTCGCCGATGACCGAGCCGGTGTAATCTTCCGGCGTCACCACTTCGACCTTCATGATCGGCTCGAGCAGGACGGACTTGCCCTTTTGCAGAGCCTCGCGAAACGCCGCGCGCGATGCGATTTCGAAGGCGAGCGCCGAAGAGTCGACGTCATGGTAGGCGCCGTCAATCAGCTGAACCTTTACGTCGACGACCGGGAAACCGGCGACCACGCCCGAGGTCAAAACGCTATTGAGACCTTTTTCGACGCCGGGGATGTATTCCTTTGGCACCGAACCACCGACAACCTTGGATTCAAATTCGAAACCCTTGCCGGGTTCATTCGGTTCGACGATGAACTTGACCCGCGCAAACTGACCGGTGCCGCCGGTCTGCTTTTTGTGCGTGTAATCGACTTCGGCACGCTTGGTAACGCGCTCACGGAAGGCCACCTGCGGCGCGCCGATATTGGCGTCGACCTTGTAGGTGCGGCGAAGGATGTCGACCTTGATGTCGAGGTGGAGTTCGCCCATGCCCTTGAGGATGGTTTGACCGGACTCCTGATCGGTCGACACACGGAACGACGGATCTTCGGCGGCAAGCTTTGCCAGCGCGACACCGAGCTTTTCCTGGTCGGCTTTCGACTTCGGCTCGATTGCGATTTCGATGACCGGCTCCGGGAATTCCATCTTTTCCAGAATCACCGGCTTGTTAGCGTCGCACAGGGTATCGCCGGTGCGGGCTTCCTTGAGGCCTGCCAACGCGACGATGTCGCCGGCATAAGCTTCCTTGATGTCTTCGCGGTTGTTCGCATGCATCAGCAGCATGCGGCCGATCCGCTCTTTCCGATCGCGCGTCGAATTGATGACGCCCGTGCCCGATACGAGCGTGCCGGAATAGATGCGGCAAAAGGTGATGGTGCCGACGAACGGATCGTCCATGATTTTGAACGCGAGCAGAGCCAAAGGCTCCTTGTCGTCGGCCTTGCGCAGCAGTTCGTTGCCGTCCTCGTCGGTACCCTTGATTGCGGGCACGTCCTTTGGCGAGGGAAGATAGTCGACGACCGCGTCGAGCAGCGGCTGCACGCCCTTGTTCTTGAACGCCGAACCGCAGAGCACCGGATAGAATGCGCCTGTGAGCACGGCCTTGCGGATCAAGCGCTTCAGTGTCGCCTCATCCGGCTCCTTGCCGTCGAGGTAAGCGGCCATCGCGTCATCGTCGAGTTCGACGGCAGCTTCGACCATCTTCTCGCGGTATTCCTTGGCTTGCTCGACCATGTCAGCCGGAATGTCGACATAGTCGAATTTCGCACCGAGCAACTCGTCGTTCCAAATGATGCCCTTCATCACAACGAGATCGACAAGGCCCTTGAAATTGTTTTCCGCGCCGATCGGAAGCTGGATCGCGATCGGCTTTGCACCGAGGCGGTCGACGATATCGGCGAGGCACTTGAAGAAGTCAGCGCCGGTCTTGTCCATCTTGTTGGCGAAGACGATGCGCGGAACTTTGTACTTGTCGCCCTGACGCCAGACGGTTTCCGTCTGCGGCTCGACGCCCTGGTTGGAATCCAGCACGCACACCGCGCCGTCGAGGACGCGCAGCGAACGCTCGACTTCGATGGTGAAGTCGACATGGCCAGGTGTATCGATGATGTTCAGACGCTTGCCGTTCCAGAACGCGGTGGTCGCGGCGGAAGTGATGGTGATGCCGCGCTCCTGCTCCTGCTCCATCCAGTCCATCGTCGCGGCACCTTCGTGCACTTCGCCGATTTTGTGGCTCTTGCCGGTGTAATAGAGGATGCGCTCAGTCGTCGTCGTCTTGCCGGCGTCGATATGCGCCATGATACCGAAATTGCGGTAATCCTCGATGGCATGTTGGCGGGGCATGGGGCTGTCCTTAATATCCGTTCGTTTCGCCGTTACCAGCGATAGTGCGAGAAGGCCCGGTTGGCTTCCGCCATCCGATGTACGTCTTCACGCTTCTTGACGGCATTCCCCCTGTTGTTCGATGCATCCAGCAGTTCCGCCGAAAGCCGCTCCGTCATTGTCTTCTCATTGCGCTCGCGCGCTGCCGAGATCAGCCACCTGATACCCAGCGCCTGCCGGCGTACCGTGCGTACCTCGACCGGCACCTGATAGGTGGCGCCGCCGACGCGGCGGGAGCGGACTTCGATGGTCGGCATTACGTTCTCGAGCGCCTGCTCGAAAATACCCAGTGGATTCTGCTTGGTCTTGCTCTCGATCATGCCGAGCGCGCCGTAGACGATGCCTTCGGCGACCGACTTCTTCCCGGCATACATCACCGAGTTCATGAACTTCGTAATGATGATGTTCCCGAACTTCGGATCCGGAAGCACCTCACGTTTTTCGGCAGAATGGCGACGAGACATCTTATCTGTTCCCGCTTATTTCGGACGCTTGGCGCCGTATTTCGAACGGCGCTGCTTACGGTTCTTGACGCCCTGGGTATCGAGGACGCCGCGGAGAATGTGGTAGCGCACGCCGGGCAAGTCCTTGACGCGACCGCCGCGGATCATGACGACCGAGTGTTCCTGAAGGTTATGACCCTCACCCGGGATGTAGCCGATCACCTCGAAGCCGTTGGTCAGGCGGACCTTGGCCACTTTACGCAGTGCGGAGTTCGGCTTCTTCGGCGTCGTGGTGTAGACGCGCGTGCATACGCCGCGCTTCTGCGGCGACTGCTGCAACGCTGGCACCTTCTTGCGCGACTTCTGAACTGTGCGCGGAGTCGCGATCAGCTGGTTGATCGTCGGCATCTTGGCCTTCACCCTTTAGTTCACGCGAAACCATCTAACCGGTTCCGCGAATTCTTCCCGCACGCGAGCGAGGACCCGCGCAAAGCGAAATTGCGCCAACCGCTCATTTCTGAGCGGAAAGCGCTTCGACGCCACAGAGGACCGCAGTGATGGACCGATCAGCGTGAGCCGTTCAGTCGGTTACCGAGGTCATGCATCCGAAATTAATCTCAAGAGACTTGCTCGAGAGAACCAAAATCGTTTTGGCATTGCCTAGCTATGATCGACAGCGTCTGAGCGGCATTCATCGAGGTTGGTGCCCGTCTTGGTCTCCAAAGAGGCCGGCGGGTGTTCCGTTCCGACGTTGGCTTTGCTCACCGCCTGTCGTTAAGTTGGCGCGTTTTATAAGCGGTGCGTAACCAAGTCAAGACGAAACGACAGCACGCCGAGGCCGCCTAGTGCTTGCGCGGTGGGCGTTTTTGCCCGGTTCGGCGCATGCCCCTCATTCAGGCGCTTACGGGCATTTTGCTCGTCAAATCCTCTTTTATCCGGGTGATATCGGGTTTGCACGTCAGGTCCGGCCTATCTCCGGGTTGGCCGGGATCAGGCCAGCTCCCTTCCCGCCCCCAAACGGCCCGGAGCGCCCACGCCGGCGCAACTGCTCCGCGTCAGTCCTCGTCCCCGGCTTGGTGAAGCTCGCCATGCGACCTGTGGCTCTGGTCGTCCCAGAGCTTGCGATATGCGCCGTTCGCCGCGACTAGTTGGGTGTGCGAGCCACGCTCTATCGCCTTGCCTCCGGACAACACGATAATTTCGTCCATCTGGACCACCGACGTCAGGCGGTGAGTAGACCAGATCATGGTCCTGCCCTTGGCGAGCTTGAGCAGCGTACGGTTAATGGCGGCTTCCGTGGTCTGGTCCAGCGCCGAGGTCGCTTCGTCCAAAAGCAACACCGAGGGATTGCGAATGATGGCGCGAGCTATCGCGATGCGCTGGCGCTGTCCGCCCGACAGCGTTTCTCCGCGCTCGCCCACCGCTGTATCGTATTTTTGCGGCAGGCTCATAATGTGACGGTGGATTTCGGCCTTGCGTGCGGCCGCTTCCACCTCTGCGTCGGTGGCGCCTTCCTTGCCGAGCCGGATGTTTTCCCGGATCGACATGTTGAACAGCATGTTCTCCTGGAACACGACGGCCATGCTCCGGCGCAGTGATTCGCGGGTGACCCTCCTGATATCGACGCCATCGATGGTGACGCGTCCTTCGTCCGGCACATAGAGCCGAAGGATCAGGTTGAGTAGCGTGCTTTTGCCGGAGCCGCTGGGCCCGACAATCGCAATGGTCTTTCCGACCTTCAGTTTGAGGCTGAGGTTATCGAGCACCGGGGTTTCGCTATCCTCATAGCGGAACGTGACGCGGTCGAAGGTGATGTCGTTGGTGATGCGCGGCAGATCGGGCGCGCCCGGCCGATCGCTGCCGCGGGTCGGCTCATCCAGCATTTCCTGCATGTGCCGTACCGCGGCTGCCGATTGAATGGAGACGGGAATGAAATGCATCAGATGAGCGATGTTGTAGGACACCTCCCAGAATGCGCTCTCGAAGGTCACAAAGGTGCCGATGGTGATATGGCCCTTTGTCGCCAGGTAAGCGCCGATGGCAAGCACCACGAGGTGGAGCAACAACACCGAGATCGTGACCGTCCTCTCGACCATGGTCGAGAGGAACGCGGCAGAAGCGATCTTCAGCCGCGCTTCGTTGTTGCGCATGGTGAACCAGCCCAGCGTCCGGCGCTGCAGGTTGAACGCTTTGACCACCGCTTGCGCCGCGACGTTTTCCTGCACCAATCCGAGCAAGGCCAACTCATTGAGTTTCTGCTGGTAGTTCGCCTCCACCGCCTTTGGAGTCAAAATGCGCGGGCCGATCAGCGTGATCGGAAAAACCAGCAGCGCGACCGCGGCGAGCTGCCAGTTCAGGAACAACATCAAAACGATGCCCGCGATCAACTCGAGCAGCGGCAGGGCCGCACTGTTGGCGAAGCTCTTGACCGAGCCTTCGAAGGCGGAGAGGTCAACGGAAAATCGCGACAGTATCTCGCCTCGTTTGGTGCGCGCGAAATAGGCGGCCGGCAAATTCTGGATGTGTTCGAACAGCCGTGTGCGCACGTCTGAGATCAGCGCCGCAGCCAGCCTCGCGTCCCAGCGCTCGTACCAGACCGCGACAATTGAGGTGAGGATGCCCGTGCCCGCTAGCACCGACAGGATCTTCACCAGTGCCTGGAAATCCTCCTCGCCCAGCGCGTCATCGATCAGGAACTTCAGGCCGAGCGGCATGATGACGTTGTACAGCGTCTCGACGACCACGCCGAGGCCGACAAATGCCAGCAGCTTCTTATAGCTCTTCAGGAACGGCTTGACGAACGCATAGACGGTCGCCAGTGCGCCGGCGGCTTCCCTGGCGCTATAAACGACGAGGTCCTCGTCGTCGTCATAGTCCTCGTCATTACCCTCAAGCTCGAGCTCGTCATCTTCCTCGCGCTCTTCATCATCGAGCAGAGGTGGCATGGCCAACTTGGCGGCATTCGGTCCGTGCGCGACATTGCTTTGGGATAAAAGCTTGGCGTCCCTCTCCGCATCTTTTGCAGAGGGGAGCTTCTTTTCGTCCGACGAGACGGGCTTGCGCGCCATGAGACCAACCGAAGCTGCACGGCCGCATGACCGCAAATAAAGAAGACGACCGCAAGGCCGCCTGCCGGTCCTATGCCAAGATATCGGAGGTGCGAACGACGCCCGCTAATCGTCCTCGGCGATCTTGTCAAAAAACGAGTAACGCAGGCTTTCGGCGTCAGCGTACCATTCGGTCGGCCCTTTGTTGGCGGCAAGGGTCGCCGCCCACACCGCGTCGGTGCAGTCGTGGCGATGGACCGCCAAATCGAATCCGTTGCTGAAGAACAGCTCCGACCATTCCCACCAGGTTCCGAGAACTCTTGACGCCGCGCAACAGGTCGTACTGGTCCATTAGCGCGGGAGCCAAATCTGAGGTGACCGATCCGAACACCAACCCGCTTTTGATGACGCGGTTCAACTCGCGAATTGCCCGGGCAACCTGCTTTTCCCCGATATGGCACAAGCTGGTTTCGAACACGAAATCAAATTGGCCGCTTTTGAACGGCATGTCGAGGATTGACCCCAACTTGTTATATTTCCGGAGCGCTTTTGGAGTTTTGGAGTGAATGGTACGATTGTTCTCGATACCCCAGGCATCGATGCCGCGCTCGCGCAACGCGCCCACGAGCTCTCCGCTGGCCGAACCCGCCACAAGAAGCTTGTATCCCTCCGCCCTGCCCCACACGATCCGGATCAGATCCATGAGATATCCGGGATCGGTGAACCGGTTCCAAACATCGGCATACGGACCGAGCCCTCGATAATTCTGGAAATATTCGCGATCGACTTTGTCGAGCGGTTGCTGGCCTTGCCGAGCGTGCTCTCGCCGCAAGCGCACCGTTTGCGTGAGAATGATGTCGGTGGCGGCGTCTGAGGAATCCAGCAACCCATTGAGCGTCGAATCGAACAAATAGTCGCCGACCAGGACCAGGCCGGGATGCTGCTTCGGCTCGGGCCGGTGATTGGTCATGACGTCTCGCGCCGGCATGCCGCCCGGAAGCGCATTCACCGACGAGAGCCAGCGATGGATTTTGCCCTCGACGAAATGCGCTCGCGCATCGCCCAATGAAGCCGGCAGCGTCTTCAAGGCAGCGTCGATCAGTTCGCGATCGCTCAGGTTCGCAAAGGCCAGCGCGTCGGAACCCGCGATCAGCCAATTCAGAACACCGTGCCTGCCGACGTCGTGACGCGCGCCTTCGTTGTAGATACAGCAGCCGCCGAACGCCTCCGACATGAACCAGGCGCCCGGAATGCGATCGCCCCAGAAGGGCTCGTCGAAAAGGATCGAGACCCGAAGATAGTGCGCGGGCCGATCGAAATAGGCGACGTGCTTGATCATCGACCTGCGTAACGCCTCGCCGTCCCATCCGATGGTTGCCAGCCAGGAATGTGGCAGGCACATCAGCACAAGATCGAAGTCCCGCGTCTCCGGGCCCTTCCCGTTCATCATGTTAAGCTGGTAGCGGCCGCTTGAGGTTTTGCCGACCTTGAGGACGCGATGATTGAGCTGGACATCGGCGTCGACTTCCGAGTGCAGGCATTCGATCAATTGTTCGTTGCCGTTCTGGATCGAGTACAGGCTGATATAGCCGTCGACATCCATCACGAAGTTCTTCAGCGCATTGAGCCCATTCGTATTGTGGGTTTCGGTTGCGATATCGGAGCGTGCCATCACCTTGAAAAAGCGCTTGGCCAGCGGATCGTCCACTTCCCTGTCGAGCAACTGCTCCGCCGTCATGTGAGCCCAGGGGTGCTCGTTGTCGTGCGCGCCGACGCCCTCGTAATATTCGATCGGCGAAACCATTTCGGCGCACCGCTTGCGAAACGCCTCGATGGCATCTGCAGTTTTCGAGCCGTATTTACGTCGCATTCCCGCGACGTCGTTCAGCAACTCGCCGTCAAGCTGCACCTGCTCGGCATCGATCGGGATGGTCTGCAGCCCGAAATGCTGGATCATCTCGCGCAGGGGATCGGGGCCCGTCATTGAGTAGTCGTAGATCTCAGCGACCCCCGCTTCGTACATCGCAGGAGCCGAATCGAATCTGCTCGTGAGAATCTTGCCGCCGAGACGGTCAGACGCCTCAAAGATCGTGATCCGGCACTGCTCGCCAAGCTTCTTTCTAAGGTGCCAAGCGGCCATGAGCCCGCCAGGGCCGCCGCCGACGATTGCAAGGTCCAGCATTTGCTTTCCGTGGTCTCCGGCCGCCCCCCTCGGGACCTCCGGTATCGCGCCCCTACAAAGGCGCTTTTGTCCATGAAGGGAAGATGAACAAAGCGTTTGCCGGGCCTGAAAGCAGCAAAAAGGCCAGCTTTCGCTGGCCTTTTCTCAGATGTGGTAAATCCGGAAGCGCTATTCCGCCGGCGGAAGCGCTAGAGGTTCCGGCTCGGGGGCGGTGGGAACGATCGCCGCCGCCTGCTTTTCGCGCTCGTCCAGGATCAGCTTGTCGCGTTTGACGGCGACTTCGCAAATCTTGGCCATCGAGGCGCCGGTGCCCGCCGGGATCAGCCGACCGACGATAACGTTTTCCTTGAGGCCTTCCAGCGGATCGACCTTGCCGTTGACGGCGGCTTCGGTGAGCACGCGGGTGGTCTCCTGGAACGACGCCGCCGAGAAGAAGGAGCGGGTCTGAAGGCTCGCCTTGGTGATGCCGAGCAGAACCGGCGTTCCCGTGGCGGGCTTCTTGCCCTCCTCTTTGGCCTTGGCGTTGATCTGGTCGAACTCGATCTTGTCGACCTGTTCGCCCGAGATCATGTCGGTCTCGCCCTGATCGGTGATCTCGACCTTCTGCAGCATCTGACGAACGATCACCTCGATGTGCTTGTCGTTGATCAGCACGCCCTGCAACCGGTAGACCTCCTGGATTTCGTTGACCAGATAGGCAGCGAGTTCCTCGATGCCCTTGATCGCCAAAATGTCGTGCGGAGCCGGATTGCCTTCGACGATGAAATCGCCCTTTTCGACGATATCTCCGTCTTGCAAGTGGATGTGCTTGCCCTTCGGGATCAGGTACTCGCGCGTCTCCTCGTTCTTGTCCGCAGGCTCAATCGAGATTCGGCGCTTGTTCTTGTAATCGCGGCCGAAGCGGATCGTGCCGGCGATTTCCGCAATGATCGCCGCGTCCTTGGGCTTTCGCGCTTCGAACAATTCCGCAACCCGCGGCAGACCGCCGGTGATGTCCCGGGTCTTGGCGCTTTCGGTTGAGATACGCGCCAGGATGTCGCCGTGCTTGACCTTCGCGCCGACGTCGACCGACAGAATCGCGTCGACCGACAGCATGTAGCGGGCATCGCCGCCACGCGCGAGTTTCAAGACCTTGCCGTCCTTGCCCTTGACCACGATGGCCGGACGCAGATCTGCCCCGCCTCGCGACGATCGCCAGTCGATGACGACGCGCTTGGCGATACCGGTGGAATTCGTCGAGCGTTTCCGAAATCGACTGACCCTCGACCAGGTCCTCGAAGCCGATAGTGCCCTCGACCTCGGTGAGAACGGGCCTGGTATAAGGATCCCACTCGGCGATCCGCTGACCACGCTTGACCATATCGCCCTCGTCGACGTGCATGCGCGCGCCGTACTGGATGCGATGGGTCGCACGCTCGGTGCCGTCAGCATCGACGATCGCAACAACCATGTTGCGCACCATCGCCACCAAATGACCTTCACTGTTCTTCGAGATGGCGCGGTTCTTGATCACGACCTTGCCATCGAAGTTCAATTCGATGAACGACTGCTCGTTGATCTGCGCCGCGCCGCCGATGTGGAACGTACGCATCGTCAACTGCGTGCCGGGCTCACCGATCGACTGCGCAGCGATGACGCCGACAGCTTCACCATGGTTGACCGGAGTGCCGCGGGCAAGATCGCGGCCATAGCATTTGCCGCAGATTCCGTTGACCAGTTCACAAGTCAGCGCCGAGCGAATCTTCACTTCCTGGATGCCGGCCTGCTGAATGGCGTCGACATCACTCTCTTCCATCAGCGTGCCGCGCTTGACCACGACCTTGTTCGTCGTTGCGTCGCGCAAATCCTCACCCGCGACGCGGCCGAGGATGCGTGAGGCCAGCGACGCAACCACCGTACCGGCGTCGATGATCGCGCGCATCTTGATGCCGAGCTTGGTGCCGCAATCGTCCTGCGTGATGATGCAGTCCTGCGCCACGTCGACCAGACGGCGGGTCAGGTAGCCCGAGTTGGCGGTTTTCAACGCGGTATCCGCGAGGCCCTTGCGGGCACCGTGGGTCGAGTTGAAATATTCGAGCACCGAGAGGCCTTCCTTGAAGTTGGAAATGATCGGCGTCTCAATGATCTCGCCCGACGGCTTGGCCATCAGGCCGCGCATGCCGGCAAGCTGGCGCATCTGGGCCGGCGAACCGCGCGCACCGGAATGGGCCATCATGTAGATCGAGTTGATGTCGGCGTCGGCGCCCTTGGCGGTCTTCTTGGTCGAGGAGATTTCCTTCATCATCTCCTTGGCGATTTCTTCCGTCGCCTTTGACCAGGCGTCGACCACCTTGTTGTACTTTTCGCCATGGGTGATCAGGCCGTCGTTGTACTGCTGCTCAAAGTCCTTGGCGAGAGTGCGGGTGGTGTCGACGATCTTCCACTTGCCGTGCGGAACGACCATGTCGTCCTTGCCGAACGAGATGCCGGCCTTGAACGCGTTGTAGAAGCCGAGCGCCATGATGCGGTCGCAGAAGATCACCGTCTCCTTCTGACCGCAGTGGCGATAGACCTGATCGATCACGCTCGAGATTTCGCGTTTCGTCATCAGCTTGTTGATGATGTCATACGAAATCTTCGACGATTTCGGCAGCACGTTGCCGAGCATCACGCGACCGGCAGTGGTCTCGATCCAGCGCTTGACTGGCTTGCCGGTCTCGTCGAGGCCGTCCCAGCGATACTTGATCTTGGTGTGAAGGTGGATGACCTTCGAGTGCAGCGCGTGCTCCAGCTCCGCCATGTCGCCGAAAATCTTGCCCTCGCCGGGCAATCCTTCGCGCAAGATCGACAGGTAATAGAGCCCGAGCACGATGTCCTGCGAGGGCACAATGATCGGCTGACCGTTGGCCGGATGCAGGATGTTGTTGGTCGACATCATCAGCACGCGCGCCTCGAGCTGCGCTTCCAGCGACAGCGGGACGTGCACGGCCATCTGATCGCCGTCGAAGTCGGCGTTGAACGCGGCGCACACCAGCGGATGCAACTGAATGGCCTTGCCTTCGATCAGCACCGGCTCGAACGCCTGGATGCCCAACCGATGCAGCGTCGGAGCGCGGTTCAACAGCACGGGGTGCTCGCGGATCACCTCGTCAAGAATGTCCCAGACTTCAGGACGCTCTTTTTCGACGAGCTTCTTTGCCTGTTTCACCGTGGTGGACAGCCCCTTGGCGTCGAGCCGCGAATAAATGAACGGCTTGAACAGCTCAAGCGCCATCTTCTTCGGCAGCCCGCACTGATGCAGTCGCAGTTCCGGACCGACCACGATCACCGAACGGCCGGAATAATCGACGCGCTTGCCGAGAAGGTTTTGCCGGAAGCGGCCCTGCTTGCCCTTCAACATGTCCGCCAGCGACTTCAACGGACGCTTGTTGGCGCCGGTGATGACGCGGCCACGGCGGCCGTTATCGAACAACGCGTCGACGGCCTCCTGCAGCATGCGCTTTTCATTGCGGATGATGATGTCGGGCGCGCGCAGTTCCATCAACCGCTTCAAGCGGTTGTTGCGGTTGATGACGCGCCGGTAGAGGTCGTTGAGATCTGATGTCGCGAAGCGGCCACCGTCCAGCGGCACCAACGGACGCAGGTCCGGCGGAATAACGGGTACGACGGTCAGGATCATCCACTCCGGCTTGTTGCCGGAATAGCGGAACGCCTCGACGATCTTCAGCCGCTTTGCAAGCTTCTTGTGCTTGATGTCGGACTCGGTCTCTTGCATCTCGGCGCGCAGCGACGTCTCGAGCTTTTCGAGTTCGAGGCCCTTCAACAGCTCGCGGATAGCCTCCGCGCCGATCATGGCGGTGAAGGAGTCCTGGCCGTATTCGTCCTGCGCCTTCAGGTACTCGTCTTCCGACAGCAACTGACGGTCCTTGAGCGCGGTCAGACCCGGCTCGAGAACGACGTAGTATTCGAAATACAGAATTCGCTCGAGATCCTTCAGCGTCATATCGAGCAGAAGGCCGATGCGGGACGGCAGCGACTTCAAGAACCAGATGTGCGCCACGGGCGCCGCCAGTTCGATATGGCCCATGCGCTCGCGCCGGACCCGCGACAGCGTCACTTCGACCGAGCACTTTTCGCAGATGATGCCCTTGTACTTCATCCGCTTGTACTTGCCGCACAAGCATTCGTAATCCTTGATCGGCCCGAAGATGCGGGCGCAGAACAGCCCGTCGCGCTCCGGCTTGAAGGTACGGTAGTTGATGGTCTCCGGCTTCTTGATCTCGCCATATGACCAGGACAAAATCTTCTCCGGGGACGCAATCGAAATCCGGATCTGGTCGAAGACCTGAGCCGGTGTCGTCGGATTGAAGAGATTCATAATTTCTTGGTTCATCGTCTTCTCCTCGCGTGCCGGTCAGCGCCGGCAGCAAATTCGAAAATCAGTTCTTCTCGGGCGCCTGTCCGGCATGCGGACAAGAGCGCATGCCCGGCACAGGCCGGGCATGATGCTTTTGCGTTACTCAGCCGCCTCGGATGCCGCCCCCGGTGCGATCTTGGAATTGTGCAGGTCGACGTTAAGGCCGAGCGAGCGCATTTCCTTGACCAGCACGTTGAACGATTCCGGGATACCCGCTTCGAACGTATCGTCGCCGCGCACGATCGCCTCGTACACCTTGGTGCGGCCCGCCACGTCGTCCGATTTTACGGTCAGCATTTCCTGGAGCGTATAGGCCGCGCCGTAAGCTTCCAGCGCCCACACTTCCATTTCGCCGAACCGCTGTCCGCCGAACTGCGCCTTGCCGCCCAGCGGTTGCTGGGTGACGAGCGAGTACGGTCCGATCGAACGCGCGTGGATCTTGTCGTCCACGAGATGGTGCAGCTTGAGCATGTAGATGTACCCAACCGTCACCTTGCGGTCGAAGGCGTCGCCGGTCCGGCCGTCATAGACGGTGGACTGGCCTGAAGCGTCGAGACCGGCGAGCTTGAGCATCTCCTCGATGTCGGCTTCCTTGGCGCCATCGAACACCGGCGTCGCGATCGGCACGCCATGAGCGAGATTACGGCCGAGTTCCATCAGTTCGCTGTCGTTGAGCGACTTGATGGTTTCGTCATCGCCGTAGATCTTTTTCAAGGTCTCCTTGAGCGGCTTGGTGTCCTGCTTTGCGCTTGCAAGATACGCGTCCACCGTCTGCCCGATCCGCTTGCCTAGTCCGGCGCATGCCCAACCCAGATGGGTTTCAAGAATTTGCCCGACGTTCATCCGGCTCGGCACCCCGAGCGGATTAAGCACGATGTCGGCATGCGTCCCGTCCTCGAGGAAGGGCATGTCCTCGATCGGAACGATCTTGGACACCACGCCCTTGTTGCCGTGGCGGCCGGCCATCTTGTCGCCGGGCTGGATCTTGCGCTTCACCGCAACGAAGACCTTGACCATCTTCATCACGCCGGGCGGCAATTCGTCGCCACGCTGCAGCTTCTCGACCTTGTCGAGGAAGCGCTGCTCAAGACCCTTCTTCAACTCGTCGTACTGCTTCCGCATGGCCTCGATTTCGGCCATCAGCTTGTCGTTCGGAGACGCGAACATCCACCATTGCGAACGCGGATGCTCATCGAGCACCGCGCGCGTGATCTTGGTGTCCTTTTTGAAGCCCTTCGGACCAGCAATGCCCTGACGGTTTTCAAGAAGTTCGGCGAGACGACCGTAGACGTTACGGTCGAGAATGGCCTGTTCGTCGTCACGGTCCTTGGCGAGGCGCTCGATTTCTTCCCGCTCGATCGCCAGCGCACGCTCATCCTTGTCGACGCCGTGCCGGTTGAAGACGCGGACTTCGACGATCGTGCCCTGCACACCCGGGGGCACGCGGAGCGACGTATCTCGCACGTCGGAGGCCTTTTCGCCGAAGATCGCGCGCAGAAGCTTTTCTTCGGGCGTCATCGGGCTTTCGCCCTTCGGCGTGATCTTGCCGACCAGGATGTCGCCTGCCCGCACTTCGGCGCCGATATAGACGATGCCGGCTTCGTCGAGGTTCTTCAGCGCTTCTTCCGACACGTTCGGAATATCACGGGTGATTTCCTCCGGACCCAGCTTGGTGTCGCGGGCCATCACTTCGAACTCCTCGATGTGGATCGAGGTGAAGACGTCGTCCTTCACGATCCTTTCGGAGAGCAGGATGAAGTCTTCGAAGTTGTAGCCGTTCCACGGCATGAACGCGACCAGCACGTTGCGGCCGAGCGCGAGCTCGCCGAGATCGGTCGAGGGACCGTCGGCAATGATGTCGCCCTTCTTGACGATATCGCCCACCTTCACCAGCGGACGCTGGTTGATGCAGGTCGACTGGTTGGAGCGCTGGTACTTCATCAGCCGATAGATATCGACGCCCGACTTGGTGGGATCGAGATCTTCAGTCGCGCGGATAACCACACGGGTGGCGTCAATTTGATCGATGACACCCGAGCGACGGGCTGCGATCGCAGCACCGAAATCGCGGGCGACCACGCCTTCCATGCCGGTACCGACGAACGGCGCCTCCGCCCTAACCAGCGGCACGGCCTGGCGCTGCATGTTCGAGCCCATCAGCGCACGGTTGGCGTCGTCATTCTCAAGGAACGGGATCAGCGCCGCGGCAACCGAGACAAGTTGTTTCGGCGACACGTCCATGTAGTCGACCTTGTCGGCCGGCAACGGCAGCACGTCGCGGGTTCCGCTTGAGCGGCAGACGACCAGATCGTCGGTGAAACGACCCTTGTTGTCGAGTGGAGACATTGGCCTGAGCGACGGAATAACGGCCCTCTTCCATCGCCGACAGATAAACCACCTCGTCGGTGACGCGACCGTCCTTTACCTTGCGATAGGGAGTCTCGACGAAACCGTATTTGTTCACGCGCGCAAAGGTTGCGAGCGAGTTGATCAGACCGATGTTCGGGCCTTCCGGCGTCTCGATCGGGCAGATACGGCCGTAATGCGTCGGATGCACGTCGCGCACCTCGAAGCCGGCGCGCTCGCGGGTCAAGCCGCCCGGGCCAAGCGCCGAGAGACGGCGCTTGTGGGTGATCTCCGACAGCGGATTGGTCTGGTCCATGAACTGCGACAGTTGCGAGGAACCGAAGAACTCGCGCACCGCCGCGGCCGCCGGCTTGGCGTTGATCAGGTCCTGCGGCATCACGGTGTCGATATCGACGCTCGACATGCGCTCCTTGATCGCGCGCTCCATGCGCAGCAGGCCGATCCGGTACTGATTTTCCATCAGTTCGCCGACCGAGCGCACACGACGGTTGCCGAGGTGATCGATGTCATCGATCTCGCCCTTGCCGTCGCGCAGATCGACCAGCGTCTTGATGACGGAGAGGATGTCTTCCTTGCGCAGCGTGCGATGGGTATCGGGCGCATCGAGTTCGAGGCGCATGTTCATCTTGACGCGGCCGACCGCGGACAGGTCGTAGCGCTCGGAATCGAAGAACAGCGACTGGAACATGGTCTGCGCGGAGTCGAGCGTCGGCGGCTCGCCGGGACGCATCACGCGATAGATGTCGAACAGCGCGTCTTCGCGCGTCATGTTCTTGTCGGCGTGCAGCGTGTTGCGGATGTAGGCGCCGACATTGACATGGTCGATGTCGAGCAGCGGCAGATCCTTGTAGCCCTGCTCGTTCAGCGCCTTCAGCAGCTTCTCGGTGATTTCCTCGCCGGCCTCGGCGTAGATTTCGCCGGTCTTCGGATTGACGAGATCCTCGGCGACATAATTGCCGACCAGTTCCTCATCCGACAGCCGCAGCGCCTTCAGGCCCTTCTCCTGGAGCTGCCGCGCCCCGCGCACGGTGAGCTTCTTGCCGGCCTCGAGCACCACCTTGCCGGTATCGGCATCAATCAGGTCGTTGATGGTGCTGTAACCGCGGAAACGGTCGGCATCGAACGGCACGCGCCAGCCGTCCTTGGCCCGCTTGTAAATGATCTTCTTGTAGAACGTGGAAAGGATTGTCTCGCCGTCGAGACCGAGCGCGAACATCAGCGAGGTCACCGGAATCTTGCGGCGGCGGTCGATACGCGCGAACACGATGTCCTTGGCGTCGAACTCGATGTCGAGCCAGGAACCGCGATACGGGAATCACGCGCGCGGCAAACAGCAGCTTGCCCGACGAATGGGTCTTGCCCTTGTCGTGATCGAAGAACACGCCGGGCGAACGGTGCATCTGCGAGACGATGACGCGCTCGGTGCCGTTGACGACGAAGGTGCCGTTCATGGTCATGAGCGGGATATCGCCCATGTAGACGTCCTGCTCCTTGATGTCCTTGACGGACTTGGCGCCGGTTTCCTCGTCGATATCGAACACGATCAGGCGCAGCGTCACCTTGAGCGGCGCGGCATAGGTCATGCCGCGCTGGCGGCACTCGTCGACGTCATATTTCGGCGGCTCGAATTCATAGCGGACGAATTCCAGCATCGAGGTGCCGGAGAAATCCGAGATCGGGAATACCGAGCGGAAAACCGCCTGCAGGCCTTCGTCCAGCCGACCGCCCTGGGGCTCGTCGACCATCAGGAACTGGTCGTAGGACGCCTTTTGAACCTCGATAAGGTTCGGCATCTCTGCGACTTCCTTGATGTGTCCGAAGAACTTGCGAACGCGTTTGCGACCGGTGAATGTCTGCTGCGCCATCGTGGCCTCTCATTTCGTCGCCCTTCAGGGGGCGAACCGTCCGAAGCGCGACTGCCGCCGCCCCGGGTTGAATTTCGATCCATTTCGAGAGCCGGAGCCCGAACTCAGGAGTTAAGTCCTAAATCCGTTCTTCAGATCTTCAAAACGCAAAACGACGCGCGGGGCGCATGACCGCACCCGCCCGTCACAACCATCCTGTTCACGGACTGAAAAAGCCCGAAATTGCCTGTCTCCCAACGGCTTACGCCGGAACGTTGCCGTTCCCGCCGCCACCGTGCTTTTCGTGCTGCCGCCCCGATATGGGATGGCAATCGTGGAAATTCGAGGGGTAACCCCACGAATCCCCACACATTTCCGTGTACAACGCCCTTCAGGTCTTCCCCTCGCACGTCTTTTGCACGCTTCCGGGTTTCCCGGATCTCTGAAAGCCTGCGCTTACTTCAGTTCGACCTTGGCGCCAGCCTTTTCGAGCTGGGCCTTGATCTTGTCGGCCTCGTCCTTGTTCACGCCTTCCTTGACCGCCTTGGGCGCGCCTTCGACGAGGTCCTTGGCTTCCTTGAGGCCGAGGCCGGTGATGGCGCGGACTTCCTTGATGACCTCGATCTTCTTGTCGCCGGCAGCGGCCAGAACGACCGTGAACTCGGTCTTTTCTTCCGCCGGAGCGGCAGCAGCGCCGCCGCCCGCAGGACCGGCCACCGCGACAGCGGCAGCGGCGGAAACGCCCCACTTTTCTTCGAGGAGCTTTGCCAGTTCGGCAGCTTCGAGCACGGTGAGGCTCGAGAGGTCGTCGACGATTTTCTGTAAGTCAGCCATTGATCAGTTTCCTTAAACGTATTGGTTCGAACCAGGGTTTGTGTTTGCGAAGGGCGTCAGGCCGCTTCGCTCTTTGAGGCATAGGCCTGAATGACGCGCGCGAGCTTGGCCGCGGGCGCGTTGGAGAGCTGGGCGATCTTGGTCGCCGGCGCCACGAGGAGGCCGACAATCTTGCCGCGCAGTTCATCAAGCGACGGCAGCGCGGCAAGCGCCTTCACGCCGTCGACATTCAGGACGGTTTTACCCATCGAGCCGCCGAGGATGACGAACTGCTCGTTCGTCTTGGCGAATTCGACGGCAACCTTTGGCGCCGCGACCGGATCGTTTGAAGTTGCGATCACGGTCGGCCCCTTCAGCAGGGAGCCGATGGCAACGACGTCAGTGCCTTCAAGAGCAATTTTGGCGAGACGGTTCTTCGAGACCTTCACCGATGCGCCAGCCTGCTTCATCTGCATACGCAGCTTCTGCATCTGGGCCACGGTGAGGCCGGAATAATGAGCAACGATCGCGACGCTCGTGGTCTTGAAGACCCCGTTGAGCTGTTCGACCGCCTCTTTTTTTGCCGCTCGTTCCACAGCAAGCTCTCTCCGGTTGGCGGCCTTCGCGTTGAGGCGGACCGCCGGGTTGCACCCATCGTCCCGCCCAAAACCTGACCTGGGGACCACCAGTCCCAAGGACTTGCCGGGCAAGACGACAATTTAGAAGCCTGCCCTCCCGAACCAGATGGCGCGGGGTGTCGAGGTTCGAACCAAATCGGCCCCTCGCCGCCCAAGGGCGACGCGAAGCAAAAATCCGGTCTTCACCCGTCTATGCAGGCCATTCGATTAAGCCGTTGAAGAAACAAGTTTCCTCGCGGGCGCCTGCAGTCTCGGACAGGATCGAGGCCCTCCGGCACGCCGGAAGACCCCTGCGCGCACTCCACCAGAGCGACGGGTCTCCTCCTTTCGAGCAATCCAAGCGGATTTCCGGAAAGGAATGATCTCCTATCGTATCGGGTTTTCGGAATGCGAGCACAGACGTGCCAGCGACAGCCAGCACGCCCGGAAGCGGCTATTTAACGGGTCCCGGCCCGCTTGCCAAGAGCAAAATTCACACCAGTTTGGGCCGGCCCATTTGTGGCCGGAAAGGCCTTTTTTGCCCGGATTACCGGTTCCCGAACGGTGAGGCGCCTGGGAAACCTACCCTTGGGTCAATTTGGGAGGCCGCCAGGCAGACGGATCGCAACCAAGCGGTTCAACTCACCGGGTAAGCGAGCGGCTTGCCTGCGAAAAATGCCTCCAGGTTGGCAATCACGCAGTCCTGCATGGCGGTGTGCGACTCCAGGGTGTGACCGCCGATATGGGGGCTGAACACCACATTCGTGAAGCGCGGTCAGCGCATCCGGCGCATGCGGCTCGGTTGCATAGACATCCAGGCCGGCGCCGGCGATGGTCTTGTCCGTGAGCGCCTTGACCAGCGCTCCCTGATCAATCACCGAGCCGCGCGCGATATTGATGACATAGCCGTCCTCGCCGAGCGCTCTCAGGATATCCGGCGTTGACAGCGTGGGGCGTGTCGTCGCCGGCGCGGACAGCGATCATCAGCACGCTGCACCAGTCCGCCAGCGCCGCGAGAGTCGGAAAATAGCGATAAGGCACGTCGCGCTGACTGCGGCTGAAATAGCCGACCTCGGCCTCGAAGGCGGCCACGCGCGCGGCGATCTTGCGGCCGATCTCGCCCATGCCGTACACGCCAACCTTGCGGCCGCGCATGCCCGGCTGCGGGCGCATCATCGGTGAGGGTCTGGCGGCGGCCCAATCGCCGCTTCGCACGTAATCGTCGGCCGCGAGCAGCCGCCGCGTGGCGGTCAGCATCAGCGTGACCGCAATATCGGCGACCGAGGACGCGTTCGCCCCGGGACTGTGGCCGACGCTGATCTTGCGGTTGGCGGCGGCTGCCAGATCGACCCCGTCATAGCCCGTGCCATAGCAGACGATGCAGCCCAGCTTCGGCATCAGGTCCATCATATCGCTGCCGAGCGGCGTTCCGCCTGCCGTGATCATTGCGCGAATGTCGGCGAGCTGATCTGCCGCAAACACCTCGTTCGGCGGCTTGCCTGCCGCGTCCATCAATTCGAAACGCTCGCCGATGCGCAGCATCAGCGCTTTCGGGAAACGTGAATAGATCAGAACTTTCTCAGGCATGTTCTTCTCTTCGCAACTGCACTGTGAAGGAGATCGGTCGGCCCGCACATATACAGGCTATCGCGTCACAAAATTCGAAGGGCGGAATCGGTTGCCCGATTCCGCCCTTTGTTCTCATGCGTGCCGCAGCCTAGCCGAGCAACGTGCCCGGCTCGACCTTTACGCCCGGTCCCATGGTGGAGGAAACCGCCACGCGCTGGATGTAGGTGCCCTTGGCGCCGGCGGGCTTCGCCTTGCGAACCGCGTCCGCGAGCGCCTTGACGTTCTGCCACCAGCTTGTCCTCGGAGAACGACGCCTTGCCGACGCCGGCCTGCACGATGCCGGCCTTTTCGACGCGGAATTCGACCGAGCCGCCCTTTGCGCCCTTCACGGCGGTAACGACGTCCATGGTCACGGTGCCGATCTTCGGGTTCGGCATCATGCCGCGCGGGCCGAGCACCTTACCGAGGCGGCCGACCAGCGGCATCATGTCCGGGGTGGCGATACAGCGATCGAAATCGATGTTGCCGCCCTGCACCTTCTCCACCAGATCTTCGGCGCCGACGACATCAGCCCCCGCTGCCCTGGCTTCGTCAGCCTTGGCGCCGCGTGCGAACACGCCGACACGCAACGTGCGGCCGGTGCCGTTCGGCAGATTGACCACGCCACGCACCATCTGGTCGGCGTGACGCGGATCGACGCCGAGATTGATCGCAATCTCGATGGTCTCGTCGAACTTCGACTTGGCGCGCTCCTTGACCATCTTGATGGCGTCAGCGAGCGGATAGAGCTTCTCGCGATCGACGCCCTCGCGGGCCTTCTTCAAACGTTTTCCGATTGCCATGGCCCGTTACCCCGCAACTTCCAGACCCATCGAACGGGCGGAGCCCTCGACCATCTTCATGGCCGACTCGATGGTATCGCAATTCAAATCCTTCATCTTCTTCTCGGCGATCTCGCGCACCTGCGCTTTGGTCACCTTGCCTGCCTTGTCGCGGCCCGGAGCTTTCGAGCCGGACTGGATCTTGGCGGCCTGCTTGAGGAAGTAGCGACATCGGCGGCGTCTTCATCTCGAAGGTGAAGGAACGGTCCGCATAGATGGTGATGATCACCGGGATCGGGGTGTTCTTTTCTTCCTTCTGCGTCTGCGCGTTGAACGCCTTGCAGAATTCCATGATGTTGAGACCGCGCTGACCAAGCGCGGGACCGATCGGGGGCGATGGATTCGCCGCACCGGCCGGCACCTGCAATTTCAGGTATCCGGTCACTTTCTTTGCCATATGTCACTCCTCATGTTGCTCCGGACGAGCCCGGAAGCTTCACAGGGCCGTGGTGCGGTTCGCATGACGGCTGGCGACCGTCAGTCCCCTTCCACGGCTCTTCTCCCCTTCCCCGCTGTTGCGGGAAAGAGCAAGCACTGCGTCAGACCTTCTCGACCTGAGCGAATTCCAGTTCGACCGGCGTCGCGCGCCCGAAGATCGACACAGCGACCTTTACGCGCGAGCGCGCCTCGTCGATTTCCTCGACCACACCAGAGAACGAGGCGAACGGCCCATCGGCCACCCGCACGTTCTCGCCGATCTCGAACGAAACCGAGGCCTTCGGCCGTTCCACGCCTTCCTGCACCTGGTGCAGGATGCGCATGGCCTCGGCTTCCGAGATCGGCATCGGCTTGTTTTCGGCGCCGAGGAAGCCGGTCACCTTCGGGCGTGTTCTTGATCAGATGGAACGCCTCGTCGGTCAGTTTCATCTTCACCAGAACATAGCCCGGGAAGAACTTGCGCTCGGCGTCGATTTTGCGGCCGCGGCGTACCTCGGTGACCTTTTCGGTCGGCACCAGCACCTGCTCGAACAATTCGTCGAGCCCGCGCTGCTTCGACTGCTCGCGGATCAAGTCCGCGACCTTCTTTTCAAAATTCGAATAGGCGTGGACGATATACCAGCGCTTGTCCATCGGTTTGCAGTTCCGGCGCTTGCCATCAGTGGATGCCCAGCAAAAAGGTGACGAGATAGCGGATGATCTGATCCGCGGCGAAAAAGAAGATCGAAGCCAGCGCCACCATCACGAACACCATGATGGTGGTGATCGTCGTCTCGCGGCGGGTCGGCCAAGTGACCTTGGCGGTCTCCGAGCGCACTTCCTGCAGGAATTTGAACGGGCTGAAAGCCATCGTTGATGATCCGCGTCCGTCGTAAGACGAATTGAAAAGTTTTCAGGAATCCGAACAGCCCACTTGGCCCAGCCCTCTGTTCGAAGGATGAGCCGGCAGGCGGGCTCGTTTGTTCGGGGATTTTAAAGCCGCGCCGGATATCCGCATCAAGCGGGCCGGCAGCAGGTGCGCGGTATCTACTGCGGGTGAGGCAAAAGGTCAAGGTTTGAGAGTGCGGGAGGGTTAGCGACCGTACCGCCCAGAACGGGCTGGAAGCGCTCTGAATACAGAGACTTGATGCAACGACCGGCGGAAGGCCTGGCTGGCAGGAGTGGCAGGGCTCGAACCTGCCCCCGGATTTGGAGTACGCCGATGCTCGTATCGACTGATGCCGCGAAGTATCCCCGCTTGGTTAGTCTGTACTACCTCATGTCAGGTGCCATTTCGGCTTATAGCGCAACAGGTGACATTGGGAATGAAAGAGGCCGCGTCACCGGGCGGCCAACCTCTCTCAATCAACATAACCAGCGCGCGCGTAGCCAACGGCTGAAGGTAGCCACTCACTGTGCATAGCGGAAGCTCTCTTCGCATAAGAGCGAGTGGCTTGCAGCGATGCATATCCCAGGACTCTACGCTGAGCGACTTGATTTAGATCAAACATTGGCAACCAGATCGGACCAGCATGGAGTAGTGGTGCCCGCCGCCGGAAGGTTGCTCCGCTTGCGCACACCAATGGAAGCTTGGTGAGGGACGTACCATGAAAGCTACTGCCACTCTCAAAAAAGAAGTCGATACCGGCGATTGTTGGAGAGGACTTCGGCCGGGCGACTGGCAAACTTCGATCAACGTTCGCGACTTCATCGTCCGCAATGTCACGCCTTACACCGGAAACGAGGACTTCCTGGCCGGCGTATCGCAGCGCACCAAGGCAGTATGGGCGAAACTGCAGCCATACTTCGCTGACGAAAGAAAAAAGGGCGTTCTTGCGGTCGATGCCAAGACGCCCTCGACCTTGCTCGCCCACAAGGCCGGTTATATCGATCGTGACAATGAGATCGTCGTCGGACTTCAGACCGATCAGCCGTTCAAGCGGGCCATCTTTCCGTATCGGCGGCTTGCGAATGGTCGAGGCCGGCATCAAGGCCGCCGGCTTCGAACCGGACCCGGCGGTGCACGAGGCGTTCACGAAATACCGCAAATCGCACAATGACGGCGTGTTCGACGCCTATACGCCGGAGATCATGAATTGCCGCAGGTCCGGCATCATTACCGGACTTCCCGACGCCTACGGCCGCGGCCGCATCATCGGCGACTATCGCCGCGTGGCGCTTTACGGGATCGATCGCCTGATCGAGGCAAAGCAGGCCGAACGCGCGCAGATCGACGACATGTGGCCGACCGACGAGATCATCCGGATGCGCGAGGAGCTGTCCGAGCAGATGCGCGCACTCAAGGACTCTTGCCGCGATGGCGAAGCTCTACGATCGCGATATTTCCAAGCCGGCCACGAATGCCCAGGAGGCGTTCCAGTGGACCTATTTCGCCTATCTCGGCGCAATCAAGGAAGCCAACGGTGCGGCGATGTCGATCGGCCGCATCTCGAGCTTCCTCGATATCTACATCGAGCGTGACCTGAAGGCTGGCGCTCTGGACGAGGCGCGCGCCCAGGAATTGTGGGACCAACTGGTGCAGAAGCTGCGCATCGTCCGCTTCCTTCGGACGCCGGACTACGACGCGCTGTTCAGCGGCGATCCCTACTGGGCGACCGAATGCGTCGGCGGCATGGATCTCGACGGACGCACGCTGGTGACCAAGAGCAGCTACCGGATGCTGCACACGCTGTCCAATCTGGGGCCGGCGCCGGAGCCGAACATCACGGTGCTCTGGTCGAGCCATATGCCCGCGCCGTTCAAGCGCTACTGCGTCAAGGTCAGCACGCGACACCTCTTCGCTGCAATACGAGAACGACGATCTGATGCGGCCGTTCTGGGGCGACGACTACGGCATCGCCTGCTGCGTTTCGGCGATGCGGCTCGGCAAGCAGATGCAGTTCTTCGGCGCCCGCGTCAATTTCGCCAAGGCTCTGCTTTACGCCATCAACGGCGGCCGCGACGAGGTCTCCGGCGATCAGGTCGCGCCGCAAACAATGCCTGTCGTCGGCGACTTCCTCGACTATGACGACGTCATGGCCAAGTTCGACACCACCATGGAGTGGCTGGCCAAGACCTATGTGCATGCCATGAACTGCATCCACTACATGCACGACAAGTATTTCTACGAGCGCCTCGAAATGGCGCTGCACGACCGCGACATCCTGCGAACGATGGCATTCGGGATCGCCGGTCTTTCGGTGGTTGCCGACAGCCTGAGCGCGATCAAGTACGGGAAAATGCGCGTCACGCGCGACGCCACGGGCCTGATTGTCGACTATCAGAACGAAGGCAATCAATCGCCGCCGCAGTTCGGCAACAACGACGATCGGGTCGACCAGATCGCCGCCAGCCTGGTGACACGCTTCATGGAGAAGATCCGCAAGCATCCGACCTATCGGAACGCGACGCACACGCAAAGCGTGCTCACGATCACGTCCAACGTCGTCTACGGCAAGGCGACCGGAAACACGCCGGACGGACGGCGCAAGGGCGAGCCGTTCGGGCCGGGCGCCAACCCGATGCATGGGCGCGACAGCCATGGCTGGCTCGCATCCTGCCTGTCGGTCGCGAAGCTTCCGTACAAGGATTCGCTGGACGGCATCAGCTACACCGTCTCCGTCGCTCCGCAGAAGGCGCATCTGTCCGAGAGCCAATTGATTGATGAGGCCGTCAAGGCCTTCGACGTCTATTTCGATCGCGGCGGCTTCCACATGAACCTGAACGTGATCGACAAGGAGACGCTCGAGGACGCGATCAAGAACCCGGACAAATATCCGCAGCTCACGATCCGGGTCTCGGGTTACGCGGTGAACTTCGTCCGGCTGACGCCGGAGCAGCAGCGAGACGTGATCAGCCGCACCTTCCACGGCCAGATTTGATCGAGGTGCGCCATGTCGACGGTGCAGGCACTGGAGCCCGGAAGTCGTCACGACCTCCGGGTCGGGAATTTCGCCCGACGCGCCTGATGAGGACAAGATCAAGGACGAGGTCGGTTCGTTCGGATATTGCCATTCCTACGAAACGTCGTCGCGCTACGACGGGCCCGGTCTGCGCCTCGTGCTGTTTCTCTCGGGCTGCCTGCTGCGCTGTACTTATTGCCACAACCCCGATACCTGGCACCTCAAGGACGGTACCTATGTCTCGGTCGACCAGGTGCTTCGGCGCATTGGCCGATTTCGCGCCGTCGATCCAGGCGCTCGGCGGCGGACTGACGATCTCGGGCGGCGAGCCCATGGTGCAGCTTGCTTTCACCCGGCGGATATTCGCCGGCGCCAAGGAGATGGGCCTGCACACGGCTATTCAGACGTCCGGATTTCCTGGGCGACCGCGCGGACGAAAGCTTATCTGTCCGAGATCGACCTCGTCCTTCTCGATATCAAGAGCTCGGATCCCGAAACCTACCGGCGGACCACCGGACGCGACATCGCGCCGACGCTTCGCTTCGCCGAGCGGCTGGCTTCGATGTCAAAGCCGGTCTGGGTTCGGTTCACGCTGGTGCCTGGCGAGACCGACGATCCTGCGAATGTCGACGGCATCGCACGATTTGTCGCGCCCATGAAGAACGTCGAGTGGGTAGAGGTGCAGCCATTCCACCAGATGGGCGCGTTCAAGTGGAAGGCCATGGGTCTCGAATACAAGCTTGATGACACACAGCCGCCGAGCCGGGATCTGGTGAATCGGGTGATCGGACAATTCCGAGCCGCGGGGTGCAACGCGCGCTGATCAAATCAATTCCGGCCATCCGGGGGAGCTCAGACTCATGTTGGATATTGCACGCGACATCATCGGAAGCCAGCCGATCCTGACGGCGTTTCTGGCGATCGGGCTGGGCTATTTGGTCGGTCAGATCAGCATCGCCGGATTTTCGCTGGGCGTCGGCGCTGTTCTTTTTGTCGGTCTCGCGATCGGCGCTTTTGCGCCCAAAGCTCAGATTATCGGGCCGATCGGGCTGACGGGCTTGATCATGTTTCTCTACGGGATCGGCATACTTTATGGCCGTCAATTTTTCGAGGGAATGGTCGGCGTTGGGCAGAAATACAATTTGCTGGCTCTTGTCGCGTGCCTGGCCGGTTTGGCCGTTGCGCTTGGGCTGGGGCACATCTTCAGCATTAAGATCGGACACACGCTTGGTCTGTATGCCGGATCGATGACCAGTACAGCGTCACTTCAGGCGGCGCTCGAGGTGATGAAGAACAAGGATCCGTCGATCGGCTATTCCATCGCATATCCGTTTGGGGTTCATTGGGCCGATCCTCTGCATTTACTTCATGACGCGCGTCGTGAAGCCTAAATTTCCCGCAAAGGCCCAGCGTTTTCATATGGGGGAGATTTCGATCGGCCAAACGTTTGCTGGAAAGAAGCTCGACGAGCTAACAAGAAACATGCTCGCCGACGTTCAGGTCACAATGATTCGAAAGGACGGGCGCAACTTCGTTCCGACATCCGAGACGGTCTTGTCTGCGGGAGACGCCATTCTGGTCGTCGCCGACAACGAGGAGGCGATCGCCAATGCAGCGGCGCAACTCGGAGGTCTCGAACCCGGCCGGTTGGCAAGCGACCGTGCCGATCTGGACTACATCCGGGTCTTTGTCGGAAAGGCTAGCGTAGTCGGCGTGCCTCTTGCCAGCCTTCCGATGCCGGCCGGTTACCCAACACATCTGCTGCACGTCCGGCGATACGATGCCGACCTGGTGCCTTCACCCGACCTCATGCTGGAGTTCGGCGACCGAGTAGGTGTTCTGTTGCCTCCCGACCGAAAGGAAGAGATCCGGCGTCACTTCGGCGATACGGTGAAGGCAGTCGCCGAATTCAGCTATGTCTCGCTGGGGATCGGGATGGTTTTGGGTGTTTTGCTAGGACTTATTCCGATTCCAATCCCGGGCGTCGGTGTCGTAACGCTCGGCATCGGAGGCGGGCCGCTGATCGTCGCACTAATCCTCGGCAGGCTTCGTCGCACCGGACCGATGCTTTGGACGATGCCCTTGCCCGCCAACATCGTTCTTCGTAACTTCGGTCTTGCGATATTTCTGGCGACCGTGGGGGTCAACTCCGGACAGCCCTTTGTTCGCACGGTGGCCGAATTCAGGCTTCACGATGCTGTTTATTGGCGTAGCCGTGCTCCTGACGACGGTGATTATTGTCCTGTTGGTCGGCCACTACGTTCTCAAGATTCCATATGACGACCTGGTCGGCGTGGCATCCGGCGCAACGGGAAATCCCGGCCATCCTGGTCTACTCAACGAAGATGGCGCCGACCGAACGCCCGGATATCGGTTACGCCATGATCTTCCCGTCAATGACACTCGTGAAGGTACTCGCGGCGCAGATCGTCGGACTTCTGGCAACAGGCGGCGCGGGCGGATAGTGGCGCCATCGGTTGCGAGCGAGGATCAAGGGATGTCTGACCGAGTGCCTACCTCGCAGCCGCCCATCTTCAATCTGCAGGCTTACAGCCCTGCCGAGATCAAGGAGGCCGTCGAGAAGGTCGGCGTGAAGAAGGCCAATTTGCCTTTTTTGGCCTCCTTCATGCTGGCTATCATCGGAGGCGGCAGCGTTGGCTTCGGCGCTCTTTATTACACCATCGTCGCCAGTGACGCAGGACTCAGCTTTGCCACGGTGCGCGTCGTCGGCGGCCTTGTGTTCTCGTTGGGCCTGGCGCTGGTGCTGGTGGGAGGCGCGGAACTGTTTACGGGCAACAACCTGATCGTGATGGCCTGGGCTAGCGGAAAGGTTTCCACGGGAACGATGCTGCGCAACTGGACCACCGTCTACTTGGGTAACTTGGTCGGTGCGCTTGGACTCATCGTGCTCGTCTTTTTCTCCCATCATCTCGACATGAATGACGGCGCGATCGGGCTGTCCATTCTAAAGACGGCCAGCGGAAAAATCCGCCCCGACGTGATGACGCTTTTCTTCAAAGGCATCCTTTGCAACGTGCTCGTTTGCGCTGCGGTCTGGCTTGCCTATGCAGGCCGATCGGTCACCGACAAGATCGTTGCAGTCATATTGCCGGTTTCCGCTTTCATTGCCGCCGGGTTCGAGCACTGCGTTGCCAACATGTATTTCCTGCCCCTCGCGTGGCTGCTGATCCAGACCGGCCACGTTCCCGCGAATTTCGATGCGTCGTCTGTCACCATCTCCGGGATCGTCCACAATCTCGTACCCGTAACGCTCGGCAACATCGTGGGCGGGGCCGGCTTTGTCGGCGCCTTCTACTGGGCGGTGTACCGTGCGGCGTTCGGCAGGTCATATCCGGACGAGAAGTAGCAGCCTCAAGTCTTACAGCCCGCAAAGGACTTTCATTATGCCGCTCCGGATTGCCAGTTGGGAGCCCAACAAAGGAATGCCTGTTGGCAAAGGATCTACGCTTCAGCAGTTCTTTGCCACCCTTGGCGAAGACCAGTTCGAGATCAGTGTTGCTCCCTGGGGTGAAGGTCAGCTGAAGGTAAATGGCCGGGAGATAGCAAGGACGGCCGAAGCCAAGGATCGGCGCCAGGCTTTCGCTGCCTTGAAGCAGGCTGCCGAAAAATACGCGCGCGGCGAGCCGCTTGAAACGCCGAAGGCAGCAACGGTTCGACTGATCCCGACCGTTAAAGCCAAGCTGCTGGAGGGCAAAAGGGGGCTTGTCGTTGGTATTGCAAATGAGCAATCCATCGCTTGGGGATGCGCCGCCGCATTCCGCGCCTTTGGCGCCGATCTGGCCGTCACCTATCTCAACGACAAGGCCAGAAAATACGTCGAACCACTTGCGCGCGAGCTCGAGTCCTCAATTGTGATGCCACTTGATGTCCGCGTGCCCGGACAAATGGAGGCCGTATTCGATCGGATCACCAAAGAGTGGGGCAAACTGGATTTCGTTGTGCATTCCATCGCGTTCGCACCGCAGCAGGCGCTGCATGGACGTGTCGTCGACGTGCCGCTGGATGGATTCCTGACGACCATGCACGTTTCCTGCTGGACGTTCCTTCAAATGGCTCAGCTGGCTGAACCATTGATGAAGAAAGGCGGAACCATTTTTACAATGACCTATTACGGCAGCCGAACCGTGGTGAAGAATTACAACATCATGGGCGTTGCCAAGGCTGCCCTGGAAAGCGCTGTCAGATACGTATCCGCTGAACTTGGACCGAAGGGCATTCGCGTGCACGCTATTTCTCCCGGCCCGCTTGCGACCCGGGCCGCGTCTGGCATTCCTGAATTCGACAAACTACTCGAAAAAGCCAAGGCCAAGGCCCCCGCGCGCAGCCTTGTGAGCATCGAGGACGTCGGCGCCGCAACGGCCTTTTTGGCACACGACGTTGCACGCCTTATCACCGGCGACACGATTTACATCGATGGCGGATATCACCTCGTTGATTGAACCATTTACCGAGGTGGCGCTGCTCTCGTTGGCAGAACGGTCGGCGAGCACATCTGTTGCATCGGGCAAGTTATTGAAAAAGCACGAATTCTAGTTGGCAGGAGTGGCAGGGCTCGAACCTGCGACCCCCGGTTTTGGAGACCGGTGCTCTACCAATTGAGCTACACTCCTGCAGGTGGACCAAGGCGTCGCCGCCGATCCGCGCTGTTTGAAGCATAGGGCACGGCCGGATTGCAAGGGCGTCCACCTTGGGGACGTCGGCTCCCTATTCGGGTACGCCGCATCAACTGATCGTGGCGCCCCCGTCGATGACGATGGTCTGACCGGTCGTGAAGGTTCCCGCCTTCGAAGCGAGAAAGACGGCGGCGCCGGCGATCTCGTCCGGCTCGCCGATCCGCAACAACGGCGAGCGCGCGGTGGAGGCCTTCAGCGTCTCCGGATTGTCCCAGAGCGCCTTGGCAAAATCGGTCTTGATCAAGCCCGGCGCGATGCAGTTCACGCGGATATTGTGCTTGCCGTATTCGCAGGCAAGATTGCGCGCGAGCTGCATATCGGCAGCTTTCGAAATCGCGTAGGCGCCGAGCACAGTCGAGCCCTTCAGGCCACCGATCGAGGAGATGATCGTGATCGAGCCGTCCTTGCGCTCGATCATTTGCGGCACCACCAGCGAAATCAACCAGTGATTGGCGACGATGTTGTTGTCGAGTATCTTGCGGAACTGGTCATCGGAGATCCCGGCCTGCGGTCCATAATACGGATTGGACGCGGCGTTGCAGACCAGCGTGTCGATCTTGCCGAACGCGTGATTGGTTTCCTCAACGAGATTCTTCAGATCATCCTTGGTCGAGATATTCGCGGCGACCGATAGCGCGACCTGCTTGCCGGCCTTGTCGTTGATTGCTTTCGCTACCTCATCGCAGGTCTGCTTTTTGCGCGAGGAGATCACGACCTTTGCGCCCTGCTCGGCCATTCGCTCGGCGATGGCGCGGCCGATGCCGCGCGAGGAGCCGGTGATGACGGCGACTTTTCCCGACATATCGAACAAGCTCATGTCTCTCTCCCATTCAGGCCCGGATTCACCGGTTTTGTTTCATTCGCAGCTAAGCAGCGTCGGCGTGATCGCACAATCGGCGGCAAACCGAATTGCAAATTGTTCATATCAGGCAAGCTTGCTCGATGTCGCGACCTCCGGTCCGGCCGGCTGATGCATGGCATTATGCGAGGCATCGGCGATCCACGGCTGCTGATTGACCATCGGAACGCGCCAGCCGCTATGGCCTGAGCTCGCGATATGGTCGAGCCGCGTCACCGAGCAATTATCAATGGTGAAGGCGAGACCTTTCTCGGGTTGACCTCCCAGCGCGAGCCCGATCGCGGCCTTGATCGTGCCGCCGTGCGCAACGGCGATGATGTCCCTGCCCGCCTGTTCGGAATTGAGGCGATCAATCGCGCCTTTGACGCGATTATAAAGATCCATGAAGCTTTCGCCGCCCGGCGCCGGATCGTCGATCGGTGCAAACCAGTAGCTACCGACCTCGATCGGCCGGCTGGCGAAAAAGGCCGCGCGGTTCAAGCCCTGCCATTGCCCGAGATGCTGTTCGGCCAGCGCCGCCTCGTGCACCATCTTGTCGGGCTTGGGAAAGCCGGCCGCCCAGATCGCATCCGCGGTCTGATGCGTCCGTTTCAGGTTGCTCGAATACCAGATCGCGTCGCGTGGCAAAATCTTGCCGACCGCCGCGAATACGACGTGGTCGCTGGTGTCGCATCCGAGGTCCTTCTGCCCGTAGATGCAGCCGCCGTCCTCACGAACCGGCGCATGACGCACCCACCACCAGCGCGTCGTGACGACGCTTGCGGCGGCGCCGCGCTCGGCAGCGCGGGTTTGGTCTGGATTGGACATCACTAAAGCCCTTCAATAATGTTGCGTGTCCTACGTCAGAGCGCCGCTTGCCTCAAGTGAGTTTGAAGCGAGCCGCCCTTTCGAAACTGACTTGCGCTGCAAAGTTCGGCGTTTGAAATCTTGTTTGAAATTGTTACGCGGCAGCCGCTTACACTTATAAAACCAAAACGGGAGAAAAACTCATGGGCCGGCTCGAAGGCAAATCCGTCATCATCACCGGAGCCGGCAGCGGCATCGGGCGCGCGGCCTCGCTGCTGTTCACCAGAGAAGGCGCCCGACTGATCGCGGTAGATCGCAGCGAAAGCGTCAAAGAAACCGCCAGGCTTGTCACGGAAGCGGGCGGCAGCGTCGAGCCGGTATTGGCTGATGCAGGTTCCGAGACCGACGTGAAAGCCTTCATTGAAATGGCGGTTTCGAAACACGGCAGACTGGACGCGATCTGGGCCAACGCCGGCATCAGCGGCGGCCTCGTGCCGATTGCCGAGCAGACCGTTGAGCACTGGCAGGAAGTCCTGCGCATCAATTTGATCGGCCCGTTCCTCGCGATCAAACACGCCATGCCACACATGATCAGGCAGAAGTCCGGCTCCATCGTTTGTACCGCATCCGTCGCGGGGCTGAAGGCTGGAGCCAGCGGACATCCGTATGGTGCGAGCAAGGCCGGCGTGATCAGCCTGGTGCAGACGACCGCATATTCGCTGTCCGGCACCGGCGTGCGGATCAACGCGGTATGCCCCGGCCTGATCGAGACCGGCATGACCAAGCCGGTGTTCGATCGCGCCAAGGAGCGCGGCACGCAGGACAAGATCGGCCAACTCAATCCGCTGAAGCGCGCAGGCCAGCCGCACGAACTCGCGGCGATGGGTTTGTTCCTCGCCAGCGACGAGGCTTCCTATGTCAATGGACAGGCGATCCCCGTCGATGGCGGCCTCACCGCCTCGATGCCGTATGCGGGAAAGCCGATTTAGAGGGTCGCTGTTCACGAATATCATCGCTTGCGCGCTTGATACGCGCCGCATCTACTGGGTCGCCCGGTCAAGCCGGGCGATGACACGGTTGTGTTCGAGGAACGACACTGGGGTTCGAGCGACGATACAGATGGCGTCCAACAACGCACCCTTGTCGTCGCCCGGCTTGACCGGGCGATCCAGTATTCACCACCATCGCCGAAATAAGCACTGGTCCCATTTATGGGGTCTACATCCCTGCGCTTGACACGCACGGCATCGGTTACTGGGTCGCCCGGTCAAGCCGGGCGATGACACCGGTGGTGTTCGGGCGATGACACCGGTTATGCATTCAAGCTGGTGCACGCACGCCTCCGCGTCCTCACTGCGCGATCAGCGCCCGAGTTGATGCAAAATCCATTGCCTCCACAACAGAGGGCACGGGAAACGCCGGGTGCACGATGCACCCGCAGCCTCGCGTGCGAAAATAAATAAAGCACGGCGAGTTAGTCACTACAGGTTCACCGGGACACCCCGGCGTTTCCCGCGCAATGGTTTTAACGGTTTACTTCGTGCTCTCCCCGGTGACCGGGCTCTTTTGCCACCGTCGCTCATTGATGTTTGACGAGCTTGACGCCAGCGTCGGGGCGTCAGGACCACACGACTTCGCCGTCCGCAGCCAGCACCGTTCGTCTTTCGATACTGCCGCGTCCACCGCATCCCATCCCGCGTTCGTGACGATCGCGAAACGCCCCTCTTGTCGGGACGGGATAGCGCGCAGATGCCGCTGATTTGGGTCTGATGCAAAGCGATTTATTTCGAACCCAGGGACTGGACGACCCAAATCAGTTTGATTTGCTTGAGCAAATTGCTGTGTTCGCGCAAGACGCTTTAAGCAGACGGAGGCCACCTGGCGCATGCGGTCTGTTTTGAAAAGTCATCCGAACTGACGACTTGCCGGATCGAGCGGCCGTACGCAGTCCTGTACGTTATCTCTTCGTTAGTAGTTGAGTTTACAATGGAATTGATTCAACTCTTTGCGAGAACGATACGTCGGTCGATCTTAATTCCAGAGGAAGTCCACAATGGGCCGGCTTCGACCTCGGTTAAAAGGCCATGAGGAGAGCGGACAAGGCGCTCTCCGGCCCAACTGTACGACGCAGCCGCGCGCCACTTTTTGTCCAAGCGATATGGACCGGCCGAAGACCGCTGTCGGCAGGCATTGACGCTTGATCCGGAGCACGCGGATTCGCTCCATCTTCTTGGATTGATCCACTGGCAGACCAACAGGCTGGAATTGGCGGTCGACCTGATCGCTTCGGCAATCAGATGCAATCCAAGCAACCACGAGTATTTCTTGAATTTCGGGGAGTTGCTCCGAGACCAGAACAAGTTGGTCGAAGCCAGGAAAAGCTTCGATATCGCGATCAAGCTGGCTCCAAATCAGGCTGCGGGTTGGATCAAATTAGGAAACCTGCTCCGAATAGAGGGTCGGTACGATGAAGTGTTGCTGACCTATGAGCATGCCTTGACGCTGGATCCGAACAACGCGCAGGCGTCGGCTCTAAGCGGCGGCCTCTTGCTCGAACTAGGCCGCTTCGACGAGGCGATGGCCAAATGCGAACTTTCGCTAGCCATTGTCCCGGATCAGGTTGAAGCGCTCTGTATGAAAGGTGATTGCCTGCGTAATCTCGGCAGGACTGCAGAGGCGGCGGCTGAGTTATCGGCGAGCATCCGAGTTAGAGCCGGATCGCGTGTCCGTCTGGCGGCTGCTTGGAAAAGTCCTCGAGCAACTCGGGGATCGTGACGGCGCTATCAAGGCCCTACGCCGGGCGCGCGAGTTAGATCCTTCCGATCCGTTCGGTGCGAGCGTTGAACTAATGCGGCTGGGCGCTGAAAATTTGTCCGAAATGCCACCTGCCTATGTGCGCTTACTGTTCGATCGATATTCAGATACGTTCGACACCGCTCTGGTAGAGAAGCTTGGCTATCGCGGACCCGCAGTGTTGTTTGAAGCGGTGCGATCCGCGTGCCAAGCGCATCAGAAGCCGGCCAATTTCAAACACGCCATCGATCTCGGTTGCGGCACGGGGCTGGCAGCGCTCGCCTTTGGTGAAATGGTCGATCAATTCACCGGGATCGACCTTTCGCCGGGCATGATCGAGAAGGCACGCGCCACCGGTCTCTACGCCCAGCTTAAAGTGACCGATATGCTGGAGGGTCTGCGTACCACGCCTGACTCCAGTGTAGAACTCGTTCTCTCCGCCGATGCGATGATCTATCTCGCCGATCTCTTTCCGGTTCTCAAGGAAGCGAACCGAGTTCTGGCTTCCCGCGGCCTTTTGGCTTTCACCTTGGAAAGGCACGAAGGGGACGGTTTTATTATGGGCGAAGGAAGGCGCTACGCTCATAGCACTTCTTATGTGCGCGCCTCGATCGAGGCAGCCGGGCTTGTGGTGTTGCAGCTTGAACAGCAATCAACCCGTCACGAGAGAGGCGCACCCGTGCCGGGCCTTGTGATCGTTGCGGAGAAGTTGTGAACTGTTGACCACGGCCATTAGAAATCTCGGCGTCGCGCGTTGTTAAAACCGCGCTAGGGCTTCCGGTTCATCGACCATCTCCGATTGCAGCGCTAGCAGGAAGGCCTGCGATATCAGCCACCAGCACCTGCACGGCGCCGCCGGGAAGCAGCATCCCGGACCCGAAGCATTCGAATGAAATGGGGCGCGACAAGCATTGTCAGCCCCTTCTTCTATTTCGCTCCCGCCTTCTTCGCGTATTCCCAGGAGTCCTTTGACAACGGGACGGTGCGCTTGGCGGATTCCATCGCTTTGGCGTTGGCCGCGGTGCCGTCGCGAATGCGCCCGGCGATGCCTTGCGTGATGCCTGCGAGGCGGAAGAGATTATAGGAGAAGTACCAGTTCAAGTCGGGAACCGCAGTGCCCGTCACGTTGCAGTAGATCTGCGCGGCCTCGTCCATGCTCGGGATATTGAGGGCCGCAAGATCAACGCCGGCAAGGCCCGGCATGGTCCACTGCATCAACAGGTAGGTGAAGTCGGCCATGGGATCGCCGAGCGTCGACAACTCCCAATCCAGCACCGCCTGCACGCGCGGCTCCGTGGAATGGAATATCATGTTGTCGAGGCGATAATCGCCATGGACAATCGAAATGCGCTCCTGCTTCGGGATAGTTCGCGGCAGCCACTCGATCAGCTTTTCGACCTCGGGAATATGTTGAGTTTCGGAGGCGCGATATTGCTTGGTCCAGCGATCGACCTGACGCGCAAAATAATTGCCGGGCTTGCCGAAGTCACCGAGCCCGATAGCGTCCGGTTCGAACATGTGCAGTTTCGCAAGCGTCTCAATCTTGCTGGTAAAGATTTTCCGGCGAGCGTCCGGTGTCTGGCTCGGCAGTGCCGGGTCCCAGAACACCCGGCCCTCTTCCATCGACATGATGTAAAAGGCCGCGCCGATCACAGTGTCGTCAGTGCAGAGCGCATAGGCCTTTGCGACGGGAAAGTCCTGCTTGCCGAGCGCGGCGATAACCCGGAATTCGCGATCCACCGCGTGCGCTGACGGCAACAGTTTGCCGAACGGCTTGCGCCGCATCACGTAGGACCGGCCGGGAGTGTCGAGCCGGTAGGTCGGGTTGGACTGGCCGCCCTTGAATTGCAGGACGACAAGCGGCCCCTGATAGCCGTCGACGTTGCCGCGCATCCAGCCGTCGAGACGCACCTCATCGATGCGATGCCGCTCCTCGACGGGTTTGGTGCCCGAAAACTCCTCGTCTTTCCTCACGCCGTCGGCCACGATGACGCTCCCTCTTTTTATGGGGAGCGCCATCCGGCAGCTCCCTATTTAGTGGGTAGGAGCGTTTGCATACTTCCGAAGTTCAAGTCTGGCAATGGCGCGGTTATGGACCTCATCCGGGCCGTCGGCCAGGCGCATCGTGCGCATCGACGCATAGTCCCGCGCAAGGCCGGCCTCGTCGGACACACCCGCCGCACCGAACGCCTGGATCGCATCGATCGATGATCTTCAGCGCCATGTTGGGCGCGGCAACCTTGATCATGGCGATCTCAAGCTGCGCCGTCTTGTTGCCGACCTTGTCCATCATGTCGGCGGCCTTCAGGCACAGCAGCCTGTTCATTTCGATATCGGTGCGTGCTTCCGCAATGCGCTGCTCCCAGATCGAATATTCGACGATCTTCTTGCCGAATGCGGTGCGCGAGGAGAGCCGCTTGACCATCTTTTCCAAAGCCTCTTCGGCCTTGCCGATGGTGCGCATGCAGTGATGGATCCGGCCGGGGCCAAGGCGCCCTTGCGCGATCTCAAAGCCCCTGCCCTCGCCGAGCAGGATGTTGCTGGCGGGAACGCGCACGTTCTCCATCAGCACCTGAGCGTGACCGTGCGGCGCGTCGTCGTAGCCAAACACCGGCAAGAGTTTTTCGACTTTGATGCCGGCGCTATCGAGCGGCACCAGGATCTGAGACTGCTGCTGATGCCGCGGCGCCTTCGGGTCGGTCTTGCCCATGACGATCGCGATTTTGCAGCGGGGATCGCCTACGCCTGACGACCACCACTTGCGGCCGTTGATGACGTAGTGATCGCCGTCCTTTTCGATACTGGTTTCGATGTTGGTGGCGTCCGAAGAAGCCACCGCCGGCTCCGTCATCAGAAACGCGGAGCGGATCTCACCGTCCATCAGCGGCCGCAGCCACTTCTTCTTGTGCTCCTTGCTGCCGTAGCGCATCAGCACTTCCATGTTGCCGGTGTCCGGCGCGGAGCAATTGAACACTTCCGAGGCCCAGCCGATGTGGCCCATTTGCTCGGCGAGCGGCGCGTACTCGAGATTGCTCAGTCCCGCACCGCGGAATTCACTGTCTTCGTGCGAGGACGGCGGCATGAACATGTTCCAGAGGCCTTCGGCCCTGGCTTTTTTCTTCAGTTCCTCGACGACCGGGATCACCTTCCAGCGCGCGCCCTCGGCGTCCTGCTGCTGGTATACCGGCACGGCCGGCCGCACGTGCTTCGTCATGAACGACTGCACCCGGCTCAGCCATTCCTTCTGGCGATCTGACATATTGAAGTCCATCGGACGCTCCTCACCCTTGTTCTGAAAAATTACCGGCACTCTCTGCCGGCCCCCTCCGCACGGCAAGTCCAATCTCGCTCGCTCGCGAACTGCGGTAGCCCAGTGGGCAACCCAACCCGAGAGGCGCTAACCGATTGACATTCTCGCCTCAAACGATAGTTTCATACAAGTGTTTGAATAGCAACCCCGCTGCCGGGACGACCCAATGCCGAGCGACCAGACCCGGACCGCAATTCTCGCCGCCGCAGAACGGCTCTACGCCGAACGCGGCTTCGGGGACGTCACTTTGCGCGATATCGTCGCGGCGGCCGACGTCAATCTCGCGGCGGTGAATTATCATTTCGGTTCCAAGGACGAACTGATCGCCGAACTGTTCGTCACCCGCAGCCTTGCCACAAATCGCGAGCGGCTGGCCGAATTGAAGGCGGCGGAAGAGGCCGGGGGCGGACGCGCCGCCGTTGAGGATATTCTGCGGGCGCTGGTCGGGCCGACGTTGCGAGGCTGCCTCGGCCCCGACCGCGAACGCTCGACCGCGGCGCGCTTCATGATCCGCGCGTCCATTGAATCGGTGCCGCCGATCCGCCGCATCAAAAATCGCGAGATCGATCATTTGCGTAAATTTGCCGCCGCTATGAAGCGCTCGCTGCCCCAACGGAGCGAAGTCGACCTCTACTGGGGACTGCATTTCGCGCTTGCCATGGCGCACCACACGATCCGTGAAGGCGAACGGCTCACCAAACTGTCCGAAGGATCGTGCGATCTCGCCGACGTCGCGGGCATTATCCAGCGCGTCGTCGCGGTCTCGTTGATGGCGCTGACCGGAGGCGGAGCGCCCGGCAAAACCACTAGGCTGGTCGCGCGCGAAGCGCGTTGATAGCGGCCGGATACCTTGTGCCGGCCCGGCCGTGAGCCGGGACCCAGTAGCCACCGATGCTCGTGTTGGGCAATCCTTGCGATTTCTCACACCGTCATGCCCGGCCTTGTGCCTGGCATCCACGTCTTCGGTGCATCAGGTGAGAAAGACGTAGATGGCCGGGTCAAGCCCGGCCATGACGAAATTGAGAGCTATTCTAGATCTCCTCGGTCTAAACTAGCGCCGCTGAACTCCTCGCGGCTAAACAATCCCCTGCTGCTTCAGGGTTGCAACTTTCGCCTCGTCGTAACCGATAGACGCCAGGACTTCCCCGGTGTCCGCGCCGAGCAGCGGCGGCGCGCGATACTCTTTCACCGGGGTCCCCGAAAACGCGATGGGATTGCGGATCAGTGACAATGAGGGTTCGAGGGGGTGATCGACCTTGATCTCCATGCCGCGCTCGCGGACGTGCTGGTCGGCGAAGACCTGCGCAAAATCGTTGACGGGCCCGCAGGGTACGCCGGCCTTTTCCAGTTCATCCAGCCAATAGGCCACGGGCTGGTTGAGAAAGAGGCCCGCGAATATAGCCATGATCTCCTTGCCGTTTACGACGCGGTCGTTATTGCGGAGAAATCTCGGCTCGGCCGCAAGTTCCGGCTGCCCCAGCACGGCACATGTTCGCGCGAACTGCCCGTCATTGCCGACCACCAGCATCAATTCGCCATCCGCACAGCGAAACACGCCGGCCGGCATTCCGCCGTTGCCCCAGGTGCCGCGCCGCGGCGGCATCTGACCGTTCACGAGATAGATTTGCGCGTAGTGCGATAGCGAGGCGATCACGGTATCGAGCAGGCAAACGTCGATGTGCTGGCCTTCCCCGCCGTTGACCTTGCGATGATAAAGCGCGGCCAGGATGCCGATCGAGGTGTTCATGCCCGTCATGTAATCGACGATGCTGGGTCCGACTTTCATCGGCCCTGCGCCGGGCTCGCCGTCGATATGGCCGGTGACGCTCATCAGACCGCCCATGGCCTGAAAAATCGCGTCATAACCGGCGCGCGGCGCGTAAGGGCCGGTCTGGCCGAAACCGGTGACCGAGCAGTAAATGATGCCGGGATTGACTGATCGGATCAATTCATAATCGAGCTTGTAGCGCTTGAGATCGCCGACCTTGTAATTCTCCATGAAGATGTCGCAGCTCTTCGCCAGTTCCCGGATGATCTCCTGCCCTTCGCGTTGCGCGATGTTGACCGTCACCGATTTTTTGCCGCGATTTGCGCAGAGGTAGAAGGAGTTGTTGTTGGTCTCCTTGCCCGCGGGATCGGCGAGATAAGGCGGCCCGAAGGCGCGCGCATCGTCGCCGGTGCCCGGCCGCTCGATCTTGATCACCTCGGCACCGAGATCGGCCAGCATTTGCGCGGAGAGCGGCCCGGCCAGGACACGCGTCAGATCAAGGATTTTGATGCCTGAGAGCGGCAAGGCCGACATGAAGTTTCCTCCGTGGTTTCTTTAACGGCGTGACGCGGCGACGGTTGCCGAGGCCGAACGACTTGCCGATACACTATTTTTGGGGCGCCGAGCCCTGCGTCAATGGCATGCAGCCATCTTCATCCGGCTTGCGCGCGGCTGAAAGGGCGGCTCGGTGCTCTGATCGATGCAGTTGAGGTGTTCGAGCGTGCCGGTCTGGCGTCGAAACAGCGCGATACGGCGGCGAGCCGTCAACGAGGCGTCATGCAAATGTTCAACTCACCTCGTAGAAACGCATCGCGGCTTCTGGAATTGAAGAGCGCGGCGAGAGAGCAAGTGATCGAAGGACATTAAATCCCCCGATTTTACCTCCACACCCTATTCCAATCCAGTATTGTTACAAATTACCCAAGCGTGGTCAAATAGATACTGTAGTGACGAATTCCGCTTTTAATCTATTATGAAACCGCTGGGTTGTTCCACTTGTGTAAAAAAGGATTGACCTATGAATCGCGTTGAACACGTTCACAGCACGACACCATTAGATTTAGTTAGACTTGAAGCAGATGTTGCAGCGGCCATTCCAGGTCGCACTTCGTTGCCATCCATCAAGGCGCCCTCCGTACAATCCGAGCCGATGCCCGGATATGTCGAGCATCAGAATGGTGTTTCGCGGGTCGGCGCGCTCAGTGCAGAGGCAGTGGTTCGCGACTATGAAGCCGCCGCCAAGGAAATCGAAGCGATGGGAGCCGAGTTGATCGGAGCGGCTCAAAAGTGCGAGGCGATGACCGCCGAGGTGCATAACGCCATCGCTTACATGCGCGACACCGCAGCGGCTTATCGCGAGGAAGCCAAAAAGATTTTCAAGCGCATCGAGGATTGCGCGCTGTTGACCGAGGACGTTCGCAAGACCTGCGAAACCATCAAGCACCGTATTGAAAGCAACAGCGCCGATTAAGTTTCGGCGCTGACAAGTTCTTGCCGATTGAAATCGGAATTCACCGGGCCGTTAGTCGACGCTGAAGGTGCTTCCCCGAAGTACCCGAAGTCGACAACGCGCACCTGTCGTGAACGGCGCATCAGCGCCGGCAATTCTGCACATCAGGCGGCCCTCCGTCCGAACAGGCGGCTTTGTGCTGCCCGACCAGATGGCCCGAAGCAAGATTTCGCTGAAAATTCTGGAGCGGGTGAAGGGAATCGAACCCTCGTATTCAGCTTGGAAGGCTGCTGCTCTACCATTGAGCTACACCCGCGCTAGCGGATGAACTAACACGCCGCCAAGGCAGTCTCAACCGCCCTGCCGCGATGTTCCGTCCACAACCGCGCGCCTCTGGCGGCCTTAACAGACGCCGAATCGCCGCTTATATTGCGATTTCCATCAACAATGAAAGGAGGTGATCCAGTGTCTTGTACCAAGCGCTGTCACCTCGCTGGGATCGCCCGCTAGGCTAGTTTGCTTGGCAACGGGCGTTCTCGGCGCCTGGACCAGCGAGTTTCAAGAGTGCGAGCGCGGCGGGAGCAATCTCGCCGCGCTTTTTAATGTGCCCTTTTTGATGTGCGCAGAGCAGCAGTTCGCGTAAGGCGACGAAAAGGTTCTGCCGACAATTTAAGCAACCTGACTGCTTTATCCCTTCGACGGGCGCAGTACTCACAAATACTCTCGATCGCGGTTGGAGAATTCAAAAGCATGCGCGCTGTTCTGGATTACTGCACGGGAGGAACTCAGCGGATTGTGCCCGCGGGGACGTGCGTGATCCACGAGGGCGCCTTGACCGGGCATCTCTACGTTTTGATCGAGGGGCGGCTCGAGGTGCTCAAAGGCGATACCGTCGTTGCGATCATCGGCGAACCGGGAGCCGTGGTCGGAGAAATGTCGGTTCTGCTCGAGCAGCCCCACACCGCGACCGTGCGCGCTGCATCGAAGTCCACCATTTACGAATTCAGCAATGCCGGATCGGTTCTGCGCGAACAGCCGGCACTCGCGCTTCTGATCGCGAAGCTGCTGGCGCAGCGGCTCAATGTGGCGACCACCTATCTTGCCGATATCATGCACCAATATGCCGGCCACGGCGACCACCTCGCCATGGTCGGGCAAATTCTGCAGAGCATGATCAACCTGCCGCCGATAAAGGTCTCGCCAGGTTCGGAGCTGCAATCCGACCCAAGGATGTGAGCCATGCCGGCCGGTTCTCGACCGGGGCGGCCGGCCGAAACATGGGCGCGTTGAGGTCGATGCACTGCTCGTCGCCGGACGATAGCCAGAACGCCGTTCCGGCTTCGATATCGAGCACGATATACACCGGCGGACGGCCAGGCTGCAGGCCGGCATTGAAAACCCAGGTGTCGCCGAGCCGATCGAACCATGAGCCATCAGGAACGAACGGCGATTGATGCACATGGCCCGAGATGACGATCGAGGGCTGGTACGTCTGGATCCACTGGACGAGTTCGACGTCCCCGAAAAAGCGCTTGCCACCCCAGCTCGTCGGAGAATTCGCCGGCGGGGCGTGATGGACCCAAATCCATCGCTTCAGCCGCCCTCCCGCGGATGTGTGAAGCTGATCGTCGATCCGCTGCTTGACCAGTGGTCCATCCCACCACGGGCATGCCGTGAACAAAGTATCCGCCGATCGCCAGGCTATCACCGTCGCAGGCGATGCCGAGCTCACGGAGGTCTCCAATCCATCGTGAAATCTTCTCGCCCTCGGGACTGCGGTCGTCGAGGTCATGATTTCCCGAGCAAACGATTACCCGGGTGACGGCGGAAAGCAGCGAAAGGTATTTCCGCACGACAACGATCTGGGCTCGGAAATCAACATTGGATCCGACGTCGAGCGCATCACCGGCGAAGATAACGACATCGAACTGCGGTGCGGCGCTGAGCAGCCAGTCAAATTGCGGAAGCGAGTAATGCAGATCGGCCACGACAAGACAGCGCATCACTGAATTACCGCCAGATGATTACGGAGCCGAGAAAACGGGGATGATATGCGCAATCGATCTCACGACATCGCTTCGCCGTGAGCCATAGTCAATGTTGATGCAATTCGAGTGCCAAGCAGTTGATCGCTACATCTCCCCACCGTGTGACAAGCAAGGCACATCGAAATCGCATTAGGTGTGTGCTGCTACGACCGCACAAGAACGGGCGGCTGGGGGCTGAACCTGACACAGCCATCTACTTAGAACCGCTCGGAGACACCGGGCGGTTCTTTTCTTCCGGCGAAGCACCATCGCCAAGCCAAACCGGTTACTACGCCGTTTGCAAACTGCTATTTCTGGATTCGTATTGAGGCCGTTGATTTCCTGCGAAGTGAACGTCACCTCGTCGCCTTGACGGAGCGCGTTGAACAACAGCGCGTCCTGCACGGCGTATTTGGAAGCGGCTGGGGCAGCGCCAGAACCGACCGTTCCAGTCGATGTTTGCTGGATGGTTATCGACCCGCTTAACTCGTCAACGTTGGTAACCGTTCCACGCCGCATTTCCTGGGCAGACGCATTCGAAATCGCAACCAAGCTTACGATGAGCGTCACGAAGCGAATAGCTTTCATGGAGCGTTCTCCGTTGGCGGCAGCCTGACCCGTGCCCGATAACTTCGCGCTCCGAGTCCAGTTCCGCAACACGGCACGAATCCAGAGGTTCGCACTCAAATCGCGTTCTGTTGCGTATCTTTGGACTCGTGTCATGGCACCCGACCCGACGGCCATGGGTGCCGGTCGCGCGATGATGACCGCCAACGTGTCGTTTCAATTGGTCTTAGTTCGCCATGCGCGCCTTAGTCGTGTTTTGGGTCCGGTACGCTGCCGAACGCTTTAAGATTATGTCGCTCTGTGCGAGCAATTTTCGCGACTGAGCTAGGGAGTGCCTAGCCTCCACCGTCGCTTGCTTAACTTCCTCGACGGCTGTTCTGGCTTGGTAAGCAATCCGGCTGCGCTTGGTCATGAACATGAAAGACCCTTTCAAAGCGACGAAAGGTAAACGACAGCTTGGGATGCCGCGCTCTAACGAATGTTAAGCGGCGATTGCTGACCGGGACCGTGATCGAGAATGACCGATGTGTATTCGACCGCCAGCCGATCACCACCAAGCACGACCTAAGTCATTGAAACCTCTGGTGGGGGAGGCAGTTGTAAACCTCCCCATGAAAACAAGGCGTTGGCGAAAGGTGCGGGTAAAAAGAGGTGCTTGAGGCCGAAAGGGAATTTTGCGCCCTTCCCTCACCTTCCTCGGAGGTGAGCCATGCACGGCCACCTGATCCAGACATGCGAAGGCCCGTCACTCGGCAAAGTGACAGGCCCAATTCGCAATACATGAAGAAGAGGCACTGCGACAGTACCGAAACAACCAAGGCTTTCAAGCGCGAAGCTGCGCGGGCTGTTTTTTTTCGCCATGCCACCGCCTGCACCATCGCCACTCTAGCTTTTGGAGTGGTCCGATGAACGTGACGTCAAAACTTAGCCGATCACCGACGCGAAGCAGCAGCAGGAACTTGTGCTGGCTGCGCTTCGGACCGTCGTGAAAAAATATCGACCACATCCGCGAGGAAGTCGCCATGACCGGCGTCGCCCTGCCGAGCGGGGCGATTGATCCTAGACCGCAATCCGCTGGTGCGACGCGATCGCGCCAGGATGCTTCCCCCCAGAAATCAAAGCCACGTTCACCGCGAAAGGTTGGCCGCTGCCATGACCGACAACAACCTCCTCCAATTCAAGCCCCGGCCGTATCGGACCGCAGAGTTAACCATCGATGCCTTTTGGTACCTCGTGCGGCTGAACGATCCAGACGGTCGAAGCATGGCTGAGGAATCACCCGAGAGGACTTAGCGGACTCTTGTTACGAATCTTTATGAGGAGCGCCAAAAATGTCGGAGCCTAAAGCTGACGGCGTCAGGCGCGTCTTTGCCGATATCTTCCCGCCAGATAGGCCCAAGCCTAATCTGCGAGTGGCTACAGGAAAGCCCAAAGTTGCCACATTAAACAGTGCCAAGGCCTCCTCTTACATAATGCGCGGCATCACATGGTTTTGGCCCAATCGTCTTTCAATCGGCAAGCTCGGATTGATCGGCGGACTTCCAGAGAAGGCAAAGGGCTAATCGGTTCTTTTCTCTCCGCATGCGCGACGAACAAAGTACCGCTGCCGTGTGATGAGGGACAGGCTCCCCAGGGAGCGTGCTTTACTTCACCGCCGAGGACGATCCCGAGGATACCGTGGTGCCAAAAGGCTGGCCGCAGCGGGCGCTGATCTGGAGCGCGTTCATATCGTCACCGTTATGGGCGATCCGAACGGCAAAGAACGTACCTTCAGCATGATTACGGACCTTCCCGCGCTGGAGACGAAACTAGAGGAAATCGGGGATGTGGTGCTCGTCATCGTTGATCCGATGTCGGCCTACATCGGCGTCGGCAAAGCCAATACCTCGATGACATCCGACGTGCGCGGATTTCTCAAACCACTGACTGATCTGGCGGCGAAAAAGAAAATCTGTCTGCTCGGAATTATGCACTTCAACAAAAAGGCTGACGTCACGAACGCGATGCTGCGGATTGCCGACAGCCTCGCCTATGTGGCAGCCGCGCGGCACGTCTATGTCGTGGTCGATGATCCCGAAACCGAGGACCAGCGTCTCTTCGTAAAGGCAAAGAACAATCTATCGACTGACAAAAAGGCGCTCAGCTACCTGACGGGCGCAAGGAATGTCGGCGCTGATCCCGACACCAAGAAAGAGATTTGGGCACCTCACGTCGAATGGGGAGTTGAAGCACGTCGAGATTACAGCCACGGACGCGATGCAGGCCGAAGGAGGCAGCGGGCCATCAAGGTATGCCCGACGCGAGGCCATGGACTTTCTTCAAGACCGTCTGGCTTACGGCCCCGCCAAGCAGAAGGACATCACCGAAGAGGCCGAGGGCAATGGCATCACCAAGGCAACACTCAAGCGCGCCAAGCTGGAACTCAACGTCAAATCATTAAAGGGCAAAGGCATTGATGGCGAGTGGATGTGGGAACTGCCAGCGCAGGTATGAAATTCGGAAGGGGACCACGGGGTAAATGTGAGCCACTTGAGCCTCTTGAGCCACATCGACTTGGCTCACCTAAGGGGCTCACAAAGAGAGAATATATTAATAAGTTCAACAAGGGGTTCAAGTGGCTCAAGAAACCCACACCCCCACTGCTCCACTTAGAACAAAGGACGAATGATGTGTGTGAGGACAACGACTAGCCAAATGAAAAACGTGAACAGGGATGCTGACGGCCATTGGCTTAAGGGTGGTGAGCCAGTTCTGACTCGTCTAGCGCTATCGGAGAAACACAGATGACGAAAAAGAAACCCATACACCTGAAGCTCGATCTCAATAGACCAGAAGGCCATCTGAAATCGTTTGGCGGCAGCAAAGCAGACGAATGGAATAACCGGCTCAACAATCTTCTGGTCAGTGCGCTCCCGATTGTCGCATTGAACGACACGGAGCAAACCACCGAAGCGGCCTCAGCTGTCTCGTACGGTACCATGGACATCGCACCGGCAGATCCGATCGAGGGGATACTCATCGCCCAATTGATGGCGGCCAACGAAGCTGCGCTCGCGCTGTACCGGAAAGGTTGGCAGCAGCCGCCTGAGTATTTCCAGGCTCGAACGAAATATCTCCAACTTGCGGACAAAGCGGCGCGGACGGTGATGATGCTGACGGAACGGCTCGACCACCACCGAGGCCGTGGCCAACAGCAGATCACCGTCAAGCACGTCACAGTCAATGCCGATCAGGCGGTAGTTGCAGAAAATGTCACCACCGCTGCGCCGGCGCTCCAGGGCGATCCGCCGGTCGCCATTGCGCAGATACTCCAGCCGGAGTTCGTTGGGACCGGGAGGGGGCAGAAACCGAAATGAGCGACAACCCCATGCAAAGTGCCCACGACGCTCCGCGCTGCAAAGCCAACGCGAAACGAACAGGAAAGCGATGTCGGTCGCCTGCAGTTCGCGGCTATAGCGTATGCCGAATGCACGGAGCCAGAGGTGGCGCGCCGGCGGGCAAGCGGAACGGGAACTATCGGCACGGCATGCGCACAAAAGAGGCGTCCCAGGCGACCAAATACGTCAATTTGCTATCACGCTTGGCGCGGAAGTCCTGAGGGACCGCGCCATGGTGAGGGGACCCGCGAAGGATCCCGTTGGAGCGAACGGGCGGCGCTTTCCCATTTGCAGACGAGTATAAGTCGGATTAACGTCAACACCGAAACGACACCTTCTTGACATCCAGGCTATCGAGGGAAACGCTGATTTATGGCTGCGGGGGACGGGATGGTCAAGGCAACTTTGGGCGACACAAGGTTCTTTCGGCGAAGCGGGCCGCATGCGCTGGCAGTTGTCGCAAGCACGGCGGGTGGTGTTGCGGAAGAACTCGAACTCGTCCTTGAAGGTGTAGCTCCGCTGCGAACGGCGGGCCCGAGTGAAGTCAGTTTTCTGGACAATCGACGATACTCGTCAGCCTTGGATCAAACGTCGGCCGGTGCTGTGATCGTGCATCCCGAAATGGCCGCGCGAGTTCCGGCAGCAACGGTACCGATCCTGACAATCGAACCTTACGCGGGCTGGGCGCGGGTTGCTGCACTGTTTCATCCCGTGCCAGCACCGTCACCCGGCATTCACCCGTCCGCAGTTGTGGCGGATGGGGCGGTGATCCATCCGTCGGCGGAGGTCGGACCGTTGTCGGTGATTGAGACCGGAGCAGATATAGGACCGGGCTGCCGGATAGGACCTGGCGCTGTTATCGGAAGCGGCGTGATTTTCGGCCGAGACTGCCGGATTGGCGCCCATGTGAGCCTAAGCTACGCGATGTTGGGAGCACGCGTTTACGTCTATCCCGGCGCCCGGATCGGACAGGAAGGGTTTGGCTTCGCCTCCAGCAACAATGGATTCATTTCTGTCCCTCAGCTCGGGCGCGTCATTCTTGAAGACGATGTCGAAGTTGGTGCCAATACGACGATCGATCGGGGATCATCGCAAGACACGGTAATCGGCGCAGGCTCCCGTCTCGATAACCTCGTGCAAATTGGCCACAATGTAGTCCTCGGCCACTGTTGCGTCATCGTCGCACAGGTTGGCATTTCGGGATCAACGGTGCTCGAAGATTTCGTCCGGGTTGGGGGGCAGGCGGCCATGGCCGGGCATCTTCGGATCGGTCAAAGCGCGGAGATCGGTGCGCAGTCCGGCGTCATTTCGAATTTGGCTCCAAACGAGAGGGTACTAGGAAGCCCTGCTCGGCCGATAAAGGACTTCTTTCGACAAATTGCAACACTCAAGAAGCTCGCACAGCGAGGAGAATAAAGGGTTTCAGCTGCAAGCATGGCGTTTTGCAACACGTGCGATATCCGTTTGCGAGTTTCATTGTTCACCGAACGGACATGCTGGTCGCTGTGTCCGCACGACTGTTCAGCGATGACCGGACCTGGCTTATACGGGACCCACGTCCGTTGCGGATCCGATACCGGCCTGTAGTTGCAACCTTCAATTCCATGAAATGTTTAGCGCTGCTTCGTCCGCGCCGGGCGACGCCTTTCGGTGACTTTACAGAGACTTGCTTGCTGCGACCAGGGAGACGCGTGCCTTTAACGTCTAATCTGCTTTCACGCTTCATTCGCCAATGCACTACTCCCACAACTGGAGAGGCGAGTTGGAGCACCATCGGAGATTACCCGCTGATCTCAGAGCAAGCCCACTAAAGAGCCAGAACAGCCGCAACCCGACCCGCGATCCGCTGCTGATCCTCACGGCATTCCGGCTTGGGACGAGCACCGCCTTCGCCGCTCTCGACCCCCGGTCCCGTCGCCGCCCCCGCCCTTTGGGGTTAGCGAGGTCGTCGATCCGCTTGGATCCTTCTCGATACCGCGACCATTCGTATCGGCGCAGCCGATTGCCCGCCCATGCATGGTTTTTGATTTACCCCCGGAAAGTTAAACGCGATAGTGCGCACTTCCGTTTGGCTCGCGTGAACCCATAGAGTAGCGATGAAACTTGAAGAACAAGCACAAGATTTCCCGCTGACAATCGCAACATTGCCCGCCACCGACCGACAACGGAAGATCGCGATCGGTATCGCTATCGTTTTGATCGTCGCGGCGGCCGCTATCGCACCGTTCGCGAGCATACAAGTCGGCCGAGTTGATGCCTTCATTCCGGTTTTGCAGACCGTGGTTTCCGTTGCCGATCTTGTCACGGCAACCCTTCTCTTTGCTCAATTTTCGATCCAGCCTCAGCGCGCGCTTCTTGCGCTCGCTAGCGGTTACATGTTCAGCGGCTCGTTCGCGTTCTTGCAGACGTTGGCTTTTCCGGGCGGCTACGCCCCTGCTGGTCTGATCGGTGACGGGCCTAACACTCCAGCTTGGATGTTCGTGCTTTGGCACACTACGTTTCCCGCGGCGATCCTCGTCTATGCGCTCTCCAAGGATACGACCGGAGCCGCCAGACTGCCGGGCAGACCGGCAATGACCTCCATTGTGATCACTGTTGTCTGCGTCCTTGCGGTGATGGCTGGACTGACTTGGATCGTGACGACGAAAACGGAATATCTCCCCAGATTCTACAATACCGACATCAGGTTGCAGACGCAGTTTGGCAATCAAATCAACGTTGCGCTTTGGCTATGGAATTGCACCGCGCTCGCGGTGTTATTGTTTCGCAGACGCACAATCCTCGATTTATGGTTGATGGTGATCTTGCTCGCCTATATGCCAAATTTCTTGGTGGCGATCATCGGCAGTTCGGTACGATTTACCGTCGGCTGGTACGCGGCTCGTTGCTTCATTCTGGTCGGCAAGCTGCATGTTGCTGAGCGTGTTGCTCGTCGAAACAATGTTTCTCTATTCACGCCTTGCCAGCGCGATCATTTTGCAGCGACGCGAACGCACCAACCGGCTCTTGAGCGTGGAAGCCGTCACGGCCGCCATCGCCCATGAGTTAAGCAGCCGCTGGGAGCCATCGCGCTTAATGCCAGCACAGCGCTCAGCGAGTGCGCTCGAAGCAACCCCCCGGACCTGGAAGAAATGGACGAAATCCTTGCCTGACATGGAGGCCGACAGCCAATCGCGCCGGTGCGAATGAAATATCGAAGCATTCGCGCACTGTATCAAAACGATCGCTCCTCAAAGGAGGGCGATTGAAATCAATCACCTTGCTCTGGAAGTATTGAGGATGGTTGAGAACGACGTGCACGTTCACGGGATATCTATTTCCATCGAATTTCAGGATAATCTTCCGCAGGTAAGCGCCGACGCGATCCAGCTACAGCAAGTGATCTTAAACCTGGTCAAGAACGCAATTGACGCAATCGCAATTGGTCCCGGAAACCAAAAAGGCTATTCGACTGGTAACATCCTCTGATGGGAAATCGGTTGTCTCGCTTTGTGTCGAAGATACAGGACCGGGCATCAGTTTCGAAAGTCAAAGTCAAATATTCGATCCGTTTTTTTCCACAAAACCTTCCGGTATGGGATTGGGACTTTCCATTTCTCGGAGGATCATCGAGGATCACCGCGGTAACCTTCGGCTCACCCAAACAAGTGCAAAAGGCTGTGCTTTTGAAATAACTCTACCAGTGGAGCGAGGAACGACAGTGGAACAGTCCTTGCCGCAACCAGCACGAAATTATCGCAGCTAAGCTGCGGCAATTATCAGCGACCTCCGTGGATGCAGTTCTCATGATGGAAGCCATGAGGGTACCGCGAGGCCTATCTGAGACCCGTCGGTGATGTTCTCTTGAGCGTCTCGATCAGCGACCTCGAGGAGAACGGCTTTCTCAGATAGGCGAGGCACTCGGATTGAAGCGCAGCTATGCGAATGGTAGGGTTGTCGCTCGCAGTCATGTATATGACAGGCACCGAATTGCCAGCAGTTTTGAGGCGCTGCCGCAACTCGATGCCTGATGTCCCATTGTTCAAATTAATGTCGAGAATGATGCACACCACGTTTTCGAAATCGTTGTGGCTTCTGAAAGCCTCCGCAGACGAGAACAGAACGGTCTCATATCCATGCTGTCTCAGCACGCGGGCTACTCCCCTCAGCATCGCCGGGTCGTCGTCCACGACAAGAACTAGCTCTCGAATAGGCAAGAATAACGTCCCCGGCGTGTCTGAACGTAGCTTGGCGATTCCTATCGCCGCGAATAGATCGATTAGCTCGCGTTCATTTGTGAATGGATCACGCGTACGCATACCATTGCAGGCACAAGGTGACGAGCGAGACGGATTGTGGAATTCAGCCAAAAATTTGTTGCACGTCGCCAGCCGACATCGGCCGTCGCATTCGGATAATCGACTTCCATAGCCGACCTCAATGCGCCGCTTGCGTTGATCTAAATCAAACTCGCTAAGCGTGATGTCACCACTGCGGCCGTGATATCTGGCACGGAAGGGGTCCACGAAAGCAACACGGTTACGGTCAACGCGCAGCCAGACCCTCGTAGGGCGTCGAGTTAATTACCGTACGGCAATCCCGAAGTGATACTGCACACGCAAATGCAGGCGCAGCCGCTGGACGTCCTTTGGCATTCATTTCGCCTCCGAAAGCCTGTCCCGGTGTTCCCAAATATTGCGAAAAGCTCGCTTAAACTGATTTCTCTTCGCATTTACCCCTATCATCTGGCCAGGTGGGCGTTCGACCCGCCGCAGCAATCGTTGTCAGCGCCAAATCTTATTCTCTCTTGGCCGGCGGCGCATGAGGCCGTGGCGGTTACTCTCAAATCGATGCGATCAGTAGCCGGCGGCGTATGTTCAAGGTAACCGGCGCCGCTAATTCCTTTGACTTAAGTCAAAGCGACCTCCCAATGCGTGATGTTTTTTGCCAGGGGCTGGGGGCGACTTACTCTAGGAGATCGCCCATGTTGAAAACAGTAGTGATCGGAACAACTGCACTCTTCCTTACTGCCTCCTCGATTGCCAACGCGCAATCCTCGCAAACCTCTTCTCCTGCGACTCCGGAACGGCTAAATGCAACCGACCGGAATACACTCACGGATATGAGGGTTGATCTGGTAAAGGCCGCGTTGCAGCTGACACCTGAGCAGGAAAAATATTGGCCGGCTGTAGAGAGCGCTATTCGTGCCGGTGCGGAGGATCGGAAAGCCCGTATTGCAAAGATCCAGGAAACAGTGGGTAGACGGGCCGACGAAAGCCGTATCGACGTCATGCGCAATCGTGACCCCATCGCCTTTTTGCAACGACGCTCGCAAGCATTGGCTCAACGATCAGCCGATTTGGATAAGCTCGCCGAGGCGTGGCAGCCACTCTACAATACGCTTAGCCAAGAACAGAGGCAGCGCATGGCGGCGCTCGCGATCTTTGTACTCCGCGAGATGAGTGATGCCGTAGATCGGCGCCGTGCACAGTCTGAGGACAACGAGGACTGAAGAAAAGTAGTTCGGTGCTTAGCTAGCCGCGTGTGCTCCGACCATTTGGCAGCACGGGCGATGTCCGCTTTTGTGCAAGGCCGACATCCCCAGCGGGTTCAATGCTCGTCTGCTTTGGTGCCTAGCGCGAAAACTCGAGAGGTCATCACAATGAGATGCAGGTTGATTGTTCTCACGTTCGCGATCCTAATTGTCCCAGCGTTCGCTACTAAAGCGCTTGCCACGACGGTCGACATTCGCAGCATCACCTGTAGCGAATATCTTGCCATGCCGGCGGCGCCCTCGAGCAAGTTCTCGGCTTGGATGACCGGCTGGTTTAGTTATGAAAGTCGGAGGACATTTGTAGATTTTGACCTGCATCGGACAAATGTCTCAAGCGTAGAGGGTGGTGCCAATCCAACCCGACTGCCAGTGTGATGGTCGGCCTTGAGAGTTCGATAGGCGTAACTGCGGTGCCTAACGCTACGCTGGATTTTAACAAGATCACTTGCGGAACTTGGTTGGGGTATGGTCCAGAGGATCAAGATTTTGTAAGATATTTTATGAGCGGCTACTACAACGCTGCTGCTAGCAACAGTGTATTGGATTACGACCGTTTGCAGAGGAACTCCAGTGCGGTCACCGCGTATTGCAAGAAGAACAAATCCCGCACTCTACCGACGGCCATTCAGAGTAGAGCTAGCTAGGCTGGACCAACTTTCCAGCCGCTTGCGGTGCATACGAGCTCGGCCATCAGTTGGCTTCTGCTAATGGCAAGTCGCGTCAGTCAGTGCGGTGCAGCCGCATGGTCCGTAGTTGAGACTAAGCGGAATTTTGACTGATGGTCTCCAAAGCAGACGATGGCCGCATCCGCCAAGTGTGACGGGAACGTGAGATATCACTTCTGGCCAATTGATCTGCGTCAATCACCTGTAAAGGCACACATTCATTGATAAGCATGGGGTGGAGTTCTTCAAAACGGAGAAGAGCCCATGAAGTATGTCAGAAAGGCAGCGCTTGCAGCTTCTGCCTTCGGTTGTGCAGCACTGTTCTCCTTGAGTTGGGTTGAGCAAGGCGGCATCTCACTGTCAGTCGAGAGCGCTCAGGCGCGGGTTGGTCGTCCGCTAACCCCGGTGAGCGTAGCGGGCGTCGCGCGTCGTCACAACCGACGGGCGGCCTACTACGGCGCAGGCGCTGTCGCCGCAAGCGTTGCAGCGGTCGGCACGGGTGCCGCTATCGCCGCCACTGCTGCGCCTAATGCTTGGGGAAACAACAATTGGGGCGACGCTTACGCGACCCAAGTTGATCCTCAGTTTGGACAACCTCACTACGTCCACAGAGCCTACTACGGACACAGTCCTTACTACGGCTATTCCGGATGGGATCATTACTCGGCGCGTAACAATATTAAGTGCACGCCGGGTGGCATGACTAAACTTGACGACGGTCAGATGTATTTCTGTCGGTCGGAATTCCACCTACGCATCGCGAAGGAGGCGGCTTTCTCCGCCGCCTCTTTTAGCGATCTATTCAGACGCAGGTGTGTTTGGTGCCTCCACGTATCCGCCCTGGAGTGCAGTTCCCATTATGCCTTGCGGCAGTAAAAAGCCGGCGAAAACCGGCGCATACACAAAGTGCGACAGCCATCTTGCTAAGAACCAATATTAAGGCTGCAAGCTCAACTTCTTGGCGCGCTTGGAGTCTTCGCAACGACCACCCGGACTACAAAATGAGGCTCAGTGGCTTCGACTTAGACGGCCGCTCGCCGGCTTTTGAACGTCGGTCGGCTGCTTCCGGTCTAGCCCGACCGACATCCTCGGAGCCGGACCGTGTGCTTCAAACGTGGCCAAAAGCGGACCCCCGGACCCGCAGCAGCATCGTGGCGTGGCTACGCGACATCACGCGCGTGGCAACGCCGTCTTCTCGCGATCCGGCGCACCGCCGCGTCGAGATGACGCTGGCGGGCACGGTCGAGAGGAAGGCGGTCCTTCGCTTTCGGTCGCCTGTCCCCGCCGGGACAATAAAAAAGCCGCCACCGGAACGAAGCAGCGACGGCTTCTTCTCGCTCCGACCCGCAAACAAGGGCTTTACCGCCGCACCCCAACGCGATTGACGCCGCCATTCATGTTGCCACCGGCGTTATGACGGACCGCAGCACGTGCCACCGGACGAGCCCCGAGCACGACGCCAGCCCTTGCGACACAATGGGCGGGATAACCGACGTACTCGCAGTACACGACCGCCTTGGCGGGCGCTGGATTGAGACTGAGACCTGCAAGCCCCAACAGGACGCTAGCTGCAATCCCAGCAACTGTCGCTGACTTAAAAGATGCTTCCTCGGACGCATGGCGAACCTCCCTTTTTGCGCTTGCGGAACCCAAGGGTGACGGGAGCCGTCTCAGTGCGGCTGAACATAGCGTGCGCGCCACAGGATCGCTGACGTTGACATAGATCAACCGAGTGTCTGCCTAGCGGTGCGCGGAAGTCGACAGGACGCGAATGCGGCGCACAGATCTCGGTGCAGCCCCGACGGACTGCCGGGCTCAACTGATAGAGGTTTTCCTTCGCGCTGAGCCTGTGCTGCTTAATTCGAGAGTTACGAGCCTCGCCAAGAGGGTTGCCGGATAAAGTTGGCCGATCACGCTTTCGATGTTGCATAGACTTCGTGCCAGCGGATGCACCGGAACGATGTCGCCGTAGCCGGTCGATGTCAGCGTGACAAAGCTGATGTAAAAGAGCGATGCGGCCACTGATAGATCGTCCTCGAAGCCTATTCCCTTGATCGCGTCCGGGGCCGCAAGCTCGACAAACAAGAACAGCGTTGCAAAGGTCACCGCGATCAACAGGTATAGAAGGATCGCTCCAATAATCCGGTGATATGTAACGAGGCCTCGCCTGAATACGGCCTGAAGCACCACGACGCCTAACGTGCCGGCAATGACCAGCCATGCGCCCGCCAAAATGTGAAGGTGGTACGGTACCGGGTAGTAGATGCGCAGGAAGAATACGGCGACGTTAGAAACAAGCGCGAACGACATCAGAACGAGGGCAGTTGGGCTGTTCGAGATGATCACCATGCTGACGATAATGGCCAGCAATAGACCATCAGCAAATAGATGAAAGGCGGTAATGCCCATTGCCTGGAGCGGGGCGAAGACAAAAATCAGTAATGCCAACACTCCGGTAAGGACAGAGAGTAGCCAGTCGATGCGTTCTCCGCGCAAACGGCGCAACTCGCTTATGGGCATCTTCATCGATGTTCCTGACACCGCCGTGATCGCACCGACCACACGCGGATCATAGTTCCTTCCTAAAGCTCAGGCGGGTTGACGTAAATCAATCAGCGAGGACCCGACGTTCTCTAGTTCTCATCACGACCCTTGGGCTGAGCCAGCGGTAACTCCGGCCATATCCGCCATGCCTGCAAACCGACAAGCTCCGCAGCCCCAGGAGTACAAGCTGATCGAGCGCCAGTTGGAAGGCATACGCCACGGCACCGAGCTAGGCGATCTACTCATGCAGGAGTACGAGATGGGCGGGATGTCTGCGGTCAATCACTGGTAATCGTCTTGGATGGCATGTTGATGTCCGCCCTTACGCACACTTTCACAGTATGCGCTGGGCGTGGCCTGCCCGTATCGCCGTAGCCCCTGCGCTCCTAGCGCGCTTTGTACGGTTTCTTCCGGCCTCGACGCTGACGCCGAAAGCCTGACCGCGTGCAGATGTCTGCCGCTCTCGATGGCCTGTTGATGTGGATCAATGCGAAACACTCGCTCGGTGATGCCGTTGGCAGGGTTCATCCAGTGCAAGGGAGATTTGACATGAGCGCAATCACCAAGTCGGAAATGATAACTCGCCGAAAGGCTGTCTCTTTGATGGGATTGGCTGCTGCTTTCGGCTTCGCGGCGGTTCCTACGGTATCGGCAGTGTCTGACGCTGAAGCCCAGACAGTAGGTATGCAGCGGCGTCAGGCGCGGCGTGACGAGCGGCATCAACGGCGTGACGAGCGCCGCATGGGGCGAACCGAGCGACGTGAGGAGCGGCGCACAGGTACGGCTGCGGGCGCAGCTCCAGCCGGTACAACAACCGGCGCGGGCAAGTAATTCCACTGGCCGGTTCAATCGGCTGCTCGATCCGGTGGCATGAGTCGCGCTCACTCACTTGAAATGCGGCCCATGCCTCTCACCGCCGACGGTTAATCTGGTATGGGACAAACGGGCGTTTCATAGCACCTGTATCGGAGGAACAGAGAATGAAACGCGTTGTGCTAGTTCTAATGTTTGGAATTTGCGGGGCTCGTGCCGAGGTCCTGTCAGCGCCGTGCTCGTCCTACTACATTTCCGAAATCAATATCGTCTCGGTGGCCGATACGGCCGGCGGCAATGTGCAGACGTTTGTGGGATTCGGACAGTCCAAAGAAGAATTGGAGAAGAACGCGGTGGGGTCGTGCTCACACCTCAGACACCAATTAGAGACTTGCCTGGAATTGGATCGTGTATCAGGTCGCAACGCTCTTTCTGATTCCGCTGATCACTCGCTTCATCTTAAGTACATGAAGGCCGTTCAGCGCATCACCGGCTGCACTTAGATTGAACAGCTTGATCGTGACGCGACCTGCCCGACGCGATCAAAGCTCGTTTGCGCGCGAAGATTCCGGCAAGGAGTTCGGGTTTTAAGCCGCCCAAAGAATACGCCAGAGCTCCTGCCATCACAACGACGGACGTGCACCCATTGTGACGGGGGACGAGCGAGTGTTGGAGGAAATCAATGAAAGGGAGAAACGTTGCAATTGCAACCTCGCTGTGGCTTTCGCCGCACTGTTCTCGGTTGGCTGGTCCGAGCAGCGCATCCTTTTGCTGTCAGTCGACAGTGCTCAGGCTCAGGTGCGGAGGCGGCTCGTTGTACGTCCCAATTACTATAATCGCTATTCGGCCAATATCACTGTCTGCCTTTCTACGCAGTGCGGGCTTACTACACTGGCGGCCCTTGGTCCGGCACCTACGGAAGTTCCGGAAGCTACAATGGCTGCGATGATTACAAGGCGCGTAACGGGATTGTTTGCACGCCTGGCACATTGGTCAAGGGTGGGGACGGCATATACTACGCCTGCCAGTAAGCGTGAGAGACGGAGAGGCGGCCCAAAAGCCGCCTCTCTCAATTTAAGAACCTGACCGTCTGTGCTGGCACCAAGGCTGTGGAGCGCAACCGCTCTTGTCCGCCGGGCGGAGATGCACAAACAAATGACTGTTTTGCGCTCGAACTACTTCGGGCCAGTCGTCGTAGTGCTGCGGGGACAATCCTTGCCGCAACCAGCACGAAATTATCGCAGCTAAGCTGCGGCAATTATCAGGCAACCTCTGGATGCAGTTCTCATAATGGAAGCCGTGAGGGTACCGCGGGGCCTATCTGAGACCTACGCCGTACACATACCGTTGCAGGGACGGTCTCTTGCGACACTCGATCAGGTCGTGATGCTTGATCCAGATCAAGCATGAGCATGCGAGGGTGCCGATAGGCTCTAATAAATTGAAGTTTCACATGCCGCATTGGCCCGCACGCGCCGGCAATGCGGGCGGGAAATGAAGCAATGACTTTGGGGGCTTTTCGGCAGACCAGATCGGGTGATGAGATCATACAGCTGGCGGTCCGGCTCGCGTTGCTGGCGTTCCTGCTCTATTGGTCGTTCGTCCTCGTTCGGCCGTTCATTCCGATGCTCGCCTGGAGCATCGTTCTGACCGTCGCCTTGTACCCGCCGTACGACTGGCTTGCCATTCATCTGGGCGGCCGGCCGAAGCTGGCGGCCGCGATCATCACGGTCATCAGTCTCTTGATCATCATCGGCCCCGTCACGTGGCTTGGAGTTGGCGTGATCGAGGGCCTGCAAGATTTCGCGGGCCAGCTCGGTGCGGGTACCCTGGCCATTCCGTCTCCTCCAGAGGGCGTGAAGGAGTGGCCGATCGTAGGCGCGCAGATCTACGGCATCTGGGACCAGGCCTCGACGAATCTGGGGGCTGCGTTGCGCGAGGTCGCGCCGCATCTGAAGCCGTTGGCCGGTCCGGTACTCGCCTTTGCCGGCAGTGCGGGCATCGGAACACTCAAGTTCGTCTTGTCGGTGGCGCTGTCCGGTTTCCTGTTCATCTATGGCCCGGACCTGGTCGAAGGGACAAGGCGGATTCAGGCGCGGCTCGTGACGCAGCGAAACGAGGATTTTGTTGCGCTGGCGGGGCTGACGATACGTACGGTCTCGCAAGGCGTGATCGGCGTGGCGGTTCTTCAATCGCTGCTGGCCGGTATAGGATTGAAACTCGCAGGTGTGCCGCACGCCGGCATTTTGGCGTTTGCCGTGCTGGTCCTTGCTATCCTGCAGATCGGGTCGGCGATCGTCCTGTTTCCCGTGATCATATGGATCTGGGCGACCAAGGATTTTGCAGTGGCTCTGCCGCTGACAATCTATCTTGCTGGTCGTGGGGCTGGCTGACAACATCTTAAAGCCGATGCTCATGGGACGCGGCCTGAACACCCCGATGCTCGTCATCTTCATCGGCGTTCTGGGCGGAATGATCGCGCACGGCATCGTCGGCCTGTTTGTGGGGCCCATTATCCTGGCAGTGGCCTGGCAATTGATGATGGCGTGGATTCGGGAAGAGCGGACCGAGACAGTTCCGCCCGACTGGAGATCGGTCTCAGGCGCCGCCCATTGAACGGTGCCGCGCTTTCCATTTTCTGGCAAAAGGTTGGTTCAAGTCGATTTGCCGAGATCAGCCATTCCCCCCTTGCTCGCGGCCCACATACATCGGCCGGTCACCTAGGTGGTCACCGCCCTGAACCAGAAGATCGAGGCGTTGAAGGCCGGCTTAATTCCGGCGGGCCATCAGGCGGACATCGAAAGAGAGTATGAACCCACGGACAAGCTTTTGGCCGATGCTGAAGGTAGCATGGAAACTACTGCAGCCCGGGAAGAGCGGCCCTGCTTGAGGATGCTAAATCTCTCGCTGAGCTGCAGGATTTCGTGGATGGAACGCCCAATTCGGAATCGAAACGAAGCGGCTGGGTGAGCCAGAAGGACTTACACTCGCACTCCGCAACCGCCGAAACTTTTTATCCTTATACGCGCTACATTACCGAACTCGCGGCTCCTTCGGTTTACCTTGATCTATCTCAAGCCTGCGAGCGACCTGCGCCCGAAGCTTGTGGGGTGTGAACACGAGAGCCGGACCACGCCTGCTCTGAGTGGTCGGAGTGATCGAAAAACTCAGGAGAACAGAATGATCAGATTGATTGCTATTGCTGGCCTCGCCGTATTACTAGCGGTCTCGGCGCAGGCCATGACACCCGCGCCGATTGTTCTTCAGCCGGACGGCATGATCACAAAAGTCGCTGCTGCGTGCGGCGCGGGTAGAACACGAGTTAACGGTATGTGCGTGGCAAGAACCACCATCCGCCATACCCGCCGAGCCGTCCGCAGATGTGCGACCGGAATGACTTGCTAGGCCCCTTCAAATAAACAACTTATGTAAGCGGTCGCAGACGTCTCCGGTCAAGCCCCGGGGCATCGTTGTTGGGTAGTCTGGTCCGTCTCTGCACTAGGGCCGAAATCGAACATCCCGATGGGGCGACCAGCGTGTTCGAAAACTGCCGAGAACGTGAGGATACCCGGAATTCGCAAGCCCTCATATCGGACGGCCGCTCAGCTCAACTCATCTTTGATGCTGATGCAGCTCTCGGCCGCTTCGGGAGTTTCGGGTCACCCCGTATGGCCGTGCGCTTCACCTTCTTCACGTCCGATCCGGCGTGTTTGGAGCCGCGGTTGTGCGCGGCATATTCCTGGCCGTCGAGCGGTGCGATATGCGGCGGATCCCTGCCGAGATACGGCCGACCGATACCGAACTCCTTCCCATGCGCATCAACCCACTTCCAGAGCTGTTCGGAGGAAGCCCATCGCTGGTCGCGACTTCCGCCCTCGACACTCACGACGTCGGCCGCAAGCCCATGCCCGTAGCCACCGCGGAAGCTTCCGCCATGATACGACTTGTTGCTCGCCGCCTTGAGCCCGCTTGCGATCGACTGGCGGTAGTCATCACGGAAGGCGCTGGTGATACCGGGCGAAAGGCCCGCCGCCTCGGCCGCGTGAAGCGTATGAAACAGCTTTAACTTGAAGCGGCGATCCATGCCTCCGATGACGTAGTCCATCATCGACATACCTGCTCGTTCCGCCGCCTTTGGATCCTTCCACGCAAAATCCTCATCGACAAGTTTGGTGAACGTTCGGCCGACAGTCACCATCTTGCCCTTCCGCTTGACCGTGATATTCCTTTTTTCGAGCTCCTTGATGGTGTCCTCCTTGGGAGTCCGTTGATAAAGCGCCCAAAGGTATCGATCGACGCAAATGTCCACGACCAGGCACTCGTCGAGAATTTCCATGGAAGTCACGGCCTTTCCGGCGTTTCCAAATTCGAGGTCCGAGGGATTTGCCATTGCGAGTTGCGCAGGCGCCCGCTTGATGAGCGGAACATCCGGCGAATTGGTCAAGGCCGTTTCGACAACCGGATCCGGTTTGTTCAGAGCGATTGATGCGTCGGCGGCTGCTCTCGCTAACAAGACCTCGGTCGTCCCTATATCGGTGTGACCGATATGGTCATTGAGCATCGAGCTTGGCTGCGGTATCCCGGCGAGCACTTGTTCTTTGGAGAGAAAGGGAGCGCTGATGGCCTTGCGCGATCCGGTGTTTTGGATCCCTGCAGGCCCGAAGGCAGCGAGCGAGGCGACAAACCCGATCGCGATGATGAGCGATCGCAATACTAGTGGCGGCACTGTCGGAGGTCGCCCTGGTTTCATCGTTCCAGCCTCATCAAAACCGGATTGCAGAGCCAAACAGGCGGACGCCCCTCGAACGGCGATCGCCGCGAAATGGCGCAAAACGGCGGCTGCGTTCACAACACCAGGCGAGCACAAAGCTGAAACAATTCGACGAGACTTCAACTGGCATATTTGCAGCAGATTGGCTACTTGGATGGTGGCGGCGCTTGTCCAACCACCGAACCTGACACTTTATCGAATTAAGCGCAAAACCACTTTTGAACCGGGGAATAGAATGGTTAATGCATCGACGAGGGCGCAATCCACGGCGATCCGCTTGGGGGACCCAGCCATTGTCATGCTAGCGACCCCGCTATCAAGATTTGGCTCCGGAGCCGCCGTGACAGCATCTATGCCCAAAAGCCGATTGGCGCGCGGGCTGGCAGCCCTGAGGTCGTCGCAGGTGAAGCACGCATTTATAGTTTCCGGTTCGCGAACTCCCATCCGGGCCCGCTGCTCAATGGCTGCATCAGAGGCCGGACTCTCGAGTACGTGCCAATCTTCTTCAAAATACCGCTTGCATCTGGCGGGGCGTCCACAGATGAGTTCACGCCCTAGCCAACGTTGTAGTTCACTATAGCGGGGTTCGGTGCGATTTGTACGGGGCCCTGTGAGCGTGCTTTGTCATCGGCCTGTCGCTTTGCTTGCTTGCTTGGCAACCTGTCACTTTTAAGCGAGCGATTGGCGATCTGACGAGTAACTGATGGAGTCCCCTCACCGGGAGCCGACTGGAAACGTGCCGCTGCCGAGGGAATTACCTGATGCACCGCCATTGAGCTTGTAATCCCCGCGATATAGATGAGTGAATACAACGCGATTGTCTTGATGAACATGATGCTACTCACTTCAGTTTAAGTCGTTTGCGCTGCCAAAAAGATCATTGAGCTTGGTCGATTTGATACAGCTCTTGGATCAGAGAACTCGACTCACCAGGTTATATTGAAAAAGCTGAAATGGGGTTGCTGCGCGGCCAACATCCTTTGCGACGACTGGGCCGCGAACATGGTCGGGCGAGTGGTTCGAGCCCTCGCGACCCTGCGTTTCGGCTGAGGCTTGATTTCCGTCCTTTTCGGATCAGCCAAAACGGTCTTGGCGTCCTTTGCTTCAGGACTCTGCAACTGCGCCATGGCTTCGCGCACGTGTGCAGCTGCCTCACTCACCACCGGCCGCGCCGCAGGATGGGCTTCAACCTGCGCAAGTGCCACCGGCTTATCGGAAACCAAGCCAGTATCGAAAACAATTCGCTCGGGCCATTTTCGGTCAGAGCTAATCCGAATTGCCGGGTGTTCCGAGCTAGACACGATGGCGTCACTAGAGGGAAGGTTCGGAAGCACCGCGCTGCACACGAGCAGCAGTGCAAGCAATCCACCGCTGACAAATAAAAAATAGCGCAATAAAGGCATAACGAAATGGCTCCATCCGCGCACAGTACGGTAGAGGCGGCGCTTGAACTATTGCCCCAAAGGCCATTGTCCAATCGGTCACGGCAGTGGAGAAAGCGCGATGAAGCCGCCGTGGTCCGCAGGCGCAATCGCAATGCCCGAACGAAATGGTTTGATCCAGATCAAAGTCGTCGCTCGACTGCCGCAAAAAGTGGTGCATGGCATCAAGACGACTTTTCACCATCGAACATGCCGCGATTGCGGTCATCAATCTTAGCGTGGCCGTACTCGCGTACGTCGGATTCGCCATTTGGTCAGAACCATGAAGACCGACGTGCGCCGAGGCCGCCGTTACCGTTTGGTGATCTGGAACATCGCATTAATGAACCGCTGTCTCGCTGCTTTCGCAACCGCCGCCAGCCTGTACCCACCTATTGCGCGCGCCAACGATGCCCTGGAAACCACGGTGCGGGCCTACGCTCCGGTCGTCTCCCTCGCCAAAGTATGTGATATCGAATTAGTGAGGCCACGTTGAGTGATCACCGCGCCATGCTCAAAGCGGTAAAATCCGACCCGAACGCCGACAAATTGGCCTACCGCCTCCATTACGAGGCGCAGACGGCCTACATCAAGGCCCGCGATGGAGGTCAACGAGTTGCCTTCTGCAAGGACTTCATCGCAGCCAACAGCCAATACGCCAAGGCGCGCTTCACTGCCGTGGTCGAGGATCACATGAACGGCGTTAGCACCAGCGTGCATAAAGCGATTGCCCACAACGTCTGCGGTGCGCCCGCCGTCAAGCTATCCAAGGCCGACTGGAAACCGTACGCGCAAATCAAAAAGATGCTTCAGAACGAGCAAAGGTTGGCCAAGGAAAACGCCGAGACAAACGGCTGGAACCTCACCCAGGAAACTATGGCGGTCACGGAGCAGTTCTGCGCGGCGGTAAAACCCCGATGAGCATCCCGCGCAGCAATGCTTTGGCTTAGCGCCGATAACTTTGGCTCAGGCGGACCAATCCGCGACGTACTTGCCGACTGGCCTTGTCGTGCGCACGCGCTTGCCCTCCCGCTGTACGATCCGGCAGTAGCCATCGTGCTTTAATTCGTGAAGCCAATCCGGGCCGGCTGGGACTTCGGTGCCGCGCGTCGGGATGCACGGCTGATACTTACGCAACGTGCCCGCTAAAGAGATCGAACAGGTCGAAAATGCGGGTCCCTGCCGAGCCGTTTTTGGCCCGAGGCTATCGGCTTGTACCTTCGCGGCGGGCTCGTTTCCAGAGCCGATAGCCGTAAAGCCACCAGATCAGTGTCAACGTGGCCGCCATCAGTCCACCCCCCTGGGCCTCAACCGCGGTTTCTCGTCAGCGGTCTCGGGAGAGACAGAACCACAATGGAAGACTGCAGTCGAATAGAAAGGGCCAAAGACACTGCCTGATACACCGCAGTCGAGACCGTGGCTTAGGTTTCTGGCGCGGCCCGCGCGATCGCGCGATGGACAGCATCAACCAGTGGCTCGCGGCTCTCATCGCCTACGTGACCGAGCGGCAAAGTCGGCTGACGTCGATCCCCGGCGCGGCGGAGGTTTCAATGGGATGCTTGCCGGGATCGACCTTGCCAGATGAGCTTGCCCGGCGCGGTTATATCCTGGCCGCAGCTCCGGCAAAGAGACCGAAGGCTGTCGCAAATCGGGCAGCAAGGCCGAAGAAGGCGCGCGGTCGACCGCGTTCTTGAATGACCCCGGGATCCAGCGGATCCCGCCTGGACCTGGTGACGGCCTCATCAAGCAACGTATCGAAACGAGATGGAGAGGACACAGAGTTGAGGGATCCCGCCGGGATGGCCTCAGATCGGAGGCTCGCTGCAAAGTTGAAACCCATTACGATCATTCGCTGTGCCTCAGTGTATGGGGAGCGGCAAGATGACGCGATCCCAGGCTATCCATTTCTTAAATGAAAATGCGCGGCCTTCCGGCGGAACGCATCGATTTTGGGGAACTTACCCACCACTCTCCCCTGCCTGCACCGACCCCTGGAATTGGAACATCGATGATTGAGGAGGACGGCAAGGTCCCGCACCGAAGCTGCAATCTGGCCGCCGGTTAGGAGTCCGGTCTGTGTTTGTGGGCGGTAGCTTTCGAGCTTCTTTGAGGAGCGCTCGGTTAGCTTTGAGTTCGGCACGCTTTCGCAAATCATCCTTGACCTTCTCGATCAAGGTTTTCGGTTTACTTGCCTGTTTGAGAGCTGAGCCTGCCAATAACGCCTCGCGACCCAAGGAATTGATCACGGTACAAATCGTACAAAGCCCGAATGCTCAGGGGCGGTTTACATTAGCCATAGATCCGAAAAAGTTTTCTATTCCTGCAGAAAAATCTTTCCCAGCTGCACGACACTGATGCATCGTCGCACGAGACAGGCAATCGAACTACTGAGTTGCGAGGTTTGGGGATAGGAACAGTAGTCCGAGTGAGCACCCTCGGTGTCCCGGGGGAAGGCTTTAAACCGGCGCCACGATCATCTTTTGACTGCTCCATGCGGCTCGACTTTCCTGCAAGAGCTGCTGCAATTGCGTCCCGCCGCTGTGCGTCCAGATCTGATTGCTCCGTTCTGCTTTGCTTTTCTGCAAGTGATGCTGTAACTGCGTCCCGCCGCTGTGCGCCCAGATATAACGTGTATTGCCGGTCGAAGTATTTCAGCTTATCCAGTGTCGGGTTAGGACCGGCAATGTCGAAATGCCGGTTCTGGAGAAAATCATAGTAGAGGTGTACCCGCCGCCCATCTTGCGCCGCCCAACAAATTGCTGGTCGCACTGATTCACCAAGGCGTTTCGATTATCTACAGAAGATGCGGCCCGCTCTGCTCGCTGAGAGCATTCCTCGAAATCTTTAGCGTTCTGATGTGGCCACCGCTGAAGGCCTTGCCACGTTCCTAGGCTAAGGACGCAGATGGACGCCATCGCGAGAAAAGCATCACTATGACGCGAGTTCGTCCAGCACCGTCTTCGCCTGCTTCAAATCGAGCGTGTCGAAGCCCTCGGTGAACCAGCCGTAAACCGGAGCGAGCAGTTCGCGCGCCTGCTGCCCCTTCCCTGGTCGCGCCAGAGCCGCGCCATGCTCATAGCCGCGCGCAGTTCCCAGGACTTTGCCTGCTGCTGGCGGGCGACCTCGAGCGCACGCTCGAAATACGCTTCTGCTTTCGCCGCGTCCGGCTTCGGCGACATCAGCGCGATTTCCCCGGCGATCCGGTGGATTTCGGCTTCGAACCAACGTTGCCGGTTGTTTCCATTGTCGTTGTCGCTTCGCCAATGCAGCGCCAAGCATCGTCGTTTCGTCCAAGTTCGGCATAGGCCACTCGCCAACAATGATAAGTACCACGGCATATACAGTGTAGTTCCCCTTGCCCGCAGCGCGTTGAGCGCGGAAATGAACATTTGGACTGCGTTCGTGGATTTACCAGTCTTGGCCAATACGCAACCTTGGTGCATCATTCCGTATGCCTTCCAGAACAAGGCGCCTTTTTCATCTGCCAAGGCGACAAGCTCATTGGTTAGCGCAGTTGCTGTTGCGTAACTTCCGCAAAAAATATGTGTCAACGATGTGTTGGACAGCGCGTACATCAAAGTCGCAGCGTGGCCGATCTCGCGCGCATCCCTGAGCGCCTGCTCGTGGTCGGCCAGCGCGGCTTCGGGATAACCAAGCAACCACAACGCCAACGGGCGAAATGACAATATTGATACGCCGGACGTCTTGTCCAAACCGGGTCGCCAGCGGACGATGTTCCGCAGGACCGTAAAAGGCGAGCGCTTGATCATAATGCGCTCGGCCTTCCGCGATGTCTCCGGTGATCAGCAATGAACTGCCCATGACGCGATGCCCGATCATGAGCGGAGCGGTCGTACCTTGTTTTTCGGCAAGCGCTAAGAATTCCGTCGCAAGCTCGCACACTACGTCGCCGTTGAACGCCACAAAGTTCGCGGCCAACAAGCCATAGAGGACCGAGAATAAGAGCAGTGGATCTTCGGGAGGCTCTCCGAGCGATTCAGCCTGTTCGATCAAGAGACGCGCGCGCTCCACCGCATCCTTGGCTTCGGATGCCGCATAGCCTTTGGTGTGCATAAGAGGGGCTACCAGCGCGGCCTGAAGCCTGATCTCTTCGCGACGAAGCGCCGGCGTGCTGGGCAAGGTCGCGATCTGAGCGAGCGCACGTGTGAGCTGCTCTGCGGCTTCGACCAGCGCCGAGCGCTCCAGCGACCGCAATCCTGCCTTGCCCCAAAGGCTGGCGGCCTTGTCAATCAGCCCAGCCTCGCTGCAATGCCGCGCCAGCAGATCGGGCTGGCTATCGGCGATGTCTGGAACCGGCTTTCGAGGGTTTCGGCGATGAGGGCGTGGAGTGCGCGTCTCGGCTGGCGCAGCAGGGTGCCATAGGCCGCGTCCTGCACCAGGGCGTGCTTGAACAGGTAGGTCGCGTGCGGCGGCACGCCCTGCCGGAACAACAATCCGGCCGCGATGAGACGGTCGAGCGCCGAGCCCAGTTCCGCCTCTGGCTTGCGTACCACGGCGGCCAACAACCCGTGAGCGAACTCACGACCGATCGCCGCCCCGATCTGTGCCACCTCCTTGGCCGGGCCGAGCCGGTCGAGCCGCGCCATCAGGGAAGCATGCAAGCTCGCGGGAACCGCCAGTGCCGGAGAGGGAACTGCGGCCGCAGTCCGCATCGCTTCCGGCTCACTCCCGACCTCCAATACCGCTTTCGTCATCTCCTCGACGAACAATGGGATGCCGTCGGTCCGCTCGATGATGTCCTGCCTGATCTTCGCGAGCAGCGACTTGTTGCCGACGACGCGGTCGATCATGCTGCCAGCGTCGCGATGCCCCAGTCGGTTGATGGCGAGCGCTGTTACGTGCGATTGTCCGACCCAAGGCGCCTCGAACTCCGGTCGGAACGTCACGATCAATAGCGCTGGAAGCGTGGTGATCCGGTCCACCATGCGACCCAACGCTTCCAGGCTCGTGGGGTCGGCCCAGTGCGCATCCTCAAAGATCATGAGCACTGGACTAGAGCGGGCGAGGGTTTCCGCTTGTCGGCTGAGTGCCTCTAACGTTTTCTGCCGGCGTTGTTCGGGAGCAAGCTCAAGAGCGGGGTCACGTCCGTCTTTGGGAAGCGACAGCATCTCGGTGAAAAGTGCCGCGTCCTGTCTGGATGTTGAGGTCTGCGCCAGCAGCGCATCGAGCTTGTCGTGCTTGGCTTTCGCGGTGTCATCATGTGCAAGTCCTGCAGCCCGCTGCATCTGGCCGATGATGGGATAAAAGGCGCTATCGGTGTGCTGAGGGGAGCAAAAATAACGCAATCGCGTGTGCTGTTCGGTAGCTAGGCGTTCAAGCAGCGCTGCCGTCAGCCGTGACTTGCCAATGCCTGCCTCGCCTGAAAGCAACACGACCTGGCCTTCGCCGGTGTTGGCCTTCGACCAGCGCCGGAGCAGCAAGTTAAATTCTTCTTCCCGCCCGACGAGCTCAGTCAGGCCGCTTGCATGCATGGCCTCGAAACGGCCTTCCACTGAAGCCGGCCGGAGTGCCGCCCAGGCCCGCGCCGGCCCGGTGATGCCCTTGAGGTCCCTCGCTCCGAGGTCCTGCAGCTCGAACAAATTGCCAAGAAGTTTTCGCGTACCCTCAGCGATGACGACCGTGTTCGGCTCGGCGATCCCCTGCAGGCGCGCGGCGAAGTTCGGGGTCTCGCCGACGATGCCGCGCTCCTGCGCATCCCCCGATCCAATCAAGTCGCCGACGACCACTATCCCGGTCGCAATTCCTATACGGGTTTGCAGGGAGACGGGTGAATTGAGAGCCGTGACTGCCGCGATCAGCTCCAGCCCCGCGCGTACCGCCTGCTCGGCGTCGTCCTCATGGGCCTCGGGGTAGCCAAAATACACGAGAACACCGTCACCCATATATCTCGCCACGAACCCGCCGAAGCGGCGTACAGTCTCGGTGACACACCTCTGATAGGCAGAGATTACCTCTCGCAGATCTTCTGGGTCCATGCGAGCAGAGAGTGGCGTGGAGCCTACGAGGTCACAGAACATCACCGTGACTTGGCGGCGCTCCGCAGCGTCACTGGAACTGCGGTCGGCTGCAGGCAATCTCTTCAGCGGTGTCTGGGTCGCGGAGGCCTTGACCCGGAGGTCGGCAATGGCATCCAGCAGCTTACGTCTGTGCCCTACAATTCCGACGCCAAGATCCTTCAGGTCCTCGACCGTCAAGCTGGAGAGGACTGTGTCGTCGACGAGGTTTTCCCGAAACGCGGCCTCATACTGACCGAGGTCAAGGCTCCGTAGCCAATTGCTCACATCCATTAGCGCACCCGCTGGGGGTTCACCGGGAGACTATCGCAGGACCGGACGATGGAATACCTGAAAATCGAGTTCGAGTCATTCGCGTCGATTTGGCTGCGCCTTACAGGATATCCTTCGCCTGCATCCGGCAACCCCGTTATGATTGGCGACGGGCGCAGGCTCACGCGCCTGGTCGACACTCGGCATCGTCACGCCAGGTGCATTGTTGTGACACACTGCTTGGCATGACTGCTCTCGCCTACCTTGCAACAACCGAAAGGCCACTCGGCGTGGAGGATGTTCCGCGCCAATCGAAGATGCCGCTCGTCCTCGATACGCCCAGCTTTGCCGGGTCGACCGTGAAGGTCAGCCCAGCGAGATCGTCGCGCTCAAGGCGGGCCAAGCGGTCGACCGTTCCCAGAAACCGGTCCTGCTCGGCCTCTGCCACGACGGCATGCGCGAGCGTTCGGAATTTCGTGATGTATTGGGGCCTGGCGAATGGCCGGGCGCCAAGCGGATGTGCGTCTGCGACGGCGATCTCGTCCTCCAGCACCGAGCCATCGTCCATCGTAACGACAATGCGGCCGCCGAATGCCTTCTCACTGGGATCGCGACTGTCATTGCGCCTCGTCCATTCCGGATCTTCGACGGTTGAGATTTTTCGCCAAAGTGCGCGTGTTTTCGACGTTGTTGTCCGCACCGGCGGGTAAGAGGCTTCGTGATGCCAGCCGCGGTCTAAAAGCGCGACGGCAAATATATACATGATCGAGTGACCAAGCGTTTCACGGCTGGCATCCGGATCCATCTTCTGCGAATCATTGGCTCCTGTGCCCATCACATAATGTATGTGTTGGCTCGTGTGGATCACGATGCTCGCGAGCTTGGACAGATCTCCGATCTTGGGGCCAACGCGACGCGCGAGATCGATCAGCGCCTGGCTCTGATGCCCCGCAGAATGCTCCTTGGTGTAGGTCTCGAGGATGGCGCGCTTTGTTTCGCCCTTCTCTGGCAACGGCACCTGATAAACCGCTGTTGGTCCGCCCAAGAGCCATGCAATGAAACCATCCTCGCCTTCCCATGCAGGAGAAGGCGCACCTTCGCCCCGCATGACGCGGTCAACCGCCTCTACCGCCATCTTGCCGGCGAACGCAGGGGCGTAGGCTCTCCAGCTTGAAAACGCTCCTTTTCGCGACTGGCGTGTCGTCGTCGTCACGTGGAGCGCCTGCTGAACAGCGCTGTAGATCGCACTCGTGGAAAGTCCGAGCGCTGCGCCGATGCCAGCCGCCGCCGAAGGGCCAAGATGGGCGATATGATCGATTTTATGTTCGTGCAGGCAGATGCCCTTCACGAGATTGACCTGAATCTCGTAGGCGGCGGCCAGCCCACGAACGAGGTCGGCGCCGCTCAACCCGCAATGCTGCGCGGCGGCGAGAACCGGCGGGATATTGTCGCCGGGATGCGAACAGTCGGCTGCGAGGAACGTGTCGTGGAAATCGAGCTCATTCACCGCGACCCCATTCGCCCACGCTGCCCATTCCGGTGAGACGCGGCGATCGGCGGAAAGCCCAAAGACGGTAGCGCCGGGCTGGAACGGATGCGCACTAGCTTGAGAGCGCGCGCTTGCAACCGCGCGGCGTGCGAGTGAAGCGGCTGCGACGGCTGCATTGTCGATGATCCGGTTGCCAATCATTTCGACGACGGCAGGCTCGACCGGAACAGGATCGGCCGCGACGTCGGCTATCTTCCATGCGAGTTGCGCCGGGCGCGGCAAGTTCTCGGCAGACTTATGCGTACGGACGGGATGTAGCTTCACGTGGTCACTTCCTCTACAATATTTGCGGAATGAATCCTTGATTGGAGTTGGACGGTCAGCATTATCGACGGCGACCATTTCCCTCAAGGAAGCATTTCGACGAAGCGGTTGCGGCGATGTCCATGCCTGACTTTTGCCCCCGCTCCTCGCTTGCGCGATATTTGTAATATCTGCTATTCTTGGAGTGAGATAAACACACCTGCAGCAGCGTGATTCCCGCCCACGTATGGTTGGAGCACGGCGGCCATTGTTCGGATATGACTGCTGCGCAATGCCCTATCAATACTCGCGTTGCTTTCTTTAGTCTGACCGAGCGTTTTTAATCTGTGTCTTCCGCGTGCCCGGTCCCCGTTCAGGTATCGAGGACTGCCCGGAATGGCTCAAACAAAGCTTCTTGCCCGCGCGGGTGCGTAGGACGACGAGATTGGCATTTGCGCAAGCAGCGGAACCGGAGAGAATGAAATCGTGAGCTCGAACCGCCGGACAAAAGCTTGATTATGCGGCTCGAAACATCCACGACGCACGAAGGAACTGCCGAATCAGCTGCTCGATTGCAGATGCCGGCCGGAACGCTGCCTGCGCGCGTCTCCTGGGCCTATGCGCCGGTGGTTTTTGGCTATCACCTTGTGGCTTTGCTCGCGTTCCTGCCTTGGTTCTTCAGTTGGACGGGCGTGATCCTGTTCATTCTCGGCGACTACGTCTTTGGCGTGCTGGGCATCAACCTATGCTATCATCGCTTGCTGACCCATCGCGGTTTCAAAACTCCGAAATGGTTCGAATATGTGCTGGCAACGCTGGCCATCTGCTGCGTGCAGGACACGCCCGCGCGCTGGGTGGCGGTGCACCGTCGACATCACGAGCACGCCGACGAACAGCCCGACCCCCACAGCCCACTGGTCAATTTCCTCTGGGGGCATCTTGGCTGGCTTCTAATTGACAACCGCGAACTGACCCGGCTCGGCATCTACGACCGCTATGCCAAGGATATTCTGCGCGATCCCTTCTATCACTGGCTCGAGCGGTACTATCGACAGAGCTGGCTCATCTTGGCTTCATGGCTCCTGTTCTACGGGGGCGGATTTCTGGCCGTGTGGGCAACCGGAGGTACGCTGCGAGAAAGTGTCCAGTTCGGCACCAGTCTTTTGGTGTGGGGCGTTTTCGTGCGCACCGTCGTTGTCTGGCATCAGACCTGGGCCGTGAACTCGATCACTCATCTGTGGGGCTACCGGAATTACGAAACCGACGAGGGAAGCCGGAACAACATGTTCGTCGGCATCTTGAGCAACGGCGAAGGATGGCACAACAATCACCATGCCGATCCGCGCGCGGCGAAGCATGGCCATCTCTGGTGGGAGTTTCAACTCGACTTACCTGACGATCCGCCTCTTTGCGGCTCTCGGCCTTGCGAGCAACATCATCATGCCGCGCGAGCGTGCGCTGGCGCCTACCGGCGTCGTGACGCGCTACGGCGGTGAAATTCCCGACGCATGATGTGCTTTTGAGGAGGGCCGCCCGCGAACTCTCCCGGTCAGCCCTTCATAGTGCGCCGCTCAGGTAACAATCCCTTGCGCTCAAGCACCAGCCGATAGAGCGTAAGTGCGCCGGCAAGATACGCGTCTAGGCACACGGTGAAATTATGCAGGTAGTCACTCACCATCTCGGGCCCTACCAGCGCTACGAGATCGGTCTCATGGAGCCGCAGATTCCGTATCCATGAGCGCAGCGTGTAGATGTAGTCGCGTTGCGTTCCTTCGAGATGCACGAGGTTGAACCAGGGCTCGCTTGCGAGCAGCATCTCGCTGGCGTGCGGCAAGTTGCCCTCGAGCCAGAAACCATCGATTCCGCTCTCAGCAATGTGGCGCGCCTCGCTGCCAGGCGCTATGTTACCCCAGCCGTTCACCTGGATTGAGGCGCGCCCCCCGACGCGCAAGATGCTGGCGCAAAAGTCGAAGAACAGGCGGTAGGCCTCAATCCGCCCGTCGCGATCCACGGCCTTCCCGGCGAAGTGCTCCATCGCTTCGAGACTCACGACCGCGTCGAACGGGCGGTTCGTCTGGTAATCCTGCCACGCCGAAATCTCGGTCGCGAAGTTCTCAGGGGCATAGCTGCGGACGTATTGGGCCTGATTGTCGGCAAGCGTCAGCCCCACATAATCAAGGTCCGCCTTACGCACCATCAACCGCTGGATCAGACTGCCCCAACCGAACCCCACCTCAAGCACGCGTTGCCCGCTATTCGCGCCCGACCTATCGATGTGCCAGTCGAGCTTGCGAAGTTGCGCCGCTTCGAGCGTGTCGCGATTGGCCGGCTCGTTCCAGATCCCGGCCGAATAGGCAAGGCTCGACCCGAGAAACCGCTCGTACAAACGGGGTTCGCGGTCGTAATGCGCCTAAATCGAAGCCTTCGATGCCCCCAGATTGGGAATCGGCGCTGTGGGTGTCCCGAGAATGAGATCATTCGCGCGGCTATCGGCCATCACTGCTCCTGGAACTAGCGCTAGACTCCCATTGTATCTAGTTTACGATGACTGATAGCTCGCGCGCAATAATATGCAGTGCATAAATCCAATGAGACCGCGGTCAACGGTCTTTTGCGAAGATGAGGAATTTTGCACAAATCGGCCCAAAAAACGGCCCTTGTCGGGGTCATAGGTTTGGGAAACCCGGGAGGGACAAGGCCCATTCGTGTGCCGGATGGTCGTCTTCCCGGCGAAGAAACGGCGAAAGGTGTGCAGGCGATGATTGATGATAGGCTGTTTGATCTCGCTCCGGTGATTGCCTTCACCTAGCCCGCACCTTGCAAGTGCAACATGAACTGCCGCCTAGGTGACTGGGGTCGTCAGTTCTTCCTCGTCAGCACTAGCGCGACTAGGCGGCCGTTTGGCTCACGCTTTTCACGATGGATCCCTGAGGTGAATTCATGCCCTGCTTAACGCGGTCGCCTTGGCAGCCGATCAGCGCGAGTGTAAGGGCCACGACCGCCAAGATGCGCAATTGTTGATCTCCCGACCTGCTACCGATCCCATCGCCACCGGCGGTCGAAAGCAAGGGAGAACGGCGCGACAGCGCTCCGAAACCGGAATAAACCTTTCAGCAATTCAGTGGCTGCCAGCGGCGGAGTGATAGGCCTCCGCTGGCTCGATGGACCGGGGTAGCAGTCTATCGAATATGCTGCGCAATCGAGCGCGCGATCCCCGAGCACGATGGCAACCATTGTCGGAAAATTCTATGGTGATCACTTTGTTGGCCTTCGCAGAAACTCGCTTTGACCCCGCCGCTCGCTAAGCGAGCGATAACTGCCCTGAGCGGATCGGCTACTGACCATGGCGCGAACTATGTCGTCAGGTCGCCAAGCGCGACTTCGCAACCTTCTTCGGCCTGGCCAGTGTTGAACGCGACTGCAACACCGTCCGACTGCACAGTGGTTTGGTGATCTTGCGCCAGCCTTGCGCCGACCGCAGCGCTCCCGACGCGAAACGCTGATCACCACGGGCTCCGCGCCCGGTCCCGTTGCTTCATCGCGCCAAATGGGGTCATCAACCTTGGACTCTGCTCATCGCCATATGAAAAAAGAGGCTCGGGTCGGGATTAACGACACGGCTTAAATTCCGGTGCCAGGCAACATCGCGGCGAGAACTCTTATCGGATTGGGCAAAGCAACGAGACCCGTAGTGAAGCACTACTACGCCGCACGGGCATGGCCTAGTGACCAAGAGCGCCAATCTCACAACCACACATTCCCAGAGCCAGCGCCCGAGCCGGCACCGCAACGGGCCGAAGGCGCATAGATAAAGAGTCGGATTGACCCTCGGGTTAACCCTTGGTAATCAATGGAGCCGGGGCCCTTGCCGATCGGGTACTTACCAACTGGAGTTTTGCCGAGGGGGTACTTGCCAACCGGCCCCGTTTGCACAACAGGCTGCGGATGAGGCAGGTCCGCAGCAATGGCTGTTCCCACGAATGCCAAAGACGCAGTGCCAACGATCACAAATTTCAACATCGAATCTCTGCTTTCATTAATGAACAAGTTCAGAACTAACCTGACGCTCCTTATGGCGCAACAAACAGACTGCCGAGCCAGCAATAGCGCAATTTTTTTTGACGAGTGTTGCGGAAATGGCGCTCAGTTGTGCTCGCGATCTCCGCGAGAAGCTCCTCTCGTATTAAGCATTCAGAAACGGAAAACTTGGCCGGTCCGAGACCGGCCAAGTCATTAAAGGAAAGCTGCTTCGATCCATACGCTACAATGCATTAAACTGGTGCTCCCAAAACTGGTGCTCCCACGGCTCAAGTCGCAACTGCATCGATGCGGTAAGCGCGAGAGGACTGACCCACCCAGGCTCGTTATTGTGATGACTAGCAATCAAGCGCCGACGCTATCACGTGGCGATGATCCGGCGTGCGGGGCATAAAGCATGACTCACATTGTCTTGGCGCATGTAATGTACGAGTTGCCGGATCAGTTCGGGTCGCTGGCGCGTCGAAGGCCTGGCCCTCGTCGAGGCGATCAAGTGATCTCGGCGTCTTGGGCGTTTTGATTGGCAGGGGAAACTTGACGGGACCACGCGACAAACTCGGGAGGCCGATCGTCGTCGTCACCGGCATGGGCATTGTGACCTCGCTGGGTGCCGGCAAAACCGAAAACTGGGCGAAACTGACGATCGGCGAGTTCGGCATCCGCACCATCACTCGATTCCCGATCGACGGTTTGAAGACCACGATCGCCGGAACGGTGGATTTTGTCGCCGTCGAGCCGCGTTCGTCACCTGGTCTCACCGAGCGCCTTGCCGAGATGGCCACCGAAGAAGCGCTGGAGCAGTCGCACATCGGAATTAAGGGTGATTTCCCGGGGCCGCTATTTCTCGCGGTGGCCCCCGTCGAATTCGAATGGTCGCAACGGTTCGAGTTGGGCCGCGCCACTGGTAAGCTAGACCCGAACTACGACGACCTCCTGCGCATCAGCGGCGGCGGAAAATTCGCGCCCTATCACCGCCGTTTCACGTTCGGCTCGGTGGCGGGCCATCTTGCCGAGACGTTTGGCACCAAGGGATCGCCAATTTCGCTCTCGACTGCCTGCGCGTCCGGTGCGACTGCGATCCAGCTCGGCGTTGAAGCGATCCGCCGCGGCGAAACCGACGCCGCGCTGTGCGTGGGAGCCGATGCGTCGATCAATCCGGAGGTAATGGTACGATTTTCGCTGCTATCCGCGCTTTCAACCCAGAACAACCCACCGCAAGCTGCCTCAAAACCATTTTCGAAGAACCGTGACGGCTTTGTCATGGCGGAGGGCGCAGGCGCGCTGGTGCTCGAAAGCTTCGATGCCGCCCTGGCGCGCGGCGCTCCCATCCTTGGCGTGGTAGCAGGCTGCGGCGAGCTCACCGATTCCTTTCATCGGACTCGCTCAAGCCCGGACGGCAAGCCGATCATCGGCTGCGTACTGAAGGCGCTGGTTGATGCCGGCATGAGGCCAGAACACATCGATCACATCAACGCCCACGGCACCGCGACCCCTGAAAACGACAAAATGGAATATCTCGGTATATCGGCGGTGTTCGGTGAACTCGCCCAGCAAATTCCCGTATCATCGAACAAATCCATGGTTGGCCATACCGTCTCAGCCGCAGGCGCTGTCGAGGCGGTGTTCTCGCTGCTCACCCTCGAACATCAGCGCATCCCGCCGACCATCAACTATGACATCCCCGATCCAACGATCCTGTTCGACATTGTCGGCAACAAGGCCCGCGACGCCAAAGTGACCGCCGTGATGTCAAACTCGTTCGGCTTCGGCGGCCAGAACGCCTCGCTGGTCCTGACGCGGGAACCAGGCTAGCCGGCACCGCTCGTTGTCAACCGAACGGACCGC